>CAWBTP010000010.1:0-635673 GCA_963791795.1 uncultured Acidimicrobiia bacterium
TTTATTTGCGACAGAACTAGGTGAGCGCATTCTCCAACACTACCCGCCACTGCACCGTATTGAGGATGGGTTTTCCCCTCTCATTCACAACCTGCTGCGCAAGCCATTCCCCGCTCAACGGCTGGCCATCATGGGGATGGTGAAGCGCTGGGAGATGGCCCGCGCTGCGGCTGTGATTGCCGAGTGCGGAACCGGAAAGACCCTGATCTCGCTCGGCTCCATCTACGTCCACAGCAAGGGAAGACCTTTTACTGCCCTGGTGATGGTGCCACCGCAATTGACGGAGAAGTGGGCGCGCGAGGCCTTCTTGACCCTGCCTCGGGTGAGAGTGTTTCTGATCGACGGATTGCGCGACCGAAACACCAGCAGCCCGAATGGCGTCCACGAAGTGAAGCTGAAGCACGGGCGGATTGTCAGAGACGGCCTTCACACGACCTTGACCGACCTGCGGCTGCGAAAGACAAGCAGAAGCCCACGGGATCGGTGGGACAGCGCTGTGTACGGTTCCTTCGATCTTCATCGTCGGAAGGGACCGAGCGAAGCTGGGCTACTTCTGGAGACCGGCGTATCAGGTTCCACAGAGTGGCTCGTGCCAGGGGATTCCGGTGAATGCGGACACGGGGGAACCGGTCTACCGGGGAGATGAGCGGCTGCTGGCCTCAGACTTGGCCAGAGTGCGTCACAGCGAAGTGATTGGCGGGGTCAAGACGATTGAAAGCGCTGGCAAAGCTCGGCGACCGTTGTTTAGCCCGCTGTGGCAGGCCGATGAGAGCCAAGATCCGGCGTTGTGCCCCCATCGATTTCATTGGCCGGTATCTGCAGGGCTTCTTCGACTACGGCATTGCCGACGAGGTCCACGAGCTCAAAGGCGATACGGCGCAGGGCAACGCCCTCGGCACCCTGGCAGCCTGTGCGAAGCGCGTGGCGGTTCTGACGGGGACATTGCTGGGAGGCTATGCCGATGACCTGTTCAACATTCTCTTCCGACTGGAACCTCGCAGCATGGTGAGTGAGGGCTTTGAGTGGGGCGAGGGTGGGGTGCGGCGATTCATGGAGACCTATGGGGTGCTGGAAAAGGTGGCCATCATCCAGCCTGAGGAGAACGCCTGCTCCAAGGCCCGCGTGACTCGACAGGTAAGACGGAGGCCAGGGGCTTCCCCGCTGCTGTTCGGACGCTTCCTGATGAGTCTGGGAGCCTTCGTTTCCCTGGAAGACATCTCCGAGGCGTTGCCACCCTACGAGGAAGAAGTCATCGGCGTTTCGATGGATTCAGCTCTGGCAGAAGCCTATGCCGAGTTGGAGGAGGCCATCAAGCAGGCCTTGAAAGAGCACCGGGGAAACCGCTCGGTGTTGAGCATCGCCCTGAACACGCTGCTGCTATACCCGGACCGGCCCTTCGGTCTCGGTAGTCTGACAGGATTCGACTACGACCCGGTGACACGTCGCCGAGAATCGTTCCTGATTGCCGAGACGCGAGACCTCGCTGCCAACTGCCAATATGCCAAAGAGCGCAGGCTGCTGGAGGAAGTGAAGGCGGAACTGGCCCAGGGGCGCCGGTGCCAGATCTACGTGGTCTACACCCAAAAGCGAGATGTCACTGAGCGACTCGAATCGATCCTGCATCGAGAAGGGATTCGCGTGGCCGTGCTTAGCTCCAAGGTTCCGCCCGAGCAGCGGGAGTCCTGGTATGAGCGACAAGTGCGTCAGGGTATCGAAGTGGTGATCTGCCATCCGAAACTGGTCCAGACCGGGCTTGATCTCATTCAGTTTCCGACGCTCATCTTCTATGAGACCGGCTACTCCATCTTCGTCCTCCGGCAGGCAAGCCGTAGGTCTTGGAGAATCGGGCAGAAGGAACCCGTGAAGGTGAAGTTCCTTTACTACGAAGACACGGTCCAGGCCAGTTGCTTGAGGTTGATGGGAAAGAAGCTGCTGGTGTCTCTAGCGATGGAAGGGAAGTTTGCCAGTGAAGGACTGCAAGCGATCGATGGAGACGACGACCTGCTGATGGCGATGGCCAGGGAGTTGGTCCAGGAACAAGGCATCGGGGAATCGGCCGATGCGATCTGGAAAAATCTCCGGAAGCAGCAGGAGGAGGTCTTCAGCATTCGGAGTGAGTCCGATTCGAAGGGAAGGGGTTAGTCCTCCGGTGTGCCTGAAACCGAAGTCGGCGACCCTGACAGAACCTTTGCCACGGAGCCTGGTGTCTGGGGCCCGATGCATCAGCTCGCGTTGTTCGGCCAAGCGGACGTTGCATCAGAAGGGACAAAGAGCCGGCGAGTGATCCGGAAGACAAATTCTCCTCAATCTACTCATCAGTCGCTGTTTGAAACTGTCTAAAAAGGAGGTGTCTATGAAGGAGAAAGTAACGTTTGAAACGAATGTGCCAGTGCGGTTGCGCTGGCGCAGGCAGAGGGAATGGAGGTGGAAGGCCGCTACGGGGATGAGGTCATGTACAACCTGCAGGATGGGCGTGTCATGTTTGTACCGCCGTCAATCCGGGACCAGATCAGAAAACTCGAAGTGAAGCCGGGAGAGCCTCTCCAGGTCTGTAAACGCGAGGTTGAGGTTCTTGGAGAGGCCTGCATCGAGTGGACAGTGAGCCGAAGGGAACCCAGCCAAGGTCCTAAAGCGCGTTCAAGTCGTCCAGAGGAAGCTGGAAGCAGCCGGTCTCGTGGTCACTGGGTGCAGCAAGCTGTCCAACCATACCGGCTGGCAACTCTGTTGTGCAGGCGGGGAAGTCGTTAATGTCTTCGACACGGGCAGGGTCTTGGTCCAGGGCAAGAACGACGCTCGGGTTCGGTCCATTCTAGGTTTGGAGGCAGGCAGAAGCGAACCGACTGCAGCGACGCCGACAACTTCTGTGACCAATGATGGACAAACGAGCCAAGCGGGCAACGGAGACCAGGCCAACAAGAAGAATGGCGCTCCCAAACTGAGCTACGTCATGCAAATGGCGCTGCAAGGAGCGCTCGACGCCACCAAGGCGGTCGAGAAATACGCCGAAGACTCAGGGATCATCGATCGCAATGGAGATCCCTTCCGCTTCACGAATGCCGACATCCGGGCCATCGGGTTGTCCATGTTCATCGAAGCACGTAAACGCGCTTGGTGATCCGTGCGAAGTCATGGTCAGAGTCAAGGAAATCCTGGCCGCAGCATCTGCGCTTAGGAAGTGACCACAATCGCTGGTAGTTCCTCTCTATAACCCTCCCTCCTCGTCTCACAACGACAACAGAAAAATCGACGATTCGTTCAGGCGAGGATTCGCCTCTAAATCGGAGTGTGCGACGGATGAGGAGGGACAACCTTACTCATTCCAGAAAGGAGAATCTCATGAATACCAGTACACTCATCAGCTATGGAAAGAAAATCTCACGGGACGAGCTGGCATTGATCCCGACGCCTGAGGCAACGCGAACGCATCAGCCTATTCCTCACCACAAGATTGTTCAGTCGCTGATCGAAACTCTGAGCTTCCGACACATCGGGGTACTCAAAGACGAGTACGCGGTGTCGGGCAATGGCATGAAGATGTTTGGAGTTCTGGACTTGGAAACCGGATTTGAAGGATGCCGTTTCTCGATCGGGATTCGCAACAGTCACGACAAGTCATTCAGGCTGGCCGTTACCGCGGGCCTGAGAGTCACTGTTTGCGAGAACATGATGTTCAACGGCGACTTCACGCCAGTGCTGGCGAAGCACTCGAAGAACTTCTCGCTGCAGGACTGCCTTTGCATCGGTGTGGACCGGATGCAGCGGAACTTCGAGCCCATGAAGCGGCAGGTGGAGCAGTGGCAGGAATCTCAGATCCCTGACGTAACGGCAAAGCTCATCATCTATCGTGCCTTCGTTGACGGAGAGTTGGAGGCGCCATCGAGCCTTATGGTCGCGGTGCATCGGAATTACTTCCAGCCCATGCACCAAGAGTTCTCAACTCGAACCCTCTGGAGCCTATGCAACGCCTTCACCAGCGCGTTCAAGGAACTGGATCCCATTCCCCAATTCAAAGCCACCGCCAAACTCGGAGAGTTCTTCTCGAAGGTGCAACCATAGTGGGCAGGGCAGCGGCCGCTGCCCTTGTCTCCAATCGCGAACGAGACCCCAAAGAATCTCGTTCCATAAAGATCACGGATCCATCAAGGGTAACGACCGGAACCTTCCGAAGCGTTGGGAAGGTTGTTTGCGCTTTCTGCGAACTTCCTTGCCAACGCTAAGACCGGCGCGCACGCTGGCCTAAACCAAAAGCCCCGGGGCAATTCACGCTCCTTCCGTTCCAGGCGACGCCTCGTTGGATGAGTCGGCGGCGCCCAACGCCGATAGCAGCGGGGGAGCTGGGGTTTCCGCCTTCCCGAACTCGTCGATCAAACAGGCCTACACATGACTCGCGTCAAGCGCCCTCGACTGTTGAAAGCAGGTAGGAGGTTGGACAACCGCTCCGCAGTTGAAATCGACACCTCCGGCGCGAAAATCGGTCCTGTGTTGTGCCAAAGTATTTCCTGAGAACAGATGATCTTCGTGCCCCGTTGAATCTCGGTTACGGGTTCCCAGGCGAAACATCGGTAAATTCTGGGCGATTACCCGCGGGAAACGGGCCTCTGACCTCCAACTTCCGGTTAGCCGACCATACAGCAAGTACCCAGTTAAGTTAAACCTAACGGATGTGGGAGATTGCCTCGCCAATCACGGCGTGAGATAAGAGGGGATCGCGGCGAACTTCACGTGGTTGACTAATTACGGGCTGGAGAGAGAGAATTTGACCAAAAAGATGAGGGCCGTAAGCTATGGTGTCTCAGTCGCTTCGAGTTTTTTGATCCTAAGAGGGGGGACACTGTGCCGTCGCCAGGCGAGCCTGCTGCCGCGGGTCGGAGTCTTTCGGGTCAACTCCGCGAGGCGTTCGGCGAGCGCGCGAACCCCGGCCCGTCGCGAGAAGTAGACCGGCTGGGGCTTTCTCAGCAGCCATCCTTGCGATGTGCGCTGCAGGTCAAGAGGCATCTTGATCCGCTTGTCCCTGAGGTTCACGCTTTCACCAGCAACCGAGGCCGCCGTATGCAACTCGAGTCGGGCCCTGGCGTGCTTTCCCTCCAGCTTCAATCCGTCCACCCGGAGCCGTTCAAAAATTATGAATGAGTCTGGCAGCGCCGCGGCTTGCACCGCTGCGCCATCCGCATACGCAATCAGCGCCTGTGCGATGGCCTGTCGCGTTGGTTCTCGACCTTCGGTGATCAGGATCGTGTCCTCGAGCAACGAGCGTACCGGAGCGACGGTATGAGGGTTCTCGGAAGCCAAGCCCACCCGTTCTGCTCGGGTTACGGTTGTCGGTTCCAGTTCAGAGAGAAATAACGCAACGACGAACTGTCATCACTCCAATCACGCTGAGTCTGCTTGTCGGCCTCGCGCTGTGGAGCTTGGGGCACGATGCGCCGAGGCAAAACACGCTGTCGGCCGCACCGATCAGTTCGGCGGAGGCGCTTTCCCGAATTCCAGCTCTGTGAGTCGACCTCGCGAGGTACAAAGCGGCTGACCCTTTGGAGTGCGGGAGCTTCCTCCCGCTTTCAGCTTTGCACGCTAGTACTCACGGCAGCTTGCTGCCGCCGTCCGTCCCGAAAAGATGATTTGGGGAACAGGCTATCCCCGACCACGCTGGGAATTGCCTATGGATCTGGAACTGCAACTGGTTGAACGCGAGATTCCTTTCTATTCCGAACGGGACAGAGACTTGATCTTGGGACGTACTGCGCTAAATATCTGGAAATTTCCCAAGGGTTAGGGACAGGCTCCGCTTCAGGTAATGACTTCTGCAGATCTACGGCGAACTGGGGACAAAACTCCCATCGCCCGTGCGCTCACCGGGTTGCCTGCCGTCGTTGATTACGGCATAGGCAATGAATGGGTTTGAGCCTGCAACCCGGGTCACGCGAGCGTAGCCCTGAGTGACTCCCGGCGCCATGAGCGTGGGCAGCTGCGTCCAACCTTTGGCGTTTAGCGAAACTCCTTCGAGTGTGCTTAACTTCCTGCCGCCATTGCCGTCAAACAGTGCGATGGTGAAAACGTTTGGATTTGAATCCACGTCGCCCGTATTGACCAGCGCCAGATTTGTGCGATTGATAGCGTCCTGGCGGAGTCCGTAGAGCCAAACGCTGCCGGAAGCAGCAGCATCAAAAGGTACGGCAGGATAGGCGACTCCGTAACGTCCGCCGCCCCCAGGCGCTGAAGTGCGCGCTGCCAAGTAAATTCCAGACAGATCGCCGCCTTCAACCCTGGCAGTCAGCATCCCGGCATACATGCTTCCATCGCTGGTAATTCCAGGGATACCTCGTTCTCGGAGAGACTGAACGAAATTGGAGATGATGAACTGCTCACCTGGCAGAAGTTCCAGATAACGATGAGCGGCATTTCCGCTGGTCTGGATGGCATCGGCAAAATAGGTCAGATGCACGACCTTGCGGATGGCGGACCAGTTCGTCAGGACCAGTTCACTGCTGAACAGACTGCTTTCGACAACCACGGGCAAGACCAGTCCCACTCGCCCTGCCGATTGCTCTTCTGTGACCGGAGGAATGAACGAGCCATCGGAGTTGGCCTGGTCGTTGATGACTGCGTAGGCATAGTAAGGCGCCTTACCGCTGACCCGTTCGATCCGGACGTATCCTTGATCTGTGGAAAACCCCTGCGAGTGAAGGATGCCGGAAAATTGTTTAAACGTGCCTGGAGACAGAATCTCGTCAGGGAGCGTCTGAGTGCCTGGCGCCGCAGGGTCTCCGGAAATCAGGGTAAGGCGCAGCACCACTTCGCCGTCCTCCTCAGTGCCGGCATTCTGAATGGCGACATTGGAACGGTCCTGCGCATTTTGGCGCAAGCCACACACATAGCTTGTTCCTCTCAACAAAGATCCATTGGGCACAGCCGCATAGGCCAGCCCGGCACGGCCTCCAGGAGCGACTGTGGTCGTTCTTACTAACACTGCCGCGTCATTGGGAGAGCTCAGCCCGGAAAAAGTAATCCTCAAAGTGCCTCCCCGGTTGCTTGAGTCGGGAAGGGGGACTCCGAGCGACCTCAAATAAGCGATGGCATCGGGAATGATTCGTTGTTCTCCAGCGCCCAACTCGTCAAAGGCCGTTCCGCTGCCACCACCGAATGCGGCGACGTAAGTGAAGTTGAATACAGCGGGAATAGGTCCTCGATTTACCAGTGTTAACTCTGAGGTGAAGAAGGCGCCGTTGGCTCCTGCGGCGGAGAGGACCACCGGCACCCAGAGAGAGTGGTCGCCAACCAATGGAGTCGCACAGCCGGCGAGCTGTGTAACAAACGCATCATGGAAACCACCGCTGGAGGGTTGCAGCGGGTTTCGGACAGGAAAATTCGTGGCCTGCGTGGCGCCGACCACGTAAAGATTGCCCCTGCTGTCTACGACCCAGCGACTCATTCGAGTGTTGTGATCTGCTGCAAACAGGCTTTGAAAATTGCATAGCGAGTATGCATTCCCCAGGTCATCAACGGACAATTCCGCGCCATCGACAGATGAATCATAGCTACTTCCATCCGCCTTCAATATGAGGTTGCCCAGGTGAGCATTGCCAGCTGGATCGACCGCAATCCGTTGGTGGCGGAAGAAGTAGGTGGAATACAACAGGGCTGAGCCATCTGGACTCAGCTTGGCGACGAAACCATCGTCTCCATCGCACGTTCCCACCGGCTGGGGAGCGCCACCCTGGTATGCGGATCTCAGAGCGTTGACCAGAGGAAAATTTGCGGAACTGGTTTCTCCCACGACATAGGCATTTCCCGCAGCGTCTGCAGCGATGCCCAATCCGATATCGTTACCGTCCCCACCCAGGTAAGTGGAGTAGACAAGCGCACCTGCCGGGTTAAGTTTTGCAACGAAGGCATTCAACGGGAAAGAACCGCCACCGATGGCGTAACAGGAAACTCCACCAGGGTTTGGTTGCAGCGCCTTTTGTACGGGGAATTCCCGTGAAAGCGTCTGGCCGGTAATGTAAGCGTTGCCCGCAACATCCACGGCGATGGCCCGCCCGATTGTAATTGGATAGCCGCTGAACGTCCGCTGATACACAAGTCTTCCCTCTGCATCGAACTTCGCGACAAATGCCGCGTTGTCCATTGCACCAGTTACGTAGGCGTTCCCCTGCGCGTCCGCCGCAATGCCATAACCCTTGTCGTTGGAAGTCCCGCCAAAATAAGTTGAATACACAATGCCGCTGCCATCCGGCTTCAACTTGGTGACAAATGCATCCGCACACGATTGCAATGAGCCGAGCCTGCATTCGGTCTGGTGGGCGTTGACGACCGGAAAGTTCCTTGAATGGGTCTCTCCCGTGATGTAGATGTAACCTTGAGCATCCACGGCAACTGCTTCGGCGGAGTCATAGTCTCTGCCGCCGAGATAGCTGGAGTAGACAAACGAAGGACTCGGCGCCTGCGCATGGCTGAGCTGAGGTGAGAACAAGCCGACTCCCGCAAGCAGACATTCCATTACAAAGAGGAGACAAAAAGCTTTCCACGCGGCACAGCGACCAATCAACACGTTCTCCTCCTTGAAAAGGGCACTATGAAACTCCAAAATCGTCCCGCACGCTCGTGGCATCTTCCAGATTCATCGAGACGCTACGGCGAACCCGCCACAAACGCCCCGTCTCCTGTGCGCTCTCCAGGTTGCCCGCCGTCATTGATGACGGCGTAGGCAATGAATGGGTTTGAACCCGCCACCCGTGTCACGCGAGCATAGCCCTGGGTGACTCCAGGCGCGTGCTGACCCAGAAGCGTGACTAGCTGTGTCCATCCCCTTGCTCTCAGCGATACGCCTTCGATCGTACTGACCTTTGTACCCGTGCTGCCGTCGAACAGCTCGACATTCAACGTGATGAGATCCGAATCCACCTCACCAGTATTGACCAGCGCGAGATTGCTGCGGGTTTCTAAATTTTGCTGCAGGCCGAAGATCCAGCTGCTGCTTGTCGAAGCTGCAGTCGGCACCGCCGGGTAGAACAAGCCGTAACGCCCTCCTCCGCCTGGCGCCGAGGTCCTGGCGCCGACGAACACTCCCCCGAGGTAACCATCGACGGCTGTGGCGAACAATGCGCCTGCATAAGAGCCTCCTCGCGGCCCTATTCCAGGGACGCCGATGCTTCTCAAATACTGAACGAGGCCAGGAAGAATCTGTTGGCTGTGCGCTGGAAGGCTCAGTTCGAATCGCACAGTGGAATCAGGAGTGGAATTCGCGTCAGCTACATATTGAAACCGAATCGTACGGGCACTAGCGGACAGGTTGGTAATCACCAGTTCGCTTTCAAAGGCGCTGGTCTCGACAATCACGGGTAGGGTGAGAGTCTGTATGGTGTAGAGGCCGCCTTCCGGGAGAGGAGGAACGAACGATCCATCAGAATTTCCCTGGTCGTTGATCACTGCGTAAGCATAGAACGGGGCCTTGCCGCCGACACGTTCGATCCGTACATAACCATGGCTCAGAGACAATCCCTCGCTGGTGAGAACCGAGTTCAACTGTGCGAATCCTCCCGGTGGCAACGTAACATCGGTAAGCGCTTTGGAAACGGGAGTGCCTGGGTCTCCCGAGAACACGGTGAGGCGTAGCACGATGTTGCCATCCCCTTCGCTCCCAAGATTCTGGACGGCCACATTGGAGCGATCAGAAGCGTTCTGACGAAGACCGCACAAATAGACCGGCGCTCTGAAAGCTGTGGCAATGCCCGCATAGGCCAGCCCCGCGCGGCCTCCGGAAACTGCGGTGGTTGTCCGAACGGTAACTGCACCTCCCGAAGCGGAGTAGCGAACCGCCAGTGTCCCACCCCGGTTGCCAGAGTCTGGAATGGGAATCCCGATCGAGCGCAGGTAGCTGATGGCATCGGGAATGATCTTTTGCTCTCCCGCGGTGAAGGTGTCGGTGGCCGTGCCGCTGCCGCCGCCAAACGCAGCGGTGTATGCGAAGGATACGGTGGCTTGCGAGGATCCCCGATTCGTCAACACCAGCTCCGATGTGAAGAACGAATTGCTCGCGCCCGAAGTCGAGACCACAGCGGGTACAAACAGGGCCGTACCTTCAGAAATCTTAGCCACGAACGCTTGAGAGCTGTTTCCGAATGAAGGGTTCAGCGTTCCAGTGTAGAGCGGCTGCGCCGCGGAAGCAGAAGTTGGAAAGTCTGGCGAGAAGGTGCGGCCGGTGACGTAGGCGTTGCTGTTGCTGTCCAGCGCAATCCCCTGGCCATAGTCGAGGTCGCTCCCTCCCAGGTAAGTCGAGTACACCAAGGTGGACCCATTCGGGTTTAGCTTCGTAACAAAGGCATCTCGGTTGCCGCTGCGAGCCGACTGGAGCGGATTGCTCAACGGAAAATTTGTCGAAGTGGTTGTGCCGGTGACATAGGCGTTGCCCAAGCCATCGATGGCGATATCGAACCCCGCGTCTTCATTGTCACCACCCAAATAGCTGGAGTAGAGAAGGGCCGTGCCTGAGCTGTTCAGCTTGGTGACAAAGGTTTCGTCGCGTCCGGCACTGGCGGACTGCAGCGGATTGGCTGTTGGAAAATTGGTGGAAACGGTCACTCCTGTAAAAAAGGCATTGCCCGAGGCATCCACGGCGATCCTGAAGCCGAGATCCACGCTCGTACCGCCGAGGAATGTGGAATAAGCCAGCGCGCTGCCTTCAGGATTGAGTTTTGCGACAAACGCATCACCCTCACCTCCAGCGTAAGTAGCTTGAAGAGCGCCTGGAGTCGTCGGGAAAGTGGGAGAAAGCGTGGTTCCCGTCACATAGGCGCTGCCACTGACATCGACGGCAATGCCGAAGCCGCCTTCCGGCTCGCTGCTACCCAGAAACGTGGAGTAAACCAAAGCCGAACCCTGGGGGTTTATCTTAGTGACAAAGGCATCTTCCGATTGCCCAGCACCTTTGGTTCTCTGGAAGGCGCCCGTAGTTGTTGGAAAATTGGCCGAGTCGGTGCCTCCGGTCACGTAGGCATTGCCCGCCGAATCCAGCGCGATGCCCGAGGCGTCGTCACCCCCGCTACCACCGAGAAAGGTCGAGTAGACGAGAGCGTTTCCTTCTGCATTCAGCTTTGTAATGAAACTCTCGTCCCCGCCGGCAATGGTTCGCTGCAAGGCTCCCGGCGTGGTTGGAAAATTAGTCGAGTATGTTGTTCCGGTCACATACGCGTTCCCGGTGCTGTCGACAGCAATGTCATAACCTGTTTCCCCGCCGCTACCACCGAGATAAGTGGAGTAGAGAATCGCAGTTCCGGAGGGATTCAGCTTGGTAACGAAGGCGTCATTGCGATCACCGCCATGGCTCAGCTGCAAGGCATTCATGGTTGGGAAATTCGCGGAGCGTGTCTCGCCGGTGATATAGACGTTGCCGGCAGGGTCCAGTGCAATGCCGTAGCCTCGATCGCCGCCTTGGCCGCCGAGGTAAGAAGAGAAACTCAACACGGGATCGATGACCAAAGGCTTGCTCGCATCATAGGGATCTATCCGAAAGCCCACTTGGCGCGGGCCTTTGAGAACATACTCCCCAGGAACAAGGTGCCTGCGTCCCTGCACTTCCTGGTAGATCACCGGCTTTTGCTGGCGGAGTGATCTTGAGCCGGCTTTCAGCACCAGATCGCCGTTGTCATCGACTTCGAGCCAACCGGCTCCCTCGAAGTTCATGGTGATGACTCTCGGATCGGCACCAGGCGCGATTATGAAGTCGTACTCTAAATGACCCTGCTTGCCGTAGTAGACGAGGTCAATCCCGGAGTACACACCCTGATATTTGACTTTGGCGAAGGTGCGGATGCCCGTCTTCCACTGTCCGCGATCGCTGCCTACCAAATAATTCACTTTCCCGGGAAGCTCATCGATCCCGCTTACTAATGCCCGAGGATTGCCGCCGGCCAACCGCATGCGCAGCGTTATCGATCTTGGGTTTCCAATCTTGGATTTTGGGCTGAGGATGGAGAAGGCTGGAAGAGTATGAGCTTGCGTTCCAAACGGCGGGTTAACAAGGATCGGCAGATCGATGATCGCCTCTGTCGGCGTCAAGAAGAGCGTGTGATTGGGGCTGCGCGACAGGAACTTTACCCGGTCACCGGCCTGTCCCCGGTTGACTTCGAATGTAAGCGGCAGTTGCGGGATCTGACGCGACACGTGAGTCTGAGCAGGTGGAGCGGGTGCGGTCACAGAGGGCACTGAACGTTTCACCGGAATCTGAGCCTCTACAGATACACTCGTCAGACTCTGCCCGGCAAAATGCCTCTTGACTTGGCAGAGCAACACAGTGGCGCTTGACGCCAATGCCAGAACGCCGAGTAGAGAAATAGGTATTCGCATTCGATCCTCCTCGCGCCTCACCGTCGTTTCGGCGGGCCGTTGAAAATCCGAACCGTGCGCTTGAGTCTCGTCACCACCGGACATCAACGACTTCGGGTTCGCTTGATCGAGGGCCTCTTTCGGCTGGTTGAGGTAGTTTGGCCCTGTAAAAGGTCTGATAACTGGGAAAAGCTGCTCCCAACCCAGCTCCAGCGCCGGCGCAGACGGGAGCAATTCTTCTCAAAGCACCTTCGCTCTTCGAGCCGAAAGCAGCGCTGACAAGCAATCCTGTACCGCCCCCGATGGCCAAACCCAGCAGGGTACTTCGCAAGCGTCTGGGGTTTTCACGCAAGCTCACCCGCGAGACGCTTGGACGTTCGATGGTTCTCAGCTGGTCGTCAACTTTGAGCGTAATCATCTGATCTGAAAAGTCGACCCACGTTCCTTCCACCGACGTCAGACTCGTCAACATCACCTTCGTCTTTTGGCCCACTCGTAATTGTTTTAGGTTTTCCCAGGAATGCTCCACCGATTCCCCGGCAAAAGTGTAAATTGGAAAAACTAGCCACAGGAACAAGGGAGTCTGCTTGAGCACGTTCAGTAAGGGACTGTTTCCCGCGGACCATTTTTGGCGAATCTCTCTGGGTTTCATGGTTCTTTCCTTTCAAGGGAGGAGGACTATCGAAACAGGAACGCCACCCGGAACTGCAGCAGGTGATATTCTGCCGAGGGCGGCTGCATGTGGTTGCGAACTTCGAACCGCATTCCCCAATGGTTGTTGAACCAGTGGTTAATTCCTCCGCCAAAGTGGATCAGGTTGATCGCTCCGCCGCGGAAGGCCAGCGAATATCCACCCATCACAAAAGGGACGGTTTTGCGAGCGGGCTTGAACTGGTAGAACACACCGGGAGAAAAGAGCCCGAAGCCTGCGTTAAATCCACCCTCCGGGTAGAACAGATACGACACATCCGCACCGGCGCCGAAGCCTCCCTTGATCAGTCCTTCCGCGCCGATCCCTATCGTCAGTGTCGCAGCAGCACCCCCATCCCCCACAGTGGCACCCGGCGTGAACAGCGCGTAACCATAACTTTGCTTCGGAGTGGTCTCACCGTTTTGGGGGTAGGCCCGAGCACTGGTCAGTACAGCAAAGCAGAGAGTCATGCAGAAGGTCTTCTTCATAGTCCCTCCTGGCTCACATTCGTAGGGTGCGCTGCATTCAAACGCAGCTCTCCTTCTTCCCCAGGAACTGATGGGTGCGCTTGGTAAGCAGCGCACCCTACGAATTGCTACGAATTGCTCGAATTGCACTACTCGCCGATTAGCAAACTCCCAGCCAAGAACTGGAATCAATAGCCAAGGTACTTACGAATCCAGAGAGAGCGAGTGTCAGCAAAGCAAGGCAGCACATGCAAGGAATGGGTGAAGCCTGCCAGGCTAGCACTGCCCATTGGCCTCCTTCCACGAATGTGTCGTGGTTCCCAGCTCGTTTGCATTCACTGTGTGCTTGGCTGGGTTGGCCTTGAGAACTGCTTGAGCCCGGCTGAGGAAGCGGGTTGCCTCCGATTTCCGCCGGGTAGCCCGACCGTGAGGGAGGGCTGAGTCCCCATAACAAAGGGGAAAGCGGTTTCGCGGAAACCGCGTGGGGGTTGTCGTGCTTCCGCTTGCGAATATGCCAGGACAACCCCCAAAGGCCCGCGGCCTTTGGCCCCTTTTTAGGGCGGAACTTGGCCGCGTGCCCGCTGCTTTGAGGCTGACTCTTGCCTTTGACGGAGCCTTCACCTCGCCCGCTTGCTGTGTTGTCACTGGCACCCAGCCTGGATTAGAATCGTGTCAATTTCTCTCTGTTCATGAGTTGCCTTCCTCTGGTGAGTGAGGTTAGCGAGCGAGTCTGGGAAAGTCCTTGCAGGCAGCTAACAAAGGGCTGACAAAACCCTCACATCGATCTGAAAGTGGGGTGACAGCGTGAGCCGTCAATCCAAGGAGTTTTACGAGTTTGGTCCTTTTTGCCTTGATACTCGAGGAGCGACGCCTGCTGCGGGATGGTCAACCTGTGCCGCTCACGCCCAAGGCGTATGAAACCTTGAGATTGCTGGTGGAGAATGGTGGACAGGTTCTTGAGAAAGAAGAACTCATGCGGAGAGTCTGGCCCGATGCTTTCGTGGAAGAGGGGGGACTCACCCGGAACATCTCTGTCTTGAGGAAGGCGCTGGCCAATGGCACGGCAGAGGCCTATATCCAAACCATTCCAAGACGTGGATATCGATTTGTTGTGAAGGCGCGAAGGCGCGTTGAGGCAGTTCCTTGCCTGCGCTGGATCAACGTGGAGGGGCGTGAAGAAACCTTGCTGTTGAGGGAAGAGACAATCGTCATCGGACGCAAGTCGGACACGGATCTCGTTCTGGAAAACCCCTACGTCTCGCGCCACCACGCGAAACTCGTCAAAGGTCCGCGAGGACACACCCTTGTTGATCTCGACAGCAGTCACGGAACTTTTGTAAACGGTGATCGGATTGCGGAGCACGAGCTGCAGTCAGGCGATCGGATTGCTTTGGGCAAAGAGCGAGTGGAGCTGGTCTATTACACGGATGAGGGCGAGACTGCAGGAAAAGAGACAAACCGCCAAGACGCCAAGAGCGCGAAAAAAGCTAGCCGCGAATGAACGCAGACGCAGCCAGACTCGAACCGAGAAGTCGCGAAGAGCGCGAAGTGAAATTGGCCGCGAATGAACGCAAATGAACGCAAATGAACGCGGCACCGGTGATGGACTGTAAACTCGTCACCTTCAGGTATTCGTAAGAACTGCGCATCAGCCAACTGAAATCGAATGATCCGGCAGTTTGATTTCGATGAAGAGTGTGATTTAGGTAACGTCGGCCAGAAAATCTCCCTGGATACCTAGCCAATCGATCAGCACGCGGAAACCAGACAGGGAGCTTCGCGCTCTTCGCGTCTTCGCGGTTCCATTAGTCTAATCCCATGATCGGCCAAACCATTTCCCATTACCGGATTCTCGAAAAGCTCGGTGGCGGCGGAATGGG
The DNA here is from genome assembly GCA_963791795.1 of uncultured Acidimicrobiia bacterium. Taxonomy (GTDB): domain Bacteria; phylum Acidobacteriota; class Terriglobia; order Versatilivoradales; family Versatilivoraceae; genus VFZK01. The sequence continues at coordinate 15,357 of CAWBTP010000010.1, forward strand.
AGTGGTGTACAAGGCCGAGGATCTCAAACTCGGCCGTGAAGTGGCTTTGAAGTTCCTTCCTGAAGACCTTGCTGACAATTCGCTGGCCCTGGAGCGTTTCCGGCGCGAAGCCCGCGCCGCTTCCGCTTTGAATCACCCCAATATCTGTACCATTCACGATATCGACGAATTTGATGGCCAGCCCTTCATTGTCATGGAATTGCTGGAGGGCCAGACTCTCAAGCAGCGGCTGTTGGGACTCCGGCTCAAGCTGGAGCCGTTATTGGATTTAGCCATTCAAATCGCGCACGCTCTTGAGGCTGCGCACTCAAAGGGCATCATCCACCGAGATATCAAACCAGCCAATATTTTCATCACGGGGCGAGGAGAGGCTAAGCTGCTGGACTTTGGCTTGGCCAAGTTGATGCACGAAAGAAAACGCATGGGACAGGCTATGGGAACTTCGTCAGTGGCCACGGCGGTCACAGATGAGCCGTTGACCGGTTCGGGGCTGACGCCCGGCACGGTGGCCTACATGTCACCGGAGCAGGCCAGAGGTGAAGAGTTGGACCCGCGCACCGATCTGTTTTCCTTCGGCGCCGTATTGTATGAGATGGTGACGGGGACGATGCCCTTCAAAGGCAACACATCAGCCGTCATCTTCGACGCCATACTCAACCGGTTGCCAGCCCCGTCCGGAGGAATCAGAGCCGGCGTACCATCAGAACTTGATCGGATAGTTAGCAAGGCGCTCGAAAAGGATCGAGAAGTCCGCTACCAATCGGCAAGAGGGATGCTAGTCGATCTAAGAGGGCACCGCCAGGATGTTTTGATTGGCCTTTTCCGGCATGCCTATACGTTCAACTGGAGGCCGGGCTGGCTTATAAGCCGCCGGACTCTGTTGTTCGGGGGTGCTCTAACGGCAGCAGGAATGGTGTCGTGGAAGGGCCTTTCTCAGTTTCTTGACGGAGAGTTGCCCCCTTATTCGCTTGAGCAAGTCCAGATGCTGAGGTTGACCAACTCCGGAATTGCCCAAACGGCTGCAATCTCTCCGGATGGCAAGTATGTGGCTCATGTGCGCGATGAAGCGGGAACGCAGGGTCTTTGGGTGCGGCAGGTCGCGACTGCCAGTGATGTGTCGATCGTGCCGCCAGCCGACGTTTCCTATCGATGGGTGAGGGTGTCGCCTGACGGGAACTATGTCTTCTATGTTGTTTGGGACCGAACCAAACGCTCGCCAGAGTTGTGGCAGGTTCCTCTTCTCGGAAACCTTGGAGCTGCACGAAAGATCCTCGACGATGTATCGAGCTTTCCGGCGTTGTCGCCGGACGGCCAGCGCATTGCAGTAATTGACGACCCAGACGAGGTGGCAACGCGGCTGGTCGTTGGCAAGATCGATGGGACGGGATTTCGAGCCGTTCTCGAGAGGAAGGAGGATGGCTTACTCTACGACGAGAGTGGACCGGTTTGGGCGCATGATGGAAGTATTATTTGCGCCGCTCTCCTTCCTGGAACGCGAGGCCGCTATTCCCAACTGATTCGCGTCAATCCGAACACCGGAAAAGATGAGCCACTAAACTCAAGCCAGTGGGGATACATCGGCGGTTTGGAGTCGCTTGGCGCGGGTCGAGGTTTTGTAGCCATTGCAGGCAAGGAGGAGATGTCACCACGGCAGCTGTGGCACGTCTCGGATTCCGGCTCGCAAGCGGTTCGAATCACCAATGACCTGAACGACTACTGGAGTGTAAGCGCCACCGCCGACGCAGAGAAGCTGGTAACAGTTCGCTGGGAACATCGGGTGAGCTTGTGGGTGTCTGAAGCGACCTCCATTGAGAATCCCCTCGAAGTAACGTCAGAAGGAAGCCGAAGTGCAACGGTCGAAGGGGTTGCGTGGACTCCAGAAGGAAGAATCGCCTATCGATCCAGCGCTGGCGGACGTCAGGACATCTGGACTATGGACGCAGACGGCCGGAACAAGAGGCAGTTAACCGCAAACGCTGGCAACAACATGCACCCTTCAGTGTCCGCCGACGGTCGTACCGTCGTCTTTGCTTCGGATCGCGATGGAGCCTGGAACATCTGGCGCATGAGTATCGAAGGCGGACCAGCCAAACAACTTACCTACGGACTTGGCGAAACCTATCCGTTTTGCTCACCGACGGGGGATTGGCTGGTATACCAGGAAGGGTACGAGCCCCTCGGGGTGTACAAAGTCTCCAAGGTTTCACTCAATGGAGGTCAACCTGTTCCTCTTGCGGCCAGAGTCGCTATCCGGCCGGCGATTTCCCCTGACGGAAAGTTCGTTGCGTACTTCGCTATGGATCGGGGCGGGTGGCGACTAGCGGTGATTCCCTCGTCCGGAGGCGAGCCGACTCAGAGGTTTGCGATTCCCTCCTCCGTTCGAAGCAGGTATGTACGATGGACGCCCGACGGAAAGGCGCTGGCATACATTGACGATCGAGAGGCTTCGAATCTTTGGGTACAGCCGCTCTCGGGAGGGCACGCCAGAACATGGACCCACTTTCGATCTGGCCAGATCTTCTACTTTGACTGGTCACGCGACGGCAAGAGGCTTGCCTTTGCGCGAGGGGCTGTGAGCCGAGATGTGGTGATGATTCAAAGAATCGGCAGGGAGTCCTGAGTTACGAGAAAGCCCCTTCATTGATTCCCAGCAGATCGCAGGTTCCAGTTCTGGTCAAGGAGGATCACAGGCCTCAGCGGCGCAGCTATGCGTCGATCGTCGGTAAGGTGTGGGTAAATGGGACGATAACTGTCGGCCAATTGCGAACGTCACGGTGCAAAGCGGGGCCAGCGGCCATGGACCACCGTTGCACCGGGGAAGCTCGAAGCGACAGAACACCGCTGGAGGCGCCACAACAATTCGCGCGCGTGAATCACCGTCCCGAGACGGGATGGATCGGTGGTCGCCCCTTCAAGAACCGCTCAATCTCAGCAACCGTCCTGGGCACCGAGGCGGAAAGGTTCTCTAGTCCCGACTCCGTGAGTAGGAACGAGTCTTCAATGCGAGTGCCAATGTCGTTGTATTTCTCAACGGTCGACTGGACCTTGCTGCGGAATGCTTCATTTTCTGGAGTTTTTGGCAAATCGTCGAGGGCTGCTTTCCGAATGTACAGCCCAGGTTCGATCACGAAAGTCATGCCTGGCTCCAGCGGCCTCTCGTAGTCACCCACGTCGTGTACGTCGATTCCTATATAGTGACACGCGTTATGGGTGTACCAAGTCTTGTACTGCTCGTTTGAAGCATCCGTTATGAGCCCGAGCCGCAGGAGGCCCTCCTTCACAACCGCAGCTGCTTTCTTCTCTACGTCTTTGAGTTTCACTCCGGGGCGAGAAACCTTTATGGCTTCCTCCTGGGCCGCCAGCACAATCTCGTAGATGTCCTTTTGGGCAGGACTGAAGGTCCCATCAACCGGGTAGGTGCGCGTGATGTCACCGGTGAGGTATTCGTAATTGCAGGCGGCATCGACCAAAAGCAGATCACCGGACTGCATCTGCCGGTCCGATTTCTCATAGTGCAGGATAGTGGCGTTAGGCCCACTGCCCACTATTGGCGGATAGCTCCAGCCCTGAGCGCCGTTGGCTTTATATGTCTGCTCGATGGCAGCCTTCACTTGATACTCGTAAGCACCCGGTCTGGCCGCTCGCATTGCCGCCAGCTGCGCCTGGTTCGAGATATCGACGCTGCGTTCCAGCAGTTTCCTCTCGTAAGGAGTCTTGATCTGCCGGGCATTCGCCAGGATTTTAGTGGCGTCCTGTATCGCGAGATTGAAAAAACGCTGTCGGATCTTGTTCGCAAATTCGAAGACTGGGTTCAAGGGCTGAGAAAGGCCTGGCCTGGGTCGCAGAGGCAGCGCTAACCGTGCCTTACCTTCGTCGAGTGCCTTGAAGAAGGCTTCGTACTCGGAAGAAGCTTCATCGGCTTCAGTGTCGAATGAGAAGCGGGAAAGCACGCCGTAGATGAACGAATCAAAACGCCCGGCAGGGTAGACCTTGGCGATACCGCTGCGAGAGGTGGCATCCGCAAGACTCAGCGCCCGTCCAGTCCAGTGTTCTAATTTCGGGTCACGGGTGCTAACAAAGAGGATCTCCTTGCGAGTCCGATTACCGGGCATCAGCACGAGGGCGGTTTCTTCCTGGTCGATGCCGGTCAGATAGTAGAGATTGCTGTCCTGCCGGTACTCGTAATTGACATCGAGGGAATAAGCACGGGTGGGTGCGCTCCAGAGAATAAGCATCGCCTCGGGCCCCAGGCGCTCCATCACTCGATTCCGGCGGGCCTTTAGGTCATCCTGAAATTCACCTGCGTAAGCAGAATAGCAAATTGAAAGCAGCAGACAAAGAATCCTCGATGGACGCATGTTTCACCTCGCTTGTCGTCGCCAGGACCGGTGAGATTGACGCTGCCCGGCTGACTGTGGATGGTGCTGATAACGGCCGACCCGCCCGCTAGCGCAGACGGTACTTACACCCTTTGTCCTCGGTGTGAGTCCAATGCATACCCAGCGACAGGAGGCACTCTACAGACTTCGCTTGCGCAGCCATTCTTCGATCCGAGGCACTTCCCGCGCCTTGAGCCTGGCCTGGAAGCGAATCTTTTCGGCGGCCTTTGCCACTTCTTTGGCTGTGTCCTGGGAAAGATGCTCCTTGCTGAATGCTTCCAGTTCCTCCGCTCGCGCCGCATCGGAGAAGGCAGTCATTAGATATGGGACATAGTTCAGCCGTCCCCACAGATCCAATTTCTCAGTCAGCTTCTTCAGGTTCTGCCGGACAAAAGTCCAGGCTGCTTCGCGATGTTGTCCGCCAAACGCCACATAGAAAACGGAATAGACGGCGACTCCCGGAGGCAGTTCGTCAGTCAGGGCAATGCGGAGGTTTTCGTCCGCCAGGAGAGGGTCCCGAGCCATGTGCATGGCACGATAGAACAGGAGACGCTCTTCCAGATTCTGAGCTTGACGCCCAAGCTCATGCAAGCGGTCATAAGTGGTGCGATCGCTGTAACGTCCCACTACGTCGAGAACCGCGGGCCTCAGATCAGCGTGCAGGGAACCAGAATCCTTCAGAAATAGCTGAAACCGTGATCGCGCCTGGGCAATCACCTCCTCATCCCCGAAAAAACCCAGCGTGGTAATCACGCGGGTTCGCAGCAGCCGGTTTTCTTCTGGTTCCCCTGCCGGTGACTCCCAACCCACGTGCTTTAACAACGGTGCAAGCAGAGAACGGCCGTAACGGTGCAACGAATCGCGCGCGGTGTTGCCGATGAAAAGGTTATCGAGGGACTCTAACTTACCAAGAATCTCCTCCCATATCGGCTGGGCCTTCTGGTCGCGAAGACCTTCGACGAGGTCCAGATAGTCGCCCGAGGGTCCTTGGTTTGCTTCCATCAGTGCCCAGGTGTCTCGAAGCAGGTTTAGCTGGTCGGACTGACCGAGGCCAGACGAGAGCGATTCCCGCAGATCTTCCAGCAGTGGCTTGGAGTAGCGCACGCGGTAGTAGCCCGCGTCACCCGCGTTAAGTTTGATCGGAGTGCTGCAGTCGTCCAAAGCAAAGGTTGAGCTCTTCTCTTTCAACAGGAACTTTTTTGAAGCCTGCGCGGAGCGTGCATCCGCCAGGATTACCGGGATCTGCCATAGAAGCGGGGAGGGCGCTTCGTCGTCCAGCGTAAACCGTTGTTGCTCCAACACCAGTTGGCGTTTTCCTTCAAGGCAGGACGAGGAAACCTTCACGAGCGGAAAACCTGGCTGCTCGATCCAACTGCGAGCCATGCCACTCAATGGCTTTCCCGAGACTTTTTCCATTGCCGTCCAGAGATTTGCAGCAGTGGCGTTGCCGTATTGATGCGCAGATAGGTACTGCCGCAGCCCGTCTCTGAAGACTTGCTCTCCCAGATAGGTCTCCAGCATGAACAGCACAGCGCCACCCTTCTGATACGTGATCTCATCAAAACTGCGAATCACATCCGATGGATTCTCGATGGGCATCCGCACAGGATGAGTTGCCCTGAGTGCGTCAGTACTCATAGCGAAGTTCTTCGAGCGACCGGAGCGAACGCGGGCATTCCAGCCAGGGTTGAAGTGATTGCTGGCCTTCACTTCCATCCAGGTGGCGAAGGCTTCGTTCAGCCAGAGATCGTCCCACCAAGCTGGGGTAACAAGGTCTCCGAACCACTGATGCGCAATCTCATGCGCCACCACATTGAAGATGCTTTCCCGCGTCGATTGAGAAGATACTTTCGGGTCGAACAGCAGAATGGATTCGAAGTAGGTAATCGCACCCCAATTCTCCATCGCACCGAGAAAGCCGCCTGGAATCGCGATCTGGTCCAGCTTTGGCAGCGGGTACTTCAGACCGAAGTAGTCGTTGTAAAAAGCCAGCAACTGCCGGGTGATTTCGAGTGCGTATTCTGCGTTCTGCCTCTTACCTCGGCTGGTGATTATGCGCAGTGGAACGCCCTCAGCTTCTCCGCTGAGCGCCTCCAATTCCCCTGCGACCAGCGCTACGAGATAGCTGGGCATCTTCGGCGTGCGTGAGAACTTCACACGCTTCTTTCCTGCCGGAAGGGCTTCTTCTCGTTCCACCGGCATGTTGGACACGGCCAAAAATTGTGCGGGAACTTCCACGGTCAACTGAAACGTTGCACGGAAGGCAGGCTCGTCCCAACACGGAAACACCTGCCGGGCGTCCGTGGGTTCGAGCTGCGTGGCCAGCAGCACCTTCTCTCCCTCGTCAGATGGATACGTCCCGTAGTATAGCCCTTCGGCCTGGCTTCCAATCTTGCCATCAAATTCAAGCTCCAGCTGGTGACGTCCGACTGGCAGAGGTTGGGAAAATGTCAACGTAACGGTCTCCCGCCGATCATCCATCTGGATGGCCGCTGTTTGACCTCCTGCCAGGCGGGCATTGGAGAGCCCGAGCTTCCTAGCGTTGAGCACGACCGCAGAGACCGGCGTTCTAACTTCGAAGTCGATCGATTCAGTTCCCTTGAACGTCTTGGACTCGATGTCCGGCAGGATGGAAATCGTGTAGTGGTGCGGAATTGTATGCTTGGGCAAATCACCGGGAATGGAGTCCCATGAGGGATCGGGAGCCGCCCTGAAGGAGCTGGCAATGAACAAGCAGAAAGAGCCAAGCAATAGGGTCGTGATGATACGAATCCTGTTGTCGTTTCCCTTCATGACAGCCTCCCGCAGATCGGTGTTGACTCAGTTATATAGCAAACGCAACAAGCATGAGGCTTGATTTCATTGTGCACCCCTTCTCTCGTTTGCCGTGTCTTTAGCATCTGCATGCGGACCGCCAGATAAAGGCCTTGCATCTTCGAATACTTGGCGCTCCAGGTTCTTTGCCTGCAACTTCAGTCAGGCAGCAGAAGCAACGAAAAGACGGCATGTTTGTGCCGGTCGGCCGGCACTGCGAGGTTCCCAGGACTCCCGAAGATGGTCCGGGGCTGCGCCTAGGCGTCGTGCGTGGCAGTCACTCGCCCTAGACCGTGAGAGAGTATTGACTGGCGAATGGGAAGTCCTGCCAACAGAGTTACAAAACACTGACAAACTGGTTACAAAGTGGGGAAGGGTGCCAATTCCGTATGGGCGATAGGTCCTCAAAAATGGGTCTAACGCGGTTCGCATCCGTGCATCCTACACGTGACAGCGAAGCAACCGAGACCAATGATCTCAATGAGATCGAGTTGTTGAACACAACGTGATCGGGATCCACTGTACACGCGAGATTTTCTGGACCTGCTTGCCGACGCCGGCATTGAATCCGTCAAACTGCCGCCGCGATCGCCTAACCTGAATGCTTACGCGGAGCGGTTTGTCCGGAGCATCAAGGAAAGTTGTCTGGACCGGATGATCCTCTTTGGTGAAGATTCATTGCGGAATGCCATTCGTGAGTTTGTTGAGTACTATCACATGGAACGAAACCATCAAGGTCTTGGAAACCGGCTGATTGTGCCGATGGAAACGAAGGCTGAAACGCCTGGAGCTGTAGAGCGGCGTCAGCGGCTTGGTGGACTGATGAATTACTATTATCGGAAAGCAGCATACGATGCCTCTCGCACCCATGTGTTGAATGCGCCGCCTCACTCATCGGACGAGAAGCGACGGCCCGATTCTGCCAAACGTGGTCAGGCAGCGACTCTGTGTCTTCATGATTCGGTGAACGGAAACGCGTTCACCTGAATCCCTGAGAGTGTCCGTGATCGCATTTTTGAACCCTACGGGCACAAGAACGTCTTCCCCACATCTTTTTTGGTGACTTAGTACTTCTATTCGTGACTACGGTCACCATCCAAAGATCAAGAGGTTTTGGGTCAAGGGCACTGGGCAAATTCAGCTTGACGCCAAAACGGCCAACCGCATATTGTCCCGGTCAGCACAATTCGGTCAGCCGGCAGGAGCGGTCCCATGCCCTCTGGCCTTCCCACCTTCTCTCATGAGGTTCCTCTCGAACACAGCCCTTGCATTCGCGTTGATGGTGCAAGGAGAAACCGCGCCAAGGCCTAGTAGCCGGGCAGCCGAACCGCACCAGGACGCACGCGACTTGCCTTTTGTCAGGGGCATGTCGGCGTACCAGAAGGGAGCCTATGCCGCAGCGATTCCGTTGCTTAAAGGCTTTGTAGACAGCGCCACTCCATCCGACCCGAAAATCTCCGAGGCCGTGGCTGCTCTTGGCATGAGTTATTACCTGGAAGGAAGATTCAGTGAGGCAAGGCCTCTGTTGGAGAAGGGCTTGGCTCAATCGCCTTCCAATCCGGATCTCAGTTATGCTCTTGGCATGACGCATCTCCGCGAACGAAATTCACACGACGCCAGGAAAGCGTTCGCCCGGCTGTACCAGGTGGCGCCCGACTCGGCTTCTGCCAGTCTGCTGACAGCGAAGTTGATGATCAGCGCGCAAATGGAAGAGCTTGCCAAACTCGAGCTGGAAAGGGCTTTGGCCATCGACCCCAATTTGCCGCAGCTTCATTCCCTACTCGGGGAGCTGGCGATTTTCCGAGGTGATCTCGCTACAGGAGTTACTGAGTTGAAAAGGGAAATTGCACTGAACCCGGGTTATTTCATGGCCTACTACCGTTTGGGCGACGCTTTTTCGCGCCAGCAGTTGTTGGATGAAGCTGAAGCGCCACTGAAGAAGGCCATCTGGTTGAACCCTGATTTCAGCAGTCCGTACATCCTTCTTGGGAAGATATATGAACAGAAAGGTCTATTGGAATTGGCGGAGGGAGTGCTGCAGAAAGCCGTCTCAATGGATTCGAACAACGCAGGCACCCATTACCTGTTAGGTACGGTGTATCGGAAAATGGGACGGCTGGCCGAGGCTAAAAGGGAGCTTGAGACCTCCACCCGGCTGAAAAAGTAGGGGGCGCTTTCTTGAAGAAAACGTCCCCTCTGTGAGTGCCAGAGTGTTCAAAGCGTCTCCAGGGACAAACGCCCTTTTCGTTCAAAATGTGAAACGCAGACCAAACTGCATTTGGCGCATCGGGATAAAGAGTCCGGTGATACGACCGGCATTACCAGGTCCTGCATCGACTCCCGTAGTTGGGAGCCCGAGATTGGTTCGGTTAAACACGTTGTACACTTCCCAGCGAAAAGTAAGTTCCTTCCCCTCGCCAACAGCGAAGCCCTTGTGCAACGACCAGTCTGCTGTTAACAGGCCTTGGCCACGCAAAGAGTTCCGTCCCGCATTGCCAAACTGATAAAGCGCAGGCACCCTGTAGGCCGCCGGGTTGAACCACAGGTCGCGAGTCTGCCCGCCAGGCACCTCTGTTGGATCGACTCCTGGCACATGATCTGGACGAAGCGATGCGTCAGAATTTAGAGAAGCGTTATTGTTCAGCGTGGGTGAAAAGGGGAGTCCGCTCTGGAATTGCGTGATGCCTGTGAACTCCCAACCTGCCAGGATCTGACGGGCGACACCGGTGAGTCCTGAGCCGAAAGGCAGCAGCCAGGTGTGGCCGATCGAGACCACATGTCCGCGGTCGTAATCGGCAACTCCCCGATTCAGAAGGCCATTCAGCATTAGCCCCTGAGAGTTGTTAATGGTCTTCGACCAGGTATAACTGCCCAGGAACGACACGCCTTTCGACAGACGCTTGCTTAGCTTCGTCTGCAGCGCATGATAGTTGTTGCTTCCCTTGGTCGACGCATCATTGATGCCTTGGGTAAGCCCGAATTTTTGGAACAGCGGCCGTCGGGGATTAAAGGGACCTGGTCCGGGGACTGCCTGGTTGAGCGGTATTCCTTGACGCAGGTTCCGCCCGCCATTGCCTATGTAGGAGACGGTAGCAGTGATATCGCTGCCAATAAGTCGCTCGAAGGAGAGGTTCCAAGAGTCAACATACGAAAAGGATAGGTCGTTCGGCCGGTAGGATTGGCTGATCCCGTCTGGCAATGGCATTCGCCCGCTCGTCGGGATTTCGGGGAACACGACTGCTGGCGGACCTTGGGCAAGTGTGAATACTGGAGTGAATGGATTCGTCTGAGGCACCTGCTGAGTGATCAGATTGGGATACCCGAAAGTGGTGTAATTGAAGGTTGCCCCGAAAATTTCCTGGAAGAAGCTCCGTCCGAAACCGCTGCGGATCACCGTCTTGGAGTTCAACTGATAGGCGATTGACAGGCGCGGCGAAAAATTCGTCCACTGAGTCTCAATTCCCGCTGACTTGCTGTTTTCGCCGACTCCGGCAATCAGAACGGTATTTGTGTTCACATCGTAATTCGACCCCTGGCCCGCGTTTCTGGTGTAGTTTGGAAACCAAGTATCCCAACGCAGGCCAAAGCTCAAGGTCAAGTTTTGCGTGGCGCGCCAATTGTCCTGGACGAAGAAGAACATGCGCCACTGCATGTCCTCCGCATCGATGTTTCTCGGGGCGAAGCGCTCAAAAAAACTGGGGAGTCCCAATAGGAAGGCGGCCGGACCTAAACCTGAGCCGGTGAAATCAGCGCTTCCCGTAATAGCTGGATCAAATACAAACTGGCCATTACGTCTTCGATCGCTGGGGATACGAATGTTTTGAGCGCGGCGAACGTCCGTACCCCACTTCAAGTTATGGTTTCCTACGATCTTGGTCCAGTTGTTGACGAACTGGTAGACGATCTCTCGCTGCTGCAGCGGACAATTACACTGGTTTACGGCCAAGCTATAGCCGAAGCGAAAGCCACCGTTTCCGTTGATCTGGAAGGAGGGTATACCAGAGGTATCTTCGCGTTCGGGCAGGTTCACTCCCGGTATACCGGCTGCTTCGCCGGTGTTCGAGCCAAAGTCGAGTGGCAGCACATTGACTCGATATCGGGAAAATCCGAAGCGAAAGTCCGTCAATAGAGTCGGGCTGATGATACGGTTCACACTGCCGACTAGATTCTGATTCCTCGTCACCGAAGTCCCGGCAAACCCCAAACCCGACAGAGCAGGACCACCGGCTTCGGTCCCAAACGCAGGCGGTGAAACCTTATCGAAGTCCGCGTAGGTATATCGGATGAAATACCTCCACTTCTCCGAAAGATAGTGATCGACTTTGATGCCGAACTGGTCGCTATCGAACTTTTCCGACGCACTCGAAGTGAAGTTATTATTCACCGCTCCGGGAGAACCGGAGTTGGGAGGAGGCAAGAGATTAACTAGATAGCGAGCCTGTGTAGTGATTCGGTTAGACGGAATGATATTTCCCGGAAACGGTGTTCTCCCTCCCCCATTCGCGTCGCCGGTGGCCGGATCGAAGATTGGAACACCGAAGGCGCTGAAATCACCGTTACGCATGGCTTGCGTCGGTACCGTTGTCAGCAAGGAGGCACCGGTGCGCCGCCGGGTTCCCTGGTAGTCAGCGAAAACGAATAGCTTATTCTTCGCCACAGGCCCTCCCAAAGAGCCGCCAAACTGGTTCCAGCGCAATGGCGGAGGTCCTGTAGGTTCGCTGAAGGAGTTTCTGGCGTTGAGAACATCGTTTTGCAGGAACTCGAACAGGCTGCCGTGTAAGTCATTAGTGCCCGACTTGGTATCGACCTGAATGACCGCACCGCCGGCTTGCGCGAACTCCGCATCAAAGTTCCCAGTGGTTTGTTTCATCTCCCGCACCGAATCGACGGAAGGATTGATGACAATGATGCCCAGCACCGGATCATTGTTGTCCATTCCGTCAATCGTGAAGTTTGTCGACCCAAACTCTTGACCATTATTGTGGATCTGGATTCCACCCTGAGGATTCTCGCTGGTCGCGTGCTGCCAGGGAGACTTCTGTGCACCCGGTAACAACAGCTGCAGAGCGGTCAGATTACGATTTAGGATGGGCAGATCTTCCACTTGCTTTAGACCCAGGGTTACGCTGACTTCAGCTCGATCAGTAACCAGCGCCGGGGCCTCGCCCGTCACTGTAACTTCCCTGGTAATTTCACCAATCACCATCTGCGCATCAGCCCGCGTCGAGCGGTCGACGCTGACTTCCACACCGTCTTTGATCAGGCGCTCGAAACCTGCAGCTTCAAATTCCACCTTGTACTTACCACTGGCCAGATGGGTCTGAGTATAGTTGCCCGATTCGTTACTGGTCGTTGATACGACCGTCCCCCTCTCTACGCTCGTGATGGTTACTTTCGCTCCAACGATGACGGCTCCACCGGGGTCAGTGACTGTTCCGATAATATTGCCGAAAGTAGCCTGAGAGAGGAGCAGACGGGGAAAACCAACTCCCAAGGCGGCTACCAGGATCACCAGTGATTTGATGAGCGGAAGAACAGGTTTCATTAGGGCACCTCCTCTGTCCTTTTGGACTAATGTGAAACCAGGTTACGTGTTGACAATAAAAACCCACGAGACACAGAATCTCGCAGGCCTTCAAGACGTATGAGGATTAACAATTATTATTACTTTAGCTCCAGACGAGTCGATGTCAAGGGAAGGCTCACAGGGTTCCGTGAAAGTCCCATACGTCGTTGGATCGAGGCAGAGCCCTTGCTGATTTGCGGGCTACTGACTTGAGCCTCGACTCCGTTCAGTAGCCCGACCGTAAGGAAGGCTTCGAGACTTTGACGGAACCCTGGGAGGGCTCAAGTCATTTTCTCCAGTCGTTGCTAGCTCGCTGTGTGTCGTCCTTAAGAGAAAGAGAAGTTGCAATGCCGGGAAGCCAGATTGCATTCTGACGGCGGGCGGGACTTGCTTAAGGCCAATGAGATTGAGTTCCCGAAATCAGCCTGCTCTCGTGTCGTGTTTGCTGGCGGGACTGGCTTGTCTTTTTGGGCTGGATTCCCCTATTCGCCCTGATATCCAAAAATCTGCAACCGCCGCTCCTAGCAATAAGCACATGGCGGAGCGGCTTGAACAGATCATCCGCAGTAGCCGCATCGAAGCCAGCCCCTACATGAATCGCGAGAAAGCCGCGTATTTTCGCCAGGTGTTGTCTTCTCGCCTGGATGCAAGGAATGAGTTAAAAGTTCGCTTCCGGCTGGCAGAAGAGCTATTGCTGTCAGGCGAAACGCTTCAAGCGATTGAGGAGCTTAAACAGCTTCAAGATCTTGGACGACTGCGCAGTATTCAACCCTCGGACGGTTTTGCGCGGCCTGTGCGGGATTTGTTGACGCTGGTTTACTTCCGGCTGGGAGAACAGGAGAACTGCATCCTGCATCACAGTACGGAATCGTGTCTCTTGCCAATCCGCAACGGCGGCATTCACAAGGCTAGACGCGGCTCTCGCGAAGCCATCCTTGGCTTGACGGCGGCGCTCAAAGAGAGCCCTTCTGATTTGCTGGCCCGCTGGTTGTTGAACATTGCCTACATGACGCTGGGCGAACACCCGCACAAGGTGCCTTCGCAGTGGTTGATTCCTGGCAGTGTTTTTGATTCGGAGTACGACATAAAGCGATTTCCTGACGTTGCCGGCAGGCTGGGACTAGATGTGCTGGGACTGGCCGGCGGCAGTGTCCTCGAAGATTTCAATGCCGATGGTCTTCTGGACCTGATGGTTTCATCGTCCGGGCTGCGTGACCCTCTGCGCTTCTTCCAAAATAATGGGGACGGAACCTTCACTGAGCGCACCGCGCAAGCGGGGTTAACCGGGCTGGTCGGCGGATTAAACATGGTACATGCCGACTACAATAATGATGGTTTTTCTGACGTGCTCGTGTTGCGTGGCGCCTGGATGGGCCCTGCGGGCCACTACCCGAACTCGCTACTGCGCAGCAATCGCGACGGCACTTTTACGGATGTTACCGAGGAGGCCGGTCTGTTGAGCTTCCACCCCACCGGAACGGCCGCCTGGGGAGATTTCGACAATGATGGCTGGGTGGATTTGTTCGTCGGAAACGAGTCGCAGGGGAAAGAGAATCATCCTTGCGAGTTGTACCGGAATAACGGCGATGGTACTTTCAGGGAGATCGCCAGAGAGCTTGGACTGGCTGATCTTGGGTTTGTAAAGGGCGTGATTTGGGGTGATTACAACAACGATGGTCTGCTGGATCTATATGTCTCGCGTCTCGGAGCCCCAAACTGTCTTTTCCGGAACGAAGGCAAACAGGAACCCAAGCATCGCGAGAATTCTTCAAAGATCTCATGGGCCTTTACGGATGTCACCAGCCAGGCTGGAGTCGCGGCGCCTATTAACAGTTTTGCCACGTGGTTCTGGGATTACGACAACGACGGGTGGCAGGATCTGTTTGTCGCCGCCTTTCATACGAACAAGCTAGGCGATATTGCGGCCACTTATCTGGGCTTGCCCAATCAGGCCGAACGCTCGCGTCTCTATCGCAACAACCATGATGGAACCTTTAGCGACGTTACCCGACGAGCGGGTCTCGACAAAGTGCTGCTCATCATGGGCGCTAACTTTGGCGACCTCGACAATGACGGGTTTCTTGACGCTTACTTCGGCACTGGAGAGCCAGACTTTCGTGCCCTCTTGCCTAATCGAATGTTCCGCAATGCGAAAGGTAGCTATTTTCAAGACGTGACAACGTCTGGCGGGTTTGGGCACCTGCAGAAGGGCCATGCTATTTCGTTCGGAGATATTGACAACGATGGCGATCAGGACATCTACGCAGACATTGGGGGAGCGTTTCCCGGCGATGCTTTTTGGAACGTGTTGTTTGCCAACCCTGGCCACGGTGGCTCCTGGGTTACACTGGAACTGGAAGGAGCACGGTCGAACCGCGCTGCCATTGGAACTAGAGTGAGAATTGCTGTAGAGAGCGAACGGGGGACGCGGGAGGTTTACCAATCAGTCAACAGTGGTGGCAGCTTTGGTGCTTCGAGCCTCCGATTGGAAACCGGCCTGGGTGATGCGAAAGCCATTCGAGAAGTCGAGATCTTCTGGCCTGCCAGCCGGACGACTGACAAAATACCAAACCTTCAACTGAACCGGTTCTATCGGATTCGGGAAGGGGAAAAGACGGCAGTTCCGTTGGTGAGGAAATCCTTTCGGCTATAGCAGAACCTTGATAGATTGCGGTCTCCTCTTCCTTGTCCCTTGACGTTTGAGGTGGCTGTGATAAGACTTCACGGCAACTCCAGGGGAGGCCGAAGTCGCCTGAAGTGGCGAACCCGTTTGAAATCAGTACTTAGTTGTCGCAGGAACGCCACAGCGGCCGTTCCCTACAGCGCTGCGACAATTTTTCACAGTTCCCTTCGTTTCGCTTGTTGACAGGAATTTGCTGTCGCACATGTTTTTTTGAATCTCTAGTTGCTCAGCAACGCCCAATGCTGCACGACGAATCAGACAGACACCCATCCAGCCTTCGTGAATCAGGTAGCTTGTTGCTTTGAGTGGCTAGCTCCCATGGAGTTTTCTCACATGTTCCGATTGGTGTTCGTGGTTGTTCTGATTTTCTTAAGCAAGCCCGCCGTAGCTGCTGAAGAAAATCCGGCAATTTTCCAGAAAAGGCTCTATCCAATCCTGCACGCCCACTGTGCTTCCTGCCATGGAACAACGTCTCCGCAAAGCAGTCTGTCGATCTTGAGCCTAGAAGGGTTGCTGCGTGGAGGCAAGCATGGGCCCGCGCTCACACCGGGTTCGTCGCAAAAGAGCTTGCTTATGGCGTATGTGCGAGGAGAAAGAAGCCCGAAAATGCCGCTCGGGGGATCGCTACCAAACAATGTGGTTCAAGAGTTGGCAGGCGCGATCGACGCGATGGCGCCATTGGCGGCGCCAGACTTGTCTCGCGACGGACATCTCGAGTGGCTGGTACAGCCGCCGAAAGCCCCCGCAGTTCCTGCAGTGAGCCACGCATCATGGATTCGCAATCCAATCGACGCCTTTATTCTTGCCAAGCTGGATGCCAGAAACATGACTCCCGCGCCCGCTGCCGACCGCAGGGCTTTAATCAGGCGCGTCTATTTCGATCTGATAGGGCTGCCGCCACCGCCAGAAGAAGTCTCGGCTTTCGTCAACGATCGTGACCCGGCCGCGTATGCCAAGTTGGTCGACAAACTGCTAGCCGACCCCCGCTACGGCGAACGCTGGGGCCGGCATTGGCTCGACCTGGTACGTTTTGCCGAGTCGGATGGGTTTGCTATCGACAGCGAGCGCCCGACTGCGTGGCGCTATCGCGATTATGTCATCCGGGCCTTTAACCAGGACAAACCCTACGACCTTTTCATCAAGGAACAGCTGGCCGGCGACGAGATGAAGGACAAGCGGGCTACCGACAAGGACAGTGCCGAGCGCCTGATTGCTTTGGGATTTCTGCGCATGGCCACCTGGGAGGCTGACGCCACTTCTCGCCAACAGTTGCGGCAGGACTTTCTGAACGAAATCACCGGCACAACAGCTTCCGCTTTCCTCGGCCTGACTGCGGGTTGCGCTCAGTGCCACGACCATAAATATGACCCCATTCCACAGCGCGATTTCTACCGGCTGCAGGCGTTTTTTGCGGCGACTGCAGTGGAAGAGCGGCCTGCTTCTTATCTTGAGGCCGAGAATCCGAAGGAGCTGAAACAGCGCCGTCGACAGCATGAAGACGAAGTGGAACAAGCAAACGCCGAACTCGACAAACGGAGGGAAGCCCTGAAACAACGGTTCATGGAATCGAAGAACCTGAAGCCAGAAGATCCGGCCGTCGCGGAGTTTATGCGGGAGCTGAATGTCGCCAATGTGTTTTTTCAGGAACGCGACGATCCAATTTTCAAGGAGCTGGTTTGGAAGAGTTTTCTGGAAGCGAAAGACAACTTGCGGCGCTTGAGTGATCTGGGAAAGCGCTACCAGCCGGTTGCCGTCGCCGTGAAAGATGTGGTTCCCCCTGACGTGCCGGCTCTGCCGGATACTTATCTGTTAGTCAGCGGCGAACTCGAGAGTAAAGGCGAGAAGATCGAGCCAGGCTTTCTGGAATGCGTGATCCGGAAAAACGAGCCCGCCAAGATTCCTTTTGTTGGAGGCAGCTCGGGACGGCGCTTGGCACTGGCGGAGTGGATTGCCAGCCCGGAAAACCCGCTTACGGCCAGGGTCATGGTGAACAGGATCTGGCACCACCACTTCGGGGAGGGTCTCGTGCGCACCCCCAGCGATTTCGGGAAGAACGGCGCCCGGCCTTCGCACCCTGAACTGCTGGACTGGCTGGCAATACAGTTCATCGATCAGAAATGGAGCATCAAGGCCATGCACCGGTTGATGCTCACTTCCAACACTTACCAGCGGGCCACTGGGCATCCGGAATGGAAAAGTTACACGGAATCCGATCCCAATAACGAGTTGCTGTGGCGGATGAATTGGATGCGTCTGGATGCCGAGTCTTTGCGTGATTCGGTTCTGGCACTCGCCGGACGGCTGAACCCCGCTTCAGGAGGACCTGGAGCTCTGCTGGATGCTCCTGCCGACGTGGCCGAGGGCTTCGAGTTTTTCAAATGGTTTCCATCGGAAGAACCCGACCAACGGCGCCGCACCGTCTACACCTTTCAGCGTCGTTCGGTGGTAAATCCCATGCTGGAAGTGTTCGACGTAGCCAACATGAACGTTTCCTGCTCCCGCCGTAATCTCACGACCGTGACTCCGCAGGCGCTTACCCTGATGAATGGCGAGCTGGTGCATCGCGAATCCCGGCACTTGGCCGGGCGCGTCTTGCGTGAGGCTGGCCCTGAGCCCGACCAGCAGATCGACCGCGCATTCCTGCTGGCACTGGGGCGGCCCCCTTCTGAAAGTGAAAAAGGGGAATCGATGAAGCTGCTCAAGAACTCGCCTACGCCCGACGCTCTGGCGCATTTAGGCGTGGTGCTATTTAACCTGAACGAGTTTTTGTATTTGGAGTGAGATGATGAGCATTCAAGAATCGCGCAGGCGGTTTCTGTATCAGAACCTAGTGGGAGTGGGCGGAATCGCGCTAATGGAGTTACTGTATCGCGATCTCTTCGCCGGACCGACTAACGAAAAGCCGCTGGCGCCAAAGACTCCGCATCACACCCCGAAGGCAAAAAGTTGCATTTTCCTGTCGATGCTTGGGGGAGTGGCCCAGATGGACACCTTCGATCCCAAGCCGGCACTGAAGAAGTTCGATGGCACACCCATGGACTGGAGTAAGCACAAGAAAACCGACCAGCCTGGATTGTTCGCCAAGCCACGTCATCTAGTGGCCAGTCCTTTTACCTTCAGCAAGCACGGCAAGTGCGGGATGGACGTTTCCGACCTCCTTCCCAACCTGGCATCCTGTGTGGACGATATGGCCTTTGTTCGATCTGTTCAGGCGGACAATGGAAACCATCCTGCCGCGGTTTTCCAGATGAATACTGGCTTCATCATGCCGGGCAATCCTTCACTGGGAGCTTGGTTGAGTTACGGGCTCGGAACCATGAATCAGAATTTGCCCGCCTATGTCGCCCTGCCCGATTTCCGTTCCCTTCCGTTTAGCGGTTCGCAGCAGTGGGGAAGCGCCTTTTTGCCGGCGTCATACCAGGGGACCGTCCTGCGCTGGAAAGGAGACCCGATTCGAGACTTGACGTCTCCCCCGGATCTGACGCCGGAGGACAGAGAACAGCAGCGGGAACTGATGCGTGCTTTGAATCACGACTACTTGCAGAAGCATTTCACCAATGCCGATTTGGAGGCCAGGATTGATGCCTACGAACTATCTTACCGGATGCAGGCAGAGGTTCCTGGCGTGCTGTCTATCGACCGGGAAAGCCCATCCACCAGAGAGCTGTACGGGTTGGATGATCCTGTGACTGAATCCTTCGGCAAGCGCTGTCTCATGGCACGTAAGTTGGTGGAGGGCGGTGTTCGTTACGTGCAGATCTACACACCAAGCCAATCTTGGGACGCGCATATCGACGTGCGCAAGAACCATCTCAAGAATGCGCAGGAGACAGACAAGCCAATAGCTGCCCTCATTATGGATCTCAAGCAACGCGGCTTGCTCGACACCACCTTGCTGGTGTGGATGGGGGAGTTCGGTCGGACCCCCGACACTCCGGCTGATCAGAAGACGAAGGGCCGCGATCACAACCCTGGCGCCATGACGATCTGGTTTGCAGGCGCAGGAGTCAAGGCAGGTGTAGTTGTTGGAGCGACCGACGAGCTCGGCTTGAAAGCCGTTGAGGACGTGTATCACATTCGGGATGTCCACGCGACCATTCTGCATCTGATGGGTCTCAACGATATGCGCTTGACCTATTATCACGCCGGAAGGAACCGGCGTCTGACCGACACCGGTGGAAAGTTAATCCACCAAGTGGCGGGCTGAATGCGTTGCGCACGTATAAAGACGGTTGCCTGAGGGTGCAAGGACAATCTGCCCACGTAGGCGTGATCGCAAAGGCATTCCACGGAAATGGGAGCTTTGGCTAAACGCCGCGCAACAACCTCCCGAGGCAGTCGACGACCGACGTGCGATTCGTTGTCTTCTATTTGCTTTGCGGATTGCAGCATTCGCACATCCTTGTGGCCAAGAGCCCCGCTCGCTATGCGGAGATGTTCGCTGAAGCGCTCGGCGTCTGCGGGGGGGTGCTTCCGCAATCTACTGTTGGTGACTGGTCCTCAATTGCTTCTTAGGAAAGCACTTGCTTTCCAATTTGGAGCCAACCAGAATTGTTGATGCCAAATTCGGCTGGAACATATTGCAATCTAAACCTTTACACTCATCGTATCAACACTTGATGATGGAAGCACCGGCAGGTCACCGGGTGCGAGCCGGTTCGGGCTTAGGACCCGCCCCCTTGGGCCGGTCCGGAAGCCGCGAAGTAGGCGGCCGGGCCGTGCCCCGGTGTCTTCGCCGTCGCGTGCGACTTCGATTCCATAAACAAAGGTGTGCCGGTAGCCCCTGGAACGCTGCACGATCCGCTTGCCACCTGCCGGCAGATCGTGCACGACGATAGGCAGATCAAGACCGAGGTTCGCGAAATCGATGATATTGAGGTCGGCCCGATAGCCGGGGGCAATGACTCCCCGGTCGTGCAGGCCGTAACTGCGGGCCGTCGCCGCCGTCTGCTTGTGGACCAGGAATTCGAGAGGCAGCTTCGGGCCGCGCGTCCGATCGCGCGCCCAAAGGGTAAGCAGGCTGGTGGGCGAGCCGGAGTCGCAAATCAATCCGACGTGCGCACCGCCGTCGGCGATGCCGCAGACCGTGTTGCGGTTTAAGAGCATCTGGTAGACGACGCCTAGGTCGCCGGCCGAATAGTTTTCGAAGGTGTGCAGCAACAAGGTTGTGCCGCCCTTTTGGAGTAGCAATTCCAGGGCGAGATCGAAGGGGTCCCGTCCGATCGCGCGAGCCCGGTTGGCGATACTGTTCGCAAATTCGGGCTCGTAGTTCAGAGGCTCGCTGTGCTCGAAGGTTCGCTCCAGGATCATTGTCATTTCGCGAGTGTATTCATCATCGGGACGATCTTCAATCAGCCGGCGACGCAGGTTGCGGTCGTTGAGCAGGCGGGCGACACGCGTCTCGTGATCGAGGTCCTGCAGTGTGTGCCAGATAGGGTGCGTGAGAAAGGGATGCCGTGAGGCCTGCAGGCCCAAAAGGATACTGATCGGGCGCGAGCCGACCTGGGCGGTAAAGTCGAGGCCGTCGGCGCAAGCTCGGTCCACCGACGCAAGCGTCTCACTCCATCGGTCGGGTGCGATCTCCATCTGGACCAGTAGCAACGACAAGGGCCGCCCTGCCAGCTCCGCGGCCGCGCGCAGCAACTGGAACTCTCCAGCTTCGAAGTCGGAGTTCACCTGAATCACGCCCGTCCCGGCGCGTTTCATGGCATAGGCGATACCGGCCAACTCCGGTTCTGTGGCGCTTCGGCTCGGCGTCGGCCGTCCGTCCGCTGCACGATGCTTAGCCGTCCGCGACGTGCTAAAGCCGAGTGCGCCGGCGTTGAGCGCTTCCTCGAGCAGTTGACCCATTGTCGCGATTTCATCCTCGCTTGGGCGTGCGCTGTGATCCGCGCCGCGTTCGCCCATGACGTAAAAGCGTAGCGCCGCGTGGGGCATCTGGGTGCCAACATCCATCACCCGGGGCGTTTCCTCGAGGACGTCAAGGTATTCGCAGAACGATTCCCAGCGGAAATCGACACCTTCCGAGAGCACGATCTCGGGAATATCCTCGACGCCTTCCATCAAGTTGATGAGATAGGTCTCACTCCCAGGACGAACCGGCGCGAAACCCACGCCGCAATTGCCGAAGATCGTCGTTGTGACGCCGTGCCAGGACGAGGGCGTCATCGCCGCGTCCCAGGTCGCTTGGCCGTCGTAGTGTGTGTGGATGTCCACCCATCCCGGCGTCACCAGCAGGCCGTCGGCATTCAACTCACGACGAGCGCGACCGGCTTTGGGTTCGAGCGAGGTGATCAGGCCTTCGTCGATCGCAATATCCACCTGGCGGCGTGCGGCCCCGGTCCCATCAATGACGGTGCCATTGCGAATAACCAAGTCATGCATCGACTCCTCCTCGGGCGTCTCAGAACGCAAGGGCCTGCAACGAAGGGTCACTGAAATCCTGACCCTTCCTATTCAGGTGAAAATCCTGAAAGCTGATTAAAAGACAAAACACTCTATTTTTTGATAATGGCAGGTCGTGGTGTCAAGGCTAAATTTCGAAAACTCAGGAAAAGCCCATGCCCGGAACTTTGCCGCAGCCGCACCTGTCCTCGGTTTCGGCCGCGGCCTTGCGCGGTGGCGACCAGGCGTAAGGTTTACTTTCAACAATGCCAAGGGCAGGCACGAATGCGATGACGACGACGGGTCCAAAGTTCCAAGTTTGTTTTTTGCAGACCTAGGCGTTAGCGAGCGACCTCATACCTGTGTGTAGTCAACCTGTGTGAAGACGAGCGGGTTGCCGACGCATAGACGCAATGTTGGTATGGGCCCGGTCTCTGTGCTGGTAGTCCGGCACGCACGGGTTGCATCGCCCGACGAAGGCAGAGGGCCAGGAGACGACCGAAGCGAGCCTCAGGCCCGCGAGGCCGGCTGCGTCGAGTCCGCAGTGTTTCCCAACTTCCGGTTTGCCGACCATACGACCATTGAGCCGGATCGGTAAACGCTACGGCGTCAGCGAGGATCCAACCGGGCCAAATGTCGGCAATGAGCGTTAGCGGCGAATAGACGAAAATAACAGTCTGCCAGGCTCTAGCGGTTCAACACTGCACCCCACGACAATCGAGTGTCTGCCGCCCAAAAAAAACCGCCTGCCAAGCAGTGCTCCGAATAGAGGAATCACCCAGCAAGCGCTCATCAGAATCCCAGCCAATACCAAGCACCGATGGAACCAAGCATAATCACGGCCACGGCCGGGCCAACGTTGAGGAGTGCGTTGAGCCGGTCGGCTTTGTAACGCATGCGGCCACAGTTGGGGCACCAAACACAATTATGAGTTTCTTTTTTGCAAGCTGGGCATTGCATTCTAAAACTCCATTTGTTCTCTTGGATCCTCCTTAAAAGATGTCAAGGCGCGGCTGTTGATTTGTTCTGCAGTGCCAGCACTTTCCGCAATTGTCGGATGCGTTCGCGGTGCAGAGATTTTTTCTTCCGTTGCCGGTCAAACCTGGCTTTGTCGCCATTTCTTTGCGACATGAATTC
Organism: uncultured Acidimicrobiia bacterium; assembly: GCA_963791795.1. Lineage (GTDB taxonomy): Bacteria > Acidobacteriota > Terriglobia > Versatilivoradales > Versatilivoraceae > VFZK01. Next base: position 38,320 of record CAWBTP010000010.1, read on the forward strand.
CTCCTTAAGAGTTCCAAGCGTCGGCTTAGCGGTAGCCAACCGGCCTAGGTCCCAGTCCGTACGCAGTTTCGCACTGTAAGGCGGACATACTCTCCTGGATATACCACTCGTGGGCAGAGACAGTCACGAAGGGCAGCCCCAGGAAACGTCTCGCGGCCACTTGGGTCTGCTCATTGACGCGCTAAGGGTGAAAGTTTGCTTTGTTCGCCAGCCTTGCCTTCTCTTCGGTGGCGCCGGTCTCCTGAGCTTCCTTTTTTAGACGGTCAACTTCTCGTTGGGGAGCTTCCTGTTCGTCCCGCCGGACCGCTTCGACCACCGCCAGCCGCGCCAAAGCATCCAGTCGCTTCGAAAACACCACCATTCCAAAGTTAGGCTGGTAAGAGGAGCGGAAGAGGTTGAACGAGTACTGCGAGTCTTCCCAGCGTGCCATAACCTTTTCGGTCTCGCTGTAACTCTGGGCCGACGAGAAACTGATCGTCTTCGCAGCAGGTCGGCCGTCCAGGTCGCCGAGATAGCACCGACCATGTCGTCATTGGTCAGTCCTTGGGTCTTATCGGGGTCATAGTTGACCACCATTCGGAAAAGCTCCCCGTTGTAGAAACTGAAGAGGACATCTTTGACCGGGTCTCCTTGAGGGCGAGGTGAAGTCGTGAGAAAACTTTGTGGGCGCCATTCCAGCTCTTCAATGATCGCGGGCCGTTGGTGGACCGCCCTTGCGTCAGACTGCTTTAAATCCGCCTGTTTCGCCACGGTGGGCAGATTCATTCCAAATTGAAAGTCTCGGTAGCGGGACAGATCTTGTGCATGAGTCAAAGAGGTCAGGAGCACGCTACAAAAAATCACGATTGTGAGATTGTGGATGGTTATCATTTGGGTCCTCCTTTGAGGATTTGATGCTATCGCTTGACGAGGCGCGTTCAGCCCGATTCGGTCGGCCATACTACTCGAATAGGGCTCACTCTCAACCCGCAACGAATCTGGGAAGATGACACACTCCTCGATCAGAAGGGTGCGTTTTAATTTTTCTACCATTGGACCGTTCCTTGTGCCGCCCTCTTCGCCCGGATGGCCTGGTACCGGGAATCTTGCGTGATCAACTGGCGCACCTGATCGCGCAACTCCTGCCACTCACGGATGAAATAGCCGGCCTGCTCCTGTGCCATGACTTCGGCGCGCTTGTCTTCGAGAATTGCGATTGCAGTCAGAGTCTCCCCGCGCTTTGGCTCGGCCTGCCTGCTCATGGCTAACTCAAGCGCCTTTGCCACGCGATCAAACTCTGCACTCACCTGTCTCTTGATCCGCTCTGCCCAGTCCACTTGAGGTGCCGTGCCGATCATCTCTTTCTCTGCAGCAACCGGGCTACCTCGAGCAATTACGAACCTGGGTGCCACCCTCTCTTCAGCGCTTTGCCTCAGCCCTCCACCTTCGCCTTCCCACGCCTCAATCGCTTCTTGCATAACCGCTCCCGTCACCTGTTTCCAAGAACCAGAGCCTGAAGGTGCCGCCAGGAATGATTTGGGAAATTGGGCACCGGAGAGGTTGACGCTCTTCCCTCTCAAGGCAGTTTTACTCTTGGCTGGTCTGCGTGTCAGTTCGGTACGGCTCACGCGTCCGGTCAAAACTGCTCATTGCGGTTAATAAGGGAGGAACTGCAGTGTCGGGCGCTACAGAACGCTGGAGGTTGGACAGCGATAATCGTCATGGGCCACCACACTGAGGAGGCCACTATGGACCGTCAACTCACCGTTGTCGCTGGAATCGATGGAGCCCATCTCGCTAAACTTATTCATGACATGACTGATTCGAGACCGGGTTGTGCCGAGCATCAAACTCTTCCTACCGAAGCGGGAATAGAAATGTCCTTGCGGGCAAACTTTTCTTGAGTCTGTTTTACTCGTTGCTCGAGGTCTTCGCCCGACCTGACGATGATAGTTGTATGACCGGTCTCAACCTTGATGTTGTACATCCTTCCGAGGCCCGGCCAGATCCCACGATAAATTGCTTCTGGATTTTCTGTTTTCATTGTCTCTCGACGACATGCCACAACGCATGTTGCAGGACGCCCAGGCCCCATAGGACTCCTGCCATGAGTGCCAAGATTGTCGCTCGGTCGCGGGGCTGTTGATTCCGGGTTTTCTTGTCTGCGGCATCAAGCCTGCTCGTTTGTACAAACATGTGGGCAGTCTCCTGTTTAGCAGCAGTGAGAGCTGCTTCTTCGATCATGACAGAACCGGATTGTCTCTTTGACGAATTCGCGTGTCTGTTCAATATTGAATACAAGGGTGATCAATATTGCTCACCTTAGTTAATGAGAAGCGAACTCTAGGAGAAGTAGGAAGACATCGCCAGGAATCAGAGCGGGGAATGGTTTTTTGCGGAGAGCAGGCGGTCGGTCGACTCCTCCCTCTCCTGTCGACGCTTAAACGATTCCAGGTCCCGGACTGTGGGGCCTGGAATGTTGGGCTTCTTTTGTAGCTGCCGATAGACGATGCGGAGGGTCGCCAAGACCGGTACAGACAAGAAGCTGCCGGTGATCCCTGCGATCTGTCCGCCCGCGAGGACTCCAAAGATGACAACCAAGGGGTGGATCTCTGTACCCTCACTCAGCAAGTGGGGGGACAAGACGTAATCCTGGAAAACACGGAATACGGCTAAGAAGAGCAGAATCCAAAGCAGATGGTGAAATCCGCTCAATCCGGCGACCATCAAGATGATGACGGCCGCCGCCAAGGGTCCCAACATCGGAATGAATTCAAGCGGGAAAGCAATGGCCGCTAGCAGAATCCCATAAGGAACGCCGATGAGCGAAAAAAATAACGCGTAAGCTACGAACGTTGCTGCCGCCAGCAGTACCAAGGCTCGCATGTATTGCGCCAGTAACAAGTGCACGTCGGCCGCAATTTCTCGGATCATGTCACGTCGAGATCCGTCGGCAAGGATTCCGAGCACGGAAGTACGAATGGACCGGCCATCCTTCAAGAAGAAGAAACTCAGGATCGGCACCAGGACGATGACGACTAGACTTCCGGCCTGCGACAGAACTCCCAAAGTCGCATTGGGTAAGAGTGAGAGCAGGTCTCGCGAATGATACGCGATCTGCTTTCGCAGGGTTGAGATTACGGTGTGCTTGACCGTCTGCATGGGCAGGGCGGGGATTGGTTCGGCCGGTTGTTCAAGCTGGGAAAGAAGTTCCGGAACTCGCGTCGCCAGGGCGTTCGCCTCCAGCACGACTCGAGAGCCAATTTCAATTCCAATGAAAAGCAGCAACCCGACCAGTGCTGAATAGACGATGACTAGAGCCGGCACCCTGGAGGGCCCCGGGAGCCGCCGGTCGAGGTAGTTCACCAAGGGCCATAGCAAATAGGCGAGGAGCAGCGCCACTGCAAAGATGAAGAGGGTCTCTCGAATGAGATAAACCAATCCCAGCAATAAGAAAACGAACACGACCGTCCAGGTATAACGCGCCGCGCGACGATCAAGACCAAGCACGGAGTAATAGTCCTTTCCCCAAAACCTAGGTTTCCTCGGCCCCGATGATGGATCGCAGGCATCGAGTTGTTCTATGCCCTGGGCCTAGTCGCCAGCCATCCGAAAAAGACACCGGCGCCTACTGCGATAACCAAAGCATTGAAAGGTTCATGTCGGGTATATTCAAGTACCCTCCCCTTCATCCCCTTCCACCCTTCCTGCCGCACCTGGTCCAGAGCTTGTTTCGCGCTGTTCTTGGTACTTTCCACGTAGTCAACTGCAGCATCCAGCTTTTGACCTGTTGCCTCAGCAGCCCCGGCAATTTTCTCAGCTGCACGCTTACCAAACCTTTCACTTTCACTCGCATTGATATTTTCCACGGCGTTTCCTTTCTCGAGTCGAACCAGATTATCCAGACGATGAAGCACTAGACCACAGAGCGGCGCCCGCCATCACCACTGCGTGAATCAAAAGCCACTCCCAATGACAATCCACATCCCTATGCTACACCTGAGGTGATTCGAGTGTCTGCCCAGTAGGGCTCATCCGGTTGGTCAAAGTTGCTCAAACAGATGAGCCATATAGAACTGACAATTGCCACTGCTACGGGGGCCAAGAACGAGGAGCCTTGTTCAACATGAATCGGATGCTACGACTGAGGGTTTGCTGGTTTAGGCATAACAGCCTGCAACTTGTCGATGTCTCCCGTAATCAATCGGGCACTTCGTTGAAAAGTGAAATACGCCCAGGCCCACTCGAAAATCACGACAAATCGGTTGCGAAATCCGATCAGGAAAAAGACATGGACAAAAAGCCAGGCCAGCCAGGCAAGAAGACCGGAAATCTTGATACGACCAAAATCGGCGACAGCGTGAGCCCGTCCGATGGTTGCCAAGTTACCCTTGTTCCAATAGTGAAAAGGTTCAGCCGGCATGCCCTGGGTGATTCTTTGAATATTGCTGGCAACGTGGTGTCCTTGTTGGATGGCTACTGGACAGACTCCAGGCAATGGCTGGCCAGTCTGGTGGAGAAACGTGGCCAGGTCTCCGATCACGAACACTTCGGGATACCCCGGGACAGAAAGATCCTCTTCGACGACTACACGGCCCACTCGATCCAAGTGAACACCGAGGGATTTCGCCAGCGGTGAGGCCTTCACTCCAGCAGCCCACAGGACGGTGCCGGCGCGGAGCATAGAGCCACTGAGCGCTACCAGGCCCGGTTCAATCCCGGTGACGCGGCAGTCTTTCCTAATGCAAACGCCCAGCCTGAGCAACGATGTCTCTGCAGCCGTCGAAAGCTCCTCGGGAAACGCAGCCAGGATCCGTGAGCCCGCCTCGACCAGGAACACCTGAGCTTCGCTCGGGTCAATCGCGCGAAAATCACTAACCAAGACCTGGCGAGAAATCTCCGCGATCGCTCCGGCCAACTCGACTCCTGTTGGGCCTCCTCCCACGACCACGAAGGTCAAAAGGGCCTGTCGTTTCCCTTCATCGCTTTCCCGTTCGGCTCTTTCGAATGCCAGCAAGATGCGGCGGCGTATCTCCAGAGCGTCCTCCAGGCTCTTCAGCCCCGGTGCGAACGGTTCCCAATCCTCGTGCCCAAAATAGGCGTGACTCGCGCCTGTGGCCAGAATCAAGTAGTCGTAGCTCAGACTGTCATCCTTCATATGTAGGCAGCGAGACTTCAAGTCGACAGAGATCGCTTCTCCTAATAGGACCCGTGCGTTCTTCTGCCGTCGGAGGATCGCTCGAATGGGATAGGCAATGTCCCCGGGAGACAGCGCCGCCGTGGCCACTTGATAAAGGAGCGGCTGAAACAAGTGGTGATTGCGACGATCCACGAGCGTGATCTGCATGGCAACTCTCTGCAACGCACGCGCTGCATACAGCCCGCCGAATCCACCCCCGACAATCACGACATGAGGCCTCGATTCGCTGTTCATGGCTTGCATTCTATCAGACGCAGAGAGCTCACCTGCCGCAGAGAGGCTTTCAAGAAATTACTCGCGGTACCCTGATGCTACTGGCGCAGCGGTTCACTCGACTGGAGAGGAGGTCTCGATGGAAAGCGTGCCCGTCTAGACCCGGAACTTGCTGACCGATCCGATAGAGCTTTATCCACTCAGACACTCCACTACTTCCTACTTAGAATCCTTCACGTTTCCCTGTGTTCCTCCAGATGTTTCACAGTGGCAGTGCCTTGGGATCAGGCACGTTGGCTAGCCCCTTCCTCAGCGATTGAAATGTTCCGATGGATTCAGCATTTGGGAATGAAATATTCGAAGCCTTCAATCCGAGCAAACTCTGGCAGAGAGGTTGCTCAGAGCCTATCCAGACATCATCCGTGCAGGAGGGGCATTTTCCCCTTTCAACAAATGCGATCGGCCGCTGGAAAGAAACGGAGGTCAAGGCCGGCGAAGCCTTTGGCTCATTTGTGGAGATGATCAATTGTGACCAGGCATGTGAGCAATGTCGGACTGAGACGTAAACCGTTTCACAGTAGTATGCCAACTATGTCTCAAGGTGCCAGCCAGGATCCTGTTTGCAGGCGGATGTTCGGCCAAGAAAAGGGACGTTGAGAAGGAGAGCACCTCGCCTTCTGCTTCTGAGTGAAGGCTACGCCAATGGGTAACGCTCAAACCGCGCGGTCCTTACACGCGGGGGCAGCCAGGATTAGGAAGCAACTCGTCTTTGAGAACATCGGAAAACCTCACCAAATGAATATAGAAACAGAACCCTTGTTTCCGGCGCTGTCGTATCAGACAGGCTGCGCGACAAAAGAGTATGTAACTCAGAAAGATAAATGCGCCAGGGTGGCAAAGCCTCCAAGCTATCGCCTGGGGCAATTCCTCTTCACCGTGTTTCTGTTCCTCGCGTTCATCATGCCCGGCCGGGCCCAGGATTCACGAGACCTCTTCGACGGCTCCGTTCTCGAGGAGCTGCGTTTATATATCCACCCAGACGACTGGTCTCAATTACGAGCCCATTACTTGGAGAACACCTGGTATTTGTCAGATCTTTCCTGGCGCGGGTTGACAGCCGCTAGCATTGGAGTCCGATCCAGAGGATCGGGAAGCCGAAGCAGCGTCAAGCCTGGCCTGACAGTGCAATTCAACAGATATGTTGACCAGCGGTTCCTGGGACTGACCGAGCTGGTCCTGGACAACTCGCTCCAGGATCCCTCGTTTCTCCGGGAACGACTCAGCATGCTGCTCTTTCGCCGCATGGGCATCGCCGCGCCACGCGAGGCCTACGCCCGGCTGTATGTCAACGATGAGTACGCCGGTCTGTATTCCATGGTGGAGGCCATCGACAGCCAGTTTCTAAGGCGCAGCTTCGGAGAAGACAGCGGTGCTCTGCACGAATACCACTGGACGGAGCCTCCCTTTAATTTTGAATTTCAGGGCGATGACTGGGAACGTTATGCGTCGGCACGCTTCGAGCCCCGGACGGGGCAGCACGACTCTGGGCTGGAAGCCATTGGGCAGATGGTGCGGATGACCAATGAGGCAGCGGAAGAGGAATTCATCGAAGGGGTCTCCGGGTTCCTTGATCTGAAACAGTTCCTAAAGCACGTGGCCGTCGAGAACTACCTGGCTGAAGCCGACGGTCTGCTGGGCTTGTGGGGAATGAACAACTTCTACCTCTATCGTTTTGCGGAAACAGGACGTTTTCAGTTCATCCCCTGGGACAAGGACGTGACGTTCGGCAACCCGGTCCAGTCCATCGGGTTCAACACGGATTCAAACGTTCTCACAAGGCGCGCTTTGTCTCAACGCGAGCTGTACGCATCTTATTTGGACTCGTTGCAGCAAACTGCCCAGGAGGCCGAGGGGTGGCTTGAGCAGGAACTGGAGCACGCCTATCTTCAGATCCTTACAGCAGTCTACGAAGACACCCAAAAACCGGTGGACAACGAGCAGTTCGAGGCGGCAGTGGACGAGGTTCGCAATTTCCTGCGCTGGCGCGGAGCCCGTGTTCTGGACGGCATTGAGGGAGCCCGCAGCCAATGAGAGGCTCTGCCATGCGCATATCATCGAACTCTCTGCCATCAGAACGCCGGCTGCAACGGTCGCACGCGACGAGCTGGGTGCTTCTTCTACTGGCGTATTTCAGTCTATCCCTGCGAATCTGTCAGGCGCAAGGCGGCCCACAAACGCAGCAAATCGCAAGCAACAAAGAGGGCGGTATCCGGTGGGTAGTGAAGGAATACCCCTCAGTCCGATTCGGCAACGTTTTGCGAGTCGACTTCCGGGCGCGGTTCCAGGCGGATTTGAGGACATTCTCACCTGACAGCAACCCGGATGAGTCTTCCTTCACGCTGCACCGTGCAAGGTTGGGAATTCAGGGGTCGTTCCTCAAGCGTTTTGAGTACGAGGTCGAGCGGGAGTTTCAGGATTCGGACCAACCGTGGCGGGATGTTGCCCTGAACTACCGGGCGCATCGCAGCTTTGAGTTTCAAGGCGGTAGATTCAAAGTGCCCTTCGGACTCGATCAGCTAACCCGGATCACGGATTTCGATTATGTGTTTCGTTCTCGCGTCAGTGAGACAGTCGCACCCGGCCGGGACACAGGTCTCATGGCTCATGGCCGGTTTTTCAAGCGAGCATTGAATTACCAGGTGGGCATCTTCCGCCATGATGGTGACAATGCCGGAACCGGGCAGCGTACGTTTGCGGCGCGGTTCACCGGAACGCCGCTCCGCCTGGTTGCTGCGCCGAATTGGCTCAAGGGACTCCGAACCGGGTTCGCGATAGCCCACAGTGAGCTGCCCGAAGGGCTTAACGGCCTGCGAGGCCGCACACTCTCGCGGGAAACATTTTTCAGCCGTGTGTTCGTCAACGGGAGGCGCCTTCGCCTGGGAGCAGAACTGGACTGGAGTTCCGGACCGTTTTCAGTCAAGGGAGAATTTCTCCAGTCGTCAGATACCCGGCGTGGCCAGGGGGTGAGAAGGCAGGACCTGCCAAACCTCATGGCGCGGGGTTGGTACGTCAGCGGCACGTGGGTCTTAACTGGAGAAAAAAAGGCGGGAGGGATTGAACCTAGGCGTGCATTTCTCCGCGAGGGAGGCTGGGGGGCAGTGGAAGCGGCAGTGCGATGTGAAAAGCTGCAGCTAGGGAGCAGCTCTCAACCCGGGGCCGCCTTCGTGCACCCGAGAGCAGCGAACCTCCCAGGCAACGGTGAACAAATCTGGACCTTCGGCCTGAACTGGCACCTGAACCGCCACACGAAGATCCAGGCCAACGCGGTGCGGGAAGACCTGGAAGACATCTTGCGCAGCCCGGTGCCTGGGCAGAAGCTCTTTTGGGGGCAGGTTGTCCGGTTGCAGGTGGCGTTTTAGCAGATCGTGCCGTCTTGAGAGGCCTCAAGGCATGAAAACGCAAGAAGGCCTCTAAGCCAGCATGAACAGTTGGAGAAGCTCCAAACTCTGGTCGGCCTTGGCGGCCACGTTCGACCCTATTTTCGCGGAGATAAACAAATGATTCAGGAATTGAGTTGCTCTCAAGGACACGCCGAGGTTGCCGCGGTGGTGGACGTTGACGGGGAAACGTCGGGCACTTCAACTTCGAAGGCCTATGAACTGAAGTTTCTCGTTGATGAAAACCGGGCTGGGGAAGTTCTGGCCTGGGCGCGACAGTACATGGCTCCCGATCCTCACGTGGAGCCATCTCTGGGCGACGCCTATCGGATCTCCAGCCTCTACCTCGACACTCCTGCGCTGGATGTCTTTTGCCACCGCGGTTCCGCGGCCCGATCCAAATTCAGGTTACGCCGCTACGGTGACGAATCTGCAGTCTACCTGGAGCGAAAGCGCAAAAAGAGAGACTGCGTTGAGAAACGGAGAGTCTCAGTCCTCGAAGCAGAGACGAGACTCCTTCAAGATCCAGACACACCATCGGATTGGACCGGTCGCTGGTTTCACAAGCGCTTGCGGGCCCGTCGCCTTCAACCAATCTGCCAAGTAGCCTACGAACGTGCCGCATATGTCGCCGGGGATTCGAAAGACCCTCTCCGCCTCACGCTCGACCGGCGGCTCGGCTGTTTGCCGGCTACCGAATGGGCGGTTCCGTCCCATCATGGACGACTGGATGTGTTACCTGGCAGACGCATTCTCGAGCTGAAGTATCGGGGCCTGCTGCCAGCGCTATTCAAGCGGGCGATTCGAGAGCTGGGTTTGAGCCCCACGGCTGTCTCGAAGTACCGTCTCGGCGTTGAGGCGTGCAAGCGCCTTGTTTTGTCATGAGGAATGTCATATGGACTGGTTACAACAGAACCTTCGTAATGGTCTCGATATCTCCACCGATGTGCTATTTGTGCGGCTGATGCTCGCATTTCTTTTCGGCGCCGCGATTGCTTGGCTCTACCGCCGCACGTTGGCCCGCACAGGAGCGAGTTCGGAAGCTTTAGCGTCCACACTGGTGTTACTGGCGATTCTGATTGCTTTGGTGACTCAGGTCATCGGCAACAGTGTGGCCAGAGCCTTCAGCCTGGTGGGTGCCTTATCCCTCGTGCGTTTCCGCACTGAAGTGCAAGACACGCGCGACACAGCCTTTGTGATCTTTGCGGTGGTGATCGGAATGGCGACTGGAGGCGGCCATCTCCAGGCTGCAGTGGTTGGTCTGCTGGTGGGAAGCATCGCAGCAATCGCCACCCGGCCGAAGGCTGCGCGCGACACGGGTAACGCCCCAAACTACGAACTCAGAGTAAAACTAGGAATCGGAGAGAATGCAGATGGAGCGCTGAATCGACTGTGCAACAAATATTTGAACGCCTGTCGGCTGCAGACAACGACAACGGCGAGGCAGGGAGCTGCCCTTGAACTCGCCTACACCACTCAACTCCGTCCTGGATGCTCGCCGGCGGAGTTGGTCAGGGAATTGAATCAACTTGAAGGAGTTCAGGCCGTGAGCCTGAATATCGAACGAGGCAACTAACCTGGGAAATGTCCTCTGGACGGCGACTTCGCCGGTAAGGCATAGTCTCAGATTGAAGGAAAATCGGAACGCCCAACATGCCTTCCCTGCCTATTAATCTGACTTCCACAGACGTACCGGCTTCAGTCACCAAGATCAGCGAAATCAATGCCGATTCGGGAAAGTAGACGTAGCGCGCGGGTTCACCTGACTCATAGAGCTTTTGGCCGGCTTGAAGGGTGACGGAGTTCAAATGAGGAAGCAATCGTTCCTGCTCCTGGCGTGGCAGCCCCGCCAAAATCCAGTTTGTGAATGGCTGGACATTTTCCGACGACTTACGTGTAGACTTTAGAAGCCTCGTCTCTACTACACTCTCTCAAAATAGCCTTGGCTTTTGTGACACCGGTGACACCCCTCTTGCCGCAAGAAGCGCTGCGCTTACTCTTGCGAGATGGGCACATCTTGTCCGTGTAAAAGATCGCACTCTGCACGTCAATCGTTGCACGCTCAGAAAAACGGCATGACCCGGCGAAAATTCTCTTACGTGGGAAACTTCTCGATAGGGCTATTTCTTGAGTTCCGCTGCGACCATGGCGTCAAAATTGAGCTTGATATAATTCTTGTAGTTGGCAAACCTGGGGGCGGGGACCAGAAGCCTGGATGAAGAGACTCTAGCGCATTGCGAGCACACGTTGGAGTTCATGACCACCTGTTTGATCGTCAATGAACCTCCGCAATTTGTGCACAGTCTTGGCATGATTGTTGACCTGCTGAACCGCTTCCTTAGAGCTAGCAAAACAGGGCGAGAACTGCAATTCGCCCCTTTGCTGTCCTGAGGGACATGGCGAATTGAAAAGCTAGAGTAAACGACCTGCGGTTAATGATTTGTTTCCAGACTTTGAAATTTTCGTGACGAGTTCGGCAGTCTTTGCGGGCTCGCTAACGCGGGTGGCAACATCGCTTTGAGAAATAATGCCGACAATCTGGTTATCATCATCCACGACGGGAATGCGCCGCACCTGATGGCCAGCCATTACATCGAGTGCCACCTGAAGATCGTTATCTGCGCGGCAAGTCACGGGATCGCGCGTCATCACTTCTTGAACTCGCATTCTTCTTGCGTCGTGTGCATCTGCGACCACCTTCACGGCAATATCACGATCCGTAATGATCCCTAGAAGCTTTTTGCTCTGATGGTTTTCAATAACAGGTAGAGAACCTACATCCTCCTGCCTCATTAGTTGGGCCGCCCGGTCGACGGTGTCGCTGGCAAGGCAAAATACAGGATGATGAGTCATTAGCTGGGTGCAGTTGGGCATTTGGCTTCTCGTTTCTCAGGGTAAGTCTACGGTCGATTCACCAGATTGTCTGTTCACTTCTGGTCGTTGATTAGATCAATTTTGTACAGACCCAGCGGATGTAACGGCCGCTCGGCTGAATGATACTTTGCGGCCTCCCTAATGAGGTTGGCGCTGAAGCTTCAATGTGCAAGGTTGGCCAATGAGACGACTGCAACCACAATGCCGCTACGTTAGGGCAGGAGAGCCTATGGATGATTTCGCACAAAGTCAGACAAGCGTCGAGCGTGACAGCATGGGAACTATTCAGGTGCCCGCTAATGTTTATTGGGGAGCCCAAACGGCGCGGTCATTGATCCACTTCAAGATTCGCCGCGACGACAAGGCGGCAGAAATTGCCCACACGGCGTATCAGGATGGCAGCAGCCTGCCGGAAGCCTGTCTAAAGCTGGGATATCTAAGAGGGGAAGAATTCGACGGCATCGTTCGCCCGGCAGCGAGCACTCATCCGTGACGATGCCGGGCCACCGGTTCGAGGATCTCGGTCGCTGGTTCGGCCCGTCAATCCTGCGACTGCCCAGTTCAACTGTGTCTCGTCCGTGTCCGGTGTTCGGCCCCACCGTATCGGTCCCCACCCCAGGACGTGAGCAATTCTATCCAGGCTCGAGAGCACTACTGAACTGCCACGTACATCGTCAGGTTCTACCATAGGAGTTGTCTCTTCAGGTGTATTTGCCAAGTAGAATGCGAGCCCAAATCGACTACGAAGAGGAGTGGTTATGAAATGGTCTTTGAGGCTGGGAAAGATTGCTGGCATTGGTGTCTATATCCACGCAACGTTCTTCCTAATGATTAGCTGGGTGGCCTTGTCCCACTGGATGCAGGGACACAGTCTGGCCGCCACCCTACTGGGAGTGGGGTTCATCCTGACAATCTTCGCTTGCGTCGTGCTCCATGAGTTCGGCCATGCCCTTGCAGCCAGCAGTTACGGGATCAAGACTCGAGATATCACGCTATTGCCCATTGGGGGCGTAGCGCGACTTGAACGCATGCCGGAGGATCCCATCCAGGAATTGTGGGTGGCTCTAGCTGGACCCGCGGTGAATGTGGCCATTGCCGTGTCGCTTTACCTATGGCTCTATGTCACGGCAAGCCTGGAGCCCTTCTCCAAATTGACTCTTACCGGCGGGCCATTTATTCAACGAATCCTGCTGTTGAACGTCGCTCTCGTCCTATTCAACATGCTCCCCGCCTTCCCGATGGATGGCGGCCGTGTGCTTCGGGCACTCTTGGCAACCCGAATCGAGTATACGAGAGCAACGCATATCGCCGCCAATATTGGCCAAGCCATGGCGTTACTGTTTGGGTTTCTCGGTCTCTTCACGAATCCCTTTCTCTTGTTTGTTGCGCTTTTTGTATGGATTGGCGCAGGACAGGAGGCGAGCATGACACAGCTGAAATCTGCGTTAGGAGGCATTCCGATCGGGCGGGCAATGATTACTGACTATCGCACGCTCTTACCTGGAGACTCCCTGGGGCGAGCGGTCGAATTGACTCTAGCGGGATCCCAGCAGGATTTTCCTGTCGAAGAAAACGGGCGGGTTGCGGGGGTGTTGACGCGCGCCGATTTGTTGCAGGCCCTGGCCAAGGGAGGGGAGGGACTTTCTGTGAGCGAAGTCATGCAGCGGGATTTTCAGGTGGTTGATTCCTCTGAGATGTTGGACACGATTTTCCCGCGACTGCAAAACTGTCAATGCCATACCTTGCCCGTGACCCGCAACGGGCGATTGGTAGGATTGATGACGATGGACAATGTTGGAGAGTTCATACTGATTCAATCGGCCCTCAAAGCGTCCCAAGGGAAGCCGTTGAAGTTGGATACAAGACTCGCTCACGGATAGCTATAGGAGTGAGCGCCAAGCGGATTCGTCTGGGATAACAGTCGCCGGGTTCCGAGCAAATCCAGCGTGTACAGCGAACAGGGAGGCGGGCCATGAGAGCCAATTCGAGACAAGACGCAAGGATTTACCTGGGGGTGCGATGTGACTTCTGCCCAGGTATGCAACAAACTGTGCGGTTATTTCTCCTTTCTGTGGCGGCCCTGGCGGCATCCACATCGGCTCAGAGCGGAACCACAGTGCCAACCGTGGGGACCGGAGGCGACAGCGAACTGTCCGGATACTGGCCAGCACACCATGGTCAAGCGCGACCATGAAATACAGGCTCGGCGAACTCGTTGCCGCCGGTTGTCCATGCCAGCCTTCTACTTGAATCCGCGACCTTGACGACCAAAGGCGATAGGCCACTCAACACGCGGGGCAGGAATTCTGAGGTCAAGAATTTCAGCACGGTGTTAAGACAACGAGCGCCATTCCCTGCATCGATTCGAACCCATTAAGGAGATAGAACAATCAAACGGGATTAGGTAACGGAAATGGAGGAACAGGTCTCGGAATGGGGGCTTGATCAGATTCTACCCGCGACAGTTCGTGGGCTGTAATTGTTTTCGCAAAAAGGCGGAGCGACTGGCTTCCAGGACTCTTTGGAGCTGGGAAGTGAGGGTAGGAACGCAACGATCTCGTCGCCGGTTCAGTTTCTGCGTAACCAATGCCGTAGTGTTCTTGTCGTCGCGACTAAGAGAGAGCTACGTAACCCTCTTGACCCCGAATTCAACTAGGTGGAAACACTTTGAGATTACACAGATTCTGCTCCCACTTTTTCTCGTCTGCGAGGGCGATGACGCTCAGCGTGCTACTTCTCGTGGTGGCCCTCCAATGGCCGTGCCCTCTAACGGCGGCTCCAGTGCCCGTTCGCTTTGCAGAGGGTCTCACCCATGGCTTCGTCGTTTTGCGCACGCTCAACGGCGCCCTCATTGCGTCAGGTGATCTCCTCCAGCTTAGTCGTGGCAGAGAGGTCGAGAGCCGAATGGTGTTCCACTTCAAGGACGGGTCGCTGTTTGATGAGACTGTGGTGTTCACTCAGCAGCGTGTCTTCACCATGAAGAGCTACCACCTGGTACAGCGCGGGCCTGCATTCTCTGATGACACCGAGATTTCCCTGGAGAGAGCTACTGGAAAGTACCACGTGAAAACCAAGGCCCACAAGGACGGGAAGGAGGAGGTGCTCGATGGCAGGCTCGATCTGCCCCTCGACGTTTACAACGGTGGCATGGTCCTTACAGCCGCAAAGAACCTGCGGAAAGGTGCCAGCGAGACCGTTCACACGGTGGCCTTCACCCCCACGCCCCGGCTCATCGAGCTGGAACTGGTTCCTGTGGGTGAGCACAGAGTGCTGGTAGGCGAACTCGCGAAGACTGCCACTGAGTATGCGTTCAAGCCAAAGCTCGGAGTTTGGCTGAAGGCCATCGCTACTCTACTCGGCCGAGTGCCACCGGACAGCCACGCCTGGATTGTCACCAACGAAGTGCCTGCTTTCGTGAGATTCGAGGGGACGCTATCCATCACAGGACCCGTCTGGCGGATCGAGTCGACGAGCCCCAGATGGCCCGACTAGAGCCGCTATCAAACGACGATGCGGTCGCCAAGGAATACGCTTAATCGGTTCGCTCGATAATTCACGCGGCCGCAGTTGGGGCACCAAACATAGTTGTTGGTTTCTTTCTTGCAAGCCGGACATTGCATCTCTAACACTCTTCCCAATCGTTACAATCCGCTGTGCAAGTGTGGCCGCTGTTCTCTCTTTTCATCGCATTGCCACATAGGATCTTTGCTTCCTCATGTAACTTCGTCGAGTGGATGCCAGTGACGTTTAAGCAACTACCGTCGTTAAGAGGGATGCTCAGTTGAAGCTTGCACACATCGTGCGTGAACTGAATCACACTCCGGCTGTTGTCTGAATGGCGTTGCTGTAGGCGTTGCATGCGGATTCCTCTTTGGAATATTCGAGGCCGAGGCTGTAAGCGTACCTCTCCGTTGCGAATTCTTTCAGGCGTCGCAGTTTCCATTAGGAAGCCCCACTTTTTCACAGAGTCCTTTTGAGGTTGTCCATGGAAGGCTTCTGGCATTCCTGGCGTGGGCTTTTTGTGAGCCTCGGTCAGTGAAAGCGCGCAGAGGCCCAAAGCATCGTTGCAAGAGTGCCAAGGGCAAGGAACAGAAAGATAAGCGCGTATTCCAGCCAGGGATGTACTTCTTTGTGTTTGAGAGACTTTTTCGCTGGAGGAGGTTTCACGGAAGACTAATATAAGACAGCAAGCTACTGAAGGACGCACGATACGTCAGGCGGCCCTTGAAAGGAAATCACCCAAAGGGTGGAATTGAGGATTAGATCGTTGGGCTCATAGCTGCAAGAGATTCAGTTCAACTCTGGACGCAGGGAGAAGCAGATGTCGACGCACTTCACCCTCTGTCAGCTCATTGTTCACCACTACGAGTGCTTCCATCTGGTCGGGCAAAGGAAGCTCTAGAATGCGTTCTCTCAGCTGTTGGATCGCGCTCCTGCGGTAATCAAAGGTTCGCCCTTGACGAGAGAACGATTCCACCGCGGCGGCAATGACTTCTTGGAACCGCCGGGCCGCCGTCGGCCACCGAAACAAATCGACTGTCATGGAGTTCACCCTCGACCAACAAGCCTAGAGGATTTGGGTGCCAGACGTTCGAGCAGAATTCCACACTGCCCGAGGAAACTGGTACCTGTCGGAGGCTTGCTCAGGATGGTGGATATTGGGTCGGGAGGAGGGTTGGTGTTTGCCTGGAAGGTTCTTTCCCGAGCCGCTCCCACCGTGTCGCGATGCTTCCGGGAATCTTTTGCCCACATGGCCGCTTGAGCCGTGTCAACGAGTTGCCTCGATTCCTGAATAAGCTGTTCAGAGCGTTCGAAGATAAGCTGCCTGGTTTCTTTGTCTGGTGGTGACATTGGGTCTCTCGATGGGAATTTATGACTCACGCGTTTCACCGGCTGACATTGCTGGGTCACCGTTTCAGGCGAAACGCAAACTTTCCGCACCGCTCACATTTCCAGTTACCCCCAACACCCAGCAAGAGGTTATAGCGGGACGAAAGCCAATTGTGACCGATGACCCAGCAGAACACCCGCTTTAACGGCTTCATCAGTTCGCTATCTCCGTCCTTCGCTCGCGGGGCCGCTTTCGTCTGCCACTGCATAAGTACCTCCCCGCAAACTCGGCCCGCCACGTTGCGCTCTACGCCGTCGACCGTTTTCTCCAGTTGGTCGTTCCCAATCGGTGATTGCTTCATCCAATGCTTCCGGTCGGCCCGAGAAGAGTAGAACGGCAACTCTGAGACGTTCCCAAGACAAACGATACTCTGGGCTGCTCTCATGCTATTCGCGAATAATTCGCGTGTCAGGCCTATATTGCTCCCCCATGTGGTCACAATTGCTCTAGTTCTCGTCTAGTGGTGCAGGGCAAAAGAAGAAATTTTCATCTAGACTTGCCCGGCTCGCGAGTCGTCCCTAAACAATAGGGCTGCGTAGGAGGCCAAGCCCGGAACGCATTGCTTGCTCTCGTTGAGATGGATATGCAGAACCGGAGCAAAAAATAGCGGGTGTAGCAGAATCGAACGCGCGAATCTGTTGGCAGAGCTCGGAACCGGTGCCGTCTGGAACCTCAAAGTCCAGGAGAGAGATCAGAGTGCCCCTTTCTGGCCCCGTTTAAACCCTGAGATAGTGATACCGCTGTCTGCATCATAAGGCACGTATCCAGGTCATTGTCGATACAGAGAACGCATCTTCTCGAAGAATTCATGAGATTCTGAGCTCAGGTGAACTCGTTCCCCGTTCTACAGAAATATTCTGACCTCAGTCAGATCCTTGGCCAGGGCGGCTGCCTGGTCCATTTGGTGCTGCTGCTCTTTGCGCAGGATTCCACGCATCTGCTCGGCTAGTGCGAAATCGTTTCGTGTTTCACACTGGTGAACGAGTTCCTGATAGCTCCTGATCTCCTCACTGTTGGTTTCAAGCTCCAGACAGACCACTTCCTCAATGTTGTATAGCTTGTGTGCGAGTTTGGGCTTGATTTTGATTTCCGCCATGCCCCCGAGAGAATGGATCTGGTCCGAAATGCCAAGCGCATGTTGGAGCTTCTCTTGCGCGTGCGTCTCGACCTCTCTGGCAGTGTTTCTGTAGACCGCTCGGTTGGCGACCTGGGAGTAGATCCCATACATGATGATGGTGTCGTACTCGCAAGAGAGGCGCTCGTTCAAGAGATCAATTAACTTGCTAGCCGATATTTTCGTTGCGCTCTTCTGCTGTTGAGTGCCAGTGACCATATTGAACCTCTTCAACCGTGCCTGCGCACAGCCCGATCGAATCGCTGCAGGCAAGAGTCTAGCGGCAGCCTGCGCCTTGTGGACCAGGCAACCAGGATGCTTGGCAAACTGACCTTTCGACGGAAATTGCTGACGAAAGAAAAGACTTTGAGTTCATCCCGTTTCACGTTGTTTTTTGGAGCTGAAGCCCCTTATGGTGGCCCGCCAAATAACAAAAAGGGCCTGCCAGGCAGTTCTCGTCAGTCATAGTTTGACTTCTTGCAGAATAAATCTAACCTGCTTTAGTAAATGCTGCTCGGCGTGTCGATAGCGCAACAATACCCTCACCCAGCGGCTTGCCACATGTCGTCCCCGGTAACACTGCGAGGTTCCCTGAAGCCAGAATTGCAGATCGCCAAGCAGTCGAATTCTCCGAGTCGATCGCGGATCAAGGCTATCAATAGGTTTTCCCGCGGCAGAGCTCCCAACGCATCGACCCGGTCATACAGTTGCTGAATCGCGCTGCGGCTGAAATCGAACGCTCCACGCTCCTCAGCATCGAGAAACGACTCGACAACTGGTGTGAGAATCTCTTCGAAAGGAAGTGCCTCCATAGGCCATGCGGAAGTTCTGACTGGCATAGGCCTTCTTTATAACAGGGGCTGTTTGGGTCGGATGCTTAGGATTGACCGCTCAGATGTATAAAATTGATCAGTGCTCGGCGGCGCTTTTGACGCGTCTGGATGAAACCCTGGCGACGCAAATCTTCCAACCAGAATCCCACGACACCGCCGCAGTTGAGGTAGAAAATCATTTCCAACCGGCTCAAGTTTCGCCACGGCCCTAACGAATCTGCAAGCTCTGCTGGAATCTCGCGAGTTTGAATGGTTTTATCAGGTCCTCGGCGAAACTCAACCAGGGTATGGGGTTGAGTACCGGGAATTGTGAGCATCGTAGAATCCTCGAAACCCTAGAGACTCTGAGGACTCTCAGACGACAGCCCTATCCTTGGTTAGTAATGAAATGACGACCCGCGCGAACCTGGCAGGTGTCGCAGTGGTCATAAGTCGAACAGAACCTGCCCGTGGTTCCTCGATTCCGCGCTTGGCAAACGTGTGGGCAGCGGATGGGGCTTCCAAGCATCACGCAACCGTTGCGGAGAACGGTTCCGTCATGCAAGGCTCGCCCTCGCAGGCTTCGCCCTTCCGATAAACTTTTCTCTGGTTTCTTCGGCTCGCTGCTCGAGGTCCTGGCCGGGCTTCACGATGATCGTCGTATATCCATTCTGAACCTTAATGTTGTACATCGTCCCAAGTCCGCGCCAGGTCCCCCGCTATACGATTTCTGGAAGTTCTGTTTTCATCATCTCTTGGTTTCTTGATGCGCCTGCCGTGCCAACGGCTTTCTGAACTCCTTGGCTGGGTTCCGTGCCCTTCGACTCGCTTCTTTGCGGAGTTGCTTACCTGCGAAAGGGGATTTCTCTTCCGCCGCTAAGTTGGGAAAGCGCTGCATAATCGGGCTTCTGGTTTTTAGCGGAAGGTCGTCGATCTGATTCTCGAGAAACTTCTCGTTCTGGCGCAGAAACACTTTGAGAGTCGCCTTAGGCCCATCAAGCTGCTTCACGACAAGCCATTTTGTCCTTGCTCCAGGTTCAATCCCGTAGAGTTGAACTTGAGTGTGACCGATAGGGATCGCGATCGACTCAACGTAGCTGACGCGACAGGGGTCGTCAGAAAATACCGTAAAGTTCATATCCTTTCCTGAATAACCGAACTTGTGATGTTGCAGTTCCATGATTCTTGCTCCTCGCGCTCAAGCCCGGCCATGACGGAGACCGGCAGGTGCCGGTTTCTGTCACCCAGCTCCCCCGTTACGCGGTTGTCATCTCCATTCCATTTCAATCTCGTAGTCGTCGGCACCGCCCTTATCGTCGTCGATCTTGACGATGGCTGTGTAGTTGTTCGATTGGTTCGGTTGCTGCACAACCGACACTCGGCCACGACCATTTCGCTTTCTGACAGATACCGTCACATTGGCTCTAGGCAACGGGTTGGAAAAACTCACCTGCTCGCTGAGAGTCTGCGACCCTTCCCTTTCTCGTGATCTCACGCGATTGCCCTGAATGTTCAGTTCAACATAGTCATCGACGCGACCTCTCCAGGTCATCGTGCCGGGACCGCTGTAGGATTGGTCATTGCCCGATCTGCCGTAGAGGTCTTCGTTGCGCGACCTGTCATACAGGCCGTCGTTGCGTGAGAGGTCGTAGGTTCCATCGTTTCTCGACCGGCCCGCGTAGCCGTCTTCATAACCCCTTCTAAACTCCGAATTCCATTGTGAAGACTCATTTCTCTCGCGACGATTGTCGCTGTTCTGACCATGCTTGGCATCCTTCCTTCCGAGTTGGTACCCCTGATTATAGGAAGCCTGTCCGTTGTTTTGCTTCGCCAGCAAAACCGCAGCGGCAGAACGGAAAGGAATCAAGAGTTGCATATTCGACATTCCAGTCCAACCCAGCAGAAACGAAACCGCACAGGCTGTAGTTACGATTCTTTTCACACGTGCGGTCTGCGCTCCATGATCCTGGCTATGATTTTCGCTTCGCGCCAGTAACCAGCAAGGCGACTCCTCCAGCCAACATCAGTCCTCCGAGTATCGGAGGAAGGGGAATACGCTCGCGTGTCTCTGCCGTGGCATGAATCGGTCCAATATCAAGTACCTTTTCTTGACGGGTGTAACTGATCCCTTGATAGGCGAGAGCCAGCGCGCCCAGAATGATTAGCACAATGCCACCCAGAGTCATCGGTTTCATTCTTACCCTTTCAAAGCAAGCACTAACTCAACCCGTGTCCCAAAGCATGTCTCCCACACTGCTCCGCCTGGCTGAAGCTGGAGGGCACAGTGTTCACACTACTTGTCTCGTCTGCAGGTAGGTGCGCTTCCCCGCAGCCGTGCAGATCGAGCCTTTGGAGAACTGGACAGCTGCGGTCATTCTCGAAGCCTTTTACTTCTTTTCCTTTTCCCGGTCTCCGCGGTCACTTTCGGTAGTGGCAGCTTTCTTGACCCCTTCACCTACTTTCTCGCCAGCCCGGCCGACGCCTTTACCCATCTCTTTGCCTGCCGCGATGGGTTTACCTTCCTTCATCTCGTGGCCAAATTCCGCGCCACCCTTCCCGACTTCCTGGCCGGCGGCTTTGAAACTGCCGCCTATCGATTCTGGTCCGACACCGAGTTTGCCTGCAGTCTCGGTATCCACATGTCCCGTGACCTTTAGATTCTCAGCCTTCTGATACTTGCGAATTCCTTCCCGGGTCTGCGGCCCCATCCGGCCATCAACCTGCCCGCTGTAATGGCCTTTGTCGCGCAGCGTTTCTTGCAGTTTTGTGACATCGTCATGATTCAAAACCGCTGGAGGCTTTTCCTTCGGGTCATCGGCGAAAGCCGGTAGCGTCATGCTCAGTCCAAACACTCCAGTCGTCAGAAAGGTGAAGACGACCCTGGCCCACGTCACTTTGCTTGTTCGAGACATTTTCTTCTCCAATTCAAGTTTGTATCGTTGTAGGTGTGAGAAGCTCGACTGGGTGGCTGTGTTGGCCGTCTCCGACCAGTCGTCGCTGTCCTTTCTGTGCTCCAGAGCAGTCGTCAGCTCAGTACGGCTCATGGGTTGGGTCAAAACTGCTCAACCCGTTCATAGTGCTGACTCTCTCTCCTGTGCTGATGTCCCAGTAGGGGAAAACTGCCCAGGGTTGCGGCACTTGCCGATACCCTGGGGGATAAGACTTCCGGATGGCGGTCTTGGACTACCACCACTGCGGACTAGGGCTGCAACTTGGCACCGGTTGGAGCACCCGCCGGAGTTCCGATCTCATCGCCGGAGACAACCAACTCCACGCGGCGGTTCTGCTGCCGGCCTGAGGCAGTGTCATTGCTTGACACAGGCTGGCCTTCGCCGAATCCGCGGGATGAAATGGAGGAAGTGTTCATCCCATGTTGAGTGAGAAAATCGCGAACCGCACTGGCCCGGTTCTGTGACAAGGTCATGTTGTACTCGTCCGTTCCGACGCTGTCGGTGTGGCCTTCCACTTCGAGCTTCAAGCTTGGATGAGCTATGACGATCCCTGAAAGTTGGGATAGTTTTTCACGAGCCACGGGCCTGAGAGTGAACTTCCCGGTGTCGAAGAGGACATCGGACATGTTGACGATGAGGCCTCTGGCACTGTCGCGGGTTTCCAGGACTTTATTGAGCTGATCCGCTAGTTTGCTGCGCAATTCCTGTTTCTCCCGCTCGGCTTGCTCCAGGGCCGCTTTGCGAGCCTGCTCGCTAGCCATCAAGGCGGCGTCTTTATCTAGCGCTGCGCGCTGGGCCGCAGCTTCTGCGTCCAGCCTGGCACGCTCAGCCTGTGATCGTGCTGCCGCTGTGTCGGCTTCGGCGCGGGCGCGACGTTCAGACTCCAACCGTTGTTCCTGCTCGGCGCGGGCGCGGGCCTGTGCGGCGTCATCCGCTTCAGTCTTGGCGCGGTCAGTCGCTGCGTTGGCCTGTGCTTCGCGTGCGGCTGAAGCGGCACGCTCCGCCGCCAGGCGGTCTTCTTCCTGACGTTTGAGGGTAATCAGCCGGGCATCTTCCGCGGTCTGCACGGCTTCGCGAGCCGTCATGGCAACAGGCTTCGATCCCGCTTTTCTCGCCTGGTAGCTCTCCGCTTGTTCGAGAAGCTTGCTGGCTTTCTGGAAGCTTTCGGCTGCAGCGACGTCAGCGCCCGCCCACTTCGCAATGCGCACAGCGTTTCGCGCTTCGTAAAGATCCAGGGGCGTCTTCTTGTCCAATGTCATCGGACGCAGATCCGCCGGCTGGACGTTGACCGTGTATTGGCCGCGTTGCAGGAGCTCATATTTCGCATCGATCTCTTCTACTTTTCCAACCGTGTCTTTTCGGACGACGTTTTCCATCACAACGGCATCGCTCGGCTGTGCGACTGCAAAATACGGTTCGGCAGTGACGACCAGCCCGAACGACTGGAGTTCGGTCGTAACGTTGAGCTTGCTCTTGGTGCCGTTCAGGATGACCTCACCCAGATTGGTCGCCCGGCCCTCGGGCGTGATGGCCCACATTACATAAGTAAGGAACTCGGGACCGAACCGGGTTGCCGATTGCAGGTCGTCGAATTCAACTTCGATTTCGATGTATCCCTGTTTGCTCTCGATCTTGGCTTCGCCCCGGGCTTCTGGCATTAGGGCCGTGCCGTTAAATCCGATGGTCGTAGATCCGCTCCGATGGCGATAGTTAATCGCCTTCGCATTGCGTTCGACGACATTGACTCTGATTGTATAGAGCGGGTTCTTCCCTTCCTGCTGGACTTGCACCTGGTTGGATGTGTTCGGATTCTGTGCCGCGCCCGCTGGTAAAACGAGCAGCAATGACGCAATCGCCAGAATCGTCTTAAGCTTTGGTTTTTTCACTTTGTGACCTCTTATCGTGTAAGCACCTTTCGTGCTGATACTGTGGGCTACCTGCCAATGCACAGTGCATCGTCGCGCACTTCCTCGTCGCGTGAACCCTGCGTCGAAACGAGCCGGCGCGAAAGCGTTGTCTGCAACGCGCCCCGTTTCCCTGTCTGCGTTGCGAGGCTACGGCCGGAAACGGCGTTCGCAGCCATTCGTCCGGAAGTGACTGGCGATCTGGTTCCCGCCAGATCCTGCCTGCCAGATGGAATCTCTAGTGCCTTAAGGTTACTCGTGGGATCGCGGGCTGTCAGTTCACAACTGCTCGCCTGTAGGAGCAATAGTGCTCATGGCAGTTTCATGAGGGAATACCGTAGGAGGGAGCCGACTTGGCAAGGGCACCGTCACGCTATTTGCGATGGGTGGCGCTCTCACGGCGTCGCTGCGACAGCTGGCAACCGGTTGCGGTAAGCGAAAACTGGCTCATGCCTCCAATGCAGCTCCGGTCACCGTGCGCGGCCAGTAGAAAGCGGCGGCTCTCTAGCCGCGCCAGCGACGGTATCCCCAGCCGCCACCACCGAGCAAAAACAACACCACAACAATGATCAATAATGTTTCCGTTGACATGTCTCTCCTCCTCACTCGCAGTTCGATTCGCCCGTACCCGGAATGGTCCAAGCCGAAAGGCATTCGCCGACCGCCCAGTTCAAAAGCTAGAGCGTAGCGCGCCGGCCGGTGATTAGATTGAAGAGAAATACAACGGCGGCGATGACCAGCAGGGTATGAATCAATCCGCCGCCCACTTGCATCGAAAACCCCAAAAGCCATAACACCAGCAAGATTCCAACGATCGTATACAACATGACTATCTCCTTCCTTCGTTTGTTCCGAATTTGTAGTGCAGCCCCCGTACCCAAAGCTTGAACCTTGTTCTCAGAGCGGACCTTCTGGCTACTTCGCTTGAATCCACCTCAGAGCGGCCGCTCTGCTTCAAGCTGCCATTACAAGTCTTTTCGTGATCGCGCAGTTCAGCCTCAGACTGCACTGCCAGGCCGCACTTAGGACATTGACTCAGTCCTGTCTGGTGAACGACGATCGCGGCCCTCTTTCCTCCCCGGATCTGAACTGCCTCAACATCGCTGGCCGTGCGGCCTACCGGCCTATCGCTTTTGGCGTAGTCGGCAGTGGCCTCTGCGCTGGAAGAGATGTCCTGCGCTCCGGTCCGCTCCAGGATTTCCTTGGCGCGCCTCGTCCAATCCAAATTGTCGGAATGCACGGAAAGAAGAATTCCGCCATCTCGGACCCGCCCCTCATAGCGCTTGGCCACGTATTCGGGAGTCCCCAAGCCGATGAGTGCACCCGTGATTCCGCCGGCAGCCCCGCCCACGCCCATCCCCGCCAGAGCGGCCATAATCGGGCCGGCGGCGACAAAGGGTCCCAGGCCGGGGATTGCCAGAGCGCCAATGCCTACCAACCATCCTAAAGCGCCGCCCAGCACCGCACCGGATCCAGCGCCTGTCGCAGCCCCTTCCGGAGCTTTGCTGCCTTTCTCGTGACCAAAGTCTTTCGAACCCACGTTCTCCGGAAACAGCACGGAGATATCGGTATTGCGAAATCCAGCCTGTTTCAACGTCTCGACGCCGTTCTCTGCGCCGGAGCGATTAGGATAGAGACCGAACACTGCTGTGTTTTTTCCTGACATGCTGCAACTCCTTCTGGCGTTAGCCTGTTCCTTCCTGCTTTCATGATTGCTTCGATGGCCTGCTTGCCTTCACCGGTAATTTTCCTGGGCTTGGTTCGATCGCTAGCTTGTTTCTTTTGGCCGAATCACTCCTTCTGAGTTCCGTCTGGCACATCTGTTTGCTACTGAGGGAAAGTCAGCGTCGCCAACGTCCGGTCTGACGGACATCCGCCCCCTGCACGACTCGCGGGCATCTTGGGTTACGGTTCTTTTATACGCTGAGGAACCTGGCGTGTCAGTTCACTGCGGCTCACATGTTTGATCACATTTGCTCATCGCAGTTCATGAGGAAGAAACCAGTGTGCTGCCCAGTGCAACCTACGGGTAGCGAGCGCCGCCGAGACCCGAAACAGGAAACCGCCAAGGGCGCAAAGAGCGCCAAGAGCTTGCCTGATGAAGCCTTTCGTAGAAGTACTCGGTCCGCCATCTGAATCTAGGATCCGTGATTCGAGATTCTCAGATTCCAGATGAGAGCTCGGATTCCCCTTTGCGGTCTTGGCGCTCTTGGCGGTTCAACAAAACTGCGAATTTGACCGAATCTTGAACTTGATTGCCACCAAGTGAATCCAGTGGAGCTGCAGTACCACGCCAAGGAGTCGGCCCGTCAGCCCGCTGTTGCGGCCGGAATTCACGAAGCAAAGCTTTCTCCTGGACTTGTTCATGAAACGACTGACCACTCGCCGGGCGGACCGTCCAGCAAACGAGCCTTGGAGGGTGTTTAGAAAGGCCAGCAACAAAGGTGGAGCGGGCGCTCTGCGCACGCTAAACGCGCGCAGGAGCGCTTCCACCCTGATTTCTAAACACCCTCTTACCCGGTGAGCAATTCTGACCACACGTGCGAGCAGTCTTGAGCCGACATGCGAGTTGCGTCCCGGATAACATAAGAATTGTGGCTGGAACTGCCAGCCGGGACCGGGTGCAACAACACGGGCGCCGCGCCGGAGAATGTCCAGCGCACAGCGAATAGAGAGGCGGGCCATGAGGGCCAAGACGAGACAGGACGGAAGAATTTACCTGGTGTTGCAACAAACGGTGCGGCTACTTCTTTTTTCTTTCGCAGTCCTCGTCGCCTCCTTGGCAGCTCAGATCGGAGGCCCAGTTCCAACCGTGGAAACCATCGTGGCCCGCATGGGTCAGGCTCGGGACGAAAACCAATCCCGCTCTCGTCCTTACATCGTCAC
The DNA here is from genome assembly GCA_963791795.1 of uncultured Acidimicrobiia bacterium. Lineage (GTDB taxonomy): Bacteria > Acidobacteriota > Terriglobia > Versatilivoradales > Versatilivoraceae > VFZK01. Next base: position 64,581 of record CAWBTP010000010.1, read on the forward strand.
GCGCGATTACACGTTGTTTGGCCAAGAAAGACAGAAGAGCAAGTCCCATGTGATCGCTCAAGTGACTTTCGTTCCCCCGGACCAGAAACAATATGCCATCCAGGAAAGCAAGGGGAGTGGGCTGGGAGAACAGATCGTTCGGAGAATGCTCGCAGGTGAAGCTGACATCACGAAAGATTACAGATCAACGGATTTCTCGCCGGGCAACTATAACTTTCGCTTCGTGCGTGAGGAAGATGTCGAAGGCCAACGCTGCTACGTGCTGGAGTTGCTTCCCAAGCGCAAGGACAGGAATCTGGTCCAAGGAAACATCTGGGTTGATGTCCGCACCTACCTGCTTCACCGCACCGAAGGTCAGCCTGCGAAGAAACCCTCGTGGTGGCTGCGGGATGTGCACATGGTGTTTCTTTACGGCGATGTCGAAGGAATGTGGCTGCAGATTTCTTCGGAAGCAACAGCGACTGTCCGGATTCTCGGCCAACACACAATGGTTACGCGCGATTTGAAATACAGCTTTGACGAACTCGTTGCTGCTGGGTCAAAACAACTTTCAAAGTAACCGCGTGACTCGGTTCATCAGAGCGATTGGGATTCGGGGAGGAACATCATGGAATTAGACAAAGCCCTTCAGCTTGCAGTGATTGCGGCCTGGAATGATTTGATGAAGGCTAGCCAGCCAAGCTCAGTACGAGTGGAGTACCAAGGTAGACCGGGGACTTCTTTGGATAACGTGAGCGTCTGGTCGGCCAAAGCCTGGGGATATCACGATCTAGTGTGCGATTACTGGACGTCGGCTTCTTCGGCCCATTCCAGCGGGGTATCTTTTAAGAACGGACACGGCTCGGATAAGTTGACCGATACCCTTGGCTTCATCATGAAGAACCAGGATCAATTCACGCGTCCTGCCGACGCTGGTCGTAACGGCCTGGTTCTGATCGATCCGCCCGGCGCAGATGAACGCCAGGAAGCTGCTACCTGGATGAACCAGCAGGTTCGCGGCAGCCACACTAAGTTCGCTAACGCTGCGGGCTAGGGAGTTACCAAAAATGTCGTTAACAGACTATTACAACCCCGGAAGCGAGTTACTGCAAGGCGGTGAGCGTGTTGTTTCTTCACGCGCCTTACCAAGCGAGAAAGTAACGGCAGACCAAATCAAAGCGGGGACTGTCTTCATCGAGGAAGGTACGCCTTTACCCGACTCCTTGAAGATCGAAAGCAAGCCCTATTCGAATGACTGGAGATCAGTCAAGAATCTCAATGGCTACGGGCTGGAGCGAGAAATCCGCGAAGCGGGATGGACCTTGTTCGACTTGGCTCAAATCAAAGCGAGCGTCTTTGGTTTTGACCGAGAGAAGGCGGCACGCAGGGCACTGAACCGGGTCCTGGCGAACGTGAAATCGGACAACTTTAATTCTCTGGAAATCAGCCAAGTGACTGCGAAGCGTTTCCTGGGGCTACCCTATGTTACGGTCTCTGCCCATGCGCGGCATCTTCAGAAGAGCATGTTCCTATTGCACGACAAACGGCTTGCAAAACGGAACCAAGCCAGATTGGTCTACAGCCGAGCTGACCGAGGGGGCTAATAGAGTTGGCCCTCATGTCCGCTTGAACGGCCCTCGGAATAGTAGAGACCCAAGTTGCCCCTAGGAGGAGGATTCAAATGATTAACACTCGCAACGTTGCAATCTCAGTTTGTTGGCTCCTGCTGTGGACGCCTTTTATCTACGCGCAGGATCTGTCCAAGTACCGGGAATTTCAGCTTGGAATGAACCTGCACGCAGTAGCGGAAAAAATCGATGCCAGAGCGTCCGAAGTCAAGGTACTCCATCAGCGTCCGGCGCGGATTCAGGAATTGGCATGGCGGCCTCAGCGTGCTCTTGGCTCGTTGCGTGAAGCGGAATCGGTCAATGAGGTCCTTTTCAACTTTTACAATGGCGAACTCTTCCGAATGGTGGTCAGCTACGATCAGCAGAGGACCGAAGGTCTAACGGATCAGGACATGGTCGAGGCTATTTCGGCAACGTACGGAATCGCCACCCAGCCTGCTGCAAAGATCGTTCTCTTCTCATCGTCGTATGTCTATAACGACAGTGAAAAGGTCATAGCGCGTTGGGAAGACTCACAGTCCTCGCTAAACCTCTTCCGTTCCTCTAACCAGCCCAGGTTTGGAATGCTTATTGTTTCGAAACGCGTGGATGCTCTTGCTGAGGCAGCTATTGTCTAAGCGATCCGACTGGACGAGCAAGAAGCTCCCCAACGCGAAATTGCACGTCAAAAGAAGGAAGGCGAGGAGAGCCGGGCTGCCCAAGAGAAAGCTAGGCCCGCAAACAAAGCGGATTTTCGGCCGTAAGCAAAGTTTTGTAGAAGAGCTGCTCCCATTAAGAGAGCAGCAACCACCTAACAAAAAAGCCATCCAGCGAGATCCGGGATGGCTTTTTCCTTTCTTGAGCATCTGTGGGGCTGCTTTACGCAGCCAATTTGAGTTTGACTTCAATCTTCTTGGGAAGAAGCTTCTCAGCAGCCGGCAGCCTGATCTCAAGCACACCATTGTTAAAATTCGCTTCGATCTTGTTCACATCAACACTCTCCGGCAAGATCCAGGTTCGCTCGCTCCGACCATAACTGAATCCTCTCAGGTACCAGTCCTCTTCCTTAACGTCCGCGGGCCGTTGCCTTTCTGCCTTGATGCTGATGTAACGACCCTGGATCGAAACATCCACGTCCTTGGGATCTACTCCTGGAACGGCCATCCGAAACGTCAGGTTATTGCCTTTTTTATAAGACTCCACCTCCGGAGTGAAACTGTAAACCTTCGACTGCGGCTCGCCCTGCTCAATCTGATTACCGGCCTCGTCGAAGTTTCTATCCAACAAATCAAAGAAACTATTTCTAAGCGTCAACATAATGAATCACCTCTCGGTAGCTATATAATATTGCGACTACTTGTTGTCAAAGCCGCGAGGCGTGAACTTAGCATGATTGTTGCCCCGGTTTGTGTTCCTTGCCAATTTGACGGCAAGGTAACTTCGACTTGTGTTTGACCTTTGGAGGTGAACATCCCTGGTACCAATTCCGCAGTGCAATCGTTACTGCTTGAAGGCTTCAAGTTTGCCGAGGTCGGCTTGCGCAGATTGTCTTTCGCAGATTGCGTAAAGCTCTGAGAGCCCTTCTTTCTGGATCTGTGACATGAATACTAATGGCGCCCGAATTATTTGGGTACGAAAGCCTTTCCGTCACGCCTTTCATGTCCGCGTTAGAATATGCGCGCCACCAGTTCATTATCGCCCGGAGCATTTTCCCCCCTTGGGTGAATTCTGCTCTGCAGGATTCGGCCGACACGCGTCACGTCAATGGGCAAATCCATTGGCTGGAAAATCAGAATCATCTTTTCCGATAGCAACCGAACCGCTTGGTCGCGAAAAAGAGGTACGATGTGCGGTACGAAATTAAAGCTGCACAATACTTCGCACTTCCTTCTCAATCAGGTCTGCTTGAGGTCCTCAGCTTTTCTGCTATTCTGGGCTTTGCGCAGAGTGCGCAAATCTCTGAGAGCCACTTGTTCTGGCCTATTGACATAGATCCCACCGGATCTACAGTAGGAAAGCCTATCCTTCACGTTTTCCATGTCTTCTTCTGAGTAGCCGCGCCACCAGTCTATTAGTGCCTGAAGCATTCTTTCCTCCTGGTCATCTTCTCCCTGCAGAATTCTCAGGGGCGTCGATTCGCAAATGCGCCTCCTGTAAACCTAGAATCATCGCTAGCCCCATTCTTGCTAGCGTCATCAGTTTGCGAGCAGTCGCTTGCTCGCGTAGCTTGGTCTTTTGAACCCACTCTTGCCAAACCTTTTCGTCGAGGGCAGGCCTATCTCCTGTGGGTGTCTCCATATCGAGGTTACCTTTCAAAGGTGCGCATTCAGTCGTGCAGGACGACGCTTAGGAGGCCACTTTGAACCGTCAATCCGCCGTTGTCGCTGTAATCAATGAAGCCAAGGTCTCTGAACTTGTTCATAAAATGACTGACCCGTGACCGCGTGGTGCCTACCATTTGGGCCAGGTTGTCCTGACTGATTCTAGGAACGATCGTTTCGGTTCTGCTCTCCTTGCCAAAATGAGACAGCAGTAAGAGAATCCGGGCCAAACGCTTCTCGCTGGAGTTGAAAAGCTGGTCAACAAGATCCCCTTCGAACCGGATGTTGCGCGAAAGCAGATGGGTCACGAACAATTCCGAGGTGTCGTGCTCTTCGTGCAGCATGCGTGCCATCAGCTGTTTCTCAATCCTGGCCAGAGAAGTGTCGGTCATCGCCATAGCCGTAGCGATACGCAACTTTTGACCGGCGAGGCATCCCTCGCCAAAGAACTCTCCTTCGCCAAGAACGGCCACGATGGCTTCCTTGCCCTGTTGGGATGTCACCGCAAGCTTCACCTTGCCTTTTCGGACGTAGAACACGGCGTCCGCAGGGTCTCCTTGCGAGAAAATCGTGCGGTTCGCACCGTACTCTATGGCGGTTTTTCCGTGGGAGACTCTGGAAAGGATGGGTTCCCAATCGACAGCCTGGCTTTTCTTCTTACTCACCATAACAAGCTCCTCGGCTCCAAACCGACAGCCACTTCTTGCTCAGCCGTTAATGCGTGAAACTCTCCAGAACTGAGGTGCGCATTGAATCCATGGAAAAGTCTGAGAACTGCCGCTCTCGTACTCCCACGTCGGAGATTGTGTAGTGTTCCGGCGAAAGCACAACAATTTTGAGATGGGGGTATTCCTGTAGCAAGTGGCTACAAATTCCAGGCTCCTTGAGCCCGTTAGCAGTCCAGAGAAAAATAACGTCAGGCCGAAGCCGCTCGATCGAACACAGCAGGTCGAGTGAATCTGAAGACTCACCCACAACTTCCATGCCAGCGCTGGTCACCAGATACTGCAGCACCTCTCTCACAAGCGGCCGCGTGTTCTCTAAAGCAGCTGTGATTGTTTTCATACATCACCGTGGACACCATACCCTCGCGCTCTCTGGATTGATATCCACCTTTAGGATGAATTAGGGATGACTTCTTCGAGAAGCCCGGGCCGGCGAAAACAGCGTCTCCAGCGGAGCCTCTGCCTCGCGCTGCTGAAGAGCAGGCGAGAAAAGAGACACGCATCTGCAGGTGCCCCTGGCAAGGCGCATTGGTTGGCAGGGTTCGTGATCCAGCCTGTTTGGCAGGACCGTTAACTCGGTTTTTAAACTGGCGGGAGATTCATCTCAGTCAGTTCCGAAGCGGTTTCGAGCCTAATCGTGCTTGGGTCTCGTTATTCGATGAAGCCCTAGTTCAGATTTCAGGTTGATAGAATAGAAGATCTCGTGATCTCAACGATGTGGTTCCTCAGGGCGGTCGCTAAGTAGATTTGGTGCTGCTGCTCATTGAGCAGGATTTCACGGATCTGCCCGGCCATGGCGTGTTCGCCCAAGGCTTCGCATTGGCGAACGCGCGCTAGGTAGCTACGGATTGTCTCAGTTTTGTCTTCCAGCTTGAAACGCAGCATCTCCTCAGTGCTGTCTGATCCCTGGGCCGCATAGGGATTGATTTCGGGTACTCCCCCGAGCGAACGGATCTGGTCGGCAGTGTTCAGCGCGCTGGGTTCTTTGTGCAACTGGTTCGCGAGTCGTGTGGCGACGTTTCGGTCTGCGTTTCCGTTGACTGCCTTGGAGTAATTCACGCAGATCATGATCGCCTCTAAGTGGCGACCCAGGTTTTGGTTTAACAGATCAATGAGCTGCCCTTGCGAGATTTCAGGTGCGGTCTGCTGCTGTCGTCTGCCGTCCGCCATATTTTTTCCTTGAACTTCTCCCTATACGTGCGTGTTGCCCGTTGAATCTGGGCTTTAGGATAGGAGCGGGCAGCCTGAGTCTCAGGAAAGTCAGTGCCTTGAGAGCCAAGCGTCCCAAGCCCGAGATGTGTCAGTGATGAGCAGGCTACTAAAGACGATTCCCGAAGAGAATCGGTCTAAGGGATGAAAGGGGGGTTAGTTCTTTTGGTTGAGGGCTTCGCTATCCAGCGGAGGAATGCTATTCGGGTTAGGCGTCGGAATTTTCTTGCGCGTGGGCATAGCTGGCCACCTGCAGGCGAGTGTGCAATGCCAGTTTATCCAGGATGTTGTGCACGTGGCTCTTCACGGTGTAGGTGGCGATGTTGAGCCGTTGGGCAATTTCTTTGTTGCTCAGGCCTTCCGCAATCAGTTCAATCACCTCGCGTTCCCGCTTGGTCATCCGCACCGACTCAATCAGGCTCGCCTTGCCCTCTCCGGCCACTTTTTCAATGATTTGGGAAAAGAGCGATCCGGCCAGGGAAGGTGGGAGAACACTCGCTCCCGCAGCCACCGATCGTATGGTTCCCACAAAATCCTCAAAGGTTGCGTCTTTAAGGATGAAGCCGGAAACCCCTTCTTTTACGAACTCGACCACATCCGCTTGCACGGGGATGAGGTCCATCACGATCACTTTGATCTCGGAAGATTCCTTCTTAACCGATTCCACCAGGCGCAAACTGTTTTGACCCTTCAACCCCAGATCCAAGAGAATGATCTGAGGTTTCAGCTCTTGTGTGGCCTTCAGCACAGCCTCTTTACCGTTTCCAAAGGCAGCCACGACTTCGATGTCCGGCTGCTCATTGAGCATGGCAGTCAGACCTTCGCGCAGCAGTCGGTTGTCTTCGACTAGCAATAGTCGGATTTTGGTCATGATACTCCCCCGGCTCTCATACTGTTTGAGGCCAAAACGCGCTTGGTTAAAGCTTGGGCCCGACCCTCCAATACAGAGATCCCAAGCTCTCTCATCTAGTAAAACAGTAAGCAATCGTAACACAACTGTATCGATAATCAACGAGAGCGGAGTGGAAGACCTTCGCCTCAGAAGCGCTCAGCCGGGCAATTCGAGAGGTGCTGCAGGGCGGGCCTGATCTATCTCAGCCCCTCGCATAGCGGCGGGAGAACCGACGCAACGTTTTTAGGCGTGTTCCTTGGCTCGCGGGGGATACACGGAAGTGTCGTTCCGAATGAGCCACTCGACGATGTGTTTGGGCCGGAAACGAACACTGGCCAATGGTATTCTAATCCGCGTCCTTAATAGGGGCGTCCGGATCCCGCGTGTGGGAGGCCACTGCCGGAACATGGCCGAGCCATCACGCCACAGCGCTTGGGATTGTGGGCGGTTGACGGGCAAACCGGAAGTTGGCCGCGGTGTATACCGGGATCGTGTCCGGTTTGCCGACCATCTTCTCGGAACGACGTTCGACCTGCTTCGGCGGTTCAGCGGTTATACGTCAACTGGGTCTACTTCACCACCGCCATCGACACGGCCCGCCGCTTGGCCAAGTCCATGGCTGAAAACCAACTCCATCGCGAAATCAAAAATCTCACCCGGCCCAAAGCTTCTCATCCTTGATGAAGTTGGCTACTTGCCCCTGCATGCGACCCAAGCCAGCCTGCTGTTCCAGATTCTGTGCCAGCCCCACGAAAAAGGCCAAGCCATCGTCTTGACCTCCAACAAAGCCTTCAGTGATTGGGGCCAGATTTTCGCCAACGATCCCATCATGGCTTCGGATGCCCTAGACCGTCTGCTCCACCGCTGCACGATCACCAACATCCACGGCGACAGTTATCGCCAGCGCAAGGCCATTAAGACCAGCTTCCTCACACCCGCTGAGGACGAGGTGAAATCATGAACTAGCGAGAGCCCCTCTGCACTGGACGTGCGTTGAAGCGGATGCGCTCGTGGAACTGTGCCAAGTCCTCCGTGGAGACGGTTAGTGGATCCTTGAGAACGACCCAGTGAACTCCTTCAGTGCAAGGGGGCGTCGTGAGAGATCCCTCGTATCGGTAATAAGCCCGATTGGCAGGTAGAAAGGTTCCGGGATTGAAGGAACCGGTCAAGGGGTGTTTTACGTTGAGGTCGTTGGGCAGTTGGGCAAAGATCGGCGCAAGCGCGCCGCTCGACACGCCCCGCACCACCAACGCGGCGACGACTGCGTTGACGCCACCGGCGCTCTTATGCACGAGGTGGAGTTCCATGTCCGCACCCTTGCCTTCAAAGGTGTGCTCACTCAGCCCGTGGAAGTGGAACTGCTGCAGCTCGTACTCAACGCCGTCCAGATCGAGCACATTGTTGCCCTCGGTTTCGATCTCGATCGTGTGGCCGTTGTTGAAGATTTGCCCCGTGGACGTCTCATACTCGACCGGGACTGGTTCGCGACGAAGCTTGGTCAACACCGTGAGCTTTCCGAAGTCAATCGGAGACTGCACCTGCCCCGCGCCGCAAGTCGTCCAAGCCGGGTCGAGCTGTCCCCAAAAAGCCGGGCCATTGGTTCCGAAGTACTTGAATTCCGTCTGCGCGATCACAGACGCTGCTGTCACCACCATCAGACCTGCAATCACAGCCGTACAGCGCCTCAGTTTGATGGTCATGTCGATCGCCTTCCTGCTTTCATTCACCTGTTTACCCATTGTTGTCTCCTTGTTTGGATTGACTGCTCCTGAACCTGTTCTCCCCCGTTTGATCTGGTCGACCTCGATGGCAGAACCCGCACCAGGCTTGGCTCGGTTGGGTGTTGCCGAACTGGGAGGGGTTATGGGCTCTTCGCAGCAGCGTAAATGCATGCCTTGCTCCTGCGTCAGTGTCTGATCAAAAAAGGGGAAGCTGGAACTGGAAACTAAGGAAGGTTTAGATTTGAGCCGGCGAGCCGCATCCTTGCATGCATCGACCTCGAAGAGGGCCGGCGTAAGTGGAAAGGTGGACGGGGCTGCTACCAGACCAGCATCTTCTGCTCGTTTTGTCAGCGGAGGGTAAGCTGGCGCTGGTCAGGGCGACGCCCGACCAGTTCACTGAGATCGCGCGGTTCAAGGCGATCGAAGGCAAAACCTGGAACCATCCGGTACTGGTCGGCAACGTCTTGCTCGTTCGTAACGGCGAAGAGATGGCTAGGTTCCGGCTGGCTCAGACACGGGCATCAGCCTTCGCGGCGACGCGACCATTAACTTCGCCATCGTATCGCGCAGTTACGGTGATCCGATCGAGATACCTCTGATTGGAAGCTGACGTTGCGCATTCTCGCAGGGGAGAGATCCGTCCTAACGCCGCACTGTTTACGAAACCACTTGGACGGATTAAGGGCAAGTCGTAGAAGTGCAGATCGGCCCAGGTCACGATTGTTGGCGGTTGACGGGCAAACCGGAAGTTGGCTTCCCCGAGGCGACTGCCAATTCCGCATGATAGAGCGATAGGTCCTCACTAACGCTAGAACGCTATCTGGAGTGACCGGCGCCTTGAGGCAGAGTCTTGACGAAATGCGGACCGCCGGTCAGTTCGGATAGCGACGTTTGAAGGAAGCCGCTCGCGTTTGCGGCGGACGCGGGCGGCTATGGGTTTTGAATCGGATTTAGATGAGCCTGTTCGGTGGAGTGGATGGAGGCAGAGTGGCGCGACAGGCCATGTTGGCTGTGCTGGGCAGGCATCCGAGTCATAGGCCAACCCGTTTCTCTGACAACTTGGAAGGCCGACAGCGATCCTGAGCGGGTCCGGACACACTAGGAACGCGCGCGCGTTCCTGAGCATACCGCAAGGCTGTCCCTGACGGTCGGTTAAGACGTGTCAAGTGTTGCTCCGATCCTCGTCAACTCCCAGTGGAGCTGTGGGGCCGTGAGCCGATCCACGACGGCCATTGGGCCACCACATTTCGGGCACCGCCAAAGTGGCGCGAGCGGTGGAGATACCGCTGCTGATGTCGATTCTTCGGCCCGGCATGGTGGCGGCTGCGATTGCAGCAACCGGCGGCACAATGACAGCAAGTCCGTGCGGCGGCGATTGGCAAGAAACCCGAACGAGCGAATGCGGACGAAGCCGCGGGGTAGAGCGTGGAGCAGAAATCGGCGCAAGAACTCATTGGCGTCGAGTGTCATCAGCCGCTTTTTGCAGCCATGGGTGTAGTCCTTCCAGCGGAAGGTCACATTGCCGTCGACGAAGTTGACCAGCCGGTGGTTGGAGATTGCCACCCGATGCGTGTAGCGGGCCAGATAGTGGAGAACGTATTGCGGTCCCCCGAAGGGTGGCTTGGCATAGACGACCCAGCGTTGTCGATAGAGCGACCGGACGAAGGAGCGAAACATCTTCTCCTGGGTCATCGGCTGCAACGGGCCGGGCAGGCAGAGTTGCCTGGCGCGCCACGCCCGTTTCAGGCCGGCGACGAACTTGCCTCGGAACACCGTGCTGAGAACTTGCACCGGCAGGAAGAATGGATAGCGCGGGCGAATCCATTGCTGGTGATCTGGAGTCAGACCTCCGGATGGAATCACGCAGTGAACATGCGGGTGAAACTGCAAAGTCTGACCCCAAGTGTGGAGCACGCTTAGGAACCCGATCTCGGCCCCCAGGTGCTTGGGATCAGCGGCGACTTCCAGCAGCGTGGCGGCGCTGGCCTGGAACAGCAGATCGTAAAGAATCCGCTGATTGTGGAAGACCAAGTCTGCCAACTGGTGCGGCAGAGTGAAGACAACATGCACGTAAGGCACTGGCAGCAGTTCCCGGCTGCGGGCCTCGAGCCAGTTATTGCGTGCATTGGTTTGGCACTTGCCGCAATGGCGATTCCGGCACGAGTTGAACGAATAGGAGGGGGTCTCATAGCCACAGCGGCCGCAGCGATCCAGGTGGCCACCGAGCGCCGCCGTGCGGCAGCGCTCGATGGCGGTCAACACTTTCAGATGCAGACCGGTCAACCAGCAACGGTTACGGTCGATGAATCTCTTGCCAATCGCGCGAATGATATCGGCCACCTCGAAGGGTGGCCGGCTCACTTTTGCCCCGCCGGGTTCTTGTGAAGCTGGCGCGAACGCTTCACCTGATCCAGCGGTGAAAGAACCGCCTTGTCGAGCGGTGTTCCCGCAGCTTTCAGATGACGCTCCGACAAGTGCAGGTAGATCGACGTCGGCTTGAGATCGGTGTGGCCCAGCAGGGCTTGCAGCGTAGGCAGGTCGGCGCCGTTCTCCATCAAGTGGGTAGCGAAGCTGTGGCGAATTAGGTGCGGGCTGACCCGTTTGGTGATACCCGCCCGTTTGGCCGCTTCCTGGCATGCTTCCCAAGGCACCTTGCTGGTGATGGGCTTGTCGGCACGAGAGCCATTCACCGTGCCGGGAAACAGATAGGTCTTCGGCCGCATCCAGCGGTAATACTCGCGCAGCGTCCCGAGCAGATTGGGGCTGAGCGGCACGTCACGATCTTTGCCGCCCTTGCCTTGGCGGATGTGGATGAGCATGCGTTTGCTGTCGATGTCTTCGACCTTGAGGTTGCACATCTCGGTTCGCCGCACACCGGTCGAGTAGAGCATCATGAGCATGGCCCGGTGGAAGAGGTTGCTGGCCGAATTGATCAGCGTAACCGCCTCGTCCTGGCTCAAGATGATGGGCAGGCGTCGCGGCCTTTTCGGATACGGGAACTCGTCCAACTGGTAGGGCCGTTGGAGAGTCTTTACGAAGAAGAAGCGGAGTGCCGAAGTCTGGTAGCAGACCGTGCGGGCTTCCAGCTTGCGCGCTTCGATCAGATGCGCCTGATATTGCCGGATTTCGTCCAGGCCGAGTTGATCGGGCGGCTTGTTGAAGTGCTTGGCAAAATCGCGGACGATCGACAGATACGACCGCGCTGTATTCTTAGAGTAGTTACGACGCTGGAGTTCCTCCAGCATCATTTTGTGCAATTGGGTCACAGGGACCTCCTTTCCTTGTGACCCCAAATATTATTCTCAAAATCGCCCTGCAGCTATTCCTCACGCACGCGTAGCGTCCGCCGCGCGAGCGGCTTCGTTCTAACGCCGTAGCCGGGAGTAATCTCGATCGCACGCGAGCCGCTTTTTACAACGGCGCACACAACCAAGTGGAGCGCGGCCCTTTGTACCCATGGGAGGTTAGCGACCGAGTTCAATTCCTTCGCACGCCATGATCGGCAGCTTGCCTTTCTGGATTCCTCTAACGTCTTCGGCGTTCATCGCGGAATCGCTGCGTGCAACGCCCATCTGACCGTCCACAGAGTTCTTTCTTTCGCTCATCCCTATTTTCTGTCCGATGGACAGCATCCTTGCCAGCTACCTTCCGATTCCTTGTAACCTGGACTTCAAGACCACGAAAGATTCACAAACTCAAGGTCGGTATCGTTCACGTGTCGATGCCCTGCCAGTTGCTCCCGCCTTCGCTATCGGAAGCAGAATCCGATACACGCAGGTTTTATGATCATTGGATCGGAGGAGCTGGCTTTCTCTCAAGGCTCGGCCGTCTCATCTTCAACTTGAGTGGGGTCGTCTATTCAGGCCCCTTCATTCGAGCTGCCCGCCTGACACCTGACCATAGCATCCTGGAAATTGGCTGCGGCATAGGAACAATCCTGACGGCAACTCGACGCCGGCTCTGCTCAACCTCAATGTATGTGGGAGTTGACCTATCGTTTCAAATGATTGCCCGGGGACATTCAAGGGCCTTAAAGAGTAGTGATCAGAAGCGAGTCTCGCTTCTAGTTGCAAGCGGATTGTCTGTGCCTGTCAATGATTCTCTCTTTGACGTGGTCTTGCTTTCTCACGTCATCAAGTATCTTACAGACGAGGAGTTCGGCCAGGTTTTGCAGGAAACGAAGCGGGTTCTAAAGCCGGGCGGGCGAATTGTCCTCTGGGAGTTTCATCCGGTGTGGAACCCATCTGTGACGAGTTTGATTCTGAGATGCTGCAAGGCTCAAAAACTGCGACACCCGGACGAGTTGAGGGACGCAATCGAATCAACCGGTTTTGGTGATCTCACCGCATTTCGAATCGTGACTCCCTGGCTTCCTTGGTCAAACGTTGCCTTCACCGGCTGCTTGCTCCCGTAGGAAAGTGATTGTCTACTGTCAATCTCATGGGGCCCTGACTGCCGTCTTCCAATCGCACTCTGCAGCTCCTCAAGCAGGTCTTGAGAAGAGCGGCGGCGTGCAGAATGGTTCGGTTCGCGGTGGAAGGTCGTTCATGCCTAGCATTGAGGACAAGACCAGGACGATTCGAGTTTGTCTCGTGTCAATCGCGCTGAGTATCGCGTTCGGGTCTATTATCGACTCCTTAGAGCGGCTTTCAGCGCAAAACCAGAAAGCGTCCGGAACGACGGATTCCTCCAAGCGGATGGCAGACGGCAAACTGTGGACGACACACAATCTGAACGTCAACACTGTCCCGTCTTATTGCTAAGAGGATGCGGAGGCTCCTCTCTGAGCTTGGGGCCTACTGTCACCCGAGACGACACTCTTGGCTGAGTGGAAAAAGTTCACGCACTCAGGGCCGATCTCGAAGCACGTCTTGGAGTGATGTGGGTCAGGAGTGAAACTGGCCTGGTGTCATGGGGCCCGTCAAGAGCGGCAGGAGGGGCACGCGAAGGTATACTGCGCGGTTACCTTGACAACGTAAAGGGCGTCGTTGTCCGCTGAAAGGATTGTGCTTACAAAACAGGCTTGTTACTCTTTGAACTCGCTTGCAGGCCTTCCAGCCTTCCTGGTGGACGAACCAGCTTGGCAGGAACAGCTCACTGAAGAGCTGGGCGTCTCATCACACGAAGGCCTTTTGGAGGCCAGCAACTTTTTGCGGACCAGAACTGGATTCTTGATGCGACAAATGATAAGGCAGCGCAGCTCCAGCCCAGATTCGCATTAGACGTGCAGCGCCTCAAAAGTGAGTCTGACAATCCCCGCCATAACCAGTTTCAGAGTGTCCGTGAAACATCCAGCCACTTTCAGGTCGACTTCGCTTCTTGGCCTATTCTTGGGACTGCTCATAAGTCCCTGGGTTGCTCAATCGCAGGCGCTCACGGGGAAGATTCAAGGCACCGTGCTTGACTCGACCGGCGCCGTCATCGTGGGCGCCCGAGTCATGATCAGTCAGCCGGTAGCCGGCATCTCCCGTACCACCGAGACCGATGATCATGGTGAATTCCATTTCAGTGGACTCGCCATCGGCGAGTACTCACTGCGGTGTGAACAAACTGGATTTGCGACCCTCGTTACGGAACCTTTTCAGATTTCGGTAGGACAAACCGTAACCCGCCGGATGGAGATGAAACCTGGCGAGATCTCCGAGAACCTGGAGGTCACGGAGCGACCCGAAGCGCTGGACGCGACAGCCACAACCACCAGCGTTGCTTTAGGTGGAGAGCGGATTGAAGAAGGACCGGCTTCGAATCGCAATTACCTAAACTTCGTTCTGGTAGCGCCCGGCGTGGCTCAATCGAACGGATCGAACACGCAGCGATCGCTTGGTGGGAATCCGGAATGTGACCAACGACAGTGGCTTCAGCTTCGGAGGACTGCGTGGGCGCAACAATAGCCTGTTGATCGATGGCGTAGACAATCGTGACGAAACCACCGGCGGCAACCGGGTCGCCATCGGGCTGGAGATGGTGCAGGAATTCCGCGTGTCCGGAACGACTGTCGGGGCAGAGTTTGGCGGAGCGGCCGGCGGGTCTGGTGAACATGGTGACTCGCTCGGGGACCAATCTCTGGCACGGCGACGCCACGTTCTTCACTCAGCACGAGCTTTTCAATGCCCGCAACCCGGAGGCGATCTCGCTGGTTCGCCCGCGCTTTCGGCGCTACCAGCCCGGGGTTTCGGTCAATGGACCGATTCGCAAGGACCGCACCTTTTTCTCAATGGCCCTGGAGCAGGAATGGGAATCCAGCGAGGAGTGGTCCGACGCCCCCGCGGAGGCGGTTGACGCCATCAACCAGGCTCTGCAACGACCCGAGTTCGGTGGAGCTGCAGTCCGGTCAGTCCAGCGCGGCCTGTTTCCCGCCGCTGCTTCCGAAACAGAGTTTTCCTTCAAAGCCAACCATCAGATTGGAAGTGTCCACAGTCTCTCAGGCCGCTATGCCTTTTCGCGTGGCCGCCTGACTGGCGATGTTCAAGGGGTGGACAACTTCGCGGACCGCTCTGCGCGCGGCAGCAGTCTCACGCGTGATCACTCGTTCGTGGCGGGTTGGATCTACGTGCCATCCTCGCGGCACGTCAATGATCTGCGTGTTCAGCTCAGCCGACGAGCAGTGACGATGACGCCGAGTGCCGGTGGCGCCATGTTGGAGATCCCTGGGGTCCTGACACTCGGGCAGGCTTTCCGGCTGGATGCTTCGCGAACTGAAGATCACTATGAGGTCGTCGAAGGACTCACCGTCTCACGTGGCCGTCATCAGATCAGTATGGGAGGCAGTCTGCACGCAGTGCGTCTCCACGCTCGCCTGGCGAATCGATACGGCGGCATCTTTCTGTTTCCCTCGCTGGACGATTTCCTCGTCGGTCGGCCCGATGTCTTCATCCAGGCATTCGGCGATCCGACCACCCGTTTTTCCACGCTCCCTGCTGCCGTGTGGATTCAGGATCGCTGGCAGTTGCCGGCCGGTCTGAGCTGTCGAGGCCGGGCTGCGCTATGACCGCCAGACGATGCCGGCAGGTTTTCCAGTGTCCGCGCTCAACTTGGCCCCTCGCCTGGGACTGGCGTGGCAGCCGAAGGGACAGCCTTTTGTGCTGCGTGTCGGTTTGGGTTTGTTCTTTGACCGTTACCCATTGGCCTTTCTGAACGATGCCATCCAGAAGGATCAACAGACAAGGCTTTGAGCAGTATGCCATCGGCGACTGGGCTGCGCAGGTGTTTTCGGGGACACGTGGAGCCAGGCTACCAGGGCCTTTTGCCGCGTTGCAACAGTCTGCCTATGTTGTCGATCCGGACTTTCCGACAACCTACAGCCGGAAGTTTGCGGTAAGCGTGGAACGTAGCTTTGGCCATGACACGACACTGGCAGCCGAAGCTAACTTCGGTGCGTGGCCTTCACTTGCCGAGAATCCGCAACCGAGCCGGCACCCTTCCTCCCACCTACCAGTTGGAGCAAACGGCGCGTTCGACTTTTCTTGGGGGCAGTATCACTCTCAACCGGCGAATGCGGCGTGAATTGGCGTTCCTGCTAGCCTACAATGTGGGGCGCACGCACGACGACGCTTCTGATTATGACGAGCATCCCCTCGACCCCTTCGACCTGCGCCGCGATTGGGCGCGGTCCCGTCAGCACCAGACTCATCGGCTAGCTGCCAGCGCTTTGTTCGAGCTACCTGTGGAAAAAGTCCGGAGCTGTCCGGAATGGCTGCGGCAAAGCCTAGAGCACATCAGCTTAGCCCCGATTCTGACGGCGGGAAGCGGCAGACCCCTAAACGCACTAACCTCCACCGATACATTTCGCACGGGAGCGTACCCGCTTTCGGCCCGCCCGTCCGGGTTACCAAGGAATCCATTTTGGTCTCCAGGCGTTGTGAATATGGACCTACGGCTGATGAAAACAATCTTCCTCTGGCACGAGCGCGCCTGGCTCCAATTCGGAGTGGAGGTTTTCAATCTGACGAACCATTCGAATCCTCTGCGTGTCAGTCCCTACTACGCAGCACGAGATCGCCGGCTGGATTCATACGGCCAAGCGATGGAAACTCTGAATGCGCGGCAAATCCAGTGGCTGGTGCAACTGGAGTACTGACGTGTGGGCAACCAGTAGGCATCCACGTCCGCCGATTACTCGCCATAAACGCCGCACTGTTTACGAAACCACTTGGACGGATTAAGGGCAAGTCGTAAAAGTGCAGTTCGGCCCAGGTCACGATTGTGGGCGGTTGACGGGCAAACCGGAAGTTGGCTTCCCCGAGGCGACTGCCAATTCCGCATGATAGGGCGATAGGTCCTCACTAACCGTAGTATTTACTGATCCGTCCAATTGTCATCCAGTCGCTAAGCCGCAAACTAAGAAGTATCCTGCCGTTTCTCAAGGCAGACTCCCAAACTGCGCTACGGAGCAGGAAGTGCGAGGGCCTCGGGCTGCGCCATATGCGCTGGCGCGTATCCGTCTTTGCAGGATTCGAGACTCTTTGGGGCCTGGGGCTACTTCATGGAAGCTTTTTGACGCGGAGCATTCCGCGCTTGTAGATTCAGATCTACGCCTTTTGTCCGGCGGCTGAAAGTCGCCGGTCAAGAGCGTAGGCAGCGCTAATAAGGGCGAGATGTGTGAACGCCTGGGGAAAATTCCCCAAGTGCTCGCCCCGTGTACCCAGTTCTTCACCGTAAAGACCGAGATGGTTGGCGTAGCCCAGCATCTTCTCAAAGAAGAACCGGGCCTTTTCCAAATCGCCTGCTCTACAAAGACACTCCACATACCAGAAGCTGCACATGGAGAAGGTTCCCTCTGAGCCGGCCAGACCGTCCGAAAAGGCCCCACCCGTCCTGTAGCGGTAGACGAGAGAGTCGTCCACCAGTTCTGCCTCGATTGCCTTCAGGTGGGAGATCCAGCGAGGATCAGTCGGGGCTATGAACTTCACCAGCGGCATCAGCAGGCTCGCCGCATCCAGCGTCCTAGACCCTTTGTGCTGCACAAACGCCTGGCGCTCTGTGTCCCAGAAATTCTCAAAGATGTCGCGGTAGATGGCATCACGAACTTTGTACCACTCAGTCAAGGGGTGCGGGAAACGAGCGTTTATGAGCCAGCCTAATTCCTCGGTCGATCGCCACCCAGCACATGACACGAGAGAAGAGGAACTCCTGCCGATGGCCCCGGACCTCCCAGATTCCTTGATCCGGCTGAGCCCAGTTCTTAGCGACCCAGTTAATCAGGCGCGTCAGCTGAGTCCAAAGATCGTAGGAAATCAGCTCTCCGTACTTGTTGTAGAGGTAGACGGCGTCCATCAGCTCACCGTAGATATCCAGCTGGAGTTGGCCAACAGCGCGATTGCCAATGCGAATCGGCGAAGTTTTCCGGTATCCCTCAAGGTGAGCGAGTGTCTCTTCGGGAAGTTCGTGACGGCCGTCGATGCCATACATGATTTGCAGCGAACCGTCAGGCTCCAGTTCGTCGCAGCGTGCTTCAATCCATTTCATAAAGGCCGCCGCTTCTCCCGTATAGCCAAGACGACTCAAGGCATAAAGAGTGAATGAGGCATCGCGAATCCACGTGTAACGGTAGTCCCAGTTTCGCTCACCGCCAATATGTTCAGGCAGGCCAAAGGTGGGAGCGGCCACCATCGAACCGTGAGGTTGAGAAACCAAGAGCTTCAAAGTCAAAGCCGAACGATTGACCATTTCGCGCCAGCGGCCCTGGTAGGTTGAACGGGCAATCCAATTCCGCCAGAAATTCAGAGTTCGCTTAAAAGAATCTGGGACATGATCTGGACCCGCTGAGACCGATTCGTGGCCCGGGCGTGCTTGCTCCAAAACGAAAGCCGCGCTCTGGCCTGCCTGAAGCGTGAATTCAGCGATGGCCGCGCCGTCGCTGATGGTAACCGGGATCGAAGTCCGCAGACGCAGTGCCGACTGATCTTTTCCCTCAGAGACGAATAGAATTTCTCCGTCTCTTTTTTCAACGTGGTGCTTGGACCTCGCGTAGTCGAAGCGGGGCTGGCAAAGCATCCGGAAATGAATCTCGCCCCGCACGGTTTTGGCGCGGCGCACCAGCTCGTGAGTACCCTCTGGCTCCGCTGGCATGAAATCCGAGATCTCTGCAACTCCCGCCTCGGATAGGAATCGCGTGAGCAAAATGTTTGAATCCGGCAGATAAAGCTGTTTCAGATTGGCATCTGTCAGGACGGGCGCCAGCTGAAACCGTCCTCCTTTGCTCTCATCTAGCAGCGCGGCAAAAATCGTGGGTGAATCGAAGTGGGGAAACGACATCAAGTCAATCGAACCGTCCGTCCCGACCAGGGCGACAGTATGAAGGTCGCCGATAATCCCGTAGTTCTCAATTGGCTTGTAGCTCATTGATCCGACCCTAAACGTCGCGACGATCGTAGTTCGCTCAAAGTTAAGGGTACACCGATCCGATTCCGAGAAGCCAACGCCACATTTATTCTTTTGAAACCGGATAATGGATGGGCCGGCAGCCAAAAAAAGGCTCGAGGCGAGCCGGGACAGATTCAGCCTTACCGAGCGTCGGTCTGATTCCTAAACAAGGCGACTACTCTTGGGAACGGGCCTTCTGACGACCCCCAACTTCCGGATGGCCGACCATACGGGAGCTGTCGGTAAACGCGGCGTTAGGGAGGATCTATGCGGAAGTGTGCGGCAGGCTGCTTAACTCTCAGACGGTGCTGCTTTGCGCGGCCGCTCGGCTGGATGCGGTTCTATGAAAGGGCCTGCCAAGAACAAGCTTCAACTTTGGCAGCTGGCTTCCGTGGACTTCCCAACGATTTGGTTCGAGGTTTTGTTCGTCTTTGCGCTCTGGCTCATGACCGTCGTCGTGTTCTTCACTTCAACGTCACGGCTCATCCCACGGCCGTCTGGACAGCACAGCAAAAGTGCTTTCATGCGCGTGACTTGGCCGTACGGCAGTTTTCTGCGCGGCGGTTAGACGCGGCGCCGTTTGGTTCTCACGAAGGGGGACATGCTACCGCGCGAGAAATCCCCCGTCTATTGGCAAGACGTGCCCCGTAATAAAGGAGGCGGCATCCGAGCACAGCCACACCACCGCCCCCGCGACCTCTTCCGGTGTCCCAAACCGACCCATCGGATGCAGCGCGATCAACTGTGGCTCAAGTTCTGGAGTGTGGAACCCACCTCGCTCGGTCATCGCGGTGTGAATCACAGCCGGGGCGACTGCATTGACGCGCAGACCTTGATTGGCGTACTCGACCGCCGCGACTTTAGTCAGGCCGATGACCCCGTGCTTACTGGCGTGGTATGCGGCACCTATGGGGCCGCCCACCAGCCCCGCGACTCAGGACATGTTGACAATCGAGCCACCCATCTGTTTCAGAATATGTGGGATCTCGTACTTCATACACAACCATACACCCTTGAGGTTGATATTGATTACCTCATCCCATGTGTCCTCAGAATAATCGGCTGTCGGGACGAATAACGTCCCCTCGATGCCTGCGTTGTTGACGGCGAAGTCCAGACGGCCGTACGCCTCGACCGTCCCGGCAATGAGGGCTTCAATGTCAGCTTTTTCGGACATGTCGGCCCTGACAAAGAGCGCCTCGCCGCCGGAATCTTTAATCAGTTGGGCAACCTGCGCACCTTCTTCTGCCCGGCGCGCTGAGATAACTACCTTCGCACCTTCCTTTGCGAACGCTAAGGCTGACGCCTTGCCCAGCCCCGAATTGCCGCCTGTAACCAGGGCGACCTTGCCTTTAAATTGTCCATTCATCTAATCTGCACTCCTTTCGCAACATCTGTCGATTAGGCTAGCTTAGAAGCGTCTAAGGATTCTGCGCTTCAGCCGACGCGCTATTGCAGCAATAGCTGCGAAGCGCGGTCGGTCTGCAAACGTGTGTTAGGTAGTTGCAGGCGCGAACCACGATCGCAAGCGGCCCAACAAACCACCGATACCGCCCATCAGCGCCCCGATGACAGATGCCGTTCCAATCTTGAGCGGCGCATCTTTGATGTAATCCATGGTCACAAACGCACGGACGCTGTCGAATTCACTTGCCCGAAAACGCGCCATCATACTTTGCCAATCGGCGCGACCCATCAGATCGTAAAGGAATAGATTGACCCGGACGAGGTTTAGAACTTCAAACATGCAGAAGGTTGCGAACGCCACGACCAGACCCGTAGTCACACTCGACAACCATTGTCGGTTCCGCCGCTCAGCCCGAAATGCCGCGAATGCCCACAAGAAAAACATCGGCCCGTAGAACCGAAGAAGCGCAGCGATCGTGTCATCGCCCAGGGGATACAGCCAACTGAACACCAGGTTGACAGCTCCGAAAATCAAGCGGAGCGAGACACCCAGACGCAGCGCCCTTTGAGATGCCACCAATCAATCACGACATCCTCCAATTCGCGGTTCGGTCTATCTGCCTAACCCAGTGAACCTGCATATTTCATACGCCAGTTCTTTGGTTTGAACAAGGTCAATGTCTAACGTCTTATCGCCTCCCTTTTTTGAGCGAATACAACTGGAAAACGTGGCCGACCAATCTAAAATGAAGGAAGGAATATTCAATAGTGGAGGCTTGCCATGAAGCCTTTGAAATCGTTATGTCCGCTGTCTTTTGCTTTGCTGCTTACTGCGAATCTGGTTTTTGCTCAGTTTGGAGGCCAGCGCTTGCCAACGACACCACCAACCTTCCCACAACAAAAATCCTCTGACAGGCCGGAGCTGATCGACATCAACTCGGCAAGCAAAGAGCTGCTGCTGACGCTTCCGGGCATTGACGAGAGTCATGCGGAAAAGATTATCGAAACCCGTCCCTACAAGAACAAGAAGGACTTGAAGAAGAAAAAGATCGTGCCGGAAGAAGTGTACAAACGGATTTCCGACAAGATAACCGCGACTGCCCCCAACAAGTGAGCTTGTGCTCACGAGCCCATGGGCTCAGTTGCGATTTGGGGTGGGGACTCAGCCGTGGCCCTCAGAGACCATCACCGACACCGATAGTCGAGGCTACGCAGCACCTAAAAGGTGGTGTAACCTGCTCCTGCGGAACGTCGCGTGGACTGATAAGTAAGAAGGGAAACGTCCGTATTGGAGAGGGCCGCCTGGCTGTCGGTCTTTCACCAGAGGTAAGGCACGTGGGAACCGCAGCGGTCTATTGTCCGGAGTGCGATGCCAGGATCGAATTACAGGAAGTCAAAATGGGTGAAATCGTGGAGTGTCTCGCTTGTGGATCATACCTCAAGATAGTTGGGACAGATCCTGACGAACTGGAATTGGTCGAGCAAGATGACTGACTAGGCAACGCATAAGTTGCCGCCGTCTGCATCGCGTTTCTCGCAACCAACTATCCTCGTCAACGCGAAGAAAACTTATTTCTTTGGCTTGCCTACGGTTCGGAAGAGCCCACGGTCATACACAAAACTGATGCTAGCCGCGGAACGAACCCGGCGGCCGTCGAGACGGGCCGGTTCGAACCGCCATTGCCGGGCAGCACGGATTGAAGGTTCGTCCAGCGAGGGAATGGATTTCAGAACCTTCGCTTCCGAGACCCGACCATCTTCTTCGACAACCACCGTCAAGGTCACAGTCCCTATAGCGAGGGAATTGACGGGATACAACGCTTCCGTGGTTACGATCGGGATCGGAGGGGTGTAGGCCTCCTCCGCCGCATCCACAGCGGGCACAACAAAAGCCGACAGGGCAGCCATGACTAAGAAGAACAGTCGTTGTAGAGTTGTGATTGATGACGCAAATCTCAACAAAGTTCTCTCCCCAACGTTCAGTTGTGGATTCGATGCGGGAAATTGACGCATTCTCTCCTGTCGTTACAATAGTACGAAAACCTTCAAGCTTTCAAACTCACTGAGGAAAGGAGGTGCGCATGCGCTTTCAAGATTTTTCCTTTGGTTCGATGCGGATCGACGGTATCACCCATGAGCACGACGTGGTTATCGATCGCGGGAAGGTTCGCAAGCGAAAGAAAAAGGCATCCAAGAGGTTCCGCGACACGTTTGGGCATACGCCGCTCTCGGTAGAGGAGGACATTCCGTGGAAATGCCGTCGGCTGGTCGTAGGCACCGGGGCCTACGGGGCGTTGCCGGTGATGGAAGAGGTGAAACAGGTAGCCGCCCAACGCAAAGTCGAATTGATCATTGTTCCGACAGCCGAAGCCATCGAGACATTGAATCAAGATCCTGAAAAAACCAATGCGATCTTGCACGTGACCTGCTGAGAGGTCAATGCCATCCCACTAAAATCCAAAGCAGGCCAGCTTTGGCCGTCGCGTCAAAAAAACAGTAGGAGGTCGATTTTCTCGGCGCACGCTGGTTCGTCAATCCGCGCTGAAACTGCAGCCCGCTTTGTGCCAATGCCTTAGCCCGCTTGTGTTTCTGAGCAATGGCACGACAGTGACGTCGTCGAGAACTAAAAGTAGAACTTCAGCGCGAACTGGATTTGCCGCGAGGTGCGCTGAAGCGACAAGGGCGCGCCGGCCGACGAAATGGATCCCGCGCCTGGAGCTCCTACCGTGGTGTTCGGATTGTTGAACTGCGGGGTGTTAGTCAAATTAAAAAACTCGGCGCGGAATTGCAATCGTTTGATCTTGTCGGGGTCGAAATAAAAGTTCTTAAAAACGGAAAAATCGAGTTGCTTAGTGCCAGGTCCGCGGAGGATGTTTCTACCTCCATTGCCGAACTGTTGCGGTCCGGGAGCGGCAAAGGCGTCGATGTCAAACCAGCGTTGCAGAGTGCGGTGGTTCTCGGGCAACTCTCCGCTCCGCAGGCGATTAGCTCGCGTGCCGCTGCCAATATTCAGCGTGTTGGTGGCGGAGGCAACGGAAAAGGGCAAGCCGTCATAGAGGCTCAAAATTCCATTTACCTGCCAGCCTGCTACCACTGGATTGAGCCACCCGGAGGTGTTCCAGGGCAGCTCATAGGTCCAACTGGTCACTAGCCGGTGCCGGACATCGAAATCCGAATTGCCCCGGTCGAGCCTAAAATTCCTCAGGTTCATGGGGGCGATAAAGTCAGCGGAGGCTTCATCAATCGAATGGCTGTAAGTATAGGCGGCCAGAAAACTCAATCCCCCCGCCAGGCGGCGCTCGCCCGTCACTTGCAGTGCGTGATAAGTGGAGCTATGACGATTTTCAGAGCTCAGGATGTTATCGAATCGGGGAAAGGGCCGGCGCGAGCTGATGGGCGTGGTTCCCGGTACCGGCTGATTGATGTTGGGTCGGGCTTCCAGTTTGGTTCCCTTACTGCCCACATAGGCGGCCGTCAATGCGACGGCCGCGGGTAACTGGTGCTGAAGGGAGACGTTCCACTGCTGCACGTAGGGTGCTCGCGCGCCAGGATCAATGGCATTGAGCACAGCACCCTCGAGCGTCCCGGCGGCAGGCCGCTCGAAGCCCATCGAGGCTGGTCTGGCGCCACCGAAGTTAAATTGACTGTTGGAAAACGCAGAGACGATAAACTCGGGCGGATTGGACGCCAGGTTCCGCGTAATGTCCAATTGCGGCGCGGAAAAGAATAGACCATAACCTGCGCGGAAAACCGTTCGGGGCGCCAGCTTATAGGCGAGGCCAAAACGGGGCGACCAGTTATTCTGGTCTCCTCGAACACCGCTTCGGCTGGGCGCCTTGCTGGTTCCCACTTGGGCCAGTTCCTGGGTTTCTGGAATGAACTGGTACATGCGGTCATTTACCTCAGTCCAGGGCCAGCCTGCAAAATTCTCATACCGCAATCCCAGATTGAACGTGAGCTTGGTGGTCGCCTTGAAATCATCTTGGACGTAGAAAGCGTATTCAGAGCGCCTGAAACCCCGGGTGCCGTTGAGAAAACGGATAGATCCAGAATCGGCCCGTCCCAGCAGGACCTCGGCCGAGCCGATGCCTGTGCCTTGCGGAGCTGCCGGGTTTGAAGTGTAGGCCGTACCGAAAGACATGGTGCCGCGCAGGACGTTGGACTGGAACGCATTGTAACGGCGGCGTTGAAATTCACCGCCAATCTTGAAGGAATGCCTTCCGTGCACCAGGTTGAAGTTGTCGTTCACCTGAAAGTTTTCGCTGACAACGACGGCCGGAGAGAAGCCATTGTCGCCCAGATCTCGGAGGCCTGTGATGGAAAAGATGGTCAGGCCAGAGGTCAAAACGTCCCCGGGAACATTGGCACCCGGCACTCCAATCGCCTCCGAAACATATTCGCCGAAGTTGGGGTTGAAGGCTTTCAAATTGAGTCGGGTAAAACCGAAACGAGCTTGATTGACTTTCACAGGCGAGAAGATGTGCGTTTCGCTGACGACGACCTGGTTGACAGGTTGAGAGGTTATCCCTGGCACGCCGGGGCCGTTTCCCACAGCTGGAACGGGCAGGAAACTCGGCTCGGTCAGGTCATTGCCGCCGAAGCTGTAACGGACAAAAACGGCATCGGCAGCGGAGAAAGTGTGATCGACTTTGATATCAAAGCTGTTGCCTGTAATGCTGCGGACGGGATTGGATAGATAGTTATTGGCCAGCCCTGTTCCAAGATTGGGCAGCGGATACAAGTTGAGGATCCGCTTACCCACCGGATCAATCCGGTCTGCCGGAATCCGGTTTCCCGGAAACGGGTCACGGAGAAACCCGCCGGCCGAATCGGGACGCTGTGTCAGGGGGTCGAAAATTCGTTGGGGTGCCGCGGAGAAGTCGCCCTCACGGAATGCCGCTGTGGGGACAGAGCTGATATAGGTTTGCGCCTGCCGTACTCGCGTGCCTTCGTAGTCCACAAAAAAGAAGGTCTTGGGCTCTTTAAGCCAGGGGAAGAGTCGGCCCCCCAGGAAACCGCCGAATTGGTTTTGCTTGAAGGGAGGAATCTTCTCATTGGGGCGGTCAAAGAAATTTTTGGCATCGAGTGCGGAATTCCGCAAGAATTCAAAGACACCGCCGTGAAATTCCTTCGTCCCGGATTTGTAGGTGAGGTTCACCGTCCCTCCGCCGCCACGACCAAACTGGGCGTCGGCGACGGAGCTTTCGACCCGGAACTCCTCTATGGCATCCAACGGAGGAAAAATCATGATGCCCAGTCCATTGTGGTTTTCGCTATTGTTAATTCCATCGACTAGAAAATTGTTCTCCTCCAAACGCATGCCGTTGACGGCATTTCCAGTAACGCCTCGCTTCATCGTGATAGGGCTGCCAGTCACCTGCGTTTGAGCGGGCATCACGCCAGCGGCGAGCCCCAAAAGCTGGGCAAAGTTGCGGCCGTTCAAGGGCAGTTCCTTAATGGCTTTCTCACTCCGCAAATTGGAGAGGGTGGAATTTTCCGTTTGAAGCACTGGAGTTGCCTCTTGTACGGTGACCTCTTGAGTCATTTCGCCAACCACCAAATCGAAATCCACAACGGCCCGTTGGGAAACTTCCAGAAGCACCCTTTTGGCTGCCCTTTTGAAGCCGGCAGCCTCGATCTCAATCGTATATTCACCGGGCCGCAAAGGGGGTGAGACGTAGATGCCTTCGGCTCCAGTAAAGAGTTCCTGCACCAGCCCTGTGCCTAGATTGCGGACGGTGATTTTGGCATCAAGCACAACGCTGCCAGAGCTATCCCGAACCACACCGGTGACAGTTCCTGTATCAACCTGTCCATAGGCAACCAGAATTGTCAGCATGAGAATGCTTACTACCAGCGTGGACTTCATGGCTCACCTCCGTGAGAGAGTCTCGTCGTAGCACCACCTTCCGCCTGCCAGAAAGGAGGGCCGCCAGCCGTTATCGTCGCCCTGGAATGTCGCATTGTGCATTTCAGGTGAAACCGTGCGGCTCAATTCTAGTAACCGCCCCGGGACTGGGAAACGGCGATCTGGCTTCAGGATCTCTATAGCTTGGCTGACGAAGGCAGTCTGCCGCTGAGGGCCGCCATCGACAATGACCCTGCCCGTTCAGGGGAACAGACTACCGCTTGTCCTGCCCCGCCGCTTGGTATTGAGGGTTAGGCGTCATCATCTGAGCATTCACAGCTTTGCGCCAAGCCGTCAGCTTCTGCTGCAACTCAGCCGCTTTTTTCGGCATTCTGTCGGCCAGGTTGTCTTTTTCCCCAATGTCTTGCTTCAGGTTGTAAAGCTCAAGGCGGTTGTCTTCGTAGAATTCGATTAACTTAAGATCGTGCTGCCGCACCGCTGCGCCTGGTTTGCCGCCCTGGTTGCTGTAATGGGGATAGTGCCAATACAGGATGTCGCGCTTTAGGCTGCCCGTCTGTTTGAGCAACGGTGCGATGCTGATGCCATCGATAGTCTGCCTGCCTCGCTGGACGCCCGCTATCTCCAGGATGGTGGGATGGAAATCCACGCTGCTCACTGGCGTGTGGCAGAGACTGCCTGGCTTGACGCCGCCGGGCCATTTGACAATCCATGGCACGCGAATGCCTCCTTCATAAAGGTAGCCTTTGCCTTGGCGCAACGGACTGTTATCGGTTGCGGGCGTGTTGGGCCCCTCCTTTACGGCTAGACCGCCATTGTCCGATGTGAAGAAAACAATGGTTCGATCCGCCAGACCTAGCGCCTCAAGCTTCTTCACGATTCGCCCCACACTTTCGTCCATACTCTCAACCATGGTGGCATACACGGAGTTGTTGTGAAGCTGACCCGGCTTGGCTTCACCTTGATACTTTGCCAACAGTTGCGGTTTCGCAACGAGCGGCGTATGGACGGCATAGTGTGGAAGGTATAGGAAAAAGGGTTTGTCTTGGTTTTTTTCAATGAAGCGCTCTGCCTCAGAGGTAAGGCGGTCCGTCAAATACTCGCCCTGCTCACCTTTCTCAAGACCAGGAATGTTTCCTCTTTGGTTCTGGTAGGGGAAGAAGTAGCTGGCCGGCGTGCCTGCGTGGTCGCCAGCCACGTTGAGATCGAAGCCTTGCTTTTCGGGCGCGAAGCTTTTTCCACCCAGATGCCATTTGCCGATGCTGGCTGAGACATAGCCGGCAGACTTCAGTTTCTCAGCCAGAGTCTGCTCTTCAAGCGGAAGTTCCTGCAGAAAGGGAGGCCGCGAAAGCCGATGAGAGGGCAGGTCGCCACGCCCCGGCAGCCAGTCCGTCAGGTGCAGTCGCGCCGGATACTTTCCCGTCATGATGCTGGCTCGGGTCGGCGAGCATACCGGACAGGCTGCGTAGGCGTTGGTAAACCTCATCCCCTGCCTGGCGAGTTTGTCGAGGTTGGGCGTTCGATAGAAAGTGCTTCCATAACAGCCCAGGTCAGTCCAACCTAAATCGTCGATGAGAATGAAAACAAAATTGGGTTTTGGCTGGGCCGGCGCTTGCGCCGAGACGTGGCCCGAGCAAAGCAGGGGACCGAAGCTGACCACCAAAACCAAACTCAAGTCAAAGCGGAAACGACGAAAGATTCTGCCCGCCATGTTCGTGTCTCCATTCCACTCAGACGAATTTGCGTCCGTGCCAGGAGTGACTGCCTATGGGTGGTTCAGTAAGAGGCCAAGATACCGAAACGTTGTTGAGTTTCGTCCGGAACTGGACTTTTCCCAGATCTTCATGATCACTGCGAGCGCCTCCTGAATAGTGCGCTCTTCGGCTCCGCCTGAGCACTTTCTCGAGAATTCTGGCGTCGCTCATGGACAAATCCCTGCCCGATGAGGACGCCGACAATGTGCTTGTACTCCTCGTCCAGAACCCGCACGATGTCAGCTATAGGGAGCTGGTGATTGACGAAGAGATTGCAAATGGTGATTTTCCGTTTCGTGACACGGTCAAGGGATGCCGCATTCTGCGGACTCGTAAACACCTTTCTGGTGACACGGAAGCCGTTTCGTTCCAAGGGTTCGGGCAGTGCCATGGCGGCCTTTCATGAGGTTGTTCGGAGCGCAAAATGAAAAGGAAGAAGCTAGAAATGGGAGGATGTCCGACGAAACCGCAAACCGGCAGGCAGGAAAGAAGTTCAGGAAAATAAAACCCGCATTGCAGTGCGGGCTGAACAGGATTTAGGATCCTTCGCCGAATTTGAGTTCGAGAAGATCATGAAGAGGGCATATGCATCCACCCGCCTGCGACTCTACCCCCACCCAGATGTGCAGTCAAGACTTCTCCGCCCGTCCATCATGCATAACGCTGATGATGTCATCGTGCCAAATACCGACCCCGCTCCGGAAGAATCAGCCGTGCAAATCGTGGTGCTCCAAGCTACAAGCGCAACAATTCCCACGGTAGCGCCGATAAGAAAGAGGATTCGCGGTAACACCACCTGACAAAGAAGAGTGTTCCGGCGTTCTTCACGCGAGAGGAGAAGCGTTCGATAAGACGATCCGTAGCTCAAGATCGAGAATGGTTTCCATATCGGGGAAAGCGAATTCACCTTGCGCCAGATCCCTCCTTTCTTGATCACCAGACCAAAAGGGCGGTGACGATCTGTGACCTCTTCGTGAACCACGCATACACCATCTCGGACATCGTGGGTGCTCAACGAAGACCGCGTCGTTCCTGCGTTGCTTGAGCAGGGAATTATCAGAGAACGGAGAACGAAACACATGGCATCGCCGGACGGCACCGAACGAAGGATGTCCGTTGGAGACCCCAAGGCGCAACCCATGCCGAAGTGGAGCGGAGGCGATTCCTGGCGGCTGTCTCTGGCGAATCAATACCGAGGCCGATTTTCACGCTCTGCAAAGGTAAGGCGCACCCGAAGGCTCCCAGTGGCCGCGAACGGATTAGACGAGTTGATCACACCAGTTTATAAACTCAAGCAGCGACCGGTTTCTAAACGGGTCATCTTACCAGAGTCACTCCTAGAACGAACTCTTCCGACAATCAAGCAGCGATCGGTGTCTGGTACAAGCCTCGACAGTGAGATTGCCATCGATAGGACATCAGATTCAGGACCGGTCGGGGTTCCCTCCTGCCGGGTGTTTTTCCCTCCAATGAGTGATGCGCACGATAACTGTTGAAGTAGTCCCGGAACTCGAGCAGCTTGTTTTCGAGATCAACGGTCGTCCAGAATAACGTGCGATCCAAATACTCCCTTCGAATCGTCCCGATCAGCCGCTCCACAAACGGATGAGACAGGGGAACATAGGGCAGGGTCTTGATTTCTGCTACCTCCAGGATTCGCAAATTGGCTTGCCATTGCTTGAACCGATAAAGCGGATCGTGGTCGGAGCTGAGATACTTTGGCATCACCCGGTGCCCTCGAATGGCCTGATGGAACATCCGGCAGAGCGCTGTACCATCGACCACTCCGGCATGGACGCCGAAGCCGATGATTCTGCGGGTATATTGATCCATGACAACCAAGACCCAGTGTGTCCGCAACGTGGCTGATTCGCACTGGAACAGATCGATACTCCAGAGGCTGTCCTTGAGATGTCCAATAAAGGTCAGCCAAGAAGGACCACCGGAGCCCGGTCGATAATGACTAGCGAGAATCCTTCGAACGATGTCTTTGTCGATTGGGATGTCGAAAGCCAAGGCAATCTGCTGAGCAATTCGCGGACAGCCCCAGGTGGGATTGCGCTGTTTTGTTTGGACAACGGCTTCGATGAGTTCTCTGGACGGTCCCTTTCGACCGGGCTTGCGTCTTCGCTTGGGTGAGAAGAGTAGCTGATACTTTCGGTTCCTCAGAGTTCGGTGGAGGTTCAAGAGAGTCGAAGGTTTCAGTACGATTGCTGAACGGATCAAGCGGGCGGGGCGAATGAGAAGAGCACACAAGCCGGCAACCAGGCGATCTGAAGAACGCAAATTGGGTGACCGCTGCCGCGAACGATTGAGGATCAGGAGTTGTTGCTTGATGAGAACGGACTCGGCAACGACAGAACGGACGCCGCCCGGACCCAAGAGTCGGGCGAGCGTGGCGATGACATGGACGAAAAGGATGACGAGATCGCGCATCTCCGCATCCTAGCAAGAACGGCTATCCCCCAGGAATGGTGGGTAAACCAGCAATTCGCCATAGACAGGTCGATTAGGAAGAGCCCAGGAACCTCGTCAAGCCTTCGCGAGTCCAAGCCTCGACCGTGAAAAAGTCCGCAGCTACAATCACCTCCCGATGCTGGGTTAGGAACTCCTTCCAAGTAGTCTTCCGCTTGCGTTCGGCGCCGGTTCCCCATCTCCGCCGTCGAGCGGAATCTCTATCGTGCGAGATTCAAAGGAATTTGATATCTGGACACTACGGGGACAAATCACAACGAACGCCGCGACTACCCTGCGCAGCATCTTCAGGTGTGCGACTGCCTGGGATGTTGGAACTGCGAGTTGTCAAGACAGGTATCGTATCGTCCATTACCAGGGCGTCCGAGGTCAGACCCGGAAGAAACTCCCTGCAATGAAACGCGAGCCACCGAAACCGTTACCGTCCTTCTTTAGAAAATAGTAGGCCGTAAAGATACGACCGTCGTCGAGCTCAGTAATCAGGGGATAACCAATATCCGAGTAGTCGTGGCGTTGGCCTTGCACCATTGTCGTATTCGAAGGGTCGGCATCATCCCGGAGAATAATGTCGGGGCTCCATGTTTGCCCTCCATCCTCACTGATCACTCCTCCGATTCCCATGCTTGGAGAAAGCCGCCGCGCAAAAAGAATGAGGACGCGCCCGTCCTTCAGTAGGTGAGGTGTCGGGGACCGATGAGCAAGCTCTTCGTGGTACACGGGGTCTTTAGCGGCCCAAGGCGACGGATCTCGGGGAATGATGAGTTTGCGCTGACTCCAGGTTTTTCCGCCGTCGTCGGAATAGCACATGCCCAAAGGGTAGTTGTAACACTGCAATCGGCCACTCTTTAGAAGCAGTAGTGCTGGATATCCGGATGGCTCGCAGATGTGAGTTCGAAACTGCCAGGAAAGGCCATTGTCTGTCGAGGCGTACAGGCTCACTCCCACTTTTCCTCCATAAACCCGATTTGGGAAGAGCCAGGTCCCATCGGGCATTCGTACGATCGGTGCGTTATCTGGGGTAGCGCTGTAACAATTGGGAGGCGGCAATACCAGTGTAGGAACCTTTTCCCAGGTCTTGCCTTTGTCTGCAGAACGCAATGCAAAGGCGACCATCTGAGGCGCGCCAAATTGATTTGGACCTAGAAAAGTGCGTGGAAAAAAGACGATCGAGTCCGGATGGGAAAGGTCGATGGACTGCCGCGGTGAAGTCAGCGCGGAAAGGAGAAACTTTTCCCGCTCGTCTTGAGGAGCTGCCTCGTTCCAGATCTCCACTTCGTTCTCGCCAGGCCAGGAGCGCGCGCCGTCGGTCGAGCGTTGCAACAGAACGACGGACCGGCTGTGGTAACCCGCAAAGTCGTGCTGGATGTCTCTGCGTACCTGATACATGGACGGTGCGTGATTGTGCATCACGACGATCTCTCCGCGTCCAAAGTTAAACAGCCCGCATTGGCGAGGGTGCCCGCAATACGTGTTCGGATCTCCGTGCAGTTTCACGTGCTCGACATTGGAGAACGTCCGGGTAGTGGAGGAAGCAGCTGTTGGTCTTCCGAGCGTGAGGGAGGATGCTGCCATTGCTGCCAGCGATCCGCTCACGAAACTGCGGCGGGAAAAATTGGTGTGGTTTGGACGATGTTTCAAATCTGATCCTGCCAGCCTTTGTTGAGTGTTCGTCAAATTGATTCTCCGATGGATGATGTCCAAAAAGCGTTCTCTATAGATTAAAGCCGGTGACCTGAAATCGCCTAACCAGCAGGTTCAGATTCCATGTTGGGCGGCGCCGGCCCAAAGGGTGAACTCTGATCCGGCCGAAGCCCCCATCAGGCTCAATCATAGGTTCGTTCCAGGGTTTCGAACTTCTTGAACCGACCTTCCTGCGTCGCGTCCAGGTCACGTTGTAAACGGATTAAGTTGAGTGCCAGCCAGCCCGCGCCAGAGCGCGCATCATAGACCCTGGTGCGGACGCTCTTGTCACCTTCAGGATAGAGTTGCATGTGGCTCACGAAGAGCCCGCGATAGAGAAAGCGTGTGATGGCGTCATCGGCTAGCGCTTTGGCTTTGTCGAGGTATTTCGTCTCTCCGGTCACCTCGTACAGGTCGATGGCGGTGCTCAGAGCGCAAGAACGGGCTTCAACCTCGTCTGAAATCAAAGATCGGATGATGATTGTCTTGAAGGACATGTCTGGCGTGAGATGAGCCATCACCGTATCAGCCAGCTGCAGAGCGGTGGAGTCCTTCGTCAAAGAATAGGCAAGCACTGCCGCTTTGGCTTGCCGGATGGGTGCTTCCCAGTATTCTGCAAGTTGTCCAGGCTTCAGATCCTTTCCTTCGCCATCGACCGATTCTCGAAACTTGCCCGGTTCATCGGTTCGAAAATGTTGGTTGTAGGCTTTGACATAAGCCAGGGCTTTCTCGGCGAAAACCGGGTCGGGATGCCATTGATAGGCACGTAGAAGAAATAGCGAAGCCAACGCCATTTCGCCGGGAGCTGGAGGATCTTCCTTGCGCTCAAGGGCACTTCTCACCAGATTGGTTTGCGGACTTCGATTTTTCCAAAAGAGGTCAGCCATCTTCTGTGCCCATTGCAGATACTTTGGCTCCTTGGTCTTTGAATAGAGAAATGCAAACGCATGAGCAAAAAGTCCGGAGTGTTTGACGAAGGTGAGAACATCGCCGGTCCGGCGCCCGGAAAAATAGTCGGAATGCCGGTTGTTGGTGAAAGTCTCGTAATCGATGACCTTGTATTCGTAAATCGCTTCGATCTCAGCCTGGGTTTTTTCGGGAGATTTCTCCCACATCAGGTCATAAATCGTTGTCCAACGCTCCAGTTCGTGCGCGAAAAGGAAATTGCGTGACCCTCTGACCGTAAAGCCGCCACCAATGAGGTAGTCTAGAAATACGTTATAGAAGATGTGCTCGCCCCAGCCAAACATCCCCGTTTGCTGGCTGACCATGTTCTCGAGGAAGAAGTTTAAGTAAGCATCTGCCGCTTTGGCGTATTTAGCTTTGCCAACGGCAGCGCTGAGCGCGTATAGAGCGCGGATCGTGCCCTGATCATAAATGAGGCCCGAGCCGTGCAGGTGGCTCTTCCAGTAGTAACCGAAATCGCGGTAGAGGAACTCGAAAGAGCGCGCATAATTCCAGTCAATCTTGGCTGGAGGCTTGGGTGGCGCGTGAGTCTCAGGATCGAGGGAAAGGCAGAAAACCGGCGATGGTTTCTTGCCGTAACGGTCCACGCCCTTATCAATGAGGGTATCGAGGAACTGCTGGGCTGCGGAAAGGTAAGGTTTGTTATTCGCGGAAAGCGGGTTAGTCGAGGTCATCAACAAGCCCAGTGTGGCTGCCTTTCCGGTCGTACTCAAGAACTCGCGCCTGTCGTGGGGAAGCTTCATCGCCGTGTCCGACATTTCTGTGGAAGTAGATAGGATTCCCACTCAACTTTTCGAGAGTCCTTCAGAAATCAATTCGAATTCCGATCAAGCCTTGGCGAGCATCGCTGGAATCGCGCGTCTGAGTGCTTCGGATTAAACCCACAGCCGTAGGCGTCGAGATACTCAGGTTTGGGTTCCCAAAATTCGGGTGATTCAACACATTCGTAAAAGTGGCCTGAACTCGCACGGCCGCTCTCTCTTTAACTTTAAAACTTTTGAAAATGCCAAGATTCATGGCTTGTCGATTTGGTCCTACGATGATGCCTCGGCCGGAGTTGCCAAAGCGGCCATTGGGCGGGACTGCAAATGCGGAGGCATCAAACCATCGGTCAATGGACCTCTGGTCACTCGAAAGATTGCCGTTCCCAACTCGATCCGGTACTCCGCCAAAGGTCTGCGTGTTGGAAGGGTCGGGGCCCGCGAATGTGGGCGTGAGAAACTCGCCCGTTTGATAGTTATAGATGCCGCTCAACTGCCAGCCGCCCAGAATCCAATCTACCACTCCCGCTTGATTCAGATACCGGCGGCCCGTGCCGAAGGGCAGCTCCCAGAGCAGATTTGAGATGAAGCGATGGCGAGGGCTGAATTGAGCGTCACCTCGCTCTCGAGACCGGTTGAAGGCGTCCTCCAGCGTGGGGCCACCTTCCGTTCTTCCCGTGGCTTCATCCACATCAGCCAGGGCCTTGGCCCAAGTCCAGGCAGTCTGAAAGGAGAGCCCTCGTTCCCAGCGCCGTTCAAATTCAGTGGACAACGCATGATAGGTTTGGTTGCCCCCGTTTTCTCGCATCGTGATGTTCCGATAGAGGGGGTAGGGCCGCCGATTCTGCGAGAAGGCTACGGAACTGGCTGGCGGCTGGTTGATATTGCGCCCGTAGATGAGGTCTGTAGACTTCGTCCCGATGTACGAGATCCGCAATCCGCTGTTGAAGCCAACCTCTCTTTCAGCGGTGAAATTCCATTGTTGAACGTAAGGATTGCCAAGGCTTCGA
Source organism: uncultured Acidimicrobiia bacterium (assembly GCA_963791795.1). GTDB lineage: Bacteria > Acidobacteriota > Terriglobia > Versatilivoradales > Versatilivoraceae > VFZK01. Next base: position 99,316 of record CAWBTP010000010.1, read on the forward strand.
TCAATCCCAGTTACATTCACAGCTCCCAACGCTCCTGCGCCCAGGAACGGCTGTGAAAAGGTGAGTTGTGGAACACCGCCAACGATGGAATTGGTGAAAGATTCTGTGACCGCGAAAGGCCCGCCCCAGAGTTCGCTGAACAGGTCCAGAGTCAAGTCGTCATAATAGATGCCGTACCCTCCCCGCAAGACAGTGCGGGTATTGTCAAAAGGTCGAAGCGCGAATCCAACGCGTGGCTGAAAATTGTTCTTGTCAGGATCACGCAATGGTCTTGTCGGCAGCCCGGCCTGCTGTGCAGTGATGATCGGTATGCTTGATGGGAACAGAGGGTTAACCTTTTGCCGCAAGACCTGATCCGTTGGCACAACAAGACTACCTGTTCTCGTATCGAAATTGGCAATGGTGTCGAAGGTATCGACGGCAGGGCGATCGTATTCGTAGCGCAAGCCGTAGGTCAAAGTCAGGCTCTGCGAAAGTTTGAAATCGTCCTGGATAAAGCCGCTAAGAAACCAGGTGCGGCCGGCTTGCGAGTCTCTCGCATAAGTTCTCGAAGTCGTGTTCGGCAATCCCAAAAGGAAATCGGCATAGGCATGCCCGCTAAACCGATTTGTGAATCCGTAGCTTCCGAACATCGGGCTGACATATTCGTTGAACTGCTGCGGCCGATACTCTGCGCCACTCTTGATCGTGTGCCGCCCTTTGATGTAGGTGACCTGATCGATCAGCTGAAAGGTGTTCTCAGCAGGCTGCGCCTTGGCGACCTGGAAGACGGTGTGGAAGCCCGTGATGCTCACGCTGGGTATGTTTTTGACTTCAGGGGGTACTTGGGGAAGCCCTTGGATGCCCAGAAAGTCAATCAGCTCCTGACCGCCAATTGAACCCTCGCGCGGATTGAAGCCGCGCGCAAAACCGATCTTGAGTTCATTGATCAGTTGCGGCGAGACCGTCCAGGTATCTGAAATCGTCCCGACCCAGCCTTCGCGAACGTTCACCCGTGTTCCGCCAAATTCGGGAGGCACGCCGGCATCAATCATTTGATTGTCGAGACGCTTGTATCCGTACTTCGCGTAGATCTTGTTTGCCGGTGAAAAATAGTGATCGACTCGAATATCGAAAGAGTCCTCCTGGACCTGTTGCGGATAGGTTCCTCGGAAATTCGCAACGGTGAGGTCGGGTGGACCATAATTTGGCAACGGAAAGAACCGCCCTTGCCACTTGAGTGAAGTGGCGCTCAGTAGTTCTTTCGGAATGATATTTCCCGGGAATACGGCGCCAGTATAGGGATTCCGGATAGTAATTGGCGTGGCCAAACTCAGCAGTTGCGAGAAATCACCTTGGCGCATGTTAACGGTCGGCAAATTCGGCGCCAGATTGGCTGGGATTCGCTGCCGAAAGGCTTCGTAGCTGCCGAAGTAAAACGTCTTGTTCTTAATGATGGGGCCGCCCAGAGTGAACCCAAGATCGTTGTTGATATTCTTTCCTTTCTGAGTCGCAAAGAAAGGACGGGCGTTGTATTGGTTGATTCCGTTCAGCCAAAACACGGTTCCGTGCAAATCGTTGCCACCCGATTTCGTAATGGCTGTTACGTTCGTCACTTCCCCGAACTCCGCCCGATTGTTGACAATATCGAAACGCATCTCCTGAATGGATTCCAAGGTCGGTTCGGCCGGGGAGTTCTGAACGCCAAACGCAGGAGAATTGGCGCTGATGCCGTCGATGTTGTAGTGCAACTGGGTTCCTCGGGCACCGCCAAAAGAGAACTTGGAGCCTGCGGATTGATAACCGGTCGGAGTCGAAAACAGGAACGAGTTCAGGACGACGCCGTTCAAGATATTCAAAGGCAGGTCTCGAAGCTGCCGGACGTTCTTGATGTCGGAGATCGTGGAGGCCTCCGTCTCGATGATGGGAGTTCCAGCGCTGACGGTCACTTCGGCCTCCATGCTGCCTACTTCGAGGGCGATGTTGATGCGCAGGGTCCGTAGGGCTTCCAGCAGCACCTCGCCGTGTTCAAACCTCTTGAAGCCGGCGGATTGCATCGAAACGGTGTAACGACCCGGGTTCAAGTGGGTCGCTTCGTAGTTTCCAGTGGCGTTCGTAAACACTTCCCGCGTAATTCCGGTCTCCAGGCTGGTGATTTTGATACTGGCATTGGGAACGACTGCCCCGCTGCCATCCACCACGATTCCGGTTATAGTGCCAAACGTCGCCTGAGCGTGAAATGTCGTTGAACTCAACAAACACAGAGCTAATAGGAGGCTAAGACACTTATAGATATTCATCACTGTTCCTTTCTGGGATATTGCCTTGCGGGTACATCCAATTGGGATCAATTGGAAGCAAGGGGGAATAGCCCCGAGCGGGAATTGAATAACCGGCGCGATTTGAACCTAAGCGATGCGACTCTGGTGAAGATATTCAGGGAATGTAAGATCTGAGGGTTCCATAAGTCCAATACAAAATCTATATAGACCGGATATAAGTTTTGCAGGAAGAGAGCCGCTGACCATGCAAGAGAGCCAACGCTGCTTTTGACTCCTCAGCTTGAGGGTTAGTTTTGGGTCGACCCGTACTGGAAACGTTTCGCTTCGCAGGCCCCTTAGTATCGACCTACCTGGGATTTTTTTAAATCTGAAGGCATGCTGGCATGAAAGTGCTGGCGGCACAGATGAAGGGCTTGCTCGACCAGAAACGGACGGGTCGCCGAATTGAGAAGTGCTACCCCGACCTCGCGTCGCAGATAGGCGTTCTTGAGTTTGAGAAAGTGCAGAGAGTCATTTTCTTCCTGCAAGCCTGGTACGCAGCGAGGCAGGATCGCCGCTCCCAATCCTGACTTCACCAAGGACATTATGGTTTCTTCTCTATCAACTTCCATGAAAACGAATGGCGTCACGTCAGCTTCTTGAAAGAACTGGTCGAGGCTTGAGCGCGTGGCCGTATTTTTGTCGTACAGGATCAAAGGCAGTCCCACCAGTTCTTCGGCCGTAATCTCAGTCTTTGTGACCTTGACACTCTCTTTGCGAATAATCACAACCATTTCTTCTTCTTCATAGAACAGCGGATGCGTCACGTAGTCGCTGCTTTCCACCGGCAAACTCACAATACCCAGATCGAGTTTGTTCGTGCGGATCGATTCCAGAATCTGCGGCGAACTGCCCATCACGACGTTGAACGAGACTCGAGGGCAGATCTCCTTCAGGTGCTTCAAGAAACCGGGAAGTTGGTCGCTAAGGCTCGAAACTCCCAAACCGAAATGCAGCTCGCCGGTCTGCCCGTAGCCCATTTCCACAACGGCCCTCTTGGCTGCCTCCACCTCGTGGAAGATTTTCTCGACGTGTTTCCACAGAACTTTGCCTGTTTCGGTCAAGTAGACGCGTGTTTTCACGCGCAAAAACAAGGGATCGCCGACCTCGCCCTCAAGCAACTTGATGTGATAGCTCACCGCTGACTGAGCAATGCAAAGCTCGGCAGCAGCCTTCGAGAAACTTCCCGTCTCTACGATGGCTCGAAAGACATTGAGCTGGTGAAGATTCATTTGGAAAACGAGTCGATCTATTTCGTAGATGAGGTAGGACGAAATTATGAATTTGACTCAACGAGGACGATGCAAAAATGTTAGATTCGCCCTCAGACGAAGTCAATGAAAAACCTTGATTTATCTCACCTGGGTGACCTGTTACGGTCGCGCGAGGGACTGGGCGAGCAAACTGCTCCTTTGACCAGGGAGTCGCTTGGAGCTAACCGGTTTGGAGAGTACATTGTGATGAATCGTGCGCATCAATTGGTTTCGCGTCGAACGTTGCTGATGAATTCGGCCGTTTCCGCTGCCGGTCTCAGCTTCTGCAGCGGTCGGATTGCCGGAGCAATTCGAGGTAGCGTTGTCGGCGCCATCGACAAAGCGCAAATCGCTATCACGATCGATTTGGAAATGGCTCGCAACTATCCCACCTGGCAGGATACGCACTGGGACTATGAGAAAGGGAATCTGGACGAAGACACCAAAAGATATGCGGTCGAAGCGGCGCGGCGGGTTCGGCAAAAGGGAGGCAAAATTCACTTCTTCGTTGTAGGCCGCGTTTTTGAGCAGGAGAACCTTGAATGGTTGAAGCAGATCGCCTCGATGGGGCATTCGATTGGGAATCATACCTACGATCATGTGAACATTCGAGCTTCCCGGCTGGAAGCCCTTCAGCCACGTTTTCGACGGGCTCCCTGGCTGATTCACGGGAAGACCCCCCTGGAAGTCATCGCCGACAATATTCGAATGACGGCACTCGCCATGAAAGAACGGCTGGGGATGGAGCCTAGCGGATTTCGCTCTCCCGGAGGTTATCCCGACGGATTGACCGGATATCCGGAGGTGCAGCAACTGCTATTGGACCAGGGCTTTTCTTGGGCGAGCGTGCAATACGTCTCGCATCCTACTGGAGCCTCCGGTTATTCACCTCAATTCACCGAGGAGCGCCAGCAAGAGCCACCTCCGGAAATCTACGACGCGATACTCAAGGCTCAGGCAAAGTCGCAACCCTTCGTCTATCCATCGGGCCTGATCGAAATTCCGATGTGTCCTGTAAGTGATCTTATTGCATTCCGTACGGGCCGGTGGAAACTGCCTCACTTTCTCAAAGCCATTCGCGACGTGGTGACTCAGGCAATCGCCCAGCATGCGGTCTTCGTGTTCCTTGGTCATCCATCTTGCCTGTCGGTGACGGACCCCCAGTTCCAGACGGTGGAGTTGATCTGCGACCTGGTCAATCAATCGCAATCGCAAGCTCAGATCGTCGATCTTGAAACCATCGCACAAGGTGTGAAGAAGGCCCAACGACAATGAGTTCCGCTGTTACGGAAACGATTGACGTTCGCTGCCTGTGAATCAAAATATGCTTCATCGATTTCCGAAGACAGGCTTAAGAATAGACGTTGCCTTCCTGTCGGCACTCTTCCTCACTCTTCTCGCCTGTCGCAAAGACACGCCTGCTGAACGATTTGACCTGCTCATTGCGAACGGGCACGTAGTGGATGGTTCCGGGCGAGCAGCTTTCGTCGGCGACGTCGCAATCCGAGGGGAGGAGATTGTTCAAGTCGGAAGCCTGGAAGCGCAGCGGCACTATGCGGGCCGTGTGATCGATGCCACCGGCCTCACCGTGAGTCCCGGCTTCATCGACATTCATGGCCATTCTGACTACACGCTGCTTGTCGATGGCACGGCCCAAAGCAAGGTGCGACAGGGTGTGACAACCGAAATCCTGGGAGAAGCGCCGTCCGCCGGCCCCATCAAAGGAAAAGCCACGCTCGATTTGAGCCAATATGGACTTGAGGTCAACTGGCGGACTCTGGGCGAGTATTTCGTGCGACTTCAAAAGGGTGGCATATCTGTCAACGTCGGCTCCTATGTCGGTGCGACTCAGGTCCGTACCTGCGTCCTCGGGCTAGAGAGCCGCGAGCCAACGGTCGCCGAACTGGAAGAGATGAAGCGACTCGTTGAGGAAGCGATGCTGGATGGCGCCCTGGGGCTGTCGAGTTCGCTTATTGTTCCTCCCGACACCTACCTTACGACACGCCACCTTGTCGAACTGGCCAAGACCGTGAAACCGTATGGTGGACTTTACTCGACTCACATTCGTGGGGAAGGGAACACCATTCGGGAAGCAATCCTGGAAGCTATTGAGATCGGAGAAAAGGCACAGGTTCCGGTGGATATCATCCACCTCAAAATCGCTGACAAACGAATGTGGGGAAGGATGAAAGAGATTTGCGACCTCATCGAGGTCGCACGCCAGAGAGGACAGAAGGTAACCGCCAACCAATACCCCTACATCGCAGGCCAAAACTACCTGATGGCCCTCATTCCTCCCTGGGCGCTCGAAGGCGGCAAAGAGCGGATGAAGGATCGATTGAAGGATCCCGCGCTGCGCCAGCGGATGGAACAAGACATTCTGAGAGGGCTCCCCGGCTGGTTCGATCACTACGTCCTGATGAAAGGCTGGGAAAGTGCAGTCGTGGCGTCAATCAAGACCGAGAAGAATAAGAAGTATGAGGGGAAGTCCGTCGCGGAGATTGCAGCGATGAGCGGGAAGAAGCCCACTGACGCTGTTTTCGACCTGCTGTTGGACGAGGACGACCCGATTCCGACCGTGTATTTCCTGATGGACGAAGCCGATGTGCGCACTGCCATGAGAGTTCCCTGGGTATCGATCGGTTCGGACGGGGAAGCCGTTCGGCCTGATGGAATCCTGGGTCGCGGCAGACCGCACCCGCGTTGGTATGGGACATTTCCACGCATCCTGGGCAAGTACGTGCGGGAACAGAACGTCCTGAGCTTGGAACAAGCTATCAATAAGATGACACTGCTCAATGCTGAAAAGCTGGGTATCTCCGATCGCGGCCGGATTGCCAGAGGCAAGAAAGCGGATGTTACGATTTTCGATGCCAGCAGAGTGATTGACCGCGCAACTTTCGAAGACCCGCACCAGTACCCCGGCGGTATCGAGTACGTGATTGTTAACGGAACCGTGGTGATTGATCGGGGAAACCACTTGGAAGCGAAGCCCGGAAGGATCCTGTATGGCAAGGGAAGGAAGGTTCCTAACAGCTAGTCACACGGATCATTTCTGCGGCCCAGGTTCGCCGTAACAGCGGGTCCTGCGCACAGTCCGGTTGTGAGGCCTCCCGCCACTAGCGTCCGACGATTCGGTCGACTAAAGCTATCCATAAATTAGATGGGCCACCCCAAGATTATGAATTTGACGTTGATCGGGGTGCCAGCTAGCGTAAGGACAGATCATCACCTGCGGAATGACCAGTGGAAGGTGAGTGCTTGAAACCTTCTGCTGAAACCTCAGCCTTTTTTGCGTTGCCAATTGTGGGTGTATCGATGCCCTCATCGGGGATCGAGGAGGAACCTATGTCACGTCGAATTTTGATGTGTGTTGTACTCGTTGTTTGCCTGGCAGGATCTGCGTCCGTTAGCTTCGCGCAAGCCAACACGGCCACTTTGCTGGGTATCGTTAGGGACGCCAGCGGGGCCGTGATTACCGGAGCTCAGGTCAAGGTAACTCATGTAAACACGCAGGTGACCCGCACCACGGTGACGAATGCTGGCGGGGCCTACGAAGTTCCTTTGTTGGCTGTTGGTGTTCATACCATTTCGGCCGAACAAACAGGGTTCAAACGCTCTGAACGAACCGGGGTCGAGCTGCTGGCGGATCAGAAGGTAAAAATTGACTTTCAACTGGAAGTGGGCGAAGTCAGCGACAGTGTCACCGTCAATGCAGCTGCACCGCTGGTGGCTACGCAGAACGTTGATCGGGGCATCGTGATTCAAAGCAATCAAGTCGAGAACCTGCCGCTGAACGCGCGCAATTTTGCCAACCTGATTTCCCTTCAGCCTGGGGTGGTTCTCGGCGGTCAGGTTGCCGGCGCCATCACCTTCAATGGCCTTCCTTTTGAGGGCTCTACCATCAATGTCGACGGTACCGACGTGGCTAACCCCGACTGGCCAAGAACTGCTAATTTTGGAGGGCAGAATCGGGTCAATATCCTGAGCCAAGATTTTATTCAGGAGTTCAAGGCTATCCAGGGAGTGTATTCAGCTGAAATGGGGCGAGCCAGTTCGGGAGGCATCAACGTTATCACGAAGTCCGGGACGAACGAGATTCATGGCAGTGTGTTTGAGTTCCTTCGCAACGACATCCTCGACGCCAAAAATTTCTTTGCGACCACGAAAGACAAGTTGCGCCTCAACCAGTTTGGGGCAACAGCCGGTGGTCCAGTCATTAAAGATAAACTGTTCTTTTTCGGTGGTTGGGAGGGCGTGCGGGAAAGGCGAGGTCAGCAGATTACCGGAACCGTGCCCACGCAGCTACTGCGCCAACAGATGGTGACTAACAACCCGGCCTACCGCCCGCTGGTCGATCTACTGCCACTCCCTACCGAAGCCTTGCCGGGAGAAATTTATCGTGGATTTCATCGTCGCAGCGATGTGCGACGTGATCGTGAAGATGTATTTCAAGGGAGATTCGACTTTTCACCAACCTCCCAGGACAGCTTCTTTGCACGCTATACCATTTTCGATGCCGAGGTCGTTAGTCCAGATCTGATGCCACTGAATGGGCTCACCTATCCCAGCCAGGACCGTAGCCTCACTTTCTCGTACTCGCGGGTCCTTTCGCCTCAGTCGATCAACGAGTTTCGCTTCGGCGTTAACAAGCAGGACTTGCCGAGAAGCCATGCGGCCTTCATCCCAGGCCAGATCGGCACGCTGAATGGATATGTGGACACATCTGACATTGAGTTTTTACGGGCGAGCGGTGGCAGCTGGACCATTTTGGATAACTTTTCCCTCAATGTCGGGCGGCATTCCTTGAAGACGGGTTTCGAGGTGCAGCGCTATCACTATGGCCGCGCAAACTCCCAAGTGCCTATTTACCAGATGGACACGGTGGAGCAAATCCTGAACAGCCAGCCGCTGTCGGCGACAGTAAACCTAAGCCTGAATCCTATTCAAACTCGAACTGAAACCACTCGTACCGGCATTTACGTTCAGGACGATTTCAAGTTGCGTCCGAACCTAACCCTGAACCTTGGATTGCGCTGGGAGTACTACTCACCCCCGACTGAAGTTAACGGAAATGTCTTTAACGTTGTTGACAGCCCTTATGGGCCATTCCGCCAGAAAGGCGAACCTATCTGGAACACGGATTCCAACAACTTTGGTCCGCGTTTCGGGCTCGCTTGGGACATCAATGGCAACAGCAAGAACATAGTCCGCGTCGGGGGAGGTATCTTTTATTCCGACGAGCCTCATCGCCAGGTTTCAGTGCTGGCCATCGAAATCGACAAGCCCCAATCTGTTGTTGTTGACAGCGTGGACTACCCCAACCTGCGTTTCCCAGTAAACGTTGAGGATCTGGACCCGACCAAGTTTGGGGATCAGATTCCGACTAGTCGCAACCTGGAGAATCCCGACCACCGAACCACCTACTCCCAGCAATGGAGCCTCGACTACCAGCGACAGTTAGCATCGGACTGGGCATTCACAGCTGGCTATGTGGGTAACCGCGGTTTGAAGCTCATGCAGCTTCTATTCCTCAATCAGCGGAACGCACAGGGTTTCCGCCCCTTTCCCGAATTGGGTCAAATTCGCTGGATCTCTAACGAGGGCATGTCCGTCTATCATTCGATGCAGCTGGCCCTGAAGAAGCGGTTCAGCTCCGGCTTTCGGCTGGACGGCTACTACACCTGGGCCAAAGCCCTCATTAATGGAGGTGGCTCGCAGGAATCCATCAACTGGATCCAGGATCCTCTCAATACACGCGGATCCCGCTCGCGCACAACCTTGAGCATCGGCCATGTCTTTTCTATCAATTACGGGTGGGACCTTCCCTTTGACCGCTGGCTTCTGTCGAGCCCTGGCGGCGCTGCCAAAGCCATTCTAGGAGGCTGGAGCGTGAACGGCATTACCAGCCTGCGCACGGGTTTTCCGCTCAACATCGAGTCGGGACGGGACAACTTCGGCAGCGCTAATCCTTCCGGACAGCGGCCCAACTATGTTCCCGATCAAGACATTCGAAGTGGAACGGATGACTACCGCACTTCCGTGCGCCACAACTATATCAACCGGGCTGCTTTTACTCCCAACACGCGTGGCCAGTACGGCAATCTGGGCGCCTATGTCCTGACCGGCCCCGGTCAGCATGTCTGGGATTTTTCCATCTTCAAGAACAACCGCATCACCGAGAAACTCAACCTGCAGTTCCGAGCCGAGTTTTTCAACGTTTTCAATCACACGAACTTCGGGAATCCGAACACGAACCTGAACTCGGGCAATTTCGGTATCATCACCGGCGCGAGCCCGGCGCGAGAGATTCAGTTTGGGCTGAAACTGCTGTTCTGAGAAGGTCGTGGATATCACGCTGGAGCTGCGCGAAATTTGGAGGATTCGGAACCCGATCAGGCAGGATTGTCCCCATTCATTGTTTTCACGGCGTCTGTGGCTTGAGGGGTAAGCCAATTCTAAAGCGGACTAGCCTATCGTGTGAGCAATTCTCCTTGACCGGACAACCTCGTAAGACTTGGCAGGGAGGACAACAGTAACATCCAGACCACTCTTTCTAATTTTTCCCATCTTTCTGCATGCTCCTCGCTAACGCCAAACACAACGGACATGAAAAAGTAGTTTTGTCACGGACTGACGCAACCTGCATCGACCTTACGGCGGCCTTGCATACCTTTCAATCGCACACCGCGAGCGGGCCAGCTGTGCCGGCAACCAGCGTTCAGGCCTTGCTCAACGCAGGCTGCTTTGAGGCATCTTTGTTTGCGAGAGTCGCTCAATTTGTCGAGGAACGTGGCTCTGCCGACTATGTTCTGCCTCTTGCAGGGTGCAACCTTCTTGCGCCGTTTGCCCGACCGGGGCAGATCATCGCTCTGGCGCGGAACTACAGCGTCCACGCGAAAGAGAGCACGCTTCCGGTTCCTCATGAGCCCATCTTCTTCAGCAAAGCCAACACATCTGTGATCGGGCCGGAGGAATCTATCGTCTTGCCGCCCAATCTCGGTTGTGTGGAGCCTGAGATTGAGTTGGCCTTCATCGTAAAGAAAGAAGCCAGTCACATAACAGCAGATAAGGCCGCGGACTATATTGCGGGCTATACGATTTTGAATGATGTGAGCGCTCAGGAACTGCAGGCTCGAGAGATCAAAGAAAGCTACCCACTCTTCAGATGCAAAAGCCTGCAAACCTTCACTCCGATGGGTCCCTGGGTCGCAACCGTGGACGAGCTCGGGATTGAGCCCGAATTGGAAATGACCCTTCGAGTGAATGACGAGGTTCGCGTCGTCACGAATACGCGTGGACTCACCTTCGGGATTGCCAGGCTCATGGAGTTCATCAGTGGATATGTTCTCCTCTGCCCGGGAGATGTCATCACCACAGGCTGCCCGAAAGCAGCAGGAGCCATTCATCCTGGGGACATGGTTTCGCTGGAGATCGAAAAGATAGGCGTTCTGCGAAATCCCGTCGTGGCCGGAAAGGAGCTCTGTCCGGCATGACCCCGCTTCGTGTTGCGCTCATCGGATGCGGATTCATTGGCCGCCGCCACCTTGAAAACATCGCTGCTCGCACTGATGTCTTGCTGGAGGCTACAGTCGACGTTCGTGAAGAGGCTGCCCGCGCTTTCTGTCACGAGTTCAAAGGTCGATACTTCACCACACGTCCGGAACACGTTTTTGAGAATCGCGGCATCGACGCGGTTCTGATCTGTACCCATCATGACTCTCACACGAAGCTGGCTTTAGATGCGGCCGCCTGTGGGAAGCATGTGCTAGTCGAAAAGCCAATGGCCTTAACCGTTGAGGAATGCCGGCAGATATCGATTGCAGCCAATCAAGCGGGTATTACACTCACGGTGAATTTCAAGTTTCGATTCGCGCCGGCAGTTTTGAAGGTGAAGGAGTTCATCCAATCTCCTCTCGCAATTCATGGTCAACTCGCAATGGAAAAGATGCCGGATGGGATCTGGGTTCGAGATCCGATGCGGGGTGGAGGGCTGATCCTGGCTACTGCCTGCCATAGCCTCGACATGATCTGCTGGCTGGGCGGTTCCGAGCCGGTACGGGTGTATGCCGAAAGTATCCCGCCTTTGCCAGAGCAGGGATGCAATGTGACTGCGGTAACTGCCACTGTCCGCTTGGCCAATGGAGCCATTGCCAGCCTGCTTCTCGCTGAGGCCGGAGAAAATGGATACGTAGCGAAGTGGCTCCATGAAGTCTTTGGCGGAGACCGCTCCGCCGTGCTTTACGATCACTTTCGCCAGGTGCGTTTCTCGGGTGCGCCGCTCTCTCATTTCGCTGCCGAAGACGAGTTGCACGCCGACGGAACATTCGGCGTTCTGGAAGATTTCGTGGACTCCATCCGCACTGGGAGAAGGCCGGTGACTACGGCGGCAGACGGCCTCAGAGCAACGCAGCTGGCCCAGGCGATCCTGAAGTCCGTCAGCAGCGGCCAGCCGCAGGAGTTGCAGAGTGACTTGGATTGATTATCTCGTTCTGCTGGCCTATTTCATCTCGACGACCGCCATCGGGCTCTACTTCGGCAAAGGACAGCGGAGTGGCCTGACTTACTTCTTAGGCGATCGAAGCATCCACTGGTTGCCAGCGGGAATCACGATGACGGCGGTGAGCGTCAGTACGATCACTTTCATCGGGATGCCCGGCCAGTCCTTCAAGTCGGATTGGACCTTCCTGCAGATTTACATGGTCATTCCCCTGGCTTGCTGGATTGTCAGCGTTCTGTTCCTTCCTACCTACACGCGTTTCCAGGTCGTCACGGCTTACGAGTTTCTGGAGCATCGCTTCAATGTCAAGACACGCCTGCTCGCCAGCGCGATGTTTCAACTCATCATCTGCGGGTCAACCGGGGTCGTGATCTATGCCCCTGCAATCATGCTCTCTGAAATGGCGGGCGTTTCGGTCGTGGCTTCAATCTGGATCGTTGGCATCGTAACCACGATTTACACGATGTTTGGTGGCATCAAGGGGGTGATCTACACGGACATCCTGCAGACGCTCGTCTTCATGCTGGGCTGGCTGGTTGCCGTGTGTTTCATTCTCTCGGCTTTACTGGGAGGATTCGCTGACCTCTGGGTCCCTGCCATCGCGCAAGGGAAGCTGCGCACATTTGACTTCTCCACCGACCTCCAGAACCCCGCGACGTTTTGGGCCGGACTCATCGCCATGCTTTTTACTCATTTGGCGCTCAACGGGGTGAATCAAACCCAGGTGCAGAAGTATCTTGCTGTGTCCAACCTCAAAGGTGGGCAACGCGCCATCCTATTTCACGGAATCAGCCTTTTGGCCGTGTATGTGGCGTTCTTTGGGCTGGGCACATTGCTCTACCTGTTCTACGCAGCCCGTCCAGGAGCGCTCCCAGCGAACATTGCGCCAGACCGCGTATTTCCCTACTTCATCATGAGAGAACTCCCGGCTGGGCTGCGCGGGTTTCTTATCGCCGGAGCTTTCTCGGCGGCAATGTCAACTCTGAGCTCGGCATTGAACTCGCTGGCAAACGTGACCGTGGTCGATTTTATCGACCGGTTTCGTCCGGGCAACACGGTAAGAAGAGCCAAAGTGCTGACCGTAGTGTGGGGAGCTATTGTCATTGGCGCTGGCTTGCTGGCGGTTCGTTTAGGTTCAATCCTTGAGCTGATCGTGAAGGTCAACTCGTATTTTTATGGATGCCTCCTAGGCGCCTTTCTGCTGGGGATGGCGAGCAAACGCGCCACCAGCCAAGGTGTGTTTGTGGGACTGCTGGCCAGCATGCTTACGATTCTGCTGTGTGCAAGCCTGTGGCCGGGTTACTGGATCTGGTTTGGAGCCTTGGGCTGCACCGTGTGCGTTGCGGTGGGTTACAGCTTCAGCCACTTGCGTGCTTCGGCTCCTCTCGCCCCAACGCAGGAGAGGGGCTGGGGGTGAGGCGAGTACTTCCGGTGTGAGTCAGTTCTTGAAACCCATGTTCCGTAGTCTGGAATAGCTCACGGCAGCATCAGTTGTGGTGGAGGCAAGGAGACACATTGGGATTCGATTACCTCATTCGCAATGGCGTGATTGTAGATGGGACGGGAAGCGACCCGTTTTCGGCCGACCTAGCCATCCAAGCGGGTCGAATCGAGGCGATTGGCAAACTAGGCACCAACTCGGCTGCGAGAGTGATTGATGCAACTGGTTTGGTAATTGCCCCCGGGTTCGTCGACATTCACACTCATGCTGATCTCGAGCTGATGGCCAATCCGAGGATCGAATCAAAGCTGATGCAGGGCGTCACAACCGAGGTCTTTTCCAACTGCGGGCTCGGATTTGCTCCGGTGGCTTCCTCTGAAGCACTGGCGATGCAGCGGAAGTATCTTCGGGGACTTTTTGGAGACCATCCTTCGATCGCCTGGGAATGGGCAACCACGCGCGAGTTTCTTGAGTGCTATCGCGGGCGGATCGCCACCAACATTGCCTATCTGGTTCCCCATGGAGCCTTGCGTGTATCAGCCATGGGTTGGCAGGACAGGCCTGCCACAGATGAAGAACTGGGAGTCATGAACCGGCTGCTCCAAGAGGCCATGGAGAGCGGGGCTTGGGGGCTGAGCACTGGACTGTTTTATCGTCCAATGAATTCTGCCAGCATTGAAGAATGCATCGAGCTATGCAAGACCGTGGCTCGCAACGGGGGGCTCTTCGGTATTCATCTCCGTGACTATCAGCGGCGCCTTCTTGAGTCTCTCGACGAAAGCTTCACTATTGCGCAAGAGTCGGGTGTGCGATTGCAGGTGTCACATCTGCAGGCTCCCGGTAAGTTGAACAAAGGGCGTGGCATGGGAGAGCGACTGATGGCTCAGATGGAGTCGGCACGCTCCCGTGGCCTGGATGCGATGTGCGATCTGTATCCGTACACCGCAGGGTGCACCATGTTGGCAAGTTTGTTGCCCTCATGGGTGACGGCTGGAGAGGTTCACGAAGCTGTGGCGTTCCTCCGCGATCCACACCGGCGTGACGAGATACGCGATCACATCCATGGGCTCGATTACCTGGAGTTCTCGGATCTTTTTCTTTGTGGATTCCGTGCTGGCAAGAACCGTGAGTTCGAAGGCCAGTGCATGACCGAGATTGCCAGACGTCGGCACCAGTCAGTCGCCGATACAATCTGCGACCTGCTCGCTGATGAAGAAATGCAGGTTGCCCACGTTGTCCACCAGTCTACGGAAGAGGATTTGCGTACCATCCTTCAGCATTCTTCACTGATGATCGGCAGCGATGCCGTTCATTTTGACGGCCAGGTTCATCCCCGGGTTTTTGGAACCTACCCGCGGATCTTGGCTGAGTATGTTCGCCGCCAACGCCTGCTCAGCTTGCCGGAAGCCATCCGGAAGATGTCAGCTCTTCCCGCAGAACGTCTGGGGCTGAAGGGTCGCGGCACCGTTGGCATCGGAATGGTGGCCGATCTCGTCCTGTTTGATCCAGAAACCGTTCAAGACAACGCAACCTATCAGCAGCCCAAGCGCCATCCTTCAGGCATGCCGTATGTGTTTGTCAATGGGAGGCCTGTTAAGGATAATCATCGGCACACGGGTGTGCTGGCCGGAGAAGTGCTGGTCCGGTAGCAGTTATCTGCCGCGGACTCACGTCTTGGAAGGTGACCATGGTTTCACTGAGGTCCAGATGCAGCTGCTTCATTATCTTCTGTTTCAATCTGGTTGCGTTCTTCCCGAGTCTTTCGCCTTGCCTCCAGGCGTCAGGTCTCGCGGGTTCCATCATCGATGCTGCTTCTGGCAAACCTGTTTCAGCGCGTGTTCAATTGACCCAGGGAACTCAGTCAATTCTGCCGGCGGGCTTCACTTTTTACGACAAGCGGGGAGAGAGGCACTTTTATGTCCCTGCTTCCTTTCAGATTCCTCTTCAGGCCGGCGAGTACACCATTCGAATTGAACGAGGCAAGGAGTATCGGCCTCTGGAAGAGACCTTTGCTGTGCCGGCTAGCCAACAGATCCAGCGGACCTTCAAGCTCGATCGTTGGATCAACATGCAATCCCGTGGTTGGTATTCTGCGGACTTGCACGTTCACCGCCCCCCGGAAGTGATGGCTGAGACGCTGCTGGCAGAGGACCTCAACGTCGCTCCTATCATTTCTAGTCCACCATTGGAGCCAGTGGGATTCATTGAAGAAATCGGCAAAGGCCGACACGTCGCTGGTAAAACTGGACGACACGCACGTGTACTCCGTCGGCGGATATGAGATCGAGCGAATCATCGAAGGCCCGGGCGCAGTGACACTCTTTGGAGCAGACCTGTCGTTGGATTTCGACAGCTATGAGCTCTATCCGCCGGCCAGTTACTTCACTCGTAAGATCCACGAGCAGGGAGGGTACGTTGATGGTGACAAACCCTTTTGGCTTGACGTTCCGGTGAACGTGGCACTGGGTGAAATCGATTTCATGGAGATTGCCTGCAACCACTTTTTCCCACGAGGTATAGACCCTGACTTGAAGCGCTGGGCTTCGTGGAAACCCGACCCGGGGTTTGACGGCTGGAATAGGGGGTTTGCCCTTTGGATCATGGACCTCTATTACCAACTGCTAAACTGTGGGTTTCAGTTGCCAGCTTCCGGCGGTTCAGCTTGCGGAGTCAAGCCCCTCGCAGTGGGTTACAACCGAGTCTATGTCAAGCTGGACACGCCGTTTTCCTACGATGGCTTCTTTCAAGCGTTGAAAGCTGGACGCAGCTTCAGCACCAATGGTCCCATGCTGGATCTCAGAGTGGACGGGAAGGAAATGGGTTCGAGGATTGAGTTTGACCGCTCAAAAAAAATTCGGATCGAAGCCATCGCTGAAGGCGCTGAGCTCGAGTCGCTCGAGATTATTGTCAATGGACAGTCTCGATCTGGTGTCAGAGGGAAGGGCAAGCTTGTCGCCACGCAGACGATTGACGTCAGGGAGTCGATATGGGTGGCAGCGAGGGCTTTCGAGAAGTCTGAGAAGACGATTGTCTTTGGCCAGACAAGTCCCGTCTACGTTTTGAAAGGCGGGAAGCCGGTACGGGTTCCGTCCAGCGTGCAATATTGGCTGGCCAAGGTTGACTCCTTGATCGCGCGGACTCGCACACAGTCAGGGTTCAAAGCGGAAGCGCACCGTCAAGAGACGTTGGCTGTCTACGAAAAAGCTCGAAACGTGTATCTTGAGCTTCTCGGAAAGTGAGGAGACTCCGGTGACCGACAACGGGCAGGTTCTGGCGTTCATGGCCCATCCCGATGACATCGAGATTCTGTGCGCCGGAACACTGATCCATCTGCGCAGGAAGGGTTACGCAATTCACATGGCCACGATGACTGCGGGGGACGGCGGCAGCGCCGAGTTGTCGGGCCCGGAGATTGCCCGGATACGTCTCAAGGAAGCACGAGCATCTGCCGACCTTTTGAACGCCAGTTACCACTGTGCCGGTGAAAAGGATTTTCTGATCACCCATCAACCGGCCACGATCAAGAGAGTGGTCGAGATTGTCCGCATTTGCCGCCCGTTCCTGGTTATCACCCACCCACCTTCAGACTATATGCTCGATCATGAGGTCACCAGCCAGTTGGTGCGAAATGCTTGCTTCTGCGCAGGCGCGCCAAACATGTTGACTGACGCACTGCCGGCTGCACCGCCTCTGGAAGGCATTCCGTATCTCTACTATGCTGCGCCTGTGGAGAACAAGGACATCTGGGGGACTGCCGCGCGATTCGCTGTGGCCATTGACACAGGCGACGTCATGGCCCTCAAGGAAGAAATGCTGAAATGCCATGCCAGCCAGCGCGAGTGGCTAATGAAACACCATGGTATTGATGAGTTTGTCGAGAGCATGCGGCGCTGGTCCGCTGAGGTCGGCAGGCAAAGGAGCGTCGCTTACGCAGAAGGCTTTCGCCAGCATCTCGGCCATGCCTATCCCCAAGACGACAAGCTGAGCCAGATTCTTTCTGACAAGAGCCTTGGGAGCTAAATCCATCATCGCCAGATTAGGCTCTTGTAGCGCAGACCCGCATTGGGTGGGGGCCGTGGGTTTTTGGCAGACTATCAGCTAGGGTTACCGAACCGTGTGTCCTCCTTTCCACTTGAAGGAAAGCGCGAGCCGTAACAGGTAGGATTCGCCAGTTTTCAAACCGAAGACCGTAGCCAACGCGGTTCTGCGCTACGACCTGTGGAATTCCGGAGTGTTTCTATGACTCGATTTTCTGACGGCCGGATAACGCAGCTTCGCGATGAATTTGCGAAGGTTGAGGCGGTGCTGCGAGACACGCCCTCGATCGACAAGAATTTCTCCATTCCCACTGCAGAGTTCCGGCAGCGACAGCAGAAAACCTGCGATGCGCTGCAGGGCCTGGAACTCGAAGCGGGATTCGTTTTCAGCGACGAACACTACGACGGTGATGTCCCTTACCTGGGTGGCAACACCAACATCCAGATTGAGCAGGTTGCGGGAGTGATCGGAAAGACAGGATTCCACATTGCTGCCGGTCTGGAAGGCGGTTACATCGCCGAGCAACTGGCGCCCCGGTCGGGAGCCCAGGTTCACAAAGTGGAAATGCTGAAGCTGGCGGATGAGGAGTACCCCATCAACGCGAAGCGGTCTGGAGGAGGTCATTGAAGCGGCTGCAGGGAGAAGAGTGGATCGCATTGGACTGCTGACACCTCGCCAGGTGATTCCCGCTGCGCTAGTCGAGTACCTGGAGACTCTATTTGGACGAGAGAATGTGATTGACTGCCAGGAGATCTACTATCGGATCAAATATGAAAAGTCAGACAACGAAATGCGCCTCATTCGCGATGCCAACATCATTGCCGATGCAATGATGCGGGCCATGCTGGCTGTGCTAAAGCCGGGTTTGGTGGAAACCCAGGTGGCCGCTTGGGGCTATTTCGTCGGCCGCGAGCTGGGCGCAGAGGAAATGGGCTGGGACGTCATGGTGGGCGCCAACACCGCCAATCGCACCCTGATCGGAAAAGCACTCAATCGGCTCATCCTGCCCGGGGACTATGTCCATCTGGGCGTCGCGCCCAAGCGGGATGGGCTGAATTCCTGCCTGCGACGATCGTGTATCGCTGTGTCGGATCCAAGCCAGGTAAGCGAGGAGCAGAGGTTTTGGTTCGATTTTGTGGAGGAGGCCTACCAAATGGGATTGGCGGCCTTGAAGGATGTTGCCCAGCAGGACAAGCCGGCGTACTTGCAGGAGCAGGCGTTGGTCGACTTCTTTCGCTCGAAGGAGGACTTGGTCAGCCAAAGGCTGGGACGAAAGGTACAACTGGAGCGGTTAAAGCCTTATACAGGAACGCATAATGCAGGCTACACCGAATGCCAGGAATTTTATGGGGCGATCACATTGAACTCCCAGGCGCCGCTGGGGAAGCAGATCGTCATCATGCTGGACGTTGCCATTCGAGGCATCAGCGACTACTGGGACGACGTGGTGGTACCAGGTATGGATTTCGTGGTGATCGAAAATACGTGTGGCAAATTCGGACCAAAGCTCGAAGAGCTGAACCAGGTTCCCTGGAATGTTCAACAGCTCGTGGGGCGTTGATTTCACTGAACTCGTAGGGTTGAAGTCGGGCAGAGACATCAAAAGCAGAATGGACCACCGACGAATGCAGGAAGCGCGCGATCGCCCTATTTTGAGAGCCTTCATTGGGACCTGGTTGTTCATGGCTCTGTCGGTCGGAGTGCTAGGCCAGAGCATGCCGCCCAGCGGGCGGATCAGCGACTTTCGAGACCCCAATGTTGACGCCGAAGACGGCTGGACAGTGCTTTTCAACGGCAAGGATTTCGCGGGTTGGGTGCCGGTCCTCAAGCAGCAAGAGGGAGTGAAGAAATATCTGGAAGCACGAAGTGGATCAGCAGACAACCTTCACAGTCAAGGAAGGAAAGATTTTGACGTCGGGAAAACCCAGCGGTTATCTGCGCACCGAAGCTGTCTATGACAACTATGTCTTTCATGTGGAAGCGCGCCTCGGTGCTGCCGGCAACAGCGGGGTCCTGGTTCACATCCAAAAGGATGATGTTTGGCCGCGGTCGATTGAGTGCCAGCTCTATTTTGCCCACATGGGACGTATCTTCCCGCTGAACGGCGCCACACTCGAGGGCGGAGAAATGTTTC
This sequence comes from uncultured Acidimicrobiia bacterium, assembly GCA_963791795.1. Classification (GTDB taxonomy): domain Bacteria; phylum Acidobacteriota; class Terriglobia; order Versatilivoradales; family Versatilivoraceae; genus VFZK01. The sequence continues at coordinate 118,982 of CAWBTP010000010.1, forward strand.
ACGCGGCGGCGCGCCCGGTGGGTGAGTGGAATACCTATGAGGTGTATTCAGAAGAAGGGCGGTTGGCGACGGTTCTGAATGGCAAGCTCATTGGGCTTGCGGCAAACGCTGATCCAAAGATGGGCTATATTTGCCTGCAGTCTGAAGGAGTGCCGGCCGAATTTCGAAACATTAAGATCCGGCGCCACGCCCCGAAACACGCTTTGCGACCCAAGCCTGCTCCCTAACCTTCATCCTGATAGCGGGCCGAGAGCCCAAGGACTAAAATGAGAAAGGGATTGCTGGTTTCTTGTTTGCTGACTTTGCTCTGGGCCCCAGCCAGAGCCGAAAGCGACTTCGTTTCGTTGATCCAACACCAGGACTTGAAGGACTGGGTCTATGTCGGGGAGGGCCCCAACCGCTATTCCTTGCAGGAGGGTGTCCTGGTTTGTCCCGCTGAAGAGAAGGGCAACCTTTTTTCGCCGAATGAGTACTCAAATTTCGTTTTGAGTTTCGAGTTTCGTTTCGAGGAAGGCGGTAACAACGGAATTGCCATCCGCTCGCCCCTCCGAAAGGACGCTCATCTGAGCGGCATAGAGATTCAGATCCTCGACGATCAAGCGCCGCGCTACCAGGGAATCGTTAAGCCTGTTCAGTATCATGGCTCCGTCTATGGCGCAGTTGCTGCAAGGCGTGGGTTCCTCAAGAAGCCGGGAGAGTGGAACGCCCAGGAGATTCGGGCGGACCGCCGGCAAATCCGCGTCACTCTGAACGGGAGTGTGATCGTTGATGCCAACCTGGACAGCGTGACGGATCCCGAGGTTCTTCGCGGACAACCCGGCTTGCAAAGAAGCCAAGGGCACGTCGGGTTTCTCGGCCACAACTCGCGCATCGAGTTTCGGAATCTGCGAATCAAAGAACTCAAGTAAGAAAAGTTGGAATTGAGGGAGGACGGCTCTATGGATCGGAAAGCAAACAAAAGCAGTGTCTCTCGGCGCAAGTTTGTACAGCGTTCCGTTGTGGTTGCGGGCAGCGCATTGACAACGAAGGCGCTCTTTGCCCGGAGTGCAGTCGGCGCCGCCGACCTCCTTCGAATCGGACTCATCGGCTGTGGAGGACGCGGTACCGGCGCGGCTGCGCAAGCCTTGGCGGCGGACCCTAACGTCAAACTGGTCGCCATGGGAGACGCCTTCATCGATCACGTTGAAAACAGTCTGGCAAAGTTGAAAGCAGATCCAAAGATCGCGGGGAAGATCGACGTTCCAGCGGAGCGCCGTTTTTCCGGATTCGACAACTATCAGAAGGTGCTTGAAAGCGGAATCGATGTCGTCCTCCTGGCGGAGCCTCCTCACTTTCGCCCGAAGCACTTGAAGGCCGCCATCGATGCAGGGAAGCACGTCTTCGCGGAAAAGCCGGTGGCCGTCGACGCGCCTGGGGTTCGTTCCGTCCTCGCGACCTGTGAGGAAGCGCGGAAGAAGGGGTTGTCTGTCGTTTCAGGCCTGTGCCTGCGCTACGCGCACGGCTTCCGTGAAGCCGTTCAGCGCATTCACGATGGCGCCATCGGAGAAATTACATCGGTCCAAGCCAGTGACTTTCGTGGCCCCATCTGGGTCAGGGCGCGGCAGCCGGGCTGGAGCGACCTGGAGTACCAGGTGCGCAATTGGTACTACTTCTCGTGGCTCTCCGGTGATTTCATTGTCGAGCAGCACGTCCACTTCCTGGACGTTTGCTCATGGATCATGAAAGACCAGTACCCGGTGAAGGCCATCGGAACCGGTGGGCGCCAGGTACGCACAGGGCCGGACTACGGAAACATCTACGACCATCACTCGATCATTTACGAATACGCCAACGGAGCGAAGCTCTATGGTTTCTGCCGCCAGCAATCCGGTTGTCACAACGAAACGGGAGCTTTCGCGGTGGGGACTGAGGGTCGCGCAGAGATCTCGCAGCAGCGTCAGACAATTTCGGGAAAGAATCCTTGGAAGTATGACGGCCCCAAGAATAACTTCTACCAGACCGAGCACGATGAACTTTTTGCGAGCATTCGAAGTGGCAAGCCGATCAACAACGGTGATTACATGTCGAAAACGACGCTGCTTGCCATCATGGGACGCACGGCCAGCTACACAGGACAGGTGGTCACTTGGGAACAGGTGATAAACTCAAAAGAGGACTTCACGTTGTCGAAGTACGAATGGGGTCCTTTCCCTGAACCGTCTGTAGCCAAGCCCGGAGAGAAGGTGGGATGAGAAGCCACCCGGTGCAGAAGGGTCTGCGTTCGCATTCGAGCGGGCAATTAGGGTCCGTGATCCTCTCTTAAAGCATCCTATCCGCTTCCGGCAAGGCATTGCTTCGGGTCTACTTTGTGTCCCACGGAGTTTTGTAAGGACGACCGCTAACTAAGCCCTTGACAGTTAGTTCTCTTTTTGAGAACCTCACTTCTCGTGAGGGTAATCAGCCGGAAGGCGATTGTGGAGTTCATTCGCCGGCATCCAAATGCGAGCCCCAGCTTAGAAAGCTGGTACCAAACCGTGCGGCGGGCTCACTGGAATTCGCTGGCTGACGTGAAGAAGATTTATCCCAGCGCCGATCAAGTTGGACGCCGAACGGTGTTCAATATCTCTGGCAAGCAGTTTCGGCTGGTTGCCAGAATTAACTATCGGATCAAGGTGGTTTTTGTGCTGCACATTCTCACCCATCAGGCGTACGACAAGGGAGAGTGGAAACAGTGAATCGAGCATTGGTTCTGGATGAAAAGAAATACAGTCGCTTGCTAGCCAAGACGGGTCCACGAGTGATTGAGACTGAGCAAGAACACAAGCGCCTGCTGGAGCAGGTCCGAGAATTGATGGAACGAGATGAAGAGGAGCTTTCCACCGAGGAAACCCGGCTGCTGGATTTGCTGGTTGGTCTCATCGAGCAATACGAGGACAAGCACCATGTGGTGAGAAGCGTTAAGCCTCATCAAGTGCTGGCTCATTTGATGGAAGCTCGGGGGCTCACTCACAAGGATGTTTGGCAGGTTTTGGGCTCAAAGGGTGTTGCTTCCGAGGTTCTCAATGGAAAGCGCTCCATTAGCAAAGCTCAAGCCAAACGGCTAGGAGTATTTTTCCATGTGTCAGCCGACGTGTTTATTTGACTCGGAGCTTGCCAAGAGCAAAAAAGCTGGGTCTTACTTGAAAGGTCCACGTGCCTCTGTGTACAAGATACGTACATGAATTTTTACTTTTTTGATTTCTGTTGCTTTGATAACTTATTAGAATCAGTAACTTGCAGATTCCAAAGAGGCAGCGACAAAACGAATCCCACTCTCTCTCCGCCAAGTAATTGATTAAGGATACTTGTTCAGATTCTGCCCCCTGAAGCGGAGTCTATGCCTCCCGATTGTCAGGAGGGTGGCTCGGCAAAGAGATTGAGAAACAAGCCCCGTGGCCAAGTTCGCTATCACACCAGATTTCGCCGCTCAGATTGTCGATGAGTTCCTTCGCCACCGCCAGCCCATAGCCAGTCGAAGGTTCCCCGCCCGTAGGCACAGCGCTCAGCCGGATACCCCGTTGAAATAGCTTCGCTTGATCGTGTGAGCTGATTCCCGGTCCCTCGTCTCGCACCCTGCAGACGACGCTAGGGGATTCCGCGATCACCGTTACGAAGACGCTCTTTCCCTGTGGAGAGTACTTGACGGCATTCGAAAGCAGGTTGTCCAAAATGGCCGCCACCGCCACGCGGTCACTCCAAGCGTGCGGTGCTTGTGTGCTGGTAAACACAATACGGATCTTCTTTTTGGCAGCAATGTGCCCATAGTAGTCACACGCCTTTTGAACCAGCGAAGCCAGATCCATATAGTCGTAGATCAGCCTGGGTTTGGCAGGTGCCGAGGTGTTCATGAGCTGGCTAACGGTGTGTGCCATCAAGTCAGCCGCATGCACTAGTGCTTCTACCCTGATTCGCACCTGAACGTCACGGTCGTTTTTTAAGGAGATCCGGAGCAGTTCCGCCGTGCCCCGGATCACGCTTAGAAAGTTATTGAGTGCATGAGCAGCGAACGCAATCTGCCCTGAATCAAAGGCCGGTAGGTGTTCCAGGTCTGCCAGCGCCTGCTCCAGACTAGCCTTCGCGCCAGCGACGGAGGCAACTACCTTATCCTTCGATGCGGTCATACCGCGTTTTGTCCCCTGGGTTTTGATTTCGCCACCTCGAATTGCAACGTCATTCTTTACTTGATTGCGAACGGGCTACTTCTGATGCACGCTTGGCCAGCGACCCGCCAGCAAAGCTACTTTTTTGCTGCGTCAACCACCTCGATCTTCACTTTGACCTTCCCGTCCTTGATCATATCGATTTCTTCGGCTGCCCGTCTGGATAGGTCGATGATGCCCGCTTTAGACCCATGGGGACCTCGATCGTTGATCTTGACGACGGTGCTTTTGTTATTCTTCAGGTTTGTCACCTTCACCATCGTTCCGAAAAGCAAAGTGCGGTGAGCCGCAGTTAGAGCCTTGTTATCATATTTCTCTCCGTTGGCTACCGGTCGTCCAACGAGTTGGTCACTATAGTAAATCGCAACACCGGTTTCTGGAGGGGCCTGGGCCGTTTTGACTGAACGGGAAGACTGTGCCGGACAAATCGGCACGACCATCAGAAGAGCTATCAACCATCCCTGCACGAGCGCACGCTTCCTGTTGATCACGATTGCCTCCCATAATTTGAAGAGTTGTAGTTTACCTGAAGCATCTCTGACTGGTTCCGTGACGCAGAGCCTCGGAATTCTGCTGTACTCAGCGCGACACCTTCTCAGGCTTGAGCCTTCACCAAATGTCGTCAGCCCTGACTGCAAGGCTGGGCCCCAAAGCAGATGCAGCCAGAAGGTGTGCCAGAGTGTAGGGGGTGGAGCCGCAGCCCCAAGTTAAGACTCAAGGTAGGTTCGCTCTCTGGGGTAGGTCGAGTTTTCGAGGATTGAAGGACTCTGGCACGCCTCCGGGACGCATCTGATAGCTATCTCAGCTCCCTGGGACTTTACTGTGTGGTGTTCCTTGGCTTCTATTCCACTACTGTTGCAACTTTTCCCGGTCTCGAACAATCGCGCCTAGTCGGCGCTGAAGCCACTACGAACTTCCGTTTGCGGGCCCCGAGGCCAGGTGATAAATTCCTTAACTGGGATCGCACCACGCCCCAGTGGTCTGGCAGCTCCTAACAAAATTTGGTTTCTACACGGGCTCCCGTATTGCGCCATGGCCCTGTCGCGGAGTCGAGATTCCTACTTTCAACGCTGGTCAGGCCACCTGCTGCTCCTTGCGCGGGCGCACAATGCCGCGGAAGCCAAGATGACAGGTTGAAGTATCAATGGCTTGCGCCATTCGCGCAGCCGGGCGATAGCGACGGCAATAGTTCGGTGCGCAGAGGAAAGACCCACCTTTCATCACCTTGCGTGGGATGCGGATTCCAGGCATCTGAGGGTCGTAGCTTTGATTCTGGTTGCCGCCTTAGAGGGTTGACGTTTCCGCAACAAGACACATTGTTCTTGTGGCGCCCCTCGTGCCAGTCCGTGGTCCATTCCCACACGTTCCCGATCATGTCGTAGAGGTTGTAGCCGTTCGGAGGGAAGGAGCCAAAGCCAAGTCAAGTTGACGTACGACGGGCAAACCGGAAGTTGGCTCCCGCCGCCTCTATTCATTCTAAATGTCTTAGGCCGAACAAGTTGACCAAAATTTAGATCTACATTTGACCTGGTTGTTTAGGGTCAACATTTTTGCCCTGTGCACTGCCTGGATGCGAAGCCAAAAACTAGTGAAAGCCCCAAAAATAGAAAAGCCGCTGCAAGGCTGCAAACCTCACAACGGCTCTGAGGTGCTCTGAGGTTGAAAATGTTAGCAGGGGCGGAAACGTCTCAATGGAGCCAACCCTCAAAAACTCCCTGACTCAAGCCGCCCCTACAGAGAGCAGAACGTATGAACGAAGCCCGCTCCATATGTACAGTCAAAGGCGAGCTTCACAAATAACAATGTCCACTCTCTATGTCTAGTCTGCAATCCTCTGGAGAACCTTGGCTGTGCAGTCTTGCACAAAACGAAAAAGCGCCCGCCAAGTACCGCGAGGCACCTAGCTCTATCCGTTTCCACAAAGGAGTAGAGACGGAAATCGTACAGCCTGGCCGCGATTGCACTCAAGGCGAAAGCATTGCCTTGCCCGCCTCGCTGAACCCCGCATGGCCATGAGCAAGCGGCTCACGCACAGTGCTTGGCGCTGTTGGTGGAATTTGTTAGAGCAGTTCGAGCGCGGAAAGGGTGCGCGATGTGTGGCGCGAACGTTCCTGGATTTGGGCTGAACGACACGAACTCGGATGTGCGATTCGATGCCTTCATTCAGAGTCCGGGAACGGCTCAGCACCGCCATGCTCAGCGACGTTAGACCCGGCACAAAAGTAGAAAAGCCGCTAACAAAGTTTGAACTCTGTCAGCGGCTTGGGCATTACCGGCGGATAGGCTTAGAGGAGCTAATCCTGACAGGCTCCATGACTTCAATCCGCCCAACGTTTCAGGGCAGAGAGCGAACATATAAAAGAAGCACGCCGTCTGTGCAACGAAGCGAGCTTCACAAATCAAAGTCCACTCTCTGCAGGTTCAGTATTGCGCACACTTTCAAATTAAAGCTGTTCAATTCTGCACCAAAGTGCGCTTGTAGCGGTGAGTATCTGTCGTCGGCACGCTAGCTGAAACATGCCAGCCCGCCCCGACCGACCATGGCGAGCAGGAGAAGTAATTCTGGGACTGCGAGCGCACCACCCAGTTGTTTTCCCCTTGAAGACCTAACGATCCATCGTGGACAGATAGGAATCAAACTCTTCGCTGGCTTAACGTGGATTCCGTGATCTCTTTCTTCATCAGGACATATACACCGACGACGTTTCCCCCCAATGCCGCCGCCGTATGTGCCTTGCGACGGACTCACCATGTGTTTGTTCGCTAAAGCGACGCCAATGGTCCGGGGACAACTTGTATAGCTTCCCATCCCTGCAAACCCAATTCTCGAATTTGGCCTAGGTAGTTCGCAACCTTTTCGCCATTCACGACGGAATCAACATCGATGTAAACATTTCGCGCCTGCAATCATCGTGGGGTGATGAAGTGAATATCTACCGGATTCCCTGGCTGATCGGTCAGTTTCTGCCGCTCGGGTCCAAGCTTGGGCATCACCTGTTCGAAACCGACAGCAGTCAGGTCAGGTTCTGGAGGGCCACAGGCGAGTATATCTTTCTTGACCCGATAGCAGCCTACAAGACAACCTTGAACCTGTCGGTGGAATTCTGCATGGGCGCAGTTTACATCGACAGGCTCCCGGCTCCCTACATGCCGTCGATCGAGATGCCGCACCATTGGGCGGCTGTTTTCGGCATTGCCTTTGCTCCCGAGCTGATTGTGCCAACGGCTCTCGATGGCGGCGTTGAATGGTGCAGGAAAAAATCAAGAAGTGGGATGAGGATTAACAAAAGGAGGACACCATGACAGGAACAGGAACAGGAACATCTCGCAATCAATGGCTGCGCGACGATGGAAGCGTCGCGGTAGGGAACGTCACAAACGTTGACCCGGTTGCAGGCACAGGGATCGACGGACAGCGCCGTTTCGTGCAATGGCACGGTGACCCGTTGCCGGACTACACGCAAGGGCAGGGTAGTAACATCTTTGCTGGCACCAAGCCAGGTGTGGGAGTGACAGAGAAGCCGAAGGAAGCCACGACCCAGGACGTTTTCGACCTGCTCAAGAAGGTAGCGACGAAGCTCCAGGTCTAGCCCTGGCCCTGTGGGAATTGTGCGGCGATTTCAGACTTGAGGGATGCGAGGGCGTATCGAAACCGACAAACGCATGTAGCCGTGACAGTGTTCAAGATAATGTGTGTGCCCACGAATTGGGAAGGCGGTAACAACGATTTTCGGATATGATCTGGATCAAGCACGAGCTCTTTGCCGGGCTCAGAATCTCACTTCACGGAGTAAACCATGTCGCTACGTATCAATGACGAGGCCCCCAACTTCACCGCGGAAACATCGCAAGGCACCATCAGTTTTCACGAATGGATTGGTGATGGTTGGGCCATCCTGTTCTCACACCCCAAGGACTTCACACCGGTTTGCACCACCGAGCTTGGCTACATGGCCGGACTGCAGCCAGAATTTGCCAAGCGAAACTGCAAGGTTATCGGACTGAGCGTTGACCCTGTGAGCGCTCACGATAAATGGGCGGTGGATATCGAACAGACGCAGGGCCACAAAGTGAACTACCCGATGATCGGCGATACCGAGCTTAAAGTTGCGAAGCTCTATGACATGTTGCCTGCGGATGCCGGCGAGAGTTGCGAAGGGCGCACCGCAGCCACAAATGCCACCGTACGCACTGTGTTTGTAGTCGGTCCCGACAAGAAGATCAAGCTGATGCTTAGCTACCCGATGAGTACTGGCCGAAACTTTGACGAAGTGTTGCGAGTGGTCGATTCGATGCAGCTGACTGCGAAGCATAAGGTAGCGACGCCGGTGAACTGGAGACCGGGCAACGACGTCATCATCCTGCCCGCAGTGTCGGACGACGAGGCTAAACAGAAGTACCCGGATGGCTGGAAGTCCCCGCGACCTTATCTGCGAATTGTTCCCCAGCCTAAATAGGTTCGAAGCTGCTGCCCACCTTGACCGTTTGCTCTTGGCTGGGCTCGAGCTTGACTAATACAAACCCGATAAGTGGTGTTACATCGGTTTGAACCCAACCACTGGCGTGAGCCAGTGGTTGACGAAAGCGATCGCGGGATATCGACCGCGCAAGCGGTCGCAGGCTCAAGGGAGCCGCCAATGTCGCTCTGCGGCACCTCCAAGGATGAAAATGGCGTCCCCCCTTGGACAAGGGGGGACTTCAGGGGGGTTTGAAGGCAGGAACAAACCCACCCCGGCGCTGCGCGCCACCCCTCCCAAGGAGGGGATTTTCAGGAGAGGCCGGAATGCCGCGTCTCCACTGGCTTACGCCAGTGGTTGGAGTCGGTGCCCACCCTGTCACATTCTTAGGTGCGTTTGTACTAATCCCCTGGCAGATCCTTGCGGTTTGAACAACAGGTGTTTCCGCAACGTCGGAGCGTCTGTCAGGTCTCCTGCCCTCAAATCCTGAAGAGTTTAATCACGCCAAATCTCTAGTCGCAACGCAGTGCATCTGCTGAGTCGCCTCCCATCGCTGACCCAGGTCCGTCAATCGATAGTAGCGACGCCGCTCGTCATCCACCTCGGGGTCACCAGGCCCGGGGCAAGGCCCCGAAGCACTACTGCTCGTCAGTGTCAGCAGGAATCACTTCGATTGGTCAGCGGCAGGTAGTAGAAAGACTCCAGCGAGCAAACAGATTCCGGCAACAGCGTAGACGCTGGAGGCCAATGCAATGGCGACCCCGAGGCCGGATTGTTGAGAAATGAGCCCGATCACCAGCGGTGCCGTCCCTCCCCCACCCAGCCAGCCGGTAGCGTTCATAAGTCCGGCCACGCTTCCTCGCGCTTCCGGAGGAATCACATCGAACAAGGAGGCAAAAATATTCGCGTCGTATAGACCCTTGAAGAATCCCCAGGCGGTCAGTGCCGTCAGCAGCCACATGACCGAGTGGGTCAAGCCGCACAAGGCCACAAACGGCGCGCCACAGAAGACGCCGAACGCCTGGACAAACAATCGTCCCCCGGGCGATCGCTTTCTCAGGGTGTCGGCCAGCCATCCTCCCACAGGTGCTCCGGCCATGCTTGCCAGTTGCACAAACACTGTAGCGGTGAGTCCCGCCGTGGCCAGGTTCATCGAAAACCGGTCGTACAGAAACTTGGGCATCCAGGACAGGAGTACAACCGCCACGAAGTTCGCACAAAGAAATGCGCCCATCAGGCAAATAGCCGTGGGCTTTCTGGCAATGACGCGCAGTGTTTCGCGAATAGAGAGTGCACGAACCGCGGCTGCCGGCTTCTCTCCGGGCGTAATTTCTTCAGATGCGCCCCGGCGAGGCTCGATCAGGAAACGGTGCAGGAACCCTCCAAGAAGAATGCCCAGGCCTCCGAAAACGATGAATGACCAGCGCCAGCCATAATGTTGGCCAATCAGACCCGCAAAGTAACCCCCGGCTATGGTTCCAAAGTAAACACTGGTTTGGTGCAGGCCCATGGCACGGGACCGCGTGCCCTTGCCATGATAGTCACTGATGAGAGACATGGAGGCCGGGTAGTAAAAGGTTTCGCCCAGTCCTTCGGCAGCACGAAAAAACAGAAGGTGGTTAAATCCTCGAGACAGGGCCGTCGCCATGCAGATGACACTCCAGGCATACAGTCCCCATAGGATTGCTGCCACCCGGCGCACCCTATCGACAATGTTCCCCGCAAAGGGAGCGCACAGCCCGTAAACCCAGGCGAACGATGAACCAAGCAGCCCAAGCTGAACCGGCGAAAGGCCCATTTCCTTCTCCAGCAACGGGAACACCGAAAACACTGCCTGACGGTCCGCGTAGTTGAAGAAGGATATTCCCCAAAGCATCGCCACAACCTTCCAGCGGTAACTCGAATCGACCGGCAGTGACTCGACTGTCTTCAATGAAGCCTCCCTCTGAAAAAGAAACTTGCACAGCCACTTATCAACCCTCTTACCCATTGGGTTGAATGTTTCTCGGCGATCGAATAGATTTGCCCGGTTTCCTCCGAGTGCCGCCTTATCCAGGGAAACAAACACCGATTATCAGTGCGATTGTGGATCGGGTGCCCGATTGAAGGGCAGGATAGTATCACCATTGGAGTGCGCCCAGAAAAGGTTGAGAGTGCAGCTCTCGCGGCGCAGACAGGCAGCCTCAGCACGGTGGAATAGTCTCTTTGTCGCGGGATACCTGGCCAGTCTGGGATTGGGTGGCACTCCTCCAGAATTGGCGGGACTCACAATCTGGAGTCGGCGCTCGGCTCGCGCACGGATGTCCTCCGCGCATGCGCCGTAAGATGCCTTGGTTGAATCGCTGACAGGATCTGGCTTGGCCGATTCACGGATAATCGTTAGCGGCAAGCGCTTCGTGAGTCGGCGCGCGCATTCTGATTGAGCAGAGCATTGTGAATGAAGGGAGAGCACGATGTTGGCCCGATTTGGATTGACTCGCCGGCAAGCCTTGAAAGGGCTTGGCGGGGGATTAGCTGGAAGCTTCATGGGTCACTTCAGTGGCGCGGACCCCGCCTCCTATGAACTTTCGACGTTTCAGGCTGACATCACACCGCCTCTCGGTCATGCACTGATGGGAGGAGGGATTAGCCCTGCACAGCGAATCGAAGATCGGTTGTCAGCCCATGGTCTCGTACTCAAAGGAGGTGGGTTGCCGATCGTGCTGGTTTCTTTGGACTGGTGCGAAGTACGCAATGACGCGTACGACCGTTGGCGAACGGTTCTGGCCAAGGTTGCCGGAACCTCAAAGGAACGGGTCTTTCTAACCTGTATTCACCAGCATGATGCTCCCGTTGCGGATCTCACAGCTCAACGGCTTCTGACTGAATCCAAGGCTGCAGGCAGCATCTGTGATACTGAGTTTCACGAGACCGCAGTTCAATCCGTGGCTCGAGCACTGCAAGACAGCCTGCCGAAGGCACTACGAGTCAGTCATTTGGGACTGGGACAGGCACGCGTTGATCGAGTCGCCTCGAATCGGCGCTACGTTGGCCCAGATGGGAAACTGCTCTTCAACAGAACCAGTGCCACGCGAGATGCGTGGATCCGCGAACAACCTGAGGGGACCATCGATCCCTGGCTCAAGACTCTCAGCTTCTGGTCTGGCGAACGTCCCGTGGTTGCGCTGAGTTGCTATGCGACTCATCCGATGAGCTACTACGGAAAAGGAGGTGTTTCAAGCGACTTCATCGGAGTGGCCCGCGCTCGCCGCCAAAAGGACGATGCTGATATCAAACAGATCTACGTCTCCGGCTGCAGTGGAAATGTCACCGCAGGCAAATACAATGACGGTGCTCCCGAAAACAGGCCAATCTTGGCCGATCGAATCTATCGAGCCATGACAGAGGCATGGAAAGTTACGCGGCGCGAGCCTTTGACGTCCGTCAGTTTCCGATCGCTTCCGCTAAAGCTGGAACCTCGCAGCGATGCGGGCTTCTCCAGGCAGGATCTGGAGACACGGCTGAAAACGGATCCAAAGCCTTTTGGCCAATGCCTAGCCGCACTCGGCTTGAGCTGGCGAAGGCACGCTGAGGCTGGCCGCCCAATCGACGTTCCGGTCGTTGATTTCGGAGCAGCCCACCTGCTTTTGTTGCCCGGCGAGATGTATGTGGAATTTCAGTTGATGGCACAGAAGCTGCGGCCTGATTCTTTTGTCATGACGCTTGGATATGGAGAATGTGCGCCTGGCTATGTGCCCATCGAACGGGCTTTCGAGGAAGGTGACACTAACTTGAAAGACTGGTGCTGGGTGGGACCTGGCTCGGAGGCGCGCATCGCCGCTACGCTGAAAGCAGCTTTGGTCCAAGGCAGTTATCGAGGAGACAGAATATAGTGACAAAACCCCTCACTCCCCAGCCCCTCTCCATTGGGGAGAGGGGTGCCGAAGGCGGGGTGAGGGGCCAGCTTCAATCGAAGAAACCAGGGAAAGTGTCACTATGATTTGTAAACTCAATAGCGGCAACCATGAATCTCCGAGGGTTGTTGTGGCGCGTCAAGCGAACCTGGCAGCAGTACCAGAGCAAGGCATCAAACCAGGATCTCTTGAATGACCTCGCCCTGAACATCGGTCAGGCGGAAGTCACGGCCGCTATAGCGATACGTGAGCCGTTTGTGGTCGAGTCCGAGAAGATGGAGAGCCGTGGCATGCAAATCATGCACGTGCGTGCGTTTCTCGACCGCTCGGAACCCGAAGTCGTCAGTGGCTCCGTAGGTCATGCCACCCTTGATACCACCGCCCGCGAGTAGCGTCGAAAAGCCGTGGACGTTATGATCGCGGCCATTCCCCAGCTTCTCAAGTCCGCTGTTTTGAATCATCGGGGTGCGGCCAAACTCGCTGCCAACGATGACCAGAGTCTCATTCAGCAATCCGCGCAACTTCAGATCTCGAATCAGCGAGGCGATGGCCGGGTCAGCCTGGCGGGCCAGGCGCGCGTGTGCCTGAATGTCGTCGTGACTATCCCAGGGCTGAAAGTGTCCGAAATAGACCTGTACCATCCGCACCCCGCGCTCCACCAGGCGCCGAGCCATCAGACATCCACGTCCGAAGTCCGAGTCACCGTAGCTGGAGCGTGCAGCTTCCGTTTCCTTGCTAACATCAAACGCCTCCGGAGCCTCGGTCTGCATGCGAAAGGCGACTTCCATCGCCTGAATACCAGCCTCAATCTGAGAATCGCCGCCACTCTGGTCTACATAAAGGCGATTGATACGATCCAGCAGCTTCAGTTGGCGCTCTTGTTCAGGCCTCGACAGAGAGACGTTGCGGATATTCTGCAGCAGCTTATCAATGTCACGCTCACCGTTTTGGATGTACGTGCCCTGGTAGGAATTGGGGAGAAATGCGGACGACCACAGCTGTGGGCCCATCACAGGCAAGCCAGGGCAGAGGACAACGAATCCCGGCAGGTTCTGATTCGGGGTGCCCAATCCATACGTCACCCACGCGCCCATGGACGGGCGACCGGCGAGTTGGTGTCCGCAATTCATCATGAACATGGACGGGCCATGATTGCCGTTATCGGAGTACATCGACCGAATCACGCAGAAGTCGTCGATGGAAGCCCCAAGCTTTGGAAAGATATCGCTGATCTCGACGCCACTCTGCCCGCACTTCCGAAAGCTGAACGGTGACCGCATCAAGTTGCCGGAGGCTCGGTCTGTTTTGATCTTGGGACCAGGCATAGCTTCGCCGTGGTGCTTCGTCAGTTCCGGTTTCGGATCGAACGTGTCCACTTGGGACACGCCGCCATTCAGATAAAGAAAAATGACGTGCTTGGCCTTCGGTGTGAAATGGGGTGCCCTGACTGCGAGCGGGCTCGAGGTCGCGCCCTCGAGCGTCTTCGCCAAACCGAGAAGCCCAAATCCACATCCGAGTTGTTGCAATGCCTGGCGTCGATTCATGGTCGTTACCTCACGGAACTAAACTCCGACGAGCTCAGCAGAACCTGTGCATACTGGGGCCAGCGACTTTCGGCCAGGAACTCCAGCCCGAGTTTCAATTCTTCCCCTGTTGGTTCCCGGCTGAACAGCAGCTTGTAAGTCTCAGTGATCCGCTTGGGGTTATCACCGGTGTTCTGCACACGCTCCACCAGCGCCCTGGCCTGAGCGGCGACGAAGGAGTTATTCAAGAAGTACAGGCGCTGCATGGGTCCGATCGTCACGGCACGACGCTCGCTCGAGTTGTTTGGATTCGGAAAGTCAAAAAGGGCGAGCGTGGCCTCGGGCTGTGTCCGGCTCACAGTTCCATACAAGGTGCGTCGCTTAAAGTCGTCAGTCAGCGGTTTCGCCGGGCCGCCGATCCCACAGTCAAGCGAACCCGAGACCGCGAGCATGGAGTCACGAAGCGATTCCGCATCGAGCCGTGGCGTCAGGTTGGCGCGCCAGAGGAGGCGATTATCGGGATCCTTCTCACTGTTCATGGCCGATGGAGTGCTGCTCAACTGGTAGACCGAGGAGAGCATGATATCGCGATGAAGCTTCTTCAACGACCATCCTTGCTCCACGAAACGAGCTGCGAGGTGGTCGAGCAACTCGGGATGCGTCGGACGGTCGCCTAACTGGCCAAAGTTACTACTGCTACGGACAATCCCTTCGCCAAAGTGCCATTGCCAGACGCGATTCACGATCACTCGGGCAGTCAAGGGATTCGAAGAGCTTGCGATAGCTTCGGCGAGCTCAAGCCGTCCACTCCCGTTAGCAAATGGTGGCGGTTCACCCTCGCACAGTGCTTGCAGAAAGCGGCGTGGCGCTTCCTCACCTAGATTTTGAGCGTCACCCCGGATCGCAATCTTTTCGTTAGCCAGCTTGTCTCCGTCGTGTAGTACGTGAAGAAACGGATATTGCTCGGGGAGCGCTTTCTTCAGCGCATCGAGTTCGCTTCGCAGGCTCTCGAGATGTTGTTTCCAAGCGCCAGGAAGAAACCGATCGATTTCCTTTGGGCCGTAATAGTAGATGCCGCCCTCGGAATCAAAGCCATCACGACGATAAGGCTCAGAAGCCATGTCGCGCCAGAAATAATACTTCTTGGGTTCAAGGAACTCGAGATTGGCATATTGCCGGGTAGCCTCGTCCTTCACTCCTTTTGCGCCGCCAAGCTTCACATAGTTCCGGTCGTCGATCGCTTTCTTCTCGGCGAGGATCGAGAGAAGCAAGGCCTGAATCTCATCGCCGATCTTTTTGACTTCGCTACGTTCGAGCTTTTCCACGACCCCGCGCGACGCAACGAGATCAAACCACGGTCTCACGAACGCATAGTCTTTTTCGGAGTTTCCGAGATATTTGATCCAGCGCCCAATCGTTAGCGCGTCCAGCGCGTCCTGGTTCGCGGCCGCGAACACATCGCCGCGCTCGCCCGTCATCACGGTCCAGGCCGACGCAACGTAGCGCGTGGTCTGAGCCGCCAGAATATCGACAAGGTCGGAAATCTGTTTGTTCAGCCAGTCGTTCAGTGCAACTTGTTTCTCGTCGATCTCCAGCTTTTGCTTCTTGTAGGTTTCCACTTCGGCTGGGGCTGCAAGCGGATATTCGTCCTTCTTGCTGCTGGTGAAGACACCAAGCAGGGAATAGTAGTCTTTGGTTGGGATGGGATCGTATTTATGGTCGTGGCACCGCGCACATCCAACCGTCAGCCCGAGGAACACGCGTGTTGATACATCCACACGCTCATGGTTGTCCTCTCCAATTGCCTGGAACCCAAGTCCAGCCAATAAACCTGCGCTTTCGGGCAATCGATCGGCCGCAATCTGCGCTTTCACGAACAGGTTGTACGGCATGTCTTTGTTAAGCGCGTCAACCACCCAGTCGCGATACCGGAATGCGTTGCGGAAGGGTGTGTCCACGGTGACTCCAACCTCTCCATCGGCGTAACGCGCCAAATCCAGCCAATGCCGTCCCCAGCGTTCTCCATAGTGTGGCGACGAGAGCAACCGATCGACCACCTTTTCGAATGGCCGTTCGGAGAAGTCGCTGAGGAAGGCCTCCACTTCTTCCGGCGTCGGCGGCAGTCCGAGGAGGTCGAAAGTGGCGCGCCGGATCAGCGTGCGGCGGTCGGCGCGCCCAACCGGGCTGAGGCCGTTGGTTTCCAACCTGGAGAGGACGAACCGGTCAATCAGTGTCGAGACCCAGGCTGAGTCACGAACCGGCGGGGGTTCCGCTTTGCGCACCGGTTGCAGAGACCAGAAGGAACGCTCTGCTTTAGCCGTGGCCCCCTCGGGCCAGACCGCCCCTCCATCAATCCAAGCTGCCAAATCGGCAATCTGCTCTGGCTTGAGAGCCTGCTGCGGAGGCGGAGGCATTTTGAATCGCTCATGAGTGCGGCGCACCGCACGTATCATGAGGCTCTCCTCAGACTTCCCCACAATAATGGCCGGGCCCGACGCGCCTCCCTTCATCAGGTCAGTGCGCGAGTCAAGACGCAGTCCTCCCATCCGGGTCTCCCCATGACAGGCGTAACAATTCGCCGCAAGCACAGGCCGGACGCGCATCTCGAACAGATCAGCCGGCGCCTGCGCGGCAGTAGCCTTTAACAACGCCATCGAGAAATAGACGATCAGGAACTGCAACATGGTTCTGAATCGCAAGGTAGATCCAAATGCTACACCGGGGCAGGAAAGACACCAAGCTGCCGGCCGGTTTGGATTTTACAGATCTTTGAGGAAGGAGTTTAGAGGCAGCGGCTCGATAAATCAATGAATCTCAGGGACACTGTGGCTGCGAGAAATGGAATCGAGACTTCTACTTACCTTTTAAGGGCTGATCAAGAATTCCCGCGGTTCAAGCAGGCCGGGGAAAAACTCTACTTCGCTTACCGTGGCAAAGTCCGAATGGATCGCCGACGGCCGGAAGCTGGCGAGGAGTTCATCCGCTTGCGTGCCGAAAACCAGCCATACCATTCGGGTTCGCGCTGGCCTGTGCTAGCGGTCAGTCGCCTTCGCTTTG
Source organism: uncultured Acidimicrobiia bacterium (assembly GCA_963791795.1). Classification (GTDB taxonomy): domain Bacteria; phylum Acidobacteriota; class Terriglobia; order Versatilivoradales; family Versatilivoraceae; genus VFZK01. The sequence goes on from CAWBTP010000010.1 coordinate 136,090, forward strand.
AGAAGCATGGGAACTTTCCGTCCATCGAAGCTCAACTTCAACGCCTACAACGCCATCGGAAACTTTTAGTAAGGACAAACGTCAGCGCATGATCTTCCGACGGGTCAAAACGCCGGAGTCAACGGTTTGGCCCGTGAATGAAATGGCGTTGAAGGACATCGCGTCGCCCGTAATTTCGTCGCATACAAATCACGAAATACGCGCTGGCTTCTCTGACGCTCAATGGGATATGACGTTGTCAAGTTCCTTCCGAATGTAATCCTTTCCCGAATTGAGGGCGTGCAGGACTCCTTGGGTCGTCTTCTCGGTCCATTCCCGGCCTCGGTCCATGCCCTCTTCCATCTTTTCTGAAATGTCGTCGACCAAATTGTCCACGGCGTGACGCACTTCCAATTGTATCTGTTCCGATTTCTTTTTGGCCATTTTCCCCAAGTGAACGATATCTCGACGCGTCTTCCTCCCCGACTGGGGGGCGAGAAGGAGGGCCAGTCCTGCTCCGAGCAAACCCCCTCCAACAAACAGCAGAACCCCGTTGAGTTTTTCGTTTCTTTCTTCCATAGCATCCTCCACTTTTCGAATCGGCGGGCAACGTAAGGTGTTAGAGATTTGAAGGCACTTCAGCCAAAATGAGATCAGAAGCATTGAAGAATATCGCTTCCGATTCGAAGTACCTCCGTTCTTGAGAAATATGCGCACCGCATTCCTTTATTTTAGCAGCGAATAGGCGTTAGGTGTCGCATGATCATGATTAGGGAACTCAGGACAAAAGCATGTGCAGTTCAGTACAGCTTGGCTATCACGAGGAATTAATGTCCTACCGAGCTTGTTGAAAACCCGGATGGCGAGGTTTTTTGCGGCCCCAGATAGCTCCTAACGCCACTGTTCAATAATCCATTCCAGTTGCTGGGCGGATTCTGAGAAATGCCATTGCGGTCATTCACAGCTCCTCGCCGGCTCTATTTGCAAGTACAATTGAAAACCCATAGGGTGCCGCGTTCGCCGCAAACGCCAGCGGCTCGCTGCCCGTTTTGAGGTTGCCTCGGAAGAGGCCGTGAAGACAGATGTAAAAGCTATCGAGGCGGCAATGCCGTCTTAGCAGCGCGGGCGGAAGCCTCGGAACTACAAACTCCGCAGATTGATTGGTAAGGGACCGCGTTAGAGTCATGCTTCGGCGACTGAAACCGATGTGCGTTATGGCGCTGCTGATTTGCTGGCTTGCAGCCGATCGCTTAGTGGCGCAACGCAGCGCTGCTTCCGCTCTTCGCGGCCCCGACGTCGAAGCGCTGCTTCAACAGGGCAAACCAACCGAGGCTCTGCCCATCCTCAACCGACTCCATGAGGCCGAGCCACACAATGCGCGAGTCTGCTATCAGCTAGGCCTCGCCTATACCCAACTGCAGGAGTTCGTCAGGGCTGCCGAGTTTTATCGGAAGGCACTGAAGCTCAATCCTGGCTTCGTTGCCGCCCGAAAAAACCTTGGGACCGTCTTGTGGTTTTCCAATCAAAAGGAAGTATCGGTTCAGGAATTTCGGACTGTGTTGCGGTCACTACCCAACGACCCGGTATCTCATCTCTACCTCGGATCACAAGCTTACGAGCAGAGGCGGTTCGCAGAAGCGAAGCGGCATTTCGAGAAAGCGGGTGATTTGGCGATGCAGAACCCTGAGGCGTTGCCGATGGTCCTTGAAACTTATCTCGCTACTCGAGATCTGTCAGTTCTGGAGCGAGTGACTCAGCAGTTGATGACGGCACACGACCCTGATCCCCAGCTGGTCTTCCAAGTTGGTGTGGTGCTCGGCCGCTACGGGCGGTCTCGAGAAGCGGTGGCAGCTTTCGAACGGATCCGGGAACGCTATCCGGATCAGCAGGCTCTCCTTTTGAATCTTTCCGCCGCTCAATTGGAGCTGGGAGAGGTGAATCGCGCCATTCAGAATCTGGAAAGTCTGATGGGTTCTCACTCCAGCAATCCCGAAGTGTACCTCCTGCTGGGCGAGGCGTATGACAAAGCGGGCCAGGCGGAAAAGGGGTATGCCGCCTTCAATCGTGCCATCGAACTGGCGCCTAAGTCGGAAGAAGGCTACCTCGCCCTGTCCAATTTTGCTTCGGCACACCACAACAATTCCTTTGGGTTGAAAACAATCGAGCGTGGCTTACAACAAATTCCAGGATCGTCGAAGCTTTTGTTCCAGCAAGGTGTGCTTTGGGCGCTGGAAAGTAATCTGGAGGCCGCTGCGCAGAGCTTTCAAATTGCCAGTCAAGCGGACGCCGCGTGGGGACTGCCATTGCTTGCCTTGGGAATCGTTCAGCTACAAGCGGCTAAGCTGCAGCAGGCCGCCGGTACCTTTCGGCAGGCCATAGCCAAACTGCCAGGCGACTATCGGCCGTCTTATTTCTTGGGCACTGCACTGACTCGAGCTGGCGCGCAATCAGATCCGGTGCAACAGAAAGAGGCCCTCGTTGCCTTTCGCAAGGCAGTTTCGCTTGATCCCAGCAACCCTCAAAGCCGCGTCGCACTGGGCCAGGCATACCTGGCAACAAACCAGATCCTTCCGGCGGTTGTGGAACTGGAAAAAGCGGTGCAGTTAGATCCCCGAGACTCGACCGCGCTGTATCAGTTAGGCTTGGCATATCGAAGGCAGGGGAAGGCCCGTGAGTGCTGAGGTTGCCTTGCGCCGGTTCCAAGAAGTGAAAAACCAACTCAAGGAAGAGGAAAGTCAGGAGCGCAAGGCACTGGTCATCATGCTGAAAACGGCGAAGACGCCGTGAAACTAATGCAAACGCACTTAAGAATGTTACAGACTGGAGCCGAATCCAACCACTGGCGTAAGCCAGTGGCACGCGCGTTCTGGCCTCCCTTGAGATACCGACCGCATCAGCGGTCGGAGCTTCACCTCAGCAGCAAGGTTCTGAGCCTCCGACCGCTCACGCGGTCGGTATCCCAACAATCACTTTTCCTCAACCACTGGCTCACGCCAGTGGTTGGATTCGACAATCCGATGTAACGCTCTACTTATCGCGTTTGTATTAGATTGAATTCAGGGAACGGCAGAGTAGTAACGATGAGTCCTCTGCCCATAGCAGCTCTCATCCTCTCCCGTTCAACAATCGAATTATCGCAATTGACAAGTCACGGTCGCGTTCCTACAGTTGAAATCAGCAAGTCCCTATTTAGCTACCTGCCTGCGTAGTGTTCTACGCAAACAGACCTCGCTGCATGAAAGGAGATTTCCGATGAACATCCTTGGTTTCAGGCGAATGTTTGTTTCTACCCAGGTGTTGGCTTGGATGCTGCTACTTTGGGTCTTAGTCAGTGTGGCTGTAGTTCCTGTTCAGGCCCAGGTAACAGGCAGTGTGAGTGGCTACATAAAGGATCCCAGCGGCGCCGCAGTTCCTGGGGCAAACCTTACAGCCAAGTCGGTTGAACAGCAACTGACGCGGTCGACGCAATCGAATGCTGAAGGATTCTTTAACCTTCTGGCGATGCCGCCAGGCACTTATGAAATTTCGGCTGAGGCCAGCGGGTTCCAGAAGCAGATCCAGAAGGACGTCAGGTTGACGGTGGGAGAAAACCTGCGGTTGGACGTGCAGATGAAACTCGGGGCGATGGAGACCGAGGTGACGGTTTCCAGCACGGCGACGCTCGTGAATACCAGCTCTCCAGCCCTTTCTGGCTTGATCGATGATCAGCGGGTTGTGGACCTCCCGATCAACGGCCGGAATGTGATGGCCCTGACGCGCATTCTGCCTGGCGTTCTTGGCGTCAATGCGCCGCAAGACTTGAGCGACTCTCGTGGCGGACCGACAATGAACGTCAATGGCGGTCGGGCTAACATGAACCAGTTCACTTTCAACGGTGCCTACTTCAACAATCCGTCACGCAACACGGGCATGAACTATCCGCCTCCGGATGCGGTTCAGGAAGTTCGCATCCAGACGCACAATTTTGCGCCGGAGTTCGGAAGAAACCCCGGCGGCAACATCAGCGTGGTCTCAAAAGCGGGTTCGAATGATTTTCACGGATCAGCCTGGGAATTCCTCCGCAACGACAAGCTGAACGCCCGAAGCTTTTTCCAAACCGTGCGACCGACCCAGCGACAAAACCAATATGGCGCCGCAGGCGGCGGACCGGTAATCAAGAACAAGGTTTTTGCGTTCGGCGCGTACCAAGGCCTCAAGAATCGGCAGCAGGCAGGCTCGGTCCAAGCCATCGTGCCTTCAGCAGCTGAACGTAATGGCGACTTCTCCAGTTCCGGTGTCACACTGCGGAACCCAACAGATCCGATCACAGGCGCCCCGTTCACTGACGCGTCGGGAAGCCCTTGTGTTGCCGGGAACGTCATACGGTCTGGCTGCATCAGCCCGGTGGCAAATAACTATCTTGCCCAATACATTCCTCAATCTCCCACCAACACGATCGTCGCGTTGGCGGCGGCGCCCAGGGACAACTACAACTGGATGGCTCGCGGTGATTTCGTGCAAAGCACCCATCACACCCTTTATGGACACTTTTACCGGGACCACAACGCCTCAATCAACCCGAATTCAGGAGGCACGCTGTCCGGCTACTTCCAGGAGCCGCGAGTGAACGATGTCTACCAGGTAAATCTGAGCGACACCTACACGTTTAGCCCGACCCTGTTAAATCAAGCGACCGTCTCTTTCTTGAGAACCACGACGGACCGTGGCAATGACCACAGCATCGACCCCAAGAGCCTCGGAATCAATTTGCCAATCTACAATCCTACCGGTGGCGTGTCGATTTCCGTGAGCGGGCGTTTCAACCTGACCTCGGCAGGAACGACGCAGTTTTTCAACGACAGCTGGCAGTTCAGAGACAGCCTCAGCAAGATTCATGGTCGGCACAATTTCAAGTTCGGGTATGAACTGCTGCGCCTCGGTTTCCACCAAATTTTTATCGGTTCACCCAACTTTGCGTTCACCAACAGCCGGTCCGGAGATGCGACAGCCGACTTCATGCTTGGCGCATTTGACAATCTTGGTCACGGTTTCGGCATTCGAGACACCGACACTCAAACCAATGCCCACTCCTTTTTCTTCCAGGACGAATTTAAAGTCAGTTCTCGCTTGACGCTGACCTTCGGTGTTCGCTATGAGCCGTACTTGCCATGGGTGGAAAAGAACGATCGAATCACAACGGTAGTTCCGGGAGTGCAGTCCCAAAAAGTGCCCGACGCGCCGATTGGGGTGTTATTTCCGGGAGATCCCGGGGTTTCGCGCGGACTGGCTGATAACGACTGGAACAATTTTGCTCCGCGCCTCGGGTTTGCCTGGGATGTGTTTGGAGATGGGAAGACTAGTGTTCGCGGCGGATACGGACTGTTTTTCGAAAGCGTGAACGCAGATTCACTTGCCCAGGAAAACGCGCCGTTTGCGGGGACTTCGCGAATTAGCCAGGGTCGAATTGAAGATCCGTATGGCTCACTGGGACTGACCGCACCGCCAGCTACCCTGCCGGGGAAGTTTGGTTGCTCTCCCAGTGCGAGCTATCCCGGCCTGAACTGTCCGCTGTTTCCATTGCCGGTGAACGGACTATTCACTGATCCGACGCTCGCCACGCCGTATGTCCAGGCCTGGAACCTTTCCGTGCAACGCCAGTTGAAGAGTGACTTGATGGTGGAAGCCGCCTACGCGGCAAAAATCGGAACGAAGATCGAAGCTCTGCGTCCCTACAATCCAGCGCGATATATCAACTCACCGCGCACGGGACTATCGCCGTCGGCTCAGAACATCAACGAACGAGTTATGTTTGAACCGGGCATCCTGGGACCGCAGGGGTTCATGCTGGGAAATGATTTCCGCAGCTGGTATCACAGTTTCCAGGTTCAAGTGAACAAGCGCTTCAGCAAGGGGATCTCGGCGTTGGGATCGTACACCTTGGCGAAATCGATTGATACCAGCTCAACCACGAACTTGGGAGCTACCGTAGCCAATCCGTTTAATTTGAAAGACGAGCGGGGGCGCTCCTCCTGGGACCGCCGTCACGCGGTTTCCGTTTCCTGGCTATGGTCGCCGCCTGTCAAGTTCAGCAGTGGCGTCATGAACGCTTTGGCGGGGGGATGGACGATCTCAGGGATTCATATCCTTCAGAGCGGGGCGCCATTGAACATCGTCATGGGCACTGACATCGCACTGGATGGCACCGCCGGAGACAACGATCAGCACGCCCAACTCGTGGCGGGTGCAACGCGAGACAGTGTAAAGATCAGTCACACCGACCGGCATGCTATGACCTTGAAGTTTTTCAACATCGATGCCTTCGTTCCCGTGAACTCGCTCCCTAGGGGCATTTACGGGAATGCTGGACGAGGCTTCATCAGTGGACCCGCTCAGGTCAGCACGGACTTCGCAGCTATCAAGGACATTGTATTCCGGGAGCCCTTTAAGCTTCAGTTTCGCAGCGAATTCTTCAATGCCTTTAACCAGGTGAATTTCAATGCACCAAATCGTGCGCGATCTTCGGGAAGTTTCGGTCGCATTACGGGCGCTCAAGACGGACGCATTATTCAAATGGCTTTGAAGTTCGTCTGGTAGTTTCAGCCGAAACTTCTCTCAGGGCGAGCTCTGTCTCGCCCTTTTCTTTTTTGGGAAGGCGCTAGGACTGGGTAGGGTGTGTCGCGCCTTTCGACGCACCGTTCGCGACTCATCGCCTTGGTGCGTTGAAAAGCGCAACGCACCCTACTCGCTGAGGATCGAGGAGCCCATAGTGATGATGCATGTGGACCGAACTGTCCGTTTGAGCGAGAATTGCGGCCAGTTGACGCATAACCGCTGAACCACCGAAGTAGGTCGAACGTTGTTCCGCGACGATGGTCGGTTAACCAGACGCCGAGCGAGTGGAAGTCACAATGCTGGCTCAATCCCGATTCGATCGTTCTGCGGATCGAATTCGCGGTTTGCATGCGAGGTGGGTGCTCAGTAGTTTGAATTGATACGTCTTGCGAAGGTCATGCGCTGTGTTGGCCTTCCTGGACCGCACAACGATGATGCATGTGGACCGAACTGTCCGTTTTGGTTGTGTGCCCGCCTATGTCATGGGAGAGCTTGCCCGCCTCGACCAAAGTTGTAGAACCATCCGCTGGCCGGAAGAAGCAGGGAGCATTTTCCGTTCGCTGTGTCAGGGAGTGACGACTGACGGCGTTGTCCCGCCCCTGCAGTTTACGCGCACTGAAGTCGAACAATCGATCCAATGTCTATCGGCGGTTCGCTATTCAGAAGCATTGCTTCACTTTAAGCCGTCGACGCGTGTACCCTTGTTTGCGGGCGAGGAGGTCGAATTGGTCGAAGGTTTCCTGACGTACCTCGACAAGCATGGTGGGGCTGACATTTGGGTTAGCCGGGCCAATAGAAATTTTCGAGACGAGGGCATCACAACATGGAACGAAGACGGTTCGTGAAATCACTGCTGGCAGCTGGCCTGATTGCGCCGCGCGTACAGGCACAGTCCGCGCCGGATTGGGGTGGTCCGGTGCTCGATACCCACTTGCATCTGCGGAAGGATGCGGACTCGTGCATTACGCATATGCAAGGCTGCGGCGTCACGAACGCGATCCTGCTGACTCCCGCGACCGATCAGGACAGGGCCAAACAGGAAATGGAGCGTCGCCCAGGTCGGTTTGCGCGGTCCGTTAGAACCGATCCCACCGTGTCCGGCGCGGACACGGTCCTTCGCGACGCGCTTAAGGGCGGAGCGGTCAGCATCGGAGAGATGAAGTTCAATGTGGCGCTGGATTCGGCCGAGATGCGGCGCGTCTACGACATCGCCGCTGAAATGCAAGTGCCGGTGATGATGCACATTCAAACGTTCCCCCATTTTCCCGGAGAAAAGCCTTACAACACCGGCTACCCTCAGTTCGACAAAGTTCTTCGAGCCTATCCGAAGACGATGTTCATCGGACATGGCGACCTCTTTTGGGCCCACATCAGCGCCGATGTTCCCACAGATCGCGGTTATCCTGCCGGGCCGATCAAGCAGGGTGGTCTTACAGATAAGTGGCTGGCGGAATTCCCGAATCTCTACGCGGATATGTCAGCCAATTCCGGGAACAATGCCTTGTCGCGCGACACTGCTTTCACGCGCCACTTCATCATGCGGCACCAAGGAAAGCTACTGTTCGGCAGTGATTGCAGTTGCGCAGATGGCAACGGCTCGGGCGTTTCTCAGAACAGGAACCCTGAGGCGGCGAGACTGGCGGGCAAGTGCGTGGCGCGAGAAACGCTCGGCCTTTTAAAACAGCTTGCGTCGCCGGAGATCTTCCGAAAGGTGGTCTGGGAGAACGGAACCCAGCTCTTCAAGCTTCAATTCTCATAGCGGTTACCAAACCGCGTCACGCCTGCAGGGTCTTCTTAAAAACTTCCAGAGTCCGTTGCCACGCCAGCTTGGCCGCGGCTTCGTCGTAGCGCGGAGTGGTGTCGTTGTGGAACCCGTGTTGCGCTCCCTCATAGACGTACCCGCTATACTGAATGCCGTTCGCTTTGAGCGCAGCCTCGTATGCCGGCCATCCGTCGATCAGCCGTTTGTCCATGGATGCGTGATGCACCAGAACCGCCGCCTTGATTTTTGGCACCTCTTCGAGCGGTGGTGCAGAGCCGTAGAAGGCGACCGCCGCCGCGAGGTCGTCACCCATTCGGACCGCGAGGTTATTCGCGACGCCTCCACCGAAGCAGAATCCTACAACTCCAATTTTGCCGGTGCAGTCCGGCCGCGCCTTCAACCACCGCGCAGCCGCCACAAAGTCCTGCAACATCTTCTGCCGGTCGACCTGCTGAAACGCTTTCCCTCCCTTTTCATCGTCACCGGGATAGCCTCCCACGCTTGTCAACCCGTCAGGAGCGAACGCCATAAAGTTTTCCGTCCCGAGACGTCGCGCGACGTCTTCGATGTAGGGATTCAATCCGCGATTCTCGTGGACGACAAGCACGCCCGAAAGCTTGCCGGCAGCCTTGGCCGGACGGACAAAATAACCGCGGATGCTGCCGTTCCCCTCCGGCGAAGGTACGGTCTGATACTCCGTCTTAAGGCGGTTATCATCTTTGGGAACCTGTTCCGCCCAAGCGTAGTTGGCGCGCAGACTCTCCCACAGCGCCAACGCCGTAACGGTCCCTGTTGCAAACTTCTTGGCTCGGTCGAGAAAATCGCGCCGGTCCAGTTCGCCGTGAACATAGAGATCGAACAGATCCAACAGTTCCTGCGGGTAGTCGCTTGCTTTCTTACGGTTCTCCATAAGTCTCCTCTTTGATTGCGCAGCTGCAGCGGGTCCACGCCCGCTGCTGGCGTCATAATACTACTCCACGCGCGAATAGGAGCATTGCAACAGCAGCCGAAACCTCAAGTTATTGTTTCCAGGTTTACGCTTTCGCAACCCCCGAACCGAGAATGCCCACTTATTGAGGATTGCAAATTTATGGTGACACTTCGACGAGCTGGATGTGAAAAGGAACAATAGCCAGCATCGGCTCCCCTCTCCCACGTTGGGGCGACGGGGACCGAAGTCTATCGAGTGTTTCGAGCGACAGAGAGTGTCGTCACTATATTCTGCAAGTCTGATGTCGCTCCTCGATTCCCGCTTAGCGGTTGATCATTCGCTGCGCGCTCTCAGAGTAGCGAGCCCCTTGCACCGTGATCTGAGACGCGGCGCGGTCAATGTCGTGCAGGTCTGTCTCGCTGAGCTCAACGGCCGCCGCCGCGAGATTCTCCTGCAAGCGATGCAGTTTCGTCGTCCCTGGAATCGGCACGATCCAGGGCTTCTGGGCAAGCAGCCAGGCGAGTGCGATCTGGGCGGGCGTCGCCTTCTTGCGCTTTGAGCGATGTTGTCGAGCAGTCGACCAACGCCCGGTTCGCCTTCCGAGCCTCCGGCGCGAAACGAGGTACGGTGTTGCGGAAATCGGTGCTGTCAAAAGTGGTATTCTCGTCGATCTTGCCCGTAAGGTAGCCCTTGCCCAGCGGACTGAAGGGAACAAAGCCGATTCCGAGCTCTTCGAGCGTCGGAATGATCTCCGCTTCAGGCTCCCTCCACCAAAGGGAGTACTCACTTTGAAGGGCGGTGACGGGCTGGACTGCATGTGCGCGACGAATCATCTGTACGCCTGCTTCAGAAAGGCCGAAGTGCTTGACCTTGCCCTCCTGAATCAGGTCCTTCACCGCTCCGGCGACGTCCTCAATGGGCACCTCCGGGTCAACACGGTGCTGATAGAGCAGATCGATGACATCCGTCCTGAGTCGCTTGAGCGAGGCCTCGGCGACTTCCTTGATGTGCTCGGGCCGACTGTCCAGCCCCGCCGCTTTGCCGGTGTTCGGATCAAGCTTGCACCCGAACTTGGTGGCGATCACCACTTGCTCACGGAAGGGCGCGAGGGCTTCACCCACGAGTTCTTCATTGGTGAAGGGGCCGTACACTTCAGCAGTGTCGAAGAACGTGACGCCGCGTTCGACGGCTGCCCGGATAACCGAGATCATCTCCTGCTTGTCACCGGCCGGACCATAGCCAAAGCTCATTCCCATACAGCCGAGCCCGAGGGCCGACACTTCTAAATTGCTCTTTCCAAGTTTGCGCTTCTGCATTGTTCCTCCTTGTTCCTCCTTTGAAAATGAGCTCCCCTCCTCAGTCGAGGAGGGGATGCCGAGGCCAACGGCCACGGCGGGGGTGGTTGGTGTGCCGTGTTCGTCGGCGACCAATCTCCGCGACAGCGGCGCGGGGTGGGTTGTTTCCCAGGCTCAAAACCCCCCTGAAGTCCCCCCTTATCCAAGGGGGGACGCTGTTTTCATCGAACGTGGCGCCGCCGGGGGCATGCAAATCTCCTTTCTATCTTACTGTTTGAGGTGGACTCCAGAGGCTCTAGACAAAGGCTGCGGGTCAGGGCAGGCACAACGCGAATGCGACAGAGTTTAATGCAGTCTGGCCCGACCAATAAACAATACACAGGCCAAGGGTGTGTTGTTGAAACTTGAAAACCAGTTCTGGGACTTGAGTTAGTCAAGGCCGAGGGCGGATAACGGTGACTCGACGAGCTTCGTGAGGGTTTGGAGAAAGCGCGCTGCTGGGGCGCCATCGAGTGCCCGATGGTCGAAGGTCAAGCTTAGAGTGATGATGTCACGAAGCGCGATGTTGTCTTGAACTGCTACCGGCTGGCGCAGAATGCGCCCCACACCCAGGATCGCGCATTCAGGATAGTTGATGATTGGTGTGAAGGCATCGATGCCGAAAGCACCGAGGCTGGTGACAGTGAAGGTACCCCCACGGAGGTCGTCTGCGCTCAGTCGTTTCGAGTGGGCTCGTTCGATCAGGTTGCGGGATCGCAACGCCACTTCGTGTAACGTCAGCTTGGTCACGTCTCGAATGACCGGCACAAGCAGACCTGCTTCGGTATCCACTGCGATGCCGATGTGGATCTCGGGGCAGGCGCGAAGAGTCTCTCCTTCCCATTGGGAATTCAACATCGGATGCTTCTGCAAGGACTCTGCGACTAGCTTTACAAGGATGTCGCTGTAGGTGGGAACGATGTATGGTTCAGCGAGGTCCAAACCCCCCTGAAGTCCCCCCTTGTCCAAGGGGGGACGATTGGTTGCGTCAAATGCGGAGCCAGTGCGTGGTATGAGCTCCTTACTCTTGAGATGGTGACGTAGCTGAACCAGCGCAGTTGCGTCCGCTGTCGTGTGGAGAGTCACCGCAACCGTTTTCTGTTGGCTTGCAAGAGTGCGCTCGGCAATCGTCCTGCGCGTGGACGACAGGCCCTTGGGCTTCTGAGTCGCGGCTGCGTTGCGAACGTCAGCCTCGCGAATGCGCCCATCCCGCCCCGTGCCCAGAACACCCTCCCAATCCACACCAAGTTCAGTCGCCACGCGCCGGGCTCGCGGACTGATGATCGGCGTGTCCGTCCGAGGCTGAGGACTCGGAATGCTCGTCGGGGCAACGGGCGGTGGACTCGGGGATGTGTCAGGCGATGTAGCTGTGACGGCTGCCGATAATTCCACCACCGAGACGCTCTCGCCATCAGCCAAGAGGTAGCCCAGCAGCTGACCCACGGCCACTTTGTCGCCGGGGTTCGGTGCATCGGCAGGAATGTAGAGAACACCCGAGTCGAGCGACTCCACTTCCTGCGAGGCTTTGTCGCTCTCGAGAACAAAGAGCAAATCACCCGCCACGACAGAGTCGCCATCGTGCTTCAGCCACTCGGAGAAAGTACCTTCCTCCATGGACCAACCCAGGCGCGGAACGGTGATTTTTATTGGCATATGAGCTTTTTCATGCCGCTACGGCTCTATAGTGGGTCAAAACGAACGCGCCGCTCGCGCATCCGCTGACCGCCGAGGGGCGACGGGTTCTTTGCCACAACAACCTAACATCGCCGCTGGGGACAGCGGCTCCCACGTTCGAGGCTCTATTCTCGGGGGACTAATCACTCAGCCATCAGATCCCTGATGGATCGAGTGATGGCGTCGACATCCGGAACGAGGGCCTTCTCCAGCGGAGGGCTGTACGGCACGGGTGCGAAGGCTCCGTTCAGCCGGCGGATCGGCGCATCGAGATCGTTGAAACCAGCGTCGGCGACTTGTGCCGCGATTTCGGCCCCGAGGCTGCAAGGGGCGAACGCTTCATCGACGACGAGCAGCCGGCCTGTCTTTGCCACCGAGGCGAGGATCGCATCGGTATCTAGCGGCGAGACCGTTCGCGGGTCGATCACTTCGACGCTGATGCCTTCTTTGACCAGCGACTCCGCGGCAGCCAAGGCGCGCTGGACCATCAGCGCCAAGGCAACGACTGTCACATCGGTGCCCGCGCGGGCGATGCGGGCTTTGCCGAACTCAATTTCGTAGGACTCCACGGGCACGGGCCCTTTGACAGCCATGAGTTCGCGGTGTTCCAGAAACAGCACGGGGTCCTGACAACGCAGCGCATGGGTCATGAGCCCCTTGGCGTCGTAGGGTGTCGAAGGCATGACGACACGCAATCCGGGGATGTGAGCTGAAGATGGAGTGATAGCTGCCCGAGTGATGCGTTGCCGCCGAATGGCCGATGCCCACGCACCCTCGAAGCAGGAGAGGCATGTTCAGCCGGCCGCTGCTCATGTACTGAATTTTGGCGATTTGATTGATGATTTCGCCGAAGGCGTCGTTGATGAAGTCGATGAACATGAAATCGATGACCGGCCGGGTACCGGTCATCGCGGCGCCGCAGGCGAGTCCCACGAAGCCGCGCTCGCAGATCGGCGTGTCACAGAGACGCTCGGCGCCATACTTGGCGAATAGACCCGTGGTCGTGGCGAAGTTGCCGCCCCGTGCGCCGATGCCTTCGCCCATGACGAAAATGCCCGGTTGGCAGGCCATCTCGGTATCCAATACCTCCGAGCGTGGCGGCAGCAAATCCGATTTGCCGGTCTCCTGGGACTGGTTCGGGAATCTGCAACGCCGTGGCCTTTTCGCTGTAGACAAACCGGGTCGCGGTGCTGCCGTCCGGCAGAGGAGCCTGTTCAGCTGTCTGCGATGCGGCGGCCACCTGTGCTTGAACCTCCGCATCGAGCGCATCGAGTTCCTCGGCGGCTACAACTCGATCTAAGATCAGCAGAGAACGCAGGTGCTTGATCGGGCAACGCTCTCGCCAAGCGGCCACTTCTTCCCGCGTGCGATAGGTGTAGTCACCCATGCCCTCCGCATGGGGACGTGTGCGGTACGTCTTGCATTCGATGAGCGTCGGCCCCGCCACCGGATCTTGCGCGCCCGACTGCTTCATCCGCCGCCCGATAAACCGCCGAAACGTCGTTCCCGTCGACTTCCACGCCAGGCAAGCCATAGGCCGCGCCGCGTAACGCAACCGAAGCATTTCCTGCTGCGTATTGGAAAGGAACTTCGGTGGCGAACTGGTTGTTCTCGCACACGAAGAGCACGGGCAGTTTCCAGATGCCCGCCATATTGAGCCCCTCGTGGAAGGCGCCATTGTTTACGGCACCGTCTCCGAAGAAGGCCACGGCGACCTGGCCGGTCTTGAGCAACTTGAAACTGTAGCCTGCTCCAGCCGCCTGCAGGATGCACGGCCCCACGATTCCGCTCGTGCCCATGAGCCCGACTTCCGGCGCAAAGAGATGCATGCTGCCTCCGCGTCCCCGCGAGCAACCGCTGTCACGGCCGAACAGCTCGGCGATGAGTTCCACCGGCGGCAGGCCTTTGGCCAGTGCGTGGCCGTGTCCGCGATGCGTGCTGAAGACCACGTCGTCTGCGCTGCAGGTGAGCACACACTCCCACGGCGATGGCTTCCTGCCCGACGTAGGTGTGGCAAGCCCCATGGACCAAACCGCGTTGATGGCAGCGCGCCAGTTGTTCTTCACACTGCCGTATCAGCTGCATGGCGCGATACCACGAAAGCATCTGTTGTTTGAGTCGCGGGCATTACTGCTCTCCCTTGGCAGAGGTTGGGCCGACGGAGCCCCCGCTGTTCATGGCCAGATTGCCGCCGTCCATGGGAATAAGCGCCCCGGTGATCCAGCTTGCGCTGTCGGAAGCAAGAAAGACGGCGAGGCCTTTGATGTCGTCTGGATGGCCTAGGCGGCCCGTCGGGATGCCGCTGAGATATCGAGTCTTGAGGTTGGGGTCTGCGGCGATGCGTGCCTCGAGAGCGGGATTGAGCACTTGTGCCGGAAGGATGGCGTTCACCCGCACACCGCGGCCGCTCCATTCGGTGCTCAGCTCGCGCGTCATCTGAGCCACCGCGCCCATCGCCATGCTGTAGCCGATGTGGCCGCGCCCCAGTGCGGTGGTGCTGGCCAACGAACCGATATTCACAATGCTGCCGCTTCCGGCGGCCAGCATGCGTCGGCCCGCTTCCTGACACATGCAGAATCGCCCCAACACCAGGTTTTTCCACGACTGCTCGACATCTTCAAGCGAGATCTCTTCCGGGTTTCCCAGCACGCCGTCACCTGCTACGTTGCCGAGGAAATCGATGCGGCCAAATTCCGTGTCCAGTTTCCTGAACAAGTTGCGGATCTGCTCCGGGTCCGACACGTCGGAGGGTGCGACCACAGCGCGGCGACCATAGGCTCCAATGAGGGCTGCCGTCTTCGTCGCACCATCCGCATTCCTGTCCACGAGCATCAAATCGGCTCCGGCCTCTGCCAGCGCCAGAGCCATGGCTCGACCGAGGCCTTGAGCAGCGCCCGTGACGAGCGCGACTTTACCGTTCAGATCGAATAGGGAAGTTGACATGAGTTCTTAAGCTTGGCGAAGGACTGGTCGGTCGGATTCTCACCAAACCGGTAAATAATGATCCCAGCGAAATAACAGCTGGCAAGAAAGAGCAGGCATTCACGTTCGCTGTAGCCGTGAGACCGGAGCCACCCCATCTGATAGTTGCCAAGCCAGCCTGCCAGGTTGGCGCACATATTGATGAAGCCGATCGAGACGGCCGCTGCCGAGGCGGTCAGGGTGAGCGTGGGCAGCGCCCAGAACGGTGAAGGCCAGAAATACGCCGCGAAACCCGTAAAGCAGAGCCACATCATCACCACGGCAAAAGGTTGGCCCGAGATTGCGCTACCGGCAAGAAGAAGGGCCGTGGCGGCCTGTCCGCCAGCGCAATGCCACTTCCGGTCGCCCGTCCGGTCCGAGGACTGCCCCGAAACAAAGACACCGGCCAGTCCACAGGCATAGAACAGTCCGCTGAATAGCAAGCGTTGCATGGTCGGTGCCGCCAGACAAGCTCTTGACCATCGATGGCACCCAGAAAGCCAGTGCGTAGCCTCCGGTGTTTGTCGCGAAAATACTCAGCGCCAGCAACCAGACATTGCGCAGCCGCAGTGCTTGCCAGACGCGGATCTTGTTCGGTCCTTCCTTCGCGCGGGCCTCAGCCGCGAGCACTCCCTCCAGGTAGTCACGCTCAGCCTGGGACAGCCACTTGGCGTGGCGCGGACGATCGGTCATAGTCCGTAGCGTCACGAATCCCAGGATCACGGCGGGAAGTCCTTCCAGAATGAACAGCCACTGCCAGCCTGCCAATCCCAGCCAGTTGACGTCCAGCAACAGCGCTGACACTGGCGCGCCCAGCGCCAGGCTGAAGGGCACTGCCATTACCAGCCCGGAAAGCGCCCGAGTTCGGTCTTGTGACGTGAACCAATGCGTAAAGTATACGATGACGCCCGGGAAGAACCCGGCCTCGGCCACCCCAAGGAAAAACCGCGCCACGTTGAATTGCATTGGCGTCGTGACAAAGGCGGTGAGGGCTGAGATGAGACCCCAGGAGATCAGAATCCGTGCAAACCATTTTCGCGCGCTCCACCGCTCCACCAGCAACGCGCCGGGAATCTCCAGAAGCAGATAGCCGATGAAAAAGATGCCAATTCCCAGACCGTAAACAGCGTCGGAGAAATGCAGGTCGCTCGCCATGCGCAACTTCGCAAAGCCGACGTTCGCACGATCCAAGTAAGCCACGATGTAGAGCAGGAAGACGAGAGGCAGGATGCGCCACGCTACCTTTCGGCGCAAACGAGCGACATCGATCGAAGTAGGTTCGGCCTGGGATTCAGTGGCGGTGGACATTCGGCTCCGGACGAGCGATTCGGGAATCGTCTCACGAGTCCGATATCGGAAGCTCGAAAAGTGTTCCGCGTCCGAAGCGCCACTCAGGATCGAAGCGACTCTTCACGGCTCTCATCGCTTCAATGTGCTCTGCGGAGTACTGAAGGGATAGGAACTTGGCTTTGCGTTTCCCCAGACCGTGCTCCGCCGCTACTGACCCGCCAAGCTGGACACTCTGGCGGGCGAAGACGGTTAATGCTTCGGATCCCGCGTCAAACTCAGCTTGAGTTGTGGGCAGCATGTTCACATGGGGATGGCCGTCGCCCACGTGGCCAAAAATGCAGTAGTGGCCTGGCATAATACGGTCCATCTGCGTGCCGATAGAAAGCCAGCATCTCGCGGTTCCTGTCGACGGGCACGGAAAAATCCGTTCCCAAAGAAGTGAAGCCGTTCCTCACAGAAATCTCCAGAGCTGTTTCCGGCAACGCGTGGCGGAATTTCCGAAACCTCTCTCGATCTGCGTCCGAGGTTCCAAACCAGCTCCTTTCTTCAAAGGCCCCCATTTCAGCCAGGCGATCGCCCCACGCGTCAACGTCCCGGTCTTCCTCCAGAATCTGCTCGATAATCAAGGCAGCCTTCGCCGTGTCGGGCACATCCGGATAGCGTTGCGCGATCATCCGCAGCGCGGGATCATCAACGTATTCAAGCATTCGCAATCCTTTCACGCTTCGCCAGGCATCCAGCGCGTCCAGTGCCATCTCATCAGACGGAAAGAAGACAATGCCATTCAGCAGTTCACGGGGTGTCGGCAGCAACCGCAGCTCCGCCTCCAGGACGATTCCGAGAGTGCCTTCGGCCCCGGTAAACAAGTCGATCCAATCCATGCCAGGACGCAGCGGATAGCCGCAGGAATGCTTCCGAGCTGCAGGCTGCGGAATCTCTGGGACATCGAAGTCAATGGCGTCACCACGACGAACATCCAAAACCTCGCCGCTTGGGAGGGCAACGCGCAGACGCTCGATCCAACGCCGTGTCGCTCCGTACATGAAGCTGCGCGATCCGCTTGAATTGCAGGCAATGGTGCCGCCCACAAACGCCATCGTTTCGGTGGGATCGGGTGGATAAAACTGTCCACTAAGCTTGGCGGCGGCATGAAGTTCGTGCAAGGTGATTCCCGCACCAACCGCGGCTTTGCCCGTGGCAACGTCCAGCCGCCGGAACTTCTCCGTCGAGATGAGCCATCCGCCGTTGGGCACCCGCCCGCCAGTCAATCCGCTGCCACCGCCGGCGATGGTGACAGGAGCTCCTTGGCTGCGCGCCTCAGCGAGCTCTGTCAAAAGTTCGGATTCGTCCTTGGGTATGCAAATACGCTCGGCATGGCCTTTCGCCCCGCTTGCGTCTTCAAGATATCCCCAACTCATAGAGTCATTCCTGGTCGGCTTCACCCTGCAACCTTGTAAGACACTCCCCCGACAGAGCGGTGGCAGCGGCCGCCGGGGTACGTCCTCCATCGGGCACAACCCACGCAACGGCCTAACGGCCCTTGCCTGGAGTTTCTACATTTGTCCCGCTTTTCCAAGGGAATCGAAGCTTTGAGAAAGCTTCGCCGCGCCTTTTGCGGCAAGGGGTCTTCCTCGGTTTGTACCACACCCCCTATAGTCCCCCTTGCCAAGGGGGACAAAATGCGGCGGCAGGCCGCTTCGGTCAGCCTGAAAGGCTGACCCGCAAGGGTCTAACAGCCCTTGCCTCTCCAGTGAGGGGATTCAGCCAGCATGTTCTTTCGCACCTCACACCGCCCACCCCAGCGCGGTGAGGCAGATCCATCAAGAAATCGGGCTTCAGCCGCCCGTGATTAGTAAGCAATTTCGTTCTTTCTGCCAAGTATTATCTGCACAAGGTGCCTCGACCCTCCGCTCTTTCCGAAGTTTGTCGGAAGATGAGTGTCGGCAAATCGGAGATAGACCTTTCAGTGATGGACTATTGTCCTCACCGATGTTCTCGCTCCAGGCCGAAGTCGGGCTGGAAATACTCAATAACAGAAAAGCCGTTACAGGGTTGAACCCCGTAACGGCTTTTCCTGAGAACTCTGAGTGTCGTCGGTAGCGTCTATCCGCGCCAGCCCATTCTGCGAGCATCAACTTCGCAGTCAGCCTTAGTCTTGAATCCTTCTGACGAAGTGCCTACGACGCTTCCATCGGAGGCGGTTTTCTCCCAGCGCCATTCACGTCTGTAGTCCCTGTAGAATTTCCATGATTCATTGCTGCCGAAGTTCTTTGCCATACGTGTGGGAGTCTCCTAATGCAATCGAAACTAGACTCAGCGTAGTTAATCTCATCGCACCCTCACCCGGCCTTCGCGACCGCGTGAAGTCTTCTCAAGACTTCACCTTCGGCCACCCTCTCCCACGGGGAGAGGGTGGGGGTGAGGGGGCAGCCGCAATACAGCGCGACACTCATGCGAATTTACTTATGTCGCCCCTTTTGGGAAGGCTTACGTCCTGTATCTACGGCAAGGCAAGGAAGGCGATTACCTGCCGAACCAATACCAGGCACTGACGGAACCCAGGGCAAACACCGCGACGGCCAAACAAATGTTGAGCAATGCGTTTAGCCGGTTTGCTCGATGATAGATGCGGCCACAGTTGGGGCACCAAACACAGCTGTTGGTCTCTTTTTTGCAGGCTGGACATTGCATCTAAAACTCTTCCCAATCGTGGCAATCTGCTGTGCAAGTGTGGTCGCTATTTTCCCGTTTCATCGCATTCGAGCACAGAATCTTCGCTTCATCATGTGGCTTTGCTGGGTGAATACCGATGACGTTTAGAGAAGTGCCATCGCTGTGCGGGATGGTCAGCTGAAGTTTGCACACATCCGTCGTGAACTGAATCACACTTAGGCTTTTGTCTGAATGCCGTTGCTGTAGGCGTTGCATTGGGTTTCTTCCTTGCGGAGTGAGGGAAAGGTCAGCCACAACCCTAGGCTCATTGCCTGCCGGTTGCAAGGTAAAAGCCCTCTCAGAGTAGGGTTCGTCAAAGTCCCCCTTAACAAAGGGGGAGAGCGGTTTCGCAGAAACCGCGCGGGGGTTGTAGTGCTTCCGTCAGGCGACCGTGTCAGGACAACCCCCAAGGCCTGCGGCCTTTGCCCCCTTTGTTAAGGGGGACTGCTGTCTGGCATGCTCGGAGGTTGCGTCCTCTACTGGACATCCCTATAATGATGTTGATTTTGCAAAGTTCCATCGTTCTTCTCTGGTGCAAAGCGCTCCACCAAAGTTTTCAACTCCGATTCCTTCCTCTTGCCGATCAAAGTCTTTGCCTTCACTTTATGCATAGTTCTGCTGTCCGCAGCGATCCCGGCAGATTCGGGCCAGTTTCTGGTCTTTCACAACCAGGATCGCAAAGCTATCCCCAAGGTATCGGTTGGCCTGCAGACCTACCTTCCCGTGATTGAGCTCTTACATTTTCTGGAACTGCCCTACTCGGAGAGTGCCTCGGTGGGGTTTGTTCAGATCACTAGCGGCAAGAACCGCGTCAAACTGGTGAAAGACGACCCGCAAGTCCTGGTGAATGACCGGAAGATTGCATTGAGCGCGCCGGTGACGATTGTGAAGAACCAGTGGGTCGTGCCCTTGGATTTTGTCACCAAGGTCCTCGATCGGGTTCTCGATGAAAAGATCCTAGTGACGCATTCAGGGGCTGCCGCGACTGTGGGTGAACCTGACTTCATTCATTTGAGCGCGAAGATTGAGAACAACCAGGTTCTACGGGTGCAAGCGAACCGGCCCATTTCGCCTGAAGTGCGGCAACAAGGGTCGCGCCTTTATCTCGTGTTTGGAAATACTCCGGTTGATCTCGTGCCTTCAGACGGATTGCAGAAAGCAGAATGGGTTCGATCGGTTTCCTTGAATCAATCCGAGTCAACGAACCAGCTCGTTATCGAGCTGGAGGACAACATACGGATTGCGAAGATCTCACATCTGGCTTCGCAGAATGCCTACACCATCGAAGCCACTCGGCAGGCCGGCGTTCAGGCCCAAACGGACAGCCCCACCGAACCGGTGCGTCAGGAAACCGAGCCTTGGAGGTGGCGGCACATCACGGTGGATGCCGGGCATGGCGGAGCGGACCGTGGTGTATCCATCCGGGGCAACGTTTTTGAAAAGGACGTAGCGTTGGCGATTGCCCGAAAACTACGCTGGGCTCTGGAAACCCGCTTGGGCGTGTCTGTGGTGCTTTCGCGAACAGAGGATCAGGCCCAGAGCCTGGAAGATCGAATCGCGGCGGCGAATCTGGCCAGGTCAAATCTCTTTATCAGCATCCATACTGGGAACGCTGCTGCTTCTGCGGCAGCCCACAGCTACACCTACACTAGCCGTTGGATTTCCGATGACAATTCTCCCCATGAGGCACGGAGTGCCCGAAGCTTGTTTCTTCCCTGGGCTGAAGCCCAACGCAACAGCGTTGCGTGGAGCGAGCGCCTGGCAGAGCATGTGCAAGCGGAACTGAATCGCGCGCTGAACGGCGGGCAACCGCTAGCATTCCGGCGGAGTCCGATCAAACTACTCTCTGCGCTGGCAATGCCCGCTGTGCTTGTGGAAATCGGAAACGCGCAGGTGACTGATTTTCAAGCGAAGGTGGCGAGCGATCAGTTTCAGAACCTCGTGGCCGCCACTCTGGCAACCGCTGTGGAGAAGTTTCGTCCCCTGTATGAGCGACCGTGATTCATGCCCAGGCATATCCTGTTCGGACTAGTCTTTTTGGCGCTCATCTCCGTGGTCGGCGTGGCCTACTACTACGACCTGCAGAAGAGTATTCAGGAGCTCGTGCGGCCTCAACCGGATCCAGCGCCGTTTTTGGCCGTTCCGCCGAGTCTCTCACCTTCAGCGCCGCTGCGAAAGGTGAAGCTTTTTTTCCCCTCCTCCACCAAAGAGGGTCAACTGGAAGGCGAGGAGCGAGACATTCGGACTTCGAACTTGCCATCCGATGAAGCGAAGCAGATTGTTGCGGAACTGATCAGCGGGTCGAAAAACAAGTGGCCGCCGGCGCTCCCTGCCGACGCCAGACTTCGTGAGCTGTTTGTCACGGGCGACGGCCTTGCGGTCGTAGATCTCACTCAAGAGGCCAGCCTGCACCATCCCGGCGGGCTGATGATGGAGCTGGCATCGATCTACTCGGTGGTAAACTCCCTGACTCAGAATGTGAGCGGGATTAACCGAGTGCAGATTCTGATTGAGGGAGCTGAAGCAGAGACGTTGGCAGGACATATAGACTTGAGCCGACCCCTGGTGGGGGATTTGTCGATGACCGGGGGCGGGACCGCAACATCGTCCGTATCCCCGTGATTTCAGTTGCCGCAAATGCTGTCCGAGCGCAGGCTGAAGCTTGAACTCTAAACGCTGGGTTGAAAGGAACCTCATGAGAACTGATGGACGGCAGCCAGATGAGTTGCGGAACGTGGATATTGAACCGGACTTCATCCGGAGCGCCGAGGGCTCGGCACTGATCACCGTGGGAAATACGCGCGTGATTTGCACGGCCACGATTGAGAATACAGTGCCTTCATTTCTGCGCGGGCAAGGGAAGGGCTGGGTGACCAGCGAATACGCCATGTTGCCGCGCGCCACACCGGTTCGGACGGCGCGCGAATCCACCAAAGGAAAGCCAACGGGGAGGACTCAGGAGATTCAGCGCCTCATCGGTCGATCGCTGCGCAGCGTGACACAGATGGAGGAACTGGGCGAGAGAACCGTTCTGATCGATTGCGATGTCATCGAAGCGGATGGCGGCACGCGCACCGCTTCGATCACCGGCGCTTTCGTCGCGCTGGGGTTGGCTCTCCAAAAGCTGGTTGAGGAAGGCATCCTGCACAAACTGCCGCTCCGAGACTACGTGGCTGCGACCAGCGTGGGAGTGGTCAATGGCGATTTACTGTTGGACCTGAACTACGAAGAGGACTCGCAAGCCCAAGTGGATATGAATCTTGTTGAAACTGGCGGCGGATTGCTGGTTGAAGTTCAGGGAACCGCCGAAGGGAATCCGTTTTCCAAGGACGAATTTTACCAGTTGATTGCACTCGGCTCAAAGGGAACGCGGCGGCTCGTCGAGGTTCAAAAACGCCTGGTGCATTTGTGATCTCCGTTTTTTCTCGCACTCCCTTTTCTCTGTGACCACCGATTCAGAGACTCTCCTCGTTGCCACCTTCAATTCCGGGAAACTGCGTGAGTTTCAGGAGTACCTTGCCGGGTTGCCGTTTGACGTGACTGGCTTGGGCAGCCTGTCTGACGTCTCTCCAAGTCCTGAGGACGGAGAAACGTTCGAACAGAATGCGCGGCAGAAGGCGAGTTACTACAGCAGGCTCTTCCGCGGATTGACTTTGGCGGACGATTCGGGACTCATCGTGGATGGACTGGGTGGCGCACCGGGTGTCCATTCCGCGCGCTATTTAGGACTAGCTGCCACCGATGAAGAGCGCTGTCGTGAGATTCTGAAGGGGCTTCAGAAAGTAGCAAGACCATATCGCACGGCGCGATTTGTTTGCTGCCTGGCACTAGCCCGCCAGGGAACGGTGATTCAAACCTTTGAGGGGACGGTCGAAGGCGAGATCGCACATGAACCGCGCGGCAGCAATGGCTTCGGGTACGATCCGATCTTTCTCCTTCCGGAACTGAACCGAACGATGGCTGAACTTTCCGGATCAGAGAAGCTGGCAATTAGTCATCGCGGCCACGCGCTGAGGAAGATGAGCGAGTATCTCCGATCAGTCACTCGGTAGTGTCCGTCATTCCGGCCAAGCGAAGCGCGAGCCGGAATCCAGACCGGATTCGTGTTCCCCAGGAATGACGACCTTCGCGAGGGTGTAGCCGCCGAGGTAACGAGGCGGATTCTATTCTGGTCGCGTCCGCCTCCTCACGTCGGCGGCTACAGCGCTAAGCCGTCCCGCCTCAGCTTTTCCACGTACCAACCCCACTGCCGCAGAATTCCCCGCAGGATACTGACGTCGCGCTCTTCCAAGGCTGCTCGAGACAAGATTTGCCGTAATGTGAACATCACCTGTTGAGGGTTTTGCTGATTGAGAAAACCGATTTCACCCAGGCACTGCTGCAAGCTGGCGACAAAGTCCTCCACCTGCGCCAGGTCTGCTCGCTGCAGTGTTCTTCCCAAACGTTGAGCGGAGAATTGCCCGCGAACTTCGTAGGCAACAATTGCGACCGCGTGAGCCAGATTCATCGAGTCGAAGTCTGGATCGGTGGGGATCGTCACCAACCACTGGCAGTGCTGTAAGTGTTCGTTGGTCAGTCCTGTACGTTCGGGGCCGAAGACCAGCGCGATTCTCTGCTCCGGGGAAAACTCGGCCAGCTTTGAAGCCAGCTCGGAGGGGCGCAGCACGGTTGGGATCCAGTCAACCGAGCGGGAACTGGTCCCAACCGAAAGATGAAACGCGGCGAGAGCTTCCTGCAGAGTCTCCGCGCGCTGGGCGTTTGCGAGGACATCGTCGGCGCCGCAGGCGAGTTGCCGCGCCTCGTCGGTCAACGCGGTTTGTGGGTCAACCAGAACCAGCCGACTCAGCCCCAGGTTCTTCATGGCCCGCGCCACCGAACCGATGTTGCCCGCAGACTGGGTTTCTACAAGCACTACCGAGAGGTGATCGAGGGAGCTCATTGACTATTGATGTTTACAAATCATAGTGACGCTTTGCCTGCTTTCTTCGATTGAAGCTCGCCCCTCACCCCGCCTTCGGGCACCCCTCTCCCATTGGGAGAGGGGCTGGGGGTGAGGGGTTTTGTCACTATTTTCTGCAATCTTCAATAATGCCGACACGCGGGCGGTCTTCTAAACCTGTGGCAGGGTGCCTTCCGGCAAGAGTTCTCCCTTTTCCAGGTGGCGGGTCTTGCTGGCAAATTTGGCGGCGTGCGGGTCGTGAGTCACCATGACAATGGTTTTGCCTTGTTCCTTGTTGAGTTTGGACAGGATGGTGAGCACTTCATTGGCAGATTGTGAGTCCAGGTCACCTGTGGGCTCATCGGCCAGAATCAGCGCCGGATCGGTGACGATCGCTCGCGCGATGGCCACGCGTTGTTCCTGTCCGCCAGAGAGCTGCCGCGGGTAGTGTCCCAGCCGATCTCCCAGCCCAACGAGTTTCAGAGCCGTCTCAGCATGGTTGATCCGTTCCTTCTTGCTGAGATTTGTCAGCAGCAAGGGCAGCTCAACGTTTTCACGGGCAGTTAACACCGGGATGAGGTTGAAGGTCTGAAACACGAAGCCCACATGCTCGTTGCGCCAATGGGCGATCTCCTTGTCGCTCAGTTCCTGAAGATTCTCACCAAGAACCGATAACCTGTCCGGAACTTGGACGGTCGATGGCTGCGATCAAATGCAGCAAGGTGGACTTGCCCGAGCCGGAAGGGCCCATGAGCGCGACGAACTCTCCCTTCCTGATTTGAATATTCGCCTGCTGCAGCGCCGTGACTTTGAACTCGTCACGTTTGTACTCTTTGGTGAGGTCCTTCGTTTCAATGATGTAGTTGTTGTCCATGAGATCGATCTGAAATGAGTACTGAGTTATGAGTACTGAGTGCTGAGGCTTGAGCCGGACCTGCCCAAAAAGCTACGAACAGGTTCACAACTCACTCAGCACTCATCACTCAGGACTCAGTACTTTTTTCTTATCCCTGTTTCGCCTTGATCGCGATACGGTCACCATCCTTCAGAGTTGCTGGAGGGCTCAACACGATTTCCTCGCCACCAATCAAGCCTTCAGCGACCTCGATTCCTTTTGATGTAGAGTTTCCGGTCTTGATGCTTCGTTCAGTGGCCTTCCCCTCAAAAACAATGAAGATTGATTTTTTCCCAGCCGAGTCACGGACAGCGGCCGTCGGAATCACGATCTTGGGTGCTGCCGGAGAGCCCTCTCTTCTCGGCGCCTGCTCGCGCGCGATGAAGGCTGAGCGGGCATTCATTTCGGGCCGCAGGTAGTCGTCTGGCTTCAAGACCTGGACTTTTACCTGCACCGTCGCTTTTTGCCGGTTTGCTTCCGGAGACATCTCGGCGATAACGCCGTCATACTTGCGGTCGGGGAAGGCATCGGTCGTGACGGTGGCCTTCTGTCCCATGTAAAGTTTCGCGAAATCATCCTGGCTGATATCGAGCTCCACCTGCAGGTCGTTCAGGTCGGCCATCGAAACCACATAACCCTTGGCGCCGCGCTCACCCACAAAGCTGGTGGTCACGAATTCACCCTTTTCGACGGCCCGCTCCAGGATGGTCCCAGTGATTGGGGCCTTGATGATGGTCGCGTCCAAAAACGTTTGTCGCAAAGCCACTTCGCCTCGTGCTTGCCGAACGCGACCGCGCATGGCCTCAATCTGTTCCTGACGGGGGCCGATACGGACCAGTTCGAGGTCTTTCGTCAGTGAGTCCACGCGGGCTTGCTGGGCATCGTAGCGCGCCTGGGCGTTGTCCAATTCCTGTCTTGGAACCACTTCCTCTTTGAACAAGCCCTTCGCCCTGTCCAAGTTGATGCGTGCGTTTTCAAGGTCGGCCTTGGCTTGCGCCACGATTGGCGGCGGAACGCGCCTTTTCCTCGGGGCGGGAACCGGTCTCCAGCTCTTGCAATTGGGACAGGAGATTCTGCAAGTTGCCCTGGGCCTGAAGCAATTGTGCCTGGTATTCGGAATCCTCAAGACGAACGAGCACCTGGCCTTCCTTTACCCGATCCCCCTTTTCGACTCCGATCCAGGCCACTTTTCCTACGACCTTCGCCGTGAGCTGGATTTTGTGATGCGCCACAATGTAACCCGCAGCGTTGAGGATGATTCCCGGGTCGTCGCCCGCGCTCGCACCCGACTTGGCCGTGACCCGGTAGGTCTCAACCTCCACGGCTTGGCTTGTGAAACGGAACGCCATGGCCGCAAGTCCGAGCAAGACAAAAAAAACAATACCCGCCACTATCCAGCGGGTTGCCCATTTCGAAGGACCTTCCGGCTGGCGCCTTCGATTGCGGTCGATTTTCAAGCTATTCAGATCGTGATCCAGTTGCGTCGTGTCAGAAACCATAGATCAAAGTTCGAATTACGAAGTGTGAATCTCGAAGTTTCGAGGACGAAGCGAGCATACTGGATGAATGCGAAGGTCGAAGGTCGGAGTTCCTCTTCGAAAACCCCCCTGAAGTCTCCCCTTATCCAAGGGGGGACGGTATTTTCTTCAAGGTGGCGCCGCTAGGCGTATGAAAAACTCCGTTGAAGCCCGTTCGTACTTCGCACTTCGACATTCGTACTTCCCTAGAGTTCCCTGAGTGCCGCCAGAATATCTGCCTTGGAAGCGCTGCGTGCTGGCAACAGTCCACCGAGAATACCCATCAACGTTGCGAAACTGAGGCCGATTCCGATGATTGCGGGAGTGATTCGAAAATCAAAGCCCGTTTCGCTGAAGGTCACGTTGTTGCCAATCCCGCTTTCCAAGCCGTTTAGCGGCAGCACCAGCAGGATTCCCAGCAATCCACCCAGCAGGGACAGCAGCAGCGACTCGAATACAAAAGAAAGCAAGATGCTGCCGCGCGAGAAACCCAGAATTCGCAGAGTGCCAATCTCGCGCGCACGCCGTGCGACGGCCGCGTACATGGTGTTCATCGCCGCGAAGCTGCTGCCAATCGCCATGATCACCGCGACAAACGTGCCGAGAATTTCGACGGGCCGAGCCGTGGTGGTCTGAGCTGCGTAGTAATCGGACTCGACCTTCGCTTCCAGGTAGAGCCGCTGGTCGTCAGCCATACTGTTCTTCAAGGCTTGGAGCGTGATCGGATCTACGGCGCGAACCAGCGCCGAAGAGAGGACTTCATTCCGGTTGAAGTCGGTGGCAATCTGGTTCAGATCGCCCCAGATTTCGCTGTCGAAGGCCGTCTTGCCAGCGTCAAAAACACCCACAATCTTCCAGTCGCCGCGGCCGAAACGCAGCGAATCGCCCATCGCAGCGCTTACGAAGCGTGCGGCGATGGACTTTCCCACGGCCACTTCCCGCTGTCCTGGCTCAAACCATCGGCCCGACAGCATGCGGATCTCGGGACGCATCTTCACCCCGACTTGGGAAATCCCGCGAATCGTCACATTGGCTCCTTCGGGGTTGTTCTTTCGTGGCAGGTTCATCACCGTGACAATTTCGCCCGACACCATGGGTTCGCCATCTGCAAACTTCTGAATTCCTTCCTTGAAGCGAATGGCCGAAATCGCTTCGCGAGCGATCTGGCTGGACAGCTCTGAAGGAGAGTTTTTCCTCATCACAATCATCTGGAGAGGATTTCCTGAGGACTGCAAGGCAGACCTCAGACCAGCCACCATTGCCAGAATACCCAGAAGCACTGCCACCGTCAGAGCAATGCCAAGAGCGGTCATGACGGTTGTGGTCTTCCGAACGCGCAGATTGCGAAAGTTGTACGAAAGTGGAATGGCCATAAAAAATGTAAGTACTGAGTGCTGGGTGCTGAGTACTGAGTGACGTGTCAAACCATCACTCATCACTCGTCACTTATCACTCGTCACTGACTTTATCCCACATGTCGCAGTGCATCGGTGATGGGGACTCGGGAGGCATTGTATGCAGGAACGACAGAACTTAGCAGGCCAATGGCAAAAGCGATTCCCAGGCTGATGAGCAGGACGACTGGAGGCATGCGCAAGGAACCGAACATCACCTGGAAGACGCCGCCCATCAGATTGACCATGCCGAATGCCATCAGACACCCTAGCAGTCCGCCCAGCATCGCAATGATCACGGCCTCTGCGATGATCATGGCCAGCACCTTTTCCGTGGTGAAGCCCAAGGTCCGCAGCACTCCAATTTCCTTGATGCGCTCTCGAACTGACATCGCCATGGTGTTTGCGGAAACCAGCAGAATGGTGAAGACCACCGCGCCACAGATACTCAGCAGGAAAACCTTCACATTTCCGAGCATGGAAACAAAGCTGAGCTGAAAAGCGCGCTCCGAGTCCGTTTTGGTTTGACGGTCGCTATTGCGAAACATCTCATCGGCTTCACGGGCAATCCGCGGGACATCCTCGGCTGAGTTCGCCAGGATGGCAAACGTTCCCACCATCCCCTTGCGGGCTTGAGGCAGGGCCTCTTCGACATACTTGCGATGGAAATACATCACGTTGTCACTGCTGTCGGTGGTTCCCTCAAAAATGGCCCGGATGGTCAGCTCGAGATCTACAGGGTAAATATCACCCTTCAGGGTAATCTTCTGTCCCATCCTCAAGCCTTGCTTTTCAGCCAACGTCTTGCCGATGGCCGCAGCCGTGCGCTCGCTTTGAAACGCTTTCAGTTGTTCCGGATCGATTTTCATTTCCGGGTAGACATTGAAAATGCGTTCCGGATCGGTGCCAAACCGGGGGAAAAAATGCTCCGGCCGGTTGTCGATGTACTGGCCTCCAAACCAGGAACGGGAGACGACTTCCTTTACTCCGGAAATCTGGCGGATCTTGGGCTCATAGTATTCCGGAAGTGTAAAGGCCAGCGACACGCGGTTGCGCATCACCAACCGAAGCGCTTGCTCGGGCGGTGCGGCACGAAAATAGAACGCGTGGTAAACCGCAATCAGCATCCCCAACAAGAACAGGGAAACACTGATGCTGGCTATGGTAAGGATAGTCCGCCGCTTGTTGCGCAGCGAATTCTTAAAAGCAAAAGGAATGTATTTGCGCATGGTACGTCACCTAAACCTCAAGACGGCTGAAGCCGTCCGTTTGAAGCACGAAAGAGTAGCACAGGTTCAAAGGTGGGTGTCAACGGGGGCAGGGAAGGATGAGCTGAGTGCAGAGTGCTGAGTACCGAGTGCTAGGTATTGTTTTCGTCATTCCGGCCAAGCGAAGCGCGAGCCGGAATCCAGTGGCATGCTCAATACTCGGCACTTGTCTCAGACTCAGCACTCAGCACTCAGTACTTGTATTCAACCAACCATTTTGAGGAACTCCGGCTCATCGATCACTGCGATGCCCAGAGCCCTGGCTTTGTCGAGCTTCGAGCCGGCATCTTCGCCCGCCAGCACAAAATCCGTCTTCTGACTTACTGAAGCGGTCACTCGACCCCCGTGCTGTTCAATCAAAACGGTGGCTTGCTCTCGAGACAGAGTCGGCAGCTTGCCAGTCAGGACGAACTGCTTTCCCTGAAGCTCCGCAGAGCGTTTCACGGCGCCTTTGGCGGAAAGATTCACGCCGGCCTCCCGCAGTCGTTCGATTACGGCAAGGTTTTCAGGCCGGGCGAAGAACTGATAAATCGATTCGGCAACGATAGGACCCACCTCAAACACGCCCTCGAACTCCTCCTGAGTCGCCTGGCTCAGAGCCTCCATGGATCCGAAATGCTGCGCCAGAATTTGGGCAGTGCGTTCGCCGACATGCCGGATTCCGAGGCCGAAGATGACGCGCGATAGATCGAGGTGCTTGCTTTCTTCGATCTGAGTCGAGCAGGTTCAATGAAGACTTCTTTCCCATTCGCTCCAGCTGCATCAAAGTCTCAAGCGATAGCTGATAGAGCCCTGCAGGATCTTTTACCAATTCCTTGTCTACTAGTTGATCGACCAGCGCTTCGCCGAGCCCTTCGATCTTCATAGCCTTGCGCGCTGAGAAATGCAGCAGCGATTCCTTCAGCTTGGCTGGGCAACTCACGTTGGCGCAGCGCCAGACTGCCTCGTCCTCCAGACGGTACACCTCGCCTGAGCAGACAGGACAACGATCGGGCATGACGAAGCTGCGTACGTCTGCCGAGCGGCGGCTTTCCAAAACCTTCACAACCTTGGGAATGACGTCGCCTCCTTTCTCAATCAGCACCCAGTCGCCGATCATCAGTCCGAGACGGCGGATCTCATCCTCGTTGTGCAGCGTGGCCCGGCTGATCGTGCTGCCCGCGAGTTCCACAGGTTCAAGGTCCGCGACGGGAGTGAGCGCACCCGTGCGGCCCACCTGCACGAGTATGTTTCTCACCTGCGTGGTGGCCTGGCGGGCAGGGAACTTGTAGGCCACCGCCCAGCGCGGAAACTTCGAGGTCGCTCCCATGTCTTGCTGAAGAGCGACAGAGTCGACCTTCACTACAACGCCGTCGATCTCGTAGCTGAGACTGTCTCTTTTTTCTCCCCACGTCCGGCAGAAATCTACGACGGCCTCAATGGACTCGCACCGCTTCCAGTGAGGATTGACTTTGAACCCTGCCTGCTTCAACCACTTGAGAGTATCGGAATGGCGCTGACAGGGGAATTGCCCATCGGCAAAGCACTGGTAGACAAAGAGGTCGAGCTTCCTTGACGCCACCACTTCTGGGTTCAGCGTCCGCAATGTCCCAGCCGCAGCGTTGCGCGGATTCGCAAAGCGCGGCTCGCCATTTTCCTCGCGTTCGGCG
The DNA here is from genome assembly GCA_963791795.1 of uncultured Acidimicrobiia bacterium. GTDB lineage: Bacteria > Acidobacteriota > Terriglobia > Versatilivoradales > Versatilivoraceae > VFZK01. The sequence continues at coordinate 166,986 of CAWBTP010000010.1, forward strand.
TTCACGGCATTGAAAGATGTCAGCGGCAGGAACACTTCGCCCCGCACCTCGACACGCCGGTGTTTTCGCCCAACGCCAGCCAGCAGTTGCAATGGCAACGATCGGATGGTTTTGACATTCACAGTGACGTCTTCGCCGCGGGTGCCATCGCCGCGCGTTACACCTCGCACCAGGATTCCGTCTTCGTAAATCAGGCTCAGGCTCAACCCATCAATCTTCAACTCCGAAACGTATTCGGGCACGGTATCTGAGTGCTCGCGAGCCCGCCGATCGAGGTCGAGCAATTCGGACTCGGAATAGGCGTTGTCGAGACTAAGCATCGGGCTGGCATGCTCCACAGCAGCGAGGCCTTCGGCTGGTTTGCCGCCGACCCGCTGGGTGGGCGAATCTGCCGTGACGAGTTCCGGATGCTGCGCTTCGATCTCCTTCAAGTCGCGCACCAGACCGTCAAACTCTGCATCGGAGATTTCCGGATCGTCCAAAACGTAGTAGCGGTGCTCGTGATGGCGGATCAGGTCGGCAAGCTGCTTGACTCGGTCTTTTTGAGATGCTTTTGCAGGCATAGAACTCGTGATGACTTCAAAGCGCCTGAAGTTAGTCATTTTCAAAGGCCGGGGCAAGCGATTTGTCGGCGGCGATTTGTGGGAGACAGAGTCGGTTGGAGTGTGAATTCTGTGTGAGATTGAAATCGACGACAGACTCAAGAAGCCTGTCAATCGCGGCTGCCGTTCCGAGCGTGACTCACCAGCGTGTGTGCGTCGCTTAGAGCGAGAGCCAAGCCAGCCCTGGGGCTCAATCCTTGCGGCGGATAGCCCAAGGCATGGGCGGCAGGATCTCCGAACAGACACGGGATGAGAGTTGGCAGGTCTGTCGCTTCGAGGTGTGGTTGCAGAATCTCACGCGTGTAGTCCAGATCCGCCGGCTCCAGACTGGGCTCAGAGCAACCCGCCATCGTCATGACGTGGCCTTCTTGAGCCAGCATCTCGGCCAGGTTCAAGGCCGCACCGTGTTCGAGGACATAGGCCGCTCGGAAGATGACTCGCATCACTTCCTCGCGGACCGTCGCGAGAGCAGGAGTTTCGCTGCTCCAGATCGCGGCACTCAACCAACCGCGTTTGTAGGCCGCAGGCACCTCAAAGCGATGAGAGAATTCGCTGGCGTATCGATTGGTCCAGCCTCCCTTCAGATCGTCGGCTACCACGAGTCCTAGTTTGAAGTTGCCGGGAGTGCCGTGCAAGATGCCTTGCAGCCTCTGTGCAGGCATCGGCCGCTGTTGCCTCAGCCCCGATTGCAAGCAGCGAGTCCAGCAAGGCGGGTACATGGTCCTTTGCCATCGGGTTCATCGCAACGAGTGGAGGCAGGCGCACATCGGTGCCATCCGGTCTCACCATGGTTTTCAGGTAGGCACTAAAGCGCTCCGGTCCCCGTGGAATGCTGTAGAGATCGCGCTGAACTTGGAGCAGTGGAACGAATTCGATGTTCATAAGCAACAAGCAGGAACACATAGCCCTGTCGGGGCGAGACAACTCGACATTCACCGTATCAGAGATCAACCTACCTCTCAATTGTTGGGCACCGTGTTTTGGGTTTCACAGTGGAATTTTCATGCCACGTTGCATCGGCACGTTCGATGAAAATATTCCCCCTTAACAAAGGGGGCGGCGCGGAGCGCCAGGGGGTTGTCCGTTCGGCTTTCCCACCCATCAAGACAACCCCCTGAAGGCTCCACGACCGCCGTCGTTTCGCCTTCTTTCCCCCTTGATTAAGGGGGATTTTCAGGGAGTCCTTCGGCCTTCGTGAGCGCAACGTCTTTCCCAAAGCCCCGTCTTGAAGCTTAAGAGCAGCGACGAATCCTAGCCCGCACAAAGAAACCTTGCTAGACTTCCCGCCCAATGAGCCAGGTTCAAACCGAGGAACCGCCTTCGTCAAACTTTCCGTCGTGGGAGACAGCCGAGCTGCCTCCGGCACCCATTTTTCGAGCCCGCCAGTGGACAGGACTGATCGGGCCGGGCCTCTTAATGGCAGGTGCCAACATCGGAGGTGGCGAGTGGACTCTGGGTCCTGTGGTCACCGCTCAATATGGCGGCCGAGTGATGTGGCTGGGAACGACCGCCATTCTGATGCAGGTGTTCTACAACCTGGCCATCATGCGTTACGCACTCTATACCGGGGAATCGATTTTTGTGGGCTTCTTTCGCACTCGCCCGGGACCTTGGTTTTGGACCGCTTTCTATCTCTTCATCGACGCGGGCGGCTACTGGCCGTATCTGGCAGCCAACGCAGCGGTGGCTTTGTCCGCGGCCTTGCTCCATCGGCTCCCCACGGCCCAGGACGACGCTTTGGTGAGGAATCTTGGCTACGTGATCTTTCTGGCTTCCTTCGTTCCGCTGATCTTCGGTGGCAAGATCTACAATGCCCTGGAACGGATCATGGTCACCAAGCTGGTCCTCGTGTTGGGCTTTCTGAGCATCGTCGCTCTGTTCTGGGTCAGCTGGGACACAAAGTGGGAGATATTTTCCGGCCTCTTCCGGTTTGGCGCTCTGCCGGACGGCGAGTTCAGTTGGGCCACGCTGGCTGCTTTCGCCGCCATTGCTGGGGCGGGCGGGCTGAGCAACCTAGCTTTCTCCAACTATACTCGCGACAAAGGATGGGGCATGGGGTCACAGGTTGGCGCCATTCCCAGCGCCGTGGGGGGGAAAGCAATCACGCTGTCGCACACCGGGAAAGTTTTCGAGATCGGCCCTGAGAGTCTGGTCAGGTGGAAAGGTTGGGTGCGGCATATCTTGCGCGATCAAGTCGTGCTCTGGGCGCCGGCCTGCACCATTGGCGTCGCGTTGCCGGCCGTAATCTCGTACGAATACATCCGTGGAGCGAAACACATTGAGGGAAACGCTGCTGCGGCCATGACGGCACAGGCACTGGCTGCGCAGCACGGCGACATTTTCTGGTATCTCATGTTGCTTTGTGGATTCGCGATCCTGTTCCCCACACAGATTACCAATCTTGATAGCCTCACCCGGCGCTGGACCGACGTCATCTGGGTAGGCGCCAAGCGCGTCCGGCATCTCGACGGGAATCAGGTCAAGTACGTCTACTATCTGTTGTTGGGCCTCTATTGCGTTTGGGGTCTGATTGCTTTGAAGCTGACACCGGATCCGTTGCTCCTCACGATTGCCTCAGGAGTGTTCTTGAACTTCGGCATGGGCTTTTCGTCCCTGCACGTCCTGTGGGTGACGACGTTTTTGATGCCCAGGGAAGTTCGACCTCCTCTGGTGATGCGGTTCGGACTCGTTTGCTGTGCGACGTTCTACACCGGAATTTCGTGTATCGCTTTGAATCAGTATTGGCCGGCCATCGTTAGGTGGATTCAGAGTTGACCGCAGGTGGTGCGGCCGATTTGTGGAAGAGTAGAGTCCGCGAAGGATGGAATGAAATCGTCCCCCCTTGGACAAGGGGGGACTTCAGGGGGGTCTTGCCACACAAGATTCTGTCAAGACAACCCCCAGGTGGATGAGCGACCGTGGTCGCTCATCCACCTCCCCCTTTGACAAAGGGGGAATCGCTCCGGGAGGAGCCCAGGATTCATGAAAGTCAATCTCTCAGACCAGGTTGCCATCGTCACTGGCGGTGCTGCTGGCATCGGGCAAGCGATTGCTTCTGTTCTGGCGGAAAACGACGCCCAGGTTGTGATTGTTGACATCGATGCTGAGCGAGCGAGAAACACGGCCAAAGAGATTTCTGACCAAGGACTCCTGCGTGGAGATTCTGCTGACGTTGCTGACCCTGCGCAGATGGCTCAAGTCGCCGAACAGGTCGTGGACCGGTTCGGTCGGATCGACATTCTGATCAACAATGCAGGCATCAATACTCGCCGGGACCGCGTTCCCGTTCATGAATACAAGCTGGAAGACTGGAACAAGATTCTGCAAGTCGACCTCACTGGCGTCTTCATCGCAAGTCGTGCCATCATCCCGGCGATGCTCCGGAACCAGACGAGGCCGCATTGTCAACATAAGCTCTATTGCTGGACTGGTGCCGTTGCGGCTGCAGAGTGCGTTTGTCGCTGCCAAAGCTGGAGTGGTGAATCTCACTCGCTCCATGGCACTGGAGCTGGGGCCCCAGGGGATTCTGGTGAATGCGGTCGCCCCGGGCTCCACTTTGACTGCAGGCACGGAAGCCTTGTTCTACGGACCTGACGGAGCCTATACAGAAAAAGCAGCCAGTCTTCTTTCTCACATTCCTTTAGGACGGCCGGCTCGCCCGGAGGAAATTGCGTCTGCGGTGCTGTTCCTGGTGGCTCCGGAAGCAAGCTATGTGAATGGCGCGATTCTCACAGTTGATGGCGGCTGGACTGCGGGCTATGCGAGGGATTGGTAGAGAGGCAGGTGTCAGGTGCAGGTGTCAGGTGTTCGGTGCAGGTCAACAATGAGAACGTTGACTAGAAAACGTCTGGTACAGTCCATACGAAACTCTTGCAGGTTACTTCTGAAACCTGACACCTGGAACCTGACACCTGGAACCTGTTCTTTCAGCTCTTGAAGGAAAGCGCACACTGAGAAAGAATGGTTCAGGAAAGCTGCCACGCAGAGTATCGAGAATCGAGTTCCTGGTAGGAGATACGGATGTCCAATCAAGGAATTGTCACCCACAGATGATTTCCCGACGGGAATTGCTCAAGAACTCCGGTCTGGGATTTGGCAGCATCGCGCTGGCCTCGCTTCTGAATTCAGAAGGGATGCTCGGAGCGGATGCTTCGTCCACTCCAGCCGGGCGGCTTTTCAGCGACTTGCGGCCTCGAGCGGGCCACTTCCCGGGCGCAGCCAAAGCGGTCATCCAACTGGTGCAGAATGGCGGTCCCAGCCAGATGGATCTGTTCGACCCCAAGCCGGAACTAACGAAGCGCGGCGGTCAGCCTCATCCGGACGGTGTGGAGATCCATCAGCCCAACAATCATAACGTTCTGCTTCCGGGTCAGTTTGAATTCCGCCGCCATGGCGAATGCGGCATGGAAATCTCCGAAGCACTGCCGCAGCTGGGCACAATCGCGGATGAACTCTGCCTGATTCGCTCGATGCACACGGAGCATAACAACCATCCTGAAGGCCTGAACATGATGCTGACCTGCAAGATTTTTCCAGGCCGACCGGTGATTGGTTCGTGGATCACCTATGCTTTGGGCAGCGAGAATCAGAACCTGCCCGCCTACATCGTGCTGCGCGACCCGGAAGGGCTATAGCGTCAGCGGCAAGATCCTATGGTCGAGCGGCTGGTTGCCAGCGCTGTACCAGGGCGTGGAGTTCAGTTCTTCAGGAACACCGGTTCATCACTTGCGCCCCACCGAGCCTCTGCCGCCGGGGGTGCAACGAGAGGGCCTGAATCTGCTGGCGAAGCTGAATGCCGAACACAAGCGCGACCACCCGGGAGAATCGGAATTGGAAGCTCGCATCCAGAACTACGAATTGGCTGCGCGGATGCAGCTGGCCGCAACCGAAGTACTCGACCTCTCCAAAGAGACGGAAGCCACCAAGAAGCTCTACGGCCTGGACAACCCTGTGACCGCCAGCTACGGCACGCGCTGTCTGATGGCGCGGCGATTGGTCGAGTCCGGCGTTCGTTTTGTGCAAGTCTTCGTGGGCAAGGGACAGCCGTGGGATCATCATGAACAGCTCAAGCAAGAGATGCCCAAGATCTGCGCCAAGAGCGACCAACCTTGTGTGGCGCTGATCAAGGATTTGAAGAGCCGCGGATTGCTCGACAGCACCATCGTGATGTGGGCGGGCGAATTTGGAAGACTACCGACCACGCAGAACTCCGGCGGCCGCGATCACAATCGGAACGCCTTCAGCCTCTGGTTTGCCGGCGGCGGATTCAAGAGCGGATTGGTGTACGGGAAGACCGACGATTTTGGCTATAAGGCTGTGGAAAATCGCGTGAGCGTTCCGAACCTGCAGGCAACGTTGCTTCACCAGTTGGGTCTGGACCACTCGAAGCTGACTTATCCGCACGGAGGCCGGGAAGAGACGCCGACGGAGTTCAGCATTACCGGCGCCAGCGTGGTGGGCGACTTCTGAAGAAACCGCCGCAGGTAGCGTGAGGGACGAGGCACAAAGCTCCCCTCCTCAGATGAGGAGGGGACGCCACAGCCGTCAGGCTGTGGCTGGGGTGGTTGACGGGCAGATTCAGCGAGGTGGGTCGGAAGGCACGCCGCATAGAAGCCGCACCCGGCAGCAGCCGCTGGCTGCGTGAAGGCTTCTCACAGCCTCACCCACTCCTTGCCAAGGAGGGGACTTCCAAGATCGTAGGGTGCGTCGCGCGCTTCGACGCACCACCTCCGGTCGTAACCACGCGACAGCCGTGCGGTGCGTTCAGAAAGCAGAACGCACCGCACAATTGGAACAACCAACAAAGGCTTATGTTCGCTCGCCATCGATATTCCTACGGCCAAACTACAAACAACTCCCTCTCCCGTTTGTGGGGAGAGGGTGGCCGACACGACAGCGGTCGTGAGGGCCGGGTGAGGGGACTGTCGCCAACGGAGCCGTCGGTGGCAGCGATCCTCAGACTGCCGGCCCCGCGCAGGCTCTTCATGCTGCTCTTGAATCTGAACCATCGGAATCCTCCTCGCCGCCAGCCCAGCCGCTGCCCAATCCATGACCTTCGAACGCGACGTGCTGCCCATTCTTACGGCCAACTGCCTGAGCTGCCACGGCGGAACTTCCATCTACACCCAGGCGGGATTGGATTTGCGCACCATCAACTCCGTGATGCGAGGCAGTCTCAACGGGCCGGTCGTGGTGAAAGGATCGCCCGAAAAAAGCCTGCTCTACCAAAAAGTCTCGACGCGCGCCATGCCGCCGGTCGCCTTCAAGCTGACCCTCACCGACATCCAGATCGAAACCATCCGCAAATGGATCGAAGCTGGAGCGCCCTCGGAAAAACCCGAGAAGGCCGAGCCCGATGAAGAACTGACTCGATTTGAAAAGCAGGCGCTGCCCATCCTTTCGGCCAAGTGCGTTTCCTGCCACGGCGCAGGGACGCCAATGGCCAACCTCGATCTGCGCACGCTGGATTCTGTCTTGAAAGGTGGCATCACCGGACCCGTTGTCATGGAAGGCGCTTCGGACAAGAGCATGCTGATTCGCAACATCCTCAGCAACAAGATGCCACCGCCGGGCACGAACCCTGCCGTGACGCCGGCAGAGTTGGAGGCGTTGCGCCAGTGGATCGACAAAGCCCGTTTCACGGCTCGCCCTCAAGTGGCAGCCCTACGGGAAACCTTCACCCCGGCAGAAGCTCCCGAAGTCACCGAGAAAGATCGCCAATCCTGGGCGTTTCGCAAACCAGTGGCGCAGCCGGTGCCCAAGGTCAAGAACCAGCAGCGCGTGCGCACACCCGTCGATGCGTTTGTTCTCTCCAAGCTCGAAGCCAAAGGATTGGGTTTTTCCACCGACGCTCCCAGCTCAACGCTGATGAGACGCGCCTATCTGGACCTCACCGGACTGCCGCCGACGCCGGAAGAGATCAAAACCTTTGTTGCCGACACCCGTCCGGGAGCGTACGAGCGTCTGATTGATCGCCTGCTGGCCTCTCCGCAATATGGCGAGCGTTGGGGACGTCACTGGCTGGATGCCACGGGCTACACCGACGTGACCGGAGCTGACATCTTCCTTGAGACCATTGAAGTGCACGAAGGCATGTGGCGCTATCGAGACTACGTGGTCCGATCCTTCAATGACGACAAGCCCTATGATCGCTTCGTCACCGAGCAGCTGGCGGGTGATGAACTGGTCGATTGGCGCAGCGCCAAGAAGTTTACGCCCCAGATTCTGGATTCCTTGACTGCGACCGGTTACCTGCGCAGCGTTTATGACCATACCGACGCCGACATCGTCAATCTGCCGCACGAGCGCTATGAAGTGCTGTTTCACGTTGCTGAAAAGGTTTCCTCCAGCCTGCTCGGACTGACCGTCGGTTGTGCCCGCTGCCACAGTCACAAGTACGATCCCATTCCGCAACGGGATTTCTACCGCTTTCTCTCCATCTTTGCTCCCGCCTATAACCCCTGGAACTGGACGCAGCCGAAGAACCGCGTCGTGGCCACGGTCTCGCCTTCGGATGAAGAAGAGATAAAGCGCCACAATGCGGACCTGGACAAACCGATCGCAGATTTGCAGAAAGAGCTGGCAACTCTGCTGAAGCCGTATCAAGAGCGCTTGCTGGACGCGAAGCTCCAGAACCTGCCGGCCGAGATTCGTGCTGACACGAAAACGGCCTTGGAAACTCCTGCCGACAAGCAGGACGACGTGCAGAAGTTCCTGGTCAAGAAGTTTGGCGAGAGCCTGAAAATCAAGCCGGAAGAAGTAGAAAAGGCACTCAAAGAAGCGGACGCCACAGCCAAAGCCAAGATCGATCAACAGATCAAAACGCTGAATAGCTATCGTCGCCCGCTGGAAAAGATTCAGGTGCTGCTCGATGTCGGCCCTCCCAGCGCGATGCGGTTGCTGCAGCGAGGCAACGTGGAAATGCCCGGCCCGAGGGTTGAACCGGGCGCGCTTACGGTGCTGAGCGAACCAGGAAAGTCCGACATTGTTCGTCCGCCCGATGCACAAGGCAAGACCAGCGGCTACCGGCTGGCATTCGCTCGCTGGCTCACCAGCCGCGATCATCCGCTGACGGCGCGCGTCATGGTCAATCGCGTCTGGCAACAACACTTTGGCCGAGGCATCGTTGAGACACCCGACAACTTTGGCAAACTAGGCGCCGCACCGACCCATCCCGAGCTGCTGGATTGGCTGGCGGTGGACTTCATGAAGAACGGCTGGACGATGAAACGGCTGCATCGGCTGATCATGACGTCCAGCGTCTACCGCCAATCTTCAAGCCAGCCCGCGGAGGATGAACCCTCCCTGGCGAAGAAGGTAGACCCCGAAAATCAACTCCTTTGGCGAATGAATCTTCTGCGCCTCGAAGCCGAAGTGATTCGCGACTCCGTGCTGGCTGCCAGCGGAAAACTCGACCGCACGTCGGGTGGGCCGGCCATCCTGCTGGCGCCACGGCCAGAAGGTCTGCAGAGTGTTTCGGAGAAGGACCCGACACCGAACGCAAAATACCGCCGGAGCCTTTACCTTCTGGCACGCCGGAACTACCCAATGGAATTTCTGCAGGTCTTCGACTTTCCGGTCATCCAGGTGAATTGCACGCGCCGCATCAACTCAGCCACACCGCTGCAATCGCTGACGATGCTGAATGACGAGTTCATGGTGGAGAATGGGAAGTCTCTGGCGAACCGCATCCTGGCCGCGGCTGGTGAGCAGACACCTGGGAAATGGATTGAAACGGCTTATCTGCTGGCTCTTTCACGACGCCCCACTGCCGCGGAACTGAAGATTTGTGCTGAGAATCTGGAGAAGCAGAAACAGCTCTATCTCAACGCCAACACGGAACCCAAGCAGGCTGCAAAGGCCGCCCTCGGCGCCTTTTGCCAAATGCTGATGGGAACGAACGAGTTTTTGTTCGTGGATTAGGAGTGAGGACCCTTATTGGCGCCCAAACGGGCTTGAGCAGGAGCGGTCAGATCCTGCTGGCCGATTCTTCGTCATTCCGGCGAAAGCCGGAATCCAGTTGCCAGTAGATTGTGGACCCCGGCTTTCGCCGGGGCGACGAGCCGGGCTAGTATAGCGAAGTGGCCGAAGGTGGCCCCATGAAACGGAACGGATGGTTAGTTTTCTTGGCCGTGCTATTGACCGCCGCCCAAATGGAAGGCAGAAATCGTGGCCACGCAAGCGCCGGAGGATTGGCCCCGTTTCGCCCAGGAGCTGTCATGGGGCCGGGAATTGGGAGTCATGGAATCCGGAGGCACGGGGCTTTCGGATTCGGCATTGGAAGAGCTGGTCTGGGCTTTAGGCGTTCCTGGCCGTTGTTCGGATAGGGGGTCTACTACTCGGAATACTACGCGCCGCCGCAGTCGCGCGACTCTGACGCGGCTTTTGATTCGGACGATAAGAATTCCCCAAACATCTACTACTATCAGAAACCTCCGGAGTCTGGTGTGAAACCCAATTGCGAAGACTCATGGACGCGAAAGGACAATTCCTCCTCACTCAGCAATTTCATGAACAGAGTGTTTCAGCTTCAGTGTCGGAACCGCCATCCCGAGGTTGAACCGAAACCGTCTCCCGCTGCAGTGCCCGCCAAGAACTGAACAAGGCGACATAAGTAAATTCGCATGAGCGTTGCTCCGTTGCGGCTGCCCCCTCACCCCCAACCCCTCTCCCCGTGGGAGAGGGTGGCCGAAGGCCGGGTGAGGGGGCGATGGAATTAGCGACGCTGTGTATAGAATCCAGTCTTCGAAATTAAGCTGGGAGATCCCGAGGCGCATGTTTGACTCGTGCCGCGTCGCTTTCTTGGGTTAACAGTGCGTCGATTCAAAGTCACGATCGATGAGGCACTCCGATAATAACCTTGTGCAAATCGCCGGAATCAAAAAATGAGGAGGGGTGAGGAATGGCATATCCTGACGAAAAGCCGAAAGACCAATGGGACAAGGCTGAGATCCTTGCAAAGATCCTGGGCGCAGTGTTGCTCCCCGTGATCACGATTTGCGTTGCTTATATGTTGAATGCCTCGATCCAGGACCGTTCGGCCCGAGTCAGAATGGTTGAACTCGCAGTCGAGATTCTGAAGTCGGATCCAAAGGCACCGACGAATGCCAACTACATGCGAGCCTGGGCCGTGGAAGTGCTGCAGAAGAATTCTGAAGTTCCCTTGCCGGAAGAAGCCTCGAAGTTGCTGATGGAGCTGCCTCTACCCACCAGCGTGAGGACACAATCCTCGGGGACCAGATAGATTCCTTCGCCGAAACACTGTTCAGGAGATGGGGAGTTGCCCGTCAGCTAAGGTGTTGCGGCTTTTGGAGCGACGTAGCCCTCGCGAGTGCGGACAGTGAGCTTGCTCAGGTTGGGAGCGCTGGCCGTCACTCGAAGGGCCCGGTAAGAGCCATCTTTCGCGGTGTTGGACGGACTATAGCCGAGGGTATACTGCGTGCGAATAGTGCGTGCGAAGTGCCTGCAGATAACCTCCACCTCGTCGATTGACTGCGGAAAGACGGCTTCGCCGCCCGTGGCACGGGAGAGTTCCTTAAGTGACTTCGGGTCGCGGTCCTGGCTGTTCGGTTCATAAATTCCGATCGAGTAGATGGTGGCCTGGGATCGCTGGGCGGCTGCCAGAGTCTCTCGAAAACTATGCTGGCTGGCGTTGTCGGCACCGTCGCTGAGTACCACCAGCGCTTTCTTGTCATGACGCCCCTTCTTGAGATGCTCCAAGGCCATCCAGAGAGCATCGTACAAGGAGGTTTGGCCGCGCACCACCAGACGGGAAAGTGCTTCGCGCAACTGGGCCACGTTGCTGCTGAAGGGTTGGTCGGGAGCCAGGCCCAACTGAACCTCCTCGTTGAAGTTCACCACGAACATCTCGTCTTCAGGTTTGCTCGCCTCGACAAAGGCCAAGGCAGCCGACACAACCTCGCGCCGCCGGTCCCGCATACTTCCGCTACTGTCCACGACCAACCCGATCGTTAACGGAACATCTTCATTGGAGAAGAGCTGAATCTCCTGAGGTTGTCCGCTTTCGAGGACCTGAAAGTTCTGCTTAGTCAGGCCTGGAACGAAACTCCCTTTGCGATCCAGCACCGTCACGTTCAGCGCAACCAGTTGGACATCGAGAGAAAGGGTGAAGTCCTTGTCCTGCTCAGGGAGTCCAGCCGCAGGCTTCTGCGCGCCCAACACCTTCACACAACACAGGCAGGCAAGCGAGTGCTGCCAGCGCGAACATTGGCCGGCGACAGGACAGCAGATTGATGAGAGGGAATTGCTAGATAGAACTTGCGATACCCATCCTTCGTTCCTCTGACTGCTGACTATGAATACACCTTTGTCACAATAAGCCCTATTAGCGAAAGTTCTCCACCAGCATGATGTCGCTGCGATCGGGCTCGCTGAGCGCACACAGGAGCCGAAGGCCGTCGGGCGAGATCGCCAGAGCCGGATAAGCGCGCACAGGTTCTTGCTTCAGCGTGGCGATCTCACTCACTGCTCTTGTAGAAAAGCTATAGTATCCGATGCGCGTTACATGAGGATTGCCCTCCACTAAGAAATAAATCCCATCTTTCGCTAATATCCAGCTTCTTAAGAGCATTTTCTCTTGAAAGACTAGAGTTTCGTTACCACCCTCGACAGGAACCTTCCAGATCCCAACCGGATCCTGTCGGGAATAATAGACCGTATTGCGATCGTCAGACTCAAATGCTTCGAAGCCCCCGTTTTTAGTCACCTGGCACCTCCGGTCCACCTCCAGTGGGCATCCTCCAAATTTGGGGCCGACCGCTGCGATCCGATGCGAAGTAGACCCATTGCCCGTCCTTCGACCAGCTCGGCAGAATATCGTCGGCAGTCGAAGTTCCTGGAGTGAGACATCGAGGAGGGCCACCGTTTGAGCTGATGAGGAAGATGTCCGAGTATCCGTTTGGACGGGAGTCAAAGGTGATCTGTCGGCCGTCAGGCGACCAGCGGGGGGTTCCTGTTAGCGGGCCGCCGAAGAAAGTCAATCTTTGAGGGTTACCACCATCGTTATCGCACGTCCAAATTTCATAGCTTCCTGTACGCGTCGAAGCGAAGGTCACCTTTTTGCCATCGGGAGAAAACTGGGGGCTGTTGTCAACCTGAGTGGAAGAGATGAGGGGATGGGAGATGACGCCCTTCGAGCCTGCTAAATCGATCTGCCAGATTCCACTGCTGTTTATCCATTCTGTGTAGAGGAGACTGGCTCCTTGCGAGGAAAAAGTGGGATTGATAGCGAATTCTCCTCCAATGGTGAGCAGTTCCGCCGTCGCTCGTGAGGCCGGAGTTCTCCAGAGGCGGCGTCGGGCCCCAGCTCCAACGGCTGAAGAAAATACGATCCCCCGACTGTCGGCTGTCCAATCGAGGCCGTAGGTCAGTCGATCTGAGATTAATTTCCTAGGTTCACCGCCTTCAACTGGCACCACAAAAATATCTCGGAAGGTGCTGCCGGCACCGCGAGCAAACGCCAGACTGCGGCCGTCGGGAGAAAACACAGGACAGGAGTCTCCCTCCTCCAGTGAGGCTGAGGTGGTTAATGGGGGCGATGTCAGTTTCCGCGGTTCGCCCGTCTCCACCGAGACGAGAAAAATGCTGAAAGGTTCCTGGGACGATCTCCTGTCGGCCACCGCGAGGAGTTTCCCATCTGGAGACCAATCCAGGACTCTGAAAGGACGCGGCCGGGAAAAAGCTGCATCTGCCAGCTTGCGTGGGTGACCACCTATGAATGGAACGACATAAAAACCGCTGTCCTCAGCACTGCGCGCGAAAGCGATATAGCGGCCATCCGGTGACCAGACCGGACAGAAATCATTAGCTGGGCCCTCAGTGAGTCTTACGGGTTTGCCGGTGTCGACCAGTTGAATGTAGATGTCGAAGTTTTCTCCTTTCTCACCATCCCAGGCGAACGCCAGCTGCCTGCCGTCGGGCGATAAGGCACCATCTCTCTCTATTCCGGGAAAGCTCGTGAGGCGAGAGACTTTCATAGGTGGCAGGTTGGATGATCCTGGGCGATGGGACCACTGCCACAACCAAGCCGTTACCGCCACGGCAAACAACAGGGACGCAGCTACCCACACGAAACGCCGGTGTTGAAAATGGGGCTTCTCTGGTCCAGCCAATTCGTCTGCAAGATGAGGCGGACGAGCTGCTGATTCCTGCCTGGTAGCCAAAGCGTTCTCGGCTTGAGGAGCACTCTCCAGTGGGCCAGCTGCGGGTTTCCCGTTAACGGGTGCAATGAACCGATATCCACGCCGGGCGAGCAGTCTCTACAAAACGAGGGATTCTCGGCTGAATCCGCCCAGGCGTGGCGCACTTTCTTGACGGCAGCGTTGAGGCCGTGGTCAAAGTCGACGAATGTGTCCGCCGACCAGAGCTTCTCGCGGAGCTCCTCTCTGTCACCACCTCACCAGCCCGCTCCAAGAGCAGGCTCAGAACGCGAAAGGGCTGGTCCTGTAACTTGATCTTGAGCCCGTTCTTGCGCAGCTCTCCGGCCTGGAGATCTGCTTCAAACAGTCCGAAGCGAATGAATCGCACCGGCGGCGTGGCGCTTACTTGATTCATGTGGCCCAGCTCAGACATTGCAAAATGGGCTGAGTCTATCACTCCGGCAGCGTCGGTCCAAGCTCACTCCCGTCTTGCAAGTCCCCCTTACTGAAGGGGGGAAGAAGGCGAAGCCTTCGGTGGGTTGTCGTGAAGGGTGTCGGGAAGGCTGACCCGACAACCCCCAGGCGCTTCGCGACCGCGTGGAGTCTTCTCAAGACTCCACCTTCGCCCCCCTCTTTGTTAAGGGGGAATTTCATTCGAACGTTTGGCCGTAACGCGGTGTAAGAACTCCTTTGAATTCCGGCCACCTCCTTCTCTAGCCTCCGTTGAATCAATGGGTTTGTTGGTCACCTGCGTTTCATCGAACGACTGCCTTCAAATCACCTCCAGAGCATTGAAGTTTCTCCCCTGACTCCCGATAGTCGGCGTCATCCCTATCGGTCCCGCACATCCAGCAGTCTCTAGCCAGATCCAAACGAGAGATTGATGGGCGCTGATAGTTTTTTCGCTTTGCATCCGCCTTAGGGAAGTGAGGTCCGGTCGGCGTCACAAACCTAGCCGCCCCCGGGCTGTTGAGACGCGTCGGCTTACGGGCGGTTACCGGTGGATGTGAGCTGACTGAACGGAGGCAACCTGTGTGCACCGCGACGAGACCCAAGCTGTCGATAGGGCTAACTTTTCTCCTGCTCCTTCCGCTGCAAGCGGTCCCTCTCGAAGACTCTCTCTGGCAGAGAACCAACTGCAGAGGGGAAGGCAACTTCGGAAGGAGGGACGAGTTGACGAGGCAGAGAAGGTCAGTTTGCTAGCGCTAGCAGAGGCAGAGAAGTTTGGACCGGAAGACTATCGAGTGGCGGTAAGTCTGAACGAGTTGGCTGCTCTCTATCACTCGCGCGGGCGGCTGGATGAAGCCGGTCCACCCTACCGGCGGGCCTTGAGCATCTGGGAAACATTCCCCGACCGTCTGGAACTTGCCACGGCCCTGAGCAACTTGGCGCGGCTGTGTCTGGACCAGCAGAAGTACGGCGAAGTGGAACGCCTTTCGAAGCGCGCTCTAGGCATTTTGGAATCTCTGGCACTTGAACATCCGGAAGTTGCCAGCAGCTTGAACAACCTGGCTGACGTTCATGCCCTCCAAGGTCGTTACGCACCGGCCGAACCGCTCTACGGTCAGGCGTTGACGATCCTGGAGAGCTCTTTGGGGCCGGAGCATCCTGAAGTGGCGTATTGCTTGGCTCGCTTTGGGAAGCTCGCCTTTATGCAAGGACGCTTAGTCGAAGCTGAGGCTATGCTGCTCCGTGCCGTTGCCATCCTCCAGAAGGAGCCAGCGCAAAATAGCTCAACGCTCGCCACCGCTTTGAATGGCCTCGCCGATCTAGCTTCCCATCAAGGTCGAAACGTTGAGGCTGAACGGCTGTATCAGCAAGCGCAAACTATTTGGGAACGGCTGCTGGGCCCTGAGCATACGAACGTCGCAGCGTCTCTCAACAACCGGGCTGGGCTTTGCCGTAAGCTGGGACGGTTTGCCGACGCCGAACTCGCCTACCGAAGGGCCCTGGCGATCTGGGAGAACGCGGAGGTGCAAGGGCAAACAAACGTTGCACGTTGCTTGAACAACCTTTCACAGCTTTATGTGACGCAAGGACGATACCCGGAAGTCGAGCCGCTCCTCCGGAGGGCGCTTAGCATTCAGAAGAAAGAACTCGGACCGGACCATACCGACATCGCCTCAACTCTCAATTCCCTGGCAACTCTTAACAAAGCTCAGGGGCACTACGCGGACGCCGAACCGCTTTTTCGGCAAGCTCTTTCCATCAAAAAAAAGGCTGAGGGGCCAGAGCACCCAGCAGTCGCTGTCGTCATGAACAACCTGGCGGAAACCTGTCAGCTCTTGGGCCGACTACCTGAAGCCGAGACGCTGTATCTGCAGGCAGTTGCCAATTCTGCAAAAAGCTCTTGGACCCGAACACCCAGATTTGGCCATAGCGTTGAACAATCTGGCTTCCCTGTATCAGGACCAACAGCGTTACATCGAGGCCGAGCCCCTGTTTGAGCGTGCCTTGAGGCTGAAGGAAAAGACTTTGGGACAGATGCATCCCGACGTCGCTCTCCTGAGGAACAATCTGGGAAGCCTGTACCTGTACCAAAGAAAATACGAGCAGGCTGAACGCATGCTTCGGAGGTCTTTAGACATCCGCGAGAAAACCCTAGGATCGGAGCACCCTGACGTCGGGAGCAGCCTCCACAATCTGGCGATACTCTATTTCCGCCAGGAGCGTTACGCCGAAGCCGAGCCGCTTTACCACAGGGCCGTTGCAGTCCTGGAGAAGAGCCTGGGTCCGAATCATCCGAACCTTGCGCAGTTGCTGACCAGTTATTCGTTGCTATTACAGAAGATCCAGCGGAAATCCGAGGCTTCAACGATGAAAGCACGGGCCGCTGCGATTCTGGAGAACAGCCAAGGCAATCGATCTGGAAACCAAACGGTGGATGTGCTGGATCTTAAGAAGTGATGAGTGCCCCGGCTTACTATCCGCCGGGGTGACGTGAGTGGCGAATGACGAGTTGACTGCATAGACCCAACCTTTGGAGTGCGGGAGCTTGCTCCCGCTTTCGGTTTTTTCCACTCTACCACCAGAGGCAGCTTGCTGCCGCCTGAGACTACGATGCCGAAGATTGACGGTCACGCAAAGAACACCTTTGTCGCTTCACTGCGCCAGCAAGCTGGCTTCAGCCAAAGCGGGAGCAAGCTCCCGCACTCCAAAGTCATCGGAAATTCTCCACCCGCATCAGGTCACTGCCTTCGCGGTCCAATTGTGTGTAGAGGATGCGGCGTTCGTCAGGAGACACCGAGAACCCCCACTGTACCGTCTTCGGGATGGTTGCTAACTGACTCGTCTTGCCGCTGGAAAAATCAAGGAAGTGGACTGCAAAGCGGGCTTCACGGGATTGAGCGATAAAATAGATCCCGTCTTTCACGACCGCATAGTTGCCTCTGTATACCGAATCCAGAACCTGGATCGTTTTACCACCACCGTCAACCGGAGTCTTCCACAGACTCTGAGAATCTCCTTCGCCCCTCAAGAAGTAAACGTCCCTTCCGTCAGGCGATTCCAAGGGCGAGCTTCCTCCCTCGTTTGTCACTGCGATCGCTTCACCGCCTGCAGCGGGCATCTTCCAAATCCGCCTTTCACCGTTGCGGTTCGAATGGAAATAGATCCACTTGCCGTCTTGGGACCAGCTTGGTGACTCGTCGTCGGCTGGGTTAATGGTCAGCCGCCGGGTCTTGCCCTTCGCCAGCATCAATGACGTAGATCTCCTTTTGTCCCGCCTGAGTAGAAGCGAAGGCAATCTCTCTGCTGTCAGGAGACCAGCGGGGACTCGTGCAGTCCGGTCCACCGAATGAGGTGAGTTGGAAAGGGTTTGACCCGTCGGCGTCGCAAACCCAGATCTCAGCGTCTCCAGAACGATAGGAGGCAAAAGCGATCTTCTTGCCGTCCGGCGAGAAATGACAGCCGATGATCCAGGAAGGTCGACGAGATCAGAGGGGCCGGCGCGCCAGCCCTTTTCTCCGGACCCGCCAGTTCGATGCCCCCAGATATTGACGTCAGAAATCAGTTCGGAGTAGGCAAGGTCACCGCGAGAAGACAGTGCCGGGTCAAAAAGGTAAGCTCCGCGGCTGCCGATCGGCAATAACTCCAGCCGCGTCAGGCTTGGGAAAGAAAGACGGTAAAGATTCGGATGGTGTTGGTGACCGGAGACGAAAACGATCTGGCTTCCATCGAGAACTCCACGCGGGAGCAAAAGTGCGGCGGTTTTCAAATGTCAGCCGCACCGGTTCGCCGGTGGGTGTCAGGTTCTTGGAAAGCGAAAGCAGGTAAAGCTCAGAAACCATGCCGAAGCGGTGAACCGGGCAAATACCAGCGTCTTTCCGTCTGGCGAGAAAGCTGGGGTGAGGTCACTAAATTGGGATTCAGAAGAAGTTGTCAGTCTTTGTTTTTCGCCGCTTTCAAGAGAAAAGGCGTGCAGCCCGTAAGGTCTCCAGGAAAACCTCCGCTGGGCGCAACCACCCACTGGCTGTCTGGGGACCAGGCCAAACTGCGATGCCTCCAACCGGCTAACCAAGGATCGCGGATTTCTCCCAACTGTTTTTCTCTGCCTCCAATGGGTGAAATCAGCAGAAGCAAAGCACGCTCAGGGCTCACTAGCCGCAAGAACGCAATCCATCTGCCGTCCGGTGACCAGACAGGGCTGGAGTCTCTGTCGGGATCAGTTGTTAACCGCGCTTGAGATTCACTAGCGATCAACTTAACGTAGATATCGAGATTGTCTTGGGTGGCGCCATCCCATGAGAACACGACTTGGGTGCCATCGGGCGAAAAGGAGGGATTGCGTTCATGACCGGAATAACTGGTTAGGGGCACTATCCGAAGAGCTTGCTGGGCCGGGGGTTTGGGAGAACGGACGACCCACGCTGCCAATCCGGCTACCGCTAGAATGACTGCCAGTCCAGCTAACCAAAGCCACCGACGAGCCGGCGAACCCGCTTCGCACCGAAGGTTTCCGCTGGCGGATCTCTCCCCGCAGGTCTTCCAGCGTTACCTTCAAGTCGGCGGCGCTTTGAAAACGTCGTTCCGGGTCCTTGCGCAAGCAGCGTTCAACAATTCTATCGAGTTCCGGCGGTATTCCTCTCGCCACCGAACTGGCAGGCTTCGGATCTTCCCGCAGGATCGCCGTCAAGATCGCCAGCGATGAATCGGCTTGAAATGCCCTGCGGCGAGTGAGCAACTCGTACAGCAAGGCCCCAAAACTGAAAATGTCAGACCGGCCATCTACCGGTTTTCCTTCAGCCTGCTCGGGGGACATGTAGGCGACTGTTCCCAGAATCGCCCCTTCTTCTGTCCCGAAGGCAGTATCCGTTTTTGTGGCCTGCGCATCGGAAAGCTCGCCAAACACCTTCCTGGCTGTCAGCTTGGCCAGCCCAAAGTCCACGACTTTGACGATGCCCTGCGCATCAACCATGATGTTGCCGGGTTTCAGGTCGCGGTGAACCACACCCGCCCCATGCGCTGCTGCCAGAGCGCTGGCGATCTGAACGGCAACTTTCAAAGCATCGTCGAGAGCGAGTCTCCTACTGGCGAGAATCTCTGCCAAGGTCTGACCCGCCACGTACTCCATGACAATAAAGTCAACGCCATCGTCGCTGACGATGTCATAGACAGTGATGATGTTGGGATGGTTCAAGGAGGAAGCCGCTTTGGCTTCCTGCACAAACCTGCGTTTGCGCTCGGGATCGTTGAGTAGTTCGGGCGGAAGTACCTTCAAAGCTACCATCCGGTTCAGACGCGTGTCGCGCGCCTTGTAGACAATGCCCATCCCGCCTTCGCCGAGACGAGAGAGAATCTGGTAGTGCCCGATCTGCCGCCCGATTAGCGAGGGAGGCTCGTCGCAGGCCATATCTCTGGCAACTTCATCCAAGGCCGGCTTGCTCAGGAAGCCATCTGCTTGGCCGTGTACGCACAAGAGTGATTCTACTTCGCTGCGTAACTCTTCATCGCCCGCACAGGCCTGATCGAGGAAAGCTGTGCGCTGGCTGGCTTCAAGTTCCAGTGCTGCTTCCAACAAGCGGTCAATCTGTTGCCAGCGTTCAGGGTTCATAAAACAGTGACGAGTGGCGAGTGGCGAGTTGGGAGCATAGACCCAACCTTTGGAGTGCGGGAGCTTGCTCCCGCTTTGGAGTTTCTATTCTACATTCTCGTTGCGGGCGAGACGCCCGAATCACAACCGGAAGCAATGACAGCCACATTGTGGTGCAGGCTTCTAGTATGCGGTGCATCGCTCTGCGATGCCAAAGCTCCCGCACTTTAATGTGGAGGCTCACAGGCATCAAATCAGTACCGCCTTCGTTCGCTTTCTGCCTGGTGACGAATGTGTCATTCGATCCCATGGCCTCTGAGCGGTTCAGCGTTTCAACCCCGCACTCCAGTTGATGACCACAGTGATCGGCGAAGAAGCTGAGGTCTCGACCAGGGTATTGACGAGGAAGCGCTGTCCATCGGGTGTGACGGCGTATTGATTCCGGGTCCACATGTCTACGGGAGAATGCATTTGAAAAAGCTCTCGGGGAGAGCTTCTTCGGAAGGTGGAGGAACTCGCGTCTATTCCCACGACAATCAGCTTTTGGCCCTTTCCAACGTAAAAGAGTTCCTTTCCGTCGCGCCGCCAATTTGGCTGTTCGCCTCCACCGGTTGAAATTTGCCATTTCCCGCCGGTAGCGGGGAAAGACTGAACGTACACTTCGTACCTGCCGCTCTCGTCTGAGACGTAAGCCATCCATCTTCCGTCTGGAGACAATCGTCCTTGTTTTTCATTGAACTCTCTCTCGGCAAACGGTTGGGGCCGGCGATTGCCGAAGAGTGGCAGCACCCCCAAGTCAAACTTGGTTTTAGGAAGGATGTCCATGTACACGATGTATCGCCCGTCCCGGGACCAGTCTGTTGTTATCTTTGAGGTTCGTGTTTCCAGAAGCAGTTCATCATCTCCAGCTCCGTTGGATGGCTTTTGATAAATTTCATAATAACCTGTGCGGTGCGAGGTGAATGAGATTCGGCTACCATCGGGTGACCAGACGGGGAATCTGTCGTCCTCAGGATGGAAGGTAAGCCGAAGCGGAGTTCCAGGAAGCGTTTGAAGCAGCCAGAGGTCACCCTTTTGGGCCTCAGGGTCAATGCTGCGCACGGCAACTTGTTTTTCATCGGGCGAGAGCTGAAAATCACTGTAATACCCCGTTGGGCCCACACTGCTCAGGGATTTGCCCTCTCGACTAAACCAAACGAGTTGAGAGTTCGACTTCCCCACGCCACCCCAATAGGCCAGGCTAGTCTCGGTGACCGAAAAAGTCGCATAGTAAAAGCCTCCAGCCGTCGTGACCCCTTCAGCGACAGCAACAGTTTCACCCTTCACTTGCAAGTGTTCAGCATCAAAGGGCTGAGCGAATAGTGTCCCATCCCGTTCAAAAAGCAAGTGTCCTGGCGAGGCATACGCCACGCTGGAGTGGGCTGCAAGAAGGAAGCGAGGTATTTTGTCTTTACCGTCGAGAGATCCAATATGGATTGCCCTCTGTGGGGCATCGCGATTGTGCCATCTCACATAGAGAAAATGGCGTCCATCGGGCAAGAAGTGCGGCCAAAGGTGCGTTTCGTTGGCGGCACGGTCCACAGTCGTGACGGGTGTTGGCTCACCCCCGGTCGCTAGGACTCGATAAAGGGGGTCCGTGTAGTTTGGTGCAAACAGGATGACGCCGTC
Organism: uncultured Acidimicrobiia bacterium; assembly: GCA_963791795.1. GTDB lineage: Bacteria > Acidobacteriota > Terriglobia > Versatilivoradales > Versatilivoraceae > VFZK01. The sequence continues at coordinate 188,444 of CAWBTP010000010.1, forward strand.
CCGGTTCCAGGTCCCGCCGAGAGGAAACGGTGCGTCAGACAGGATCTTGAGGCGGCCCTCCGGAGACTTCAATTTTCTTGAGCTTCCCTTGAGCGAAGAATGCGAGGGCTCGGCTGTCAGGGGACCAGAAGGGATAGATCGCCCCCTCGGTTCCCGGCAACGCCCGCGCCGCCAACGAATCGAGCGGCCTGAGCCAGAGGCTTCTTTTTCCCTCGCCCATCGAGGCGACAAAGGCCAGCCAGCGCCCATCGGGAGAAAGAGCCAACGATTCCTCGAAGACTGCCTTTTCGGGTGGACTCACTGTGAACCGCAAGCTCTGAAGGTTGACCCGCGAATGCCGAAAATAGGTGTAGGCAACGAAAGATGCACTCAAAAGAGCCAGCAGACCTAGGCCCGAAAGGAGCCAGATAACACGTTGGCGGCGCCTCAGTGGTTCAGGCGGTGGCGTGTGCGAGTCAGAGGCTGAATCTACCGAACCTAATTCTTCTTCGAGACTGAAGGCCAGATCACGGGCTGAGTGAAAACGCTGCTCCGGCACCTTTTCGAGACAGTGCCTGACAATGTGCTCAAGGGCCCGTGGAATCTGGCGGTTTGCTTTCGACAGTTCCGGAGGCTCTTCTTTCAAGATCGCATGCATCGTCTCGATAGACGACTTGGCCTGGAACGCTCTTTGGCCTGAAAGCATTTCGTACAGGATCGCCCCAAAAGCAAAAATGTCGGAACGATGGTCCGCTGACTCCCCGCGTACTTGTTCGGGAGACATATAACCCAGGGTTCCCAAAACGACGCCTGGTTCAGTGTTGACAACGAGAGTCTCGGTCGAAACATCAGTGTCGGTGATCTGGGCGCGTTTTGGCTGCAGCTTCGCCAGGCCAAAATCCAGAATCTTCACTCGCTCATCCTTGGTGATGAACAAGTTCTCCGGTTTCAAATCGCGGTGCACGATTCCGTTCTCGTGGGCTGCCGCAAGACCACGAGCCATCTGCAGCGCATAGTCGAGCGCCTTCCGGAGCGGCAGGGGTTTGCCTCTCAGCCGATCACGCAGGGTCTCTCCCTGAAGCAGTTCCGAGACGAGGTAAGGCGACCCCTTGTGAGTGCCCACATCATAGAGTGCCAGGATGTTCGGATGATTGAGACGGCCCGCTGCCCGAGCCTCTTGTTCGAACCGGCGCAGACGGTCAGCATCCGCAGAGAGAGCTGGTGGCAAAACCTTGATAGCAACCTCCCGTCCAATTCGGTCGTCTTTGGCCCGGTAGACCTCTCCCATGCCTCCTGCGCCCAGCAAGGAGAGAATCTTGTAGGGGCCGAGCTGCTCTCCCGCTGCGATTTGGACTACCGTTCCGCGTGTTGGAGCTCCAGCCTCCAACGCCGGAGCTTCAATAAAGTCAGCAGCCTTCTCGTGAGCTGACAGCAAAGACTCCACTTCCTGGCGAAGAGCAGTGTCCCCGTTGCAAGCCTCATCGAGGAACGCAGCCCGCTTGGTGGGTTCCCTCTCCAGAGCTTGCTCGAGCAGTTTGTCGACTTTCTGCCAGAGTTCAGGATTCATAAAAGCAGTGGCGAGTAATCAGATGGCAGCCTAGACCCAACATTTGGAGTGCGGGAGCTTGCTCCCGCTTTGGGTTTTCGACTTTAGCTCAGCGGCAGCTCGCTGCCGCCTGAGACTACGATGCCGAAGATTGACGGTCATGCAGAGAACACGATTGTCTCTTCACCGGCGCCAGCAAGCTGGCTTCAGCCAAAGCGGGTGCAAACTCCCGGACTCCAAATTGCTACTCGCGTTCCCAGATCACCTCAAAGTCGTCATGGATCGAGATTCTATCTGTTTTGAACCCATTGAGGGTTTTGACAAACGCCGGCGCTGCGGTTCGCTCAAGCCAGGCGGCCGAACACCAGGGATAGCTCGACGCATCCGGCACCAGCCCGTGCCGGCATGGGTTCTCATGCACGTAGTTCAAGCGGGCGTAATACGAGCGTTCATAGGTCAAATGGGTATCCCAATACTGATGCCAGACCTGCTGACCGCTGCTCTCGTTTACTCGGTTTGCTTCTCTGGCGGTGAGGGAGTGGAGGCGTCTGAGGAGAGGCATCAGGGTTCCTGCTTCCAGCGGGGAAAGAGCTACGAAATGGTAGTGGTTGCTGAAAAGTGCCCAAGCTTGCAACTGCCAGCCTAACCGCTCAGCTTCCGAAAACAGCGTAGTCTGAAGAAAGTCCAGCAGGAGTGGCTTCTTGAAATGGTGCGCCTTTAGGTAAGTCCCCCCGGTCACGATGAAGGCTCCAGCTTCACCAAGCTTGTGCGCTGGCGCGTGCGGCCATTGATTCATACGGAGTTCTTTTTTGGAGTACGGAGCTCGCTCCTGCTTTCGGTCCTCGACTCTATCCTCAACGGCAGCTTGCTGCCGCCTTAGACTGTATGCCAAAGGTTGACAGTGACACCAGGTCCGGCAGTATGTGTGCCTGCGGCTAGATCACAAGATCAATCTAACCCCATCGCTTCACCGGCGCCAGCAAGCTGGCTTCAGCAAAGCGGGAGCAAGCTCCCGCACTCCACATTGCCTGAACAATCCATCGGGTATTGCTCCTCACTCGTCACTCGCCACTGCTTTGCCACTCGTCACTGATTTCGACAGTTCCCGATACAGCCACGCCTTCGCTTTGTTCCACTCGCGTATCACGGTGATGGGTGCCAGCCCAAGAACCTCGGCCGTTTCTTCGACGCTGAGGCCGCCAAAGTAGCGAAGCTCCACGATCTGGCTTTTCTGGTGATCGAAGGTTGCCAGGGATTTCAACGCATCATCAACGGCAACCACCTCAGCGCTTTTCCCCGGCGCCAAATGCAGGGCTTCGTCCAAGGAAACATGTACCGCTTCCTGGTCTCCTTCTGCTACCGGACGCTTGCGGGCAAAGTCTACCAGGATATGCCGCATGAGTTGAGCAGCAACTCCCAGAAAATGGGCTCGGTTTTGCCAGCTCACTCCTTTCCAGTCGATTAGCCGCATGTAGGCTTCATTGACCAGGGCGGTCGTCTGCAGGACATGTCCCGGGCGCTCTCGCCCCATGTAACGTCCTGCCAACCGGTGGATCTCTGTCCGAACGAGCGGAACCAGACGCTCTAGAGCCTGTGAGTCTCCTCCCCGCCACGCCTGCAGCAACATGGTGACGTCCGGGTTTGAGGGCATGTTCTGGCAGCCCTCCGACTGCCTGGTGGAATTGGCTTTGCCCGGGATTATAGCACTGTGTCCCAGTTCCGCCTCCCGCTGAGTCTCCTCTGAAAATCCCCTCCATAGGAGGGGGTGAAGGCGTGAGAAGCCTTCACCGAAGCGACGGTGGTCGCGAAGCGACAGCGGTCGCGCAGCACCGGAGTGGGTTGGTTGCCTTTCCCAAAACTCCCCTGAAGTCCCCCTTGTCCAAGGGGGGACGGCATTTTCATCGAACGTGGCACCACAACGCGCCATGGGAAACTCCCCGGAAATATTTGTGGAGGATGATAGTTTTTTCGATTTTCAACCGCCTTAGGGCTGTGAAGACGGTTTAGAACCGGCTTTCAAAGGCAAGAGGGGTTAGTCGCGACATCCAGCTCGGCCTCATTTCCCAGTTTCGGAGGTGAGTGCCATGAAGCAACGGTTTGGTGTGTCTGCGACGCTCGTTTTTGGTGTGGTGCTCGGATTCCCGCTTGCAATTCGGGCGGGTAGGCCGGCCGATTCAACGGAGGGTCTAACCATCACGGTCAGGGTTCTTAACTTGGCCAAGGTTCCTCGTTTGACCCTTGAGAGAGGTCAGGCCGTCACGAGTGAGATTCTTAGCGAAACGGGCGTAGAACTGAAGTGGCTAAACTGCCCATGCCAATCTGAACTAGCGACCTTCTCTCTTCGGATCATCCCAAAGCTGTTTGGATCGACACGATCCACCTTTCGCAGCGATCATCTTGGGTTTGCCGCTGTGAGTGAGGATGGAGGAGACCTTGCGACCATTTTCTTCGATCGTGTCGAAGCACTGGGGAAAGGTGGGGACCTCTCGAGTCTTCTTGGACTGGCAACCGCTCACGAACTGGGTCACCTGTTGCTGGGGCCCAGAGCCCATGTGGATGATGGAATCATGCGACCCCGATGGACTCGCAAGGGCATGCGCCAGGTAGACCGCGGAAGTTTCCGCTTTAGTCCTGAACAATCTCAAACGATGCGTCATCGCCTGGTGAAGTCGCTTGCACTGGCGAACGGCCTGGCCGCCGAATCCGTGGGGCCTGGACTTGGTAAAACTACTGGGCGTTAGGAGTCTCTGGTTCTTGGATTCCAAGGCTAGAGCCGATTCTTCACTGTGCGAGAAATGACAGCCTGGCGGCCGGCACATTGAAATGGCGAGGGAGCTTTCACTGGGTGTAGCCAACCACGACTAAACTGCCTTCCACAGTCTAGTACCTAATACAAACGCGATAGGTAACGTTACATCGGTTTGTTTAGCCCAACCGCTGGTGTGAGCCAATGGTTGACAAAGCGACTGTAGGGATACCGACCGCGTGAGCGGTCGGAGGCTCAGTGCGTCTTTCATGCCGCCTAGGCGGCGCCACGTTCGATGAAAACAGTGCCCCCCCTTGAGCGGGGACTTCAGGTGGGTTTTGGGCATAGCTCAGAACCTGATGTGAATTGTCGATTGGGAACCCACCCCGGCGCTTCCCGCCACCCCTCCGAGGGAGGGAATTTTCAGGGGAGCCACAACGCCGCGTGCCACTGGCTTACGCCGGTGGTTGGATTTGACCCCAATCTGTCAGACTCTCAAGAGGTCTGTATTAGATAGTGGAAGCGGCACCCTACCTCACTTGCCACGGTAGTCCAAAAGAAGATTCAGCGCGTTCCGGGGTTGACCGCCAGCCTGTTAGGGATATGCAAACCTACTTACCTGGAAGTGTCTTCTCCGTCTTGATATTCGCTGGGGCGGCCAAAGCGGTGAGCCGATCGAAATCGAAATACTTGTAGAGATCCAGACAGAACAGCTCTGGAGCTTCGCGGTAGGTGACGGGTTTCTCCAAGAGATAGCTCAAACTGGAAGCCCCCTGGTGAACGACGATGTCTGAGAACAGCGTGGGGTTCAGGGCTGCCGCGGCGAGGACGGCCGCTTGGCTGCGCACGCCGGTGCATTCCAGTCGGACGTCGCGAACGTTGGCTCGGTTCTTGATCCATTCTGTGATCGTAGACAGTTGCGCGGCAACGATGCCCAACGCGCGATCACCCGTTCCGTGCAGGATCTGCGCGTAGGAATAGCCGGAGGCGTCCTTCCAGGCATCGCCAATGAAAAGCAGATCTACCGCAAGGACCTGCTCGCCCCGGTTTACACGCTCGGAAACCTCAGCTCCTGCAGCCGATTTTCCTTTGTCATTCAGGATCACAGTCACCGGCGTATTGTCGGGCTCTCCGATGGCACGCAGCCAAACGGCGTTGGCGGAGAGCCCATCGGTCATCTCAAACAGGTAGGACTTCGTTTCAATTCCCTTGGCCTTGGTTGTGGCGATCACCCAAGGTCGCTGGATCGTGGCAGCCTTGTAGCGCAGCACTTTCTTCAGCCGATCGCGCTCAGCCACGCTCCAACTTTGGCGCGCATTCGTGTCGGCGGGGATTGCAGGACGGTTGATCGCTTTTGCCAGTTTTCTGGCAAAACCGAGGATTGTCAGGTTGTCTTGCGGCAAGCCGACGAGCAGTTCCTCGTAGGATCTTAAGTCATCGATTTCCTTCTGAATCATTGGGACGTTGAAGCGCTTGGCAAAGAAGCTGTAGGCCTGCATGCGGTTGTCGAGCTGGTAATTGTGGTCGCCCGGATCGTCGTTCTCGTGCCAAGTCAGCAGGTCTTCCTTTCCGTAGAGGCGGAAGATAGGACGGATGGCGTCGTAATTGAGCGGCTTGACGATGCCGGCGCGAAAACAACAGTTATCCTGATTGTTATGTGCGATTAGCGTGGGACGGGGTGCCATCAAAGCGGTGAGATGGGTATAGTCCTGTCCATCCATGAGATCGGTTGCTGATTGCTCCAGGTCGCCCAGATCGCCATAGCGACGAACTTCGAGTTTCGGCGCGAGCGCCGAGTAGCCAGCAACGGGAACCGCCGCCTTCACCCGTTCATCCAAGGCGCTGAGCACGATGGTCTGCCAGCCGCCTCCTGAAAGCCCCGTCACACCCAACCGGTTTCTGTCGGCATTGGGATGTTCGTAGAGGTAGTCGAGACCCTTCCGCATTGCCAGGTAGAACAACCCAAGGTGAGGTGTCCCGACCAGATCAAGGTGGGCGCCAAACCAGTGCCCATTTTCTTCGTCGCGCAGTTCGCCAAACGCGAACCATTCAAGGTTCAATGCCAGCATCCCTTGCCGGGCGAAATGGATGCAGCGCTTCTGCTTGTATTCCACAGCCTTTCCGGGAGGTCCGACGTGTCCGTTGACGTTAACAATCCCAGGTACCTTTCCCTGCAAGTTCTCGGGTTCATACAGAATCGCTGCAGCGTAGAAACCTGGAACAATTTCATAGCGCAACTTGCGCATCCGGTAACCTTTTCCAGCCAGCACACCTGTCTCTTCAAATCTTGGGGGAGCGTTCACCCATTCCTGCGGCCATCCGTTGAACACCACGTCTTTGAGCAGATGCTCGCGAAGGCGCTTCGATTCGGCGGTCCACTGTTCGGCACTGGCCGGCGCAGGAGGCTTGGCTGCTTTTCTCAACAGGTATTGCTTCATTTGAAAAATGGAGACAGCAGGCGATTGGATCTCCTCAGACAAAACGGGTGCTAACTCGCCCGGACCGCTTTGACCAATGGCTGTTCCAGAATGCAGGGCGGTAAGCAGCAGGGGAACCGAGAGAAATCGGCAGACCGAAAGATGGAAGGGCTTCACAGAAACCTCCGCAATGGGTTAGGGTTGAACGGTGCAGACAGGACGGAACGAGCGCCTGTACTATAAGCTGAAAAGGGCCTGCAGGGAAATTGTACCGGGCTACTCAGGGGAGTTTTTGATGCTGCGTTGCTGCGGACACGTTTGATGAAAATAGCGTCCCCCCTTGAACAAGGGGGGACTTCAGGGGGGTTGTGCATGACTCGGAACCTGATTTGGGTTGTTGATCAGGGAACCCACCCCGGCGCTACGCGACCGCTGTCGCTACGGTGAAGGCTTCTCATAAGCCTTCACCCCCTCCCGCGGAGGGGATTTCAGGGAAGCATTACCAGAAGGTGTGAACACGACGGATTTCTTATGAAAGGAAGGCAGGATGGGTGAGTTTAGTCGAGATCGGTTCTATTTGGTTCTCCTCATTTTCTTACAACTGGCCGATTGGGTGTTCACGCTGACAGGAATCTATTCCTTTGGGACCCGTGTTGAAGGCAATGTTCTTTTTCGCTTTCTGTTTGAGCATTTTCACTGGACGATCGTCATCACTTTTTTCAAAGCAGTTGTGGTAGTGGGTGGATTCTATCTTTATATCAGCCGGCGCCATGGCGCCGTTCGTCTCGGAGCCTTCTACTACTTTCTGGTCGTTTTTTGTCCTTGGGTGTACGGCCTGGGCGTACTGGCTCGAAAATAGGCGAAATTGGCTGGACATTAAAAAATCGATTTGCTATAACCCCCTCGGTTTTCAACACGACAAGATTGCTGGATTTGGATGAGGAGCAGCCTGAAACCCCCGGGTTCAGCATTTCTCTTCCAGCCTCATTTAAACAAGGCTACATAAGTAAATTCGCATGAACGTCGCTCCGTTGCGGCTGTCCCCTCACCCCCAGCCCCTCTCCCCACGGGAGAGGGTGGCCGAAGGCCGGGTGTAACGACGCTGTGTATAGCATCCACACATTGATCGATTTGCTGCAGCCCGCGCACGATCTTCATCGCAGACGGCAGAAAACCTTGGTACCTTGCCACGTCTTGGGTGAACTATGGACTTTCTGAAGCTCATTTGGGTCATTCCGCTCTTTCCAGCGGCCGGTGCCACCATCAATGGATTGCTGGGCAAAAGACTGCCGAAACGCCTGATCGACATCGCGGCCTGCAGCCTTGTCGGACTTGCCTTTATTTTTGCTCTTGGCGCGGTCAACCAGTTGGTGCATTTGCCGGAACACCAGCGGCATTTTGAGGTGGAGTTATTCACGTGGATTCCGGCTGGAATGGGTGAGCTCCGTTCGGGAGGTCTGGCGCCGTTTCTCATTCAGTGGGGTTTTCAGCTCGATCCGCTCTCGGCCGTCATGGTGCTTGGTTGTCACTGGAATTGGCTTCCTCATCCACATCTACTCCACCGGCTACATGGCTCATGAAGGGGGTTACTACCGCTTCTTTGCGTATCTCAACCTCTTCATGTTCTCGATGCTCACCCTGGTTCTTGCCAACAACTTTGTTTTGATGTTTGTGGGCTGGGAAGGCGTGGGGCTTTGTTCCTATCTGCTGATCGGTTTCTACTTTCATAAGAAGAGCGCAGGGGATGCTGGCAAGAAGGCGTTCATCGTCAACCGCGTAGGTGATTATGGTTTCATGCTGGGCATGTTTCTGCTGTTCACTCTGTTTGGCTCTCTGGACTACTCCACGGTGTTTGAGTTGGTGAAGAGCAAGGCAGCCAATGGCTCACTACTGCCTGGTGACGCGATGATCACCGCCGTCTGCATTCTGCTGTTCATCGGAGCGATGGGTAAATCGGCGCAGGTGCCGCTCTACGTCTGGCTGCCCGACGCCATGGAAGGCCCGACGCCGGTCAGCGCCTTGATCCACGCTGCCACGATGGTCACCGCCGGGGTCTACATGGTGGCGCGCTGCAACGCCCTGTTTGTGCTGGCACCGACGGCCATGCTGCTGGTCGCCATCGTGGGCGCGCTGACGGCGATCTTCGCCGCCTCCATCGGCCTGGTGCAGAACGACATCAAGAAAGTGCTGGCCTATTCCACCGTCAGCCAGTTGGGCTACATGTTTCTGGGCTGCGGGGTGGGCGCCTTTGCGGCCGGCGTGTTTCACCTCATGACCCATGCCTTCTTCAAAGCCTTGCTGTTCCTCGGGTCAGGCAGTGTGATCCATGCCTTGGGCGGGGAGCAGGACATCCGGAAGATGGGCAGCTTGAAGGACAAGATCAAGACCACATGGTGGACGATGCTGGTGGGGACGGTGGCGATTGCGGGGTTTCCACCGCTGGCAGGATTTTTCAGCAAGGACGAGATCCTGTGGAAGGCCTTTGCCAGCGAGCGAGGGCACTGGCTGCTGTGGGTGGTGGGAGCGGTGGCGGCGGGGATGACGTCGTTCTACATGTTTCGGATGATGTTTCTGACGTTTTACGGGAAGTCGCGGATGACGCATGAAGTCGAGCACCACGTGCACGAATCGCCGGCGAGCATGACGGTGCCGCTGCAGGTGCTGGCGGTGGGATCGGTGGTGGCGGGATGGCTGGGGATTCCGCACGTGATTGGGCATCTGGTGCATGTGGGCAATGCGTTTGAGCATTTCCTGGAGCCGGTGTTTGAGCACCCGGTGAAGATTGGCAGCCACGGGAGTGAAGCGGCGGAGTGGGGGCTGATGGGAGTGTCGGTGGGAATTGCGACGGTGGGGTTGCTGGTAGCGCGGCAGTTCTACCTGACGAACCCGGCACTGCCGGAGAATCTGATGAACCGATTCCGCGGCCTGTACACGACCCTGCTGAACAAGTACTGGGTGGATGAAATCTACGATGCGTTGATTGTCAATCGCACGAAGGGGCTGGGTACGCTTTTGGGGCGATTCGATCTGGGAGTGATCGACGGGGGGGTTAATGGCTCGGCTTGGCTGACGCGTCTGACGGCTTCGGTTTCGGGCTTTCTGGATTTCTGGGTCGTTGACTTTGCCGTGCGCCGTTCCGATCTGATCTACTACCTGAGTTACCCGATGCGCCGACTGCAGACGGGAGTGATTCAGAATTATGCCGCGTTCACCGTGGGCGGAATTTTGTTATTGGTGAGTTATTTTGTAATGAAGTAGAGAAGACAAAAAGCAAACCACAGAGTTGAGGCTGTGAGACAACCTCAAGAGGCACGGAGAGAAAAGCGGGTCTGGATTCGTGCCTCGGCTGGTGTCGCTCCTTTGCGGGAATGACGTACATGAAGAGAGTTTGACCGTCATTCCGGCCAAGCGCAGCGCGAGCCGGAATCCAGCCTGATTTGGCCGGCAACGACTGAAGTTGCTCTGTTTGCGTTTTTTCGTCGGTGGTTGCTTTAGCTCTCTGTCTCTGTGGTTTGCTTTTCTTGTCAGTTCAACCAGCAGGTTGATTGACTCCAAGGAGCTCCGGATCATGTTTGAAAACCATCTCTTGTCGGTGATCGCCTACACGCCTTTGGTTGGCGCCGTTCTGCTGCTGTTCGTCAACAAGGACAATAAGAACTTCATCCGCTGGTTTGCAAACATCATTGCTGCGATTGGATTCCTGGTATCGCTGCCGCTATTGAAGCATTTCGACGCCAACGCAGACGGGATGCAGTTTGTGGAACGGCATGCCTGGATTCCGTCGATCGGCGTGGAGTATCACTTCGGCATCGACGGCATCAGCCTCTTGTTGATTCTCATGACCACGGGCCTGGGGTTCCTGGCAGTGCTCTCTTCCTGGTCGGCGATCGAGGAGCGCGTGAAGGAGTACTACATCTTCATGCTGCTGCTGCAGACGGGCATGCTGGGTGTCTTCATGGCGATGGACTTCTTTCTGTTCTACGTGTTCTGGGAAGTCATGCTGGTGCCGATGTACTTTCTCATTGGCGTTTGGGGCGGACCCCGCAAGCTCTACGCGGCCATCAAATTCTTTCTGTACACGCTGCTGGGCTCGGTGCTGATGCTGCTGGGCATTCTGGCTCTTTACTTCTACAACTTCAAAGTTACCGGCGTCCTCACCTTCAGCATTCCCGATCTGCAGAAGCTGGCCCTGCCTTGGGAGTATCAGTTCTGGCTGTTCCTGGCCTTCTTCTTCGGATTTGCCATCAAGGTCCCGATGTTTCCCTTCCATACGTGGCTGCCCGATGCCCACGTGGAGGCCCCAACGGCCGGGTCTGTCATTCTGGCCGGTGTTCTCCTGAAGATGGGGACGTATGGATTCGTACGCTTCAGCCTGCCGATGTTTCCGGATGCCGTTAAGGATACGGCCTCGCTCAACCTGTCGTATGCGACATTCGGACTGGTGGACTATCAGTTTGGGTTGTTACACCTGATGGTGTTTCTGTCGATTGTGGGCATCGTTTACGGAGCGTTGGTGGCGATGATGCAGAAGGATGCCAAGAAGCTGGTAGCCTACTCTTCGGTGAGCCATCTTGGCTTTTGCATGCTCGGACTGTTCGCGTTGAACCCGAACGGAATTAACGGCAGCATCATTCAGCAGATCAACCATGGCATCTCGACCGGGGCGCTCTTCTTGATTGTCGGAATTGTCTATGAACGGCGGCATACCCGCGAAATTGCCGAGTACGGCGGCTTGTCGCATGTGATGCCGACCTTTGCCACGATTTTCTTGATCATTACCATGTCTTCCATTGGGCTGCCGTTGCTCAATGGCTTCATCGGCGAGTTCACCATTCTGGCAGGAGCGTTTCAGCGACAGATCAGTTGGGGCGTTTGGGGCTGTCTCGGGATCGTGCTGGGAGCAGCCTACATGCTGTGGCTGTACCAGCGAATGATGTTTGGCCAGATCACGAATCCCAAGAACGAAAAGTTGAAGGACTTGAATCTGCGGGAATTTGCGACGCTGATGCCGCTGGTGGTGATGGCGTTCTGGATCGGTATTTATCCAAAGCCATTCTTCAAAATCATTGAAAAGCCGGTGAATCAGATTGTGGCAAAGGTGCAGCCCGGATTCTTTGCCAGACCTGTTCAAGCCGCTGCTTTGCCAGCGAGCGAAGACCTGGCACAGCGAGGACAACTGCTTGCAACGACGCCAGAACGCTAGTTGTTGCTTGGGGTCTTCAACCTGGGTTTGCTAACCAAGCCTGGGGTTTCGCTCGAATTCCTCTCACCCATTTTCAAACGAGCAATTTTTTCAGCGGCGTCAGTACGCCCAAACCCGAAACGCTCTTCATTCCGGCCAATGATGATCGCGGCCATCAATCGTGCGATGTGAGTGCGCGTTAACCGCGGAATGCGGCGCGTGGCGTACAAATGCCAGAAGTCACTCCGGCGGTCCGCACGGGAGACGGTTTTCATTCGAGATTGGAGACGGCTCGGGCCCAGGTTGTAGGCGGCCACTGTAACGAGCAGGGAGGTATCCGTTCCGAGGGTCTGTCGCAGACTCAAGATGTACCGGCAGGCAGCAGCCGTGGATTTCTTGGGGTCGAGCCGCTCATCAGTCTTGCCGTTCACTTTGAGTCCGTTGTGCCGGGCCGTGATTGGCTCCAGTTGCCAGAGTCCCGCGTTGTTGGTTTGGCTGCGAACCTTGGGCTTGAATTCACTCTCGACCAAAGTGATGAAGGCCAGATCTGGCGGCAGCCCAGCCTCCTGAACTTGCTGGCGGAGGGAATCAAAGAGCTCACGTTGGCTCTCCAATACCTTCGCCATGTCCGACCGGTCGCGCGTCTGATACAAACGAGCCCATCGCTGAACCTTCTCCACAAAATCTGCCGGAATCCGTTGGGCGTCGGATCCGAACTCATCCACAACAACCTTCAACTCCGAGTGTATGAAATCCGTGTGTGTCTTTCGAGGTTGAGACGGACCTGCACAGAAGGCCAGCTGACTGTTGGGTAGGGTCAACCCCAAGGCTAAACTCATCAAAAACAAGCACCTGCAACCGACTATCCTGTTTTCTGAGGCACAGCTCATAGTTGAACCCGCCAAGTTCAGATTTGGTCCCCGCTCCCGCCTCGATCTCACTATTAAAGTTGCAGTTGCATTGAGCTGACGACAGTTGCGACTCGGGCGACATAAACGCAACGGATGGACCACAGCGTGGAAAGAGCAATCGGCCATCCACGGGAAATGACAAAAATTGCTGCTTCAAGAGCTCGGTCAGACTTGAATTTGTCTGAACCGCAAAGGACGCCAAGAACGCAAAGGGGAATCCGAGCCGTCGTTTTGAAATCTGAGAATCTCAAGTCATGGACCTTGTGATCAGATCCGGATGGCCAAGTACCTCTACGAAAAGCTTCATCAGGCAAGCTCTTGGCGCTCTTTGCGCCCTTGGCGGTTCCCTGATTGGGTCTCGCTGGTGTGAGCTTGCTCTGTACTTCTAGTTTGCGATGTTCAGTAGAACAATCAGCGGTAGGCCACTATGAAAAGACGCCTGAACGGAAACAGAACGCGATCATCTTTCTGGGGCTCGTAGGCCCGCGTCAGACCTGTGAGAAACAAATCCTCGAAGTGGCGTCTTTGCTCTTCGGACGGCAGCGCCTCCAGGAAGGGTCGTAGTCCGGTACCTCGAATCCATTCCAGAATTGCGGCGGGACTATTCATGACGTGAATGTATTCGGTTTCCCAAAGATCGAGCTTCGAAGCGTGCGGGCTCAAGAGATCATAGTAGAAAGCCGGCCTTTCCACCTTAATCGCGTGGATCGCACCATCCATGCAGTCTTGCCAAACGGGGTTCTTGGTAGTCTCAATCATGAGTTCGTGCACCGGCGATCGAAAATGTGCGGGCATCTGAATGGCAAGGGCACCCTGCGGACGAACCTGCCTGAGAAGACGAGGCATCAACTCTGCGTGATTGGGCACCCAGTGTAAAGCTGCATTCGAGAATACAACGTCGAACGGTACAGGCGCCGTCCAGGTAGCAATATCACCCTCGACCCATGTCCAGTCAGGATAGGCTTGAGACGCCGTGGCAATCATCTCTCTGGAGTTATCCAATCCGACAATTTCAGCGGACGGCCAACGTTGCCTGAGGATTGCAGTGCTGTTACCAGGACCGCAGCCCAGGTCGATGATTCGGCCTGGATGAGCCAGGGAAATTCTCGAGATCAGATCGATAGACGGCTGCGTCCGCTCGCCGGCAAATTTCAGATAGAGGTCAGCGTCCCAACTTGGCATCGGTGGTGATCGATTATCTAATCCAGACAATGCGATTCTGCTGGCTCACGCTCTAGGCGCTGCGACCCACCGGAGCTGGCGTGACTAGCGAGGGAGACCGGCAACCTCCGTCCGTAGTTTGTACAAAGTCTTGCCGGCGGTGACGTAAAGGGTCTTCATATCCGGACCTCCAAAGGCATTGTTCGTGATCGTGTCCTCGGGAATCGGGATGAATTTGATTCGTTTTCCCTGCGGTGAGATGACGTGAACGCCGCATGCAGTATCGAGGGTTTCGGAAGTGCCGCGGCGCCTGTGCAGTCCTGCGGAGGCGTAGAGATTCCCCTGAGTATCAATGCTCATTCCATCAGCACTTCGTCCGGGATAGAAGTTGTAATGAACGCGCATGTTGCGGACCGTACCGTCGGGTTGTAGGTCGAACGCTCGGATCATGCGGGCACCGCCTTCCGCTCCATTGGCTTCGACGAGATAAAGCGTCCTGTCGTCGGGTGAGATCTGAATTCCATTGGGGCGCTGGATTTCTGGAGCTGCCAGGATCCGCGCCACCTTCCCGGACGCGTCTATGCGATAGACAGCGGCGCCAGCCATATCGGTGAAATAGAGCCGCCCTCGTCCATCTATGGTTACATCGTTGGGCCCTTTCAAAGTCACACCCTGGCCATCGTCGGCGAGGACTTCCAACTTGCCGGTGCGCAGATCTGTGCGGGTGACGCGAGGTTTGCCTTTGATGACTGCTTCGCTCCTCCGGAACTCTCCTCCCTCACACGCAACCAGTCTGCCCTCAGGATCGATCAACAGTCCATTGGCCGCATTGCTCTGCTCGCGAAACGTGGTAAGTAACCCGTCGGCACCTAGCTTCATGATCCGCTGTGACATGATTTCTGTGAAATAAACATTGCCTTCCCGATCCACTGCGGGACCTTCGGTGAAAGCCACCGACGCCGCGATTTCGACTTCCTGCGCTGCCAACGGAGATAAACCGAGCATGCAGATAAGGGTCAAGCCCAGAGTGATTTCTCGCAGTCGCACTGGATTCCTCCACGTTTCCCACAACTTGTAGTCATGCTGTCGCACCCGCGGCGCGCAGTATATCGACGATGTGGCCATGTCCTCTCTTCGTCGCCCAAGCTAGCGGCGTGGCCCAGGGTTTGTCGTCCGGAAGGTTTGTAGGCGCGTCTCTAGAAAGGAGAAACTCGACCATGTCGGCCACGTTGTGGCGAGCAGCCCAGGCTAACGGAGTCGAACAGTAGTCTTCGTCCTTCGCAGAAATACTGGCCCCGGCGTCAAGAAAGAGCGTGGCACACTCAACCCGATGCGCACGCGGCTGGCCGCGGCTGTCACGGGAGCACAGATCATGTAGGGGAGTGGCGTGTTGCCAGTTCGGCAGATCGGGATCCATGCCACTCTTCAACAGCAATCGAAGGGATTCAGGGTCGCTCCACAAGTACGAACGGCAGGCATTCACCATTGCTGGGACGCGCGCACCGGCAGCAAGCAGCCGGACGACCAGATCGCGTTTACCCTGAGTGCATGCAGCCGCAAACACACCTCCGCAGCCCGAGTTTGCCGAGCTGGGGTCTACAGAAACCCGGCGCACCACCTCGTCGTCTTCGCCTAACCACACCAGGTCGTAGGTGTCGAGAGTGCCTCCGTGCTCAAAAAGCAGGGCACGTAGTTCGCGCGTCTTGGCGACATAGGTAGCACTTCCGGAAGAGTCAATGTGGCTGTTGGGATCCGCCCCGTGAGCCAGCAGCAGCTCGACGAACGGGCGGTTGCCGGTGCGCGCGGCGGCGTGCAGTGCTGCTCCCCGGGGCGCGTTCGAGCCTTCGGGCCAGTTCGGATCGGCCCCACGGGCGAGCAGCAGTTGGACGACAGGCTTATGCTCGAACTGCACAGCCGAAGACAACGCTCGCTTGCCGCAGGGGCGTGCCTCGGCGATTTTCTTGGGGGCTTCATCCAGGAAAGCTTGCACCTGTTCAAGGTCGCCGAGCGCCGACGCGATGGCCAGGTCGTAATGCGCCCCGCGTTTGAGCAGCAAGCGTGCGGTCTCGATATCGCCTCTGACGCCCCAGAACGGCCCGTCCCACAAGGCCAGGTCGATGGGTTGAAAATCCACAGCGGCATAGCCCCGCTCGGAACGGGGACCGGCGCCATGCAACGCGTGGGGATCGGCTCCACGATCGAGCAACAGATTGACCGAGTCGCGTGCTGAAGCAACAACGGCCCGATGCAAGGGTGTACCACCGGAACGATCACTCAGATGGACAAGTCCTGGCTCTGCGTCCAGGAGCGCTCGCAACGTTGCTACATCGTTAGCGGCCGACGCAACGTGGATTGGGTGATCAGCCTCAGCTGGCTTGATACGGCCGCGACGAGTGCGCGTGCGTTCCAGGAGTTGAGCCACGTCCTCGTGATCCCGATCACGGGCAAGGGTCAGGAGCTCTTCGCCGCCATCCGCACCCGCATCGAGCAGGACGTTTACCGCATCGAGGTGTCCTTCGCGCACAGCGAAGTACAGAGGCTCCCCATATCTGGATAGCCTCGGATCGTGCACAAGCAGGCGACGAAGCGCTGCCGCGTCACCGTTCACAGCGGCACAGATCGCGTCCCACACGTTACAGCCACGGCTCGCCCATGGCCCATAAGGAAGATCGGATTCAAACTCCTCGAGTTTGATCATGCTGGAGTGAGGTTCAACCTATCGAGAGAGCCTCTGGTCCTCGTGTGCCCAAGAGCTCCTTTTTTGAGGACGTCCCGCAATCGAGTTGTCGTTCGTTGGGCATTGCTGACGCTGGCGTCTTGCTCTGAAATCTGAGGATGTATGGGCTGCCTCAATGCCTCGTATTTTGGTTCGTATCGTGTGCCAAATCTAGAAGTTTCTGACCGGTGTGGTGATCTGATGATGATGTTCAGGCTTGGCGGATTACGGGGCGAAAAAGCTAGCAGCAAAAAGGAGACTGGAGACGATCCCTCTTGCGCGAGAGTGAAGACCCGTTCCGCGAAAAGCATGAGATCGTCTGGGCGCTTGCGGCGGACTGGCGGCAATAGCAGTGACCTCAAAGTTGAGTTTCGTCAGGGCCGCGACGCTTGGCTGGAAAGTGGCGATCAGTGCGCATTTTCGGGATATCGGCGATTCCAGAAATGCGCTTGACAGTATCTTTTTGCATTACTTATACTCTGCGTCCTGTTTGGGGCGTTGGAGCAACTCCTGAGGATTGGCCGCTTTTTCGTTCCACAACGAACCTCGCGACCGTTATCATTCAAGAACATTTTCCCGCAGCACTGAGATTGCTGAATCACCAAGGAGGGATTGAACGTGGCTTACTGTCCTGAGTGCGAAGCCGACATTGAGCTGGAGGACGTGGAAAAAGGAGAGATTGTGAACTGTCCGGACTGCGGGGCAGATCTGGAAGTGGTGGGAACCGATCCGGTCGAACTCGAACTAGCCCCAGAGGAAGAAGAGGATTGGGGAGAGTAACCCGGCGAGTGGTGTCAGCGGCTTCGGATCAGATTTCTTTGAAATTATAGCCACAGCTTCTATCGGCAAAGGCATTCGCACCGAAGGGGCTGTGGTTTTTTGTTTTCAGGCGCAACTATGAAAATTGGCTTGCTCTGCTCGATTGTCCGCAAGGAAGAGAAGCTCCTGATCGAAGAGCTGCGGGGACGTGGGCTGGGTTTCCAGGTGCTCGACGACCGCGAACTGGTTTTCCGGCTGAATGAGAAGCACATGGATTTTGACGTTGTGCTTGAGCGCTGCGTCAATCACTCGCGTGCTCTGTATGCGCTCAAGGTGCTCAATGATTGGGGCATCCCGACGGTGAACCGGTTCGAGGTAGCCGACGTTTGCGGGAACAAGTTCCTCACGACGAACGCCCTGATTCGTGCCGGTGTGCCCTCACCGAAAACGCTGCTGGCGTTCACCCCAGAGTCGGCGCTCCAGGCCATTGAGGAGTTGGGCTACCCTGTGGTACTGAAACCGGCAGTAGGTTCTTGGGGAAGGTTGCTTTCGAAGGTCAACGACCGCGAGGCGGCTGAAGCGATTCTGGAACACAAGGAAGTCCTGGGTTCCTATCATCACTCCATCTTTTACATTCAGGAATACATCCCTAAATCAGGGCGCGACATTCGAAGCTTCGTGGTGGGAAATGAGACAATCTGCGCGATTTACCGTTACTCGTCTCACTGGATCACGAATACAGCGCGCGGAGGAAAAGCGGAGAACTGCCCTGTGACCGACGAATTGAACCGCCTGTCGCTCAGTGCCGCAAAAGCAGTCGGCGGTGGCATTGTGGCGATTGATCTGTTTGAATCGGAGCAGGGGCTTCTGGTGAACGAAGTCAATTACACTATGGAGTTTCGAAACTCAATCGACACGACGGGAGTCAATATTCCTGCGAAGGTGATTGATTATGTATTGCAGGTGGGGAAGAAGAAGTGCTGAGTACTGAGTGCTGAGTACTGAGTGCAGGGTGATTCATATCTGTAGGTATGGGAGAGGTTGATGATTTCGGTTTCAATTGTTGGAGCTTCCGGCTACACCGGCGGAGAGACGTTGCGTTTGTTGCTCAGTCATCCACAGGTGAAGGTCAGCCAGGTAACTTCGGAGTCGAATGCTGGCAAGTATGTACACTCCGTTCACCCTAACCTGCGCAAGCGCACTGACTTGAAGTTTGTTGCCAGCGCTGATTTGAAGAAAGCCGATCTCCTTTTCTTGTGTCTCCCGCATGGGATGGCGATGGGGCGTATTGCGGAGTTCTTGCAGTTGGGTGAACGTGTGATTGATCTTTCGTCCGATTTTCGGCTGCGAAACGCCGCCGACTATCCAGTTTGGTACGAGCACGAGCATTCGAACACGGAATTTCTGCAAAAAGCGGTCTATGGCATTCCAGAACTTCATCGGGAAGAGATCCGCAGCGCCCAGTTGGTGACTGGAGCCGGCTGCCTGGCTACCACGGCCATTCTTGGACTCTACCCACTTTTCAAAAATGGGATCGTTGACGTCCAGAATGTCTTCATCGAGGGTAAAGTGGGCTCGTCGGCAGCGGGAAACAAGTCGAGTTTAGCTTCACACCATCCGGAGCGCAGTGGCAGCTTGCGGTCCTTCCAGCCCACCCGTCACCGCCACACCGCTGAGATTCAACAGGAGCTGACCTTTGCCTGCGTGAAACCACGGGTCCATTTTTCGGCAACAGCGACCGATGCCGTTCGTGGCATTCTTTCGACGGCACATGTCCTTTTGAAGGACCGATTGGAAGAGAAGGACATTTGGAAGATTTATCGCAAAGAGTACGGCTCGGAACCGTTCATACGCATCGTCAAAGAGAAGGGCGGTATCTACCGCTATCCAGAGCCCAAACTGCTGGCTGGCTCGAACTATTGCGATGTCGGCTTTGAACTCGATGCTGTGGAGAATCGCCTGGTCATTTTGTCAGCGCTCGATAACTTGATGAAGGGAGCCGCGGGCAATGGTGTTCAGGCGATGAATGTGATGTACGGCTGGGAGGAAACCACAGCGCTGGAATTTTCGGGACTTCATCCGGTTTAGGGCGAGTGTTGTCCGGATGTGTAAGTGTGGTTACTGCGGCAGGTGAGAGAGTATGCGGCGTAGCACAATGGCGAAGGGGGGCTACTTTTGCCTTGCCCTGGTGTTTCTGGCAGCCACTCAGTTGTCCTCAGCCAAGGATAAAGACAAGGGCCAGCAGCCCGAGCCCTATGCACTGCTGTCTGGCACTTGCTTCGACGGGAGGGGGTTCCGGCTGGCGGGGGTCAGCGTCCATGCCGAGCTCACCTCTGAATCCCTCGTGAAGCTCAAGAAAAAAAAGTGGGAGACGATTTCCAGCCCACGCGGCGAGTTTGCGATTCGCCTCCCGGCCGGAAAGCACACGTTCCGAGTCTCGGCAGCCAAGGATGGTTTCAAGCCTGCCGAGAAGACGGTATCCTTTGACGCGGATGAGCGGCAAGATATTGCCCTTAGCCTGGAGATCGAGCCAGTCAAGAAATAGCTCGTCAAATTGACGACCCGTTTTCTGTGAGCTTGGAGGGCCGTCTGTAGGATGCATGAACTTATAAATCGGGTTAGCAGCATAGGACGCACCTTCTGTCCTATCCCCCGCCGGTAAGTTCAGTTTCTGAGGAGGACGAATGACAATGAATCGACTACTGAAGGTTGTGATGCTGGCTTGTTGGGTTGCAGCTTTGCTTCTCTTGAATCCGCTTCCAACGGAAGCTCTGAAAAAGAAAGAGCCGCCCACGAAGTCGATACACGGCCATGTCGTTGACGCCCGAAAGAGATCCATCGTTGGCGCAAAGGTGTTTATCCGCAACGTCAACAAGAAGACTACGACGACTCTGATCACGGATGAAAACGGACTCTATGCAATCTATGGCCTGGATCCAAAAGTGGATTATCAGGTTCATGCCGAGCACGGCAAGTTCGTTTCTGAAACGAAGAGCGTCAGTTCCTTTCTTGACCGTTTTGACAATGTCTTCAATTTTGAGCTTGGGTCTTCCAGCACATCGAATGCGAGGCCTGGCACGAATCTTGCCGGCCAGGCAGTGTTACTCAACACCGCCGATCAGGTCAAACTAGCGGGTGATTGGTATTCTCCCGCTGGTGGCGGTGATACCAAGGTGCCTGCAGTATTGCTGGTGCATGGATTTGGGCAGGATCGGAGGCAATGGGACGCTTTTGTGCGAGAGCGATTGCTCCCGGCAGGATTCGCAGCGCTAACATTGGACTTGCGGGGACATGGGGCAAGCAAGGAGAAAGCAGGAGCGTCACTGAACGCAGAGGCCAGCTGGAGTTCCGACCCGAAGCAGTTCCCCCTCGACATCAACACGGCGATTCAGTGGTTGAAGGCCAGAAACGAAGTCGATGTGAACCGTATCGCAATGATTGGCTGCGAGCTGGGCGCCGATCTGGCTTTTCTGGCTTCAGGAAAGTACGAGGAGGTGCGATCTGCGGTTGTCATTTCTGGAGACGCCGGAAATGCCGGAACCCTCGCCAAGTCCGCACCTGACTTTCAGCCTCACTCAATCCTCTTTCTTGCGACCCAAGGAGATTCTCAAGCTGCCAACTCAGCGCGCGAGTTCGAAAAACGAACGGGGTTTCCTGTGCGTGTGGAGATCTATGAGAACTCCGAAGTTCGTGGCATCAAGATCTTACAGGATTTCCCGGAATCAGCTGGGTTGGTGATCGACTGGCTGAAGAAGATGTAGGGGCGGTGGTAGACCAAGCCAGACGCCGAAACTACGCATCGAGGGCAAAGCAGAGTGATTGTCATCAAAGTGGGCGGTAGTCTTGGAATTGACTACGACGCGGTTTGCGCGGATTTGGCATCAATTGTCAAAGCCGGCCAGCCGGCGATTTTGGTACACGGCGGCTCGGCCGAGACCAACCGTATTTCAGAACAGCTCGGCAAACCACCCCGCATGGTGACTTCGGTTTCGGGCTATGAGTCCCGATACACTGACCGGGAGACGCTCGAGATATTCGAGATGGTGTATTGCGGCAAGATGAACAAGAGCATTGTAGAGAAGTTGCAGCGAAAAGGGGTCAATGCTGTTGGCCTGTCGGGCTTGGATGGACGCATCTGGGAGGGTGTGCGAAAGGCAACCATCACGATTCTCGAGGCAGGCAAAAAAAGGGTGCTCCGCGATGACTTCACTGGAAAGGTGGAGAAGGTGAATCTGGGACTGGTGCACCTCCTGCTGAGTGGAGGATTTACTCCAGTCTTGACGCCACCCGCCATCAGCTACGAAGGCGAAGCGATTAACGTCGATGGCGACCGGGCAGCGGCTATATTAGCTTCGGCCTTGAAGGTCGACAAATTGATCATTCTCTCAAACGTTCCGGGGTTGCTTCGCGACGTGCAGGATGAAGGGAGTCTGATTTCCGACATCCCGTTTGAGCGCATTGAAGAGTTTGCGGCGTTTGCCAAAGGTCGCATGAAGAAAAAAGTCTTGGGCGCCGTTGAAGCAATTCGCGAAGGGGTGAAGGAGGTTGTGTTCGCTGATGCACGGAAACCCTTGCCCATCTCGGAAGCACTCTTGGGCAGAGGTACGGTGATTCATTAGGCGCATAGAGAAACGGTTTTGGCCCAATTGCTCGATTTCACTAACCCCCAAGTTGAGCCCTTACCTGCTCACTCACCAGCTTTCCGTCAACGATCTTTCCTGTAAACTTAGCCATCACGGTCTTCATCACACGACCCATGTCTTTGGGGTTGGTCACCTGCAGTTCAGCAATGGCTTCTCTGACAACCTGCTGGATTTCCTGCTCCGAGACAGCTGCAGGTAAAAAGGACTCCAGAATCTTCAGTTCGTCCTCTTCCCTAGCAACTAAGTCGGCCCTTCCTCCCATCTTGAATTGATCGATCGAATCTTTGCGCTGCTTGACGAGTGTGTGCAACACCTGGAAAACCTCAGATTCTTCGAGAGTTCTAATCTTTTCGATCTCTTTGAGCTTAATAGCTGACTTCATCCCGCGCAATACGTCCAGTCGCAGAGAGTCCTTGAGCTTCATGCTGTCCTTTATGTCTTCCTGGATTCTTTCTTGAATGGTCATTGACCCTCCTTGGGGACCTGGCTCTCTCGAGAAAAGCGCTGTGTTTGGCGCCGCACTAACCCGCGTATTTTATAAGAATCTGAACCCTTCTGGACGATAAATAACCTTGTCACCATCAGACGGAAGCACACCTTCAACGATTTGACATAGTTCGTAATACTTCACGACCCATCGTAGATTTTAGTGGCCGAGTATGGTAGAAATAATGTCTGAATTTTGGCACTGAGATCGCAGGCCAGCCCATTAAATTGTAAGAATGGGAGCAGGCAGGATTCGAACTGATGATTCGCTATCCAATCAAAGTTCTTTTGGTCGAGGACAATCCTGATCAGGTCCTGCTAACCGAAAGAGCGTTTAAGCGACAAAACGGCGAGATGCAGGTGATTTCGGTGAAAGACGGGGAGGCTTGCGTCGATCGCCTCTCTCGAGAGCGATTTTCTGCCGTGATCGTGGACTATCGACTCCCCGAGATGGATGGGACTGATGTGATCCGGAAGATCAGAAGGACCGGGGCACAGCTTCCCATAATCATGGTGACGGGCCAAGGCGACGAGCAAGTTGCCGTGATGGCGATGAAGAGCGGAGCGACCGACTATGTCGTTAAGACCCAGGGTTACTTTAAGCAGCTTCCTACCGTCATCGAGAAGGCCATTCAGACCAGCGAACTGCAGCTAAAACTGAGGGACTCCGAGGAGAAGTATCGACGACTGGCAGAGAATGCAAACGACTTGATCTTTACCCTGGACGCGTCCGGGGCCTTCAATTTTCTGACGCTACGGGTAAACCAGCTTCTGGGCTACTCCGCGGAGGAATTGGTCGGTCGGAACATCCTGCAGATTCTGACCCCCGAGAGCCGGCCGAAGGCTGAAAAGCTCCTGCAGCCCGACTTATTCGGATTCAACAACAACCGCGTTGAACTCGATTTTGTGACGAGTGATGGCGAACGCAAGAGTTTCGAGTTGGGTTTGACAACGCTGATGCAGGCGGGCTCGGTGACTGGATTCGAAGCGATTGGCAGGGATATTACCCGGAGGCTGCAACTTGAGCGTGAGGTGATACAGCGGAATCGCGAGTTGACCACTCTGCTTTCGGTGACGTCCGCGATGGCGCAATCGCTGAACATTGAAGAGATATCCACAGCGGCGCTGCAAAAGATCTGCGAGTTTGCTGACTGGAATTGCGGCGCTATCGCGACTCTGAGTTTCAGCAACGCCACCTACCAGGTGAGTGGTTCGGTAAACTTTTCGCAACAATTCGTGGAAGCGATGAGCGACGAAGCCTTCCTGGCCGACACTCGTGAATCGCTGATGCGTTTCAAGCGGGTGCTTGTGGAACTTGAGATTCAGGCGGCAGCCGCGTCTAGTTCATTTACGCAGTTGGCAGAGCTTTGCCGCCAGCAACGAATTCCTTCATTTGTCCTGCTACCGCTGTTCTTCAAAGAGAAATTGCTGGGCTTCGTCTTTGGTGGGCGACACGTACGCAAGGATTTTCGTCCTGAGGAGATCGAAATCCTCAACTCCATCGGCAACCAGATCAGTGTTGCCATCGCGAATGCCCGGCTTTTTCATGCAATTCGGGAAGCCAAGACCGAGTGGGAAACCACGTTCGATGCCATGTCAGAGTTGATTTGTATGCAGGACTTGGGAGGAAGGATCATTCGGGTGAACAAAGCCTTGGCCAGGCGGCTGGGCTTGGAGCCACGAGACGTAGTGAATCGCCAGGCGGAAGAGGTATTCAAGGATGCCCAATCGCCCTGGTGTCACCACCAAAAGCTCCAGATGTATGAGCAGGACAAGATCATTGCCGTGGAGTTCGAGGACCAGGTCCTCAACGGCAGCTTTGAGATTGCAACGACGCCCGTGTACAGCTCCTATGGACGACTGTTCGCCTGGCTTTTTGTTGGCAAGGATGTGACAGATCAGCGGCATTTGCAAAACCAGATTGTCCAGGTAGAACGCTTGAAGGCATTGGGGGAAATGGCAAGCGGCGTTGCGCATGACTTCAACAACATCCTGGCGGGCATCTTGGGGAAGACGCAGGTAATGCTCGGAGCTTTAGAACGGGGCAATGTTCCTGATCCGCAGAATCTCCGTACCAGCTTGAAAGTCATCGAACGCACCACGATTCAGGGCGCCCAAACAGTAAAGCGCATTCAGGACTTCACGCGCATCCGGACCGATCAGAAATTCCAGCACGTGGATCTGAATCAGGTGATTGAGGACGCAATTAACGTCATCAAGCCGGTGTGGAGAGACCAATGTGAGCTGAAGGGTGTGAAGATTGACCTGCAGTTTTCCCGTGGAGAGGTTCCCACCATTAGTGGCATCAGCTCTGAACTCACTGATGTTCTTGTCAACATCATTGCCAATGCCATTGATGCGATGCCCGACGGAGGCACAATCCAGATTTCGAGCGCATCCTACCAAGCGGAGAACAGCGAGTATGCAGAAATCAAAATCAAGGACACTGGCGTTGGCATGTCCCATGAGGTCAAACAGAAGATCTTTGATCCTTTCTTCTCGACCAAGGGGCCGAAAGGAACCGGGTTAGGCATGAGTGTGGCGTACGGTATTGTCGCGCGCCATCTTGGGAATATTGCCCTTGAAAGCGAGTTGGGGCAGGGGACCACTTGTATGCTTTACTTTCCGGCTGCAACGCAGGCAGAACGGGCGAGCCGTGCGAGGAGCGCTCCGATGGAGAAGCAGAAAATTCGAATTCTGGTCATTGATGATGAAGATGTCATTCGCGATTTCCTGGCGGAGATGTTTGTCACGGTTGGGCACGAGGCGGACGTTGCGGCCACGGGCCCGGAAGGCATCGCCATGTTTGAAGCGGGCCAATACGACGTGATCTTCTCCGACCTAGGGTTGCCAGATATGTCTGGCTGGGACGTCGCCAAAGCAATTCGGGCAAAGAACCAGCAGGTACCGATTGTCTTGCTGAGTGGTTGGGGAATCCAGCTTGACGATGTCAGGATCAAGGAGTGCGGCGTGGATCTGGTGCTTTCCAAGCCGTGCCAGATGGACGAGCTGATCAACGCAGTCGACGAAGTTGTGAAGCGCCAGAAGGGCAAACAGGCATAACTGCTGATCCCTCACGCGGGATCCTTCGGCGGAGGAGATCGGCGCTTTCGTTTCACGAACGTCTGAAGCATCCACCAATCTCTTGAACAAAATTTCCAAGTTGTGAATCGTTGCGGCGTTGGCTTGCCGAAGACCGCACCGGTCAAACCCTATCCAGCGAGAAGGCACCCATGGAAAAAGCGGACCGAGAAACTGTACTGATTGTGGACGATGAAGTGGACTTGAGGAACGCTATCGTAACCTACCTCACCCAAGAGGGCTATGATGTGCAAGCTGCCTCTAACGGGGAAGAGGCGCTGGAGCGGGTGAAGTCTGTCCCATTTGACATCCTGGTGACAGACATGAAGCTGCCAGGCATTGACGGAACCACCGTGTTGCAGGAGGCACTCGCACTCTATCCTGAGCTGATCGGAATCATCATCACAGGCTATGGGACGGTGGAGAGCGCAGTTCAGGCCATGAAGAAGGGCGCTTATGACTACATTGCGAAGCCTTTTCAACTGGTCGAGATTTCCCTAGTGGTCAGGCAGGCACTTGAGCGGCGCCGTCTGAAGGCGGAGAACGCATACCTTAAGACTCAGTTGAAGGAGAAGTACCGCTTCGAGAGCATCGTGGGGAACAGCAAGCCGATGCAGGAAGTCTTTCAGATGGTTGAGACCATCTCTGGCACCAACAGCACTGTATTGATCACTGGAGAAACGGGCACCGGCAAAGAGCTGATTGCCAAAGCGATCCATTTCAACAGCCAGCGACGGGAACAGAAGATCGTCAGCATCAATTGCGGCGCAATTCCCGAAACATTGCTGGAAAGTGAGCTGTTTGGCCATGTGAAAGGCGCGTTCACGGGGGCCCATCAGACGCGGATCGGACGGTTTGAGCAGGCGCACAAAGGAACCATTTTCCTGGATGAAATAGGCAACATGTCTCAGACATTGCAGGTGAAGTTGCTGCGCGTTCTTCAGGAACGAGAATTCGAACGCGTAGGTGGCACCGAGACTGTCAAGGTAGATGTGCGCATCATTGCGGCGACCAGCGCCGAGCTGAAGGACATGGTGGATCGGAATGAGTTTCGCAGTGACTTGTTCTACCGCTTGAACGTGATCCCGATCCACCTGCCGTCGCTTAAAGACCGTCGCGAGGACGTTCCATTGCTGGCAAAACACTTCACTAAGAAGTATTGTCAGAGTTCCAATCTCGAACCGAAGACCATTGCCCAGGAAGGCATGAAAATGCTGATGAACTATAGTTGGCCTGGCAACATTAGGCAGTTGGAGAACGCAATCGAGCGGGCCGTTGCACTCGTTGGTTCTCGCAACATTATTCTGCCCTCCGATCTGCCTCGCGAGGTTCAGAAGACCAACAACAATTTGTTTATCTCGGAGATCTACATTCCGGATGAAGGTGTTAACTTCAATACGGAAGTGTCATTTCTGGAACGGGAGCTCATCTTGCAGAGTCTGAAAAAATCGGTCGGCAACAAGAAACAGGCTGCGAAACTCCTCAATCTCAAGCGAACTACCCTGATCGAGAAACTGAAGCGTTTGGATTTGATGAACGCCGTCGGTGGATCTGATGAGTGAAGCCTGGACAGCCGTCGACGTGTGAATTCACGAGATACCCCTGGACTTTGCAGCCGCCACTGGGAAGCTTGTCTCGGCGGCTTCGAGCCGCAACCTAACACATTCCTGCGAAATCCGCCGCTGAGGTCCACCGTGGACGTTTCGCTTCAGGAGAGGCATTCATGGATTTCGACTTTCAGAAGGCCCGAAATTCCTTGCATCAGTTAAACAATAAAGTAGCTCAGATTCTCGCCTATGCCGAGTTGATGCAATTGAGCCTCACCGGCGAGAAGGAGAAGGAACGAATCAAGCTCGTCATTGCCGGTGCCCTGGAATGCCGGCAGATTACGGCAAGCCTAATGACCGACATGCCCAAAACTAATCCGCCCGGAGAAAGCTGACCTCAGTTCGGCGTCTGCTACACAGACTCCTGCTCATGAAAAAGCCGAAGCTCAAATGGAACTTTGAAACCATTTTCGGACTGATCATATTTGGAATCTTGGGCTGCTACTACGTCGTTCTGCTCTTTCTCTTTCTACTGATCAAGTATCTCTAGACGAATCGCTCAATGGAAATCAGGCCGCTTCGCCAATTCAAGAGCCAGGAACTGCGGAGTCTCTTTGATCAGGAGAGAGAAGTATGGGAGCGCCAGCTCTATTGGGACTACGGTGAGCCGCAACGAGTGATCTCGGCGATGGTTGACTCGGGAACATTGCCTGGTTTCGTGGCGATCGAAGAAGGTATTCCGGTGGCGTATACGTTTTACGTCGCAGCGTCGCGCAAAGGACTTCTAGGGGGATGTTTCGCCTCGCAAGAGGCATCGGTGAAAGCTGAACAACAGTTGCTGGAGGAGTCTCTGGCAGCATTGAAGGCAAATCCAGCGATTCATCGAATTGAATCGCAGTTCATCAATTTCAGAGAATGGCCGATTGCTCCTTTCTTTCGGACAAAGGGCTTCAGCCAGTTTGATCGAAGCTTTATGGTCCGAGACTGCCAGATCGATTGCTCACCTCGTCATTTTTCCGGCGCCGAATTGAAGCAACTGAGTCTCGGCGATCTCGACGAAATGGCGAAGCTCACTCTGGATACCTATGCCTCAGTCATTGACAGGAAGGTAACCTATCACTACCAGTCCCTCCCCGAGTGCCTGGAGTTTCTGAGCAACCTGATGTTTCGACCGGGATGTGGTAGCTTCCTGCCCGATGCTTCATACAGTGTCAGGGACTTGAAGACGAATCAGTTGATGGGATACGTGCTGACGTCGCGGATTTCACCCCGGGACGGCCATGTTCCTCAGATTGCCGTTGCCCCGGCTCATCAGGGAAAAGGACTCGGGGCGGAATTGCTTGGAAGGGCGGTTCGCTGTCTGAGCTTGAATGGCTATCAGCGCGTTTCGTTGACGGTCACCGAACTGAATCTGGCTGCCTTGGCACTTTATCAGCGATTTGGATTCTCAGTGCACTTCCGTTTTCCCGCGTTCGTGTGGCAGCGCGAAGAAATCTAAGCTCTGGCACTCAAAACGCGCCGCTTGCGGTTTTGGCTACCGAGGCCGATAGGAAGAACTTTTCAGTTTCAGCCTCAACCGAAGCATAGCTTTCGTATGGAGTTGAGACACTCGTGACTCATTGACTCTCAACACCGCGCCAATTTCCTTCATGGTCAGCTCTTCAAAGTAATAAAGCGAAACTACCAGGCGTTCCTTACGGCTGAGTCCGTCGACTGCCTCCGCGAGAATGGCCTTGAGCTCTTCCTTCTCGAAAACATGAGTCGGGGCCTTTTCCGCATCGTCTGGATAGTAGTTAATCAGGCTCTCCGCATCGCTTTCGTCTTCTCCATACTTTCGCGAAGCGTCGTAAAAGCTTCCCACGCTCAACCCAGTTAGCTGATCCTCCAGCTTGTATAGTTCGTCCAGCTCAATTCCCATTTCCTCGCAGATTTCCTGGTCGCTCACTTCCCGACCAAGTTCCTGTTGTAGCTTCTGGGAAGCTTTCGAAAGCTCCTTGCTCTTCTTTCGCAGCGATCGCGGCGCCCAGTCGAGTTCTCTGAGGCTATCAATCATCGCTCCACGAATGCGAAGCTCTGCGTAGGTCTTGAACTTGACTCCGCGCGACGGTTCGAACTTCTCGATCGCGTCCATAAGACCCAAAATCCCAGCATTGACCAAATCGTTGATCTCAATGTTTGGTGGAAGCTGTGTTGCGATACGGTAGGCATGATATTTGATGAGAGGAATGTGCTCCAGAATCTGATCTTCTCGTTTCTGGGCTGCGGCGGCTGAGCGACTTGTCACGGTGCTTTTCTTCTGCGTCTGTAACATTTTTTTCTCCTCAAATCCTGACTCGCCAGGAGCGAGTGCAGGCCTCTCCTTGCCGATCTAAGTTATGGAATTCAAGGTTCTTCTAAGCCTGAAATCGTTGCTGATCGTTTGCTTCGGCTGGACCATTTTTTCTGGAACTCACTCCACAAAGATGTTGCCCTTCCTTATGCACGAGATGGTCCAGGTAAAAATGTCCGGTATCAAAAAGGAACACCTAACCGCCGATCGCTGAGCTATCTATTTGAATATTAAGGAATAATCTGAGATAGAAACAGATTGGGCGGGGTGGGGGAAAGGCCGGTTGAAGTACACTAATGTAGTCAAGAGCGACTAAATCAGAGCGATATTAGTCAAATCCATGACATCTGATGTCAGCAGGATGACACTAGAGCGAGATGGCGAACGAAAACCTGGGAGGCTTCAGTTGCGAATTCATGTAGTGTTTCGAACTTCTGGGTGGAAAACTTTAGGATATTTATTTTTTGCTACAAATAATTGTGGATAGATGAATTTAATAAGCATTATACGAAACTAAGTCAAATTTTTACCAACATAAACTTTATAGTTTATTGTATTTTACTAAAGAAAAGTTAACGTAACCTAGCATTGAAGACGAAGAGTTCAACGGTAGTTCGGCTGTATCGCAAATTGCACGCTTCAATTCAGGCGAAGCAGCACACTTAAGGGCGGACTAACTCGGATGCTAGAAACTCAAGAAATAGGCTCAGGTTCACCAATGCCAGTTCCAGAGGTCTCAACGTCGGTGCTTAGGCCAAAGGCAGAGAAGATTCTGATCGTTGACGACGAGCCAATCATTCGAGACATCCTCTCAAAAGTCGTTAGTTCTGAAGGATATTCCTGTGACATAGCCTCTAACGGACAGGAAGCCATCGACCGACTCCAATCCTCAGATTACCAAATTGTACTTACCGATGTCCGCATGCCTTCGGTAGACGGGTTGCAACTCTTGAAGTACGTCACCGCAAGCTATCCTGCGGTTGCGGTAATCATGATTACTGCGATGAATGACGCACGCTCTGCCGTGGAGGCGATGTCAATCGGTGCCTACGACTATGTAACAAAGCCCTTTAATATCTTCGAGCTTCGCAGCAAGATTGGACGGGCGGCCGAGCGTCGGAAACTGATTCTGGAGAATAGGGAGTATCAGAGTTTCCTGGAGGAGCGGGTTCATCAGCAAACTGCCGACATCAAGGAGGCTCTGGATCGAATCGAGGTTGCCTACTCTCACACTCTAGAAGCCTTGATCTCGGCGCTGGATGCCAGGGAGCATGAGACACTCCGACACTCCAAGCGAGTGAGTGAATATACGCTTCTGATCGCACGTGCGCTGGGTATTCCTCGAACAGAGCTAGTCGATATTGCGCGCGGATCGCTGCTGCATGACATTGGGAAGATCGGGATTTCCGACAATATTCTGCTGAAGCCAGCCAAGCTAACCGAGGAAGAGTGGGCGGAAATTCGAAAACATCCAGAGATCGGCCATTCCATCATCAACAAGATCGATTTCTTGGCGGGTGCTGCGGAAATGGTGCTCCAGCATCACGAACGCTTTGACGGCACTGGCTATCCTCAGAAACTGAAGGGAGCCCAGATTCTTCTGCCTGCGAGGATTTTCGCTCTGGTGGACACCTTCGATGCTATGACGTCGGATCGGCCCTATCGCAAGGCGCTCACTTACCAGGACGCACGCAACGAGATCTCTCGCTGTTGCGGCACCCAGTTTGACCCCGAGATTGTGAAGTGTTTCCTGGATATTCCAGAGCAAGTCTGGATTGACATCAAAGCGCAGGTCAAGTAAGGCTAAGGTTCGTCGCGAAAGGGAACGGAACGTCCCTGTTGGTCTACGGAAACGCATACCACCTCCGCCTCCGTCACCCGAACTAGCTGTTTGTTACCCTGCCTGAACCCTTCCGCTTCCACATCCACCTTTACCGCCACTGAAGTCCGCCCCAAGCGAATCACGCGGGTATAGAAGCTCACAACATCGCCAACGTGCACTGGAGCTACGAACTCTACGGCGTTCATCGCCTTGGTAACGAAGTTTCGATCGAACTGGCGATGCGCTTCAATGGCTGCCGCTTGGTCGATGTAGCTGAGGATCACCCCTCCAAAGATCGTTCCCCTCGCGTTGGTATCCTTCGGCATCATGATCACTCTAATCGCTGGATTGTTCCGTTCGTTTTCCATGCAGGTAGTGTCTCAAATATGAGTCAAGGCGGTACTTAAATCGCGGCTGAGACTCCAGCGGATTTAAGCTGCCCCACCCGAACGAGCGATCGGACCATCACCCAACCCCTGGACGTATTGATGCAAAGCCTCCTGAGTGCTGGGGAAGGCCAACTCGTTCCAGGGAATCGTCTCCGGAGCGAATAGTCGAACATCGAGAGCTTCATCAGCCGCCTTCAACAGCCCCCCAACAGCTTCAGCCAGGTATACGACAATAATCACCGGACTATGCCGGTACGAGTAAACACCCACAAGCGAAGCCAGTCGGACCTCCAGATTGACTTCCTCTTTCGCCTCTCGTATCGCGGCGTCGGCAACCGTCTCTCCCCGGTCAACATAGCCGCCCGGAAACACCCATTTGCCGTACCCGGGCTCAATGGCTCGCTGCAGGAGCACGATACCTTCCGGCAGGTGAATGATCGTACACGCAGCGACCTTCGGATCCAGAAAGAACACAAAGTCGCACTGGGTGCAAACGAGCCTGGCAGGCTCTGAATTCTTCAGAAGCCTCAACTCCAGTTTCCCACCACATTTTGGGCAGAAAGAGTATTCCATACGCTTAGACCACCAGAACGACTACTGGTTTGTTTCGTATCCTGCCGCAGGTTTGCCGTCGGGCCGCAGCTTTTCAGTAGCCCACAGCAAGCCTCGAGTGATGAGCGAAAGAAAGTCGGCGTTCTCCAATGTCTGGTTGAAATGACCCGTCGTCAGGCCAAATACACGACCCTTGCCGTACTGATTCGTCCAGACGCATACCTGATTTGCGCGCGTCTCAACACCATAGGCATCTGCGAGCGCCTCTGCGGTAGGCATCAGTCGGTCGATGACGTAAAGTTCATCGGTTCCCGGTGGCTGCCATGGCATCGGGAATCCTTTCATGATTGGATGCTGCGGTTTCCGGGTTTGCACCTCAAACCGCCGTGATTGTTCGTGCCGGTGCGATGCAACGCCCAGAAAGCTATGCCACTCGTCTGTCTTGGCGTCACGGTAACTGTGCATCGCGCAGTGAATGACTACGGCGGGCACTCCCGCATGGTGCGGTGCCGTAATTCGCTTTACCCACGCCACATCCGTCAGGTCAGCAAAGCACTCGTTGTGCACGACGATGTCAAAACCTTTGGCCCAATCGGTTTTCTCATACAATGGGATCTTGGAATCCTTTGCGGTTCCACCTTGGTTGATGATGGTCCAGGCCACCTGCGCTCGGGCGCTGATGCCTTTCGACAAGATCGCGGCTTGCTCGGCGTAAGGGTGGCAGCACCCGCCCGTGACGAGCAAGGCTCGGATGGGCTTTGCCGTCGCGGCTGAGAGCGCGCCGCACAGAGTGGCCACGGCAGTGGCGAAGACGCAGATCCGGCGGGACTGAGTCAATATTCGATTCTCAAATCTCAGGGGTTGATTCATTGCATCTCCCTCGAGTGCTCTCTCGACTCCACCGCACAACCGGCGTTGTAACAGCCAGGAAGTTTCTCACAGAGGCAGGATCTCTGCCGATGCTTGCTTGAAGGTCTGGCAACCTTCGCCAGGCAGGTGCCGGCCAGTATAGCCAAGAATTGAAAGGAGGATCCTCTCTTTTGCACAATTGCAATGCTGGCTTGAACCTCGCCTATCCTACCGGAAGTAGCCCGGGCCGACCCGCATATTGGGAAGCCACTCCCTTGGAAAAACGTTGGAGAGCAACAGTCCAAGGGCACCGTGAAAGATACCAAGGGCGAACAGGTTCCGCGACTGGAGAAAGAGTAAGGAGCATGCAAAGCCCCCAACTAGAGTGAAAACCATCAGAACCGGATTTGGAATGTGAAAGCTCATGAACAAAATGGAGTTAATAGCGGAACTCCACAGTGGCTGCGGAACCACTCTCGAAAGGCGATTGTGAAAATAACCCTGCAATCCGTACTGCTGGAAGGTTCCCCAAAGCGTGTATCGCAACACAGCTACGGTCGATTGCCCGTGAAGCGGGATAGACCAAAGCCGCTCGCTAAGAATTCCAATAAGAATCAGCAGTAGCAGCAAGGGGATGGCAGCCCAACAGGCCTCCCTGAAAGCAGTGATGAAGTTGTCGGTCCGGAACCCAAGATTGCGGAGGGTATCCCGATGCCAGAGGTGCGAGGCAAGCAGGAGTAGCAGAATCAGCCACACGGTTCCAGGCCACCTGGATTGCCAGCGCCAGATATAGATCTGAACTAGCAAATAGATCACGCACAGCTCGGCCAAGATCCAGGACGATAATCTGCTTAGGAGACAAACTGGCATGGACTCGTGGTTCGTTGAGGCATCGGCGTTTCACCTGAAGAACCCACGCCACACCGTATCCACCATAGTGTGAACAATAGCTGGTGCCAGAAGTCCGCGGGTTCGCTGGTATGCGTTGCCGTAGAACAGACCTGCCAGCGATGCCAGCAAGAAATAGCGCCAATTCGGGCTGGGTCCGTTGTTCAAGTGTGCTGCGCCAAAAATCACGGACGTGGCGATCAGCGCGAATGCCGGCCTGCGAAGGGTTTTCTCCAGGAAATTTTGAATGATGCCACGAAACAAAAGTTCTTCGGGGATCGCAATTAAGAAGAAGATACCGAGTGCTGAGAGAAGCAAGTCCCCTTTGGGATTTTGGCCGCTGGACAACGTGATGAACCCTGTAACCAGCCCAATCGGGATGGCGAGTGGAGCAAGAAGCAAAAAGTTGCGAAGGCCAATCCAACCATCCAGCTTCTCGAAGTGACAACGATAGCCAACGCCCTCGAGGCGTCGTAGACAAACGAAGAGAAAGACTGCCAAGCCGGTTGCCAGCAGGCTATTCATTGAGTAGGCCAATGAATGGCTCGGCCAGCCCCACACGTCACGCATCCAACGGAAATCGAGTGGAAGCCACAGTGCCAAAATCACCAGCGCGTCCTGCCACAGCAAGCGTTGCTCAGGCTTGTGGACGGTTAAGAGCAGCGCAGCCGGCAGCAGTACATAGGCAGCGAGCTTCAGGGCTGGCAGGATTCGCAAGGAGTCTGTGCCCAGGGTGTAAACGAGGTAGAGAAGCAAGTTGAGGGACAGAAAGAACCATACGGCGTTCTGATTCCTGGCAATCCGAGTTGTAAGCCACGATTGAATGTCCCGATGCGCTAAAAGCAACAGGATTGCTAGAAAGCCATTCAAACACAGAATTGCGGCGACGAATCGTTTGTCGACTTCCAGACGTCCGCCAGAGAATGCAAGGATCAGAGCGGTGGCCACCGCCAGGAAGACAGCGACGCTTCCAAACCAGAGGGTGAGCCCTTTGGGCTCCAGCATCAGGGGAATTTCCAGGGGAGCCTTCATGTGGGGTAAAGCTAGCATGAAAGCGGCTGAACTGCGAATGATTGAAAATCAGTGGTTTGAGCCTGGTGTGGAGCGAGGCGTGAAACAGAAGAGGGCCGGTGCACTGAGCAGCGTCCCCCTTCTAGATGGCGTCGTGGGCTGCCTTTGAGCTCAACCACGTCGTGCGATCTGGGGACTTTAACTCCAGAGTTCGTTGATGGGCCCGTACACGTCCGCTGGGCCGAAAGGCACATATTCGAAGCCGCGCTTGAGTGGATCGTCGTAGCGAACGGTTGTCCAGTCGATGCCGAGAGCTGAATAGATGGTAGCTTCAACGTCTTCCATGCGGATAGTGCGTCCGCGAGACCAGCCCGACTCGGCGACGTTGTTACCGGCGGCGTCGGTAGAGCCAATCGCACGGCCACCTCGTATTCCCGCCCCTGCGAACACGCAGAACTGCTGCAAGTGATGGTCACGTCCGCCGGCACCATTGACGTTGTTCACCGTACGCCCAAACTCACCCATCATCACTACCATGGTTTCATTCAGGAGACCGGTTGCTTCAAGATCGGCGAGCAATTCTGAAACGCCATTGTCCAGCTCCAAGGTGCGTGCCGGTAGGGCATTGGCTGCATAGATGCCAGAGTGCATGTCCCATCCACCGATATCGAGTTGGATAAAACGTGTGCCCTGGTTCGATTGCAGAATCTGTTTCGCCAGCAGGCAGGAGTTTCCAAAGCCGGTGTTGCCATAGCGCGCCCGATCCGCTGTGGAAAGGGTGAAGGCCTGAGTCACTGTAGGGTTGTACATCAGACCCTTGGCTTGTGCGTAGAAATCATCCAGGTCTTCCATCTTCGTGCTAAACGGCGAACTGATGCGGAGGCTGTCATCCAGAAGGTGCAAGCCCGAATAGGCTAGCTCGAAACGGGCTTGCCCGAACGAGCTCGTCGTATTGGGTAAGCTCGTGGCGCCGGCATTGACCTTGAATGGTGCGGTCGTCGCCGGGAAATAGCCCTGGCCTGAGACGTTGTTGGTCACGGAGAGGAACGTCGGGAAAACCTGGTTGGGCTGACGGTCACCGCCCTTTTCCAAGGCCACAACACTGCCGATGTGCGGCGCCACGTCGCCCAGTACCGCGGCAGGGTTTCTACCAATCTGCTGCCAGCGACGGGCTAACTGATGCACTGCTGCCCAGGCGCGAATTGAGCGAATGATCGACATCTTCGGGAGGTGGTTCGCGAGCTTGGGCATAAGCCCAACCGGCCAGTTGATGCCTCCAATCATCGTAGGGTTGAAGGTTGCGGGCGTGACGCCGTTGTAGACCTTGAGATCGAAGGTGTCGACGTGCGTCATGCCGCCGTTGAACAGAATGTAGATGACGTTCTTCGCCCGGTTCTGAGTAGTGACTGCCGCTCTTTCGATGACTTCCAGGTCAGCCGTCCACCCACGTTGCGGCAGGAAGGAGGCGGTGATTCCAGCTCCCATCAATTCCATGATTCGCCGCCGGGTCCAGTGCGGCCGGTCGTAGAATCGGCCTGTATGCGGCCGGCGTTGCAACAAACGCTCATATTTTTCCTGACCGAACATGGGACTCTCCTTAGTAATTGAAGATGAAGTCAACCTTGTTGTACAACGACCAGAGCAGTTGCTCGGCCTTCTGGTTGCGTATGCCGGTCTGCAGACTGGCAACAGCGGTGTTTTTCTCCGCTGCGGTTGGATAGCGCGACAGAACGGTCAGGAACAGGTGATCCACCAACTGATCATTGGTCATGCTCAAGCTTCTCGCCAGCAAACCCGCCGCGTTGCCGGCAGTGACTCGACTAGTCACCACATTGTTGTTCATCAGGTTCAATGCTTGCTGAATGGAGACTTCCGATGAACGCTCCTCTTCATCCCGGTTGCCGTTCATGAAGTCTTTGACAAACTGCGTCGGAACAATACGAGTTTCGGGAAACTGCATGGCCCAGTTCTTTGTGCCATAGTTTGTTCCAAGGTTGTAGTTGGGAATAATTCCACTGGATTGCACAATCGAGTCGTGGAGTTCCTCGCCCCACATCCGCCGTACCAGCTTCCTGGCGAAAAGCCGTTCCCATGTGACGTTCCAGGTGCCGTTGTATCGTGACGACAACTGGTACGCTTGAGAGTTGACCAGCTTGCGCATCAGATCCTTGAGGTTGTAACCATTGCTAACGAAGTCTTGGGCCAATTCACGCAGCAACGCAGGGTGCGACGGTTGAAGTGTCCAGGGTGCGGGAGGAGGATTGTTTTCGTCGAGCCGCATTGGGTCAAAGAAATCGGGAGGATCGACGATGCCGATTCCGAAGAACTCCTTCCAGAGGTAGTTGACTGACGCGCGCGCAAACTGGAAATCGGAAGTCACTTCTCGAGCCAGAGCCACGCGATAGTTCTCACCGGCGGCAGGGCCGCGTCCACTGAATGGATAAAGCGGCGGAACAGTCGTTCGACCGCCGAAAGCAGCCGGTTGGCGTGCCGGCCGGTTGCCGGTTGTTGTATTAAGGCGGTAGTCCTGCAAGTAGTTATTACCAACTCCGGGGGTTGGAGCCTCGCGCAATCCCCAGAATTGTTGGTTAGAAGTTCCAATCGTGATATTTGTCGCGTAGGCCTCGGTTCGGGAAAGGAACGAAGCCAACTGCCAGAACTGGGTCCGCTTTGCATCTTTGCCCCATAGACTCAATGCATCCAGGTGGCCGGCGCCGTCATGGCAGCCGATGCAATTAATGTGCGCCATCCCCAACAGGTGCTGACCCATTCTCGCAGTGCGCGCGTCGATGTGATCCTGATAGGGGCCGCCGCCCATGCTTCCACCCACGATCCAGTTGATCTGACCTACCTGATAGCTGTCGGTGCCTTGAACGGCGATTAGCTCGCGAGCCATTTGGTCATAAGGCTTTCCGGTGGCCAGCGAATCGCGAATCCACGTGTTCATGGCAAGAACACCCTGCTGGTACATCGTCATCTGAGTGTTCTGGCTCGTGTTCTGGAACAGGTCACCGTAGTAAAGGGTCCACTTGTCCAGCCACTCTGGGGAATTAAGGAGTTCGTCCACAAGTCGAGCGCGCTTGTCGGTTGAGCTGTCCGCAACAAAGCTCAGCACGCGATCCTTGGTGGGAATTCGACCGGTGAGGTCCAGCGTGGCCCTCCGAATAAATTCATAGTCGTTCGTCGGCTTTGCTGGAGGGACTCCTGCTGTGACCAGCGCCGGAAAGATATGGCGGTCGATCAGGTTGGTGTAGTTTCCTGTATCGTTTCCGTAGGGCGGTTCAAAGGGAAACTTGATTTCGGCCGAGGGCGGTTCCGAAGGTAACTTCGAAGCGACTTGCATTGTCAACAGCCCCAGGCGGCTGCCGCGGCCTGCTTGGCTGCGATCGTCAAAACGGGAACGGATATTTTCGCGAAGGCCGACAGCCGCTATTTTGTCGTGGTCGCCACCAAAGAAACTACAGTCCGCATTTCCAGAATCCTCTGTTGAATGCTCGATGGTTGGCTCGGAACTCAGTTCTGAGGGGTCTTGTTGTGCACCCCTCCTTGCGCCTCTCTCTGGTTGATCCAGACCTTCAACTCTGCCCTCTCTGGCGTAGAATAATCCATACGCAGAAAACAAGAGAGTGACCAAAGTGCAGAACAGGACTACAGATTTTCTTTTCATGGGTTCAGTGGACCTCCCCGACGTTTGAGAGCCGAGAGTGCAGCTTTGGCGACGTGTAGTTGCTTCATTCGACAACCAACGGGGCTTCACAAGCCTCAACAAAGCATGCAAGCTGCCAGTCGAGTGGGGTTGGAGTAGGGTCATTATAGAACAAATCCGGTACTGGCGAAGCTGCAGATTTGGGCTGCGGGCCAGAGCCAACTGCATCAAATATCCCATAAAGTTTGAACAGTTTGCACGCGCCAAGCGGCAGGCACCATGGACAGGGCACGACACCCCAAACGGCTCCTCCACAAACCGCTTCTCCACCAGACTTCGCTCCTTCCTCGTCAAAGGGCTGAAGATCGACCAGTTTCCAACCCGGCTAAGCACCTCTGGCTTGGCCGAGGAACCAGCAAATCCGGAAGTGAACTCTCCGTTACAGTCTTGTCAAACCTCGTTTGCTTGAAGCTGTAGATCAGCTACTTGTAAAACCCGGTATCTGGACATAAGTTGCGAGCAAGACAAGAGTGTGGATTCTGTTAAGGGCGATTGCAACGCATCCTCAAAGAGCCCGGTGCCAGCTTTGGTATAGAGGATTGCCAATCTCACTTTGGTTTGAGGCTTGCAGATCGCTTGGCCGTTGCATGAGAAGCCAAGTTTGTTACAACTTGCCTGAGGCTGCTGGAGGTCAACTCGACAGCCTGGCAAAATCCTTAAGCGCTGATGCTGGAAATGACGCTTTGGAAGAGTGCCCCACAACTATCGTCTCAGAGTGACTCAAATCTTCTGCGACAAAGAGGCCTTAAATGAACCTTCGCGGCCAATGGACTGGGTTGGGTTCCCTGACTCTGATAATTGCATTTCTGGCAGCTGCTAGTCCAAGCCTAGGCTCTGCTCTTGCTTCGACCGGCTCGTTGGACATCCTGCCCGGAAAAACCCGAGGCAGCGAGCTGGCTGGAAACATCAAGCCTTCTTTCGAAGCGAACGCAGGGCAGGCCGATCCGCAGGTGCGGTTTCTGTCGCGAGGCCGCGGGGCACAGCTATTTCTGACTCCCAATGAAGCAGTGCTGAGGTTCGGAACATCAGCCAGCGCTACATTGCGTCTGCGTCTGCTGGGGGCCAAGGGTGACGTCGAGCCTAGCGGTGTTGATCCGCTCCCTGGGCACTCGAACTACTTTGTGGGCAATGACCCGCGAAACTGGCGTCCTTCGATTGCGAACTTTGGTAGCGTGCTATATCCCGAGGTTTACCCGGGAATTGACCTGGCGTTTCACAGTGCGGGCCGCGAGTTCGAGTATGATTTCATCCTCCAGCCTGGCCGCACTCCGCATGTCATCACGATTGATTTCGTTGGCCCGACACATCTCACGATGGACTCTGAAGGAAACATTGTTCTAGCAACGCCGGGCGGCAACGTTAGCCAGAAAAAGCCCATCGCCTATCAGATGAAACGCAATCGCCGGATCGCTGTTGAGGCTTCCTATGTGGTGAAAGGAAGAAACCAGCGTGGGTTTCCAGGTGGGCCGCTACGACCTAAGCTTGCCGCTGGTGATCGATCCGGTCCTGAGCTTCTCTGTTTACCAGGGTGGCACAGGCCTCGATCAAGCCTATGGCATTGCTGTTGATGCCGCAGGCAACAGCTACATTACGGGAACCACGGAATCAGTGAATTTTCCACTGCAGTCCCAGGCTGCGGTCTATCCGAACGACAACCGCAAGAATGCTTTCGTCATGAAACTGAATTCCCAGGGAACCGCCGTTCTGTATTCGACCTACCTGGGAGGCAACGCCGATGACGAAGGGCTCGCAATCACCGTAGATGGTTCAGGACAGGCTCTAGTGGCAGGCTACACGGATTCAACCAATTTCCCGACGGCCAGCCCTTATCAAGCAACGAACAACGGCGGCCGGGACGGTTTCATCACCCGCTTGAGTGCTACCGGAACCACCCTAGCCTACTCCACTTACCTGGGGGGCAGCGGTTCTGATCTCGCCTTTGCCATTGCTCTGGATAGCCCCGGGAACTGCTATGTGTCCGGTTCAACGACTTCGACCTCATTCCCAACGGTGAGTCCTTACCAAGCCAGCTTGGTCGCGCTCCGCGACGTGTTTGTCGCTAAATTCAGTCCCACAGGCTCGGCGCTGCTTTATTCCACCTATCTGGGTGGGAGTGCCGACGATGTCAGCTATGGAATTGCGGTGGATACTTCGGGAAGTGCGTACGTTGCTGGCATCACTCAGTCAAACAACTTTCCAACAGCCAACGCGATGCAGTCGACCTACGAAGGCGGAACCGATGTCTTCGTTACCAAGCTGAACCCTGCTGGTTCCACGCTGGCATACTCCACTTATCTCGGTGCAGGCTTCTTTGAAGATTGCTTCAGCATTGCAGTGGATGAACAGGGCAGTGCCTACGTGGCGGGATCGACAGAATCGGCCACATTTCCGGTTACCAGTCCCTATCAAATTTCCAAGCGAGCGGGAGCCGATGTTTTTGTAACCAAGCTGACACCCTCGGGCAAATCCCGAGTCTATTCGACCTTTCTGGGTGGAAACGCAGAAGACCGAGCTAATGCGATCGCCGTGGACAGGATGGGCAACGCCACTATCACGGGCTACACTTTGTCCTCTGATTTCCCGACCGCTGAACCGCTACAGGGTGCTTACGGTGGTAGCCAGGATGCATTCGTTGCCCGGCTGAATGCCACAGGGTTGAGTCTTCTGTACTCCACTTACATGGGCGGAGCAGATAGTGACACCGGCAACGCGGTCGCTGTGGACGCGAGCGGCGCCGCTTATTTGGCGGGCATGACCTCCTCTACGAATTTGACTGTGACAACTGGATCGCCAGCCTACCGCGGTGCTGGCGATGCCTTCGTCGCAAAGATCTCCGACACCACCGCTCCGACGCTGTTTGTCCCCATCATCATTTCGTCTTCAGGTATCGGCGGATCCTTCTATACCTCGGAGCTGACACTCACCAACCGGGGCACGCAGACAGCAACGGTCGAACTTTCCTATGTCGAAGCCTTCGTTGGTGGCAGCGGAACGGTAACCACCACTCTGGCAGCAGGTCAGCAGCGGATTGTTCCCGACGCTATTGCCTACCTGGTGTCATTGGGCATGCCCATTCCTGCAACAGGGAACCGGGGCGGTACGTTGCGAGTTCGCTTTACGGGGTTGTCTTCTCCATCGGACGGTGCTGTGACAGTGCGGACAGCTACTGCGGTTGCGTCGGGCCGCGCGGGCCTGGCATATCCGGGAGTTTCAACCATGCTCGCACTAACCGGAACCTCCTTTGTGCCCGGGTTGAGGCAGAACGCTACCGATCGATCGAACCTTGCTCTTCAGCACGCCGGGACGGCCGCCCAGGGGACGATTACACTCCGTCTGACAGTCTTTTCAGGGAATCCGGGTTCCCCTTCCCAAACCACTTTACCTGACCTGACTTTGAACGCGGGCGAGTTTTCACAGCTGACGCTTGTACTTCAATCCCAAGGGCTGAACCTTAACAACGGATTTGTCAAAATCGATCGTATCGCTGGCACCGCTCCCTACTACGCCTACGGTGTGATCAATGACAGCAGCAATTCTGATGGATCGTTCATTCCAGCGATTCCTGAAAACGCCATGACAGGGCGGTCAGGACTGAGCCTCCCCGTGATCGTCGAAGGTGCGTTCACCAGCGAACTGGTTTTGACGAACTGGTCAACGCAGCAAAAGGTTGTTCGCTTCACCTACGTTGAGTCGGCGCAAGCCAGCACCGCGACACCCACGTTCTCCATTACTCTGAATCCGAGTCAGCAAACTATCATCCCCAACATACTCCAGTATCTGCGAAGCCTGAACACTCCTGGAATAGGGCCGCGGGGGTTGACTTATGTGGGCGCTTTGTTTGCCACCGTCGACGGGGGTGATGCGGGCGGAATTTTTGTTGGGGCAAGGACGTCAACTCCAGGCGGAGGCGGCGCGTTCGGCCTTTTTTATGCGGCTGTGCCCCACGCAACGGCCTCGACAGGTAGCGCCTGGCTGTTCGGCTTGCAGCAGAATGCTGAGAATCGCACCAACCTTGCCCTGGTGAATACAGGCGAAGAAGGCAACACTCCCATCACACTCAGCATCGATCTCTACGACGGAAACACGGGAACCAAGGTGACCACGCTGACCGAGACGCTGAATGCGCGAGCTTGGAGGCAGCTTGGAACAGTTCTCAACAGCGCTTCCGGCGTCACCCAAGGTTACGCGCGCGTAACGCGGACGTCGGGATCAAACCCATTTGTTGCCTATGCTGTCGTCAATGATGGCGGTCAGCCCAATCAGCGGAGCGGCGACGGCGCTTTCGTTGCCAGTGCCCCATAGTAGGGAGAAACCGGTGAGGCTCAAATTCTAACGATTCGAAGGTTTCATCAAACACCACTCGAGCTTTTGAGACTAGGATTCAGTCATGCGTCCGCAGGAGCGTTGCATGGAATGTTTTGGAGTGATTCCCATATACCTAAACCGCGTTAGTCTCGATTGGAGCTTCTACCCAG
This sequence comes from uncultured Acidimicrobiia bacterium, assembly GCA_963791795.1. Classification (GTDB taxonomy): domain Bacteria; phylum Acidobacteriota; class Terriglobia; order Versatilivoradales; family Versatilivoraceae; genus VFZK01. The sequence continues at coordinate 231,639 of CAWBTP010000010.1, forward strand.
CGGTATCACCGAGGCCGCGCACCTTCTAGAGGAGCCCTACAGTCTCATGCAAAAGCGAAAACCTCTCATATCTCTTGCCGTCAGTCTGATCGTAATCTTGAGCATTGCAGGAATCATATTCGCCTTTGCGGGCGGCCCTCCAGTCGGAGCAACCGGATCGGTTATCTTCGGTCAGCAGAGCTGTGCGCAGGCAGGATGTCATTCTGGCTTGACAGTGAATTCTTCCGCCGGAAGCCTCACACTTGCTGGTGTTCCAGCCAACTACACGTTGGGACAGTCGTATGACTTGACCATCACGATCAACCAGCCGAACCAGCGGCGCTGGGGGTTCCAGCTTTCGTCGCGTGCGCGGACGAGTACGAACTCGGTAGGTTCCTTCCAGTCTCTAGACGGATTCAGCCAGCTCCAATCGCTAGGTGGCATCACGTACTTTGCGCACAATACTGCGGGCACACGTGCCGGGACAGCCGGCCCGGTAAGTTTTCAGGTTCGCTGGACAGCCCCGGCAACAAACGTTGGAGAGGTGGTTTTCAGCGTAGCCGGTAATGCGGCCAACAATGACAACAACAGCACGGGAGACTTTATTCACTTTCGCGAGTCCTCAAGCCAGCCACCCGGATCTGCAGCGGGGCCGACAATCACAAACATCAGCCCCAATTCAGGCTCCGTGAACGGCGGAACTCCTGTGGTGATCACTGGGACAGGATTCGCTTCTGGTGCCACCGTAGCTATCGGTGGAGCGGCAGCGACGAATGTCACAGTGGATAGCGCGACTCAAATCACGGCAACCACCGGAGCGAGCGGGACACCAGGAACGGTTAATGTGGTTGTGACAGTGGGCGGCGAATCGGCTACGTTGACTGGTGGGTTCACTTACAGTGCGTCGACGAGCACGCCTGCGCCCACGTCCTCAGCCCACATTTTGCCGTTCGTAGTGGATACCGCAGCCTTCAGGACGAACCTGATCATGAGCAACCTAACCGGCACCCAGGCCAACGTTACCGCGCATTTCGTCGAGGGCGGAGGCACCATATCCGGTTCCAAGTCTTACACCGTCGCTGGCCAACAACTTGAATCAAGTCAATCGAGTTGTTTCCGATATTCTGAATTTGGCGTCACCGACCGGAAGACAGGGATACCTCATTCTCGAGTCGGACCAGAAAATCGCTGCTGTCGTGTCAGTGATCGACAACGTCACCGTCGATTCTGCTGTCATCCCGAGCAGTCGAGGAACCTCGGGGCATCTGCTCTTCCCCACTTCGGTTTCAACAGCAACGTTTAAGACAACTCTGACGTTGGTCAACGATAGCCTTGCGGCCAACACAATCGAGGTCAAGCTAAGGCCTGCCGACGGCGGAACAACCGTCACGAAGACCGTTAACCTCGCACCCTACGGGCAGTTTCATACTGAGGATGCTTACGCATTTCTGGGCGCTCCCTCGACGTTCGGTCCCGTGGAGTTGACGTCGAAGAACGCCTCGCCTCAGCCGTTCATTGGTGTCTCGCGCGTCTACTCAAACGTCACCGTTTCAGCCCCGACCGTGGGGAGCGGACAGACCAGTTCGTTTTTCAGCGCTGTGCCCTACTAGTTGGGATGTTTCTGGGGAGTGCCCAGGCTCAAAGGAGGTGGATTGGATTTAAGCTAACTAATCCACCTTCAGCACAGCCAGGAAAGCTTCCTGCGGAATATCCACTCGACCTACGCGCTTCATGCGCTTCTTGCCTTCCTTCTGTTTCTCCAGCAGCTTGCGTTTGCGAGTGATGTCACCGCCGTAGCATTTCGCCAACACGTTCTTTTTCATGGCGCGCACGGTTTCACGAGCGACGACCTTGCTGCCAATCGCCGCTTGAATCGTCACCTCGAACATCTGCCGAGGGATCAGTTCCTTCATCTTCTCTACCAGAGAACGACCGCGGTTGTAGGCGAAATCGCGGTGGAGGATGATGGAAAGGGCATCAACCGGTTCTCCGGAAACCAGGATGTCAAGCCGCACCAGGGGAGAAACCCAATAACCTGAAATGTGGTAGTCCAGCGAAGCGTAGCCGCGCGAAATCGATTTCAGCCGGTCGTAGAAATCCAGCACGATTTCGTTCAGTGGGAGTTCGTAGGTGATGAGCACGCGCTTAGTCGTCACGTAATCGAGGCCTTTTTGCACACCCCGCTTTTCCTCGGCCAGCTTCAGAATGGCGCCGACATACTCATCATTGGTCATAATCAGCGCCGTGATGACAGGCTCTTCAATCTTCGCAATCTCCGAAGGGGAAGGCATCTTGGTAGGACTGTCGATCTCGATCACCTCACCGTTGGTCTTGGTGATGCGGTACCGCACACCTGGCGCGGTAGTGATCAGCGAAAGATCGAACTCGCGCTCCAGCCGCTCTTGTACAATTTCCATGTGCAGCAACCCAAGAAACCCGCAACGGTAGCCAAAACCCAGAGCCATGGAAGTTTCGGGCTCATAGAAGAAGGATGAGTCGTTCAGGCGCAGCTTTTCGAGGGCGTCGCGCAAAGCCTCATACTGGTTGGGCTCGATGGGATACAGACCCGAGAAAACCATGGGCTTGACTTCCTGAAAGCCTGGAAACGGGACGGTGGTGGGCCGTGCGTCTTCGGTGATCGTGTCGCCAATCTTGGTGTCGGAAACTTTCTTGATGTTGGCGACCACGAAACCGACTTCGCCCACGGAGAGCTGGCCAATCTCCTGCATTTTAGGAGTCGAAACGCCGACCTGTTCCACTTCGTAAGTCTGCCCGTTGGAAACGAGGCGAATCTTCATGCCAGGCTTGATCGTGCCATCAATCAGAGCGCACCAGCATGATCACGCCACGATAGACATCGAACCAGGAATCAAAGATCAGTGCCTTCAACGGCGCCTCATAACTTCCCTTGGGAGGCGGAACTTCCCGCACCACTGCGTCCAGCACTTCGCGAATGCCTATGCCTTGCTTGGCGCTTACGAGGACGGCGTTTTGAGCATCCAGTCCGATGATGCTTTCAATCTGCTCCTTGATGCGATCAGGTTCGGCGCTCGGGAAGGTCAATCTTGTTGATCACCGGAACGATTGCCAGGTTGTGATCGAGGGCCAGGTAGGTGTTCGCGAGCGTCTGAGCTTCCACGCCTTGCGATGCATCCACTACGAGCAGAGCGCCCTCGCAGGCGGCAAGGCTTCGGGAGACCTCGTACGAAAAGTCCACATGGCCGGGCGTGTCGATGAGGTTGAGGATGTAGTCTTCGCCAGCTTCGCTGCGGTAGTTCAAGCGGACGGCGTGGGCCTTGATCGTGATACCACGTTCACGTTCCAGGTCCATGTCGTCCAGCACCTGTGCAGACATCTCGCGCTGGGAAAGAGCACCGGTGAATTCCAGCAGCCGGTCCGCTAGAGTCGACTTCCCATGGTCGATATGGGCGATGATCGAGAAATTACGAATGCATGTTTGATCCATGTAACCAGGGAGTTCACTGCAGGCGAGCAAAGACCGGAGAACTTTGCAGGGGAATCCTCAGAGAATCGCTTCCACCGATAGCATATCGCGCGCGAGCAACGACGAGCCAATAACTCCGGCCGCTGATCCCAGGGCGCTGGCAACAATCCGGCAGTCGTCGTAGGGCGGGGAGAGCGCATGGCGCTTTACTTCCTCAATCGTTGGCTTCAACAACACCTCGCCAGCCTCAATCACTCCGCCGCCCAGGACCACCATTTGCACGTTCAAGAGGTTGATGAGGTTCGCAATAGCCATGCCAAGATAGCGGCCAACTTCGCCGATGATGACACAAGCCATCTTGTCGCCGACCAGCGCTGCCGCAGAGACATCCTGGGCGTTGATGGGGCGGTCGGTGATGATCTGCAGCGCCGAGGAAGGATTGAGCACAATCCTTTCTTCGACCCGTTGCGCGATTGAGGGTGCCGACACGTAACGTTCCAGACAACCCGTGCCACCGCAGAAACATTTCTTGCCTTCAGGATCGACAGCAATGTGCCCCAGCTCTCCGGCAAAGCCACCTGCACCCTGGTAAACCCGCCGGTTGATCACCAGGCCCGCTCCAACCCGCGTCCCAATGGAAACATAAACGAAGTCCTGGACATCGCGGGCGGCGCCCATCGACATTTCGCCATAGGCGGCGACGTTGGCATCGTTTTCCAGCGACACGGGAAGCCCCAGCAAGTTTTCCATCTGGGATTTGAATTCAACGCCATTCAGATAGGGCAGGCTCGGAGAGATCGAGATGCGGGATTTCTTTTTGGACACCAGAGCTGGAACGCCGATGCCGACGCCGCGCACTTCGAATCTGTTGTCCGCCTCTTTCAACTCAGCGACGATGGCTGTGATCTGTCGTGATAGCGAGGGGAGGCTTTCGTGTGCGATCGCCCGGTTGCGCTGCGCTCGGATCTTCCCATCTGAACCGACAACTCCTGCCTTGATAGACACGCCTCCGATGTCAATACCTATGTAGCAGTCTCGTTTGACTGAAGAAGACGATGAATTCATGGCCATGTCGAGAGGAGCGCCACTGGCTGGCAGTCCGGGCGGGAAAGAGCAAGATGTCCAAGACCCGCGTTGCGGCACGAAAGTAGCCTACGAGACATTGTGATGTCAACCAATATCGCGGATACGAGAACCCAGCCTTTGTCGGTAAACCCGCCCGGGTCGTGCTGTTGTGGGCACGCAACCTGTTGCAAACCGCGAGGCCGCAACGTATTCTTGCGCGATGCGGAGCAGGGAGGTTAACCATGACGAAAGCCGCGACAGCAGGAGCCAACGCGACCATCGGCGCACTCTTGGCCGACCAAGCTGTGCATTGGTTCATCGCTGGGGAATTTGTCGACCATTCGGCTCTCAGGACTGGTTTTGTAGTCTTGCAACACATCTTAGGTGTGACTCTGATGATTCACACCCGGCTTCAGGTGCGAAAAGCTGGGTGAGGGCTTCTGTCTGCTTACCGCCAGTCGATTCTCACTGCCTTCGCGGCGTAAGGCTCGCCAACCGGGCCTCGCATTTCTGAATCAGTGCTGCCGTCTGCTCGCGGCGCGAGGCAGCGTAAGGATTTGGTTTTTCCCCACTCCAACCATTCCAGATTTCCATGGCCCTCTTGCTAACAGACCGATCCTTGAGTCGCAAAAGGGACCTGCTGTATCTCGATGCAAGGCAACCCCGCCCGCACTGGAAGTTCGATAGCCAGCCTCATGGTGAAGAGCTTTCAGCTGCAAGGCGGGAGTTTTCCTCCTAGCCTGCGTGAGCGTTGCTGTCCAGGCTTTGGAGTTGACAGGCCAAGGTGTCGGAGTCAGAATTCGCGCCGCTTCTCTACGGTCAGGGACCGGTCACCCGATTGGAGACGATGTCATGGCAACAGAGCCATTCAACAAGCCGAAGCTTTCAATCAACCGCGTTTACACCCGGAAAGGCGATGGCGGAGAAACGCGTCTCGTCGGTGGACAAAAGGTGTCCAAAGATTCTCTTCGCATTGAAGCGTACGGCACCATCGATGAGCTGAATTCCTTTGTTGGCGCAGCTTGTGAGACCACTCGCGAAGCAGTGACAACGCATCCAGGGTTGCAACCGATGATCGGCATCCTGACTCGTGTGCAGCACGAGTTGTTCAATCTCGGATCCATTCTGGCCACGCTCCCAGAGGATGTCCACCCCAACCAACCACGCGTTACCGATGCGAACATCGCTCAGTTGGAGGGTGAGATTGACTCGATGAATGAAGACTTGCCAGCGCTCCAATCCTTCGTGCTTCCAGGCGGCAGCAGACTAAATGTCGATCTGCATGTCTGTCGAACGGTCTGCCGGCGTGTCGAGCGTCTCTGTGTGTCACTGGCGAGACAGGAATCTGTACCCACGGAAGCTGTTGCCTATCTCAATCGGTTAAGTGATGCTTTCTTCGTTTGGAGCCGCTGGTCAAGCCGGGTCATGAACGTACCGGAAACACTGTGGGATCCAAACGTGAAGAGGTGACGCCATGAAGCGAGTTCTGATGTCCTGGAGCAGCGGCAAAGACAGCGCCTGGTCTTTGTACAAGTTGCGCCAGGACCCTCGCCTCGAAGTGGTTGGACTGCTCACTACACTAAACGAAGCCTTTGATCGGGTGGCCATGCACGCGGTGCGGCGCGAGCTTCTGGAGGCTCAGGCGGAGGCCGCGGGACTGGCTTTGCAGTCGATTCGAATCCCATGGCCCTGCTCCAATGCGGAATACGAGAGGATCATGGCAAATGTTTGCGAGCAAGCGCGTCAGGCTGGTGTTGAGGCGATTGCATTCGGGGATCTATTCCTCAGAGATATTCGCGCTTACCGCGAGCGACAGCTTGAAGGCACTGGGCTTGAACCTCTGTTTCCGCTTTGGAATCTGGATACCCGTGATTTGGCGCGAGCCATGATTGCCGGGGGGCTGCGCGCGAAACTCACCTGCGTGGACCCCAGACGCCTCGCTCCAACTTTTGCAGGGAGAGAGTTCGATCAACAACTCCTCGATGAGCTACCTGAGGCGGCAGATCCTTGCGGAGAGAACGGAGAATTTCATTCCTTCGTCTATGCCGCCCCCGTCTTTAACAAACCACTTCGGGTCCGGGCCGGTGAAATTGTCGAAAGAGACGGCTTTGTTTTCGCTGATGTCGTTCCGGAAGAGGAGTAGTTGGGACCGAACTGCAAGTTCTTCAAAGAGATTGACGAGCTATCGGCTCGCCGACGATCCCGGGGGAAGCGCTCCCGAGGCCGCTTGCAGTGGTCGGTTCTGTCGAGTATCTTCCTTGCTAAAGCCATCCAAAGGGAATACCATCATTTCCCGCGCAATTCCGAAATCCAAGTCACTAAAGGAGGGTCACCCGTATGGGTATGGTGAAGGAGTTCAAGGAGTTTGCAATGAAGGGCAACATGATGGATATGGCCGTCGGCATCATCATTGGTGCGGCCTTCGGTAAGATCGTGTCTTCTGTCGTTGCGGATGTGCTCATGCCCCCGCTTGGACTGCTGCTGGGTGGGGTAAACTTTGCCAGTTTGAAGCTCACTTTAAAGGAAGCCGTTGGCGACACTGCTGCGGTCACTCTGAACTACGGCGCCTTTCTGCAAACCGTTGTGGATTTCGTGATTGTGGCTTTCGCGATCTTTCTTATGATCCGGGGTATCAACAGCATGCGCAAGAAGCAGGAAGAGGCTCCAGCCGCTCCTGCTCCGCCTCCCAATCAAGAGGTCCTGTTGGCAGAGATCCGCGATCTGCTCAAGAATCGCCCGCTGAGCGCAGGCTCCTCGCGTTAGCCCCACAGCTCCTGCTTCCGGCAGCCACGACGGCTTCTATGTGCGAGCCGTCGTGGCTGTTCTGAAGGTCCCAGGTCTCCAGTTCACATGACAGCGAATTCCTCCAAGCCGGCTAAGAGTGGCGTGACCTGCTGGTTTGCCAGAGTCGAGAGAGCAAGTGCATCGCATCGTATCCCTGATATCGAGCGCAACAGAGATCGTTCATGCACTGGGCATGGGTGACTCGATGGTCGGTCGCTCGCACGAGTGCGATTTTCCTCACTCGGTGCTGTCGCTGCCTGTCTGTACCTCGCCCAAATTCGCGATTTCCGGCAACAGCCAGCAGATCGACAAGTTGGTCAAGGAGACGCTTCAAACAGCACTGTCGGTTTACGACGTTGACGAGGAGCTGCTGGAGCAGTTGAAGCCAAGCCTCGTCGTCACGCAATCCCAATGCGATGTTTGCGCCGTCAGCTTGCGTGACGTGGAAGCTGCACTGAGCCGCCGTCTTTCCTGCCGGCCGCAGATCGTGGCATTGCAGCCGAATGCTCTGGTGGACATCTGGAACGATATCCGGAGCGTGGCTTCTGCCCTCAACATTGAAGCGGCTGGAGAACAGCTCGTCGAGAAATTGAACAACCGACTGACAGCAATTGCGGCGCGAGCCCTTGCTTCTCCCCAGAGGCCCACGGTGGCCTGTCTGGAATGGATTGAGCCTTTGATGGCCGCTGGGAACTGGGTTCCGGAATTGGTTGAGATGGCGGGAGCGACCAACCTGTTCGGTGTTGCCGGAAAGCATTCTCCCTGGCTGGCATGGAACGAACTATGCAGTCGTGATCCAGACTGTCTTGTGGTCATGCCTTGTGGCTTCGATCTGAGTAGAACCGAAAGCGAAATGTACTGGCTGGTCGAGAGGCCAGAGTGGAAATCACTTTGCGCCGTGAAGAACGGCCAGGTGTATTTGACCGATGGGAACCAGTACTTCAATCGTCCAGGACCCAGGGTTGTGGAGACACTTCAGATACTTGGTGAAATCCTTCATCCGGAATACTTCCCTCCGGATCTCGAAGGAACAGCATGGAAAAAGTTCGAGTCATGAAATGTGTGCTGAGTTGCGAAAATCAGACGGTGAGATGGCTGCACGAGTTTATGAGCTAAAGCGGCCGAAGTACTTACAGATCGTGGTTCTGCGAGTAGCATTCAACGTTCTTAGTCGTTCCTTCGAATCAATTCTCTGAGCCTCCCTGCTTCCTTTTGCTGAATCTCCTCTTAGGTCGAATCAAACAGCGGCCAAACCTTACCTTCGATCAATTTGTCTATAAATCAATTAATTTCAACTATTTGACTGAATAAATCGTAAGTCTTTGTTCACCAAAAGGCTGAATCAAGGCGATCTTGTAAAGAATTCAGCCTGCCAGATCGTCAGCCCATTGAAGAAGCAAGAGCTGCGGATCTGTTGGCTTTGGAGGCGGAAGATTAAAGGATGCGAATTCACACAAACACCAGAAGAGTGCTTTTTGTCGATGACGATGCTGCGCTGGGCAAGATGTTCGCGGACTTCCTCAGCGCCTCGGGATATCACGTCCGCACGACGGAAACGGGCGCCGAAACCTTGCGCCAGCTAGATGAGTTTCAACCTCATTTGGTGGTTTTGGACATCGGGCTTCCGGATATTTCAGGTTTGGAGATTCTTCGCCAGATGAAAACGAATCCGGCGACCCGTGACATCGCAGTCATCCTCATTACTGGAACGTCGGGCTTGGAAATGAAGATTGAGGGGTTTCAGACTGGAGCCCATGACTACCTATCCAAACCCATTAATCTCAGAGAGCTTCACCTGAAGGTAGAACATTGTTTCATGAGCCTAAGGGATCAGGAAACAGCGATCGCGCTAAAGCACAAAGAGATGCTGAGTTCAGTCGTGAAGACTCTAGGGCAAGGGCTCACGGCGCCCCTTGCAGCGATTCGGAACGAGGTTCGGCTGTCGGAGCAGGAAGAACCCGGTCCAGCTTGGGTGGAGCGGATGAAGCGAATCGATGGATTCGTCCAGCAAGCCGAACAGATTCTCATCAAACTTCGATCGACAGTGAACAACGGGGGATCCGACATCCTTCGGGAGGTTCAAGAATTGGATACATTCAGATCCAAGCGATCCAGTGAAAGGACTCAGGCGCGTTCATCACGCACATGAACATGCCTGACAGCCGGAGACGATCTCAGACAAGGGTGGAACCGGCGGTGGGAACGGAGTTCGTTATGGCAGCAGCCTCGTGAACCAGATGTTCACTAACATGGGATTTCTGAAGCTGGCTTACAAGGAGATGACTTAGTCGGCCACTTGTTGAGCTTTCGCGGTCCTGGCTGCAACGAAGAGTTAGGAGGCGAACCGCTTAAGGATCGGTGGTCACCCTGAAACGCAACCGGGTCACGTTCGCAACTGCTGCTTGGCCCGGATTGAAGCCTGGAGTTGATAGGCTGGCCCAAGCGCGTAAGCAGCAGTCACCACGAACCAAAGGTACCAGGCGATCGCGCCAACCTGCCAACGGATGTAGCCATAACCGTCGGCCCACATCAGCATGTGGGCCAGAGAGGTCAGAAAGATTGCGGCCGTATAGGCACCCCAGGACTTCGAGATCAGACCCCAGCCCATACTGACCACTGCTCGACGGATGAGAATCGATTCGACCAGCAGGCAGCTCAAAAGGGGATCGGTAATCCAATTTAGGACTGCCGTTAACGTCACTGGATCCGTCTGCTGAGCAACCAGGTGATAAATCTGGTTACCCTGCCGGAGGGTGAACGCCAACACCAAGGCTAGGAGAAAGTAATCCACCTTTTTCATAGCCGCCAGAATTCCCAGGCGTTTGTACAGCCGCAAGACCGTTCCCAGGCCGAGACTGAGCAGTAACATGTGGATGGGACCTAGGAGCAGGCCAAACTCCCGCAATGAGACTGCTGACTGTGCATCCCAAGGTTGGGCGAAATAGAAGCGAGGATTGATATAAGAAGGGACGCTAAACCAGTTGGCGAAAACCAGTCCCAGCCAACGGACGATTGAGGCGAGCATGATGAGAGACCAAGCCTTGCGCAGGGGTTCATCAGCGTAAAACTGTCGCCGAGCAAGGAGCGACAGAAAAAACTCCAGAGCACCGAATCCGACAAAAAAGAGGACCCCCAGGTAGTCAAAGTAAACGCGTATCCATGTCTCGTTCTTGCTTACTAGATACGCCGCGAATGTTGCCAGCCCGGCGGCTACCTGGACGCAGGTCACCCCGATGAATGACGCTAGGCAGGGACAGCTTCATGCCACGTCTTGCAACCACAGTCTGCTCGCTCTTGATTTCGTATCCAACGTTCACGCTTGGGTTCCCTCGGGAGCGAAGATCTTGAATAACTGTGTCGCTATGTCGAACGCGGCCCTTTCTCCCAGCAAGCCCGTGAGCAGCGGTCTGGACGTGGCCAGAATGCCGCGCACTTCCTGGCTCGACTGTTTTGCTGCTTCGATGAGGTGGGCGGTCATTTGGGGGCCCAGATAAACCTCCAACTCGGCCGATGCACGTTGCCATCGCTCCTCAGTCTTGACCGCTTGTATAGTCACAGGATGCAAGTGCATCCCTTGGGCTTGACGCCAATTTCGAATCTGTTCTTGAAGTCGCTCCAAACCCTCATCGATGGCGGCTTGCCGGTTCTTGTCAAGGGCATCTGCTTTCAGGAACAAAGCAAAGGTCTCATCCAGACGTTGTTTCCCGGAGCGACACGTTTCGCAACTTCTGAGGTGGGCTTCAAGCTTGCGAGTTTGCCGGACGTTCGTCTGCTGATCTCGCAGAGCGATCCAATTAGCCGCGCTTGGATGCGCTCCACTCCATCGTCGCAAGCCATCCCTGACTTGATCAAAGAACGTTTTCATGGGGGATCTCCGGTGGGGTTCAGAGCCTTTCGGATTTTGTTCAGCGCACGTGCCAGCGTGGCTCCAACCGTTCCCGATCGAACGTTGAGAATTTGTGCGATTTCCTTGTAGTCGAATCCTTCAGCCCTAAGTTGCAGACATTCTAACTCTCGCGGGGCCAGGACCTCCAATATTTGTTTCCGTGTGAATGCCCGAAAATATTCTTTTTCCGGGTCACTGACGTCGGGAATGGTTTCTGCTTCTTCCAGACTTGCCTTGTTCTTGAAGGCAGCTTCTTTGACGCGGTCTAGTAGGTAGTTTCTGAGTACCCTGTACAGCCAGGACTTGCCGTTTTGAATCTCCTGGCCACTGCTGCGGGCGACAAAATAGCGCAGCAAGACCTCCTGCAACGCATCCTGCGCCATTTCGCGATCTCTCACGAGCGCTTCGGCGAATCGGAAGAGTCCAGCGGCATTCTGTTGATACAAATCGATGACCTCGCCTTCGGGATCGAGTCGAGCCGTTGTTCTTGATACAGCTTGACCAACCGAGTGGCCCAAAGGCTTGCCAATCGATTCCCCGCAGTTCACAGCCGCGTACTCCTCTGACTCTGGTTGCAGTGATTTCAATGGTTTCCGGGTTGTTGCAGGAAATGAACGGGCTGTGGCGGCCTTAGGAAATCAACTCCAACAGAATCTACGGAGGTCGTAAAGAAAAAGCCTTATCCAGTCGTCGTACACAGGGTCTGTGTGAAATCCGAAAGCCTTCCAGTGAACCCTCGTTGCTCGGAGCGGTGGGTTTCGGTCAAGTCTTGAATAGACTCACGATCGGTTTGCGAGGACAACGGTATGGCTTGGCACTCAAGCGTCATTGAACTACTGGCTTTGCGCGATGGCGCTCTACTTGAGAAAAAAAACCATCGACTGAAATCGCACCTCGAAGCCTGCCCATCCTGCCGTTCCAAGGCAAGTCAAATCGAAGAAAACCTACTTCAATCTTCCTCAATCGCAATACAGGACGACTCGGTTGCTTCCTGCCTGGATGCGGCTGCCAAGAATCTTCAGAAAGCCATTCGTACCCGGCACGGCGCAGAAAACGCAGCCCAAGAGCCGGAACGTCGGGGCTGCGGAAATAGCGTCGATACCAGAACCCAATTGAAGGCTGAACTTGAAGCTTACCTGGGACCGCATTTGACAGAACAATTGATCCGAGAGATCGACCTTAGCCAGGAAGAAGACCTGATGCTGTTCCAGAGGGTTGGACCGACGTTGACTGCCTTGCTGGGGCAAGATGCTTCCCTGGAAGTGGCGACGAGGCTCTATCGCATCATGGTCCTCGACCGCAGATTGAACTCCACCCCGTCGACCGGTTCGGCTCCCATTCAAAGTGTCGAAAAGCCGTAACTCGCGCGATACTTCAACCGCATGCTCGTGCCAACACTGCACACAAAGAGGATAAGCCCAGACTCTCCTCTCCGTCGCACACCTGAAGTGAGAGCTCGCTGAGACTCACATCGAATTCTTCACCACGCTCACTATCGCGAACCGTGCCCCGATCCGGCGGAGGCTGTGAGCGGTATCTCACGCGCAAAGCAAGGGAACTATTGCTTCAAGAAATCCCATCAGTTAGAGGTTCTGTCCGGACTCCTTCCCGCTCAGACAAGTCAGCGCGCCGCACAAACTGCATCACAAAACGGTAACTGCCGGAACACTGCGTTGATACTCGCGAACCTGTGGAAAACATTTGCCCAAAAAAGCCCTGTCATTGAGATGTCCTTCTATCGCGTTGATATGGGGCCTCCTTTATGCCGTGTTGTCGGACTTCTGGGAACTCGCCGGATTGGGACGAATTTCGATATTGCGCCAAAGTTCTCCGAACAGCGTTGGTGGCCAGGATGCAATGGCAACAGAGCGTAGCAGTACGGCGCGTGAAAAAGGCTTGGAGCCAGACATGAGCAGAAACCGATTCTCAAAAAAATGGAAATCATGCAAGGGCGCTAATCTGGTCGAAACGGCCATGATTATTCCCCTCCTGCTGTTGCTGACCTTTGCGATCATTGATTTCAGTACCGTGTTGTATGTCTATTTGACGCTGGAGAACGGTGTCAGTCAAGCGACTCGCTACGCTGTGACCGGGCAACAAATGAACGATCCAATGAATATGGGGCAAAAGCTCTCACGGGAGCAATCTGTCAAAGAGGCCATGCGCGCCGCGACGCCGACACTCTCGATCAGCGACAGTTGCTTTCAATTTTACAACCTGACCAAGGGTACTTCAGGCGCGGGCGGCCCCAGCGATGTGATTCGAGTCACTGTGAACTATGACTGGACTGCGTTCACTCCGTTGATCAAGCCAATATTCAACGGGCAGATTCGGCTGACGGTTCAGTCGACAATGAAGAACGAATCATTTCCCACTTCGTAACGGAAAGAACGATGAAGACTAACTTCCAGAAGAAAGGTCAGAGGGTTCGATCGGCGCAGGCATGCCGAAGCCAGCAGCCGCGGGCAGAGTCTGATGGAGTTTGCCATGATCCTGCCGCTGCTTCTCTTGCTGGTGCTGGGGGTCATCGAAGTGGGCTACGCCCTGTATGAAGCGCACATTCTGGCAAAGCTGGCACGCGAGGGACTCGAACCTCATCTCCCGGCAAACCACGCTTCAAGACGCTCAGACTTCAGTTGTGGCGGGAGCGTCGCAACCCGTCGCATTTGGCGCCAAGGGCAGATTGGTCTTTTCGGTCATTACCACGGGAACGGGCGGCGCAAACCTCGACAAGCCGATCATCTCTCAACGTCTGACGGTCGGCACTCTGTCAGCGCCCAGCAAGGTGGGCGATCCGCCAGCGAGCTCGTATGGTTTGGCTCCCGAATACACCGCTGTCAATCCTGACAACGACACTGCCATCCGCGTCAGTGGTCCACTGCCGAACGGTTTGGTGTTGAACTCGGGGCAATTCATCTATCTGACAGAAGTCTATCACCGGCATGACTTAATCACCCCTTTTGAACGGTTCGGTGTCGCTTTGCCGACAAATCTATATGCCTCGGCCTTCTTTTGAGCCGCTAGGGAGTCGATCTTCGATGAACAACCCAATCAAACAACACAGCAAACTGCCCTCGGCTCTGAGGAGACAGGTTGCGGTGCGGCAACAGCGCGGAATCGCTCTCTTCTATCTTTCAACGGTCCTTTTCGTTCTGTTGACCGTCTGTGGGCTTGCCGTCGATCTTGGGCGAGGCTACATCGTGAAGGCTCATCTGTCCAAGGCCGTCGATGGCGCGGCTTTGGCAGCAGCCCGCTACATTGGCGATGGGCAATCCGCAGCGCGGGCGGAAGGCAACAAAATCTTTGGAGCCAATTTCCCGAATGGATTTCTCGGAGTCAGTTCGGTACAGAACCCGCCTAACATGAACTTTTCGGTGGACGCGGAGGGCTCTAACGTGATTACCGTGGAGTCCAATGCAGTGGTTCCCACCACCTTCTGACGTAGCAGACTCGCAGGTGCCAATGACTGTGAACGGCAATGGCCAGGCGACCGCCGACTCGTGGATCTCTCGTTTGTCATGGACAAGTCCGGGTCACTGAATCCTGTTTGGAGCCAGGTCAAGACCGCAGCCCAGCAATTTGTAAGCTACTTCATCTGAACGTTGACCGTGTGTCGCTCGTGATGTTCTCTGGAAACACCGTCGTGATGGATCCCATGCGAACTTCAGGACGAGGGTTGACAAGGCTGCCGTCTTGAGCCACATTGGAAATGCTGCTACCACGGGCTTTACAGGCTCTTCAGAGGGTCTCTATCAGGGATGGGATCAGATCCGTCGCGTTCCATCGGCCAACCAGTCTGCTCTGCGCATAATCGTTTTGTTTACCGATGGAGCGCCGAACACCTTTTCAGGCCGGTTTGACGTCACCAACGGTGCGGGGACTTCTAACGTGGCGGGGGCACTGCACACCAACGACTTTCCCAACGTAGCCGGACAGGGTCAAAACAATCCAGAAACTCGCGGGCTCTACCAGATCAACGGAACTCTTGCCGATGGAAGTCTGCAATGGGTGGCTCGAACTGACTCCAGCTACACGTCGGGCATGAACACAAATCTCCTGCTGCAGAATCCGAAAATTAAGTTTCTGCCGAATAAACCGGCCGACCTGATGCCGGACGGAACGCCCAAGAGCTATCATCCCAGCCACTCTTCAGCTGGAATACTGGACGCGTTTCCCCTGTATGATGCTTCGTTACCAGGACAACGGCCCTTTGTAGCCAATAAGCAAAACAATGTGAAGAACGCGAACAACGCAGCCCGCAATCTCCTGGAAATCATTGCCAATGCTGTTCCGAGCCGACAACTCCGGGAGCCTACCCGATCCGCATCTACGCGTTGGGTCTTGGCGATCTCCTGAATCAAGGCACCGGTGAACCACAAGGTCCAGGCAGTCGTGAGACCGGCTCATCCATTCTGATGCGTGTGGCCAATGACCCCAGCTCGCCGAATTTAAGTCGGCCCTAACGCCAGGCAAGTATTTCTTCGCAGGTGATCCGGTACAACTCAACGCCGCCTTCCAATCAGTTCGCAACCTGATCGTGCGCTTGAGTCAGTAATGCATCGCGACTCACGGCACACTTTGAACCTGCTTTGGTTCCATTCCCATTGAATCCCTGAAGCGTTTTGGTCTGTCATCGACAAGTCCGCAGCGAAGACTGTGCTGTGCCCTTGCTTCGCTTGGCCAAGAGCTCCAGACGATCTGATGAAGTTGGTCTTCAGAAGACCGGCACACCTTAAGCCTACCCACAACTCGAAGCTTCGTAGTTTACAACTCGCATCTAGGGAAACGGTAACGTTCCACTCCAAATTCAGCCGAACTGGTCTTGTTGAAGCCTCCCTCTGCTTGTGTCTGTCCCGGCTCCGCGGTGGCGTGAAGTCAGGTCTGGATGGCGAATCGGGACGAACTGAGTCGACCAGGCCGCTCACGGAGTGATCAAGTGTTTCTGGGACAAAGATTGGCCCTGAAAGTAGATCAACTAGGAATTGTCGTTCCAGAACTCGAAACGGCGATGGACGCCTACGTCGTGAATTTTGGGGTTCGGTTTCAGGTGTTCGAGGTGGATGACGCGAGGTCTCAGTTCAGCGGGAGTAGTCGTCGATTCAGGGTCCGTTTCGGCCTAGGTCAACTCGAGGGATTGTCAATTGAACTCATTCAACCAGTGTCTGGAAGAACCATTCACCAGGAATTTCTGAAACAGAATGGGGCTGGAATCCACCATCTAGGCTTTTACACGCTCAATCTGAATGCCGCGCGCAGAAAGCTCGATAACCGTGGCTACAAGGTGCTGATGGAGGGACGAATCGACGGTGTGGCCGAGTTTGCATACTATGAGGCTCACGATCTGCATTGCATTGTGGAGCCTTTGAAGCTCTCCAGCCAATTGCCTGCTTTTTTGGCCCGCAATGCCTCCATTTACCAGAAGATCTGACTCACTGAGGCGACAACTCCGTACTCGTCGGTTCATGTCGTTGCCAAAAATTGCTGATCCTCCACAATCCTTGTAGAATGCGCTGCGTTTCACAAACAACATTGAGATTTCGGAGACCTTGCATCTTCAAACTTTTCGAGCGTTTCTCTATGAGAATGGTTTCGCTGCTTCTGATCTCTCTAGTGGGCACAGCATGGCTTCCTGCTCAGCATCCCGCGCACTCGCCGAAGCAGGCCGAGCACTATTCCAGAAAAAGTGCGCTAGTTGCCACGGCGAGAATGCCAAGGGCGGCCGTGGGCCCGACTTGACAACGGGAAGCTGGCGGCATGGTGGGTCTGACGAGGAGATCATCCGAAACATCACGGAGGGGATTCCAGATACGCAGATGCCTCCCTTTCCCATGCCGCGAGACGAGGCGCAATTCATTATCATGTTTCTTCGCGGAGGCAAGGCCGCTGAACCGGTGACTGGTGACGCGGCAGCGGGCGAACAGCTCTTCTTTGGAACGGCTCAGTGCAGCCGCTGTCATATGGTGTCCGGCAGGGGAGGGCGACTGGGACCTGACCTGAGCCAGATCCGGAATGAACGCAAACCTAGTGAGCTGCGCAAGGCCATCGAGAACCCTGACGAAACACTGCGCGAGTCATTCGAGACTCTCGAAGTGGAATTTCCCGATGGCAAGGTATTGCGCGGGACTGCCCGGAACCAGGATACGTTCTCCGTTCAGCTGATGGATGAGCGGGAGAGGCTGCATCGCCTGCTGAAGAAGGATCTCAAGCGCGTGACCCGAACGCAGAAGTCCTTGATGCCCGTTGCGCGTCTGGATGCGGCCCAGACGGACAATCTCATCGCGTTTCTAATGAAAGGTCCATCCAGTGCATCGAATGCCAGCCCAACTCCTTGGAATCCGGCCTCCGATTTGAATGTCTCTTTCGCGCGCCTGAAAAATGCCCGGCGGGAACCCGAGAATTGGCTGACGTATTGGGGTGACTTTGAAGGGACGCACTACGGTCGGCTGGACTCGATCACGCCAGCCAACGTGAAATCTCTTCGGAGCCACTGGACCTTTCAGTACGGCGGCTCGAATGTTGAGGCGACTCCGATAGTCGTCGATGGCGTCATGTTCGTGACCGGGCCTCTGAACAACGCGGCAGCTCTGGACGCACGCACGGGCCGGCCCATATGGCGATACTCGCGGCGTCTGCCGGATGGAGTGCGCAGCCAGTGCACCGTGATGACTAACCGCGGATTCGGAATTCTTGGGGATCGGCTCTATATGGCGACGCTCGACATGCATTTGGTCGCGCTGGATGCCAAGACCGGCAATGTGATTTGGGATGTCACCGTAGATGACTATCAGAAGGGCTTTTCGATCACCCATGCTCCGCTGTTGATCGACGGAAAGGTTATTGTCGGAGTCACTGCTGGAGAGTGTGCGTTGACAGGGTTTCTCGACGCCTTCGACGCCACCACGGGCAAGAAGCTGTGGCGATTTTGGAGTATCCCGCAAAAGGGCGACCCTGCACGTGACACCTGGGCCGGCGATTCCGCCGACTACGGCGGCAGTCCCACCTGGACAACCGGAACCTATGATGTTGAAACCGATACTCTGTTCTGGCCGACTGGAAACCCCGGTCCCGACTATTTCGGCGGTGGTCGTGCAGGGGATAACCTGTATTCCAACTGCGTGCTGGCTCTCAATCCCAACAACGGAAAACTAAAGTGGTATTTTCAGTTTACACCGCACGACACTCACGACTGGGATGCGAACGAAACGCCCGTCCTCATCAATGCTACTTTTCGTGGAAAGCCTCGCAAGCTTTTGATTCAGGCCAACCGCAACGGCTTCTACTATGTGCTCGACAGGCTGACGGGAGAATTCTTACTGGGCAAGTCTTTCGGGAATCAGAACTGGGCAGAAGGGCTGGATGCGAAAGGTCGTCCCATCCTCAAGCCCAACATGGATCCAACCCCGGAGGGAACCTATGTTTGTCCCGATGCGGCCGGCAACACGAACTGGTCGTCGCCGTCGTACGACTCGCGCACTGGATTGTTTTATGTAGCCGTCAAAGAGGCTTGCGCGCTCTACATCAGCGAGGACAAACCGCCCAAGCCCGGTGAACCTTTCACGGGCGGTGGACCTCAAGTGGACATGAAACGCGGAACTCCAGGCTTTGTGCGAGCGCTTGACCCTTTGACGGGCGACAAGCGCTGGGATTTTCCGTTGCACGTTGGTTCTCATGCTGCGGGGGTGCTGAGTACCGCTGGAGGCGTTGTGTTTGCCGCCTCCCACGATGGCTATCTCATCGCTCTTGATGCCCGAACAGGCAAAGAGCTTTGGCACTATCAGACAGGTACCCAGATCCTGAGTTCACCCATGTCGTTTGCTGTCGATGGGAAACAAATGATCGCGATCTCTACCAGCTCGTCGCTCGTCACGTTCGCCCTGCCGTAAGAGGGTCTCCTTGAGAAGGAGAAGGAACCCTCGCGGAAAGCGCGATGGTTCCCATGTCCCGAATTCTGACGCCTCGTCCTCAGGAGGCGATTAGTCAGTGCTGAGCAGGCCACTCATCGAAGGATCATCTTTAGCTGAAGGAGACGGAATGGACCCTATGTCAAAGAAATCGATTCTCTGCACAGCAGCTCTCTTGCTGGTGATGTTCTCCACGCCGGCTTTCGCAATCGAACGGCTGGGCGTTGAGTTCAAAATCTTCCAGTTTCCTGCCAATGCCATTCCTCGCATCGATGGCAAGGCCGACGATTGGGAGATGGTCCCAAAGGAGTACAGCATCGGCATGGACCAGCTTTCAGATACGGTGGGAAGGCGCGGAACCAAGATCGATCGGAAAGACAAGGATGTCACGGTTCGTGTGGGATGGGTAAAGGGCCTGAACCGTCTTTACTTTCTTTACGAGGCTTACGACGACTTTTGGGATTTCAACAAGACCGACCTTCACAACGACATCTTTGAATTGGTCGTCGATGGGGACCTTTCAGGCGGGCCGTTTATCAAGCAGATGCACCCCTATTCAAAACTGAGCAAGGAAGAGGCTCACTTCCGCTTTCATGGTGTACACGCGCAGAACTACCATATTTTTACACCCAGCGAGGGCAAGGACTGGGCGATGGTCTGGGGCTGTCAACCGTGGATCAAGGAGATGCCCTGGGCGAATGCAGCCTACGACTACAGCTTCAAACACGGGCAAAGCGGCAAGATGGCGTTGGAGTTCTGGATTACACCGTTTGACCATGCACCAGCGGAGGGGCCAGATCGTGCCATTGTTTCCAACCTCAGGGAGAACAGCCTGATTGGAATGTCCTGGTCCATTCTCGACTACGACGACGAGAATGCCGACGCGATTCAAAGCATTCTGGAATCTTTCGCACAAGACCACGATGTATGGTGACGCCTCCGACCTGGTTGCATTCCGGCTCATGCCGCTCGAATCACGATTCCGCAAGGCGATTGAGGCTGATTGGTCCTTCAAAGTCCTCGATATGGAGCGCAGGTTGGTGGCATTTCAGGATCTCTCCTATGGAAAGGTGACGTTCCTGGAAATGGGACTTTGGCGACGGAAAGACCGCAACAGAACAGCATCCGGTTCACACCTATGAGAAGGCAGGGGAGTATGTGGTTACTCTATACATCGAGGGCCCCGAAGGCAAAGCTCGCCGCGCCAAGGTTTGGGATGTGGTGATGCGTTGAACCTTGTTCGGGGTTGGTGCGCCGCTTCTGATAGTGACAAGGAAATTTCATGACTCGCCGCTACGCTAAGCTTCTCAGTTTACTTCAGGCTCACTTTGCTCCTGGCACTCAGCTCACCTTGTTCTGTTTGGGCCCAAACCTCGTTACCCGGTACCCAACCTCTCACCGTCGAGGGCGATCTCGCGGCAAAGATGGTGGATGGTATTCACGTTTTCCTAGATCGCAAGACTCAGGAAATGCAGAAGGAGCGAGACGGTCTCTGGGATCGTGCGGACCGGACACAGTTTGTGACGCAGAGTCGGCAGCGCTTTCGGAGAATCATTGGAGCTGTCGATAAGCGGATTCCGATCAAAGCCCTGGAACTTGTTGGAACGACTTCCAGTCCAGCACAAATTGCGACGGGTCGAGGCTTCAAAGTCTTGCGCGTGCGCTGGCCCGTGTTTGAAGGAGTTCATGGCGAGGGTCTGCTGCTGCAGCCAGATGGACCTCCAGCCGCGCGCATCGTTGCCATCCCGGATGCCGACTGGACACCTGAAATGCTGGTCGGACTCACTCTCGGAGTACCTCCGGCTGCTCAATTTGCGCGTCGGCTCGCCGAATCGGGTTGCCAAGTCGTGGTTCCCACTTTGATCGATCGCAGCGATAGCTGGTCCGGAATTCCCGGCATCCGCATGACCAACCAGCCGCATCGAGAGTTTCTCTACCGCATGGCGTTTGAGGTCGGCCGGCACATCATTGGTTACGAAGTTCAAAAGGTCTTAGCCGTCATCGATTGGTTCGAACAGGAGAATGATGCTCGCCAGGTGTTGACAGGGGTGATGGGCTACGGGGAGGGTGGATTGCTGGCTCTGTATGCCGCGGCACTCGACTCCAGGATCGACCGCACTGTGGTCAGCGGTTACTTTCAATCACGGCAGGAACTTTGGAAGGAGCCGATCTACCGGGATCTCTGGGGTCTCCTGAAGGAGCACAGCGATGCCGAGTTGATGGCGTTGATCGCGCCCAGCCAGTTGATCGTGGAAGCCAGCGCTGCGCCGGCAATCAATGGCCCTCCTGCCGAAACGAAGGACCGCAAAGGGGCAACACCGAACGGAAGACTGGCGACCCCGCTGCTCGATTCGGTGAAAACAGAGTTTGAGCGGGCGACTCACTATAGAGTTAGCCAGGACGAACCAGAACTCGTGATTAGTGGCGGCGGCACCGGGCTGCCGGGGTCCGATGCTGCCTTGAAAGCGCTGCTCGATTCGACAACCTATCGACTGGTTCCGTTCGACCGATCAGCATCGCCGGCCAACTTTCAGATTGCCTCCACAGCCAATCTCGACTCTCAAGTTGCTACAGAGCGACTCAAGCGCCAGTTCGATGAGCTTGTCGGTTTCACGCAAAGACTCGTTCGCGAATCTGCCGGGCAGCGAGCGCAGTTCTGGTCAACTGCCGATACCTCGACACCCGAACGCTGGAAGGAGAGCACCAAATCGCAGCGGGACTTCATCTGGGAGGAAGTCATCGGCCGCCTGCCGGCTCCCAGCGTTGCCGCGAATCCCCGGTCACGGTTGATCTACGACGAGCCGAAATTTCGAGGCTACGAGGTGACGCTCGATGTCTGGCCCGAGGTTTTCGCCTACGGCATTCTGCTCCTTCCCAAAGACCTGAAGCCAGGTGAGAGGCGCCCTGTGGTTGTGTGCCAGCATGGCCTGGAAGGTCGGCCTTCCGATGTGGCCGACCCAAAGCTGGATGCTCCAGCGTATCATCGATATGCGGTCCGCCTGGCGGAGGAAGGGTTCATCACCTTCGCGCCACAGAATCCTTACATCGGCAAAGACCGCTTCCGCCTCATCCAGCGCAAAGCGCATCCCCTCAAGCTGGCCTTGTTCTCCTTCATCCTGGGCCAGCATCAGCGCTTGCTCGAGTGGTTGGCACAGCAGCCGTTTGTCGATCCGCAGCGCATTGGGTTTTATGGGCTGTCCTACGGAGGCAAAACCGCTGTTCGCATTCCACCGCTGCTAGACGGATACGCACTGTCCATCTGCTCGGCAGATTTCAATGAATGGGTCTGGAAGAACACCAGCGTCGAAGCGGGTTACAGTTACATGGTGACGCAAGAATACGACATGATCGAGTTCAACCTAGCCAATGTCGCCAACTACGCCGAACTCGCCATGCTGATGGCGCCGCGTCCCTTCATGGTGGAGCGGGGGCACGCCGACGGAGTAGCGCCCGACGAATGGGTCGCTTACGAGTACGCTAAAGTCAGGCGCTTTTATGCCACGCGGATGAAGTTGCCCGAGCGGACAGAGATCGAATTCTTCGACGGTCCCCACACCATCAATGGCAAAGGAACCTTCGAGTTCCTCCGCCGTCACCTGCGCTGGCCCGCAGTTTCTTCAGCACCGAGCCCCTGACTTGAGCGTGGGAGCCGACCTCCGGGCGGCGATTGCTTCGTCGTCCAGAGGCCGACTCCCACCTTCAAACCATCAATGACACGGAAAGATACCTCGATGCCACTACCCTTCTCGGCGGTCGCTGTTCTTTCCCTTGCGTTGCCGCAAGGCTTCAAACAGAACAATTCCAGCCGCAACGGACACGTTCAGGGAATGAATCGGCCCGGGCGTCGGAATGGAAACCAGGAAGTCGCAGGTTTCACGTACCAGGCGGCGCAATCCCGAGTCTTCATTGCCGACTACAAACGCCAGCGGCATGGTGCAATCGAGTTCATGGTACGGCCTTGTTTGGCCGGTTTCCACACCAGCTATCCAGACGCCTTTCTCCTTCAGCGCCTTCAGCGCATTGACGAGATTCGTTACCCTCGCAATCCTGAGATGGTCTAGCGCGCCAGCGGCCGTCTTCGCTACAGTTTCAGACAAACCGGCAGAATGATCCTTAGGCAACAGCACACCCTCAACTCCGCAGGCAGCGCAGGTGCGCAAAATGGCTCCAAGATTGCGGGGATCCTCGATTGAATCCAGCGCAACAAGCAGCGGTGAAGCGCTCAGCCCTTCCAGGAGATCCTCTAAATCCAGCGTCGTGCTCGATTCGCAAACGGCCAAGACTCCCTGGTGAGTTCCACCTCCGGATTGGCGATCCAAACCAGCCTTGGGCTCGAAGCGAACCGGGACTCCCACCTGTCGTGCGAGATCGATAACTTCCTGAAGACTGCGGTTGGAAGCTCCCTGAGACAACCACGAGCCGCTCGATGCGTCGCGCCCTGGCTTTGAGACATTCGAGAACGGGATGGATGCCGAAGATGATCTGCATGGAAGGTTCGTGCGAGTGGGGAGTTGGCTTCCCGAGAAGATCCCGATCCAACCTGGCCAGCGAATCGCCGGCCTCCGGATGAAGCCACTCAATGTGTGTCTGAACGGCAGAGCACCTTTCAGCTGGCAGTGCTCACCGCTGCAAACGCCGCTACGCGTTGGCTGCAACTGAGAACTGGCTTAGGCAAGGCGAGGCGGCTTCCGTTCTCGAAGATTGGAAGCAATTTGTCGAGCTCCGGTCCGGAGTCGCTACCAGTGAGGGCGACGCGGATCGGATGAAAGAGCTGTTTGCCCTTCTGCGCCGTCTGCGTTTTGACGACAGCGACGATTTCCTTCCAATCGCGAAGAATCTCGCGGCCTGGCTTTGCCAGCTCTTCCGATAAGACCCGAATCACATCTACAGCCTTGACTTCAGACAGGACATGCTGCACTGCCTCGTTCTTGAGTGCTTCCACTGGGTTGAAATCGAAGATGAAAGCAGCCTTCGCGGGAAGCTGGCTCAAGTGATCGACTCCAGGCAATAAAGCCTCAATGACCTGGCGGACCCACTCGCGAACGTGATCATCAACCGCAGCGAGGAGTCCGGCCTGTTGCAGAAATGGAAGGGTAAGCTCAAGCAGCCGTCCACGGTCGCATTCTTTGAGATAGTGGCGGTTAATCCAATAGAGTTTGTTCAGGTCGAACACCGCCGCACTCTTCGAGACGCGATCTAACTCGAACGACTGGATCAACTCAACCAATGGAAGAATCTCACTCTGGCCTTCCCGGGGTGCCCAGCCCAGCAACGCCAGGTAGTTCACCAGTGCCTCGGGCAGAATGCCCATGTCCTGCAGGTTCTTGACGGAAGTTGCGCCGTGGCGTTTGCTCAGCCGTGTGTGGTCGCTGCCTAGGATGGTGGAGAGATGTGCAAATGCCGGCAACGGCCAGCCGAACGCTTCGTAGATAAGAACCTGTTTTGGCGTGTTGGACAGGTGATCATCGCCGCGTATGACGTGGGAAATCTCCATCAAAGCATCGTCTACCACCACTGCATAGTTGTACGTGGGGAGACCATTGGAACGGATCAAAATGGGGTCGCTGATGACATCGCTGGAGAATTCCATGTCGCCATGGACAACATCCTGAAAGCGGATCTGGCCCTCTCGCACCTTCAGGCGAATGACCGAAGCGTCCCCGCGGGCCATCCGCTGCTGCACTTCTGGTTCGGACAGCCGCTGACAGGTTCCTGGATACTTCCAAGGAATCCCAGCCTCCTTTGCCTTCTCAGCTTGCTTTTCGAGTTCTGCCTCACTGCAGAAACAGTGGTAAGCCCGCCCCAATTGGACAAGCTGCAAAGCTTTGTCGCGATAAATATCCAACCGGTCGCTTTGACGGTAGGGACTGTGCGCGCCACCCACATCCGGAGCCTCATCCCACGTCAAGCCCATCCAACGCAAGTCTTCGTAGATCAGTCCCTCGAAACGCTCTTCCGACCGAACGATGTCGGTATCCTCAATACGAATGACAAACGGACCGCCTGCCTTGCGCGCAAACAGCCAGTTAAAGATAGCCGTGCGTACGTTGCCGACGTGCAAATGTCCGGTAGGGCTGGGTGCGAAACGGACGCGAATGTTTGCTGACATGAATTTTCGAGGTCCTAGTTTAGGAGCACTGAACGAATCGAAGTCCAAATGTGTTTGGATGCTGAGTTTTCCCGACAGCCAAAGACTCAATGACGATTTCCAGTGTAGGTTACCAGAGGTCGGCTCGTAATGGGGATACTAAAGCAGGACTGGGAGAGCGATCGGCAAGGTCGGTTGCACGGAAGCTTGCCGATGGGCTTGGGGGAACAATCAGCTCTTTGCGGCTGCTCCGGTTTGCTCCTGTCGTATCAACAGTTCGGCCAAGGGTAGGTCAGCGGGCTTGGTGATTTTGATGTTAGTTTCGCTTCCGCGCAACACGGTAACTGGATGGCCCAGCCTCTCAACCAGACAAGACTCATCGGTCGCATAAAAGTTTTCAGCTTGAGCCCTCTCGAACCCTTGCTTCAACAGGCTATATCGGAAAGCCTGCGGCGTCTGAACGAGTACGATCTTGTCGCGAGGCAGAGTAGTCACCACGTGCGTCTTGTCAATCTGCTTGATGGTATCGGTACAGGGAATCGCCAGAATCGCTGCGCCTGAGGCATGCGCTTCTGTGATGGCGGCGTCAATCGATTCGATTTCGACGAACGGCCGCACAGCATCGTGCACAACGACCACCTCTGTCGCTGGATCCACTTCTTGAAAACCACTGTACACAGAATCCTGCCGGTGGATGCCTCCCGGCACCAGTCGCGCGAACCCGAGCAAGCCTTCCTTATCAAGCACCGGCTCGAACGTCGCGATGTCCGACTTGCGCATCGGGACAATTGCCATGCCGATGGATGTACAGCGAGAAAACTTGCGCAGGGTGTGGACCAGAATGGGAACACCAGCCAGCGAAAGAAACTGCTTTGGACTGGTCGTCCTCATCCGGGTTCCCACTCCGGCGGCGGGAATGATGGCGACGGCTTTCATGACTGGACGGTGGGTTGAGCCGCAGTTTGAGTTACTGTTTCCGTTCGAGCATGGGAGCGGTCTTCATAGCGTCCAAAAATCATCTTACCTGCCGTGGTTTGGAGCACGCTCGTCACGGAAGTATCGATGGTCTTGCCGATCATCTTGCGAGCATTGTCCACGACTACCATGGTGCCATCGTCCAGGTAGGCAACTCCTTGGTTGTACTCCTTTCCTTCTTTCAGGATGAAGACCTTCATCACTTCTCCCGGAAGTACCACGGGCTTTAATGAATTCGCCAATTCATTGATGTTCAGCACCTCAACGCCTTGAAGCTGAGCCACCTTGTTCAGGTTGAAATCGTTGGTGACGATTTTGCCCTCGATTTCCTTGGCTAGTTCGATGAGTTTCAAGTCTACTTCCCGGATACTGGGGTAGTCATTCTCTACAATCTGCACAGTCAACCCAGCCATCTTCTGGATACGCTGCAAAATATCCAGGCCCCGCCGTCCGCGGTTGCGCTTCATGGAATCGGCCGAGTCGGCCACCTGTTGTAGCTCCCGCAACACAAACTGTGGAATCACCAAAACGCCGTCCACAAAACCAGTTTCGCAGATGTCGGCCACTCGGCCGTCGATAATGACGCTGGTGTCTAGAATCTTGTAGCTTCGCTTGGCCGGACGTTCACCACCGAACAATCCGCCGAGCGCCGCAAGATTGAGCATATCTCCCTTGCTGGCGCCGGAAACCAGTCCGACATACCCCATCAGGAGAAACAAACTGATTTGCAGAAACGAAAGCGTGCGCGGCTCAATGGACGTCTTGGTCAGCATACTGCTGATCATCGTTGCAGCAAGAAATCCGAGAGTCGAGCCGATGGCCGCGCCGATCAGCCGCTTCAAAGAAACCTTCCGCAGCCGGGCTTCAAAGAGAATGATGGCGGCAGACGCGATGACACCGTAAATGACGGAAAAGAGTTTCGGGAGTCCGAAGGGCTGAAAGTAGTAGGCCGTAACTGTTAAGACAATAGCAAAGATGAGCCGAACGACAACCATCTCGAGCAAGCAACTCCACCTCCTTCAAAAGGCCAGCCCCGTGAGGCTGCTGGCATGAAAACAACGGGATGGCCTCAACTCGCAATTGAGCTGGGGTGTCAGTCAAACAGAACTTCCATTGCCTCCTGCACGTTCCGCACCGGAATCAGTTCGATATCCGGCTGATGCTCGGTCTTGGGCAGACTGTTCTGGGGCAGGATGCACTGCTTAAATCCCATCGACGCTGCTTCGCGAATGCGCAGCGGAGTCTGGCTGGTTGCGCGGACTTCTCCCGCCAAACCCACCTCGCCGAAAACTACCCGGTCAGACGCGATGGCGCGATTGCGAAAACTGGAAACAATGGAGGCCACAATTCCTAGATCGGCCGCAGGCTCGTCCACCGTTAGTCCTCCGGCAACATTCACGTACACATCGCTGCCACCCAAATGCATTCCCATCCTCTTATCCAGCATCGCGAGCAGCAGGGAAACCCGGTTCGGATCCACGCCAGCAGCCATGCGGCGCGGACTGGCGTAGTTCGTTCCGCTCACAAGGGCCTGCAGTTCAACGAGAATCGGTCTCGATCCTTCAACGCAACCTATGACGACAGATCCAGAGGCACCAGCAGGTCTTTCGGAAAGGAAAAGTTTGGAGGGATTGGCGACAGGTATCAGACCTTCGTTCGTCATTTCGAAGATGCCCAACTCATTGGCCGCACCAAACCGATTTTTCACGGTCCGAACGATTCGATGGCTGTGATACCTTTCGCCTTCGAAATATAACACGGTGTCAACAATGTGTTCAAGCGACTTGGGCCCAGCCAGAGCACCGTCTTTCGTAATGTGACCGATGAGGAAGGCAGGAATCGAACGCTGTTTGCTCAACAGAAGAAATTGAGTGGCCACCTCGCGAACCTGGCTGATGGAACCGGGTGCCGAGCCCAGCTTTTCAGAATAGACGGTCTGCACCGAGTCCAGAACCATCACTTCAGGCTGCAGTTGATCGACGCTTTCGAGAATGCGTTCAAGACAGGTTTCGGTCAGCAGAAAGAGGTGGCTGGGGCGAATGCCCAAACGGTCGCCGCGCATCTTGATCTGGCTTTCCGATTCCTCGCCCGAGACATAGAGTAGCCGTTTGCCATCACGCTGTATGAAGTCGGCTGCTTGCAGCAGCAAGGTAGATTTGCCAATTCCTGGATCGCCTCCCAGCAACACCAGTGAGCCGGGCACGATCCCTCCGCCTAGCACGCGGTCAAATTCGGGCAGGCCCGAAGAGAACCGTGCGTGATCCTGACTGGAGACCTCATGAAAGGCGGTCGCCGCAGAACTTCCGCGAAGGCCGGTTTGCGAAGTTCCGATCCCTGATTGCCGGAGCGGTTCCTCGGCGATGGAATTCCATTCCCCGCAATCGGGACACTTTCCCATCCACTTGCTGACGGCATAGCCGCAACTCTGGCAGATATAGGAGGATTTGGGTTTGGTCATTGTTAAGAGACGCGTGACATGAGAGAATGGCGAGTTTCGAGTGGCGTGGCAAATCAACGATCGCCAGCACACTGGCAACGAACAACTAACCCACCTACCCCAAATACACGCGCGGCACTCTGGCGCCAATCCGGGTGAGGATCTCGTAAGGTATGGTCTGCGCCAGTCCAGACAACTCCTCAACGCGAATTTCCTGGTTGCCTTGCCTTCCGATCAACACAGCTTCGTCGCCAACTTCTATCTGACCGGCCTCAGTCGCGTCCACCAACGTCAAATCCATGCTGATGTTGCCGACGATCGGAAGACGCTGTCCACGAATCAAGACTTGTCCGCGATTCGAGAGCGCTCGCATCAGCCCGTCGGCATAACCCACTGACAACGTCGCAATCCGGCTATCCCGGTTGGCGGTGAAGGAATTTCCATATCCAATGGAACAGCCGCGCCGAACCGTCCTCACCTGCATCACCTGAGTCTTGAAGCTCAGCACAGGAGCCAATTCCAGCAGGGTTTGCGGTACGGGCAGGGGATTCACGCCGAAGACCACCAGTCCCGGCCGCACACCATCCATCCAGCTCTGGCTGAAATTCAGGATTCCCGCGCTGTTGGCGGCATGACGCCAAGGGACTGCCATCCGCCCTCACCCGCGGCTGCAAGAAACTGCTTAAAGCGTTCCAGTTGTGTTGTGGTTGAACCGTCTTGAAGATTCTCAGCCACGCTAAAGTGAGTGAATACCCCTTCACAGCGCGTCCATGGGGACGGGGCATGCTTTGTTACCAGCGCAGCCGCCTCTTCCCACTCTACGCCAAGGCGAGAGATTCCGGTGTTCACTTCCAGATGGTAGGTAACCTGGCGCTTAGCGCGCTCCGCCGCCTTCTCCAGGCTGTGCAACATGTCCGAACGAAAGACAACGGGAGCGAGCTCTTGGGAAACAATGTCGTCCTCTTGTCCTGGCCAGAAGCCATTCAGCACCAACAGCGAGCAGGTTACCCCGGCCTTCCGCAACACCAGAGCCTCTTCCAGAATGGCAACCGCAAGTGCATCAACGCCTATCTGCTGGAGACGCAAAGCGACGGGCTTGGCGCCATGGCCATATGCATCCGCCTTGATCACGGCCATGATTCTTACGTGGCGAGGCAACACGTTGCGGAGAGCCAGAAAATTGGACTCCAGCCGATTGAGGTCAACCTCAACCCAAGTGGGACGTTTGCCTTGAAGAGAATCAGGAAGGCTCATTGCGGAGATGGCGCCGATTTTGAGGATTCATCTCAGCTGCGAGCAACATCGCGCTGGCATCGTGCTGACGGCAGGTATCCTACTCCATCGCGATAGTAAGATAAAATGTATCCGTATGCTGCTGTCTCCTCGTGCATTTGCCCAGGACCAGGCGAACCGCGACGCAGTTCTGCTTTTCGACAGCCGCTGGCGAAGACCTGACCACCCCAACCGGGCAGTTGCTCGCATAACACCTCCAGTTTGCTGAAGGAGGCGGGCAGGCACTGGCGTTGCGGTTGCTCGAATTCACTAGCGCAGGTTAATGAGAGGATCATGCGATTGCCGGGAAGATTTTGGGCGTTCCTTTTGCTGCGCTGTCCAAATTGCAGGCGCGGTCGTCTGTTCAACTCATGGATTCGCTGGATTGAGATGAATCGTCAGTGCCCGTGTTGCGGGCTGGGTTTCTATCCGGAGGCAGGATACTTCGTTGGCTCGATCTACATTAACTACGGCGCAACCGTGGCCGTGGTGATTGTGTCTCTCCTTGTCATTCGTGATGTCCCGGAGGAATTTCAACTGGTTTTCTTTTCTTCTCTTGCGGCTCTCACTTCTCTCGCCTTCTTCAGACACTCTCGTAGCTTGTGGATTACGCTAGATTTCTGGATCAACCCGTGGAAACCGCCTGAAGACCCTGGTGGTGCGTGTTCTACGGATCGAGACCGTGCGAGCATTGAATCAGATCTGAGTGAATCTGCGATTGTGGGAATTCCCCTTAAGGAAGGGAGCTGTGAAACAGTTAAAAGTTAGGTTCCTGCCGGCGAAAAGCGTGCACGGGAGCGCCCGCTCCGCTTGGGTGGAAGGGCGCTCCGCGCGGTTTTAGGATTTGGATTCACACACGTGAACGGCAAGCGTTGTCCTGGCACAGCGGGCAGGGGAGAGTGCCACCGCAGCGGCCAAGGCGATGGCAGCTCTTGCGATGCGCTTCCGGGAGACCAGAGATTACTTCCTCAGTCTCGTTCTCGGAACAAGTTCTCAAATCGGGTATACTCCCGTACGAAAGCGAGTTCCACTGAACCGATGGGGCCGTTGCGCTGTTTGGCGATGATGATTTCTGCGATCCCTTTCTTGTCTTCATCGTCCTTCTTGTAAACCTCTTCGCGGAAAATGAAGGCCACTACGTCGGCATCCTGCTCAATGGAGCCCGACTCACGCAAATCAGACAATTGCGGGCGGTGATCGCCGGTGCGCTGTTCTGGTGCGCGGCTCAACTGCGAGAGCGCAATGACTGGGATGTTGAGTTCTTTGGCGAGACCTTTCAAGCCTCGTGAGATGCTCGAGATTTCTTGCTGGCGGTTCTCAAACCGCGACTTGCCACCCGACATGAGCTGAAGATAGTCGACCACCACGAGGTCAAGGCCCTTCTCTGCCATCAACCGGCGGCATTTCGCTCGCATTTCCAAGAGACTTATTCCCGCCGTATCGTCGATGAACATCCGAGCTTGCGACAACTCTCCGAGCTTCCTCGGGATCTTGTGCCAGTCTTCACGTGACAAGAACCCCGTACGCAGCTTGTGCGCATCAATCAACGCTTCCGAACAAAGCATGCGCAGCATGAGCTGATGCATGGACATCTCAAGGCTGAACACGGCGACGCTCTTCTGCGACTTGATCGCAGCATGCGTGGCGATGTTCAGGCTGAACGCTGTTTTCCCCATCGAAGGTCTGGCCGCGACGATGATGAGGTCTGAAGGCTGAAGTCCGGAGGTCATCTCGTCGAGCTTGGTGTAGCCCGTAGGGATGCCCGTCACCATCGTCTTCTGTTTTGAAGCCAACTCAATCTTCTTGAGTGTCTCCTTGGCAATCTCGGTCAGAGGGACCAATCCGCTGCGAACCTTTAGTTCGGCCAGGTTGAAGATCGATTGTTCGGCAGCGTCGAGAATTGCGCCTGCGTCCTGTTCCTGTTCGTAGCAGTCGTTGATGATCTGGTTGGAGCAGCGAATCAGGTTACGGAGCGTAGCCTTCTCTTGGACGATGCGAGCGTAGAACTCAATGTTTGCCAGCCGTGGCACGCCGTCGATGAGGGATGAGATGAACGATCTCCCACCGGCGTTCTCCAATTGGCTCGCCCGGCTGAGTTCTTCAGCGAGCGTGATGTAGTCGACGGCCTGGCCCTTCTCGGAAAGGTTGAGCATCTGTTCGAAGATCAGACGGTGGCTTCCAGCGTAGAAGTCTTCGACTTTGAGAAGCTCGATGGCCTGGTTCAGCAGTGCATTGTCGAGGAGAATTGCGCCGAGGATGCTCCGCTCGGCTTCCAGATTATGGGGCAACCCTTTTTCCAGGGTGACGTCGGCTGGCATGAGAGGTAGCGAATGCTCTGGGAGGGATGGAAAAACGGGTTAATCTAACCCAGATCAGTGACCTGGCAAAACTGGCGGGACAGGGAGAGGAAGAAAGGTCTTAAAAACCTATTCTTCCTTGAGAACTTCGATCTTTATGAAAGCGGTGACGTCCCGATGGAGCTTCAACGGAACATCGTGTTGGCCGAGAGACTTGATCGCCTCAGGCAGATCCAGTTTTCGGCGATCAATGGTAAATCCCTTGGCGGCAAGCAATTCTGCAATATCCATCGCGGTGACCGAGCCGTAGAGGACTTCGTTTTCGCCAACCTTACGATTCACTTGAATCGCAACTTGGGAGAGTTGTTGTGCGAGTGCTTCCGCATCTTTGCGTTCCAGGGCTTCGCGGCGCACGGCGGCCGCCTTCTCCTGCTCAATCTGCTTCATGTTAGCCGGAGTGGCCAACACAGCCAGTTTCTTGGGCAGGAGATAGTTACGAGCATAGCCAGGGCTGACGTTTACAACGTCGCCCCGCACGCCCAGACTGTCAATTCTTTCTCGAAGGATGATTTCCATAGAACCACTCCAAAAGGAATCGTAAGAAAACTAATTGGAAGTAAATGGGAGCAAAGCAATGTTGCGTGCGCGCTTCAGCGCCTCCATAAGCTTCCGCTGGTGCGGCGCGCATACGCCAGAAATCCGGCGAGGGAGAATTTTCCCGCGCTCAGGGATAAACTGAAACAAGAGGCGAGTGTCTTTGTAGTCAATGTAGTCAATCTTGTCCACGCAGAACTTGCAGACCTTTTTGCGCCGCACAAACTGTCGTTTCGGTCCGCCCGGTGCTGCGGGTTTTCTCATGAAAGCCATGTTTCCATCTCCTGTGAAATTCCCTGTTAGCCAGGGGATCAGCTTCGTTACTGCCTCCGCCTGCGGAATCTCCGCCCTTCGTCAGATCGCCGCTGGGGCAGCAGCTTCTCCCATTTTTCGAGACGCTTTCTTCTTGACCTTTTTCAGACGGGCAGCTTTGATCTTGTCGACTCGTTTCAAATCCTCGTCCACACGCACCGTGATGTAGCGAATAACGGTGTCCACGACTCGCAATCGGCGTTCAAACTCCTTGACACACTCGCCACCAGCATTCAGTTTGAAGAGCACGTAATGGCCCTCGTCAAACTTGTCGATCCGGTAGGCAAGTTTTTTCTTGCCCATCTTCTCCACCCCAATCATCTCACCTTTGTGCGATGTAACAACGCCTTCCATCGCAGCGATGAGCTTGTCGTTCTCCTCGTCTGTGGAGCCCGGTTTCAGGATAAACATGATTTCGTAATTACGCATTACAGCTCCTCTAATGTCACTTGGTGACGATGAAGTTCAAACTTGAGACGCAACCAGTCTGAGGTCGCTAAACGTCTTCAATCTCTTCCGGCAACGGCAGGCCATTGAAATAATTCATCGCCGGCAACAATCCTTGCTGGGCGACCATGATGACAGCACTGCTAGCCTGCTCAACCATGCTCGATGCCAGCTTCTCAAACCCTTCTTCGATGGGGTTCAGCACATACGCGGCTGCGTCCGAAATTCCAGACTCAGGAAGAATCCCCAATCGGACTCGGGCAAACTCGCTGCTCTGAGTATGCTCAATAATGGATTTCAGCCCGTTGTGACCACCGGCGCCCCCTTTGGGGCGGATACGAATTTTCCCAAAGGGCAGGGCCAAGTCATCGCAGACTACCAACAACCCGTCCAATGCGAAACCAAACTGCTCCAAGACCGACTTGACGGCTCGCCCTGAAAGGTTCATCCAAGTCTGGGGCTTGACCAGAACCCATTCGACTTGCTCTTGCTCCGCCAATGCGACTAGCGCCTGAAATTCTCGCGGCGTCCATCGGGTTTGGAGCTTTGTCGCCAGAGTATCCAAGACTTCGAAACCCAGATTATGCGGCGTTTGTCGATACTGCGAACCCGGATTTCCCAGACCCACCACCAACATTCGCGCAATCATGGAGTAAGGGTGTTCTGAGGACTATCGCTCTACTTCTTTTCCTTCTCCTTCTTTTCCTCTCCCTTTGCGGGCTCTGCTTCTTCCTCAGTGGCCACCTTGCCTTTCTTGATGACCTCTGGTTCGGCGACCGGCAGCCTCGACTACGGGCTCCTCCACCTTTTCTTCCTTCGGAGTGATCACATGAGCAATCACCAGTTCAGGATCTGAGAGGATCTTGACTTTGGGGTCAGTCTTCAAGTCTGAAACTCGAAAGTTCGAGCCTATCGACAGCTCAGAAATATCGATCTCCATATGCTCCGGGATGTCCGTGGGCAGGCACTCCACCTCGACCTCACGCAGGACGAATTCAAAGATTCCTCCCTCCAATTTCACGCCCTTGGCTTCGCCCACGGTCGTGATTGGAACGTTGACTTGAAGAACCCTGTCCATGGCAATACGCACAAGGTCGGCGTGCAGCAGATGGCCGTTGATGGGTTCAAACTGCCAGTCTTTGAGCATGACGCTGGTTGTTTTTGCGTCCTGGAAGGTGAGCGTGAAGATTGAATTGTGTCCCGTTGCGGAGTGCAGGATGGCGCTTAGTTCTTTTGGGCTGACCGACAGGGCAACCGCGCTCTCGTTATTTCCATAGAGCACCGCTGGAATCTTCCCCGACATGCGCAACTGGCGGGCCGCGTTCTTCCCGCGCTTCTCGCGAGCTTCGGCGGCGACGTTAAACTGTGGCATTGCTAGGCTCCTTTACTTTCAGTGTCCAGAACGGGCTGCAAAAACAGCAACGCCAATTCTGCACCTATCATCAAGTTTTGAGACTCAAATAAACAGGGAACTTACTGAGCTTTCCTCGTGGATTGATTTGATCGCCTTACCCAACAAATCAGCCACGCTGAGAACCCGAATCTTGCTGGTTCTTTCAGCTTCCCTGGAGACAGGAATCGAATTCGTAACCACTACTTCTTCCAGGCAGGATTCTTGAATCCGCTGCACCGCAGTTCCCGAAAACACCGGGTGGCTACTGCAAGCGTAAACCTTTCTGGCACCCTGCTTCAGCAACGCCTCCGCCGATTTCACCAGGGTCCCAGCGGTGTCAATCATGTCGTCCACGATCAACGCCGTTCTTCCTTCCACTTCACCGACGATATGCACAATCTCGGCGACGTTGGCCTCTACGCGGCGCTTGTCGATGATCGCAAGATTGGTGTCGAGTTTCTTGGCGTAGGCCCGGGCTCGCTCGACTCCACCGGCATCCGGCGAAACCACGATCAAGTCTGGGAGATCAAGCTTTTGGAAGTAGTCCACCAACACTGGTGCTGCAAAGAGGTGGTCCACCGGAATATCAAAGAACCCCTGAATCTGCGGCACATGCAGATCCATCGTCAATACGCGGTTGGCGCCGGCTGTCGACAAAACGTTGGCCACCAGTTTTGCGGAGATGGGAACGCGTGGCTTGTCCTTGCGGTCCTGCCGGGCGTAACCGAAGTAGGGAAGTACAGCAGTGATCCTTCTGGCTGACGAGCGCTTGAAGGCATCAATCATCAAGAGCAACTCAACCAGCGTT
The DNA here is from genome assembly GCA_963791795.1 of uncultured Acidimicrobiia bacterium. Classification (GTDB taxonomy): domain Bacteria; phylum Acidobacteriota; class Terriglobia; order Versatilivoradales; family Versatilivoraceae; genus VFZK01. The sequence continues at coordinate 267,322 of CAWBTP010000010.1, forward strand.
GTATCAACCGGTCGACAGGTGGGCTGAATAACGAAGACATCTTCACCGCGAACATTCTCAAGGATTTGAAAGTACACTTCGCCATCGCTGAACCGCGTGACCGACGAATTGCCGAGCGGCAGTCTCAGTGAGTTGCAGATCTCTTCCGCCAGTGCCCGATGAGCCGTTCCCGTGAAGATTTTCAAATCGTCTTTCAACTTCCTGATCACTCCACCAACGAGGCGCTACGTTCGTCCGGTTTGGGATTCCGACGACCCAGCTTCGAGAGTTCTGGCTGGGGCGGGAGGATTCGAACCTCCGAATGCAGGTGCCAAAGACCTGTGTCTTACCGCTTGACGACGCCCCAACAGCTCACTGCAGAGACTCAATCATTCCTGACTGATATGCCATTCGCTTCAGGGTGTGAGTCTGAATGAACCGGAGGTGCAAGCCAGCCGCTTTCGAAACCGCGGACGCCAGTTCCCGCTTTTGATCGAAGAGCCCAAACAAGGCTGACCCGCTTCCCGTCAAACCCGCTGCCACCGCACCCGCGGCCAGCCAAGCAACCTTGACCTTCCTCAGTTTGGGAAATTGCTCGAAAAAAGCGGGTTCGAAATCGTTTTCCTGCAACTTCTGACGCTCCAGACTCGCCCAAAAGCCTGAGCAGAAACGGGGAATCATACTTTCCAGGTGGGTGTTTGTCAATTGCAAACTCAAGCGCGCATAGGCCCCTGTGGTGGACATACCGTTGCTTGGAATGCCCAATAGGACGTGCCTTTTCGGAGGTTCCTCCATCGGGTAGACTTCAGATCCGCGCCCGACTCCAAGAGCCGTTCCGCCCAGCAAAAAGAACGGGACATCGGAACCCAACTGGCCTGCCCAATGCAGCAGGTCAGAGCCCTGAAGGTCGAGTTGGAACAGGCGGGCCAGCCCCAGTAGAGTCATCGCGGCATTACTGCTGCCACCGCCCAGCCCTGAGCCTACTGGAACAGATTTCTCAAGCGTTGCCCGCAATCCCCCGCGCACTCCAGTCTCGCGTTGGAAAACTTCAATGGCACGAACCACCAAATTGTTGACCGAGTCGATTGCCGGTTCATTCGAACTAAACTGGATCCCGGTCGTTCGCGTACGCCTGAGCGTCAAGCGGTCGTGCAAAGCAATCGACTGCAGCACCGTACGTATCTCATGATAGCCGTCCGGACGCTTTCCCAGAATCTGTAAGCCGAGGTTAATCTTAGCGTAGCTTCGCAGGGCAATCTGATTGTGGCGAGTAGGCATAAAAAAAGCCCAATCAAGAATGATTGAGCTTTGTTTGGGTCGGTCTTGATGGAGCCTATTTCTTTTCCAGCGAAGCCAGCTTGACCTTCAGGTCGTCAATTTTCTTCTGCACTTTGCGAGTTTCTTCTTCATCTTGTCCGTTGGCCAGCGACAGTTCCCATGCTGCCCGGGCATCGGCGTACTGACCTTTCTGGTAGTAGACGTCGCCCAAGTGCTCGTGGATTGTTGGATCCTTTCGAACTCGATCCAACGCCTTCTTGAGATACGTTTCAGCTTCGTCCACCCGATTCAGTTTGAAGTAGGCCCAACCAAGGCTGTCTAGGTACGCCCCATTGTTCGGATCCAGATCAACTGCTTTTTGGATCAAAGATAGGGACTCATCCAGACGAACTCCACGATCCGCCAGCATGTAACCCAGATAGTTCAATGCAGCCGCATGTTTGGGATTCAGCTCAATGACCTTCTTGAACGTCTTTTCAGCCTTTTCGTAGTCTTTCTGCCGCTCGTACATCGAGCCCAGCATGAAATGGTAGCCTTCCTTGTTCTTGAAGAACTTCTCTGCCGTCAGCAACGTCTTCTCGGCATCTTTGAATTTCTTGTCGCGCTGATACACCTGGATCATCGCGGAATAGATCTTCGCGTCGTCCTCGGACCCTTGAAGCATTTTCTGCAGCCGTTCAATGGCCTGAGTTCCCTTCCCAGATTCGCTGAGAAGGTCGGCGTGGAGCAACTTTAGATCCTTGTCCTCAGGATGAGCTTTAACGGCGTCCTCGGAAGTTGCGAGCGCCTTATCCAACTGCTTGGATGCACGATAAGTGTCGATGATGTAGCTCTCGGCGCGGGCTGCGTTCTCCGGGTTCAGGGTTTTCAACTCTGTGAAGTAGGCGATGGCCTGTGGATACTTTTCCAATTGCTGGGATACGTAACCCGCGTGGGTCAGGAAGGCGCCACGATTCTGTTTTTCGGACGCCGAGTAGTTTCCAGCTTTTTCAGTCAATTTCAAAAGCTGCTGGAATCGTTCCTCTGCCTTCTCATATCTGCCAAGTTCTTCATAGAGCAAGGCGATATTAAAGCTGATCTCGAGACTCCCGACCAGAATTGAGCTGGCTTTGTTATAGTGCGCCAGCGCCTTGTCGAAATCGCGCCGATTCTTGTAGATTTGTGCAAGCCGGAAATAAGCGACTCCCTCGTCGGGATCGGCCTCCAAAATCTTCAAAAACTCCTTCTCGGCTTCGTCGTCTTGTTTGTTGTCGAGCAGTGCCTGGGCTAGCCCCTTGCGCAATTCCAAACCATCCTCATCCAACGCTATGGCTTTGCGATAGGTTTGAATTGCATTTGGATAGTCCTTAACCTGCTCATAGGCAATGGCCATCTGCTCAAGAATTCGAGGAGAGTTTGGATTCACCTCAAGAGCTTTCTTGAACACGTTGATGGCTTCTTGCGTGTTGCCCTGCTCGGAGTAGATCTGTGCCAGGTTTGCAAGTCCGGCTTCGGAGGATGGGGCTTTGTCCAGCAGCCGCTTGGCCGTTTCAACGGCTTTTTCACCCTGCCCGTCGTAGCGATAGAGCAGGCTCAGAACCACCAGAGAGTTGGTGTCAGTGGCATCCAAGCGGCAAATCTTTTCGTACTCCTGAATCGCCTTTTTCAGGTACTCACTTGAGGCAGGGGTCCGTTGCGAATCTTCGTTGCGAACGATCCCGTAGTAGATGCTGCCGAGGAGGCGGTGCGCTTCCAGGCTCTCGGAATCGACGCGAACAGCACTTTCTGCTTCGCGAATGGCGTTGTTTAGTTGGCGGTTGCGCAGGTAAGCGTTCGCGAGTTCGATGTAGAGACTCGCAGACTGAGGGTCCTGCTGGATGGCTTTCTTGTACTCGTCAACCGCATTCAGGAAATTGCCACTTTCTTCATAGTTGCGAGCCAAGCTGAAATGATAGTAAGCCTCCGCTCGGCGCTTGCCGGGGTTCTGCTCCGTGGAGGCTGATTTCGATTCACCGGGCTGGCCACCACCACCTTTCTGCGCCATTCCAGGTACAGAGTTGGCGAGCAGCAGCGAAAGTTAAAACCAAGCCTGCAAACGATTTGTTAGTCGGTATAAGTAAAAGTCTCATGAAAACCAGTCCTCATCACAAGTTGCGCAAGATTATCCCATGCGGAGCACGGGGCGTCAAACCCTAAGGCGTATCAATACCCGCAGTGCAGCTCTGGCCTAATGCTTGAAATGCCGAATGCCTGTGAAAACCATTGCCATGTCATGCTCATTCGCTGCATCGATGACCTCCTGATCTTTGACAGACCCTCCGGGCTGGATGACGGCACGGATGCCAGCTTTGCCAGCTAGGTCGACTCCATCCCGGAAGGGGAAGAACGCGTCGGAAGCAAGGACACACCCTTGGACGGGTAGTCGGGCCTTCGAGATGCCAATTTGCGCTGAGTCCACCCGACTCATCTGTCCAGCACCAATCCCCACAGTTTGGCCTTTCGAGGCATAAACAATTGCGTTGGACTTGACGTGCTTCACGACTTTCCAGGCAAACATCAAAGCCTCAATCTCTTCTGCTGCTGGACGTCGCTGGGTGACCACCTTCCACTCAAGGCTCGAAATCTTCTTCCGGTCAGTCTCCTGAACGAGGAGTCCTCCCTCCACCCGCTTGTAGTCGAGAGGGTGAAGTGGCTTTGCGGCGTTGGGGTACTTCAGAAGCCGCAGGTTTTTCTTCGCCGTCAGAAGGCTCAACGCTTCCGGAGCAAAATCTGGCGCGATCACGGCCTCGACAAACGTGAGGGCAATCTCCCGGGCGGTTTCCTTGTCGACATTTCGGTTGAATCCAAGCACGGAGCCAAAAGCGGAAAGTGGATCGCACTCCCTTGCTTTGACGTAAGCATCCGCTTGAGACCGACTCGAAATGGCAACGCCGCAGGGGTTGGTGTGCTTTATGATGACCGCACAAGAATCCTCGAACTCGCTGCTGAGCTGAAACGCTGCATTCAAATCGATCAGGTTGTTGAAGGACAGTTCCTTGCCTTGAAGTTGGACCGCATCAGCCAACACCGTTGAAGCCTCAGAGTTTTCCCGATAGAACGCAGCACGCTGATGCGGATTCTCGCCATAGCGGAGATCGCTGACCTTGTCCAACGACAGGAGTAGCTTCTGAGGGAAGCCCTCTGTCATCTCAAACTTCCCACCTTGGTGCTGACGCTGGAACAGATGGGAAGCGATGGCAGCATCGTATCCAGCGGTGAGGTTGAATGCCTTGCGGGCTAGTGAAAATCGGGACTCGAGCGAGAGGCTTGACCCGTTTTGTTTCAGTTCTTCCAATACCCAGCCATAGTCCGCGGGATCTACGACCACCCCGACATCCCGGAAATTCTTGGCGGCCGAGCGGATCATCGAGGGCCCACCGATATCGATGTTTTCGATTACTTCCTCGAACTCAATACCTGACTTTGCCGCCGTCTCTTCAAAAGGATAGAGGTTAACGACCACAAGATCGATTGGGCTGATCTGTTGCTCCAGCATCTGACGCTGGTGGTGCGGGTTGTCTCGGATCCCGAGCAAACCACCATGCACTTTAGGATGCAACGTCTTCACGCGTCCGTCGAGAATCTCTGGAAAGCCGGTCAGATCGGAAATATCTTTCACCACGATGCCGGCCTCGCGAAGCACTCGTGCAGTGCCGCCCGTCGATACGACCTCTACACCGAGATTCACCAACCCTCTCGCAAACTCAATGACACCATTCTTCTTCGAGACGCTGATTAAGGCCCGTTTCATTGTGATCGCTTTCTCCTTGAGTCTCGTCGGTGGCCCAATGGAAGGAACCCGAATCCCTTGGCACGCAGCCTAGCAGATGGAATTCCGTTGCCCGGCTCTCGAACAGATCAAAACCCGCAGCCTGGCCACGTCCTTGAGGATTCACGGTTGAGTCTGCAGTGGCGGCCGCCTCGTCATGTCTCCATTTGCTGATTTCCAGATCCACAACCACGCCCGAGCCGTGTCATTGATGGCATGCGAATAAACCACAGCCGCAATCCCGTAGAGTGGAGATCTTGGGTCAAGGGGGACATTTGGCGAAGTTGGGAGTTGCGCGACTCCAACGTCCCTGAATCGCTCAGACAGCCTGCTGCGTCGCTGGCGCGCGGTCTCCAAGAGAGTTCTCACCTCATTGCGGGTTCCCCAGACTTCGGAAGCATCATACACCACCACGCGAAACGCCTGGCTGCTGCGGCCCATCACATCGTTGAGGAGCAGCAATTTGTCGCGGGAGCTCACTTCGCACTCCGGCAGGTTCAACACAAACATCATGTTTGCAAGAGTGCCAAAATCACTGGCAACTTTCGAAAATTTCGGCTTAGACTTGAGCCGCTCAACCGTCGCTAGCATCCGTTCCAAAACTTCTTCTTCCAGGGCCGATCGGTCAGCTTCCATCAAGAATTTCTCGGTTTTGACATCATCGGTTCCGTTCCTGAAGCTGTCCATGTTACGAGCCATGACTCGTCGAAACGACTCAGGCATCCATTGAAGTGCCTTCTCGGCAACAGCGAATGAGGCAGACTTCGACTCACCGACTGTGGTGGCCTGCTGTTGCGCGGCAACCGTTGCGCAACAGAGGACCAGGCCGAGAATCTGGCCACACGGGAGTTTGACAGATGGGAACACAGCGTCGGGAAGCTAAGGACTATTCTAGAGGTTGAACGACTGCCAGGAGATTGTCGGATAGAGAAACGATGTTGTCAGATTTTGCTCTTTGCGGTCAGCTTTACCTTTCCTGCTTCAACAGAAATGATGTAACAAACTGACTCGCACTTAAACTGGTCTTTCAGTTTGGACGTTTTTTCACTCAGGAACTTCTTGAAATTCTGAAACTGCAATGTCTCTGGTTTCTCGCCACACTCGCGCTTGGCTTCGACGAGGCTCTTAAACAAGTTCTGCAGTTTTTCTTCTTCAGCATCCGGATCGCTGCAAACCAACTGACAGATTAGCCGGTCGCCCGAAGCCTGGCCCTGGCTTTCGGGGCTGGTCTCCGATTCGACGGCTTGCAAAGTGGCAAAGGCGGGGCGGCCCTCTTCTTTGCTCTTCACCATCCGGCGCCAGAGATCGCTGTAGGACTGGAACTTGGAAACCAGCGTGTTATAGCGGAATCGCTGAGCAGAACTCATTTTGCCAAAATCGCTGTACTTCTTGATCAGCGACTCGACGCGCCACCGGAGGTCATACGGAAGTCTCTTGGCTCCGCCGTTGAAAAAGATCTCGTACTCGATCTTGAGGCGGCGGATGCCATCTTCAAGAATCGTTAGTTCCTGGTCAACATCCATATCAGTCTGCTCTTAAACGTTTACCCAGTGAAAACAGTTGCGATACTATCGTTGCTAGTTGAACAGGGTCAATGTGAAAAGCTGCGAAGATGCCTCCAACCCAGAAAGATGTTCTCCGCAGTATCCCGTCAGTGGATAAGCTTCTCGATGAACCTGTCGTCCTAAATCTCATCCGGCAGAGCAGCCGTACCTTTGTGGTGAGGCTGTTGCGCAAGGTTCTTCTGTCTTTTCGGCACAGGCTAAATAGCGGAATAGCTAAAGATTCCGAAACAGGCAACCCTTTGGAAAACGTCCTGCTCGCGCTCCACAACGAGTTTGAGGGTTTAACTAACCCTAGGTTGATCAAGGTGATCAATGCCACGGGCATTCTGCTCCACACCAACTTCGGACGGGCACCTTTGGGGCGCAAAGCTTTGGAGCACCTGGCTTCTATCGCTGGCAGCTACTCCAACCTGGAATTCGATCTGGAGAAGGGCGTGCGGGGCAAGCGGGATGTTTTCGCAGACCGCTTGCTGAGGGAATTGCTCGGCTGCGAGCAGGGCATCGTTGTGAACAATTGTGCGGCAGCCTTGTTCTTAGCCTTGAACACTCTGGCCGAAGGGACTGAAGTCATCATCTCGCGAGGGGAACTCATTGAAATCGGTGACTCCTTTCGCATTCCCGACATTCTTCGCAAGAGTGGTGCTGTGCTCAAAGAGGTGGGAACGACGAACCGGACCCGGTTGGCAGATTATGAAGGTGCCATATCTGAACGGACGAGGCTCATTCTCCGCGTGCATCCGAGCAACTTCCGAATCGTCGGGTTTTCGTCCCGACCTGCTTTGGAAGAGCTGATTCAGCTATCCAGGGAACGCTCAGTCCCACTCCTGGAGGATGTAGGTGGGGGCTGCATTGTGGATCTGCAGAATTTTGGAATTCAGGACGAACCCAATCCACGCGATAGCTTGAGCGCGGGTGTTCCTTTGGTGTGCTTCAGCGGCGATAAGTTGCTGGGTGGACCACAAGCGGGCATCCTGGCCGGGGCCAAGCATTTGGTTGAACAGATTCGTGGCAATCCGCTGTTTCGCGCGCTGCGTGTGGACAAGCTCACCCTGTCGGTGCTTGAATCGACCTTGATCTCGCACTTGGCGGAGACTGCGGCCGAGGAGATTCCACTGATGCAAATGCTTCATCAGCCGGTCGGCCGCATCGGCGAGCGTGCACAGGCCATCGCCAGCCAGCTGAGGCTGCCTCGAGTTCTGTTGAGTTGCGGATCATTGATGGTCAATCAATGATTGGAGGCGGCTGCACCCCGGATCGAGTGATTCCTACGCGGCTTCTGGCATTCTCGGGCGGCCCAGACCTGTCACCCTCGAAACTGGAGGCGCGGTTGAGAAGCGGTTCGCCGCCGATCGCCTCCCGCCTGGAGAACGATTGCCTGCTGCTCGATCTGCGTACAGTATTTCCAGAAGATGACAGGCTCGTGCTGGAAGCCCTCCAACAAGTCCTTGCAGCCTCGTAACTGCCGAGGGAAGCAGGAGGTCTCCGGTTATCCGCGTGCAAGCGGAGTAAGATTCTTGAATGTGGGAGCCGTTCGTGCGTCCGCTGACGCCCGAGCGGTGATGAGTTCGATACGCTAAATCGTCGCTGGCGACAGCTGCTTCCACTCTCTTTCCATTGATTCCCCATTTGAGATGTCTTTCTGAGTGGCAGGGTATGAGTGAGCCAAGACTTGGACTGCAGGTGCTGATCTTTGCAGGCAGTCTGGCGGCAACCGTGCCTCTTGGAATGCTTGCCTTCTTCTCGATCGCGTACCCTTGGCTGGCCTTGGTTCCTGCTGGTTTGCTGGCAGCCCTCTATGGGAACTCTCGCAGGCGAGTCGTCCTCGTGGCAGCAGGTTCCTGGCTCTGCTATCTCCCGTATGAGTGGGGCATGAAACTGAGGATTCTCTGCTCGGGTGAATGCAACATTCGCGTGGATCTATTGCTCATTTACCCTTTATTGCTTCTGGTCTCATTGGCAGCGATCTTTGTCTTCCTGCGCGACCGACTCGTGGCGAGAGCTTAGTCTCCGTAGCACCTCAACGGTGAGTTTAGTTCCAGACCGATGATCTGAGTGGCATTCCCCTTTCTGCTGGGTCTCAAACAAGAAACCTTCGCGTGCCTCATCCGCCGAGTCTGAGACAAACTCTGCCCCCTCGAAGTCGTAAGCATCATGGCCGCGATAAAATCGGGCGGGTCTCTGGAAAGTGAATCGAAATCGAGAAATTCGCGATCTGGCGGCGCGCGTGTGTGGAGGGTTGTTATTCGCAGGAAAGACGGTCACGCTGTGGTCCAATGTCAACCCGGCTCGTCAAGGCGCGCTGGGAATTGCGGCCCTTTCGGACAGGGGCGCATCCTGATAGACCGACAAGATCTCGCGCACCATGTCCTCGCGCGACTGAAACCGGCTTTCTTCGTAACAACCCACTGGGTTTTCCGCAACATTCACCAGGCATTTGTTGCAGTAAGTGCAGGGCTTGGCCGGCCGATCTTGCCCGGCTGCAAAGATCTTCACCAGATCATTGTTGGCCACTAGAGAGCGAGCAATCGAGACGGCATCGCAGTCGCCTTTCTGAAGAGTCTCGCGAATGAACGACGCCGTCTGAAAGCCGCCCGTGCAGATCACCGGAATATTTACGGCGCGCTTGATGGCCCGCGCGTCGGGCAGATTGATGCCTTCAATCAGATCCCCTCGTGCTTTCAGCCAGCGCTTGTGGAAGATCTGATTCATCGGCCAACTGCGAAACAAGACGAAATTCCGAAACGCATGTCTTCCGCTGGAGATCATGCTGTCGTAGGTTTTCACAATCTCCTCCATCGGGAGGTCGCCCGGCGGGTTGCGTGGGTGTGGGAAGGAACTTCCTGAAGACACATGGATCGCATCGACTCCTGCTTCCTCCAACCAGCGGCAAACCTGAATGGAATCTTCGAGCACGTTGCCCGGCTTTTCACGGTTGATCAAGGCGTTATTGAACTCGGTCGAGCTGATCTTCATCTGAAGATGGAAATCCCTGCCCACCTTCTGCCGGATGGCGCGAACAATATCCAGGACGAAACGTGCACGGTTTTCCAGCGGACCGCCGTATTCATCTTTACGGTCGTTAATAGCGGAGCTGAGGAACTGAGTGATGAGGTAGCCGTTGGCGCCGTGTAGTTCGACGCCGTCTAAACCGGCTTCCCTTGCCCGACGTGCACCTTCCGCGAAGGCACTGACGGTTTCCTGGATCTGCGCCAGCGTCATCCGTTCGCACGGAAATCCGTGCAAGTGGCTCCTCCTTGTCGGTGGAGCTGAGGCCCGTTGGATACTCGATGCCGCCGACGTCACGCTGCCGACCGCCGTGGCTGAGTTGTAGAATGTATTTGCAATCCAGTTCATGAACTTGCCGGCCCAACCCGCGCCAGAAGGGAATGCGCTCATCACGGTCGATCGTGGCGTAGTTCGGCATGATACGTCCTCGGATGTGCACCGGCACAAACGACGAGATGATCGCTCCCACGCCACCCCGAGCAAATTTCAACTCCCAGTTGATGCGCGTCTGCGTTCCCGAGCCGTCATAGTTGTCAAATCTTCCCGAGATGTTCGACCGCAGGATGCGGTTCTTGATGGTGAGATTTCTGAACTTGAGTGGTTCAAAAAGGAGGTCGGCGGGCATGGACACCTCAAGCTAAACGGAATGACGAATGACAAAGCTCGAACGACAAGCCGAAACGCTAACTATACACAGCGTCGTTAATTCCATCGCACCCTCACCCGGCCTCGGCCACCCTCTCCCACGGGGAGAGGGGCTGGGGGTGAGGGGGCAGCCGCAACGGAGCGATGCTCATTCGAATTCACTTATGTCGCCCGTTCTAACGAAGACATTCCATTCGGGCTTCGTCATTTGCAGACTGAGCCATTCCGTATAGGAGATTGCGCAGGTTACACTCGCTTCAGAACAAACTTGAACGATGCATCATTCTGCTGGTTGTACAGGTAGCCATTCAGAGATTCCTTCAATCCGGAAACGTTCAGCCAGGGCGTGATCTGAGGCACCCGCCATTTTCCCAGTATCGTTTTGTCATCGATGATGCGGAGCTCCGCCTCCAATTCAAGCGGCGCCAGATGTCGGCTGCTTTCACGAGTGAACTGCACGGCGGCGTCGAGAGTCGCTGTTCTCATGGCTTCCGACCCGCCGCCAGCAGCGGTTGCCCTGGCAATCAGCACGTCTTCTCCTGCAGCACCGCGCGCCTGTACCCAACCAAAGCGGAAACGACACTCGACGCCCTCAGACGTGGGAATGAATTTTAGATTGAAGGCTACGGGGTTCACTTGGTTGAGGAGGCTTAGATCCGGACGAGTCAGGAAAATCACATGACCGTTCCAATTGCCTGACAGTTCGTTGGCTGCGGGAACTCGGGCGCGGTCACCCGCAAAAATGGCTTGGTGATCCGGTGCCGACATTTTTTCGAACGGATAGTTGTGCCTTGCCATCACAAAGGTCGCGAACTCCATTCCGTTGGGGAACTCTCCCAGGTGCATCACGCCAATGCAGTTGTTCTCGTCGATGGCCTTGATGACGTCGTAGACGATCCGGTAGGGATTGTTCGTATAAGTCAGCAGCAAAACATCGTCACCAGCTTTGAAGTACTTGCGATTGTTGTCGGGATACTTCATCGCACGAACGATTGGCTTGCCGGGCAGAAGGTCAAGCTCATAGTTCACTACATAACCTGTTGCCTGGCCGTTTTGGACAGCGTCAAAGCGCTTCCAGAAGCTGCCTCCGGTATAACGTCCGGCAGTTTCCTGAAATGCTACGGCTAGGCCGCCTGTGCGGATGCGCTCCTCCCATCCCAGCAGAGTGTCGCCCGCAAAAGAACCCTTCCAAAAAGAGTCACGATGAATTCTTTGCTGGTCGTAGTCGATGTGGATGCCACCCCGGTTGATCAGTGTTGGCAAGGGGAGGGTTGGCGACTCCCTTAGAATAGCCTGAAGCTCTGGCGTTGGCCGGGTGCTGAAGTAGTCGGGTGTCTCAGCACCGCGAAGCACCGCTTCGCGAATCTCGTCAGAGAGCATGCCGCCCTGGACCACCAGAGGATCGTACTCGCGCAGCACAAACTGGTTCGTCAACGCCATGTAGCGCAGTTGTGCTTGAGCTCTCAGCAGCGGGTTGTCTGTGCCCGTGATCCTGAACGAAAGCATGAAGCTCATGAGGCTGCCAAAGGCCTCGATGGTTTCGAAGGTTCTAAACTTCAACCTGCCCGTGCCGAGTTCCTGGCCGGTGGCGGCAACTGTGAGATGGCAGTAGAGTGTGGTGTAGTCGACGAGAATCTCCCGGATGCCTGCAACCCCGCCCCGTTCGTCCTTCTGCATGTACTTGCGCCCCAATAGACGGTATTCGGTCTTGCCGGCATCAGAGAAGTAATAGTCATACATCATCTCTGCTTCGCCGGTTGCTGGATTGATGCGCAGATAACTGAAAATGCTCTTTTGAGGATCGACCACAAACGTGGCTTCGCCCTTTCCCTGCCAGTCGCTGAAGTGCAGTGTGCCGTTGAGACTGGCCTCGTGCTGCGGGTTGTCCAGAAACTCGTTCAGATCCCGGACGGTAACCCGAGCCTGAAAGCCAAACGTGGTGCCGCCTTGCGGGACGCCAGTAAGTGGGATTTTGCTGTCCAGCTCCAGGTCGCCTTTGCGGCCGGGCGGGACATGCACGCCCGGTAGATAAACACCGTCCATTTCCTCGTCGAAGGTCATACCCAAACCATCGGGCAAACGGAGATCGAGAAGAGGCGCAAGAAATCCTGTGGCTGGCATTTCCTGCTCCTGGCTGCGTCGGAGAGAGTAGTACAGCGAGAATTGCTGTGTGCCACCGCTGCTGGTGTCGAGATGAAACAACCCGAGCGAGTTTGGGCCGAACAGGTCTTGAAGGGCAGGAGGCGCGGCAGTAGTGTACTTGCCCACCATCAAATCGTCGCTGACGACCCGGATTTCATCGTGGAACGAAGTGAAATCGTTTAGCTGAAAATGGCTCGGCGCGAACACCGGCTCCACCAATCCTTCCAACAATCCCATGAAACGGTATCGTGCTTCCAACCGGCCATCGGGCTTCAGGTCGAACTTCAGGTATGCAACAACTCCTGTATTGGCGGCATTGGCCACAGCGCGCATCTCCCACAACCCGGCTAACTGTTCCTTGTTTGGCGCTGTGCCGGACTGGTAGAGCGTGCGGTGGTCGAGGACCGACATATTCTCGATACCGTATGCTCGGCTCATCGCAAAGGTGAATTGCCGAATACCATTCGGGTACTGGCCAAGATAGACGCGGCCAATGATCAGGTCTTCGCTGACGATCTTGAGAATGTCGTAGTAAATGTTCCAGGGAGGATCGGGATAGCCCAGCAGAATATAGCGGCCAGGTTCCAGGGTGCCTGTACGTTCCTTCAGGTTAACCTCCTTCAGGGTATTGCGGACATTGATGCGATTGTCCGAATCGCTCGTGATGCCAGTGACACCCCCCGGAATGCTAGAGAAAGTTTTCTTGAACCCCATCATGAACGTCGTCGAAAACCGGTTGAGCAATTGACCGCGGGCAAAGAATCCTTTCCAAGTGGTGTCATTGCGGATCAATCCGCTGGCTGCGTCGCAGGAATGCTTGCCGCTATTAACCATGGTTTCCATGCCCAATGATTGAACGCGCGTGAAGATTCGTTCTAGGTCAGGCTCTTTGTAGGCAATTACCTCAACGGGATCGAGTTTTGTCACCGGAACGGTCGTGGGCCGCGCTGGATAGGCTTCGCCTCCCAGATTCCGCACCAGCCGTTCTACGGCTCGTTCCGAAACGGCTGAGATCGTCAAGAAGGGATTCACTCCCAACGCGGAAGACATCATCGAACCGTCGGCTACAAACAGGCCTTTGTGGATTGAACCATCGGACGCATACACGCGACCAAACTCATCGACAGCGCCCTGGAGGTGATCATCGCCCATGGGGCAGCCACCCAGCGGGTGTGCGGTCAGAAGGTTTCGAGATTCGAAAAAATTCCAATGGGGATTTGAAATAAAACGGGCGCCCAACGAACGCGAATGACGCCGGATTTCTTCATTCATCTGTGTGAACAGCGCCTGGCGCCCGGCGTTGTCCCAGTCGATTTCAATCCGCCCTTGGGCATCCAGGAAGTTGGTCTTCAGGTGCAGGGTGCCTTTGGCGTCGTCATGACCCATCAGCAGATAGATCATCGTATGGTTCATGGCGCTGTTAGCTCGATAGGGGTTCAATGGATTGTTACGCAACTGTCGCGCGAGTTCAGTTTTCTCGTCACCTGCATCCGTGTCTTCTCCACCGATGGCACCAAACGCGACCATGGCTCCACCCACGTAGGCCTTCGGCAAAGTCAGGTCTTCAACTAAGATCCGCTTGCCTAACGGGTGACTCGGATTGTAACGAATGGCACCGACAATGCTCGGCCCGGGTGCATTGCCATCCTTGCGCCAGGAATGGTTCGGACTGTTGCCGAAGCCTATGACGTTCGTCTGGAAATCGGAGTTATAGGCCATGCCGAAGAAATCGCCGTTGCCGTTGAAGCTGGTACCGACGCGGGGCGAGAGCGAGAGTCCTTTGAGCTCCGAGCGCAGCAGAATCTCGGGCGTGCCCAACGAACCTCCGGAAAGAACCACAATGCCAGCTTCCATAGAAAAGCGCTCTGGCATCCCCATGGCGTTGAAGTGCCGGCCATAGATGCGCCAGCCACCGGTTCCGAGCTTCTGCAACCAGTCAACCTGAGTTTGAGTCAAGATTTCAGCTCCGTTGCGCTTCGCGGCAGGGAGATAGTTCATATACAGCGTGTTCTTGGCGCCAACGTTGCATCCTGTGACGCAATCACCGCAATCGATGCACGGTTTCTGCTCCACTCCTTGTGCGTTGGGACCGTCGATATCGAAGTTGACGACTAGGTCCAACCCGAAGGCTTCCGATCCCAGCTGGCTAGCTCGTCGATCGAGGGCTTGCACTTTCAACAATTCCTTGGCCTTGGGATGAGGTCGGGCCGCGAGCATCTTTCGGGCTGCTTCGTAATAGGGAAGCAGATTGGATCGCTTGATGTTTTTGGGCCAGGCACTGCCTTCAAACAACTCTTCGTCAGGCACTATGGCCACGTTGGCGTTGACCAACGATGTTCCGCCCAGGCCTGAACCTTTGATTATGGAGATGTCAGTGAAGGTCAGGAATTCGAACAACCCCAGCGGGTTCAGCAGCGGGTTGCGGACGTTGGCTGCCACCTTTAGCGGATCATCGGGAAACGAGCCCACGGTCCATTCGCGGCCGCGTTCCAGAATGCAAACAGACTTCTTCTCGCTGCCATTGACTGCCGACAATCTGGCCGCAGTAATGGCTCCACCGTAGCCAGATCCGACAACTACAACGTCATAGTGCTTCTTCCGGTGAGCCCACTCAGTTGAAAGCATGATCGTCTCCTCCAGAGTTTCTTCATAGCCAAGACGGGAAGAACGCGCGGCATTCTTGGGGCGGCAGGTGCTGGAACGCCAGGCTTGCAAAGCCTCACTGTTTGTCCTATCTCTTCTGTGATACTCGTTTCATACGGCACTGCCGAAGAGGCCTGCGAAAGGTTCAGTCGCTGCGGAGATTTGACGGCATTGCCAGTTGCTTAGAGAACAACAAACCGATAGCCGGGATCGATCTTCTGATGAAAGACTAGGATCTCATGGATATTGAAGGGATGGGTGGGGCGTCCAGTGATGGAGTTCCGCACGACCTGAAACAAATGCTCGAGTCCGGCTGCGTCGTCGATATCGATATCAGCGACGCAATCACTGCCATTCATGAAAAAAGTGAGCTGAAGGTTTCCGTAGCGATCTTCGGTTTTGAAGCTGCCAGCCAGGGAATACCCTGAAGGGGGATGATGCAAAGACCCATCCACAGCCCGGAACAATCCCGCGTCCACACTGTTCTTGGTCTCTTCACGCAATTCCTTCGGTACGCGTGCAAAAAACCGATCGCCGCGCACCTCCAACAGTTGGTGCACCTGGGGGAAAACGGTTTTGCCGTTTGACAGCAAGGCTGACTGTGCTTTGGCCGCAATATTGAGCAGCCCTGCTTTGCGAATTTCATCCAACGCGCCAAAGAGAGTACTTCCGGTTGCTCCTTCAAACCCAAGCACTCCTTGGCTGCGTTTGAGAAGCTGTTGAGTGGGATCCGAAAGATCCTCGAAAGCGGGGAACTCGATGCGATCGATTTTTCGGGTATCGACGGGGAAAATCAGCTTGAGATCCGTAGGGCCGCTGGCGCCAAGATTCACAAACTGAGCGATCGGTAGATAGGCCGGCGGGTCGACTTCAATTTGATAGAGGCCTTGCGGTGCAGCGTGAAGATCGCGAATTAGTATCGTCGATGACGAACGAACTCCGCGAACGATGCGCCGGTCGGAAAGTTGTTGGTGACGGAGGAGGATGTCCACACTCTGGTTCAGCCTTGTTCCGTAAACATCAACCAGCTCCAGACGAAGTTGTCCCTGCGGGGACAGGCTGGCCGACTTCCGGGTTTTCATTTTAACGGAGGGGTTCATTGACTTTCCTCAAGCTGCGCGCGGTCAAATTGGGGATATCAACTCGAAACGAAGAGACCTGGCCCGAGAGCGTTGCTGTATCTGCATGGGTGTCAGAACCCTGCTATGAGGGCAGTTGGTCGTTTACCAAGCCCAACCGGCTGTCCTTCTTGCTGCGGTGAAGCGCTTGTTTGATCTTGAATGCCAGCGTCTCGGGCAGGTAGGGTTTCTGCACAAATCCCGCCAACTCGTTTGAGAGAAAATGAGTCGTGACCTCGGTTTCCTGGTAACCGCTCGTCAGGATGGCGAGAAGGTCAGGCTGGATGGCTTTCATGGCGCGGAAAGTTTCCTCACCATCCAAGTCGGGCATGGTCTTGTCGAGCAGGACCAAGTCGATTTCCTTGCTGCGTTGCCGAAAGATTTCCAACCCCTGACGGCCATTCTCAGCAGTGAGAACGTCGTATCCGTACCCCTCTAGAATTCTGCGAGCCACTTCCAGTACAAATAACTCGTCATCTACCACCAGGATTAAACCTCTTCCGGAGAGGCTGCTCACCTGCTCCTCGGGTAGCTCATCCAAAACCCGCTGAGAAGCCGGCAAGAACACTTTGAACGTTGAGCCCTGTCCAGGTGATGACTTCACGTGCAGTCCTCCGCGGTGAGCTCGCACGATCCCCAAAACCGTGGAAAGTCCAAGGCCCCGGCCGGTGAACTTCGTTGTGAAAAAAGGATCAAAAATCTTTGCGACCGTTTCTGTGTCCATCCCGCTGCCTGTATCCTGAACTTCGAGGCAAACGTAGAGCCCCGGGCTGAGGGTCTCTCCCGTGAACCACTGTTCGTGCTGCCCCTCCTCCACTTGAACCAGTTTGGTGCTGATCGTTACTGTGCCTGGATCGTCGCCGCAAGACTCGGCGGCGTTGATGATCAGGTTCATCGCGAGCTGCTGGATCTGAGCGGGATCAACCTCTACCGCGGGAAGACCATCTCCCAGATGGAGTTCGAACGCGACTTTTTTCGAGATGGTGGCGGTGAGATGGTGAGTCGTCTCCAGAATGTGTTCCGAGAGTGAAATAGGTCGAATCTCAAAGCTCGCTTTGCCAGCGTAGGCCAGCATTTGTCGCGTGAGTTCGGCTGCGCGCTCGGAGGCGCTGACGACTCGGTGGACGAGTTCACGGGCCGGATCAGAATCGCCCATCCGGAGCAGGGCGAGCCCGGCATTCCCTAGGATGCCTGTCAGAAGGTTGTTGAAATCGTGTGCAATACCCCCGGCAAGCACACCCAAGCTTTCGAGCTTCTGAGTTTGGAGCAGCTTGCTCTGCATTTGTTCACGCTCAGTCTGGGCCCGTTTGGCGGCTGTGATATCAATGCCGATGACCCAACTCGACCACTCCGCCACGGGAAATGCTTTGGAGATATTGGACCAGGAAACCGTCCGAAGAGTTTTGTCTTTGCAGGTGAGTTCCCATTCCCGGCCCCGGTAATCACGCGGGGGCCAGCGCCACTCCGCCATCATTGCCATGCGTTGCGCGGCGTGGGGGTAAAGCCTCTCCATCGCTTTCGGGTCGCCAACCATTTCATCAGCCCGATAGCCGGTTACCCGTTCACACTCTTGATTCCAGGCAACGATGCTGCCTTGCTGGTCGAAGGCCACCATCAGCACCGGCATGTGCTGGATGACCGTACGAAGCCGCTCTTCGCTCTCGCGGAGCGATTCCTCCGCGCGCTGGCGTTCCCGGCGTTCTTCGGCCTCGCGTAAAGCGCGGCGGATCGAGGGCACGAGGCGGGACGGCCGGTCCTTCAGTACATAGTCCGTGGCGCCACCCTTGACGCTTTCGGCAGCGACCTCTTCACCCGCTGTGCCCGAGAGGAGAATGAAAGGGACGCTGGGAAGCTGGCTGGAGGCGATCGCTAGAGCCGAAAAGCCGTCGAAAGAGGGGAGTGCGTAGTCGGCAAGGATGAGGTCGAAGGATTCTTGATCAATGGCCGAACGAAACTGATCTCGGGTGCTGACGCGAGTTAGGTAGCAGGGGATTCCTTCATCGACGAGCAACGACTCCACGAGTTCTGAATCGCGAGGGTCGTCTTCCAGATGGAGGATGCGGAGGTGCGATTTCATGATGTTGTCGGCCTCTTGGTCCGCTCCTTGTCGTCTTGCACAAGGTTGAACGCGACTACGAGTGGCCCGGGAGCGTCAGGCCGCGCTGGTAGTCCGACTGGGAGGTGGCTCGTTGAGCAGCGCCCAGAACAGACCGAGTTTTCGAATCGCTTCGAGGAATTGTTGAATGTCAACCGGTTTCACAACGTAAGCATTCACGCCTAATTTATAGCTTTCGATGACATCCCGTTCTTCTGCCGAAGAACTCAACACGACCACAGGAACCATCTTCAAGCTCTCATCGGCCTTAATCTGCCTTAGAACCTCGATCCCACTCACCTTCGGCATTTTCAAGTCGAGGAGAACCACTGCCGGAATTTCCCTGGTGCGATCAGCGAAACGGCCCCGGTAATACAAGTAGTCGAGTGCCTCTTTCCCATCGCGTGCAACATCCACCTCGTTGGCCAGGTTGTATTCATCCAAAGCCTCCAAGGTAAGCTCGACGTCTCTTGCGTCGTCGTCAACCAGCAGCATGCGCTTGAACCTTGGCATAGTTGGTCGCCTCCGTTGCCTTGGGAAGTGAGAAGTAAAATGTGGCGCCTCGATCAACCTCACCCTCGGCCCACGTGCGGCCTTTGTGACGGTGAACGATCCTTTGGACGTTGGCCAATCCGATGCCGGTGCCTTCGTAGTCTTCCGCCGCATGCAGCCGTTGGAACACACCAAAGAGCTTGCTGGAATACTCCATGTCAAAGCCAACACCATTGTCTCGGACAAAAACCACGATGCCGTTAGCCTCGTTGGAGGAAGTCCCAACTTCTATCTCGGCGTGCTCCCGCTTGCTGGTGAATTTTACTGCGTTGGCAAGCAGGTTGATCATCACCAAACGCATCATCGAACGGTCGACCATTGCCTCAGGAAGTTGGCCAATTTTCCAGACGATGTCTCGTCCCTGAGTTTCTTCCTTCAATTCTTGCATGGCTTCCTTCACCAACTGGTCCAGACTGACTGCTCTCAGCTGAAGTTCGGCGCGACTAACCCGCGAGAAGGCCAGGAGGTCATCGATGAGAAGTCCCATCTGCCTTGCAGAGTCGGAAATGATTCCCAGATACCGCTGATTTTTTTCATCCAGCGTGGCATAGGCCCGTTTGTTCAGCAGGCGAATAAAACCATCCATGTGACGCAGCGGGGCTCTGAGATCATGAGCCACAGAATAGCTGAACGCTTCCAGCTCCTTGTTGGTTGCTTCCAATTCAGCCGTCCGTGCGAGCACTCGTTGCTCAAGAGTCTCGTTAACTCTGCGAAGTTCTTCCTGTTCTCGCTTGCGCTGGCCAACTCTCTGGGTCAGAAGAGCGACAATGGCGCCCATTCCGGCATAGATCACGCCCAAAAATGGTTGACCGAAGATGATGCCAAGGAAACCCGTAACGCAGATGACAGCCGTCCCGATCATTAGGATTAGCTGCAACAGCCGGTTGGTTTTGTTTTCCGCCATAGCGCTCTGTCCGACGCCACCCTGTTGTGATTCGAAATGGTGTACCGCAACAGTTCGCGACTCGTGCAAACCAAGAGCAAAAATGACCGGGGCCTGAGCCAAGTTTCGTCTTCCACAATTTGCAGTGTCAAGCAATATTCTTCAGTTTGTCCACCCAAAATAGAAATGTCCGGTTGTTACCAAAGTAGAAGTGTCCGGTTTGTGGATATCAACAATCATCAGGGTTTGCAGGAAGCCTCAGGCGGTTCGATGGAGTTTGGGAAGGGCGACAGAGCACCCCGGGCGAGCGCCCGAATCGGAGCCCTAGAGTGCCGCTCAGGCCTCAGTCGTTTGTAGGAGCCTCGCCTGGGGTGCTCTGCCGCCGGGCGATGAGTAGTCTTGGCAAGCCCCGGCTTCACCCTGGGTTGCGCTTTGCGCGGTCGTTGCGGTAGCAAACGATAACTCAGCGAGCGGTTGTGGCAGCGCAGATGGATCGATCCGTCCAGACCCTGGTGGACCATCACCGTTTGGGCTTTGAGGCGATCTTCGACGAGGTAGACGTGGCCTTCATGCTGGACGGTGGAATCGGCATTGAGCCGCCGTTGGGTTTTCAGGCAAAGCACCGTATGGAGATCCAATCGTGCCGGCACCCGACGATGCAGGTCCGTGGGCTGAGCCGCCTCGACCTGGAAACGCTGATTGTGGAGCGGTAGATAGGGTTGGAGAACCTGGTTGGCCTCCGCCAGCGTCGCAGCCCCAGCCAGACGTAGTTCCTTGACCAGACGGTCCTGCAGGGTCTGAAACAACCGCTCGACGCGCCCCTTGGCCGCCGGCGAATGCGCATGAATCACTTCCACTCCCAGCTCGCTCATCGCCCGCTGAAACTGGCTTTGCGACTGTTCATGCCCCTGCAGTTGTTCCTCCACCGTGGCTGTTTGGGGAGACCGATAACGTGTGTTTGTCCAGAGACACACTGCAGGGAATCCGGTAGCGCTGGACCCAGCCCCGAAAGCTATCCAGAGCCGGCACCGTGCCCTCATGATCGTAGAAACGCGCCTCGACCGTGCTGGTGGCATCGTCGATATAACCCATCAAGACCAGCTTCGGGCCTCGCCCTTCCAGCCAGTCATGGTGCGATCCGTCCATCTGCACCATCTCGCCAAAGCAGCTCCGCCGCGGCCGCCACTGCCGATGCGGTCTGGCTTTCCGCTGTTTATAGGGCAATCGCGCTTGGCGCAGCCATAACCGCCGGGTTTCGGGATGTACCGCAATCCGATGACGCTCCTGCAACTTCTCACTGGCCAAGGTCGGCCCATAGTCGGCGTAATGCTTCTCAAACAGCCCCAACACTTTCTGCTTGGTCTGGTCGGCAATCCGCCGGTTCGACGGCTTTCCTCGCCGGCGATGCAGAATGCCTCGATCTCCTTCTACCTCAACTCGTTTCATCAGCCGCCGCATCTGCCGCGGGCTCAAACCCGCCACTTCGGCCGCTTGCTTCTGACTGATCCTTTGCTCCAAGGCTTGACGAATCAGGTGGAGTCGCTTGATCTCGCGCGGTTTCATCCTCAGTAGGTCCTCTCCGTCCACCCTGTTCTCCTTTCCAAAAAGCGAACAGAGTAGACGCTTCTAACAGGACATTTCTACTTTTCCAAAAAGCGAACAGAGTAGACGCTTCTAAGAGGCCATTTCTACTTTGGCCAAACCGGTCATTATCATCTTGGGACGACAGCGCATTGAGAGGGAGGGCGGCCACCCTTGGGTCGATCAATCGATCATCACGCCGGGGACTCTGGACGGCAGTGTGCGGGAAGGCGAAGATCGGGCTCATGGTTCGCCTGGCAGCCAATCCCTAGAACACACTTTGGTTTGGCTACCGCACTAGTCCCAGCAGGGCAGCACTAACGAACAGACCAACGGAGAGAATTAGAACCGCCATGAACATATCGATGAGGGTTCGCAGTCGAGGGGGCGGATTACGGAGAAGATCGAATTGCCTCTGAACAACCTCTCTGGTTTTGGCGCGCATTTCTTGTCTTTTTTGCGAGTTTGAGAAAGGGACGACTTGTCAACCGGGCTGCTCAGTATCAGAACACATGCCAAATGAGAGTCAGTGCGAAGCCTCTAGTTTTCAATGCCAGATCAAATTGCAACAGCCGTCAAACGGAAGGTTTTTTCCTACAAGCGGAATCGTCAAGACCGAGAGGAGAAGAGATGCCAAGACGCGGCGATGGACTGGTTTTGGGGGGTAAGACGTGGTGGCTCGACTTCAGTCATCAGGACCAGGCAAGGCTGGGTAAAAACATCAGCCGGACTGTGGCGCGCGCCAAGGCACTAAAGCGCGAGGCCGGCATCGGCGGCAGGAAGCGGAAGGAAATTCTATTCGAGAAGGAGTAATTTCTGAAGTGGGCCGCGCCAAGAAGCGTCCAGGTACGGTTGATTTCTACCGGTACCATCTGCATCTGCAGTCGCTTGGCCATTCATTCAATGGCAAGAAGGCTCGGAGAGATTCACCCCTTCCTGATTGAGAAGCACAAACAGAAGCCTATTGCTGCCGGTCACCGCGTGGCGGTCAACCAAGAGCTCGCCGCCCTCAGCGTGCTGTTCAACCGTTGCCGGGAGTGGAAGAAATACGAAGGGGAGAACCCACTCCGATCCGTGAAAAAGATCGACGAGCCGCTGACACGCTTTGCTTTCTGAGTGAGGATGAGGAGCAGGCACTCCTGGACCAGTGCGAGGAACCTATGAAGACCGTGGTTTTGCTCGGGATCTATGCCGGCCTGAGGATCAACGCCGAGGCGCTGACGCTCAAGGCAAGGAATGTCGACATCGGGAGAAAGCAACTGACGATCGAAGCCGCCTATTCCGAGAACCGAGAGACCCACACGATTCCACTTCACTCAAGATTAGTGGCGCCCGTACAGGACCGGACCCAAGAAAGTCGCGGCGAGTTGATGTTCGAAAACCGGGAAGGGAAGCCCATTCTGTCAGTCAGAACGGCGTTTACAAACGCGTGTCAGCGTGCTAATTTGTCCGACGTCACACCCACACTTTGCGGCACACCTTCGCTTCAAGGTTGGGGATGGCAGGGATAAACAACCTGACCCTGCAGCGATTAGGTAGGTGGAAAGAACCAAAGATGATTCTCCGATATGTCCATCTTTCACCGGAGTACTTGGAAGACGCGATAGAGAAAATTGGCGCTCATTCCCCTACGGTAATCACTACATCCAAAGCAGCCTCCTCGTAGGTTATTGTGCGGAAGTGGCGGAATTGGCAGACGCACTAGATTCAGGTTCTAGCGGTCGCAAGGCCATGGGGGTTCAAGTCCCCCCTTCCGCACCAATCACTTAAGAGACCTTCCGATTCCGTCGTTTTTGCACCGGAGTGAAAAGCGGAGTGAAATTCTTCTGAGGCTGGATCTTCTCCAAGGCTTCGACGAGATGTTCACTGGACAGGTGGGCGTAGCGCTGAAGCATCTTTGTGGTTCTTCCCAACGTCCGATTTGCTGCAGCGTGAGAGTATTGACACCCTTCATGGCGAGGCGGGATGCGAAAGTATGTCGCAGAGTGTGCGGAGTGACCTTTCAGCTGATTCTGGAGGCGGCACAGGCGTTTTCGAACGACGCTCGAATGTCATGCATCGGCTTCCTTTCGGGCCTGGGAAGAGGTAGCTGCTGGTGCTCCCCATCATGCGCGCCCGGAGGCGATCGATGAGACAAGAGTGGATAGGCATCGTCTGCGTTCTGCCATTGGAGTAGGCTACCTCGATCGTTTGCAGTCCGTTTTCAAGGTCAACATTCTCCTTCTTCAACGTGAGGACTTCGGCAGCGATGCGAAGTCCCATGTAGAGTCCTAGTAGAACTTTGTTCGCTGAGGTTCGCGAAGGGCGGCGAGCCAAGTCGATGATACTTGGCAAGAACCCTCATTGATTTCCGAGCTGCCTCCGTTGCTGTCGAATTCGATATACTGACGGCCCGACCGACGCGACCTGGTCGCCTTCCCAAAGACGAAGAGCGCACCATGTAGATGAATTCTCTCGGTCTGTATCTTCCGAACGATCGTGAGGCCACTGATGACTATCCGACGCTGTCTATTCTGCACCAATCCCCTCACCGAACGGGCGCGAGAGCACGTCATTCCGCAATGGCTCATGGACTATCTGGGCGTGAGAGACGAGGATCTCTTCCAAGGGATTGCACAGACCGAAGACGGCGCGCTCCTCAAGCAGCGTACTCACGTGGCGCAAAGCTTTGTTGAAGGCCGCGTGTGCAAACAGTGCAACAACGGATGGATGAGCGACCTAGAGAACCAAGTAAGGCCCTTTCTCACGGACCTGATGACGGGACAGCGGACTCTCCACGCGCTCGGCGCGGAGGAACGTTTGGTCCTGGGCCGATGGACAGCAAAGACCGCATTTGTGCTGAGCAATGCCGCGCCCTTGGAGGCGGTTGTGCCGGAAGACCATTCACGAGCCCTCAAAGAAAATTTCGAATCGCTGCCAGTAGGAGTCGGAGTATTTGCGAACCAACATGAGCACACAGGAAAATTCTCCTACGTACAGAAAAATCACTGGCTGCGTTTCAGCGAGGAAGAGCAACCGGAACACCCTGACCGGTACAAGATCGCGCTCCAGCTCCAGAATCTTCTCTTGCTCGTCGCTCACTGGCCGCCACCATCCCGCTTGGTCCTCGCTGCTGCAACTCATGTTCCCATCTGGCCGATTGAGACCCTGTCTCCTTCCCACTATCCGGGCATCGACCTCCCACGCCCTTATGACTCCCGGAGTCTCCTCATGCGTTTCAGTGACACTCTGGCTGTTCTTCATCCAACTTAGTTGTTAGTTGACTGTCTGATGGGTAAGGAAAAGTCGCGATCGGCTAACATGGGATGGAAAACAAGCGGATTGGTTTAGTTCAGGTATGTTGGCTCAATCCCGGAACCAACCCGGCTTTGGAGGATCAAAAGGATCCTGCGCTACTTTCCCCACCCGATATAGGCGTTCTTGTAGAAAATTGCCTTGACGGTGCTACGTGGGATGCCTATGGCAAAAACGACTCCCTTCACCACGTATTCATTGCCAGTGGCTAAAATGAGATCAACTTCATAGGTCAACTTAAGGCTCGCGGCATCCTTTTGGAATTCGATGCCAGAGGCCTTCAGTTCTGCCGCCAGAGTGTCGTCTACGTCCAGCAGAAGTTTGACCGGCGTGGGTCTTCCTCCTCCCGCATATGCGGGAATAGTTTGGTAGTCGAATTTGCCGAAGCTCATCAAATAAAAGATGAAGAAAGCCACGAGTAGAAGAGAAATACCATGTGGTTTTCCCATGATCTCGTGACGGCTTTCCCAAAGAACAACAAGACAAAGGCTGATTGGAAACACGTAGATCATTGAAGGAAGAGGCAACGAAACAGGCTCGGGTGCGCTCGCAAAGCTTACAGAAACCCGAACCGAAATGAGAAAAAGCAATGGGAGAGCGAGGCTCGACGCAAGCCGCTTGGCAAAAGATCCATATTTGCCTTTCTTCAAGAGTCGGAGTTGTAACCTGGCGAAAGAAAGTGGCTTTTGGTGACGTGGCAGAGCACGCAGAAACAGCCTCCAGAAGATGAAGATCACAGTTGAGCTCAGAAAGAGTGGAATCAGCGTCCATACGCCCGCTACCACATAGCTGAGCCGAAGGAGGTCTAAGGAAAAGATGCCGTATTGATGGAGATGAATGGTTGTAACGATGAGACCAATGACGTAGCAGATTCCGAGCAGGCCCACGGCGGCCTTCCCGAGCAACTCAGCAACATCCTTCGATTTGTCAAAGTCCCAATTCATGCAGGCTGAAGCGAGATTATTGCTCTAAGTTGCTTTCACCACTTTGGAATCCAGCGCGGCACCGCTCTGCAATAGCCCAGGTAGGACGTCCCAAATTTCTCCGTCAAGACAGGTTCTTCGTAAAGAGTGACGAAGAGGTGAGCGCCCAGGAACCATAGCGGGCAGAACAGCAGAATTGCTTTCGATTGCTGGAAGAGGCCAAAGCCAGCCAAGAGAAGCAGTCCACCGACATACATGGGGTTGCGGATGATTCTGTAGGGACCAACGGCAACAAATTGCTTGGGAGCGTCGAAAAGGAGCCGGCGTTCCGCGACCCTGAGCAACGAACAAGACAATGCAGGCGACAACCAGGCTGGCGCCTACCACGATGGCGAGAAGTCCCAACGTTACAGTCCACGCCGGCAGTGAAGATCCCAGGTAGCGATCCAGCGCTTTAATGCGCATGGCTAACCAGAACCAAAACAGGAGGAATGCTGTCGCAAAAAAGACGGCTCGGAGAGCGATGAGGAGCGTAGACATTGGGAGTCTGGCGGGCGCGCTGAGCAATGACTGACCTACCTCTTGGCATCACCGATGACCCACCCTTCTATAGAAGTTGGATCGAGTTGAAAGCCAACCCTGCGGGTGTTTCTTCTGGCGTAGTAGCTACATCAGCGGACGTGGGCCAGGAAACGGCTGCCATTCGTTCCCTCAATCCTGAACGATTGCTTTCGGGTCAGATCGCGAGTGAACCAAAAGCAGCCTCCATTCTTGGAGGCGTTCTCCCTAAGCACCTGATCGGCGAAAACGGAACCGTGCTCGTCCCGTCCGCTAACGGTGACTGGAATCCGCAAGCTGATTCTTTTGGTGCTACGACGACGACTTCCAAGTCCGTTTGTTTTTGAGGAGTTCATGATGGATGGCCCCAGACCAAACCCCGTGGAGGGATGGAATAGAAACAAAAGAGGCGGAGAAACAGCGCGGGAAACTATACCAATGTTCTGTTAGGCCGTCAGATCAAAAAATGTCAGGCGGAAGGCAGGACAATTTTCGGTTAGGCGACGACAGGGCTGGGAAGGGCAGATTAGTGAGTTGACCTCGAGCTACGATGCAGCAACTCGAGCCTTGGTATGAACGGACTTTTCGGAGCGTCTGCTGGCGAACTTTCATGAAGTCGAGCCCTGCGAGTTCAACCGGTTCAATCTACATCCATCGGAATAATGTCTGGAATCGGCTCTTGACGCTCAGGTAGAATCCGGCTGAGATTCAGGAAATTTGGAATCCACAGCCACCTTGAGCGACATCTTCATCAGCTACTCCAAGTCGGACCGAGCGAAGGCACAGATGCTGGCCAAGGCGCTCGAGCGTGAGGGTTGGTCGGTCTGGTGGGACCCGAAAATCCCGCCCGGCAAGACGTTTGACGAGGTAATCGAGCAGGCGCTCGAACAGGCCAAGTGCATTATTGTAATGTGGTCCAAAAAGTCAGTCACTTCCAGATGTGTTAAAGCAGAGGCTGCAGAGGGAAACCGCCGAGGAATGCTCGTTCCAGCCCTCCTCGAAGACGAGGTGAAGATTCCTCTCGAGTTTCGCTACCAGCATGCCTCACGACTGACGGATTGGGAGGGACAATCGGGCTACCTGGAATTTGAAGAACTGAAAAAGACCGTCGCACAGTTCCTAGTCGCCGCAACGAGCATCGCTGGAAGCACCTCGAACCTGTCTCCCAGCGGTGTTCCAGTGGCGGGAACAACTGACCGAACTCGATTGAATGAGAAGGTCCCGGACGAGGTCCAAGCTGATCCTAAACGACCACCTGGCCAAGCGGAGAAAGCGTTCAGAAAGACCATCCTTCCAGCGAGGGTCATTCCTTTTGTGCTCGCCGGGATAGTCAGTGTCTTGGTCGCCCGCTACGCATGGATACACTGGGCGAAGGCTCCTAACAACAGAGGTGAAGCTCCGCTAGTGTCCAAGCCTGAACCACCGAAGAATCCGGGCGAGGCGTCGGGAAGCAACACTCCCGAAGCAGACCCACAAGAATCAAGGGAACGACCGAAGAATCAGCCGCTGGACAAACGACCCATAGAGCAGAGCCCAGTGTATCTCGATTCCGCAACAGGCTTGTTATGGACCAAGAGCGACAATGGCCAGGATTTCACGTGGCCTGAGGCACAGCAATACTGCGAGGATCTTCGCCTCGTTGGTCACTCCGACTGGCGCTTGCCCACGATCGAGGAACTGGAGAGGCTCTCTGATCCGAAGGAGGTACGTAACTATAAGATAAGAAAACCCTTCGAGCTCACCGAATGGTGGGTGTGGAGCTCCACCAAGGAAGGCTCGGGTTCGGCCTGGGGATTCGCTTTCCACGACGGCAAACGCAGCGCCGTCCGGGTCGAATACTCCCTCTTCAACCGGGCCCTGTGTGTCCGTCGTTCCGGAGGATGATGTGCGAGTACCTGGTAGGTTATGGGGTATCTGAATCATGTCGGGAATCTTCATCAGCTACCGGCGCCAGGACAGTGATGCTTATGCAGGACGGTTGTATGACCGGCTGAGTGTTTGCTTCGACAAGGCGCGGATATTCATGGACGTTGACATGAATTTGGGCATCGACTTTGTCGACGAAATTGACCAAAGAGTGTCTTCGTGCGAGGTATTGATCGCGGTGATCGGTCGCAGCTGGCTGGAAATCAAGGATAACGAGGGCCGCCGAAGGCTAAATGATCCGAAGGACTGGGTCCGTCTCGAGATTGCGGCTGCGCTCGAACGAGACATTCCAGTCATACCAGCGCTCGTTGGTGGCGCCAAGATGCCCGGCACTTCGGACTTGCCTGCTGTGCTGTCGCAATTGACGCGGCGACAAGCGATTGAGATCAGTCACACTGGATTCCATTCCGACGCGGAGCGCTTGATCCGGGGTCTGGAAAGAATCCTGACCGCCAAGAGCACGGACAACCGAACGATTTTGGAGCCTTCAAAGCCTGGTCCGCAGAGGGAGATCCCAAAAGTCATCCACCTCGACCCCCAGACAAGGCTGATGTGGACGATCGCGGATAACGGCAAGAACATCAACTGGCACTGGGCGAAAACATGTGCAAAAAACTTGAGGGTGGGTGGATATTCCGATTGGCGCTTGCCCACAATCGAGGCATTGGAGGGGCTTTATGATCCGAAAGAGAAGACTAAAATAAGGAGGCCCATCAAGCTCACCCGCTGGTGGCTGAACCGGGGGTGTATCTGGAGCTCCACCGAGAAGTCCGACGAAGGCGCCTGGTACTTCTGTTTCTACGAAGGCAAGCGCTACGGGGGTAGAATGAGCCGCTCCATCTTCCGAGCCTTGTATGTGCGTGGTTCCGGAGAATGATGGGTGATTTGGTGATTTCGTCCGCCATCAAAAGCCTCTGCGGCTACCTCGCGTCGGAAGGTACCCCAGCGTTTCTCCATTCTAATGCCCAGGAGACAAAACTGCGCTCCTTTTGGGGATCTCAGGTTCCCCCTAGTTGCCTTTTTCCCAGCCAGTTTTTCAGCGCACCAACCCAACGCTTCTTGTCAGCCCCCTGAACCTTACGACACTGATGGCCGAGCCTGTATGCGCTGCGATTCTTAAGAATTTCATCCCTGGTGGCAACATAGAGGCGAAAGAAGCCCGCCAGGCAAAGAAACGTCCGCAGTTTCCTGCAGGTCCAAGTATGGCATAAGGCGTTTGCCGAAGAGTGCCGGCTGGTTGAGGTACTCATCCAACGTCAGAGTTCCCAAAAAAGCTTATTGAAGTTTGCAACGGCGTCGGACATCCGACTTTACTGCTGGCTGAGAAAGCCTCTTGCGACTTCGTCTTGCGGTGACCCGTGGTGCACTAACTATGTCACAGGCTCTACTTCAGTTGAGCCATTCAAAGCTGCCAGGCACGCTTCGAGATCTCGAAAGTTCCAAGCGGAGAAGTATACCGTCTCCACACGGCTGTCAGGATTGGTAAGGAGGTACGAGATGGCACTTTGGATGAGGGGCTGCGCTATCATTTCGACTTTTGCGCCACCAGCACCGGTTCCCATCATTGGAAATACGATACTCCGGAGATTGTCATCGCGATACTGGGGCAGGTCGCATCGACGCAAGGCATTGGTGACACATTTCTCAACGTCCTGCATCGCCTGGTAACCGCTTCCCGGAACGCCCGAGACTGTGGCCGCATGAAAGATCTTCTTTACGCCCCGGGTCTGTGCCAGCGCGCCGGAGCTGGTGACATAAATGGTACCTGGCGTCACGGAAAGCCTTCCCCCCAAGGCCCCTGCTAGTTCGTTGGCGATTGTGTCGGCGACGACCTGTTCATTGTCATCTTTCTCAGCACCCTCATAGCGGATAATCGCAGATAGCGACCTGTCGTAGAAGCGCGCCATTTGCATATTGGTGTTTTCTGAATTGACCCAGACGTCGATGTTGCGGCGTTCTCTGATGTCTCCCGTGATAACACAGATTCGTTTCTTCGCCTGCGTAACCAAGCGGAACGGAAATTCCTTCAGCTGAGAGATTCGCTCGACCTTCCAGTCCTTTCGGACATCCTTGAGTAAATTGAAGATTGGGCTGTCGGGCGAGGTTGACGTGACGCCGGCCTCAATGAAGGTCTGTATGGCGCGCCTTGAGTCCCGGTAGCTTCCGTTCTCACTCGGATATTCAATCACTCGTTCCCCCTGAATGTTGAAGGGGACGACGGTCCCCCGCTTTTTGATCAGTATGGTCACTGACGGCCTTCAGGGCATGCCGCACGCCCAACTCGTAAAACACGTTTGGATTAAACAGCGTGATGTCGACGATAGCCAGGTCGTCTGTAGCGATGTGCGTGAACATGTCCTGATGAATCGAGCCGGCCTGCATGATTTGGTCGCAACGAAGCGGCTGGAAACCTGCGGCCTCGACTGGTTCCTGAATCACATCCGTGTAGACAAGATCGAAGTCGATCTCATTGCCCTCGGTGTCTTTCTTTTTCCCGAATGGCATAATGATGAAAGCAGTCTTGACCTTGTCGGCAGTCATGATGTCGTTTCTCCGGCTACTAACCGAGAAATTACGTTATGCCCTAGATTCGTTCTGCAACCGTTCGACACTCGTGTGGGAGTTCTTCATTGCGAACCTGCTGGACGATTTTCGCAACGTCCAAAGACTTGGCTCTTGGGTTTCCGATCAGCCACCGCACCAATGTTTTATTGCTGGAACCAGGAACAGGAACATCGACAGTGCGCGCTTCCAGAATCGTTTCCATCAATTGCATCAGTCGCAGCGCGTGCACGTGAATGGAACTGAGACCGTGCTGGTTGTGGCGCCAGCTCGGGTATTGGTTGAGCATCACGACACGTGGCTGCAACCTGGCAACATCATGGATGAAATTTTCCGCGACCTCAGCTAACAGCTTCTCAAGCCGCTCGGGTGGCGTAAGCAACTCGCGCCAGCTGCGGACGAAACTCCGCGAGCAAGACGCACCGGGTTTCATGCGGGAGAATATCCTGGCGCTCATTCCCGGCTCCAGTGCCGCGTTCAGAATCAGATCATCGAGGATATGATTCGATACAATGGCATCGATGAATGGCCCTTTGCGTATTGCTCTCGTCGGACATCGAGGGCAGGACAACAATCCTTTGCGCTTTTGGCAGTAAACGGCGACACCTTTCGAAAGCCCAGATGCCAGCCGCCTCGCTGGGTTCTACCAAAATCACCGTTCCGCGGAATTGCATCGCAGCGAGGCCGCGCGCAATCTTGTCAGAGAATCCCGGGCCGATCTCAATGACCGTTCCGGTCGGCCCCAATCCTTGGCCCTGGAGCATCCGGGTCCAGGCGTATCCCAACAATGCATTCCAGCTTTCGAGGGCACGAGTCTTTTGCATGCTCCCAAGTTGTGTTCTGGATTCCTAACTCCTGACTGTGGCAAAGTAAAGCATATGGACCCAGTATTGCAAGGCCGAGATCCTGGGCTCTGGCATGTCGAAGTCCCATCTGTCATCAGGCAATTCTTTGGCGGGTTGGGAAAGCATGTGATCTACTTTGCCGGTTATGGGGAGCTGGGCTACGAAGACGAAGGCTGCGCAAAACGCATCGCATATCGAGTGCTCGCCGAATGGTTGCCTTCGAAAGTGGTCGTGCATGCCGGGACCTTGTTGCGGGTTGGCGGTCTCAGCGGAATCGCAGAGGTCTATGCGGTTGCACGGGAACTCGGCATCGAAACTACAGGTATCCATCCGTCGGTAGCCCAGGAATTTGGCCAAACCCATCACGTTTCGCCTTATTGCGACCACGTCTTTTTCGTCCACGACAAAACGTGGGGTGGCCTTCTCCCAGAAAGTAGGCTCCCTTCACCGACATTGCAGCTTCACTTAGACGTTAGTCATCAGGTCGTTGCGATTGGTGGAGGAAAGCATGCCGCCGGCGAGCTTGAGGCCTTCGTTTCGAGAGGTAAGCCTGTACGTTTTTATCCTGCTGACATGCACCATGCGACCACTCGCCAATGGTCCCAAAGCACCGGTGCCGGGATTCAGGATATGCGGGGCGCCGCACATCTCCTGTGGGCTGCAATGGGAGAGTCCAAGGATGATTCAAGTTGAATGAGGGGTCTGAAACCTTCGAAGGCATCTAGTGGGGAAGGCGCCACCCCGTACCGTGCAAAAACTCGATGTCATTGAAATCAAGAAGGGAGGAAGCATAACCCTCTGCATGATAACCTGCAGCAATGCACGCGGTTTTCGACCAATTTTCCTTTCTCGTCGTCTCCATTGCTGGCTGGATGAACCAACATCAAGAGCAGGTCATCGAGTACCTGATGGAAGAAAATCGGGTTCGTCGAGAACAGATTGGCACGCGTCGAACGCGATTTAGCGACGATCAGTGCCGTCGTCGACTCGCAGCCAAAGCGAAGAAACTCGGCCGGAAATTGCTTAGTCCGGTCGCAACAATTGTGCTTCCTGAGTCGCTGTTGGCTTGGCACCGGAAGCTGATCGCGAAAAAGTACGAGGGCAGTTTATTCCGAACGCCAGGACAGCCGCACACCGCGACGGAGATTACAACGCTGGTCATTCGCATGGCCGAAGAGAATCGAGGATGGGGTTACCGCCGCATCCAGCGAGCACTGGCCAATCTGGGGTCAGGTGCTGGCAGACAAAACGGGGCGCCCGAGCGGAGCCGAAAAACAACGTGGAAAGAGTTTCTCGGCAGACATTTTGACCAGATCGTCGCGTCCGACTTTTTCACCGTTGAGGTGTGGACGCCAAAGGGATTGACGCGCTTCGTCGTTCGGTTAGAACCGCACCTTGATATCCGGGCGATTGGCAAGATGGACTGTGTCAACGAATCGCACCTTGCGTTCTGACAAGTTCATGACCAGAGAGTGAGTCCGGACTCCATCGCCGAAGAAACGCACTCCCTTCAGCAGCGCGCCATCGGTGACTCCAGTTGCGGCAAAGACGATGCTTTTAGCCGGCGCCAGATCTTGGGTCGAATAGACTCGCTTTGGATCCTTGATTCCCATCTGCCTCATGCGTTCGGCCTGCTTGTCGTCTTTCACCACCAATCTTGCCAGGATCTCACCGTTCAGGCATCTCAGGGCGGCGGCGGTTAGTACTCCTTCAGGAGCTCCTCCAGTTCCCATTACGGCATGGACTCCTGTTCCTCTCAATGCGACAGTGATCCCGGCCGAAAGGTCTCCGTCTCCGATCAGCTTAATGCGCGCACCCGCTTCGCGGATCTCCTGGATCAACCGGGCGTGTCGAGGCCGGTCCAAGACGATGATCACCAGATTCTCCACCTCACGGTCCAGGCGTTTGGCAATCGCACGCAAGTTGTCCTTGACCGGCGCGTCCAGATTCACGGCTCCTTTCGAAGAAGGCCCCACGATGATTTTTTCCATGTAGCAGTCTGGAGCATGCAACAATCCGCCCTTCTCCGAACTGGCCAGTACCGCGATGGCTCCCGGCGCTCCCATGGCACAGAGATTGGTTCCCTCCAGCGGATCGACCGCAATGTCAACTTCATGAAAGTTGTTCCCAGGCTTTTTCGTTCCGACCTTCTCGCCGATAAACAGCATTGGCGCCTCGTCTCGCTCTCCCTCACCAATGACAATCGTTCCATTCATCGGAATGGTTTCCATGCTGGCTCGCATGGCCTCCACGGCCGCCTGGTCGGAAAACTTCCTGTCTCCAATGCCCATGGTCTTCGCCGCGGCAATAGCTCCCTCTTCAACCACCTTCAGGAATTCCCGGGATAGGTCTTGTTCCATGTGGCCCTCGCTATTCAGCTAATGAAGTCGGAGTAGTTTGTGATGGGTCGCTGATACCCTCGCGGGTTCTCTTGTAACCACCTACAGAAGTCAGCAGTATCAACTTCGAGCGGTCATTCATCGAGAGCGTCGACCGAACCGCAGGGCTCATTGATGCGTTCAAACTCGAATTTCGCCAATTCGCGCTGGTTGAGCCAACCAACAATCTTCTACTTCGGTCGCCAATCGCCCCCAACCGTGTTTTTACACAATGGGAGGTCTTTTTTTGCCTAAAACCTCGGTGCGCCTCAAGAGTTTTGCGCGTGCCACTCAACGAAGAGCCTGACGTCGACGCTCTCTCTACCAACGATCGACGAGCAATAGTTCGTGAGTTGGTGTCTACTAAACCAATGCGGCGTTGGAAGTGAAGAACACCTCATCTCTAAGCGTCTCCATGTATCTATCCACGACGATACACTCCTGCACTTTCTTCTCGTCGTACTCTCTAAAATTCGCGATGATCGGTGCGCTGAGGTACATCCAGTTTTCCGATCCACAACTCGAACACGACAAGTTACCTGCAGAAGAAACACCCAACGGCTTATTGGATTCGCAGTTTGCGCAGAACACGATGCGATTGTCCAGTCCCCGCCGGACGTGAATTTGGGTCGCCTTATTTCGCCTTAACCAAAACTGTTTTTTCATGCCCGTCCTTGGCCTTCCCACAAACCTCGCGCACTAGAGCAGTCTTGATGAAGTGCCCAGTGCATTTAATGAGACCGTTAAGGTGTCTGACTCGGCAGACCCTGCGTTGGTCAACTTTAATGTTCGGTGTTGAACGCATCGAGTTCTCAAGTTCATTTCCTCGGGCGCTGAAGGGATAAACTTTACCAGTCTTCCATTGAAGTTTTGTCAGCGAACTATCTCACAAAGGATGTGGTCTCGGCGAAGTCATCTTCTCTTCTACAAAAACGCTAGACGCTAGGCTGGCGGGTATCTAGGACTTCGCGCACCTTGCGTTCCAGAGTCTCCACGCTAAAAGGCTTTTCGATAAAAGATGACCCGAATCCTAGGATGCCCTGATGAACCACCGCATTTTCGCTGTAACCTGACATGTACAGGACCTTGATGCCGGGCCGTAGACCGATGATTCTTTCCGCCAAGAGTTTGCCGCCCATCAGCGGCATTACCATATCTGTCAGCAAGAGATGGATGGGGCCAGGATGCTGTAGAGCCACTCTCAACGCTTCCGAACCGTGGTGTGCCTCCAGGACCGTGTATCCGTTCCTCTTCAGAATACTGCGCACGAATTCTCTTACGGCTTTTTCGTCCTCTGCCAGAAGCACCGTTTCGGTACCCCCAGCAACCGCCGTTGGCAGCGCATCCGCCTTTCTTACCTCCATCACCTGATTCGCTTGCGGTAGGTAAATCTTGAAGGTTGTCCCTCGACCTATCTCGCTGTACACCCAAATGTTGCCTGCATGCTGTTTGACAGCCCGATAGACCGTGGACAGTCCCAGCCCTGTCCCCTCCCCAGGATGCTTCGTGGTGTAGAAAGGCTCAAAAATGTGTTCCAGCGTCTCTGCATCCATTCCGTAACCTTCGTCGCTTACGGCTAGCATGACGTATCGCCCCGGAGATACGCCGGGATGCTGGTGGGTATAAGCTTCGTCCAAGCTTGAGTTCGCGGTTTCGATCACGATCTTACCCCCTTGCGGCATAGCATCACGAGCGTTCACAACCAAGTTAAGTACCACTTGCTCAAGTTGTGCAGGATCGGCTTCGATACGTTCCAGTCCAGGCCCAAACATCGTCACGAGCTCAATATGCGCGCCGATGAGCCGCCGCAACATCCTGTCGATGTTGCCGACAAGGCTGTTGAGATCCAGCACCTGCGGTTGCAAAAGTTCCTTGCGACTAAAGGCCAAGAGCTGACGGGTCAGGGAAGCAGCCCGTTTCCCAGCCTTCTTGATCTCTTCCAATTGCTCTTGCATGGGGTTGCCGACTTCTAGTCGGTCCAACAGCAGCTGGCTGTAACCGACGATGGCTGTCAACAGGTTGTTGAAGTCGTGAGCAATGCCACCGGCCAACCGCCCGATTGCTTCCATCTTCTGAGATTGACGCAGTTGCTCTTCAAGATGCCTGCGCTCGGTAACGTCAAGAAAGGTGACTACAGCACCGGTCATCCGGTTCGTTTCAGGATCGGTAGCTGGGATGGCTGTGACAATACCCCATGAAATCCGCCCGTCGGCTCGTCGCACACCGACCATGGTCGCTGGCTGGGGTTGATGAGTGGCCAGGCATTTTGACACGGGATGATCCAGGGCTGGACAGACACTTCCATCCTCCCAGAAAGTCTCAGCATTAAAGCCCCCGACAAAGCGCCGTGATATCTCGTCGAAGGTCAGTCCGAGGACCTCTTGAGCTGCACGGTTGGCTTCAAGGATGGTGCCCTCAGGCGAGACCTGAACGACGCCGCAGGGAACAAACTCAATAATCCGGCGATCAGAAGAATCCATGGCTCATTCGTCGCGCGTGGTCTGCACGCTCTCGCTCGATAAGTTGAGCATTTTGGCCCGTTACTTGTGAGTCTCAACAAAAAACATACGGCACTTTAAAATGCCTCGTACGCTCTTACATGAGAAAATGTACCGCCTTCAAGCTCATCCTACTAGTACGTGCCAGTTGTTGCTAGTTCATCATTAACATAATTTGCGCATATCGGTCACCATGCACGGAGGCGAGAATGACCGCCGTCTGGCTCAGTGGAAAGTATTAAGCCGATCACCGAGGTCGGAAAGGAATCGATGGCGAGGTACTCAAACTCGGCATCGAGAAAACCTGGTGTCCCTACTTAGAAACTTCATCGAGCATTCGGGCGGCCCCGCCCCTTGATCAACAGCAGCGCGCCCCTTGACTTCTCCTTCAATGTGCTGGACATTACATAAACGCAAGAGGTTGGTTTAGCACGAACTAGAGGTTGGCTAGAAGGTTCCCGCATGGCCGACATCTTCATCTCTTATGCTCGGGAAGACACCAAGACCGCGGAAAGGCTGGCGGTGATACTGGAGAAGCGCGGGTGGTCGGTTTTTTGGGACCAGCAGATTAGAACCGGAGAGAGCTTTCCCGATGTACTCGCCAAGGAACTCGAGACTGCCCATTGTGTCATCGTGCTGTGGTCGCGCGCAGCATATGAATCCGACTGGGTTCTGGACGAGGCTGGCGTGGGGCGGAGGCGGAAGATCCTGGCACCGGCCTTGATTGAGCCGGGCATCGAGCCGCCACTGGGCTTTGGGCGATTCCACGCCGCCAACTTGGTTGGTTGGCAGGGTGAAAGTACGCACGCGGGATTCCGGCGTCTGCTAAAGGATATCGCCCGCTATATAGCGGCTCCTCCGGTACCTCCGGATCCTCAGCCTATTGGTGGACTCGTTAGCCGCGTGTCGAGACACCTGGCTTTTCTTATTCCGAAAAGCCGTCTAGTCAGGTACGAGATCGTACTGGCGTGTTTAGGAGCGTCGCTCTTTTACGCGTACCTCATTCTGTCGGTCCAGCCGCGACCGTGCCGCTGGGAAGCGTCTGAATTGAGTAAAGCTGGATTTGCAGATGAATATTTGCTGGGGAAAGAGTATTGGTCTGCGCCTGAATCCTGGCAGGTGGAAAAAGGAAAATGGATGTTTGTTACTGGGCCAGGGATTGGCTGGCTACGCGAAAGGATCTACGAGGATTTTCTGGTCTTCTTTCTGCTTAAACTTGCCAACCGCAAAGGGGCCGTGTGGATCATAAGGTCTCAAAATGATGAGAACTACTACATGTTTCAACTCCTGGGCCCCGCTGGGACTCCTCCGAATACATTCAGGACCTTCATTCGCAAAAACGGCAAGCTGGAAGATAAGAGCACCAATTCGATCGTTGCAGACCTCAGTAATCCCGACGATTGGATACGAATCCGTGTTGAGGTGACTGGGAACAAGATCAGCCACCTTATTGAAGTGCCCAGCCAACCCAGTTCAAAACCCAAACTGATAGCTGAGTTGGAAGACAGTAACTTCCTCTGTGGCCGGATAGGATTGGGGAGTAAAGACGGAGAAGAATTCTATGCCGGTCCGATAGTTGTGGTTCCTCAATCTCACGACTAAGAATCCAAGGTCCCCGGTTTCAGTCCAACGCTAGAAGTTAGTCTGCCTCATGACGACTAAGTTCGTAAATCGTTGCTCTCTAGGTCACCCGCCGTCAACGAAGTTTAGTCAAGTTTGTCGAGCCATTTGGATTCCCGCTGCAAGGGAGATGCACTTATTCGCCGGCATGGTGTCGCTCGCTAAGACTAGTATCCCCTTCAAGTTTTACCGCCTGCAGTGTCGATGAAGAGACTTCGGTCAGTAATCCGGTCAGGCTTGATTCTGTTATCGTCGTTGGTTCCCACCTGTACCGCTACGATGACAATTAGTGGTTGCCTCGTTCTCTCCGTCTTGGCACAGTCGAGGGTTACAGGAAGCCTCACTGGTAGAGTCTTCGACTACGACACAGCCAAGGACAGGCAGAAGGGACCACTTGAAGGGGCGAGAATGACTTTGACGAACCAAAGAACAGGTATTTCTCGAACAATCACGACAAATGAAAGTGGGAATTTCAGCTTCGATTTCGAACTTCCAGGCAAGCACACACTTTCCTGTGAGTGCAACGGGTATGAAAATCTGAACGGGACTGTGCGGGACATTGAGATTCAACTTGGGCCGCCGACTCCATTGAAATTTCCCCCATTCAAGATGAGGAGGATTGGCGGAGGTCAGAGGACTGAGCCCTGTTCTAAGACTGCGCCGCAGATTACCCTTGACGGCGAGGTCTCAGAACCATCGAACCAAACCGGGCTTGGCAACGCGGTCTGGGCGAGATTCCGCAGCGACCATAGGAATTCGGCGACAGTTCGACCCTTCTCGTTTTTCCCTCGATCGTGGAACTATTCCTTTGACTTGCTCTCTTGGAAGGTAGGTGGCCGCGATTCGCTGCAAGAACTGGCCGGTGCTCAGACTACACAACCGCGCTTGCCAGTTCCACAAACGGGGACTCCTCCTCCCCCTCCGGTCATCACGGGGGCAGATGCCGTGAAACTGGTGAATACAACCAATGCTACTCGAGGCGGAATATTCACAGATTTTGATTTGGCTGCGTTACCACTTCCGGGGAGAAGAACATTTGATGCTCTGGCTTTCCTATTGCCGGGTGTGGCAGCTCCTCCGCAGACCGTTTCTACCACAGTCGGACCGGGGATCGGATCCAGTGTCGGTACTGCAGGTCAATTTTCGGCGAATGGTCTACGCAGTCGGGGGAATAACTTTACGGTAGATGGGTCGGACAACAACGATGTAGACATTGGAGTCCGGCGTCAGGGGTTCACGTCGTTAGTGCCGCAGTCGATCGAGAGTGTTGATCAATTTCAGATCGCCACGTTGCTGTCCGAGCCTCAATTCGGGCGCAGCATGGCAGCCCAAATGAATGTGGTCTCCGGCTATGGCGGCGAACGTCTCCATGGAACGATTTATGGATTCCTGACTGACCAGCGCCTCAACGCCCGCGATTTCTTCGACTACTCCGATGCGCAAGGAGCAATAAGCTATCCCTTGACGACATCAGCTGGGAAGCCGGTCGAGCTGGATGGAAGACCACTAGTCCAACCCAACCCAGTCGGCGGGGAGAATCCGTTCACTCAAACCCAATATGGCTTGGTACTGGGCGGCCCTCTGTCGAAAAAAAGAGAACGAGAGTCCTTTTTCTTTACTTCCTTCGAGCGCCAAGCGATTAATGCCAGCAAGGAATCTCATTTTGCGATTCCGACTGTGGATGAGAGGGGTTTGAATCAGAGTGGGGGAACAGGACTTGGAACGATTTTTGACCCGTTGTATCCCACCTCAGAAATTGGAGATGCTTTTTTCAGTCTCTTCCCGTTTCCGAATAACCCTCTCGGTCCTTACGGAAGGAACACTTACACGGAGATTCTTCCGGCCAGCGCCCGAGGGACAGTCTTCTCATTGAGGCTGGATCCCAACATAGCTCGGAAGGTCCGTTTGACGGCGAGATACAACCTGACCGACGACGATACGATTCTTCCTGTCACCGGCGGTGCCCTTTTCTCATCGCTGCGCCCACTTGTCAGAACTCAGAATTTTTCTCTCTTTTCTAGTTCAGCACTTTCTTCAAGCATTGCCAATGAAGCTCGCTTTTCCTTTGGCCGAACAAGCTTGCGGTTTGATGAAGTACGCAACCCCTACCTCGTTCCTTCAAAACGCTTTCCCAATGAACCATTTCTTTTGAATGCCCGCTTTCTCTTGAACAACACCTATCCAGGCCAAAACCCCCGGTACTCGACCAGGGACGAGAGAGGCAAGCCACTTCCAGATATCGAAAGCGCTGCTCTCATCCCGGTTGGTACGGATTATCCTTGCCCCATCCCGCCTGGCACGAATCAACCTGTTTGTACAATAGGACCCATGGGCCAGGTTATGG
Source organism: uncultured Acidimicrobiia bacterium (assembly GCA_963791795.1). GTDB lineage: Bacteria > Acidobacteriota > Terriglobia > Versatilivoradales > Versatilivoraceae > VFZK01. The sequence goes on from CAWBTP010000010.1 coordinate 307,544, forward strand.
TTTCAGGCTACAGCCCCATTGGAGTCGACGTCTTTAATTTCCCTCAGAAAAGGACCAATAACACCTTTCAGTATGCGGATACGTTTATTGTCAACAACCGCAGGCATAGACTTACTGGAGGCTTTGACATCCGACGTACGCAACTCAACAGTAATCTTGAGAGGAATTTCCGTCCCCTGGTTACCTTCAGTGGAGCCAGAAACCTTTCCGCAGATTTGCTATCAGAGAAGGAACGAGCGGAGATCGCTGCATTGCTGGGAACCTCTTTCTTTGATAATCCGATCCTGGAGGGTCGCGATTTCATGGCAGTCGGGTCACCGAGCGGTTTCTTTCAGACTCAGGCACTGGTCCGCGATGCCACTATCGGCCTCCGCTATTGGCAGAACGGTTTCTTCTTTTCGGATCAAATTCAAGTTGTTCAGAATCTCGCTCTGACGGTGGGAGTGAGATATGACTACGATACGGTTCCGGCGGAAGTCAATGAACGCATTGAAGAGACCTTTCAAGATCCCGAAGTGCAAAAGTTGCCCCCGCTAGTCAGAATCCTGGACGGACGCACACAAATCTATCGCAGAGATAGCAACAATATTGCTCCTTACATAGCACTTGCCTGGGATCCTTTTGGTAGCGGGAAGACCTCAATTCGGTCTGGGTATGGGATCTACTATGATCAGATACTGGGGGCAGTGGTCAGTCAATCCCGAAGCGTCTTTCCAAGTTTCGTCACCCTCAACTTTGCGGGATTGGGTTCGAATGGAGAAATCGGAGAGGGTGACTTGCAGCTTTCCAGCGCGCTGGGCTTCATCAATCCAGTTGATTTTGCTATTCCTGGAACTCTAAATACGTACAACACAGCCCTGCTCGGCACGCCGGCGGACTTAATCGTGGGTTTGGACAGCGTTTTTTCAGGGCTGTCGGCCGGCGCCGCAGGGGCTGCCTTCACGCTCCCCGCATCCGATTTGCAGACTCCTTACGCGGAACATTGGGGGCTGACTATAGAACGCGAGTTAAAAACCAGGCTGGTGATTTCAGCAGCCTATGTGGGAACCCGCGGACTTCATTTGCTTAGATTCGCGACCCCCAACTTGGGACCCAGTGCAATCCCATTCGTGAACGCAGTAGGGGTGAAGCCATTTGGGTTTCACCCGGTCTTTGAAGGTTACAACGCTGCCCCGGGGTTCAATCCGAATTCCAGGACGGGAGGCAGACCTGAACCTTTACTGGGGTCATACACCTCTATCGAATCCGACGCTACTTCGAACTATCACAGTTTCCAGTTCCAGCTCAATCAGCGGTTCTCGCGAGACATTCGGTTTACAACGGCCTACACATGGTCCCACGCCATTGACGAAGTCTCCGATCTTTTCGCTCTGGCCGGTGCGCGCGGCGTAGTCCAGAACACTTTCAACCGCCAGGCCGAACGCGCCGACGCCAATTTCGACGTACGCCATCGCTTTGTTTACAGCGCCATCTGGGATATCCCCGTTTTCAGAGAGAATAGAATCTTGGGCGGTTGGAGAGTTGCCAGCATCGGGAGCGTTCAAACGGGTCAACCATACTCGAAGTATTTTTGCTGCGACGCCAACTCGGACGGCAATCTGGGTGATCGAGTGATCTCAGCGCAAGGAATAGTAACTCCAAACGCTCCGCGCAACTCATTCAGGGCTCCTGGAGTCGCGACCGTGGACCTTGGACTTCACAAGAGATTCAGGCTTAGTCAGTCCCACGCTATTGATTTCCGGACCGAATTCTTCAATCTGTTCAACCGCACTCACTTTGGAATCCCTGTCAATGAAGAGCGATTTCCCGCATTTGAAAGCCCCGTAAATACCCGCATACCGGCCCGCACCATTCAATTTGCACTGAAGTACCACTTCTAGAGCTACCAACTAAATGTTGCATAGGGGTTGATGGCTGCCCTGGGGACTCCCCTCTCGGAAGGAGGTGAAGGCTTGAGAAAGCCTTCCGCAGCGACCGCGGTCGCGCCGCGCCGAGGTGGGTTCATTCTGACGAAAACCCACCCGAAGCCTTCGGTTTCTGCCCCTTCCAAGAGGGATTCAATTCCTCATAGCTTGTCTTGATCGACTCCATGCAGACTTCCGGCCAGGTCCATCCTTAGTGTGCAAGATTCGGCTATGAACTGGTGCGGCACTGAGCTGCGGAATATCTCAGATGACATGTCAGTCCCGCCTCTCAGATGGGACTCCATTGGAATTCTGTTTCCTCCTATAGGTGGAAGCCCCAGAGGCCGCGTCTTCGGCGGTCATCGTGGATGAGTCCTGCCCTGGAGTAGTGAAATGTTTCTGCCTGTTTGAGCAATAGATAAGTGAGCAGGACACGGCATTCCAGGGAGAGCTCAGCAGGAGATAGAAATGAAAGTAACGGCCACGATCTCTAAGCTTTTGCGATTTGCGGTGTGCATGGCTGGTGTGGCATTGACCGCTCACGCACAGAACAGTTACCTGGTCAGCTCCAACCCCAATGAAGTCATTCAAACAGGAGTTACTGAATTGCTGGGTGAAATCAGGCTGACCAAGGGCACATCAGGCAACACGCCACAAACAACCATCAGCAGTACGATCACCATCCTGTACCGGAATGTTCTTGTTCAGAATGCCTTCACCGGTTCTCGCAATATTGACCTGGCCTCGGGCACAATCTCCCATTCAAGCGGCATTACGATCCGGTTCAGTTCCGACTGGCTCAACGACAGCATTAGTTCTCGACTCAGTGCGACGGTGTTTGGTACAGGGTCGGGCAGCCTGCTGGCCATTGAGATACCCAGTGGGATTTCGCTGGATGCTGACGGTGAGAGCATCGCGGTCACGGGTGTTCGAGCGACGCCGACAGGACTGGCCGTCGGCGCCGATGTCACTGCCTCCATTTCATCTACTCCTTCCATTGCTCATTCCTTCCTCGATGGGTCCACAGTTAGTGTGGCACGAGTCCGGTCAGGACTGAGCGTTGCGGTATCGGGAGTGAGCGCTCCTGTTTGTGCCAGCTCTGCAACAACGCCTCCAAGAATCACGCTCGGAGAGGGTTTTCCTGCAGCTTTTCGAGGCAGACCAAGTTTTTCCGGAAGCAGAGCTGATCCTGTCGGCGACGCTAGCGCACCGAGCCCAGACCTCATATCGGCAGCTGCGACGGCCAGTGGTGGAAATCTGAAACTAAGCGTTCGATTCAGCGCAGGCACCTTTAATCCTCAAACGACGACGGCAACTTTCGGCTTGGACATGGATCAAAATCCAGCCACTGGTCACTCTGGTGTTGCCAGCAGTGGAACGATCGATGGTCAGATCCTTGGCAGCGATTTCATCGTTGAAATGGGTTCTGCCTTCAATCAAGGCCAGGCCAGGATTTCCAGGTACACCGGACCACCAATCAACACCTTTACCCTCACTGCATCCGTGCCCATCACCACGCTAGCCAATGGGATAGACGTCTCAATCCCTTTGCGTGACTTGGCCGATGATGAAGGCGGGTTGAACTTCAAGGTGACCAGTGCGTCGCAGGTCAGTGAGAATGGGTTTACCGGTATTCTCGATATCATGCCCGATGAAGGATTGCTACCAGGCACAACGTCCGTCGGCGGCGATGGTGCCACCGGCAGTACTCAGATTCGAATTGTGACCAGTAACCTGTTCAGTGGCGTCAGTTTGTCCTGGCCGCAGACCGCTCGATCGGGGATTGCCACGCTGAATCGAGTTAGCCAGACGAGCAACGGAGGAGAGGCCTTGTATGAATTTACGACAACGAACCAGGCAAGCAGTGATCTCAATTTGGAATCATTCCAAATGACTCCTGAGGTCACGATCTCTGCCGGAGCGAACCTCGGCCAAAGTGCCATTCAGGCTCAGCTCTATCCCACCGCTACTAGCACCGACGTGCCAAGGTTCAATGACCCGCTGCAGCCAGATCCTGGTGCGGCTTTCCTAAATGTGACCGCATGCGGAGTGGATCCATCGATTACGAGCATCGTTCCAAGTTCCGGCCCGGTCATCGGAGGCACATCAGTTGTCATCACTGGAACGGGTTTCCAAATCGGAGCAACCGTCGGGATTGCGGGTGTTACCGCCTTAGTCAGTTCAGTCACACCCACGCAGATAAATGCCACAACCGGAGCTGCCGCTCTAGCGGGCATCTACGACGTGGTTGTGATCAATCCCGGTGGAGGATCAGCAACGTTGCAAAACGGGTTCACCTATTCCGAGTTGCCCTTGAATCATACTGTCAGCTCTGTGCCTCTCAATGCGGTTCAAACGGGGGTCGCTGAACTGATGGGGCAAGTCAAGTTGACAAAGTCTGCTCCAAACCGTGCGGCTCAAGTAACCTCGGCAAGCGTGATCAGTTTCCTGTATCGAAGTGTAACGGTGGCGAACACGTTCTCGGGTTCGAGAGCCATGAACGTGGGAACTGGGGTGATTGAGGCTTCGAACGGAATCACGATCAGTGTGACTGGCGGATGGAGAAACGCCGGGGTCAATGCCAGCGTGGTTAACATCGCTGATGGAGGACGAATCGATTTATCCGTTCCGGCAGGACTGGTCATCAACGACGGGGATACCATTGCGATCCTCGGAGTTCGAGCCGCGCTGACCGGTAGACCTCTGGGCAGCGACGTGAATGTCTCGGTGTCAACCACTCCGAGCACGGCACACACTTTTGGCAACGTTTCGCAGATTCAGGTAGCGCGAGCCAATGCAGGACTAAGCGTAACCATATCAGGGGTGACCGTGCCGGCGTGTGCGGGTCCTGCCTCAATCGTTCCCACAGTGACCATAGCAGAAGGCTTTTCGGAAGCCCTTGCTCAACACACGCCTGCACCCGCTGGCGCCAGGACTGCCTACGGAGCAGGCAGCAATACTCAGGTTCGAATCGTCATCACTAACTTCCCCAGTGGAGCCAACCTGTCGTGGCCGGTCAATGTTAAGTCAGGGAGCATCTCGACCCTGAATAGAGTTAGCCAAAATGCCAATGGAGCTGAGGTCTTGTATGAGTTTTCGACCACGAACCAGACGGTGAGCGATCAGAATCGCGAATCGTTCCAAATCAGTCCCAGTGTGACGATCTCTTCAGAGGCCGTTATCGGCCAGAGCAGAATCCAGGCTCAGCTGTATCCCGCAGCAACTGGGACCAACCTGCCTCGCTTCGATGACCCGCTGCAGCCTGTCACGGGTGAAAAATTCATCAGCTTGACTGCTTGCACGGAAAGCATTCCCCCCAGCGTTACCCTGACTGTACCAGCCGATGGATCGACGGTGTCCGGCGTCATCGAGGTTGTGGCTGAAGCGACAGATAACGTGGGAATAGTCGGAGTGCAATTTCTGGTGGATGGCGCGGTAGTAGGCTCGGAAGACAGGGAGGCGCCCTATTCGATTCTTTACGACACGTCATTACTGAGTATGGGCAGGCATGAATTCTCAGCACGGGCTCGAGACGCCGCGGAGAACCGCGCCACGGCTGCGGGCGTCACTGTAACCAAGATTGCAGTACCCAAAATCGGCGAGTTGAATCCCAGCTCAGCATTCGAAGGCGATCCATCGTTTTCTTTGAGTATCTTCGGCAATGACTTTACGCCGAGAGCGATTGCCATGTGGAATAAGTCCCCTCGTGTCACGGAATTCGTTAGCAGTACCCACATCGTCGCCAAGATGCTGACCCATGACATTGTCAACCCGGGGACCTATTCCGTGTCGGTCAAGGACGGGAATGTCTCGAGCATGTCACTTTTCTTTATTGTGAAGGCGAACGATCAACCTCCTGTCCTCACCGGAGTACTTCCCCCTTTCATCTCGATTGAGGGGAGTACCAGGATCCGACTCTTGGGCAGAAACTTCAAACCCCGAATGGCAGTAAGTACTCAGTTCCTGGTGGGAGGAAAGCCAGTCACGGGGTTGACCTTCGTCAACAGCTCTGAGATGGATGCCATCGCACCCCCCAATCCGGAGGGCTTAAGTGACGTGGTTATGATCCTGCCGGCTGGGCTCGGGACCTTTGACTCCGATCGCCTGGTGTGGTCACTGACGTCCGGTGTCGGTCTCGAATATAGGCCCAACCCGGAAGTGCCTTCCACTAAACCCGGCTATAAACGGCAGAGAATTCCTTTTGTGATTGATACCAGTCAATTCCGGACGAATTTGGGGATTAACAATGTTGGTGACACCGAGGCTACCGTGGAGATTCTAATGTCTGACAGCAACGGGAGGCTGGTGTTTGGCCGCAAGTCCGTGAAGGTTCCAGCCCGTGGCATGACGCAATGCAACAGGGTGATTCAGCTCGCGGAAAAGGCAGAGAATGAAAATTCAAGAGTGCTGGACTGCGGATTTGTAGATCCGATACCTCTAACCGGACGCGAGGGCTACCTCTTGCTGGAATCGCAGCAGCCGTTTGTGGCTTGGGCTTCACAGATCGATAATCTGACGCTGGACCCAAGCGTGGAGCAGGGCTTTGCCGAATCAGCCGCCGCAACCAGGTTGGTACTGCCTTCGTCAGCTTCCATCAACCAATTTCGAACCAGCCTGGTTGTCGTTAATCATAGTGACACAGCAGGCCAGGTCCAAATCCGCTCGCCCAGAGCACAGAACGGCACCCCGCAACCCGCAATCAACAAGAGGTTGGAGCCTAATGGCTATCTGTTCTATGAGGACTTCTACCAAGAGATAGGAGAGAGTGGCACCTTCGGGCCGATAGAGCTGGAAACTGCCGGCGGAATCAATATCACGGCCGCCGCCCGGATTTACACCCATCAGGGCACGAGCGGCTACTTTGAAGCCGTTGACTTGGACCGTGCCTCGCGGCAAGTGCTCCTACCCTATTCATTGGACAACCTCGACTTCCGGACCAACCTTGGCATTACCAACCCAGGAGAGCGAGATGCCCATGTAACCATCAAACTCGCTAACAGAGAGGGTCACGTGCAGGGTAGTCTGTCCGATACGATTGCACCTCATAGCATGACCCAAATCAACGGAATCAATCGGCAATTGAACGGTGCGAGCGCCAACCCTTTGGAAGGCTATTTGTTACTGGAGTCCGATGAGCCAGTTATTGGCTGGACTTCCCAGATTGACAATCAGACCGAAGATACCAGCATGGTGGTAGGCAAACCAAGGACTGCGAGTACATCGAGCAGACTGCTGATTCCTTCAACTACCAGAGTCGGCAGCTTCAGATCCACTTTGGCTGTTGTGAATCTGGCCGACACCCCTACGCAGGTCCGAATCAGCGCTCGGAATTCTGCAGGCACCGTTGTGGCAGACACTCTTGACGCATCGAGCCAGCTTATGATCGAGCCAAGAGGATTCATTTCCTATTCCGACATCCTGCAAAGCCTGAATGTCACTGGGACCTTCGGCCCGTTGGAAGTCGTCTCTCTCAACAACAGCGCCCTACTCGTCGTCTCACAGGTTTTTAGCATCCACCGGACCGGAGGCTATTTCGAGGGAATCCCGCTGGGGCCGTGAAACAGTTGCACACATCGGAAGCTTCTGTTCAACACACGCCCGCACCGGCTGGCGAGGCCCGGGTTTGACCACAGGCACTTTCCATAGCTTTGAGTCCGTGGAGGTTTCGAGGCTGAGAATGTCGTCCTGGTTATGGCTATTTGCGTCATCGCATAACGGAGCGTGACAGCGATCTTGGAAATGAGAGCCTCTATCCAGCTAGCCTTGCGACTGAGCTTTTGATAGGGTGACTGTACTGAGAAGAAATTAGCAATTACTAAGACCTACGGTTCCTGGGTCCCAAGATCGGCACTTCGCCCGCAGGTTTGTGAGGGGACGCTATGACACTCGGTCGAACCGATGATACGTGCGGCGCACGGAGTTTGGGACTGTGCCTACTTGGTTACAGCGCTGTCTCTCTCCTTTTTTCAGCGGAGCTGCTTGGACAGTGTAATCCGAAACCCACTGTCTATACTCTGCTGGAAATCATCCCGCAATCGATTACGGTAGGGTCGGGGAACACTTCGGTCAATTTACGTCTCCAGTATATCGCAGCTGGAGTAACGACTCTCAATCCTGATGGATTCGCCGTGAACTGGCAGGGAATGCAGAGTCTCAGTCTTCCCGTGAGCGGCATCACTGGTCCAGTGAATGATGTCTTCTCGCTGGCCTTTACAGCGCCGAGGGCTCTCATGACCACGGCCCAACAAGTGACGCTCAGTGTCATCGGAGTGTTCTGTGGTGAAGCCGTTCCTGGCGTTTCCAACACAAGGCCCCTCTCGATTGTGCAGCCGATGCCAATCTCCATAACCAGTCTTGATCCGTCGAGGGCTCCTGCGGGTAGTCCTCCCTTCAACATCACCATCAGCGGTAGTGGCTTTACCTCTGATTCGAGAGTTCGGTGGAATAACCTGCCGCGGGACACGAGCTTTCAGAGCAGTTCGCGATTGAATGTGATGATTTTAGCTCAGGACGTCGCCAGGACCGGAACCGCGAGAATTGACGTAGTCAATGCCGTCACGGGCGTACAATCGAATGCTCTCACAATCGAAATCTCCAACCCGCAACCCTTCATCACAGGCATCAACCCGCTTTCAATCACAGCGGGTACCTCCGGGTTCACACTGACTATAGATGGCACAGGTTTTAACGCCGACTCGAGGGTTCGTTGGAATGGGACAGAGAGGGCGACGACGCTGGTAAGCTACAACCGCTTGACGGCGGCAATCCTCGCTGTGGATATCGCCTTTGCCGGGGACGCAAGGGTCACCGTGTTCAATCCAGCACCCGGAGGTGGCCAGTCCAATGTCTTCGGCATGCGTGTTGTTGGTGGAACTCCGGACGAGCCTCCCGCTGTATTCATGACTGCACCCGCAGATGGATCGACGGTGTCCGGTGTCATCGAGGTTTCGGCTGAAGCGACAGACGATGTGGGGGTCGTCGGAGTGCAGTTTCTGGTTGATGGGGTGGTGATAGGAGCTGAAGATAGGTCGGCTCCATATTCGATCCTTTTCGACACGTCGTTGATGAGTCTGGGCAGTCATGAGTTCTCAGCGCGGGCTCGAGACGCATCGGACAATCGGGCGACGGCCGACGCTGTCACGGCGACAAAGGTCGGCAATCCTAACATCAGCAACCTAAATCCCAGCTCAGCGCTCGAAGGAGATCGATCGTTCCCCCTGACTGTGTTGGGCGGCAATTTTACGCCGAAATCGGTTGTGCTTTGGAACCGGTCCCCTCGGGTCACTCAGTTCATTAGCAGCACTCACCTGGTGGCTAAGATCCCGACCAATGACATCGTCAGCCCGGGCACCTCTCTAGTGTCAGTCAGGGACGGGAATGTGTTGAGCGACTCACTTTCCTTTGTCGTTAACGTTAACAATGAACCGCCTGTCCTAACCGGAGTACTTCCACCTTTCATCGCCATTGAGGGGAATACCCGGATCCGTTTGCTCGGTAGGAATTTTAAAGCAAGCATGGTAGGCAATACGCAATTCCTGGTGGGAGGAAAACCGGTTACCAGGTTGACCTTCGTCAACAGCTCTGAAATTGATGCCATCGCACCTCCGAATCCAGAGGGCTTAAGTGAAGTGGTCATGGTCCTACCGGCCGGGCTAGAGACTACTACTAACTTCGATCGTCTGGTGTCGTCACAGACTTCCAACGTCGGCCTGGAATACAAGCCGGCGCCGGAAGTGCCACCCACTAAGCCTGGGTATAAACGGCTGCGAGTTCCTTTCGTGATTGATACCGAGCAATTTCGGACGAATTTGGGGATTAATAACCTGGGCGAGAGCGAAGCTACCGTCGAGATTCTAATGTCTGACAGCAATGGAAAGTTAGTGTTTCGCCGCAAGTCGGTGAAGGTTCCAGCGCGTGGAATGACGCAATGCAACAGGGTAATTCAGCTTTCAGAAAGGGCAGAGAACGAAAGTTCGACGGAGCTCAACTGCACGTTTGGAGACCTGATGCCGCTAACGGGACGCGAGGGCTATCTGCTGCTGGAATCGGAGCAGCCGTTTGTGGCCTGGGCTTCACAGATCGACAATTTCACGCTCGACGCCAGTATGGAGCAGGGCCTTGCCGAATCAGCCGCGGCGACCAGAGTAGTTCTGCCCTCGTCGGTCACCAGCGGTCAGTTTCGAACCAGCCTGGTTGTGGTAAATCATAGTGCGACGACGGGCCAAGTCCAGATTCGATCCCGCAAAGCCGAGGACGGCACGCCACAGGCCTCAGTCAACAGAACGTTAGAACGCTACGGACACCTGTTCTTTGAGGACTTTTACAAAGACGCGGGATTGAGTGACGTCTTTGGGCCGATAGAGCTGGAAGCGACCGACGGAATCAATATTACCGCTGCCGCCCGGATTTACACTGAACAGGGCACCAGCGGTTATCTTGAAGGCGCTGATCTGGCACGTGCTTCCCAGAACGTGCTTCTACCTTATTCATTGGACAACCTCGACTTTCGGACCAACCTGGGGATTACCAACCCAGGAGAGACATTCGCTCAGGTAACCGTCAAACTCCTGAACAGGAACGGCCAGCAGGAAGGCATTCTCTCCACTATGGTGGCACCTCACGGCATGACCCAGATTGACAACATCAACCGGAGACTTTTGAACACCGAAACAGTCAGCAATCTAGACGGTTATCTATTAGTGGAGGCGGATCGACCTGTTTTTGGCTGGACTTCGCAGATTGATAACTTGACGCAGGATCTCAGCATGGTGGTGGGAAAATCCGGCACCGCAAGTTCGAGCCTGTTGATTCCCTCTACCACGAATTCAGGCGAATATCAATCCACTTTGGCCCTCGTCAATCCGTCGGGTGCGCCGGTGACGGTGCAAATCACGGCCAGGGACGAGCACGGCAACACAGCAGGAACCAGTCAAGCATTCTTAGTAGTTGCTCAAGGCATGATTGTTGATCCTGACATCAGGAAGAAGCTGGGTTCGCAAGCAGGCTTTGGTCCCCTAGAACTCAGCAGCCTGGCCAACAATTCCTTGCTGGCCGTGTCGCGAGTTTATAGTACCCAGCGTACCGGAGGTTATTTCGAGGGAATTCCGATTGGACCGTGAACCAGCTGCTGACACGCGCTCGGCCAGGAAACGCCGCGGGACCGACGAGTCGGGGAGCGACAGGGACCGACGCCGAGCGTTGTTGTGAGGCAGGCTTTCCAGCTTGCCCCACAGTCAGATCCCCTTCACGGTTTGTCGAAGCGCTGGCCGCGTCGACCCTTGCGCCAGTAGTTCTTTAAGAGTCTTCTCAAGCTCCAATACGCGTTCCTCGTGGTCGTCCACAGCCACTGCCGTGGCGAGCGTCGCCTGCTTCTGCGCCTCGGCGGGAGGAACCTCTGACCCCGCTTTCGATTGGATCTGCTGAACGACTGCGGTGACAACGCCCACGGTCTGACCCACCTCACCGGCGACCTGGCCGGGCTTCCCGGGGAGCGCGGCAGCAGCGATAGCCGCCCCCTTGTCCACACCGGCGACAACCTTCTTCAGTTTGGAAAAGAACCCCATTTTCATGAACTCCTTTCGAATTAAAGTGAACAGCGATCTTTGTCATACGAGGCAGCCGGGAATCCCTTCAAGGATTTGTCGAAGCGCCGGCGGCGGATCCTAATGGCGGGGCTGGCGGCTTCAGCACCAGAACCTCCTGGGACGCTTCGGTCTCGGCGAGCTTGACCTCGCTACCATCATCCTTAAAGAGCGTGAGCTGATACCTATAGGTGTGCCGATCCGGTGAGCCTAGCCGGAAGCGCCAGTACAGTGCCTTGGAAAAGTCGGTGATCTCAAAAGTCTTCTCTGCTCGGATGGCTGACTGCGCATCGTTGAACAATAGATGAATGGTGCCGAAGGCGAAGGGAGACTTCTTCAGCAGATAGGGCGAGATCTGCAAACGGAAGCCATACGGATCGCCGACGGGAAGAACCTTGCTGTCACTCTTACGCCAGTCGTCTGTGCGGGTGACGCCGTCGGAGTAGAAGACGGTCGCCTGATATTCATAGGACCTCAGGTCAGGATTGACCAGCGGCACTTTCCACAGCTTCGAGTCCTTTGAGGTTTCAAGGATGAAAATATCGTCCTGCTTGTAGTTATTTCCGTCGTCGCGATAGCGGAATGCAACAACAACCTTGGAAATAAGACCCTCGGCGCCAAACTCGCCGGCTGGCACAATCGCCACCTCCAAGTCTTCCTGCAGCGGCTGATTGACCAGCAGCTTCTTAGCCCGCGAACTTTGTTCGGGAACCTCGATTCGGCGATTCTCCTTGTCAATAAACGTAAGCTCGTAGGAGTAGGGCTCGCTGATTTCCCGGGCGATCACTTCCACCCAGGTCTGCTTCGGCTGCTGCTGGCTTAGGGTGAACTCAGTCTCTTTCCGCGTCAGGCCGCTGCCGTACGACATCTTTACGATTACGGTCTTGAGCCGATCAAAGTCGACCAGACCCACTTCGGCCTCCACACGCAGGACGCCGAGGCGGTCCGTATCCAGCGTCAGCACAGACCCGTCGCTCTTTCCGGCGACTGTCAGCTTGTCAGTTCCACCCTTGTAGAACACGGTGTACTCGTAGTCGTAGCTCTTCTTGTTCGGGCTGGCGAGATAGGTGGAGAAGCGCTGGACCGCCGAGTCTTTTCTGAAAACAAAGTCCTTGGAGTTGTCAATTCTGCCTTGAGGGCCGCTTGCCTGGTAGGATAGATGCGCCTGCACGAGATCAACCGGGTCTTCATCAAAATTTGCAGTGCAGACCATTTGCACGTCGAGGTACTGATACCAGGCGGCGTCGAGCTCGATCTGCGTCCGGAAGTCCTCGGGATCAAACCCCGCGAATATGTTGGAGAGGTTATCGTTGGGGCCTACGCTTGAAGTCGAGGACTGCTTTGGAGGTGAACTGGTGGTTCAGGTTCACGTTCATCTCCTCGCTCCAGGACTTCAGGTTATAGTACTCGATACCGTGATGGCCGTATTTCTTGCCGTCGTAAGACGGCAGCTCGGTTTTGAGATCAGGCTGTTCCTCGAAACGAGCCTGTTCGCCGGGCTTGAAGTCGAGGATGGTGCCGGCAAGAAATTCGGAGATCATTTCGTTGCCGATCCGGATGAGTTCTTCGGTCTGCTCGGGACTCACCGCGTCGGCGCCGCCCTCTGGAATGATCGTCACGCCGGAAGACTGGCTCGCTCCCGCCGTGATTCCGACAACATCGGACGCGCTCTGGCTCTCGTCCCGGCTGGAGGTCATCCGTTTGGAGTTTCCTGACGTTCGGGTAGACCACGACGCGTTGTCCTGCAGCGACTGCCACATTTCCTGGACCGCACTGTATGCCTTCCGGGCATTGCACCAGACGATCATGCGTACGGCGTCCAGGCGGTGGTCGAATCTCAGGTCGTAGGCAACGCGAATCGCCGCGAGGTTCTTTTCCAGCATATTCCAGAGGAGAACAACGCCATCCTGCGTAAGTTTGGCCATGAACGAAGCGCGCTGATTGCCGAGCATGCTGACCTTGCCGACGCCCACCAGGTGACCAACGAATTCTCCTGGCTTACCCTCCTCCGCACCCTCAGCCAAAATGGAAATGGAAACCGTGCCCTCCTTCACCGGCAATGCGTTGATCTTGAGCGCTTCGGCGAGCTTCCGTTTATCTTCGGCAATTTCCCGGTTCCACCAGCCCCCCAGAAGCCGGAGACGCAGGCTAGGCTCTGCCGCAATCTGTTCGCGGATTTCTTGCTCGTTGCTCTGAGGTGATCTTGAGTTCTGCCGAAAGAGTCAGGATGCCGCCGCCCAAGCGGGTCTTGCGTTCCTCGTCGGTGAGGTCCGACACATCACGCCGGTACCATACGAGCGAAATGATGGGCTTGCCTTGCTCGTCGAGCGCAATAGTCGGTGTATAAGGAATGGCATACAAAGTCAGAGGGTCTACATCGTCTCTGTAAACTCTGCAGCTCGCTATATCCCGGTATTGTGTGAGAGTGATCATGTCCTAACCTCCTCCAGCAAAAAGGCAGAAAAAACTGACATCACCCGGCAAAAACTCTTGTGAGCGTTGAAACAATCTGTATCATTGGGGTTGAGCAAACGCAAGCATTTTCCCGACCCGCAAAGCTCTGCTGGCAGTGAGACTTAAGCGAGTCCTGTAAACGACGACACGAACTGTAAGGACACTCATAAGTCCATGAAGTGATCCCCATGTTAACGCTCTCCCAGAGCCGCCGTTTCGGCTCATTCACCGTGTTCCGCGATGTCACCTACCAGACCGGGAAACCGGTCTACGGACCCGTGTTCTATGTTCTGCCGGACGCGCCACGGATTGCGCAGGATCCGGATGGCAATCCAGCCTTTGATTTTCTATGGTTCCGGGGAGCGGCTGGGGAAAGTAGCGTCAAGGCAGGCGGAATCGTGACCTTAATGGTTGATCTTTCATTGACGGAGGAGGAAGGGGAAACTCTGGCTGCCGAGCTCGCTGAGGCTTATGGCTTGGATGGAGGGTCTCGAGCCGAGCTGCGCTCGATGCCTTTCAAGTCCGGCGTGGTGAAGCTCACCTATGCCGCCGAGTCCGGCGGCGGGGAATTCACTCATGCGATTGCTGGTTCCGGCCCAGCGCGCTTGACTGGTTCCCAGCGCGCCACGTTCGTAGCCGACCTTAATGCGGACGGCGCTGCCCTGCTGTGGGACGCGCTCGAGAAGCAGATTGACCTGTTCCGCGTCCAGTTCGACTTCGCTTTCGATCACCGGCTGGCCGACACTCGCATGCGGATCTGGTGTGACGCAAAGAAATCCCACGAGGTTCTCGGAACCCGAATTGGCCTGGGTGTCGTAGATCCGGCCAAGCTGCGCCAAACCCTGACTGAGCAGCGCCTGGCGGGCATTCAGATCGACTCTGAACAGCCGCTCACAGCGGAGCACCAAGAGGCACTGGAAAAGGCTGGCCACGAGTTGCTCGACAGTGCCCTTGCCAGCACCTTCTTCCAACCGCAAGGCACGGATAAAGCCCTGTCGAAATCCCAGCCGCTGCGTCCTTTCACGGTTTCCATGGAAGCCGCCCTCAACATGACGTTCTCCGAGTCTTTTCCTCTGGAACACAACGCAGTGGTCGAGTCCGTGCTCCGTCTGGGACGCACCCGCCAAGAGATGGGAGACCGCATCCGGCGGATGGATCTGGATGGCGGATTCTTCCGGATCATGGAAGTGCCCATTCATTGCACCGTCGACTTCGGCAGAGATCTCATCTCGATGGTCAAGGTTACGGTCGAGTACAACGGGACCAGCTCGACAGGAACGATCCACCGAAAAGGTGAGTTTGTATTTCAGGAAGGCGTGAATCTACAAACATTCCGCACGGACCTGGCTTCTCCCAGACCAGACTCAGTATGCGTACAGTGCCGATGTGCACTATCGAGGGCGATCCTACACCGCTCCACCTCACGAGCCCGCCAACCAATGCAGGCGCGATCGTGCTGGATCTGGATGGGCTCGGGATCCTTTCCGTGAAGGCCGAACTCAGAGACGTTCCCTTGAATCTGGTGAAGGCGGCCGTGGTCGATTTTGAGTACGCACCGAAGAGCCTGTCGCACCGCATGATCCTCGACGGAGAACGGCTTGCTGATGAGTGGCAGGCAGTGACTCAGGCACCGATTGGACCGTATCGTTACAAGGTGGACTGGGCGCTTGAGGACGGGCGCAGGATTGGCGGGGACTGGCAGGAATCGAGTCCGGGAGTTGATCTATCTCGACGCGCCAGCCCATGTTATTCAGAAAGCCAGAGTCCTGGTCGTGGCAGCGGGCAACTTCGCTGCCCTGGCTCAGATCATTGTCGACCTGCAAAGCCGGGCCTCGCCCGAGGTGTCCAAACAACTCTCCTTCACGCGCGCTGGTGAGACCCAGACTTGGGAGCCGCCGAATTCACCACAAACAGAGTTCGAGTACCAATACCGGCGCACACTGGTGTATCAGGATGGCAGCATACGCCGGCTTGATCCGGATTGGCGTACTGACACCAGCCCGGTGTTGATCGTTCGGGACGAGCTGCGGTTCGAAGTGCAGGTGGTTCCACGGTTGCTGGATCTCGGCGGATCGCTGCGGTTCGCTTTGCTTGATTTGGAATACCAGGACGAGATCGCCGGGCGTCAGGAGCACGAGACGTTCGTGCTTCGGACCAAAGAGGACCAGCCGCACTGGAGCATTCAGCTCGGGGATCCGGAGCGGCGCACGTATCGCTATCGGGTCACTCCTTTCACTAGTCAAGGCGAGCGGCAGCCAGCTTGGGAGTGGCGCGTCGCCGCTGACGAGATCCTCGTGCTGCGCGCGCCTCAGCCCAACAGCCCATCTTAGGAGGTCTAACGATGCTTACCTTCGAATCTCCGTTCTTCGAAATCGAGGGCGTCGTGGTGTTCCGGGATCATGCGAGTCTCACCACCTTCCACTACCTGGCGGGGCCGCCTCGCCTGAGCCGTTCGCCCGATGGAAAGCCGAACCTACTGCTGCTGAAATACCGGAACGCGCTGGACGCGATGGGGAGCGCCTCGGCGAGGGCGCGGGAGCAACTGGGAGGCGCATTTCTGCTGTTCGGTGTGGATTGTGGAGTGCCTCAGGAAACCAAAGAATGCGATCGCGAGCCAGTTGCAGTCAAGGTTCCTCCCGACGCAGGGCCGGTCAACCTGGTTCCGGTGCTCTACACGAAGGGCAAGGTCAGTGTCGTAGCACTCGACAAGCAGAAACCAGTGGCGGGCGCTCCGGAAGAGGAAGGGGGGCAGCAGAGCAAGTTCGTGCGGGGGATTCTCGGCTCGTCGACTCCATCTCTCCTGCAGGACCAACGGGCAATCTTCTCGATTTCGCTAACGCCCGACGCAGCCACCTTGATCGAAGAAGCCTATGAAGCCGAACTCTCGCCGATCGGCGTGATGTACGAGCTCGACTTCGCCGGACTTCGCCCAGCGCTCGCGGTGCGCGCCAAGGTCGATCAGCACAAAGTCTACGAGCAGTTCAAGCTGGGATTGACGTTAGGCATCCACTCTGGAGGTGGCCAGGCGGATACCACCACCACGACCACAGCTGCACCGTCTCCCGCTACGACGACCACCACCGCCCCGTCAACGACTACGACGGCGCGCCCCACGACCACGACGGCGTCGCCCACGACGACCACAGCAGCACCCGTTGGCTCTGTTACCACGACTACGGCAGCCGCGGTAGCAGCTGTAGCGAGCACGGGAGCGTCCCGTTCGACGACACCGACGACAACTACGGCTGCCCCGGCTGGCGACGCCAAGGGCACACAGATTGGCATCAGTGCCGATCTGAGCCTTGTAATGGAGGACCTCAAGCAGACTGGCGCCATCGAGATTGAAATCATCAGACAGCAGGAGGGGCAGTCTGTCGATCAGATGGAAAAGAACGCGATGGATCTTCTGAAAGAAACGGTGCTGAACGAGTTCTTCCGTCCGGCGATGACCAATGCGCCGGCGGCTGCCAGTGGGGCTGACATCAGCCGCCGCAGCCGCGGGTGCTGCTTCACAGATGATGGCCACCTCAAGCGACACGAACAAAGGTAAGGCAGGAGAAAAGGAACCAGCCGTCGACATTGGCTTCCAACTGCAGTACAAGCGACAGGAGGAACTGAAAACCGCCACCTACGACTACAACGTCGTCGCCCCGGAAACCAGGACTCACGCGCCGAATGGTTTCTTTTCCGCTTTGCTCAGCGACACGGAGAAAGAACGCCATCTACGCGAGATCGACCTGAATGATCGCTTCTTCGAGGTGCTCGATTCGGACATAAGTACAACCGCCGATTTCGAAGCTCTCGACCTGCGAGCGCTGGTCGTTGACCTGCAGTATGGGGGCATCTACGGAAAATCCCGCGGTGGCGGGAAGCGCTCAGTTCACACCTGCGAAGAAGGATCCGGCCCATTTTCAGGCCTTCTTCCAGGCGGAGAATTACTCGTACCGATACAAGCTCAACTATAAGTTCGGTCAATCCGAAAACGATTGCCGCGCAACATCACGACTATGAAACACCCTGGCAAACCACGACCAGCCGAGCGCTGGTTGCCCATCCTCCAGACGATATCGCTATGCTGCATGTCTTCCTCGATCCAGGTGTCGTCGATTGGGACGTGGTGAGCAAGATCGAGACACGGCTTATCTATGAAGACCTGGCGCACCAGTTCAACGTTGAGCGAACGTTTCTGGTGGCCCAGGACTCGAAACGCCAGGAGTGGATCGTGCGACTGACCGAACGCGGCTCAGAGATCCTACAAAGTGCAGAATCGCTGGCACCTGAAAGACCTCAGCGAGATTCAGGGCAAAGTGACCGAAGAGCAAGTGCTCCCACCTGTTTGTCGGCGACCCGTTCGACGACCGGCTGCAGATCACCGTTTTCCCGCAGGTAGAGGCGAGCAATGTGGCGCGTATCAGCGTCGAGTTGTTTTATGAGGACCCTTCCAATGACTTCGAGGTCCGCAAACAGGTCGAATTGGAAGGCCCACAGTTCCGACGGACCAACGTGACGATTCCGCTGATGAACAGCAAGCGCCGGGACTACACCTACACCGTAAGCCTCATAAAGCCGAACGGCAGGGCCGAGAATCATTCTCCCAAGGAGACAGACCAGCTCAGTATTGTAATCACCGAGGGAGGCGTCTACCTGGACGTCGATGTAGTTCTGATCGGCGACCCGGCCGGCCTGGGTATCGACGCTCTTCAGCTCGACTTGCGCAGCGAGCCTCTCGAAGGCGAATTGCCGAAGATAGAGAGCCACCTGTTCCTGCCAGGGCCGGAGAAGCGGATTAGCAAGAGGCTATTGCTGAGAGCAGACCGCCCCCAAACGTTCGAGTATCGGACCAAGGTGCTGGCTCGTGGACAGGAGATTGAGAATGACTGGACTCAGCACCAAAGTAAGATCCTGTTGTTGCAACTGCAAAAATTGCTGAACGGCTAGTTTGTGTCGCTAAGCTGGAAGGCTGCTCACAAGCTCCTCGCCTGAGGAGGGAGCGTGGCGCACAGCCAGCGCAGGATGCGTTGCTCGCAAACTAAGGATTTGTTGCGAAAGCAACGACAAAGTACCTCCGTCGCGACAGCAATCCCAGACTGACTCCCGATGCCATGCGGATGGGGCGTCGGAAAGCGCGGCGCAGCCCTAGATTGTCTTTTCCACATCACTCGCACTTCTAGTGGTGTGGGAGTTTTCTGGAGACATCCGATCGAGGCAAACGCAATATGATTGACCTGGGACGCCCGTCACTCCATGGCGAAGGCGTGACCATCTTTGGCGATCACGCTCAATCGAATCGGTTCTACTGCCTGGCCGATCGTCCGCGTGTGCGAACGTCCCCCGACGGCGTTCCGGAGCTGATGCTGTTGAAGTACCGGCTCGACCCAACTCTGCATCAGGCTCTGGGCGCGGGATTGCTGTCTTTGACGGTAGATCTTGGCATTGAGCCGACCTTGCTGGAAAAGCTACGCCGGCGATTGTCTCTCCGGGACGGACTTTCTGGTCCAGTCGAGATCGGCCCGGTTATGGCGGAGTCCGGTTCGTGCCAACTGGTGCTGATCAACCGATCCTCGAGCGACCAGGATTCGAACACATCCGCGGCGGCACCCTTTGCGCTGGTGGAAAGAATTCTTGGCGCGGCGACTCCTTCGTTGTACGGAGACAACGCTGCCACGTTCCAGGCAGTGCTTTCGCCGGAAGGCGTCGGTGTGGTGGAAGGAGCGCTGCGCGGAGGCGGACTACCCATTGGCGTCGTGTACACGTTACAAACGACGGGCTTGAGGCCGGCGCTGCGGGCTGAGATTACGGCCCGCTGGAAGGACGTTTACGAGTTCTATGAGAACCGGCTGCACGGCGGCAAGCTGCTGCTGGCGACCGATATCGGACCAACCCTTGAGGATCTGGTCCATGCCGAAGCGATCCAGATCTCTATTGATGAGCTGGTGCCGGAGTCAGAGCGATCCGAGACCTATCAACGTGCGCTAGACCAGGTACAGCGGTATGTCCTGGACGAGTTCTTCAAGCCGACTCTAGGCCAGGCGCCGCCCCCGGAGGATTCGGACGACGGGCCGTTGCAGACGATCGGTAAGGCGATCAAAGATTTTGCCGGCTTCTTCAGCCTGACTTACAGCCTGCGGGAAGTGGAGCGCGATGAGCTGAAGACGTTCCGCTATCATCTGGGTGTGGCGCGAGCGGAGCGGCTGACTTTGGCTCCGCAAGGAACGTTTGGTGTTCTGCTGGGTGCTCCCGCGGCGGACGTTGTCGATCGATTGATCATCGAAGTTGAGCCCGGGCCCTCGCCGGAGATGAAGTTTGATATTGCTTCGTCCATCGACCTGGCCGCCGAAGGTATCGATCATCTAGAACTCTCTTTGCGCTATGGCGATCGGGACGAGAGGCTGATGCTTGATGCTGCAACACCCAGGCGGCAGGTAAGCGTCTGGTATCGGCAGGAATCAGGCCCTGAGGTGACTTACGACTACGAAGTCCATTTCGGCGCCGGCGTGGAGGGTAGGTTCGATCGAGTCACGTCGGAGCCGCGGACGACAGCTAATCGCGTAATCCGGCTGAATCCGCGCGAGCTCTATCAGAAGGTCGTGCTCCGTGTGGTCGCGAAAGGGGTTCCCTTTGACCGCTATCCTTCCGTCGTGGTCGATCTGCGAGCCCGCGATCCAGTCGAAGGCTGGACCGTCACGGATACTCTGGAGCTGGATGCGAATCACCTGGAGCGCATATTTGAAACCCGTGCCAGCTTGAACGCGAGAATTCGATTCGAGCGGCGGCTGCGCTACTTCGACACGCAGGGTTCCGAAGTCGCGGTCGAGTGGGACGATGCCGAACCGGGCGTGCTGGTAGTTGGCGATCCGTTGCCGGAGGTTGTGGACGTGCAGATTCTTGGGTCAGCGCGCTTCGGCACGGAGGTCCGACGCTTGATCGTCGAGCTGCGTCCCAATGCTGAGCCGGAGAAAGTGTCAACGTTCCTCCTCACTGCCGACAAGCCCTCGGCGACCTGGTCGTGGTCCGCGGAATCGGAAGTCAGGCGAGATTACGAATACCGGGTGACGGTCCACACGGTCCGCCACGAAGTGCGGGAAGGCAAGTGGTTGCCTGGAACTCCAGGCAAGTTGCTGGTTGGGGAAGGAATCGCGCGGCTGCGGCAGGTAGAAATGATGCTGCTCGGCCCCAGCCTGCAGGTTCTTGGCGTGCTGGCGATGAAGGTTCGCTTCGCATTTGAAGATCCGGAAGCCGGGCTCCTTGCGGAGGAGGAAATGCTAGTGCAGGACACTTCCAAACCGATCCGATGGTCGTATCCAGTAGCCGACCCGGCGCGACAGCAATATACCTATCAGTTTACCTTCATTCGAAAAGATGGAAGCACGGACACAAGTGATCCGGTAAAGACCTCCGATCTGCTGGTGATCAAAACTTTGTCGTGAGCGAACCATGCTGACTGTTGAGCCCCCGCTATACCAGGTTCGTGGGATGACGATCTTCCGAGACCACGAGAATCGGGATCAGTTCTACTGTCTACCTTCGGTCGCGAAGCTGGCGAAAACAGGCCCAGAAGGACAGCTGGCATTCACGCTGTACAAATACCGGCGTGACCTGACCGATAACCCCGCACTGGACCCCACCCGTGCGCGTGGCGCCGGCCTGGCACTGTTCGAAGTGGAGATCCCATTCGAGCAACCGGCGCTGGTCCAGTCGGAGATAGCGAGCCTCACGCAGCGGGAGAATGCGCGGATCGATCCGGTCATGATTCGAGCGGCGACGGTTCATGCCATCCTCGCACATGGCGAGGGCGACCGGCTCATCGAGGATCTGGTCGAAACCCATCCGGGACCGCTCACATCGCCGTATCATTCGAGTTTCGCCCTCGCCCTCAGCGCTGAAGGAGCGACACTCTTCGAACAGGCGGCTCTGGGCGGACAGCTGCCCGTCGGCGTCGCTTACGAGATGCGCTTCCTGGCTCTCACTCCTTCGCTGCACGCCAGAGTACGGATGGATTACGAGCGCATCTATGACCGATTTTCGGCATCGATCGGGTTTACTTACTACGTATCGGCGAAGCTGGACCTCGATCTCGCGTGGCTCGTAGAGCACGAGTTCATTAAGATCGACATGACCGCCTTCACAGACACCGCAGACCGTGAACGCCAGGAGACCCTGGTCATGAACCTCGTCAAGGCGAGGATTCAGCGCGACTTCTTTCGCAGCGGCATACCGCCCAAACAGCCAGAGGGATTGACCGGTCCCCTGGCGGATCTCTTGGGGAACGCGGTCGGTGGAGAGGTGACATCGGCGTCCGCGCTTTTCGTTCTCAAGGCCAAACTTGAAGTGGTTCGTGAGCAGAAAGAGTTCGAACTGCTGTTTGATGGACGCACAGCGGTGGAACTCACGCATGTTTGTACGGGCTTTTTGTCCACGATGACGCGTGATGCTCCAGCGCTCAACATCAAGCTGCTCGACCTGGACGATCCGTTCTTCTCGGCGCTTGAAGTGAAAGTGATTTCGGCGATCGATTTCGACGAGATGACGGACCTCACTGAGGTTGCGGTGCATATCAGCCATGGCGGTCATCGGACGTCTTTCTCGATCTCGCGCCGCGACAGTGGACCGTACCGCTACCAGGTTCCCATCACGAACCCGGACGCCGACGAATACAGCTACGAAGTCGAATACCACTTCGATGCTGACGTGGGTACGGGACCTGTGCTCATTCAGGCGGGACCGTTTTCCAGCCGGCGCCGTGTGCTGATCATCGAGCCATTGGCTCATTTTCGATACCGGCGGCTGCGCGCCATGCTCGGCCCTGTCGACCCGGCTTTGGTCCCACGCATTCACGTCCATCTTCGGGTTCCCGGTGAAATTGGCGAGCCGGATCTGATGCGAACAAAGTTGACGCTCGATGCGCAGAACCCGCAGCAGGTCTGGCGTGGACGATTTCCGATGGCGTTCTCCACGATACGGCTGCTGGCCCAAACCGAGTGGGAAGACACGCGAGGGGAAAGCCATGAGCTGGACGACCAGGTAGAGGTGAGGGGAGACAGCTTTGTCGCGCTGGGCCAGTACGAAGACATCCTCACGATCCGCGTGAATGCGGCGGTGGATTGGAACCTTGTGACACAGGTGCGAGCGGAAATCCGGTATCGTGACGGGGAGTACTTTCTCGAGAAGTTTCTGGATTTCAACTCCGAGAGCGCCAAGGGTTCCCAACTCATCCAGATTCCGTTATTGCGGCGCGATGCACGCAAATACGAATGGCGGCATCTCGTGTTACGTAAAGATGGGACCGCAGTGGAAAGCGGGTGGACGGAGGCAGACCAGGGACTGCTGTTGGTGGGTGGTGAACGAAAATCGAAAGATCAGATCCAGGTCGTGTGGGTAGGAACTCCGGGTGAGGCTCTGGGCCTGCGAGTTGATTTCTGGGTGATTGCGGCTAATGGAGAGGAAGAGCAGATTGGCGTCTTTCTCCGGGCTGGTCAGGAGTCGGAGAAAACAGTGACGTTACCGCTTGATAGAGACGGGCGACTCAGTTATCGATTCGAGGTCAAACGCCTTACTGCAGACGGCGAGGAGTTGGTGAAAACTGGACAGGCCGAGACGAACTTGCTTGTGGTGCGATAGCCAACGGCTACAAATCAAGAAGGATTGTTTAGTTTAGCCGTCTCGTTTCGAATGTCTCGCCTTGTAGCTATCGCCATCCCAAGGAACCTGTCGCGGTCAAGCAACGGCCGGAGGATCGAGCAGCAGCGTGAGATCTGACATGGTTCCACTAACCTCGCGAGTCTGACTATTCGTGTAGAGATACGTGACCTCGAAGCGGAACGGCGGGCCGGTCAAACCCGGCGTCTGCCACACTGCTTCGCTCTGGTTAGTGGCGTCAAAAAAGAAGCTGCTCTGCGGATCTCCCTCCTGCGGTCCCTTTAAAACGACAAACACCTTCTTCAGGGACCCGTTCTGAAAAGCAACCTTGGCGAGGTCAGTAACTACTGTGACTCGAACTCCGGGCGACGACTCAGGGGCATTAGACGGCGTTGAGCCCGACCCTGCTGGCTGCTCCCCGGTGGGCTCGGCAGCTTTCTGCTTGACGTAAACCTCCCAGTGCTTGCCCTCGCCACGCAGACGACTGATGAGCTGATCGGCTGCAGCCCGATCCAGATCTTCCCGCACGGGTCCGCCCGGACCCTGATACTCCACCGTGATAGTCGATCCGGGGCTTTCCACCAGCGCACGCAGGACTAGAGTGTCGCCCGGGCTCACTTTCACACGCTGCGGCAGGCTGAACACCCCTTCATGCGAAAGCGTCTCGTATTCCACCGAGAACAAGCTCACGTTGGCGCCGGAACTCACCAGCTCTTCGAGAGTCATAGAGACATTGAGCGCCGGTGCAGCTGCGTCCGGCGTCACGTCCAGCCGGCCGCGCTCGGCACTGCTCTGGTCCCGGAATAACCGGAGACGAAGCAATTGAACGCGGTCCCGGATCGAAGCGGGCGCTACGATCTGCAGCTTCGCTTTGAAATCGTAAGGTTGCAAGGACGCGTCGCGGTGCACGCGATTGAGCCAGTCGTCTACGGATCCGCTCTGAACGCGGAGCTGACCGGACTCAACCAGCGTTTGATCCCACGCGCTGAGCGTCTTTGGCTCGACAGGAAACGAGACCTTGCTCGAGGCATCCGGGCGAGGAGCCAAAATCTGGGGACTGGGCAACAGCTGGTGAGCTTCCGCAGCCAGAATCATGTCAGAGAGCTCGCCTGTATCCAGCAGGTTCAAGTCCAGGGAGGAGAGTTGAAGAGGAAAGTCCAGGAGGTTCTGAACGCTGATTGTGCCTTTGCCGGAGTCGGTGGACGCTCCCTCAGAAGCCGGCGCCGGTTCGTGATACTCGACCTTGACCGAGTTCGTGACGATGTCATCGAGCTGGAGTCGGACCTCGATGGCGGCCTGGAAATCTTTTTCAGAAAGCGTGACTCGTCCGAAAATGCCGCGCTTCAGCAACTCGGAAAAAATGGGATACGCCATGGCAGGCATATCGAAACGGAGCACCAGCCGGTCATCGGGTATGACCTCCAAGTCCTGGAATCGGATCCTGGAGGGCAGAGTCTGTACATTGGCAGCCGAGCCCGAGCTGAAGTCGTCCACAAACTTCGCCTGCAAGCCACTTTTCGCTTCCAGACGCACAAAAGGCTGCAACTTTTGAAGCAGTTGATCGCTGAGAAATCGGCGGAGGCTCTCTCGCTCAGCGTTTTCGATGCAGGGAAGGGCGACGAGAGTGGCTTTGATCCGGTCCTCTCCCTCGTCCGACCTGTAAAGCTCCACGCGCAGGGGCGGCCGGCCGGCTGCACCATCGGTTCCAGGCTGAATGTAGTAGCCGAGCTTGAAGTTGGTGGGCAGGTAGTAGAACGTGTCCAGGCGAGGCGAGTCGCAGTAATGCAACGGATCCGGGCGTGCTGGGTTCGGGTTCTTCAACTGGCCCCAGCCATTGCGCGCCTGCCGTGGTAGGTCGGGGAATACGGATTCGTCGGTCCTCGCGCGGCGAAGATCGACGGTGAGCTTCCCAGGGAACTGCCCGTCCTGTAACACCTCCTGCTGCGTCGTGGGTTGAGGAGCCCTCACGACCACACGCCGAAAATCGGGCCTCCTGCCTGCGATGAGCTCAGGGTCGATCTGGGCGAAATCAGAACCCTTCATCATCATGGGTTGGGCCAGAGTCATTTTTTGCGCCAGCATCGGGCTAGGAGCGGCGGCGGCCATCATCGCGGGACTTAGCTGGGCCTTCATCAAGACGGGGCGAGAGTCGGTAAGCCCTGCGGCAATGCCACCACGGCGGATAGGACGGGATTCCAGTCGGTGATCGCGAATGATAGGGCCTGGCTGATCCCGAATAGGGCCGGGCGAGGAGACCCGCGTCTGATAAGGATGGCTGTAGACGATTTCCAGGGAAATAGTGCAGTCAGGGCTGGTCATCGCCGTGAGAAGCTCGTCGTATACTTGCGTGGTTTCAAACGGCAGTTCGAGCCGAAAAACCCCTCTGTCGTTATCGACGGCCGCCTTCAAGGTTCTCTCCTGCGGCGCGCCGCCAGCAGCGTGGTGTACCGCACCTTCGCGGTCGGGGAACTACCGTCTTGCGGGAACGGAAGAAGCTCAGCCGTCAGGCCAGGCTTCTGTTTAAGCTGAAAAGTGAGCCCGCTGCGCCGACACTGAACGGTGGCGCGATCAAGCGGCTCCACCCAGCCCGCGAGAGTGCACCATTGTTTTTGATTGGCGGCCTGAATCACCGCGGTGGGATCAGTCCCATGCGGTTGATCTGGTCCTGCGGGAACTCCGGCATAACGACGAATGCCATAATCATCGGGAGTCGCGGCTGTGTGAACAGAATCGCCTGCATCGAACGCGTGGGAGCTATCTCGGGCATGATTTTTCCTCCTGGTCACTGGGGAACGTTACTGGCCTTTAAGGCAAGGCTGGACCGGTCGAGCACGTACACATCCTGATCAATCTGCCGCTCGTGGACTTCGCTGTCTTTCGACCGGTCGTAGGCGATGTAGCGAATGTCGGCGTTGTACTTGCTATGGCCACCGGGAGCGCGACTCACTTCCCAAACTTGCGGCGCCTTGGCGCTTTTAGAGAACGTCAACGTCTTTTCCTGAGATATCTGGTTCGCGTCGTCAGCGTAGCTAAGACGGACGACGGCGAGTTGAACATCGCTGTCAAAGTTGATGAGGTCCGGTAAAATCTGGATGCGCATAACCTGAATCTCTTTGCCGATCCAAACCGTACCTGGGCCGGACTGTCCACTACCGAGGTCCAGGTTGGAACCATCGGTCCGATTCTGTCTTGCCTTCCAGCGCAACACTTCAGGTCCTCCGTCCAGTACCGGCACCTCGACAGGTACGGCAGCAGTGACTTTGTCGAAAACGAACGGCTTGGTGAAACGATACTGGTGAATCGAGTCCTCATAGGTAGCATCACCGCTGACGTCACGCACGCCGTCGAACGATCCCTGGGGCCGGAGGTGGAAGGTCAGCAATTTCTTGAATGGGCTCGGGATTTCGAGGCTCTTAGCGCTGGTGCGGACGGGCGGCATCACAATCTCGCCCCCGGCGGCCCGGTAGATGATTTGGTAGGTGTAGTCGGGATTCACGTCTGGTCCGGCGGCGGCCAGTTCGCCAGTATATTGGAACCAGGTTCGCCGGTCGGCTTTCGGCGTGAGCTCCAGCGCAGTCTCATAGGTCGCTCCGCTGCCTGACTGGTGCTTCAGCAAAACACGGGCTGAACTGACCATCGAGTCAGGCGCCGTCAAAGCCACTTCCACTCGCAAGGCGCCCATAGCGTGGGGGGTGATCAAAAGCTTTTCTGTGGAGCTGGGACTCCAGCCTGATTTGCTCGGCGGACCGTCTGTGTAGAAGACCTCGGTCCTGTATCGATACTCTCGCTTGTGTCCACCCCCGGCGTTGCGGGCGGTGTCAAACCGCCAGTGAATGACTTCCTTTTCGCTCTTCAATAGCTCGTCGTGCTGCCGGCGGACCAAGATTTTCTCAGGATGCAAGTCATCCTGCTCCTGGTATTCGAAGAACACATGAACCACGTCGATGCCGTCATCTTTGAAGTTGACGCCGGAAGTTTGAGCACTGACTTTCATGAGGCTGAAAAAGCCGTCAGTCAGCCGAAGCTCCTTGAAGCTGTTCCCCAAAGCTGCCTTGTTCTCGATCAGCAGTTCGACCGGGCCATTGGGATTGATTGAGCGTTCAATGGTGGACTGATGGTCGAACTGCATGTTGAAGTTCAGGTCGGCTTCGCCGCTACCTGGTTCACCGACCTGAACAAGATCGACATCGGGGTTCTGTCCAGTGGAGGCGCCAGGGCGCCCAGAGTCTTCTCCGAACAACGCCGGAACCACCCGGTCGCTCAGAACCTCGGTCGCGAGTTTGAAAAGCGAGTCACGAACCTGCGAGGAAGCCTGTGCCGGCTTCATCGGTTTCGATTCGGACGGAGATCTCGTTGTTGACGATGGTGCGTTGAATGATCTCGCTGATTTCACGCCGGGGAACCATGGCGGCGATATGGCAGCGATGCCGCAGGGCCAAGGCGGGAATTTCAGCCAGGGCGAAGGCACCCGTGTGTATCAGTGGAACGTAACAGGCACCCATCAGTTTCCATGGCGTCGCCCGCTCGATGATCCGGCGGTGGATGACCTCGCGCTTCGCTTCTATGGTCATCTTGGCCGAGACTCGTGCTTTGTAGGTGAGCTGATAAGTGATCATGATCGGGATCTGGCCTTCCTGGCTTTTGAACGCGGACCAGAAAATTTCCGCCCCTATATCGTCAAGCTCCAGGCTTATAGACGCACCCAGGTCGCCGGAGAGATCGACGGGAACACTTTCAGTGGCGTGCCTCACCAAACCCGTGTCGCTGACTTTGAATGTGGACATGGTTACTTTGCCGTTGGTCCACAATGGCGCTGCCAGCAAGGGCTCGGTGGATTCGATCACATGACCAAACGGTTTGGTGCCGGCGGCTTTTTCCTGCTCCAGCCGCGCCTGCAGCGCCTCGACAACTTTCTTGCGTCGATCGGGGTGCATGCCGAGAACGGTCCTAAACTGAAGCAGACCCCCACCGGCCTCACGCTCGCTTTCATCCAGCGTGTTGACATCCTTGATGTACTTGATAAAGAGAAACTCCGGGTCGCCTTCTTCATCAAGCGGTATGACCGGCTGGTCAGGGAGTGGATAGAACTTGCATGGGTCTGCGTCATCTCGAAAGATGACTGTGTTTTCGAATTCAACAGGATCGAGCAGGCTTAACATCAGAGGCCCCTTCGTCGATGCGGCTTTCTTTGAAGCCGCTGCAACGATCGGTACAGGGAGAATGCGTTCAGTTGTTGTGGTCCAGGGACTTATCTCGGGCGGTCCGCCGGTGATCCGGTGCGTTTTGATTCGGTATTCGTAGGCACGCCGTTTGAGATCGTGAATCGGCACCTCCCAGCGAAAACGATCATTGCGGGCGCCGATGACAAACGTCTTCTCGTCTCGCACCTGGTTCTCGGCGTCGATGTAGGAAAGCTCCACTTCGATCAGACGAATGCCTGCTTGTGGAAGCTCGGTACCGATCGGCGTCACATCGACCACCAGCATGTTTGCTGCTACTTTGCCAACCACAACCACAGTAACGTCGCTCTCCACCCAGTTGTCTTCTTCCACTTCACCCGACGACCAGGAGCGTGTCATCCGATAACGGAACTTGCGATCAGTAGGGTCCGGCATTTCGAGGCTCACCACCTGAACCTGCGCTGGTTTATCGAAGATGAAAGTGCCGGTCTGAGAATCCTGTCCCTTCTGGATTGCCACGATGACTCGCTCGAGGCCGGTCCAATCTTCGTCAGACAACAGTTGCACAGTCATGGAGCCGGGAAAGGCCGGTGGAATTCGAACAATTTCAGATTCAAGGACAAAGGGTGGAACATTCGACCAGACGCCCGTCGGCGAGGAGATGGCGCACCTCAACTTCGATCCGGTCGCCCGGCTGCAGATCGCGGAACCAAGCAATCGAGTTCTTGAGCTCAGCCGAGAGCGGCAGCTGAACTTCGGCAACCTGGTCGCCACCCCGGCGATGGAAGAGCCGGGCCTCGGTCAGCAAGACCCGGCGAATCGATGGTTTGGCGAAGTTCATACTGAGCCAGTCCCAGCATGCGCTTCAAATCCAGAGTGAGCTCGCGGCTTTCGCCTGCCAGAGCGGCAAGTGAAACCTGTTGACCCGAGCACTCAGGGAGCATCGTCGGCGAAGGTGACCTCCGGACGGATGCTCCAGGTTCGATCCGGAGAAGCGTCCGCCCAGGTCTCGACACTTGCTTCGGGCGATTCCGGCGTTAACCGGAGCGCTTCCTGCGAGGATCCGTAGCTGAAGTGGAGTAGCGCTTCCTTTACGTGAAGACTTGGCAGCGCCTGCGCGCTGCGAACGCGCAGAGTCATGCGCTGAAAGAACGGGTGATCGATGCCTGCGTCGAGGATGTGCTCATCCGGGGATGACCCCGCGAGCAAGTCGGCCAGGTGCGCCTGAGAGGTGATCGTACGCAATCGCACGATCGCGCGCTGGAAATCGATCTCGGCAACGGCACGTTCAACCTGTTTCAGCTTCTTGACGGCAAAGCTGTAACCGACGCCGAAAATCTCGCCGGATGTTCCGAGGGAAGCGCGAGCCGGTTCGCGCGACAGCGCCATCACGGGCTCGCAAAAGCGCTCGACCAGATCGCGCTGGATCCATTCCAACGCGGGCCCAAGACTGTCGTCCCCGGCCTGGCTGTCCTCTTCAGCGATGCCGCGCACGGCCTGAATACTGATAACTCTGTTCTCGATCAGGCTTTCCGTGATTTTGCGGATATCCTCGGTGGCTAACAGAAATCCTTCGCGCTGATGAACCGAAAAGTGATCGTAGACGCGCCCCCAGTCCACGCGGGCGACGACCCGCTGCGCAGGCCAGAGGCCTTCGGTCCGGAGCCAATAGGTCACACCGATCGGCGCTCCGCCGGACCGCATGGCAGCCTCGAACAGCCGGACGCCGTCCGGCGTCAGTGTGACGGCGAAACTCGCAGTGTGCGGTGGATCGAGCAGCGCCGAAGCACGCGCGAAGCCTCGCTTCAGCAGGGAAGTGAGGCCGCCGCTGTCGGTGGTCTCACGCCCCACGAAAAGAACTTCCGCCGCGGCGTCGGTGACCGCAACAGGAGTCAACGTGATCGTGTCCTTCCTCAGCTCGTCCGCGAGTGAAGAACGCACTTTTTCGAGAACGGATGGAGGATGTGAAAGGCAGACGCTCAGGCGGAAGTGGCCCCCCGTGAGCTGCCCATCGCCGACAAAGCGCAGCAACTGCACGTCGGGAGCTCCATTCCGAAACGCTATTTTGGGAACCGGTGGCAGAACATGGAAGACAAGCGCGTCCTCGCTATCTGCCGCCAGGTCCACACCAGCGACCGAGCGAGTTGGAACACCGAGGTCAAGCACGGACTAGCCTCCCGGCGCAGCCGCAGCCTTAGGCGCAGGCGGCAGTACCAGGGCTTCGGCATCCTGCGTTACCGGCGGCAGCGCCATCACGCTGCCGGAGGTCGAGAAGTAAGAAATCTGGTAGGTGTAGAGCTTCGGTCCTCCGGACACTCCGCGCACGCGCCAGGTCTTCTTCACGTTATCGGCCTGGGTGAAGATGAAGGAGTCGCGTTCGTTGATGTTGTTGGCGGGATCTGTGTAGGTGAAATCGACCTGAACGATCTTGGCGTGATCCGGATAGGTCTGGAGCGCTGGAAGAACGTCCACTCTCAGGAGATACTTCTCACCAACGGTGATAAATCCGGGCTCTCCTTTGAGCCAACCATCGTTCTCGGGAACCTGCCGAACCAGTCCATCCTTATAGATGATCGAGTACTTGTACTGATAGTCCCGTAACTGAGGGTTACGCAGGTCCACATTCCAGGGTTGTTGCTGCTTGTCATCCGTAAAAACCAGCTGGCCTTCTTCAGTGTAGGCGTTTTCGGGATCCCGGTAGACCAGACTCACCGCCACCTGGCCAATCGGCTCGCTGCCTTCTTTGAAATTGCCGCTGCAGATCACCACGACCTTGAGCTGATCAACAATGGGGGCATCGATCCGGAGCCGAGACGAGGTGGACCGGATCCACTCGCCCGGCAGGATGTCTCCATCCTTCCGGAGCCAGTCGACTTTGTACTCATAGCCGTTCTTAGGGGTCTCATGGACGGCTTCTGTCCAGAGCGCGCTTTCCTCGTTCTTGTTAAGCCTGAAGTCACGCTCCAGCGTGAGGCCGAGCGCGTTCGAGTGATAGCGGAAGCTGACTTTGGCGGCTGGGAAGCTGTCCATATTGACGAGGCCGAGGCCGAGGTCTACCTGGATCATTCCCAGAGTGCCGACGTCGATGACCAGGAACTCATCCTTGGCGCGCTTTTCTCCGAACTTGTAGATCTCGCTCGAGCCCTTGTAGTGTACAGTTGCCTCCCATTCGTAGGTCAAGTCGGCCAGCGTGTTGGCGTATGCCAGGAAGGTTTGAATCGTGGCGCCGTTGACGAAGTTGAACGACTCAGTGACGACTTCCCGCCCGCCGCCGCCAAAGCGCTGCCTGGCGTAGGTGATAGTGACGGTGACCGAGTCAAGCGGCAGTTTGGTGAAGTCGGCGTTGACTCGAACCGGTATTTTCAGGAAGGTAAAGAAGTCGGTGCGCAGATCAATGAACGCCACCATGTCTTCGAACTGTCCATCGCGGAAGACGTTTGAGACATTCGCTGAAGGCCGGAAGTTCCGCACCAGCACCATGTAGCGATCCAGCGTGAAATTGAAATTGTTATCAAAATTGGAGATGTAGGACTCCAGGTAAGTACGGTCGATCTCGGCTGGCGGCGGACTGGCCTCAAGCGCCTTTTCGATTTCTTTGTTCAGCATGTCGAAACCGAATTTTTCAAGCGAGGCCAGGGTTTCGGGCTCCACTTCGGAAGTGGAAGGAATCACCTCCACACCGGCAGTCTTGTTGCGAGTGAGGGTCTCGGTCACGCTGGTGATCTTGTCGATGCGGACGTGATTCTCGCTCATTCCGAGATAGCCGTCGTCGTACTCGTCAGTGTTGTGGACGACCTCTTGAATCAGCGTGTAGCTGGAGTTGATGTCGCACCAGACGCGCATCGTCACACCCAGCAGGCGGTGCTCGAAAGTCAGATCGTACTGCACATTGATTGGCAGGGTGCGAATGCTCTCGAGCTGTGACATCAGAGCCGCACCTGCCTGAGTCAGCTTGACCATCACGGCTTTGCGATTCGCGCCGATGCCGCTGACTTTTCCGGTTCCGACCGCACCTTTGACAAACTCGGCCTCGGCTCCTTCGACTCCCGTCTCGCCCGCGACCGCCACCGATACCGACCCGTCCAGGAACGGCACGAGTGTCACATCGAGGTCCAGAGTGGGATCCGAGGCGTCCGCCCCAAAAGCGCGAGCGCGTAGCTTGTTCTTGATGAGTCGAAACTTGGCCTCAGGAACTCCGAGCTCCACGGTGAAAGTAAGGATGCCGCCTCCAACATCCTTGCTCGTATCTTCGGCCGCCAGGCGTTCCTCATCGTGGCGATAGACGATAAGCGAGAAAATCGGTTGCCCGTTTGCATCCTTAGCGATTCCGGGGTCCTCAGGGAGCACATAAAAACGCAGCTTTCGCTCAGTCCCAGGAGAATGGATTCCCAAGAATCCATTGCCGTCGTCTTGGAACACGGTGTAACCTTCGATGGTCAGAGAGTTCGTGAGAGTCAACATGGGAGTTCTACCTCATACAGCAGATCGAAAGGCTGATCCGCACGGGCGAGAAGGGGGAGAACGCGGCTCCGGAGCCAGCTGGTTTGCTGACGTCACGTGCCGGGACATGCTACTTCAGTGCCTCACATTCGATAGTCCCGATGATACATCAAGTTTGAGAATGTCAATAGGAAATGTGTGCAACTTTAGGGTAGTTCCGTTCGAAGTGATCGCCGGAACTCCTCGTGAGCGCTATGGTGCTCGCATAACCTTCCGCGCCACAGGCCCAAACGCGGAACTGGCTGCCGCGTTTGGGCTTCAGAATCATCCATGGGGCGATCCGGATTGGGTCGGTTTTCGCTTCGGTCGTGGCGGCGCGCGGAAGGTCAAGGCGTATCATCGGTTGAAGGATGTGAGCCGTTTCCGGCTGCCTTCAGGTCTACCTGCCCCGCTCTACCCGGTCATGGCCGCTCTGCATGAGGATTTCACTGAAGTGTATCTGCGCTTTGGTGGCCACAGTTCGTGGACCGAGTTCGTTCAGCGATGCTGCGGAATTCTGGGGGAACCAAAACGAACGTTCTCACCGCATCCCCGGCCCGTTGAAGGCGCATTCTGCCTGAGCCTGCGATGGCTTGAAGAGCGGCTGGCCTCGGTTTCTGTGTTCGCTGATTACCACGCATTGCCCGACGACGAGACCATTGAGAGCCGGTGGTCCGAAGATATGACGGAACAGGACCGAAAGGCTTACCAGATCGCGCTGGCTGGAGTCCGGTCTTTAGGCCGGCGGTCGTCTGCCTGGCATGCGATGCTGGCCTGGACACTCGAGAGCGATGGCACCTGGCACCGCGCGGCATCTCTCTACGTTCCCAACTAAGACGCAGCCGTGGCGTGGCGCGCCACGTTGCGGCGCCGCCCAGTCGTTTGTGGCTCCGGTCTACCTTGCGGCAAGGAAAACCGAAAATCTGATGTTTTCACAGGTCTGAACGTCAGGGGGTTAACCAGATGTTGTTTTTGGACAGCTCGGTCGAAATTGGACGTCTGACAGTGTTTCGAGATCACCTCTCGCGGCAGACGTTCCATTACCTGCCCGGGCCCCCTCGTGTCGTGTTCGATGAGCTGAGAACCGGGCTCGAGTTGCTGCGGTTCCGCGGCGAGCATGTGGGCGGACTTCTGAATCTCGATATTGAATTGGCCCATGACGAAGGGGTCGTGGACTCGGCGCGGCAAGAACTGTCGGATCGCATCGGCGCCAGCGCCGAGCTGGTGCCAGTGCTCTTCAACGAGGGCGCAGTCCGCTTGACGCTGTTGGGTGTGGAGAAGCCAGCACAAGCAGTTCCCTCTATGCCGGTCTCGTCCGCCGCGCCTACTCCTGCCGCAGCGGCTCCCGCTGCCGAGCCAGGAAGTGTGCTGGTCGAGCACATCCTCGGCGCCGCCAAGCCTTCACTGCTGGGGCATCAACGAGCAATCTTTTCCGTTGAGCTGAGTCCCGAAGGGGCCACCTTACTGGAAGCTGCCATTCGAGGCGAGCATGTTCCGGTGATGATCGTCTACGATCTCGCCTTCTCCGGACTCCGACCGGCGAGAGGCGTGCGCGCTCGGGTCGATTACACGATGGCTTACAACCACCTGCGCACCCGGCTCACGGGTGCCACGTTGTGGTTCAAAGCCGATCTGGATCGCGAAGCCGAAACGCTCGAACGCAACGGACATATCCAGATCGAGGACGTCGACTATCAAGGGTCGGATCCAGCTATTCTTGCGAAGCGTCGCGAAGAGGTTCGCGCCACCTTGAACGATCTGATGGAAACGCTGTTCTTTCGGCCAGCCGCTTCCCCGGCTGGACTCGGCGCGGAAGTCGTCGCGGCTCAACCGGCGCTCGTCCGCAACTGGGTCAGCCAAGGTGGCTCGCAAGCAGCGTTTGTTCTGCGCGGACTCGAGCAGCATGAACAGCAGGTACTGGCTTACGACTACACCGAAGCGCGAGTGAGCACGCAACACGTGGCGCCCCAGGGCACCATTCGCGTGCCTTCGAGAGCCGACCCGGCGAAGTTGATTCTTGATGTCACTACGTCCTGGCCACCGCCGCTGACCCACGTGCGGGCATTTTCAGTTGCCCGACGCCGATTGGTCCGGCGTCGCTGCGATCAAAATAGATCTGCGCCAGGGACAGGACGTCCGCACGCTCGTCCTGACTCCTCAGACCCGCGAGCAGACCGCAAACTTCTCTTCGGACGGAGTCGAATACCGCGTGCGTGCTCTGCGTAATGTGGAACCCGACGCGCTGGTGGACACCGATGAGCCCGGCAGTGCGGCGGAGGCCGACGCTGGCTTTGAACCTTTGCGGACGGCCAACTTGGCCGTCGATCCACAGACGCTCTCGGAGCGCTGGCTGGCTCATGTGCACCTGGGAGCCGTGGACCTGGCGGCGATACAGAGTGTCGCGGGAGAGGTAAGACTCGGCACTCAGCAGCGGCGCTTTCTCTTGGACATGCATCAGGTGGAGTTTGCCATCCCGGTGTGGGGCAACCAGCTGGTCGAAATGCGCGCCGAGTTGGTAACAGCTGAACGCGAGGTTATCACCGTCGAACGGACGCTCGAGCCGTCGCGACCCGCGGCGCTGATCAATCAACCGCCGGACCGGTTTCAGGTGGTCGAGGTGATGCTGCAGGATCCTTTGCAACGATACGCCGCCGTGATGGTGGAACTGGAAACCGCCGCAGGAGAGCGCCGCACCGGGCTGCAGCTCGATCCGGCCAATCCAACGGCACGCTGGTCAGCGACGCGCGGCGCCAGCTCGACGCGTTCATTTCGGTACCGGGTGCGCAAGATCGGGCGCGACGCTGGGGTTGTTGAGGAGGACTGGCAAGCCGCCGCTGGTTCGCTACTGGTGGTGGGCGATCTCGACGTGCGAATCGAGACGATCGAAGGGTTTTTGCTGGGCGCAACCGAAAGTCAGGGTGGACTGATCCAGCTCTCGGCGCTCGAGCCACCGGAAGTCGCGCGGTGCGGTGGAGATTTTTCTTGAACCTGGGCAAATCCACTTCCGGGCGCGTCTGGCGTTTCGGAGCACGGCGGCACGACGGTATAACGTTTCGGGTCAGCTCTTCTTCGACCGGGGACAGGTGGACCTACCCCAGCGCCAGGAGACCTCCAAAGTGTTGCTCCTAAATGTGCTCGCCGCCTGAAGCGGGCGGCAACCTCTTTCGGTTCGTGGAAAGCCATCTGCGCCCGTAGTTCCCGCCGCTCGTGCGCTTCTCGCTGGGCTGGTTGTACAAGTACGGCGTCAAGCGCCCTCTACATAGCAGCCCAAGAATTCCTCGCTGGGTCGTAGACGGGATAACGAATGCGTCGCTAGGGATGAAGGTCAAGCCCTTGTCCTGATCAGGTTGAACAACGGGGGCCTCCGCTCTGACGTGGTCCCACTGGTAGGGGTGTTCCTATACTTTCTAGACTTTGTTAGTACTGCCGTAACGCCACAATCCATGCGTTACTTTTTACCGCCGGTCGCCTTGGGCTGTTGGAGCAGCGAAACGCTCATGACGTCGTCCCGATCCGTAAGTCTTTCGATTTGATCGACTGTCGCCATACCGCTCGCCATGTCGCCAGCCGCCGTCAAACCAAGAGGTGCGGTATCCGCCTGGGTGACGGGGTGTTTGAAGCGCACGAGAATAGCAAATGGCCCAGACTCCTTCTTGGAGAAGGCGCGGTTCAAGGACGAATCCAGCTTTTCTATGTTCATGGCTTAAGCTCCGGTGCGTTGATTAGTCCGTAGCCCCAGTCCCGGGAGTAGCCCGGGTGCCCAGGCGGCGTCCCGCCGGGCTGCCCTCCTGCAGCCGCCTGAAAACTGGAGGTCGGAGGGATGTGTGAGGCCCTCCTCAACAGGTCCAGCACCTGAGGCAATGTGAGGTTCGGCGAGTCGGCCAGGATGTTCGCAATGAGGCCCGTGATTACGGGCGACGCCTGTGACGTGCCGGCGAGCATGAGCCCTTGCGCATTCACGACCACACCAATTCGAGTAAGAAACGCGAGGTTCCCCGCGGGAATCTGGCTTGACTTTGCCGACAGCGTATGGGCGCCCGGCGCAGTGACGTCGATGCCGTTGATTTGGTGCGTGATTGGATAGACTCGCTCGGCCGGAGTCGACGCAAACCGAAGCGGGCCTGGACTCGAGAAGGTCGCAAGTTCGGGCGGATTGGGTTGGTTCGCTCCGGCCGAACTCGGGTTGCCGGCGCTGTCGAGCCACTGAATGCGGGTCACGGAGGCGGCCACGCTCACCACTGCCGGGCACAAGGCGGGGCGGCCGACCAGGAACGAAGCATCATCCGGCTGGTTGGATTCCGGGAAAGTAGAGCCATCCTGTGTCCAGCCGTGCACATCGAGAGCTTTGCCGGTGCGATTGGTGAGACGGATTACCCACGCCTCCTCGAGCATCGGCAATTGCACGACCGCCGCCGGGTTGGCGGGCACCGGGTCCGTGGTACTGAAGGTCACTTCAATGAGGAAGTCGCTGTTCCTGAGGTCGCCGGCGCGGCGCGTCACGATCTCGACGATCGTACGGTGCGCGGGAAAGGTTCCGGCGGGGTTTGGAACAACAGCGTCCGTGCCAATGCGGATCGATCGCGTCACCGACACAGCCGTGTTGCGGCGCAGGCTGCTGCCGCGGACGACGACGTCGAGGGGGAACGCTGCGTTCGGGTTGCCGCCCGGGTTCGGGTTCTTGACCCACAGGTGAACCCGCTGTAAGGTTGAAAGCGCCGGAATCTGCACCGTGAAATCGGTGCTGCCGCGAGCTGGAACGCTGCGCCGCGTGTGAATGTGGTCGATGCGCTCGTTTCCGGCGGCCGCGACGAGTATGCGCCCGGGAGTGTAATTGCCGCGCGCGTCGGCTACGGTAAAAAAGGTGGCTGCTGACGTGTCGTCGGTAGCGTCATGCGGGTGAAAGTGCTCGCCAAAACTCATGTTGATAACGCACGGGACATTCAGTTCTGTGGCCTTCTGGAAGATCCAGGTAATTCCGTCCAGAAAGTTGGCTTGCGGGCCGACTTCGATGGCGCGCACGACCGCAATCGAAGCCTGCGACGCGAAGCCCGGGGGCACGAGGAAGCTGCCGGGATTAGCAGGATCGGGTACTCCGCCGCCGGCGGCGATACCGCTCACGTGAGTGCCATGTCCAACGCGGTTGTTATCCTGCGCCGTCGAAGGAGGGTTGGCGCTTGCTGGCGCGAGCGGCGCGCTCTGCAGTTCCACCCCATAATTGAAACCAGCATAGGCAGCTGCCAAGGGTGTACCGGCCGGGTGCGCTGCTGCCGGCGTCGGCCCTGCGACCAGCGGCGGCGTTCCCTGATCCCAGAAGGCGATCAGGCGCCCGGTGAAATCGGGATGACTGCCGTCGATGCCGCTGTCGATCACTCCAACCAACACGCCCTTGCCGTTCTTTGCAGCGTCCGGCAGGCGCGTAAGTAACTCGTCGAAGTGAACCGCGGTGCGGACAAGGTCGCAGGTCGCTCGCGGCTGGTAGAGCACGCTCAGACGCTTGACCCCGGCTAGTTGGGCGACCTCGAGTACCTTGTCCACTGGCACCGCGAGGCGGCGAACCGGTTTGTCGTCAAACTGCAGCACACCCTCGGGCCATGTCACAGCCCCCTCGACTGCAGCAAGCACATTGACGTAGGCCAGGTCACCGCCGCGGGTGATGTTAGGTCCGTTGGCCAGCACGGCGTCACGCTGGTCGACCGCACTGAGGTAGCGCCCGAGGAATTGCGTCAACAGGGGGTTAAGCTTGCCTCGTACTTCGGATGCAACCGGTAGCCCTTCACCGACGTCGGTGTATAAGAAGACAAAATCCTCGTGCGGCGCGACATCCCGGCGCCACTGCGCTGTGTGGACCGTCGCCAACGTAAATGGCGTCGCGGTGTCATCGGTCTCGTCGAAGCGGATCACGACCTCGCGGTAGATCGACGTGTCCTCATCGCCCCTCCCGCTGAGCAGGCTCTGTGGAACTACAGCGTAAAGATAGACCGTACCTCGCTCGAGCTTCACCTCGCGGACGTTCTGCTGCTTGTAGGCGGCATTGAGCTGATCGGCGACGTTCGGGTCGTGAGCACCCGACGGGTTCGCCCAGCGCGGGTAATAGGTGCCCCCGTCATTATAAGTGAAGAAATGCCTGAGGACGGCTTTGAGCTTGTCGACGTTGTCGCAAAGCTGGCTGAGACCGCTCGGCACGCTCGTGAGCTGCGCAAGGTCGTCCGGCAATGCCTGTCGGGAAGCGACTATGGCGGCCCCCCAGGCCGCGACGCTGCCTTCGCCGGAAGTCGGGGCAGCCGCGCCTCCTGCGGGCGCCTCGAACAGCTGCGCGAACGAGTCGAGGTCAGCCATTACACGAGCGATCTCGTCGGCGGTGTCGGTCTTGACGTCGGCGGCGTGGCGCAGCCACAGGATTTGACGCGCCTGCACGTCGGTCCCGACGGTAGCGCCCCGAGAGTCAGGGCCACTGGCCGCGACCGGGAGTTCGCGCTTGTCTACCTTCAGGACGTATTTCGGCGTGATGCTCTGCCCGAAGGCAGTCGGCACGGCTTCCCCGGAGTATGCGGCATAGGCGCCGAGGTGGCACTTGGCATCATGCAAGTCCGCCCATCGCTTCCCCGTCGCGGTGGGCAGCGCAGTGTCGAAGAAAAAACGAATCGCGGCAGCAAGGGTCTCCTGAGGATTTGGCATAGACTAATCTCCAGTCGGTGGAAGGATCCGCAACACTTCGAATTGGGTCGTAATCGGTCCGACGGTACGCACGGTTCCATCCTTGCGGATCCACTCGACCGAATAGGTGTAGCGGCGGGTCGCTGTTCGCGCTTGCGGAACGCGCCATACGAATGTCGCCGGCGTGCCAGTAAAGAATTTCTCCTCGTGTGGATCGAGCCCGGGCAGTGCTTCAGGATAATCCAGGATGAGCGTCGCTCCCTGAAATCCAGCCGCGGCGAAGTCCGGCACGAGGAAGTGGACCTCGACATCAAAAATGCGGTCAAAGCGATCGCCGACGATCAGTGCTCGCTCTCGCGTTTGCTGCCAGTCGTCGATGTTTGTAGTGCCATCTTTGCCAAATCGCGTGACCCGGTAGCGATACAATGCCGGCGCGGTATCTGACGGCCGCAGGAAGGTCCAGGAGCCCGTCGTGCCGGCGCCGCCCAACTCGATGGTCTTCGCCTGTTCGACGCCCCCCTCCTGCCCGTACGAGAGTTCGACGAGAATTTTCGAATAGTGCGCGAGAGGATCGACCGCTGTGACGCTCACGGGCACTGCGCGTGTCGTCGGTGGGTTTAGCACGATCAGCGACTGGCCGTCGCCCTGCTGCTCCACCACCTCCTCGACCGCACCGTAGAAGAAACTGGTGCGCACACTAAAAGCACGTTTCAGTGGGTCGCGCGGCCGGATAGGTACTACGGCCTGCGGGCTGGCCTGGGACAAAAGCACCGTGCGCTCACCCTGAGTATTGCTTGCCGCGTCGGCATAGCGGACAACGCTTTGCACTTGCGTCACGACGTTCGAGTCCACAGCGCCCAGAGTCAAAGTGACAGGGAACACCGTACTGACCGCCTGCGGGTCGATGTCAAGATTGCGTGTGGTGGTCAAGATCCATGGGGACACCGATTGCGTCTCAGTGGCACCGATGGCGAAACCCGCTTTCCAGGTGACCACAACCTGATACTCGAGGGTGATGCTCTTCCTCTTGTCCATGAAAAAATCGAACGATCCCGAGTCACCGGTCTTGGCGATGACCACCTCCTTGGTGTCCTTCGGTCTGCTGCCGTCATCGCGCACACCATACTGCAGCTTTACCACCATCGACGTTACACCGGCGGCAGCCAAATCGGCGGTCGATGTGACGGTGCCTCGAATGCGCTCGAAAAATGGATCGTTGAGATCGATCTCCTTAATGCGCCCTCGCATCTCGGATGCACCTGGCAATTGTGCAATCGATCCCTGGGGCGCCGCGGTCCGTTTAGTCGCGCCGACCTGGTTCAGGTTGTAGGTGATGGTCTGCTGCTCCGTTTGCGACAGGGAACGCATCAAAAAAGCGGCCTGCGGGCGCCCCGCTTTGTTCCAGGCATCGACGGCGGTGTTTTCCCCGCCGCCGGCCGGAGCTGTGGTGCCGCCGCTCGCGGCAGGCGCGTTTGAGCCTCCCACGCGATTCGTGCCCAACGCAGCGGACGTGGCAGGAACGCGCGGGCCGGCAACGTCACCGGGCGAGCCTCGGCCGGTACCGGCCGCCAGAAGAGGCGCGGTTACCTGATTCTGCAGCGAGCCGTCGGTCGGCGGCGCCAACGGCGGCAGGGTTCCCCGATCCTCGGCGAGAACTTTTCCCGGCTGCAGGCCTGGCTTGAAAAATGCCCACGTGGCAAGTTCCTTCGCGAGCGCCTCGAGCTTAGTAGCATGTTCGGCCAATTTGGCCGGATCGCTCTCCTGGTAATCGGTACTATCGATCTTGATGTGTCCTTCTTTCCGGAGGACCTCCATCTCGGCATCGACATCCGTCTTGAGCCACAAAGTGTTCAGCGCCATGCGCGTGTGCAGGTACTGGTAGGCCTGCTTGAACTCGATGGTGATCTTGGCTTGGTAGGCGGGAAGCAGACCTCGGTAGTCGAGATCATAGATGACTGCCACCTGGGTGGCGCCCGGGTCTGAAAGCGAACTGCGCATGAGTAGCGCGCCCTCGTGGGACAACTCAATGGAGAATACCGCGGCGTTCTTGCCATAGAGACTGGGTGTTGCGGCGCCCAGTATATTCTCGACAAAGTGCGGGCCCGTCGCCCCCGCTGCGCCCGCAGCTCCAGCCGTCGAGAAACCCAGCGCACTCACGCGCACCGAGCCATTCTCGAAGGGCACCGGGACCAGTTCGGCGTCTCCGGCTGAGCCGGAAAGCTGACTCTTAATCTCGTCGAGCTGCGCCTTCGGGACACCAATGTCCACGGTCATCGTCAGGAATCCGCCGCCAGGCCGATCACTCTCTTTGAAATCTGGATTGTCCGTGATATCCCGCCGGTAGATCAGTAACTGGAAGAGTGGCTGCCCGCCTTCCACCGTCATATGCGGCGCCCGCGGCATATAGTAAAAGCGGTTGCGTGAATTGTAATCGCGGAAAAGCGTTACGCCTTCGATTTCAAACGAGGTATCTAAAAAGAGCATCGCGGTCGCCCTCCAAAGTTGCGCGTATCGTTTATCACGCCGCCTAGACGCGGAGGCGCTGACAACTTAACCATGCCCTGCATAGCTTCAGCTCAAGGTGGCACAGCGGCGGTAGACAAGTTTCGCGCTGCTATAGTCGCGATATAGCGTGACACCCTGGATCGTGGTTGCAGAATCGAGGTAGAGCACTCTAATCGTCTCCTAACAAGAGTCAGAAAAGAGAGGATGTCGACCGCGGTGAATTAGTTTCGCAGCTGGAAGGGAACCCAAGGTCCTACGAGGAAAACCTCATTGACGGTAAGCGGCCGTGACGAGCACACTATTTGTCAGTGATAAGCATTTGTCAAGAATATATACGATGAAATGTGCACACTTTTTGAGAGGAGGTCACGATGATCATCGTCGAGGGTCGTTTTGAATTGCCAGGCCTTTCGGACGTCTGGATTTACCCGGACGATCGAACGGAATCAGGCTTCTACGCCATTCCGGCGCACCCACGGGTGGCCGTCGACTCCCAGGGAAACCCCGAGATCAGCCTGGTCTTGTACGGACGTGGGAAAGCATCGAATTTCGAAGCCACTGGGGGAATCTTCACCCTGACGGTGTGCCTCGGACTAAGTTCCGAACAGGAAAAGACCGTCATCAGCCTGCTGGCGCGCCGGCTGAGTTCCACGGCTCGACCTCAGCTGCTCAGCCCTGACTGGCAGCAAGGCGAGGTGGAGCTGCAACTCGACCGAGATCTGACTTGGCGGGAGAAACCATCGCAGGTTGGAGACAACCGCTGTTCGTTCAACGTCAAACTCAGCGCCGAGCAGGCCAAAAGTCTCAGAGAAGCCTGGAGGAAGGGACTTTCGAACAGCTTGGTTATTTACCATGTGATGCTCCGCGGTTCTGCAGGAACAAGCTCACGATCCGAATTCGGCTCTAAAAGCGCGACTGAACGCGGAGGAGGGTACGTCCGTCAGGAAGAGTCGTCCTGGCAAAAATCGACGAGCTCGGCGGCGCAACCCCATTCGATGGAGATTCGAGGCCCGATCGATCTGCCTCAAAAGGAGTTGGATTCACACTTGAGCAGTGTGGGATTCTGACCGATTGGGGTTTGTCAGCGACTTCTCGAGAGGGGCAGACGTGGGGGCTATTTGCCAACCTTTTCACAACTCCGCTCAGAGCAGCTTGTTGAGGTCAATTCCAGATGCTCGCACTGCTGCTTCGAGCTCGGGGCGAGGAGTGACGGGCTTGAAGTGTTCGATGATGTCGCGCAAGGGCAGGTTCACTTCATCCCATCCGATCAGGTAATTGCGAATCTTGTGGTATCGGGTGCAAGGAAAGCGGATCGGATGGGTCCTCGTGAACCGGTGCACCCATTTGAGAAACGGCAGCAGTCTGGTCTTTCTTCCCGCATTCCTGTATTTCTGGTGGATGTAACCTTCTTCGCCACCAAAGCCGGTAAACTCCGGATGAAAACCCAGCCATGTGGCTTTAAGGCTGCTGAATAGTCCCATGCCGTGCATTCCGATCTCACGGGGTGCGCATTCGGAGGTGTCCTGAACCAGCGATAAATCAGTTCCCCAAATCCCGAACATCTCGCTACGCCAGACCGGTTCCATGTGCGTCGCAAGGTCGGTCAGATTGTCCAGGAGCATTGGGCCTTGAAACAGATCCTCCGGGTGGGCATCGGTTTGGTAGAACCGAAGCAGTTTCGTCAGACTGCCGGGCGCAAGCAGGACGTGGGCATCAATGCAGAGCACGATCTCGGCGCGGGCTTCTTCGAATATCCTGTTTCTGGCCGGCGCGGTGCCAATCTTCTCTATGAAAGGGACATAGCGGGCGTTGCGCGGCCAGGTCGTGATGAAGTCCCTTGTTTGGCGCCCCTGATCACTGCCGGGGTCATTGTCTACGACGAGGATTTCTGAGCAGGCCATCTCTTCAGAGTGGTAGAGAGATAGAGCCTGTACCGAGAAATACACGCCATCGAAATCATTGTGGCACGCCATCCCTACCGTGAGTCTCGGATTGCGCATCTGTGATA
Source organism: uncultured Acidimicrobiia bacterium (assembly GCA_963791795.1). Classification (GTDB taxonomy): domain Bacteria; phylum Acidobacteriota; class Terriglobia; order Versatilivoradales; family Versatilivoraceae; genus VFZK01. The sequence continues at coordinate 351,945 of CAWBTP010000010.1, forward strand.
TTGGCCAGCAATGGCCCATTGGCCGAGGAGTTGAGGCAATGATCAGGAGGGCACTCTAGCTTAGTGCAGGCGTGAGGATCAACCACCTGCTAAGCCATCAGCAGGGTGGCATTCACGATTGCCCAATTGCTGCAGTGTGCGCGTATGAGCGTCGTAGAGCCGGAAAGCCTCTGACCGTCACCCTACAAAACTCAGAAGTTGCAGAACAAATCCCGGCTGACCGGCTGCCAGTCGATCTCGACCCGACGGAGCATTTCGTGTTTGACCCGCAACAAATCCTCGGACGGCTTGGCGTCAGCTCGGCTTCCCGATCTCTCGTCAAGGTTTCAACAACTGTGGCCTTAGCGTTGGCCTCCGGGATCGCATCAACGACTTACCAACGTTCGGTTGTTGAGTGGTAATATTCGGCACATCGGTGGGGACTTCTTGATTGAGCTATCGCATGGGATTCTATGTCATCTTGCGAACGACGAGCGTCCACTGGTGGTAGGATGCCGAGCCGACCGAATTTTGAGCTGCCCTGACGCTGCGACCTCCCGATGAGTATTGGTTTCAAAATTGTTTCGAGGCTGCTCGCTATCGCGATGCCAACAGCTCCCCAACAGCCATTGGAAATTCTCTCCTGTTTCAAATTCCTTCCAATCTCCTGCTCTCTGAACTGCAGACTGTTGCGTTGGGTGCAGACGCTGATGGTGGTCACAGGTCTGCTGGCCGCCGTCGACGAAAGTCTGTCCGTCAGTCCGCAGGTCAACCTCCAGTATCAGAAGCGAGGCGACCGTTATGAAGGCATCAAGCCGAAGCCCGTTTCCGGTTACGATATCGAGCTCATCTCTGCCTTGGTGAACTATAGAGACACTGTTGATTCCACGCCTGCCCGGTTCCGCGTCAAATTCTATCTTGAGAAGCCGCAAAGCGTTCACCTGGTGGTCCGTGAGTTGGATTACCGGGAATACTACTGGCTGGACAGAATTCAACCGCAAGTCCCATGGCGGAGGGGATTCGATAACCTGTTTGAGTGGTCGACGACCGATGTGATCCAGCAGTTGAACCAGCTCAAAATGTACGATCTTGGCGTGGTAGCGCGGCTGGAACGGCCTGCCCCCAGCCAAGTGGAATCAGTCGCTCCAGTCATTTTCTATCACTCTCAGGTGCCTGACACTGTCGGTGGATACCTATTCACTTTCAAGACGAACGGGGACGCCCGCCTCACCAGTTCCATCTACCAGGATGGGAAAGCCGAGGCACTATCCACTGAGATCTTTGCCAGGCAGCGGGGCGGCCGGCCGTTCATTGTCCGTTGGGACAGCTCACGGGCAGGGCAGGGAAATTATCGGCTGGTGTTGAAAGGGTATTTTCTTGACAGTAACGATCCCCTCAGCCAGACGGTTCGCTTTTTCCATCAGCCCAGCGCGAAGTGAGCTATCGCTCGTGCGAGAATGTTATCGCCGCCTTAACGTCCGAATTGCTCAGCTGCCGGCCATTTGAAGCCTTCTATGCCTGGAGACGGAAACTCGACTTACGACGTTTTTCTGAGCCACAACAGCGCTGACAAACCGTTGGTCGAAAAGCTCGCGACGCGTCTGCAAGACGAAGGAGGGATGTCCCCGTTTCTGGACAAATGGCACTTGGTGCCCGGAGAACCCTGGCAGGAAGCTTTGGAGAAGGCGTTGGATGTCAGTGCCACCTGCGCGGTTTTCCTTGGTCCCAGCGGGTTGGGTTCCTGGGAAAACGAGGAGATGCGAGTTGCCCTGGAAGAACGAGTCCGAAATCAGCGCTTCCGTGTGATCCCGGTCCTTCTGCCTGGAGGCCATCCAAAGGATCCGGGCACATTGCCTCGCTTCCTCAGACGACTCACCTGGGTCGACTTCCGTTCTGGCATTGATGATGCCGAGGCCTTTCACCGGCTGGTGGCCGGTATTCGCGGCCAGGCTCCCGGGCGTGACGTTTCTGGACCGATCGTTGGAACGACAACCGAGCCAGGATTCCTGAGGCGGCTGACCGGAGTTTTCAGGCAGCCCATAGTCCTGCTGATTTTGCCTACTGCCTTCGTGGCTGGCGTGACACTGATGCTTCAGCATTGGCGTCTTCCGACTCGGGTCGGGGTGAAAGCTACTGTCAACCGAGCGGATTTCCGGGTTGGAGGTGCGGACTGGATCCCAATCTTGAACATCGTGGGCTTTCAATCGCTCACAGTGGAAAAGTTTCAGCGCATCAGTTTCAGCCCGGCAAAACTGGAGGAGGCCGATCCGGCTTCCTACCTGCTGTTGGAAGATCGATTCCCAGAGTCTGCTTGGAAAAGCGTGCTGGCCCCTTCGCCCTGTGTCCTCACTCCTGGTAATGAAATGCTCATGCCTGCAGCAACCTTGGAAAGCACGGCGCCAGACACGAATCGTGGAACCTTGGACCGTCTGCAGGCACCGGCTGGATCAGGTGTGACTCTGGAGGTCTCAGGAACTGGCGGGGCCCTCACCATCAAGCTGCAGGGTAAGGAATCATCGGCTGCCGTGTTGTTTGCCGGTTCCTACAAATTGACAGCCACCCATGCCGGCATTACTGGGATCGACAGCCCAATGCCTCAGGTAGACTCGGTGACTTACCGGGCATCGCCATCAGAGGATCGTCCTGAGATCGAAGTCGCGGGCCAGCCGTCTGCCCTCACGTTCGTTCTGACCGTTCCTAAGGAAAAGGTCACAAGCCTCTTCTCGAGGGGCAGCATTCCAGTCACGACTTTGGATTTCACTCGTCAAGATGAAAGCGGAAGCCGTGTGTCAGCGCTGGTGAGCTCAGGCGAAATTAGCTATCCGGATTTTCCGGATATCCAGAAGGTCATGGTCGAGCCACCAGCCGTGATTGGACTTGACCAGCTCAAGAGATTTTCAATCGAGGAGATCACGCTTGATCCGGCAAATCATGGAATGCGTTTCCGATTGGACGGAGTGGCTGGTGATATCAGAACCGGGTCCGCCACATTTCGAGAGGATCGGCGTCTTACTGCGCTTACCATGCTGTGGGAGAAGCCGTCGTGGCTGTTCTTTCTTGCCATTGTGGTCTGGATACTTCCCACGATTGTGGCAGCGCACCGACTTTACAGAGATCTCAGAGCCAGACTGACATGAAAACGCTCTCGCTGACTGTGTCATGGCTATGCTTGTGGGTTGCTCTCTTCCTCACCGGGGATGGGCAATCCCAGTCACTCGAATCTGGAGTCGTTAAGGTCTCAGCAAAGGGTGAAGGGACCCGCAAAATCGGGACGGGCTTTATCGTGCGACTGAGCGAGGATTCGGTCTACATCATGACAGCTGCGCACGTAGTGGAAGGCGACAGCCAGCCGGAGATCGAGTTCTTCACGCGCCGAAACGCAGCGGTGACGGCTAGGATTGTCGAGCAGGAAGGAGGTGAGGAGCGAGGGCTGGCTCTTCTAGTTGTCAGTGGGCGTACGAATTTGCCTTCAGGGTTGCAGGTTCCTCCTGGCTCCTTCGCTTGACGTTAAAGGTGGAGACTCAGTCACGGCCATTGGGTTTCCGCGCATGGCCGGACCGTGGGCCCTGATCCGCGGTAGCATCGTCTCCCGTCAAGGCAGAGATATCATTTTCGATGGAGCTATCGATGAAGGCAACTCAGGAGGTCCCCTAATCAAAGACGGTCAAGTCGTCGGCCTCATCACGGGCCTGTCCGGACGCTTCGGACGCGCGATGCCGGCAGCCATCGTGCGCCTCTTCATCGAAGGCTCGGGTGTAGAGCCAGGCCAAATCGCCCAGCCTGCCCTGAGAGCAGCTCCTTCGCCGAACTCAACCGGACGGTCAGTGACCAGTATTGCATCTGAATCACCCTATCCGGAAGGTGCCGAGGGTCTAACGAAACTGATCGAAGATATTACGAAGTTGCTTCGAGCTGGCGACACCAAGGCAGCCACTGCGCTCGTCGAGGGTTTGGCTCGCTTCGACTTTGGCGCCTGGTTCGAGAGAGTCTTTGGCGAACAGTTGGGAGCTACGCTGGCCACAGGTTTGAAGGGAATGGACTCACCTCTTGGCGTTTCGGCGCTCGTCCAGACGTTCTCAGAGCAGGTTCGACAGGGTCGTACGGTCGTCCAAGTGCAGCGGTTTACGGGACAGGACAACGACGCCACCGGGTATCAGAATCGAGTCATGGCGCAAATGAAGAGGCCAGAACCGATCTACTCGGTCCGGCTCCTTGAGCCTGGCCAAAGCTTTGGCTACCACATGCATAACTTCATCTATGCTCAAGGCGGATTCAGGTTGGTGGGCAAGATGCAGCTGCCACCGGAATTTGACAAGAATAAGTAACCGGTTCCTTGAGGGCCGTCGTTCGGTCTCTTTTATGGAGAGAATCTCTCGAGTGGCTTACAGGATGTCGATCGGGCTTCTGGTCGGCCTCAGCCTAGCTTTGGCCGTATGGGCCCAGTCGCCAGACGAGATCAAGAAGGGTGTAGTCAGGGTCTCCGCCCGTGTGGAAGGCAAGCGCAAGGAAGGTACCGGCTTTGTCGTTCATCTCGAACACAACGCCGCATACGTTGTGACCGCTTCTCACGTCATTGAAGGCGATCGCGAGCCGCACGTCACCTTTTACGTGGAACCGAATCGTCCCCGCCCGTCGAAAGTGATTGGCATTGAGAGCAACGATCCCAAAGGCGTAGCAATGCTGCGAGTGGAGACGGATCTGCCCGACGGCTTGCTTGTTCTCAATCTGGATCCATCGGTTCGGGTAAGCGGAGGAGAGCCCGTGACTCTTATCGGGTTCCCACGACTCTCAGGAACCTCATGGGCCGTCACTCAGGGAACGATTGCGGGTCAAAGAGGAGGCGAACTGACCTTTACCGCGGCTGCTGATGAAGGGAACTCCGGAGGCCCTCTCATCAAAGACGGTAAAGCGATTGGTGTGATAACAGAAGTAGCCGGACAATTCGGCTACGCGGCACCAGCCGTCACCGTAAGGTTTGCTCTGCAGGGATGGGACGCACCTCTGCGAGACGCCCAGCCCGAGTCTCTGGACAAGCAAGGCGAGCCTGGCTATGAAGCCGGACAACTGTTGCGCATGGCAAAGCTGCAGAGTGGCAATCGAGACTTCGGCGGGGCCTGGAATCTGATAGAAGATGCCATGAAACTTCAGCAGAGCCCGGAAGGCTTACAGGCTCAGACCGAATTGGCCATGGCCTGGTTGCGTAACAACGCCGCAAATCAGGGAGCGAAGGCCACTGCGGTTGTGGACAAAGTGCTACCTGCCGTGTTTCGAGGCGCTGCCGGTACAGACCGAGTCTTGGCCGCGGACAGTCTGGCCCACATCGGATATGGAAACTACTTGAAGCGACGAGAGGGCGCGCTGAGTCCGGAAGTCGATGAGAACTACCAAAAATCCGTCAAGTTGGATCCGGAGAATACCTATGCTCACGCGATGTGGGGACATTGGATTCGCGTCTGGCAGCGCGGCAGCCTCGAGGAAGCCAGGAAGCACTTTTCAATAGCCTTGAAAAGCGGGCGAGATCGGGAGTTTGTTAGAAGGCTTCAGCTCAGTGCACTCCAGGGCGACGATGTCGAGTCTGTGGTGGAGATTGTCAGGGCGTTGGACGAAATGCGAAAGAACGAAGAGCGTCTCGAACGGAGAGAAAAGGAACGGCTGGCAAGCCACGTTTATTTTATGCATCGACAGGAGGTGTTGGGACAGCTCTCATCCATCTTGCCCGCTTCCGAACACCTGGCTACATACCAGTGGCTCTTGCGAGATACCAGAACAGAAGATCTGGGTCGTGACTTCTGGTGGGGCCGACTTGCCGAAGCAGCGGGCGACTGTCAAAAGGCGCTCTCCCACTATCGTGCCATCCACGCGCGTTTTTCGGATTCCGTTCTGGGACAGGAATTGAACGACGGGATTAAGCGATGTGAAGCCAAACTCCGCAATCCCCGCTAGTCGGCGCCTGCAAGATTCGTCTGAGAGAAACCTGTAGAAAGCGCTGGAAGTTGAAGCAATCATCTTTGCTGATGTTCTCACAATCGCCATCGACGTCATTCGGTCTTGTCTTGTGGCCTCTGAGTTTCCTTCTCTTCGCGGGGACAGCCACTGCCCAGAACCTCGACGATATGAAGTCTGGAGTCGTCAGAATCACGGCTCAGGTGGAGGGAAAGTCAAGCGCTGGCACCGGGTTCCTTGTGCACATCACGGGTGACGCCGCGTTCATCGTCACAGCCTCGCGAGTCATCGAGGGAGACAGCCGGCCTCAAGTGGTGTTTCTCCCGGAGCCGGGCAAATCAAGAGAAGCGAGAGTGGTCGGGCTGGAAGGCGGAAATGCCAAGGGACTGGCCGCCCTGGCGGTGGAGGGACCGCTTCCGCAGGGTTTGCTGCCTCTCAGCTTGGATTTCTCCGTGCAGGTCGGCAAACAGGAGACGGTGAGCCTCATCGGCTTTCCAAGACTTACAGGTATGCTCTGGGCCGTCACTCAAGGGAGTCTGAGCGGGCAGAAGGGTAGGGCGCTGACCTTTACAGCTCCAGCCGATGAAGGGAACTCTGGGGGGCCTCTCATCAGAGATGGCAAGGTTATTGGAGTGATCACGGAAGTGTCCGGGCAGGCAGGCTATGCCGCGCCATCTGTTGCCGCGAGGTTTGTTCTTGAAGGATGGGGGATTATTCTTGACGGATCTCGTCGGTCTCTTCCACAGGGCAAGCCGGGCGAGGTTCAGAACAAGAGTGCTGAACTGCTAAGAACAGCGCGGCTGCAGAGCGAAGGCAAAGACTTCAAGGGTGCTTGGCGTCTGACTCAGCAAGCGCTGGAGGTGGACCCCACGCCAGAAACTTTCCGGTTGCAGAACCAAGTGGCGATGGCGTGGTTGCGGAACCTCGTTGTCAGGTCGGACCAAGGAGAAACCTTTACTGCGGTGGCGGATCCGGTACTGCGCGCCCTCTATCGGGGTGCGATCAGCGATGATGCGGCTCTGGCAGCCGACAGTTTTGCTCACGTCGGATGGGCGAACTTTCTCAAGCGCCGAGAATCTATGCCTTGGCTGGAGGTCGAGGGCAATTACAGGAAAGCCGTGGAGCTGGATCCCCAGAATGCCTATGCTCAAGCGATGTGGGGACATTGGATACTTTGGGAGGATGCTCACAATCTTGTGGAAGCTCGGCAGCATTTCTCTGTCGCGCTAAAGAGCGGGCGAGACAGAGACTTTGTGAGACACCTGCAGCTCGCAGCCTTGCAGAACGCCAAAACTGGAGACTGCGCTGTGGAGATTATCAGGATACTGGACGAGATGAGAAGGAACGACGAGCCTCTGGAAAAGGCCCAGCGAAGTGACCTGGAAAGTAGCGTCTACTTCGCGCTAAGGCGAGAGGTCTTGGATCGACTCCCGTCAGTCTTAGCGTCTTCCGAGCATCTCACCACCTATCAATGGCTGATGCGAGATCTCGGGAAGCCTCATTTGAGATATGAGTTTTGGGTTGCCCGTCTCACGGAAGCGACGGGAGATTGCGACAAAGCTCTCGCACTCTACCGCTCCGTCCGGTCACAGTCTCAACTTCAGGGGTTTACCATGGGACGGGAACTGGAGGAGTCAATCAAGCGATGCGAGGCCACTGTCGGCAAGCTCCGGTGAAAGGAACAGCAAAACTTTCGTTCATCGTCGGACTGACAGGCGCCTGAGTGCCTGAGCACGAAGTACGTAAACCGACCACCGCCACGCGACGACGCTCGGTCACACGAGCGGCTTGCCGCAAATACGTCCGGATGAAATCGTCTTCGCCGACTTGGTGGAATTATGCTGGCTGCTCCTTTGTTTACTCTTCTTCAAATCAGCCTTGACTGCCCCGACTCTTGGAACGTGTCGTCGAAGCCGGACGCCTTGCGCTTTGGTTGCTCCGAAAGATTGGCAAAAGGCCCTGTCGTTTCGAGCAGCTCAAACTTTGCCTCCTGAGGCGCACCCCTCAGAGCGGACTCTGCCGCCTTGGCTTGCTTGAGGCCTTTGAAGATTCCCTTTTCAAACTCCATTTGGGCTGCCTGGAAACCAAACACCAGTGGGTTGGCGCCTTCAAAGGTTATGTTTGAGTCGCTGGATCCTCCAGACTGGATCTGCACGGCGCCTCCTACCATCTCCTTGACTACCGGGATGTCAACCTGAACGGACGAGCCGTCGGATTGGGTGGCTTGGGTCTTGAACTTCTTGCTCTTGACGATGCTGGTGATGACGTACAGTCTGTCTTCCTCGAGCGCTTTGAGGATTCCACCGCCAACGGATGTATCCACTTTATTTCCGCTGATGAACTTGTTTACCGCAAGCTGATTGACTTCCGAAACCTGCGCATCTTCAAATTCAAACGTCAAGCTGCTAGCTCCTTTGTAGGCGGCGTCAAGTTTGAGTTTTGCTCCGGTCATGGAACCGACAATTCCACCGAGCAAAGTTAGGCCAACATTGATATCGAGCGCTCGGCTTTTTTTCCCGTTAATGAATGCAGCCTGACGGTCTGGCCCGGCTGCCGGAAGAGACTGCCCTCCGCTGAATAGGTCCGACAGGTCACCTAAGATCGTCAAAGCATCTTTCTGTTTTTCGACAACCTGAAGAGGACGAATGCTCTCCCGTGGCAGTCTCACCGCAGAGTAGCCAAACTCCTTGAGGAGTTGCAGGATTGGATCTGAGTTTCCCATTTTTGTTCTCCTTTCATTTATTGAGGACTGTCAGTGTTCCGAGACCCCTATCCAGAGCTGAGTGTCAGTAGTTGATTCATCCGAAAGCTAAACCCTCAGCCTAAACCCTTCTCCCGCTTTGGTGCGAGGGAGCCAATTCCAAGCCCTGTGTGATCGCATCAGCGCGAAGCGACAAGGTGTCACGATAATTTGCAATTCTCAATAGAAGCAACGACCTTTTGAGTCTACTGCGATTGTCCCAACGCCGCAGCAACAATCCTGATTCGTGTCCACCCAAAAATGGAAATGTCCTGTTGTTACCAAAGTAGACGTGTCCGGTTTGTGGATATCAGCAATCATCAGGGTTTCCTGGAAGTCAGGGTTGTTGAAGGGAGCTGGGGAAAGGGCGGAACAGCACCCCTGGGGAGCGCTTTTGCAGCGACACCAGCAGGGGCATTTCTTCCCGACAAGGGGCACACCAGGTGGCCCAGAAGTTAAGCACCACAATCTTGCCGTGCAGTGAGCTCAGGCTGTGCTCTTGCCCCTGTCCATCTCTTAAGGTAAGTGTCGGGAAAGGATTGGCGAAGGAAGGTTGCTTTGCCTCTTGAGCACGTGTGGCTAGCGGAGTAGCCACAAGCGCTAACAGCTCTAGAAGATTTCGCATTGTGCTGTTCCTCTCTGATTCGAACGCAAGATACGACCGTGGCAGCCGTATCTTAAGATCAGGAGAACACGGCACGTCAGGTGGTTGCTGCGCAGGTCAATTGAAGCTGATTCATGGGCCGAACTGTAGTCTCTGGTCTCGGCTAAGCGCACTGACAAACCTCATTCCTCATTCGAAGGCTCACTCTGTAGCAATCGGCTGTAATCCACAACGATCTCCTTCGCATGTTCGGGTTCGTCGAACTTTACTGAGTTGATTTGTCGCGATATCGGAAAGCAGTCTAAGAAGTCCTCTGGCGGCGGTTTCAGCAGCTCGCCCAGTTTCTGGATGTCTGAGATTGTCGCATCAAGCCAGTTGTCAATGTGATGATCTTGAAGGATCAATGGCATTCGATTGTGAATTCTTGCCATCCAGTGGTTTGGAGCCGTGGTCACAACGGTAAAGGTTAGTATCGGTCGGCCTTGCGAGGCGACTGGCTTCCAGTAGTTGAACAATCCTGCCATCGACAAAAGCTTCCCATCTGCACGTGAGATGTTTAGCGGCTGCCTTTCCTTCTTAGGACCAACCCACTCATAGAACGCTTCGGCAGGCACAATGCAGCGACGTTTGAGAAACGCGTTTCGATAGGCTGGCCGATCCGCCAGTGTTTCTGCCTTGGCATTGAATGTTGTGGTCCGATTTGCTTGCTCCAGACTATCGGCCCAAGGCCCCATCAAGCTCCAAAGGCCCGCAACTAGGTGGCGTTTCCCATGAACTTCGAGGACAGTGGGAGCCATCTCGCGCGGCGGGATGTTGTATTCGCGCCTCCAGACTTCGAGGTCTTCGACGTCTTCAATCTCGTAGTACTGCTCAATCTCGAGCATCCTGCGTCTGGTCAATCGATAGCGTCCGCACATGGAAACTAACCGTAGCACATCGGGGAGCTTCTCGATCAGCCGGATTCCGATTGGTACAAAAGAGAACTGCACCCGCTTTCACGCTGCTTGATACTGACATCAGTAGAGAGCGGACTTGAATGCTGTGATGCAGAGTCGCAAGACAAAACCATTTAGTATTCAAAGCTTCGCTCTCTGCCTCTTTGGTGCAGAGCGGCGCGGACGCAGCTGGCATTTGAGTAGTGAACGTCCAGCTCGATTAAACCGCTCCGCTCTCACCACCTACGATGCCAATCCTCCAGGCCGTCGATGTTCAAAGATAGCTGGCTGCTTGCGCTTTCTATTGCCTGCTTGGGCGCTCTCGCGCTCACGGGATTAGTGTTCATCATTGTGGCGTTGACATAGGTCTCGAGCCAACCAGCTCGTTGTCTGTTTCGGCAGGAAAACAAATCACTCGAGATAGACCAAGTCTTGGAGAAGCGGGTTTGATTGGCGTAGTCGCTATCGCAGCAAGAGACTGAAGGCACGGTGTATCAGACAGGCGCATCCGTTCCGTCAACGGTGCTCAAAATGGATTGGTTCAATATCTTGCTTAGTCTTACCTTCACTCTTGCTTTGCTCGGCCTCGTAATCCTGTATGAGGCGGAGAAGGAATAGCGAAGTCCCGCCAAAATGTGGTGCTCAACTTAGGCGGCTTGGGATTTTTGCGCCAAACTAGCGAATTGGCAGCCACGCGTTTCGCCAGGATCTACTTACCAAAATCCACACGGGGAACCTGCTTCGCAGCCTCTTCTGACTTAAAGAATGGCTTGTCCTGGAATCCCATGAGAGAAGCGATCAAGACTGTTGGAAAGGTTTGGCGGGTCGTGTTGTATTCGTTTACAGAGTTATTGTAGTCACGTCGTGAGACCGAGAGACGATTCTCGCTTCCAGCCAACTCATCCTGAAGGCGTAGGAACTGCTGGTCGGCCTTCAGCTGAGGAAATTGCTCTGTGATGGACAGAAAACGGCCCCCGCTGCCGAGGATGCCCCCTTCGCCGCCGGGCAGAAGGCCCGCCTGACGTGCCGCCGCGGACATCTGATTGCTAGCCTCCATCTTCTGTTCCGGAGTAGCCGAGGGTGACAAAATCCTGGAGCGAGCATCCGCAATACGCGTCAACGTCTCTTGCTCGAAATTCGCGTATCCCTTGACTGTGTTCACCAGGTTCGGAATCAAGTCAGCGCGGCGCTGCAACTGGTTTTCCACTTGAGCCCAGTTGTTATCAACGTTGTTACGCTTGCCGATGAGGGTGTTGTATCCGCCAACTGCTGCCCCTCCAAAAATCAGCACCATCACCACGACTAAGCCCACAATCACGATAGCCGTCTTTCCCATTTGCGCCTCCTTCGTTGTGAAGATCCTTCCATTTGACACCTGTCACGAAAAATGGCTGTGCCAGCTCGATCAGATGCCGTTTACGTACTCAACGGTTTGTGCAAGACAATCGTGAAACCGCCTGAAAAGATCTTGCGCTTCTGAGTCCGCCAGTCGTTTCTGCGATTCGCGTAACTCCAGGACCGTTATCAAAGGTGTGGTATCGATTTCCAGTCGCTCGCCGAGTCGACGAACCGTCGCCATTCGATCCAACGGCGGCGTTTCACCCAGGATGTCAAGAATTGAGCGCAAGAAGCGCACAAAAGTGACGACACTGTCGGTCATCAGCCGTGTCAGATCGTGAGCAGATCGGCTTGCCGGAAGGTAGAGCGACCGCAGGCGCAAGAGCTTACCTCGAAGTTCGTGCTCCGCTTGCCAGCGCAAGTGGGCCTTGGAAACCTCCCTTTCCTTGAGGAGATCCTCGCCAAAACAGACCCGATAGGCGCGCTTCATGTGGCTGAATTCAACGGGGTAAACATCCAGCGATTCATTCAGTTCCTTGACGGTGAAAAATGTCGGCATGGAGTAGCCTGCAGTTGTCCACTCCTGTATAACCTGCCTGACAGAATCTAAATCACCGGTCGTAAGAGTGTGCGTCACGATCAAGACCTGGTAGTCGGTCTTCGCTGCATTAGCGGGCCTGGTGAGAGCGGAGCCGTGAACGATCACGGCAGCGAGGTTGTTCGGCGCGGCGGCGCTCAAGCGAGCAACTAGATCATTGAGTTTCTTTTCCATACTGGTGTACCTGTCCTGCACTCCGGCGTTCCGGCACATGGCCCTTGCGCCACAGTGGAAGTGAGCAGGTGATCGCTTACCAAGGAGAGGGAAAGAGACGTGCGTCCTTGCGCCGAGTGGTTTATCAGGGAAGGCGAGACTGTGAGAGGACGTTTCATGCTTGTCTCTCCAACCCTACCAACTGTCACTGGCTCCTCCGCCACCACTGCTGCCTCCGCCAAATCCACCCCAGTCCCCACCGGAGCTACCCCCACTCCAACCGCTGCTGTTCCAGCCGCCACCACCAAAGGTACCGCCACCGCGATTGAAGATGACAGGATAGGCCCACCAGTAGCTGCCGGGACCTCCTGCACGACGGCCACCCCCGCGATTTCGGCTACCCAACACAATCAGCAGAAAGACCGCCACCAGTACCCACCAAAGAACCGATCGGTCAATTCCCCCAGAGGGCCGTGGCGAATACGCATAACTGCGATCTTCGATACCCGCCACCGACACGTTCCACTTTTGAGCTAGTGTGTCAACCAACGTTCGCGCGCCGACATAAAGTCCCTGTGAGTAGTCCTGCTGCTGAAGGAGTGGCCGCATTCGCCGGATGATCTCTCCAGCTAGGCCATCGGGCAGATCGCCTTCGAGTCCATAACCGACTTCCAGCCGGGTCTTGCGGTCTTGGAGTGCCACGAGCAGCAGCGCACCCTTGTCCTTCTCCGCACCTGTCTTTGCACCGATCCCCCAGGCTCGATACAACTGATTTGCATACTCCTCGATCGGACGATCCTTCAGGTTCGCAACCGTAACCAGCGCAATTTGTGTGGCCGTTCGCTCCTCAAAATTTCTCAGCAGCGTCTCCAGACGCTCTTCCGTCGCCGCGTCAACCACTCCCGCAAAGTCATTGACATGCCCAGCGTATGCAGGAATGCGCTCCTGAGCAAACACCGTCAAGGATTCCACGAGCAAAAATAGAAGCAGGAATGATTTGAGCATCTACAGTCTGGTTTGAGCTGACGCCAACAGCATATAGGGAAAGCAGGCTTTCATACTAAAGGGAAACTGCTTCGGGTGAATGTTCCATAGTGCTCAGAAGAGCCTTCGCGGGCCCCGCCGCAAGGGTTCGATCAATACTGAACAGCGTGGGGGCCGGTAGCGAGACGATACTGTGCGCAAGGCGTATGGCGGCGACTTGTTTCCTATGGAGGATTTATGCGAACTCAATCACGACTCGTATGGCTCGCAGTTTGCGGTTGTATTCTTGGGATTGCTGCATCAATCGCAGTGCGAGAAGTTGTGGCTCAGAACAAAGAGAAGTCAGACCATCGCCCTGCCAAGGAGTACTATACTGGAACGGTTGTGGCGATCGGCGGGCAGTTTGGCGGGGCGTCGCGACCCTTCACTTTGGAAATTACAGGCTACACGCCCAGTGAAGAGGGACAACGCGTCTTTGAAATTCTACGAACCCAGGGCCAGGACGATTTCATGAAGGCAATTTCGAACACGAAGCTCGGACACTTCTCCGTCGACGGACAAGTAGGCCGCGACCTGAATTTTGTACAAGAGAATCAAACGGAGAAAGGTCGCAAGATGACTATCATATTTGAACGATGGCTCAAAATGTTTGAAGTGCGAAATGCGACAAGGTCACAAGATTACCCTTTCACGTACATCGAGTTGTCGGTTGGCGACAATGGGAAGGGTGAAGGCTCCCTTGTTGGCCTGGCCAAAATCTCTGCTCATAAGAAGAATCCCAACACCTTCGATATCGAAAACTTTGGCACTTATGCGGCAAAACTGATGGGCGTGGAACTTCGCAGCCGATAGTCGGCGAAGACTTCCTCCAATATGGCTACTGGGACGTATCCATTATCCGGGATCACCGCCAGGGGTTTGACGCCACAGGCCTCGCCGTGTGTGTCACACAACCCAGCCTACCGAAATAACAGAACTAAGTTCCTAAACCATTCTTTGCGAGCTGCCGACATGTCTGGCGAACACCTTTTTGGACGGAGCTTCCCTTTTCGATGGCTGTTGAATATGACACCATTCCCCGCAGACAACCGCGATTCGAGGTCAAGATGCCGATTACTGTTAGCGGAATTGACAAGGATGGTTGCTACTTCAGCGCGACTGCAGAGACGGTCAACGGCAGTATAGGAGGCATGGGGCTGCTGATGGAACGGGAGTTGTACCCATTCACAACGCTCGTGTTGTCGATTCCTCGCGATCGGCAGACACTCCAGATTCAAACCGAAGTACGTCACGTCACTCCCTACAACGCAAGCAAGCGACTGGTCGGAGTAAAGTTTCGCAAAGCAGCGATCGTATAAGCGCTTTATGAATTGCCAAGCCGCGTTTGAGTGTCTTGGCAGCCGTGGTTGCTTACGAGGATTGCAGGAGCCATGGTTTGCGTACGTATGCGGATGCGACAGCGTGCTAGTAAGCGCGGTGCGTTGCGTACCGTGCCCGTATCGGGCCTGGTCAACTCTGCGATTCCTTGCTGTGTATGCAAAGAGTCAAACGTTGCGTGGTCCAACAGGTCGCTCCAATGGGCTTGCCGGAGTGCTGAAACCCATGCGCTCGATTTGGGGCCACGCTTCCTTACCAGCCGTATACTGCCAGAGCCCCTTCAAGCGCCACAAGCTGTTGAGCTGGCGGTAGGGGAAGTGTTCGAGGAAACAAGTGAGGATCAAGCGCGATAGATCACGCGACTCGTTGTAGCGGTGGTAGGTCATTTCCTCGATAAGCACAGAGCCTATCGAGATCAAAGTGCCGAAGAGGTAGCCAAACAAGAGAAACTCAACAAAGAATTTCCCGCTGAGCAGGCCAAGGCATGCGGCGGCGATCATCGTTCCCCATCCCACAACTTCCACAATGGGTGCTACACATTCAAACACCCAATGATAGGGCAATGCCAGGAAACCGATGCGACCGTAGCGACGATTGAACAGCATGTCGCGATTCTGCCAAAGTACGTCAGTCAGGCCGCTCTGCCAGCGGGCCCGCTGGCTTGCGAGCGACTTCATGGATGAAGGCACTTCGGTCCAGCAGACAGGATCGGGGACAAAGCCAACCCGATACTCTTCGTTTCTTTCACGAAGGTGACGGTGCATTCGAACGACCAGGTCGAGATCTTCCCCGACCGAGGAGGCGCGGAAGCCGCCAATCTGGCGGCATAGGTCACGTCGAAAAACGCCGAAAGCTCCTGAAATGATGAGCAGCATATTGAATTCTGCCCATCCCTGACGCCCCACCAGGAATGTCCTCAAGTACTCCACCACCTGCATGACCTCCAGAAACCCTTTCGGCAGTCGCACTTTGTGGACAGCACCCTGTTTGACCTCGGTCCCGTTGACGACTCGAACAATGCCGCCTGTAGCAACTACTCGAGCCGGGTCGCTGAGCACGGGTGCCATGATGCGCAGTAGGGCGTCTTTTTCCACAATTGCGTCGGCATCAATGGCACAGACAAAAGGACTCGACGCAGAGTTAAGTGCAGCATTCAGTGCGTCCGCTTTGCGCCCGTTTGACTGCTTGTCTAGAACCAGCAGGCGCCGATCCACATTGCTCATGAAAACGGCACGCACCGGCTCTGTTGGGATCTCGGAAACGTGCAGCATGTCGGTGCGGGTCAGGTCGAAGTGCGTGGTCAACAGGCCCAACGTGCCGTCGGTCGAACCGTCATTAACTACGACAACTTCCAGTTCGGGATAGTCCAATGCCAACAGCGACCGGACGGACTCGACGATAGTCTTTTCTTCGTTGCGCGCAGGAACCAGAATCGAAATGGGAGGTGCCAGTGAGGAAGCACGAAGCCGGTCCAGCC
This sequence comes from uncultured Acidimicrobiia bacterium, assembly GCA_963791795.1. Lineage (GTDB taxonomy): Bacteria > Acidobacteriota > Terriglobia > Versatilivoradales > Versatilivoraceae > VFZK01. Next base: position 368,073 of record CAWBTP010000010.1, read on the forward strand.
ACAAGTTCTTCAGGCGCCGTTGCTGACCCAACGTGGCCATGATGGACGCCCCAAGCAAGGCCAGGTAAACCAAATTTGAACCGAGATAATAGAGGAACAGCAGGTAGTTCGACGTTTGCAAGAAATCGTTCATGAGGCCAGCGTCCTCCAACTGTGGGTGTTGGCTTTCGGCCGAGCTGCGAAGCTTGTAAATAAGCCAACTCAAGACACGCCGTTGACGACGACTGAGGAGGTTGAGCTCGACTTGTGCGAGTTGCGCAAGAAAGTTCTTGTCGCCAGATCGGGCAACCAGGCGAGCCAGCATTCCGCGAGTCCGCCAATTGCGGTGATGAAGCAACAGATCAATGAGAATACGCTGCGAGCCGCACCGCAGCGCTTCCAGCAAAGCGGGTTCGGCCAACCTGCGCCTCTCAGGATCTGCCAGAGCGTTGACCAGTTCCGAGATCCTCCCGGAGCGTTGCATTTCAGACACGAGCGCTTGGAGTGCATAGCGATCGTCTGTTTGTCGCGTGAGATAGAAGATCTTCTCCTCTTCTCCTTCAAAGCTCGCCAGCGCTGAGGCAGCCCTCAAGCGTACATAGCGGTTTGCGTCTCGCAGCCCTTCAATCAGCAGCGGAATGGTGCGGCGTTCCCTCAGCTCACCCAGAGCCACAATTGCGCGAAGCCGCACGAACCACTCTTCATCGGTGGCAAGGCGGGAAAGGGCTGTGAGCGCGTACGGAGGGTGAGCTACTGCCAAAGCGCGCGCTGACGAGGCCCTGACTTCAGGTGAGGGGTCCGAGGCCAGCTCCAGCAGGTCTCCTTGCAGGTTCTCGTTGGCAGCTTCCGCCAGAACGCGCGCCAGAATCGGACGCAAACTTTCGTCGTGACGCTTGAGATCGGCAAGTAGCAGGGAAGCGTTCTGTTGAAAGCAATTGAGCAGGGCGCTCTGCAGGGTTTGCGGAGGGCACTTGCAAGAGCCTCGCGCCAGACGCTCCAGGATGGGTTTCGCAGCTTCAGGGACTCCCACCCGGCCCAGTCCACGCACTGTGTCAACAACGGTTTCCTCATCTGAATCGTGAAGGGCGCCTGCCAACGCAGGAATACCTTCGGCGATTCGCATGCGGCCGAGAGCCAGGATTGCCTGACGACGGCGCCATCCGCGGAGCCGTCGCACCTCACGGATACGCTTGTCGAGCAGGCCACTATTGCGGAGCCTTTCCTGGAGGCGATGGGCTTCTTCCGGTTCGGCAACTTCCAACCGGTCCAGGATGATTCCCTCGACAATCGGCTGATCTACGCGGTCGAAGAACCAGCTCTCGGAAGGGATGTCGCCGCTGACGATCAGATCCCAGTTTTCTCGAATCTCGGTGGTACGACGATTCAGGCGTCTGAAATACCGGCTCCGAAGGGCACGGCGCAGCAGAATGAAACCAAGCAGCAACATGATGCCAGCGACCGTGGCGCCCAGCGCCTCCACGACGACAGCCGCAGGACCCTGCAAAGTGAGACCATCAAAAACGGACGCCATAGTTGACTCCGAAACTGGTTTGCGTCCTGCCCTCGGATCGGCTTTGGAAGCTGCCGTAGGTCGAGACTTCCTGCCCTGGTCCCAGACGGAAACGCAACCCGCTTCCCCAAGTCCTTGCGGAAAACCGGCCGATCTGGTCGAGCAAGCCGAAGTTCTCCGTTCCCGTGCCGAAGAACACGTGACTACCGATGTGGCGATTGATCGGGAAACTGAGTCTAGTCAAACCGGAGGGTTGCCATTCGATACCGCTCCCAGTCAAGTAACTGCGGGCGGCTGAGACTCGAAACAGCCAGGTCCAATCTTTGGGTAGGTAGAGGATTGCGCCAGGTGAAAGTGCCAGCACACGGGCATCCCTATACCACAGCCAGCGTTGCTGATAGAGCAGCTCCACGCCCCGAACGGGACCGAGTCCACGGCTTTGAAAACCTCTGCCCAATTCGAAGAAGGCCTCATTGCGCGGGATGATACGCTGTTCCCTGGCCGCTGCACCGCCAGTCGTGAGATTGGTCGAGTTGCCCAGACGTATTGTCGATTCGGCACCAAACCTCGTGGCGTTTTCGCCAAACCGTTCATATCGTGTGGTCGAAAAGGCCGAGTGAACGCGCGAACTCAACTTTGAACGGATTCCAGCCACTACAGCACTGCCACTCTGCGTGAAGTTGAATAGGTCCACGTCGCTTCCAATGCGAATTTCATGACGGCCTGCCTCTCGAGATTGTTCCAGGGCGGCTTTGGCCTCAGCGGAGGAAGGGTCCTGCGCGAGTACTTTTCGGTAAGCTTGCTGCGCTTCGCCCTTTCGGCCCAGGTTCTGGAGTGTGCGCGCCCGTCTTAGCTGGCAATCGTTCCGCATGGGGTTCGCGCCGCACGCCACATCCAGTACCAGAAGCGCTTCCCCGTGCTTCTTTTGCCAATTCAGCACGTCAGCAAGGCCCACCTGCAGATCGGGATCCTCAGGAGCCAGTTTGACGAGCTCACGGTACTCAGCCTCAGCTTCGCTCCAATGATTCGTCCAGGAAAGCAGGCGCGCGTTCCAGCCTCGCGCGTCCAGATCGGCCGGATAAGCCTCCATCCATCGGTTCACCATTTGGCGAGCTTCTACGAATCGATTGGCACTAGCCAGGGCTCGAACCTGCTCTGACCAGTTGTCGCCGTTTTCTTGTGACAAACCCGCGGTGCTTGACCACAGACAAGCCACGAACACGGCTGCGACGAAGCGTGCGCACAACCGGCGGTTGTTTTGACGAAACGCAATGAAGAACCCGGTTCATGATTCTGAAAGGCTCCTTGCCCGAAGAAAGATGTGATTTCCGTCGAAGCAATTCCGCACACCGCAACCGGCGCACAACGCGCTCTAAACCAAGCATCCGAAGTAGTTCTTTTATCGGCAGATTCTGGAAGGGCGATTACTGCGGAGTTCGTGAAGGGAATTCCAATAGACGGCGGTAGCCCAGGTAGTCATGGACCGCAAAACCGGCGAAGGAAGAAAACCGGCGGAATTCGTTCTGAGCTTCAGCCATTGTTTGCTGCATCTGATCCGCACCGAGGTTGTAAAACGTGAGTTTATGACCTGGCACCGGGGTGGTGTTCCGGATGGGCCACCAAATGAGTGAGGTTGAGTCTAACCCGCCTGCCTCTAGGTCACCACGGAGAGCCGGCCATTGCGAAGGGGATACCACGAAGAAGTTTGCTGCACTCTTGCTGCGTGCCAGGACAACGACTCTGGAGTCCGGCAATTTTTCCGGGATGAACCTCGAAGGGACGCCCCGAAACTCAATCAGCTCTTCATCAGGGAGTTCCGTGGTCTCAAGGCCGATCAGAACCGGCTTCCCTCGCTTTGACGCATAGGCGAGCTCATCCTCCGCCATGGCGATCACGCCGTCAGCACCATAAGCTGCGGTCCGGTAGTCCATGATGGCCACTTCATCCACCAAATCGATCACATGCTCGCTGGCGGGCTTGGACACACCTTGAAACGTGATGGGAAATGTCTCGCCACTCAGCTCGTCGGCCGCGTCATACCAGAACGGAATGTCCACACCGAAAAAGGTTTGAGACGCCTTCGTCTTTCTGGTTACCTTTTCCAACAACTCCAGATACCCCAGAAGAAATTCCTCTCGACGCGGCCCCGTGAATCCTTTGATCAAATAAGGCTCCACATCGTAGTGAATTCCAGCAAACCTCTCTGAAGGTGCTGATTCACGGTTGTAGTGGATCACATGGTCCACGGTGCGGAGCACACCGTCGTGCCATTCCGGTAAAGCGTAGTTCTTAAATCCGTCGAGAGCCGAAACCGCCACACCGGTGTCATTCAAACTGGCAAGGAACGGTCGTAGCTTCTCCGGATTGAGAGTGATTTCGCCAGGCATACCGCGCCCTCCCTCGGGTAGCTGCAGAAAAACGCGAGTGAAGGCATACCCACGGAGGAAGCGAAGCAGCTCTTGCTGCAGCGTGCGGTTGGCGAGTATTTCCGAGGTATTCCACACCCAAAGGGCTTTCTGGAGACGCTTCGACTCGCTTTGATTGACAACCGGTGGCGATAGCTGCGGCAGCGGGGACGGCTCAACACAGAATGCAAGATCCTTAATTTGTACTTGCCCAGCTCCTTCCCTCAGCCCTTCAAAAATCAAGCCTGCCAACTCGCGACGGTTCAATTGTGGCGGGAAGTTTGAAAAGGGAACCGTGGCCCGCTTCCATGAGGAGCTGACCCCGCCTTGCTCCAGAAATGTGGCTGCTTCTCCGATGGGAAGGGCATCACCCAATCGTTCCCAGCGGGCGTCTGATGCCTTCAGCAAGATTCGTTCGGTTCCGGACTGTCCGCGAATCCAGAACGTCAGCAGCGAGAAAGGTGTGGCATCGAAGTAGCGGCGCTTTTCTGGCGGGAGCTTGAAGTCGAACAGGTGAGTCCACACGCCGCAGAAGCCGGAAGGCGTCTTTAGGAAGTCGAATGTCAGTCCGCGCCGGCCGTCCGGCCCAGCTTGAAGCGAGGCACGGGCGCTGGATGGCTCCTTCCGAAATACGTTGAAGTACCCACCCAACCGATTCGTGTTGCCAAAGTCGAAGGCTGAAACTTCAAAGCAGTTCCCGCTGAAGCTGGGTCGCTGGGTCACTACAGTCTTTGTGGCTTCAGATGGAAGGCTTGTCCCGAGGGAGTAAAGATGAAGTTCATCGCCTTTCCTGGCATGGACGATGCTGAGCTGCCCTCTGCGAATGGCTCCCCAGTCGCGCAGTTGCCAGTCGCCGCTCGAAACGGGTGTGGAAAGGGGCCTCGGTAGTTTCTCCTGGGCCAGGATTGTGCAGACGACGACCGAGAGCAGCAAAAGCGAATTCCGCAAGGGCATTGTGCCATTCTACCAAACAACCTAAGGGCAACTGCTGCATACTTGGTCCGCGCTGAGAACGAACGCGGCGCGAGGCGGGCACCAAACAGGCGTCGAAGGGGGCTGGGTGGCCTTCCCTCTTGCATGGACCGGATCGTAGCCCCGTCCAATACCGTTGAGCAAACGGCAGAGCGAACCCCCCAGGCTTGTTAAGATATTGAAGAACTGGCAGGCGTGGAACATTCAGGGTAAAACCACCGGAGTTGGCCGAAGATTCTATGCGAAAATCCTCAGAATCTGCTTCTGCACTTCGGTGAGTTCGTTTTGGGCTCTTTCCACTTCGCGGATTTTTTCTTCGAGGCGTCTTAGCAGGATGGTTTTTTCAAGGCCGTTGCGGATGATGAGCTTGAGGTCGTCGTTGTTCCAGGGCTTTTCGATGTACTGGTAGAGTCCGACGTCGTTGATGGCTTTGATGGCGTTTTCCTTGTCGGCATACCCGGTCAGCAGGATTCGAGGAACCTGAGGAAATCTCTCCTTCACTCTTCCAAGAAACGTGATTCCATCCATATCGGGCATCAGATAGTCGCTGATGACCAGATCAATATTGAGCCGATCTAACTCCTGCAGTGCCTTCAGAGGAGACGTGAAGGTGTGGACTCGATAGTCGGTCTCAATGGCTAGAAACGATCTGATGGAAGTCAACACCATCTCCTCGTCGTCCACGAGCAAGATGGTGATGTCCGATTCCGGCATGCAGGGGCTCCTTAGCTGGCACTGATGGAAACTGGAAGCGTAATAGTGAATGTGGTGCCGCGTCCCACTTCACTTTCGACGGCGATTCTACCACGGTGGTCTTGAATAATCTTGTAACAGATGGATAATCCCAGGCCCGTGCCCACTCCGACGCCTTTGGTCGTGAAACCTGGGTCGAAAATCTTCCGCATGTTCTCCCGCGGAATGCCGACGCCGGTATCGCTGATCTTGACCTGAACCTCGTTGCCCAGATGGAGAGTCTTGATGGATATGGTTCCACGCCCGGGGATAGCCTGAGCAGCGTTCACTAGCAGGTTCATGAAGACCTGATTCAATTGATTAGGAAAGCATTCGATCTCAGGAAGAGTCCCATAGTCTTTGACAATCTCGATCCGATTCTTCAGCTGGTGATGAACGAGTACGAGGCTGCCGTCCAGGCCTTCATGAATATTCACCCGCTTGCGCTCGGCCTCATCGAGCCGCGCAAAGTTCCTGAGGCTGCTGACGATGTTGATGATGCGATCGCAGGCGATGCGATTGTTCTGGTTGATCTCTTCGAGAACCCGCATGAGCTTGACCACATCGGGGTTTTCCCTCACCTCCACGGGGCATTGTGCGCAGTTAAAGAACTCGCGCATCTTGCTGACCGAGCGAATGAGGATGTCGTTGTTGCTGTTGATTGAGCCGACCGGAGTATTGATCTCGTGCGCGATGCCTGCCACCAACTGTCCGAGAGAAGCCATTTTCTCAGATCGCAGGAGATGCGCCTGAGCCTGCTGCATCTGGCGATTCACTTCTTCCAGTTCACGTGCGTAGTTGTTCATCCAAAGAGCCGTAAACCGTTGCTCAGTTCGGTCGTAGATCGTGACCAAAACCTGTTTCTTCGATCGAATCGGAGCGAAGGTAAACTCCAGAAATCGCCCATCCAGTTCCCGCTTCAGGTCAAGCGAGCGCGCCTTGCCATGAAGGAGGACCTCAAGCTGGGAGATGCATCCTTCAGGCAGTATTCGAGAGGCTTGATCTTGCGGAATGTTGAGAACCTCCAGCAGGTTCAGAAATGCGGTGTTGGTGAGAAGGATGTTTCCTTGCGTGTCACACTGGAAGACTGGGAACGGGCAAGCTTCGAGGAGTTCTGCCAGGTCTTCTGACGCATTGCGCGTGAATTCGGTCATGGAAGAGAGAACGACGAGCTTCGAAAGGCGGAAACAGTGTAGCTGAGGCGAGCACCAACAGCAATGCCTTCGGCTTGCGGTTGTTATCTCCTTCTTCGACAAGATCATCGCTGCAGGGGCACGGCGATCGGATCTAAGCGGGGAGTTCCCAAGATATCTACTTGACGAACCTCACTGCAGCTCCAGGGCACGATACTGGCGCTCGAGTTACTGCTTTACAAAGGGAAGGTCCCACCGAATAATCCCTTCATCGCTCTGGAAGTACTGACGCGTCGCATTCCGACACTCAAGGAGAAGCGCCATTCATAAAGTCACCAAAGAGATCCACTTCTGCTACGGGCACCGCCTGCTGAACTACGACGGCAAATGCCGGCATTTGCACGGGCACAACGCCAAAGCTGAGATCGAGGTTGAAGCAGCCACGTTGGACCACAGAGGCATGGTTATGGATTTTGGCGACATTAATGCCGTCGTCAAGACTTGGATCGACCGTGAACTCGATCACAAGATGCTGCTCTGCAAGGACGATCCAATGCTTAAGACGCTCCAGACTCTGAATGAACCTTGCTTTGTTTTGGAGGCAAATCCAACAGCTGAAAACATCGCGAAACTCATCTATGAGTACGCCGTGTCTCAGGGGTTGCGAGTTTCAGAGGTGAGGTTGTGGGAAACACCGACATCATTTGCAGTTTACAGAGCACAGTAGGATCGGCTTGGCAGAGATCTTGATCTGAGCGAGGGGTGCAGCCACAAGAGTTAGCTGGCGCCGGTGCTGTCGTGCGGGGGAGATTGGGCAAGACAGACTGCCAGTTCGAAAGCGGCCTCGGCCTAGAAGACCGTGGGAACTCAGAGAGCTGCCGACATGGCTGCGGCGTCCTGCTGTCTGTCTTGTTGCTGATGCGTGCCGCTTCTGGTGTGTCGCCATTGTCGGCACGGAAGAAGGGCCAATAGTTCGGACGTACACCGCGGATCAGTTCCTTGCGCGTCTTAGTCTTCATGGGCTTTCCGAGATAAATCTTGCCGAAACGCGCCAGCGTTTTTTCCGAGATCGCACCCGAAAACATGAACAGCGGCCAGGTGAAGTTGGGACCGTTTATTTTGCGCAACTTCATAAGCCACATCACCAGTGACCCAATGCGCCAGACCATGGGACCCCACCAACTATACTGACCCGGCCGAAGATTCAGCTTCCAGCATTTCATCAGCAACTGCCATTGACGTGGCGTGAGCTTCTGGGTTTCGGTAACGCCCTCCTTTTTTCCCATCCGCGTGTCGTGCAGTGGTGTAAAGATCGACGGGACCAGAAAAGCAAAGAGTTTGCGCCGCTCCATTTCATAAACCAGGTCGAGAGTTTCTTCCACGTCGTTGTCGGTTTCGCCGGGACTCCCTACAATCAATGTCATCACAGGGAACCAGTTGTTCTCGTTCAAGACCCGCAATCCCTCCAGCACGACGCTCGGCCAGTCGTCAATTGAGAACGGCACACCTTTGCTCGCCATAATCGCTTTGGCCATGCGAATCGAGCCCGTCTCCAGGCCGATGAGAGGGGACAGCGCCTTCTTTTCGGGGTGTGTGCTGAGCCTTGGAAGATGAATCGGGCTCTTCTCGAGTAATCGCTCGGAGAGTTTCTTGATCAATAGAGGATCAACCACTGCGGGTGCAATGGTGGCGTGGCTGAGCACATGCTGCTCAACACCGGGCGTATCGACGATCTCGCCGTAAAGGTCCAGCAGCGCCTCTCGATTGGGGAAGAAGAAGGGCGTCTCCGTCTGCACCTGACCCCAAATAAACATGTCTTCTGTTGCCAGTGAGATCTGCTTGTTCCCTTGCGAAACATTGGCATGGACAGAGGCCATGATGCTTTCTTTGGTGAAGTCGATTTGCGGGTTCAAGTCAGGCAGACAGAACTGGCAGCGCCGACCACAGCCAGTGGTCATCTCCACCACGCCGAACGTCGTGCGGTGCAGGGGAAAGAGGAGATCTTCGCGCCGTGTGGGGTGGTGGACATCGATCTCGCGAGGCAACTCCTCCCCGCGAATCGCTTTGTGAAACAAGGTCATCGTGTCCTTGGATTCGCTTCGCCCTTCAACCACACAATCCACGCTGAGCTCTTCATAGGAATTCGTGTCCTTAATCTGCCAGCCGCCCGAACCGCCGACAATTACTTTGAAATTCTTGCGATGCGGATTGTCTTTGATCTTGCCGAACAGTTGGCGGGCATAGTGCGAGTTAATGGGCATCCGGGACGATCCAAAGATCGACGTGTAGACGCCCGCGGCGAAGGTCACGCCCAGCGGGTTATGCGTGGAAACGGCGACGACGCGCGTTCGCGGGCCCACGAATTTCTCCAAATCATCGGGAAAGCACGCAGCGATTTCGTCTTGCTTGAACTCGCGGAGCAATGAAGCCTCGAGCAAGCGCACTCCGGCCGGCATGTAGCGTGCAGAGCCATCCTCGTTGTATTCCAAATTCCGCCACTGTGGGTACTTGTTGTTCAAAATCCATTCCAGCCAGATTGGCAGCGATGCCATAGCCATCTGGATGAAGTAGCCTGCGTGATCGATGGATTCTGTGAGCGGTGCCGTGAGGACGATGAGTTTGCCACCGTCTGAAGGCTGGACGGTTGTCGAAGTCAACTTGTTGAGATTTGGCACAACGGAACCGTGACCATTGGACTTGGCCGCGCTCATGAATCCTCCCTTGAAGTGAATTTGGGGGAAACCCTGCTGGGGAACCCTGAAAGCGACGCTATCTTAGGCTGACTTTGCCTGACTTGCCAAGCAAAACTGCGGAATCCTGGGCCGTATTGAGCGTCGCCGTCAGCAACTTGAAGTCTGTCTCCAGCTTGACTTGGTTCCTGGTCTCCACTATGATCCGCTTTCTACTTGGAGGGGCGAATGGGTTCTCTCGGTGTTCCCGAACTGATCATTATTTTTGTGGTTGCTTTGATCGTTTTCGGGCCTAAGAAGCTGCCAGAGCTTGGCAAATCCCTCGGCAAAGGATTGGCAGAGTTTCGCCGGGCCTCCAACGAATTGAAGTCCACCATCGAAGAAGAAGTGAGAGCCATCGAGGCTGAACCACCCCCTGCCCGCCACGACCCCGAACCGGAGCCTGAGTCGGAATTGAAATCGGAGTCTGAGCCGAACTCCAATCCCGACTCCAAGAGCCGTTCCGAAACAAACCTGGATGCACACTGAAGACTTCGACGACAACGAGCTTGAGTCGTCGGCGAAGATGTCCTTTCTGGATCATCTGGACGAGCTTCGCCGCAGGCTGATCATCTCGATCTCCGCAGTTGGCATAGGGTTTGTCGCCTGTTTTTCCTTCGCCGAGCGGATTTACGATTTCCTGGCAGTTCCCATCACGCAAAACTTAAGCGGCGCCAAGTTGGTCTACACCAACCCCACCGATCCCTTCACGATCTACATGAAGGTTGCGCTGCTGGCGGCGGTGTTTCTGTCGGCTCCTGTGCTGTTGACGCAAGTATGGCTATTCATTTCGCCGGGCCTTTACGCACGGGAAAAGAAACTTGCTCTGCCTTTCATTATCTCCACTACCATCCTTTTTCTCTTGGGCGGTGCGTTTGCCTACAAGATCGCACTGCCTATGTCGCTTCGGTTCTTGATCAATCTGGGCAGCTCGTTTGAACCGATGGTGACAATCACGGAGTATCTAGACCTGATTCTCACGGTCATCCTTGGCTGTGCGGTTATCTTTCAGATTCCTGTCCTCATCTTCTTCCTCACCATTTTCGGGATCGTGAACGCACGCTTCCTGGTCCGAAATCTTCGCTATGCCATCCTCATCATCTTCATTGTGGCAGCCATTCTAACTCCAACGTCTGACATTGCAAATATGCTTGTCTTCTCCACGCCCATGTTGCTGCTATACTTGGTGGGCATCGTGGTTTCTTGGATTTTCGGAAAGAAGCGTCGGAAGAAGAAAGAGGATGACTGAGGTCAATCTAGGGCGACCGGAGAACTAGCTATTCTTCCAGCTTTTCACCTCAGAATCCTAGTTCAGCGGATTCAAACCTACCGCGTTTGGGAATGAGTCCACAGGTTTACTTCTGTCCTTCCAATGAGAAAGGGTATAAAACCTTCCTTGGTACGGATTTGGATGAGTCACCAAGGTGCGGCTATTGTTTGGTTGTGATCTGCCGATAGGTGAACCTGAGCGCAGACTCAAGGGGTGCCTGAATGATGGCTTGGCTTCGTAATTCTTGCTGGATAGTAATCTTGGTGGTTGCAGCCATTCAGACCCTCGGTGCTTCGATCCAAACCGTTCCCGCCGAAAGAATTAAACTCATCAAAGAGATCCAAGAGCGGCTGAATATCTCGTTTAAATGCGAGTTTTCCATCTCCATCGGCCAAACCCGCAAATATGCGATGGCAAATAGCAGCGGTATCATTATCGTCGACCGGGCATTCTTGGAAAGTGCTGACCGAGGCCGGATTTTTTTTGCGATTGCCCATGAGTATGCTCATGCTTATCTGCAACATGATGTCCTCCTCTATGAGCACCTCTCGAAACCAATTGGTCAAGTTCCCCAAAAGAACCTGCCTGAAATTCGGCGACGTCTTGAGAAGGAAGCGGATGGCATCGCCGCTCGCAAGGCCAAAGAAATGGGCTTCCCTATCGAGAGCATTCTCGAGTTCATCCTGACGCAGCCGGATGCTGAGAAAGGATTTCATCCGGACCTTCGGGCCTACTGCAAACCCAGAGAACGAGCCGACTATATCTTCGCCGTTTATCAGTCGAGTTGAATTTCCCTCCCTAATACTCTTAGCTCGATCCACCATTAGTATCTTCTACACGGTTTAGGAAAAAACTGCGGTTTCCACGGGTAGGAGCTTGTCGAGTGCAGTTTCCTAAAAATCCTGCTTTCCCGCTAGAACCCAAGCATAGTCAATAATTTCTGGAACAAGCCGATCTTTGGAAGCACTCGTGCTGATGTCCAATCAGAACAAAGCATTGAGTCCCTTAAACTTAAAAGCCAGAACGCTAACTGGCCCCTGAAAAAAGCGAACTAAACAAAAAAGGAGAGAGACAATGTCTAAGAAGAACAGCCTGATCATCTGTATGATCGCGGCGCTTTCCCTTTTCGTCGAAATGGGTTGCGCGACGAAGAAGTACGTGAAGCAGCAAGTTGATCCGGTTAGCGGTCGGGTGGATGAGTTGACCGAGGTCAGCAAGCGGAATGAGAACGCAATTAAGGATGTCGATGCCAGAGCGCAGTCCGGAATCCAGGCGGCACAGGCAAAGACCACGGAAGTTGATGGCAAGGCAGTGGCGGCCGACCAGAAGGCAGTAGAAGCCCAACAGATGGCAAAGAACGCCGAAGGCAAGATCTCGGGCGTGGAGACGAGCCTAAATCAGAAGATCGGCAACATCGACAGCTACAAGCCAGTGGAGAACGCCAGCGTCACCTTCAAATTCAACCACGCTGATCTGAGCGACGAAGCAAAAGCGAGTCTCGACCAATTGGCTGGCAAGGTGAAGGACTCCAAGGGATACGTTCTGGAGATCCAAGGCTTCACCGACAACGTCGGTGACGATACTTATAACATCGGCCTCAGCCAAAAGAGATCCGAGAACGTTGTCCGATATCTGTCACAACAGCACCAGATCCCGCTGTTCCGGATGTTCATCCTTGGTCTCGGCGAAGCGAAGCAGGTCGAAGACAACAAGACGAAGGAAGGCCGGGCAGCCAATCGTCGCGTTGAGATTACGCTGTTGAAGAGCGAAATCGAAAGCATGTCGTCCAGCAAGTAAGTTCCACCAACTCAGTCGGATTGTAAAAGAGGGCAGGAGATCATCTCCTGCCCTTTTTGTTTTTCTCGGACCTCGTTGCTAAACAGATGCAGCCACCAGCACAAACTCCCTCCGCTTTTATCCCCAAGCGCTCAGGACCCGCCTCATAGAAAACTAAGCCACTGGATTGAACGCGACTCCGCGCCAGTCCGTTCAGTGACTGCATTCCGACAAGCCGTGATTCAGCCGAATAGAATCTCCTCTTGACATTCTACAAGGCCCTTCATTAGGCTTCTTGTAGAACATCTAGGAGACTTCAATGACCAAAGCGAATGTCGATCTGCTTCAGGGAACACTGGACCTGCTCATTCTGAAAACCGTGGCGCTTGAGCCGATGCACGGCTGGGGAATCTCTCAGCGGATTCAACAGATTTCACAGGATGTGCTGCGCGTTCAGCAAGGCTCTCTCTACCCCGCACTCCACCGACTGGAACAACAAGGCTGGATTACTTCGGAATGGGGCGAATCGGACAACAGTCGCAGAGCCAAGTACTACAGCCTGACCAAGAAGGGACGCAAACAATTGGAAGTCGAAACAACCAATTGGGAACGCCTCGCTGCGGCCGTCGCTCAGATTCTGGAAACGACGTAAGAGCGGTGACGGAGTGACAAGTGCCGAGTGACGAGAGCAGTTCGAATTTGACGGCTTGTGATGCTCTGGCGATCAAGCAGTCATGAGGTGAGTCAATGCGCCGACTCAAGTTTGGAAAGCTTCCACGCCGACTCTTGAACCTGTTTCGGAGAAATCGGTTGGAATCCGGCCTCTCAGCCGAGCTGCAGTTCCACTTGCAGAAACAGATCGAGAAGAACATTGCGACGGGCATGACGCCCGAAGAGGCCTGCTACGCTGCGCTCCGCACCTTCGGAGGCGTGGATCAGGTCAAAGAGCAATGTCGTGAGGTCAGAGGAATGAAGCTGACAGAAACCATTGGACTGGATTGCCGCTATGCTGCGCGAACCCTTGTCAAGAACTGGGCTTCCACATTGATTGTCGTGCTATCGCTCGCGCTGGGAATCGCCGCCAACAGTACGATGTTCAGCGTTATCCATGGAGTTCTGCTGCGCCCTCTCAATTTCAAGGAGCCTGATCGCCTGGCGGCAATCTACGAAGTCAATCTAGAGCAAAGGCAACAGCAGCGCGAACCCATGTTGTCCAGCTATCTGGAATGGCACCAGCGCGTGTCAACCCTTGAAAGAATGGAGCTGGCGGTTGCAGGCCTGGAATCGTATACGATTTCAGGGTCCGGGGAGCCCGAGCGGATCAGCGGACAGTTCATCACTCCCGGCCTCTTCAGTTTGCTCGGCGTAAGGCCGGCGCTGGGAAGGGATTTTCTGGCGGATGACCTGAGACATGAGGGGAGCGAGGGCATCCTCATCAGCCACGGCTTTTGGGAACGACGTTTCGGGAGGGATCGAGAGGTTCTTGGGGCAAAGCTCACCTTGGGCGGAAGAAAGGTTTGCACTGTGATTGGGGTGATGCCGCCTGACTTCTGGGTCTTTCCGTTCACGAACTCCACAGATTTTTGGATTGCCCTCAGCCCGACTGACAATCCTCTCACTCCCAATACGCGCTGGTTCACGGTCTTGGCGCGCCTTAAGCCAGGGGTTTCGCTCAAACAATCCCAAGCCGAAATGGACGTCCTTGCCCAACGGCTCGCCCAGGATCACCCCGAAACAAACAAGGGTTGGGGGCTTCGCATCGAACCACTTCTGGACGCCTACTCCAGGGGATGGGGCGAGATTCTCTATCTCTTGCTTGGTGCTGTCGGGCTTGTGCTGTTGATCGGTTGTGTCAATGCTGCCCATCTCCTGCTGGCGCGAGCCGCCAAACGGCGAAAAGAACTAGCCATGCGCTTGGCATTGGGCGCCTCCCGGAGCCGACTGATTCAGCAGTTGCTTACCGAAAGCGTGTTAGTGGCTTTGGCGGCCGGTGTCTTGGGCGTGGTTCTGAGTTTCTGGGGTATCAAGCTGTTCGTTTTCCTCGCCCCTGCGTGGTTTCCTCGTATGGAAGAAATTCGTATCGACCCCGTCGTGATGTATTTCGGATTGGGTCTCTCTCTGCTGACGGGCCTGCTCTTCGGGTTGGTTCCTGCCTGGCGGGCTTCCAGAGCAGACTTGAACCACGCCATCAAAGGCGCTGAAGGAGATGGGGACCAAGGTGCGTCTACCGCAAAGCGCGGTCTGTTCGTGGTGGCTGAAGTGGCTCTGGCGTTGGTCCTTCTACTCTGCGCTGGATTGATGTTCAGCAGCTTCCTGGCTTTGAAAAACACTGATCCGGGGTTCAATCCTCACAATGTGTTATCCATGCAAATCCAACTGCGGGGGCCAAAGTACCGAAAAATTCTGGGTGGTGACATGAAACGGGTCACTCCGCAGGCAGACGCTTTTTTCCAGGAGACCCTTGATCGCATCGCAGCGATCGCGGGAGTGAAGTCCGTGGGTATAACGAGTGGGATCTTTACCCACCCGTTCGAAATCGTGGGCCAGCCCGATTTTCCCTCTGACAGGAGGCCTACAGCCGGCTTGGCCGAGGTCAATCCAGATTATTTCAAAACACTGCAAATTCCCCTCTTGAAAGGCCGTCTTCTCAACGAGCAGGATCGGGAGCAGTCCCCCTGGGTGGTCGTCATCGACCAGGCAATGGTGGACCGCTTCTTCCAGCGTGAGGAACCCATCGGAAAGCTGATTCAAGTGAGTTACTCGGATACCGCTGGTGTCCAAGTGAGCGAGCCCCAGCCTCGCCGTGTGATTGGCATCGTAGGAAATGTGCGACACCATGGCCCTCGGAATGATCCAGAACCAACGATGTACTCCTCCTGGCGGCAGCACGCATGGGAATACCCCGGCGGCCTCGCGAATTTGCATTTGGAAAAGATCTGGATGGTGCGTACTGTCGGTGATCCTGCATCACTCGCTCCATCTGTGAAAGCGGTCGTCGCGCAAGTGGATAGGGACCAGCCTGTTTTCAACGCAATGACAATGGAGCAGCGGCTGTCTCAGTGGCTAACCGCGCCGCGCTTCAACTTAAGGTTGTATGGCACATTCGCCGCTATGGCCCTAACTCTGGCTGTGCTCGGTGTCTATGGTGTGATGTCCTATTTCGTCAGCCAACGCACTCGTGATTTCGGAATCCGTATGGCGCTCGGGGCTGGGCGCAAAGACATTCTCGGAATGGTACTTCGTCAGGCACTGCTCCTGAGTTTGGCAGGTATCGCTATCGGAGTTGCATGTTCATTTGCACTCACTCGACTGATCAAGAGCCAGCTTTTTGGAGTCACGCCGACAGACCCCATCACCATCGCTGTTGTCTCACTCCTCTTGACTACCGTTTCGCTGATCGCGAGTTACGTCCCTGCACGCCGCGCAGCCAAGGTCAACCCATTGGTGGCGCTGAGGTATGAATGAAGCAGTGACAAGTGACGAGTGGTGAGTGGTCAGACGAGGCCGCCGGTCATGTCCGTGATAAGCAAGTTTCTTTCTCACCTCAAGACGGTTTTCCGCAGAGGTCGACTGGAAGATGACCTCTCCGAAGAGCTGCAGTTCCACCTGCGTAACGAAATCCAGAAGAACATCGCGGCGGGCATGGGTTCCGAAGCCGCTCGCTATACTGCTTTACGCAGCTTTGGCGGAGTAGATCAAGTCAAGGAGCAATGCCGAGACGTGCGAAGAATTCGATGGGTTAAAGAGCTTTGCCAGGACATCAAATTTGGCTCGCGGATGCTCGTGAAGAATCCCATGTTTACTGCCGTTGCAGTGCTAACACTCGCCCTCGGCATCGGTGCGAGCATGGCAATCCTCGCGGTCGTCAATTCGGCACTGCTTCGCTCACTGCCCTTACCGGATGCGGATCGCGTGGTGGTGTTGTTCGCTACGAGTCCGGCGCGGGGCGTCTACCGGGACACAACGTCCTTCCCAGACTTCCTGGACTGGAAAGGACAGAGCCAATCCTTCAGTGCCGTCGCAGCTTGGAGACGGTACCCATTCAACGTAACCGGGGGCGGAGCGCCCGAACCCATCATTGGGCTGGGAGCTTCGCACGAGTTGTTCTCAGTGCTCCGTGTGAACCCAGCGCTCGGCAGGAGTTTCGACAAGGAAGAGCAGCAGGCGAAGAACCCTGTTGCCGTACTCAGCCACGGGTTATGGATGCGCCGTTTCGGCGGTGACGCGGACGTCCTGGGCAAAAGCATCGTTCTTAACGACGTGCCTCACTCCGTCATTGGCGTTTTGCCGCAAGGGTTCCAGTTTGCATCATTCAGGGATACAGATGTAGTCGTACCTATCTCGGAGAATGCCAGTCGCTCGCGTGGCTACCTCCGCGCAGTCGCCCGCCTGAAACCAGGGGTGCGGATGACCACAGCGCAACGGGAGCTTGACACGATCGCGAAAAGGCTGGAACAGGCGTTTCCACTCACAAACGGGGGCCGTGGAGTGAATGTGGTGCCGCTCCAGCAGGTAGCTGTGGGCGACGTACGCACCCCACTCCTGGTACTGATGGGTGCTGCGGGCTTTGTGTTGTTGATCGGCTGCGCAAACGTCGGCAACCTGGTGCTCGTCAGGGGGATTGCCCGTCGGCGTGAACTTGCGGTGCGGAGTGCGCTCGGAGCGGGGGCAGGCCGGCTTGTGCGCCAGCTCCTTACAGAAAGCTGCGTACTCGCCCTGCTCGCCTCGCTGCTGGGATCTGCTCTCGCCTTCTGGGGGAGCTGAACTGCTGGTCGTCTCTCTTTCGCACCGGTTCGCGCTGCCCCCCGTCACGTTCGATTGGTCCCTGCTTGCGCTCGCCGTTCTTACGGCCTTGCTCACTGGCCTGCTCTGCGGGCTTCCGCCGGCGCTCATGGTGTCGAAATGGCGTCTAAGTGACTCTCTCAAGGAAGGAAACCGAAGCCATGCTGGGGGGCGAACCGAAAATCGGTTGAGGAGCCTGCTGGTCACCTGCGAGACAGCGCTCACCGTTGTGCTCATCGTTGGTGCTGGTCTTCTGTTGAAGAGCTTCCTTCTGCTGCACCAGACCGACTTGGGCTTGAACCCACGCAACGTATTGATGGCGGAACTGCTGCTTTCCAAGCGCTACACCGATTCACAACGCCGGGAGATTTTCCAACGGGCAATGCTGGAGTCGGTGGGCGGCTTACCGGGCGTTCATCAGGTCGCCGTTCACACTGACCCGCCATTCCAGGGAGGAGGCTCACGCGAGACCTTCCAGGTGGAAGGCCACCCGGACCCCGGTCCCCGCCAGGGCCAGCCGCTGCTTCAATGTAGTCAGCGGTGGTTTCTTCGGTGCAATGGGTATCCCGATCAAGCGTGGACGCGGTTTTGACCAGAGAGATACTCAGGCAGGTGCTCCCGTCGTGATCGTCAACGAGACAATGGCCCGGCGGTTCTGGCCGGACGGAGACTCAGTCGGCAAGCGGGTCAGGCTCTACTACGACAAGGATCCGCAGCACTGGCTCTCTATTGTTGGCGTTGCAGGCGACGTGCGCTACCGCGGCCGTGACTTCGAGCCTATACCCCAGGTATTCGTGCCTTACCAGCAGAATCCCTATCCCTCTCTTCCGTACACTCAGCAACCTTATGTTTCGCTGCTAGTGCGAACTGCCGCGGATCCCGCAAACCTGACCAAAGCGGTGCAGGAGAAAATTTGGGCCGTGGACAAAGATCAACCCATATCTAATATTCAGACCATGGAGGCTGCGCTGTCGCAATCCGTTGCCAACCGGAGCCTCTATCTGTTGCTCTTGGGCGTCTTCGCAGGGATCGCCCTCCTAATGGCAGCCGCGGGGATTTACGGACTAGTGTCGTACACTGTGGCGCAACGCACCAAGGAGACGGGTATCCGGGTTGCTCTCGGTGCGACCCGAGGGCAAATACTTGCCTTGGTAGTACGACGGGGCATGCTCCTCACGTTGATTGGCGTTGCTGCCGGGATTGCCGGATCGCTGATTCTGACGAAGCTGATCTCGGCGTTACTCTACGGGATCGCTCCGACGGATCCGCCTACGTTCGTCGGGACGGCGTTGCTGTTCATTGCAGTGGCTTTTGTTGCTACCTATATTCCCGCGCGTCGAGCAACCAGGGTCGATCCAATGGTAGCGCTACGGTGTGAATGAAGCAGTGACGAGTGACTAGTGGACTGTAACGGATGATTTGGTACCAAGTTGATTGCCAGACCCGCCTCACCACGGAGCTTGCCTTACTGGCACAGGTACCAATCCTTAGATGTTACGGGCCAAGAGTGAGGCATTTGATGTCGGCAGCAAGATTTCTTTCTTGCATCATAGCTCTATTCCGCAGACGTCGCATGGAAGATGACCTCTCCGAAGAATTGCGATTTCACCTGGAAAGCGAGATTAAGAGGAACATCGCGGCAGGCATGCCCCCGGAAGAAGCTCGGTATGCTGCGCTGCGGAATTTCGGAGGTGTAGACCAGGTAAAAGAGCGGTGCAGGGATACGCAAGGGACTCGATTCCTCGATGAATTGTGGCACGACGTTCGCTATGGCTTGCGTATGCTGCGCAGGAATCCGGGCTTCACGACCGTTGCTATCTTGACGCTGGCTCTCGGCATTGGCATGAACACGGCCGTGTTCAGCGTCCTAAACTCTGTTGTGCTTCGTTCTTTAGCCTATCCAGATGCCGAACGATTAGTTTGGCTGGCGAATCATGATGACTACTTCAAACACGACACCTGGGGGTCTCGAGCAGATTATGTCATCTGGAAAGATCAGGCGCACTCGTTCGAGAGTATGGCTGCCTACGGGAACCAAGACCTGGCCCTCGTTGCAGATGATCATGCCAGCCAGGAGAGGATCGCTTCGGTCACTGGAGACTTCTGGAACATCACGGGAGCACGGCTAGCGTTCGGACGGCTGTTCAGGCCGGGGGAACCCAGCGCGATTGTGCTTTCCTACAGGCTATTCGAGCGCAGATTTGGGGGCGATTCGCAGGTAGTTGGAAAATCGGTGACCCTCAATGGCCATTCATTCGCGGTCGCAGGAGTGCTCTCGGAAGATTTTCGATTTCTGCTTCCACAACAATGGGTATCGGGAGACGAACGCAGAGAAATTGATGCCTACATTTCAATTCCTGATGCGGCGGAAACGCCAGGTCAGCCTGTCACTCAGAAACGCGGCCCAGCGCCGTTTTGGGTTAGCGTAGTCGGGAAATTGAGACCGAATGTCCCGATTGAGCAAGCGCGTGCGGAGATGGAGACCATTTACACGCGAATCGCGCGCGAGTACCCTACGCCGCTGCGAAACCGCAGTCTGCATTTCATTCCACTGAAGGACAAGCTCGTGGGCAGCGCGCGCACGGCGCTGATGGTCCTGCTGGCTGCAGTGGGCTTCGTTTTGCTTATTGCCAGCGCAAACATTGCCAACCTGCTTCTGGCTCGGGCTTCCGTCCGGCAAAGAGAGATCGCGATCCGTGCGGCGTTGGGCGCAGGACGGATGCGTGTCATCCGCCAACTCCTGGTGGAGAGTGTTCTCCTGGCACTGCTTGGAGGTATGGCCGGGTTGCTTCTGTCCCGCTGGTGCCTCGCCATCATAGTCCGTCTTGGCTCGGAGGCAGTTCCACGGTTAGGGGATACACAAACGGATGGTTGGGTCCTGTTGTTCACTCTAGGCGTTTCGCTCGTGACTGGCGTTCTATTCGGACTGGGTCCAGCCATCTCGTTGGGGAGAACGAATCTGCACGACGCGCTCAAAGTCGATGCGCGAACATCCTCGGCGGCGGCTGGCGGACTTCGTGGCCGGGGATGGCTGGTGGCACTGCAACTGGCGCTGGCGATTGTTCTGCTCACCGGAGCTGGATTGATGCTGAAGAGTTTCTGGCGCATGAACGCGAAACCTCCAGGATTTGCTCCTGAGAGCATCCTGGTCATGAGGGTCTCCCTGTCCGGGCCGCAATACCGCAATTGGCCGCCACAAGAAGCTTATCTCCACGAGTTGCTCCGGCGCGTCAACACGGTCCCGGGAGTGCGCGCGGTCGGCATCGACTGTGGGACTCTGACTACCGCCGTTAGAGTGGAAGGTTCTCAGCAAACTTCGTCAGTCAGATTTGTATCGCCGGGGTACCTTCGTGCTATTGGCGTACCACTCATCAAAGGGCGCTGGCCAACAGAGAGGGAATCGTTAGATGTTGTTCTGGTCAACCAAAGTTTCGCACGTAACATGGCGAATGACAGGGATCCTATAGGCAAGCCTATCAGCGGGTCGTTCTTGAGCGGTACCACATTGGGAGTAGTCGCCGATTTTAAGTACTGGCAACTGGACGCTGAGCCTCGACCCGAAGTCTATATGGCGTACGAGTGGTCACCTGTGGTTCGAACTGTGAGAGTCGTCGTTCGGATCTCAGGCGATGCGAGGCTGGCCGCGTCCTCGATCCGGAAATTGATTTCGGACATTGACCGGGCTCAGCCTGTGTATGAACTTCAGACTCTCGAACAGGCACTCTCCGACTCGATTGCACCGCGTCGCTTCAATATGTTTCTGCTTGGAACTTTCGCGGCTACAGCGCTGTTGCTTGCTTTGATCGGTATCTATGGAGTCATCGCGTACTCGGTGGCGCAACGGACCAACGAGATCGGGATACGCAGGGCTCTGGGCGCCCAGCGTGGTGATATCGTCGGTATGGTGGTCTGGCAAGGAATGCGAATGGCCTTGGCCGGCATTGGCTTGGGTCTAGCAGCGGCGTTCGGGCTTTACGCGCCTGATGTCGACTTTGCTCTACGACGTGACGGCGAATGATCCGGTAACCTTTGTGGCCGTTGGTTTTACGATGGCCGCGACAGCCTTGCTCGCGTGTTGGGTTCCAGCGTTCAGATCAGCTTTGGTTGACCCGACTGTCGCGCTACGCTGCGAATAGCGAATGCGGAGCAACCGGACGCCTATTTGGTGTCTAAATGGTACCGAGGTCTCGGTAGGAGAGCAGGCTCTAGCTAAGAGTTCTTTCTAGTCTTAAGATGTGGATGGCACTCTGTTCGAAGAGAAATCCATAATCTGAGGAGGCTTCCTTGGTGAAACGCTTCTTTGACAACTAAGAGGTTTGCATGCGCCTACTTCTCCAGAGCAGTTCTATTCGTTCCTGGATTATAGGCCAAGCATGGCTGTTGCTCGTCGCTCTGCTCTGCGGCCAAGCGCCTCTACGGGTGTTGCAAGCACAGACGGTGGTTGCAGGTGAGGAAGAGCCAGCGGAGCTACGGGTTCCCCGACTCTTTGAAGAATTTCCTTGGTCGCTGTCGGCAGAAGAGCGGGCTTTCGTTGCAAGGAACCTTGATCAGGCGCCCGAGATGGGCGTGAACTATGAAAGTAATTCTACCCGGCCACTCCGCATCACTCAGGCGACGGCGCGCAGGGTGGAAATCCTCCGCCCTACAGGAGTCTCTCCGCTATATGTTATTGGCTTGTCGTTTCGGGTAGAAAACACCACCAGTCGCGCCGTGACAGCCTTCGCCTGCAGTCTTTCTGGAGTAGGTTTCGAAAAGGACGAAATACCCTTGCGGTTGCATCGATCAATTCCCGCTTACCGTTCTCGTCACTTCTTAGTTCCTTCTACAACGTCGCCTTTGCACCTTCGCTATCTGCCTGTCGTGTTTGTGGAACCACCCAGCGCACTGAAGCTCGACGTTGATGGAGTTTTCTTTTTGGATGGAACATCCTGGGGAACGGTCGAAGCTCAACCGGCAAAATTTTCTCGCACTCGGCCGATTCCTGATGATGCCGATTTACAAGCCAACCACCAGATTCCTCCTCAACGGATTCGGCTGGGAAAGAACCTTTTGGAGGCACGCCTCATCAAGCGAGTAGATCCCATCTATCCTCAAGCAGCGAAGGAAGCTGGAATACAAGATGTCGTACTCTTGGAAGTCACAATCGGCCGCAAGGGTGAGGTCGCTGCGGCTCGAGCAACCAGAGGGAATCCATTGCTGATCGAAGCGGCTCAGGATGCTGTACGCCAATGGACGTATCAGGTGCCTTGGGTGAATGGCCAACCGGTGGAAGTCATCGGTCCTGTTGAAGTGCGATTCAAATCGAATTGAACCTAGTGGCTACCAGCTACCAAGACAGGTGAGCTGTCTGTAAGCGCTGCATGGTTCAAGCACCACCTGGTCAAATCGCGTCTAGGCCAATGGCTTCCGATTCTGGAGGACGAGGCGAAACTGTTCGATGAGTTTTTCAAAGCGGAATGGTTTCTGGATGAACCCGGCAATGCCTTTTCCCGCAAATTGTGCCGAAGTATCCTGCTCCGAGTAACCACTGGCAAGAATCACTGGTACATCGGCACGGATGCGCCTCATGGCCCTAAACGCCTCCTCGCCATTCATATGAGGCATCGTCAAATCTAGCAGCACTCCGGTGATCTCGTCGGCTCGCTGCTGGAACACCTCCAGACCTTCGCGGCCATCCACGGCTGTCAACACGGTGAAGCCCACACGCTCCAGCATCATGCGCGCAACGTTGCGAACCGCCTCCTCATCGTCAACCACGAGCAGAGTGCCACTGCCTCTCCAGTTCCGCACGGCCTCAAGGGCGCCGGTCGCAGGGGACACAGCCGTCTCAGAGCTGGCAGGAAAAAGAATCTTGAAGGTGGTGCCTCTTCCTTCTTCGCTGTAGAGCTTAATCGCTCCGCCGTGACCGCGCACGATGCCCAGGATCGCGGCAAGACCCAACCCGCGCCCCGTGAATTTTGTAGTGAAAAACGGATCGAAGACTTTTTCGCGAACCGCAGGGGTCATGCCACAACCCGTGTCGGCGACTTCCAAGCTTACATAGTAGCCCGCTTGCAGTTTGTCATTCAGGTAGGTCTGAGCAAGGTACTGCTCGTCAGCGTGAAACAGTCCGGTGCTTATGGAGACGATTCCGCTTTTGTCGCCGATTGCTTCAGAAGCGTTGGTGATGAGATTCATTACCACTTGGCGCATTTGGCTCGGATCCGCCACCACACTCGGAAGATTCTCGGCAAAATTGAACTTGAGAACAGCTTTTTTGGAAATGGAGATTGCTAATAGATTGGACATTTCACGAATCAATTCGTTAATGGCCACAGGTTGTACAGCGAATCTTCCCTTGCCGGAATAGGCCAGCATCTGGCTCGTGAGGTCGGCTGCTCTTACTGCCGTGGCTTTCACGTCCTCAAGCCTCTGCTTCACGGGCGAATACTGAGGTAGATCCATTAGAGCCAGATCAGTGTTACCCATGATCGCGACCAGAAGATTGTTAAAGTCATGAGCAATACCGCCGGCCAGCACACCGAGGCTTTCCAGTCTCTGTGCATGCTGAACTTGCTTCTCCAATCTCTGCCGAGCCTCCTCCGAGCGGGCGCGCTCACCGATCTCTTTCTGAAGCCGATCGTTCAGAACTTGAAGTTCCGCCGTCCTTTGCAATACCCGCGCCTCCATCTCGTCATGAGCCTTCTGGAGCGCCTGCTTCGGCCCGTTTGCGTTCCGCGATGTGCTCGTTCAATTCCCGATTTCTCTCTTCCAGTTGCGCGGGGCTGGGCAGTGCCAGGGCTTTGGGAACGAGCGGGAACAACAGAACCGCAGTAACGACCGAAACAAGCCCTGTCACCAGTTTCACCAGTCCCTCCATGCGGTAGGTGCCGTGCCAGAGCGTCCAAATCTGAAGCGCGTGAGTGGTGCCGCACAGGACGATGAAGCTACCAAAGAGGACAAACATCCAGGGGAAAGCAAGGTCTTTGCGCTGTCGTACAAAATAGACCAACGTCAACGGAATCGAGTAGTAAGCAAGCGTGATCAACGCATCGGAAGTGACTTGCAACCAGACGATGTCCGGGCTCCAGAAGTAACAGTGCCCGTGCGGCATGAAGTCGGATACGAACAACTTCTGAAAGAACTCAACCATGTGATTCCTTTCGTGGAGCTGGTGAACTGGAAGTGGGCTGAAATCATCAACAGTGCAAGGCTGTGGCCTATGGTTTGGTCTGGTAGGCTCGCATTGTCCATGAACGCATTGATCGGTGTCAACGATGGTGGGCGGAAACTGTGGCGCTGCAGATGCCTTTCCAACAGACACCGAATGCGTGAGTCTCGTTCTCGCTTGAGCCACACGGCATGCCTCAAGAAAATCATTAGCCTGACAAGAACAGTTTTGGTATTTTTGCGTTCTTTCTGAGAGGCCGTCGGACACTTGGCGCCCAAGGGTGGACCCTTGATACCGTTCTGAACAGGAGAACTGATCCTGATGGATACCTCAATGCAGGCCATTCCCTTGGAACAAGTCGGCGCAACCGTTGCCCGCGTTGTTCAGGAAACTCCTGTTGTCGACATGCATACGCACCTCTATAGCGAGCAGTTCGGCAGTATCGGCCTGTGGGGGCTGGACGAGCTCATCAACTATCACTACCTAATCGCAGAGATCTTTCGCTTTTCACCGATTTCGTATCAAGAGTTTTGGGCGATGGACACGCCGGGGCAGGCCGAGGCGATCTGGAAGTCGCTGTTCGAGCAAAACTCTCCCTTGTCCGAAGCGACCCGGGGGATTTTGACTGTCTTGCAACAGCTCGGTCTGGACACCAGCAAACCGGATCTGAAGGCATTTCGTGCGTATTTCGCTCAACAGAACCGGAGCGACTACACCGATAAGGTATTCAAGTTGGCTAACGTGAAGAGCGTCGTCATGACGAACGACCCTTTTGATCCGGCGGAACGCGCGGTTTGGATGAAGGCACCAGACTTAGATCCTCGGTTTAGGGCTGTGTTAAGGCTCGATCCGCTGTTGCTGAAATGGGGCGAGACTCATCACCAGTTGTCGTCTTGGGGCTATGCCGTGGAACCGGGATTGGGTGGCAAGACGCTGGCTGAAGTGCGGCGATTCCTGGAGGACTGGGTCAAACGCATGCGGCCCGTCTACATGGCGGTATCCTTGCCGCCGGATTTCAGCTTTCCCGATCCCTCGGTGCGCAGCCAGTTTGTCGCACACTGCGTGCTGCCTGTTTGCCGTGAACATGGCTTGCCTTTTTCAATGATGATTGGTGTGCGGAAGCTGGTGAATCCGGCGCTCCGGCTGGCAGGTGACAGTTTGGGAACGGCGGATATGTCCGTGGTTGAACGGCTGTGCGCCGAGTTTCCGGAGAATCGTTTTCTGGTCTCGATGCTGTCCCGAGAAAACCAGCATGGACTTTGTGTTGCGGCGAGAAAGTTCAGAAACCTGCTGCCCTTCGGATGCTGGTGGTTCATGAACAATCCCAGTATCATCGAGGAGATTACTAGGGAGCGTTTTGAATTGTTGGGAACGAGCTTCATTCCGCAGCACTCGGATGCGCGCGTACTGGACCAACTCCTCTACAAATGGCCTCATTCGCGTAGCATCATTGCCAAGGTGTTGACCGAGAAATACTCCGACCTGATGCGAACGGGATGGACTCTGACCGAGGCGGCTGTGCGTCGAGATGTTAAGAAGCTCTTTGAGGACAACTTCACTGAATGGATTTCTGGCGTGCACTGAGGAGAAATTAGAACACTCAATGGGCAGGGAAGAAAGGTCTTCGATTCAGGAAAATGATCAGACGGTGGCACATGATCTGGCTTGCACGGGCAGTCCGAATGTTAGATTAGTCAAAAGATTATGAGCGATATTTCGCCGCAGGTGAATGAACTATTGCAGGTGAATTTCATCGATGGAGAATCGGCGCAAGGATACTCCAGTCGAGTGGAAGATCTGGATGGCGCTAAGATCTGCATCGCTTGGCCAACCGAGAACGGTCTGCGAGTCTCAGTTCGGGCGGGCGAGGAAGTTTTTTTGTCCTTCACAAGAGAAGACGCTGCCTATGGGTTGCGCGCGAAAGTGGAAAAGACGACTGCTGAGCCGGTACCGGTTGTCGTGGTTGAGCCTGTCGGTTCGGTAACTCGAACGCAGCGGCGAGAGTTTGTCCGTGTCAGAACCAGCATTCCGGTTGAGTTGATCGGCGTGCCGGACCCCTCGCAGGAGACTAAGGTGGTCCTGTTGATCAAGACCAGAACCCTCGATCTGAGCGGCGGCGGATTTGCTGTGCACCACAAGGATGCAGTGCCCGCGGGAACAATTTTCGAAACCCGGTTCAGCCTTCCAGGAACGCCCGAGGAGTTTCACCTTCATTCCAAGCTGGTTCGTTGCGATCGTCAGGAAGATGCACAGCGCAATCGAATTTATCGCCTGGGTCTGATGTTTCTCGACATGCCGGAAAGCACCCGCTCGCGGATTGTCCGCTTTGTGTTTGGTGTCCAGAAGTCGGCAAGTCGCGGGTAACAGGTCCTTCTCGCTCATCGAGACCATTCGTTTTCTTGGTAGGTGAGGAAGTCACTCCACACAAGCCACAGACACCTGACTTCCGCTTTCAGTCCAGTATTGAGACCGCAAGACGCCGTCCTGTACTCAAGTTCCTTCATGAAACCCCCTCAAGACTCTTTTCATGTCGCACAGTTCGAGCCCAAAGGTGATCAGATCCAGGCCATTGATCAACTGGTGAAGGGCTTGAAGGATGGCGAGAAGCATCAAGTGCTACTCGGTGTTACCGGGTCGGGAAAGACTTACACCATGGCCAAGGTGATTGAGGCTGTGAACCGACCGACTTTAGTACTGGCGCACAACAAGATTCTGGCGGCCCAGCTGTGCCAGGAATTCCGTACGTTTTTCCCTCAGAACGCGGTCGAGTACTTCGTCAGCTATTACGACTATTACCAGCCCGAAGCCTACATCGCGGCCACTGACACTTATATCGAGAAGGAATCCACGATCAACGATGAGATCGACAGGATGCGCATGTCAGCCACGCGTACCCTGTTTGAACGGCGGGATTGCGTGATCGTAGCCAGCGTAAGCTGCATCTACGGTATCGGCTCACCTGAAGCCTACTATGGCATGCTGCTTCTGCTCGACAAGGAGCAGCGCGTCAAGCGCGAAGACATCATTAAGAAGCTCGTGGAAATTCAGTACGTGCGGGACGACGGTGAATTCAAGCGCGGCACGTTTCGCGTGCGAGGCGACTGCATCGAGGTTTATCCGGCCTACGATGACGTGGCGTACCGGATCGAGTTGTTTGGCGACGAAATCGAATCTTTGTCACAAATAGATCCGCTGTATGGCGAGGTGAAGTATCGCTACGACCGCCTGCCCATCTATCCCAAGTCCCACTATGTAACGCCACGCAGCACCGTGCTGAAGGCTATCCGCAGCATCAAAGAAGAACTGGAGCTGTGGCGGCCTCAGCTCGAAGCGCAGGGCAAGTTGCTGGAGGCCCAGCGTCTGCACCAGCGCACGATGTTTGACATGGAGATGATGAAGGAGATTGGTTTCTGTCACGGAATTGAGAACTACTCCCGGCACCTTTCCGGCCGTGCTCCCGGCGAGGCGCCGCCGACTCTGCTCGACTATCTTCCACCCGATCATCTGATGCTGATCGACGAAAGCCATCAAAGCGTTCCTCAGGTGCGCGGCATGTACGCCGGTGATCGTTCGCGCAAAGAGAATCTGGTGAACTACGGATTTCGATTGCCTTCTGCGCTGGACAATCGCCCGTTGAAGTTTGAAGAATTCGAACAAAGGCTGAATCAAGTGATCTACGTTTCGGCGACGCCCGGGCCTTACGAACTTACTCGGAGTGCTGGCGTTGTGGTGGAACAGATCATCCGCCCCACCGGGTTGGTCGATCCTGAGGTCGAGGTGCGCCCCGTGAAAGGGCAAGTGGATGACCTGTTGCACGAGATCCGAATTCGGGAGGCGCGCAAGGAACGAGTGTTGGTCACAACTCTTACCAAGCGGATGTCGGAAGACCTCACCGAGTATTACCGGGAAGTGGGAGTGCGCTGCCGATACATGCACTCGGAGATCGAGACCCTGGAGCGCATCAAGATTCTTCGCGACCTTCGCCGCGGCGAATTTGATGTGTTGATCGGGATCAATCTTCTGCGCGAGGGATTGGATCTTCCGGAGGTTTCACTGGTGGCGATCCTGGATGCCGACAAGGAAGGGTTCCTGAGATCGCGAGATTCGCTCATTCAAACCATCGGCAGGGCTGCTCGCAACGTGGAAGGGCGTGCAATCTTGTATGCGGACGTCATGACCGTATCTATGCAGAATGCCATCGGCGAGACGAATCGGAGGCGCGAGCGGCAGGTTCGTTATAACGAAGAAAATGGGATTACGCCGGAAACGATTGTAAAGCCGGTGGACATGAGTCTGGTTGCTATGACCGAGGCCGACTACATAACCGTGCCTCAGGAGGAGCCAGTCGAGTTCGCTACGGCCGAAGATCTGGAAAAGCACATTGTACGGCTGCAGAAGGAAATGCGCGACGCCGCGAAGAATTTCGAGTTCGAGAAGGCGGCCCGATTGAGGGACAAAATCAAGATGCTCAAGGACAAGGAGATGCAGGCATTGTGATCGGTCTGCGGCTTGGGGAGCCAAAGTATGGAGTTTGATCTATCACCCATCGAAGTCCGGATTGTTGGTTCTCTTCTGGAGAAAGAGGTAACCACGCCTGAGTACTATCCTTTGTCTCTGAACGCGCTCACCCTTGCCTGCAATCAGAAGTCGAATCGCGATCCCGTCATGTCTCTGACGGATGAAACTGTGGTGGCAACCCTGGAGTCCTTGCGGGGCAGGGGACTGGTCGTATTCGTGCATGAAGCCGGTAGTCGTGTTGAGAAGTATCGCCAGCGGCTCTCGGAGATTTTGAATCTGGATCGCAGGGAGCTGGCGATTCTTTGTGTGCTGATGCTGCGCGGATTCCAAACCGTCGGTGAACTGCGCGAGCGTACTCAGCGTCTTTATGCCTTCGACGACCTGGCAGCCGTAGAATCGTGTTTGAATCGGATGATTGAGAGAAGTCCCGCTCCCTTGGCCGTGAAACTGCCTCGGGCGCCAGGCAGCAAAGAGGCACGCTATGCCCATCTGTTGTCTGGAACCCCAGAAGTTGTCGAGGCTCAAGCAGTGAGTGATCCACCGTCAGACTTGGTTGGCCGCCCATCTCCAGTCGAGCGCATCAGTGTTTTGGAGAGTGAGGTTGCCAGCTTGAAGCGGGAGGTAGGCGAACTTCGCGAACAACTGGCTGAATTTCGGAAGCAGTTCGAGTAACTGTCGAGGGCCTCCGCGCACTGTTTCCAGAGAAATGACCACCCGTCTTGCCGAGGTCGCGGAATCAATCTTCGCTCTGCCTCCTCGAGGCATCAGGGCGCGAGTACCGGCCCTGGCGCCCGCAGCCAAGGTTTCAAGTAACGACCTAAGTTTCAAGGCCGCCGCCGAGGATAGCGTGGAAAACAGACGCGAACCATTGTTTCGTGCCGACTTAAGCTGGCGAACGTTCTCAAGAATTCTCAGGCCCGAATATTCACCCAAACATGCACATGAGGATGCCCACGGAAATACCAGACCATGTTCGGGCTTTCGAGTTGCCAGACGTCCCAGACACCATCACTTCCGACGTCCAGATTCTTGTAAAACGACAGATGAAGCTGATCGAGGCTGCCCTTCTTGCGAATCATGCGCATTGCTTCGTCGGTGTCTTTCTTCCGGAACGGCAGCAGCAGATCTCCCAGAACCTTCTCCACAAGCGCCTTCTGGTCGCGGCTCATTTCGGAGATGGGCAGGCCTGGTAGTTGTCCTGAGGTCTTCAGTTCGACCGTCGCTGTGGATTGTTCCTTTCGTGGATCGCCTAGCAAGGCCAACGCTCGCTGTTTTCCGTCGAGGGCCTGAAACACGTCGTTAGCCCGCTTGGCTTGGAACCAATACACGTTCCCTGGATGAGTCGGCTCTTCGTTGAAGCTCCCAGCAGCGTGACCGTAGAAAATCGGGCCTCCGAAAGCAGCCCCTTCCACCGAGTCTCCATCACAGCGCATCGTGCAGTGCCTTCCCGTAAGAACAAATTCGAAAGCACCGGTGCCGGGTTGTCCAAAGATCGCGATGGAGTAGTTGCCAATCCCAGAGCCGTCTTCCGCGATGTGGTGCATGACTTTGTCTACATACTCGGGATTGTGGACTCCGAGGAAAATCTCACGGATCATGGCCTGCTGGTCAGGAGTAAAGAACTCCGAAATCTTCTGTGGTGTGATTTGCCAGTTAGCATCGACCTTGGACCGAAGCGGGTGATTGAATTCGAAAGCAACCGCCTGCCGCTGCGGTTCCGAGAGGCTCTTGTACAGCGTTGTCACCAGAGTCTCTGAGGCTTTTGCTGGGCCCTTGGCTGGCGAGGCCTGCAAAGAGTCCATGACCCAAATCCGGGGCAGCGCGGACGAAGCAGCGACTGACGCTCCCGCAAGAGCAGAGGTCTTTAGAAACTGACGTCGATCGGCGCCCTCACAGTCGGGGCACGCAGAAGGCAAAAGGTTCTGGTTCATAAAGAGCCTCCTTTCATTTGGAGGTTGCCCGGGCACGATGGGTTCCGCGGTGCGCGAACAACCAGGAGTGAGCTGGCTTTAGAAAGAGCCAACATTATAAAGCAGGACCCCGCCATTGCCGCAACAATCTTCCGATTCGAGGGTGCGAATCGGGCGGTGTCAGGAGCAAACCCCACAATACCTCCCTACGCACTGTCGAGCAATTGCAAGAGATCCCGAATCATCTGAGCGGTCAGTCCCCAGACTTCCTTTCCCAGGAAATCGTAGAAGTAGACCTTCCTCTCAACACCCTGTCGCACACGCGTCTCGACACGCAAGAGACGGCTGTTTCGAAAAACGCTGAAAGGAACCTCGAGGACTTCATCAACTTCGTCTGGATTTAGCGTTAGATCCAACGGACCTTGAAGCCAAGCGACGAAAGGAGTCACGACCAGTCCTGTAATGGACAGGTACTCATCGAACTCCCCTAGAACCCGAATGGCTTGGCGAGCCAACCCAATTTCCTCCCAGGTTTCCCGCAGGGCTGTCTCAAGTAAGTCTCTGTCCGAATCCTCCTGGATGCCACCTGGAAACGAAATCTGTCCCTTGTGCGTTTCGACTTTGTGAGTCCGTTGGGTGAGTAGGAAGCAGAGTTCGTCACTTCGCTCGAGAATTGGGATCAGGACAGCAGCCCGCCCCGAATGCTCCACTTCGAGCCGCCGCGGCAAGTGAGATCGAAGCTGGAGGCTGAGCTTTTCGATCGCGGTCGGCAATGATGGTGGAAGACAGTCTGGCATCTCGAATGAAGTTCCTACTCTGCAGATCGTTTGTTCCAAGCAAGACACATCTTATACCGTTATACCTTCGCGGCAAGAAGCCTCGACCGTTGAAATACAACCCCCTGCTTTTGTTCGCGTTTCCCGTCAGGCTTGGGTTAAGATGTTGATCTCGGACTGACATCGTGCCGGGATTTCTTTTCCTTGGAGGGTAATTCGTCGTCCTCTTCCAGTCGCGCTCAGCCGACGACGAGAAAATCCCAATGGAGACGCGATGAAACTTGTTCAGGTATTCGACCCCAAGAAAGGGATTCAAGCCGCGAGGCTGGAGAATGACAGGGTCTTCCCGGTTGTCTATGAGCAGAAGGGAGTTCGCTCGCTGCTGGACTTGGTGCAGTACGCTACTGCCATGAAGTTGGATCTGCCTGAAGTTGTGGACGAGCTGGCTGCCAAAGAACCTCTGGCGTCAAGTTGGGAGTCTCTGAACGCCCCGCCTGACATGAACCGCACGCATCTGGCTATCCCCATCAATCCGCCGGAAGTCTGGGCTTGTGGAGTAACGTACAAGAAGAGTGCTGAGTTCCGGGACGAGGACACGCAGACTTCGAAGGGCATCTATGATCACGTTTATTCTGCCAAGCGTCCTGAGCTTTTCTTTAAGGGAAGGGCGGGACATTGCACCGGAACAAATGATTTCATTGGTTTGCGCAGCGACTCGAAATTCACTGCTGTTGAACCCGAGTTGGCAGTGCTGATCGACGGCAAGAAAAAGGTCCTTGGATACATGGTAGCCAACGATGTTTCGGCCTGGGACATCGAACGGGAGAATCCTTTGTACTTGCCGCAGTCAAAAATCTTTCGTGGCTGTTGTGCGTTGGGTCCCGTGCTGGTAACTGCCGATGAAGTACCAGACCCATACAAGCTGAAAGTCAGTTGCACGATCCGGCGTGGCACCGGTATTCTGTTTTCGGGTGAGACAACCGTCGGCATGATGAAGCGCAAAATCGAAGAACTGATCGATTTTCTGTTTCTTGCGAACACGGTTCCGGACGGGACTGTGTTGCTGACAGGTACCGGCATCATTCAGACCGAGGAAGCTGCATTGCAGGAAAACGACGTGGTCGAGATTACGATTCCCGAAATCGGAACCTTGCGGAATGTCGCACGCCGGATCGGCTAAAGGGGGAATCCATGAGGAGCCGTTTGATCGAAATAGCCATTCTGGCCGGCCTTTTGGCGCCAGCGGTTCACGGCCAGGAAACGAAGAGCGACAAACCCGCCGGCGAAACCAAGCCGGCCGCGCCCGCGACGATGAAGCTTTATGAAGTTCCACCGGCCCGGGAAGCAAGCTCTCAGCCACCCGAGGAAGTTGCAGACTATTTCAAGATTACCCAGACCCAGGAACCCAAAGAGCGCGTTGAGCTGATTGAGGCTTTCCTTAAACAGTATCCGGGGTCGAGGCACGCTTCCACGCTGCACCAGATGGCCACGGCGAGTTATCAACAGCTCAACAACTACGAAAAGATGGTTGAGTATGGTGAGAAAACGCTGGAGGCACTACCTGCCAACCCCGCTACGCTTGTCCGTTCTGGCTCTGGCCTATGCCTATCACGGAGAGGCCGACAAGGCCCTGGATCGCGCCAGCCGATCGATCAGCGTGCTGGAGAAGCTGACCGTTCCTGCAAACGTTGAGCCAGCGCGATTCATGGCAGAGCGAAATCAGTACCTCGCCTCGAACTACGCGTCGATGGGAAGTGCCTCCCTTACGAAATTCGAAGAGGCGCGCAAAGCCCGACGAGACAAGGAAGCTGCTGCTGCTCCTCCAGTCGTGGCGGGCAGCTACAGGAACCCAACCCGCCCCGACTGCCAAGGGTAGCGTAAAGCCCGCTGAACCTGCGACTGGCACGGTGGCTTCTCCTCTACTCCCTCCCGACAGCCCTGAAGTGATTGCGTTGGCAAAGGCGCAAGGGTATTTCACGCGGTCTCTGGAGTTGAATCCAGACTATGATTTTGCCCGCTTTCAGCTTGGCATCGTGTATGCCTATCAGAACAAGGCCGAACAGGCCTTGGAGTCCTTTGCGCGCACTGTTGCTCTGAATGGCGCTTTTGCCGAGATGGCGCGTCAGAATTTGGAAGCGATTTACAAGGTGACCCATAAGGACTCACTCGAAGGGCTGGAAGAGTTTGTCTCAAAGTTCAAGCCTCAGCCGGCCCCGGTGCAAGAAGGTCAGAAGTAGGTGCCGAGTTCATCCTCAAGGTGGAAACAGGGTCTCGCCGTTTCTCGATCGTCGAGACGATGTTTCCAATTCATACACGGCAGCATTCTTTCCCTAGACAATCATGAGGGCCCTCAACGTGATCCGGAAAACTCTGGTGGTTGCTATCGTTTGTCTGACAGGCTTGACGAGCTGCAGCAAGGCGCCTGAACCGCAATTTGATCTCATTATCCGCAACGGCAATGTCGTCGACGGCTCCGGGGAGCTTTGGTTTCCAGCCGACATTGCCGTCAAGGGTGACACGATCGTCAAAGTCGGCCGGTTGGACGAGACCGAGCTCAGTGCGAAGCAAACCATCGACGCTCGTGGTTTGACCGTCACGCCGGGATTCATCGATATTCACAGCCATTCCGACTATTCCCTGTTGGTTGACGGCACGGCACAGAGCAAGATTCGACAGGGAGTCACGACCGAAGTCCTCGGAGAAGCGCCATCAGCGGGTCCGCTGAAGGGTAAGGCGACGAAGGATCTCAGCCAGTACGGGCTCAAAGCTGATTGGAAAACCTTGGGCGAGTATTTTGCGCGTCTGCAGAAGAGCGGGATGTCGGTGAATGTAGCTTCATACGTCGGCGCTACCCAGATTCGAAGTTGTGTGTTGGGTGATGAGAGCCGCGCACCCACAGCAGCCGAGACTGAGGAGATGAAGCAATTGGCTGCCGAAGCCATGCGGGACGGTGCGATGGGGCTGTCCAGTTCGCTGATTGTCCCTCCAGATACCTATCTGGACAGGCAGCAACTCACTGATTTGGCCACCGCAGTGAAGCCTTTTGCCGGCATCTATTCCACACACATGCGCAGCGAGGGCGAGGCGATCTTCGATGCAATCCGCGAAGCGATTACGATCGGCGAGCAGGCTCAGGTACCTGTGGATATCATCCATCTTAAGATCGCCGACAAGCGGCTCTGGGGAAGAATGCCTGAGGTCATCAAAGCTGATCGAGGAGGCACAGGCCAAAGGGTTGCGAGTCACAGCAAACCAATACCCTTATGTCGCCGGACAAAACAACTTAGACGCGTTGATTCCCCCCTGGGCGATGGAAGGAGGCCGAGAGCAGATGTTAGCCCGGTTGAACGATTCCGCTGCTGCGTGCCCGGATGGAGAAGGACATTCTCAACGGAGTTCGTGGATGGTTTGATCACTACCTGGCGATGAAAGGTTGGGAGAGTTGCGTGGTAGCTGGTGTCAAGAGTGAGAAGAACAAAGTTCATGAGGGGAAATCCATCGAGCAGATTTCCAAAGCGCTCAACAAGAAGCCCACCGACGTTGTGTTTGATTTGCTGAAGGACGAAGGCGGGTCGGTTCCTGCCGTTTACTTTCTAATGAGCGAAGACGATGTTCGAACGGCATTGCAGACGCCGTGGGTGTCGATCGGGTCGGATGGCACAGCCGTTCGGCCAGACGGAATTCTAGGGAAGGGTAAGCCACATCCGCGCTGGTACGGCACGTTTCCGCGAGTCTTGGGAAAGTATGTCCGCGAAGAGAAGGTGCTGGCCTTGGAAGAGGCGGTGAAGAAGATGACTTCGCTGAATGCCGCCAAACTCGGGATTGAGGATCGCGGGTTGGTCAAGGCTGGTAAGAAGGCAGACATCACCATCTTTAGTGCCGAACGCGTCATCGACAAAGCAACATTCGAAAATCCGCATCAATATCCCGAGGGTATTGAGTACGTCATCGTCAATGGGACGCCGGTGATTGAAAAAGGGCAGCATCTGGGTTCCAAGCCGGGACGAATCTTGTACGGAAAGGGAAAGAAGTAACGGGTTCAGTACGTCTGTACTGAAACCGATGAGATATGGACTTGGTTCCAAGGCTCATGTTCAGGCCACTCATTGTCGAAACACAGAAGACTGAGCTGATTTTCTTGGAAGGAGTCCTTATGAAAAGGCGACATTTGATTGGCTTTGTTGCAGGATGCGTTTTAGTAAGTAACTTGGTTGCTTCACCTGTCGACAATGCTCGTCGTTTTGAGTACCGAGTGCTCGCAACCAAGAAAACCTCCACGATGGAAAGGGAGCTCAACGCTGCTGGCGCGGAGGGTTTTCGATTTGAAGGCATCATGGGAGGCAATACTGAATGGGGTGGCTCGGAAGCCGTGGCCGTGGTATCGAGGGAACGTGGAATCGATAAGCGGGCGAGTTTCGAGTACAAACTGATGGCTACCAACAAGACCTCTACCATGCGGAAAGAAATGCAGCAAGCAGCCGACCATGGTTTCGGCTACAGGGGACAGACGGTATTTGACACCGCATTTGGCGGGAAAGAAGTTGTGGTTATCATGGAGCGCGACCGCGACGCCAAGCCTGCACAAGACGAATACAAACTGCTCGCCACTTCCAAAACATCCACGATGCAAAAGGAATTGATCGAGGCCGGAGAAGCCGGGTTTCAGTTTGTCGGCATGACCGTGGCTGAGACCGCGTTTGGCGGAAAAGAGCTGGTGACGATCTTACGCCGAGGTTCAAACAAATAACAGACATTCCCGAGCGGCTTGGTGTCAGGCAGGTTTATCGTTCTCCAAGCCCAGCGTCCTCAACGATCTCTTCAGAATTCTCCGGCAGAAGATTTTCCGAACCGATAGCGTCTCTGCATGAGCATGAGTGCAATGGTCTAAAGCAGGCACGCACCGATCATGTTGCTCAATTCCAGCGGGTGTAGACGGCAGGTACTTCCTTCGATTATTCGAACTTGCGCTCACCTTACGTGGTGTGTCAAGCGTTGTGCCTAGATGTTTTTGGGTCTTGGCATTTTCTGGCAGTATCGGGCTCTCGCCGGGGGCAGATTCAGCCAAACCTGGCGATAGCCGAACTGATGCCGTTCGATGAACGAGCGCACGATCTTCCCGACACGAAGCATTCGCTGCCGATCGTTGGATTTGAGAAACTTCGATTTGAACTCGTGAGACAGATTGTACTCGAAGTATGAGAACACGCCGTTGGTTGCCAAGCGATCAATGAGCACCGCCAGAACCTCGGAAACCAGCTCGGGCTCGAAGTTATTGAAGGGCAGTCCGCAAACGATGTAGTCATACTGAACATCCGTTCCAACGTGCCGCACATCAGCATTGTAAAGTTGGCACTGAATCCCCTTCGACTGGAACCATTCCCACGGTAGATTTTGTCTCAGAAACTCGCAAAAACGTGCGTTGAGCTCATAGATCTCCAAGCGGTCTCCGGACCGCAGATGCTTCACGATTTGCCGTGTGAAGGCTCCGGTACCTGGGCCGACTTCCAGCACCCGAATCGGGCCGGCACGACGCAAGCCTAGCGGGCTGGTGATCGCTTTACCCAACAACGGGGAGCTCGGCGCGATTGCGCCGGTTGTGGTGAAGTTCTCTGTGAACTGAGAGAAGAAGAGAGTAATGTCCTTGAACATTCAGGCTGTCTGGATCGTGGCCTAGGATTGCACTATCCGATCAGGTCGAACCACTGTTTGAGGCGTGGAACTCCATTTGACTACGGTGTTTTGACAAGACTGGCCGCCAACGTATTGGCTTTCTGTGCGAGGACCAGGCCCTGGTGGAACTCGCCACGCTTTACGGCGTCGCGAGACTTCTTCATGAAATCGAGCACGGCGGCCAGGTTGGGCTTCTGCTGCTCGGTCAGGTGCGACTCGTTGAGCGATTCAACCAATCCCTGAGCCGTGTCCAACTGCTCATTGATTTTTCTGTTCAGCGCCTGCTTGTCACTTTCGCTGAACTGGGGCAGCAGTTGGATGGGGGGAGCTTGCGCGACGGGCGGTGCCTCGACAGGCGCTGGAACAGTGCTTCGCGTTGCACGCCGCGATTCGACAACAACCTTTGGTTTCGGGATTGGCATGCGCTGGGCCGGTGGAGCCAGATTCGGCGGCGCTTCCGCTGCTGTGGCAGCGGGTTCGGGCAGTGTCTCAACCATGATGGGTGCGGAGGTGGACTGGTTTTCGATCTCGGGTGCCGGTCCCTGATACCCAACCGAGGGCAGGCTTGTCACAGGAACTTTGGCCAGAGACTTGTTGCGGCTGCAGCCGGTCGCGAGCAGACAACAGATAAGACCTGCGAAGAGGCATTGAAAGGGGATCACAGAATGCAACGACAAAGCTTGTCTTCCTTTGAATAAGTCAACCGACATCTGTTGATTCACCCACCAGGAATCCTTTCACGCCCAACCCTTTCGAGCATGGGCGAGCAGGGCCGAACCGTTTTAACCACCCAGCGACCGGTGACCACTGATTTACGCCACGGGGAACCTTAGAGTAAACGTCGTTCCCTTGCCGACCTCAGACTCGAAATCGATCTCGCCGTTGTGGAGTTGGACGACTTTGAATACCGTGGCCAATCCAATTCCACTGCCGTTTTCCTTGGTAGTATAGTACAGGTTAAAGACCTTTTCACGGTTCTCCCGCGGGATCCCAACACCCTCATCTTGAACCCTGAGCTCCAACGAGCCATTGTTCAAAGCGGTTGAGATCTTCAAGGCGCCGCCTTCGGGCATTGCCTGGCAGCCGTTGAGAACAATGTTGAGCAGGCACTGTTTCATCAAGTCTGCATCGAGCTGAATTGGAGGCAAACTGCCGGCGGCCTGCAGTGAAATCCGCACGTCACGCTGCAGGGCCTCACTTTGCGCAAGCGTCACAACCTCTTGCAGGACGGGCTGAATGTCTTCCCGCTTCAGGTTAACGTCCACAGGACGGTTGAAATTCAAGAAGTTCCGGACCACGCGATCGAGCCGTTTGATCTCCTGGGTGATGACGTCCAAGCTCTTGGCCGCGTCTTCTGCCTGCTGGGAAACAACCTGTGATTTGAGTAGTTCCAGATGAATCACAATTGCATTGAGAGGATTCTTGACCTCATGCGCCACTCCCGATGTCAGCTTGCTAAGAGCAGACAGCTTCGTGGCGTACTCGAACTGGTTCTCCAGCTTAGCTACGGTCTCCGGGTCCTCAAGGATCACCAGGCCACCCATCGGTTGATGGTTTTCCTCAAGATAGTGGACTCTGGCGGTCACCTTGGATTGCTGCAGCGGCAGGTCTTCCTTCTTTACCGTCTGCTTGACCCCGAACGAAGTCTCCACAAGGCCGAGCAAAGGATGGTCTTTAGACAGAACTTCATTCAGATGTCTGCCGAGAGATGCCTCAACAGTTGTGTTCAGCAACTGCGCCGACGACGGACTCATCAGGACAATACGTCGCTCGGGGTTGAGGAAAATGATTTTCTCCTCGAGGCTTTTGACGATCTGGCCAAAGTTTCCCTTTAACGCATCGAGTTCTTCGCGGCTGCCTTCCAAGCGCTGGCCGATCTCGTTCAACTTTAGCGAAACCAGTCCAAACTCGTCGCGCCGTTTCAGATCGATGGGTTTGGTGAATTCTCCCTGGATCATCCGTTCAATGCCTGCGGAAATAAACGTCAGAGGATTGAGCAGAACCTGTGCAAACACAGCGGCCAGCGTCGTGGCAAACAACAAAGAGAACCCGGCGACATAGAGATTTTTGGTCAGGAGCGGTTTGAGTTGTTCCATGACTAGGATGGTGCTCATGGCGACATGCACCGTACCAAGAGAGCGGTCTCCTGCCATCATCGGCAAGGTGACTTCCCAGAATTTGAGCGGGCTCTTGATGTAACGAAGCTGGGTAAGGAAGCCGGCATTCAAGAGATCGAGCATGCTATCGGTCTGCGGCATTGTCTGGCCTAGCTGCGAGCTATCGGAATGTGCCAGGACATGATGATGTGGATCCGTAACGGCTAGGTAAACGATGATTTGGGAATTACCCGCAGTTGATTCGAACAGTGCCTGCAGCCCCAAGTCTTCGCGCAAGACATCTCGAATGTAGTTCGGGATGGCTTCTGGATCAGGATCGGTTGGGGGTGGCGTAGGCTCGGAGGACAAAGCCTGCTTGACCTGATTGTAAACTTGCTTGCTGATCAGGTCCCCGACTTCGTACCTAGCGCGAATCTGTTCCCGCGTGAACGTGATGATGGTGAAGAGGGAGACAATCGAGAGGACAACCAGAACCAGTGTGGTGATGGTGAGCGTGAGCCTAGTTTTGAGCCTCAGAGTCATAAAGGTTGAGTTTGTTGTGAAGCGTCTTGAGACTGACTCCCAATATTTCGGCGGCTCGCGTCTTGTTGTTTTCCGTGAATTCGAGTGTCTTATAAATGAGCTGCTTCTCGGCTTCAGCCACGGTGGTGCCCACCGGAATGGCAAGGCTGTTTGAAGAAGGCGCTACTTCGCGTTGCTCCAGCACCGGTAAATGCTTGTCTTCAATAAGATCCTTGTCACACACGATTAGCGAGCGCTCCACGACGTTGCGCAGCTCGCGTACGTTACCGGGCCAATTGTGCGTGGAGAACATCTTCAAGACACGATCGGTGGTTCCTTTCACGTTCTTGTCATGTTTCTTGTTCAACTGGCGAATCAGTGCTTCAGTCAAAATCGGAATATCTCCCAGACGGTCGCGTAGCGGTGGAAGGTTGATGCTGAACACGTTGAGACGATAGTAGAGGTCATTGCGCAGCTCACCAGACTCAACGGCTTTCAGCGGCTGCTTGTTCGTCGCAGCGACAATGCGCACATCGACGTCGATCTCAAACTTGCTTCCCAGGCGGCGGAACTTTCGTTCCTCAATGACGCGGAGTAACTTGCTTTGCGTTCCCGCCGGCATCTCCGCGATTTCGTCGAGGAAAATGGTTCCTCCGTTGGCTAACTCAAAGCATCCCAGACGCCGTTCGAGGGCGCCGGTAAACGCGCCCTTTTCATGTCCAAAGATCTCACTCTCCATCAGGGTTTCAGGAATCGCTGAACAGTTGATGGCGATGAAAGGGCCTTCGCTGCGCTTGCTGCGCAAGTGAATGTTGCGCGCCACAAGTTCTTTTCCGGTGCCACTTTCCCCTGTGATCAGTACCGAAGCGGTGCTCGGCGCAACCATCTCAATGAGGCGGTAGACCTCCAACATTTGGGGTGAGTTCCCGGCCATGTCCCCAAAAGAACCATACTGCTTCAATTGGCTCTTCAGTAGCTGAACTTCCTTAAGGGTCTTCTCCCGCTCGAGGCATTTGTCGAGCAGAATCCGGAGCCGGGCGGGGTCCACAGGCTTTTCCAGGTAGTCGTACGCCCCCACCTTGATGGCTTCGACAGCAGAGTCGATGGTGGCCTGCGCCGTGAGCAGGATGACCGCAACCTCGGGGTAGTCTTCCTTGATCTTCTTGAGCAGCGTCATACCATCCATCACTGGCATGAACAAGTCGGAGATGACGACCTGCGGTTCTTGCTCTGAGATCAAGGACAGAGCCATTTCGCCGTTCTCGGCCGAGTTCGTGTTGAAGTTCCAGTTCGAAACCAGCCTGGCCAGGCCCTCTCTGGCCGAGGGTTCATCGTCAACAATCAAGATTTTCTGCTTGCTCATGTAGCTCCTGGTTAAGTAGTTGGAACTGAACGCTGTATGTCACTGAGGTCCGGAAAGCACTCGCCGCAACACTTCCAATTCGTTTCTCCCTGTCTTGAGGAGTTCAATTGCTTCTACGTGTCTAAGCGGTTGAGGGGGTGATTTGGCAGAGACGCTTCCGTGCTTTCTATTGTGGAATGTCATGATACAGGCACCGTCGTCAAAAGTAAAAATTTTTGACTCTGTCTGGCTCGTGCCAGTAAGCTTCAAACTGGGTTTGTGGCCTTCAACCGGGCTCTTCCTGGCATAGGAGCTTCATGGAATCTTCTTCGCTTAGTGTTCGGTCAGCGCGACACATGGTTTTGCAACACTGCGAGCAGCTTGCTGGAAAACAGCCAGTCGAAAGAGTTGCGCTTGTTGAAGGCTTTCAGCGTGTACTCGCCGAGACAGTCTCTCTCGACAGCGACCAACCGCCTTTTGCCCGGTCAATGCGTGATGGTTTTGCCCTACGTGCCGAGGATGTGCAGACAGCCCCCGTTGCGCTCTGTTGCGTTGGTGAAGTCAGGGCAGGGGAGATGAGTGAAACCGTCCTGAAAAACGGTGAAGCAATTCAAATCATGACGGGCGCGCCTGTACCAGAGGGCGCTGACGCCGTCGTCATGGTAGAAAATACCACTCGCGGGTCGGATGCCTTGGTGCGGGTGCTCAAACCGGTAAGAGCGGGCGAGAATATTGCTCCGAAGGGTTCGGAGCGACGTGCTGGAGATACAGTGCTTCGTCCCGGTCGCCGGATCTCAACCTTGGAGGCTGCGGTGCTCGCGGCTACCGGCAGGGCTGAGGTGCTGGTATACCGCCGTCCAGTCGTCGCTATTCTGGCGACCGGTGACGAGCTCGTGTCGGTAGGAGAGGCTCCGAAAGCCGGACAGATTCGGAACTCCAATTCATTTTCGCTCTATGGCCAGGTGCTGAAGAATGGTGCCACCCCCTTGATTCTGGAGACGGCTAAGGACAATCTGCCGGACTTGCGTCGGCAAATTCAGCGTGGGCTGGAGTCCGACGTCTTGCTCGTCAGTGGTGGCGTGTCGATGGGAAAGTATGACCTGGTTGAGCCGGTTTTCGAAGAGTTAGGGGTGACGGTTCACTTCGAATCCGTAGCCATGCGTCCAGGAAAACCGACGGTGTTCGCAACCTGGAAGGACCGCTGGCTGTTTGGCTTGCCTGGAAATCCGCTGTCGACGTTCGTTGCCTTTGAGCTCTTTGTCAATCCTGTGCTCAGAGCCCTGCAAGGACTGCCTGCTGGTGACCTTCCGGTAATAAGAGGCCAGCTTCAAGCAGATGTTGTTGAGCGATCGGGACGAAGTGCATTTTTGCCGGCCCAAGTAAGCAGCGGGTGTGGCGCGCTGGAGATCCTACCCGTGACTTGGAAGGGGTCGGCAGATGTTTTTGGTGCCGTCGAGTCCAATGCACTCTTGATTGTGCCCGCCCAAGCCTCACGCTTGAATCGGGGCGAAATGGTCGAGGCGCTGTTGTTTGAAGAACTTGGCTATGCGAATGCGGACGGGTTGTAACAACGGTGGCCTGTAGTCTGCACTGCAATGACGGACCGGTGTGTGGAGACATCTCAACATGGCCCAATTTTCACATCTGGACGAGAGTGGCAAAGTCAGGATGGTGGACGTGACCCAAAAGTCGGTCACGGTGCGCATGGCCCGCGCGCGCGGGCACGTTAGAGCTTCCTCGGAAACTCTGGCGCTGATTCAAAGCGAAAAAATTGCCAAGGGCAATCCGCTGGAAGTGGCTCGGATTGCAGGAATCATGGCTGCCAAGAATACGGCAGGTCTCATCCCTCTATGTCATCCGCTGGGGTTGACCCATGTCGATGTTAGGTGCGAGCTGACGCAAGGGGGGATCGAGCTGCTAGCCACTGCAACGGCCGAGGGCAAGACAGGGGTGGAGATGGAAGCCCTGACAGCCGTCTCTGTTGCTGCGTTGACGATTTACGACATGTGCAAAGCCATAGACCGCGAAATGGTCATTTCGGATATCAGACTCGTAGAGAAGTCCGGAGGCCGGTCCGGGCATTTCTTGCGCGAGGACTAGCCGGCCCGGATCAACCCTTGAAGGATTCCTAATGTCATCCTTTCTGAAGTATTGGCTGCCTCTCCTTTCTTGGGCCAGCTTGATTTCCATCTTTTCGAGCGATAGCTTTTCTTCGGACAATACATCGCCAGTGTTTCTACCGTTGTTCCAGTGGCTTTTGCCCCATGCGACGCCCCAGTTGATCGAATCTTTCCATTATCTCGTTCGCAAATTGGGCCACTTCACGGAGTTTTTCGTATTGTCGATGCTGCTGTATCGGGCTTTGCGGAAAGGGCGCGGAATGCACTGGCAATGGCGACTGGCCGGCTGGACCCTTAGCTTGGTTCTGGCGTATGCGATTGCCGATGAAATCCACCAGCAGTTTGTGCCAAGTCGCAGTGGTGCCTGGGGCGACAGTCTCTTGGATTTCTTCGGGGGTTGCTGTGCCGTGGCATTGCTGTATGTGCGATATCGTACCAAGGCGGGCGCCTTGACGCCTGTCGCGGTGTCAGATCCCTATGGGAACTAACCTGGCTATGACAGGCTTGATTGCGTGGTGTCTCGCCATTGGCGCCAGTGTCCTCCAGGGCCAGGCCACCAGTTCGAGCCAGGGCCCGCCAGGGCGTTCGACC
Source organism: uncultured Acidimicrobiia bacterium (assembly GCA_963791795.1). GTDB lineage: Bacteria > Acidobacteriota > Terriglobia > Versatilivoradales > Versatilivoraceae > VFZK01. The sequence continues at coordinate 412,056 of CAWBTP010000010.1, forward strand.
TCCTCGAGTGAAAAGCCCGTGAGAATTCTAGGTCCCTTTGCGTCCCGGGAAGACCAGGATGAATACACGAAGGTTGTTCTGAAGAATGGCCTCACGCTGATTGTTTATGAGCGCAAGGATTTGCCGCTGGTCTCAATCTCAACCTACGTGAGGACCGGGTATTTGAATGAACCAGACAAGCTGCGGGGGATTGCCCATGTCGTCGAACATATGTTCTTCAAGGGTACGGCGCGCCGTGGCGTTGGAGCGATTGCCAAGGAAACCAAGGCGCTTGGCGGGTCCCTGAACGCCGGAACCTTTTATGAATATACCCACTATTACACGGTGCTTCCTTTCGAGCATTTCCGGCAAGGGCTCGATATTCAGGCCGACGCTTTGCAAAATCCGGCATTCACCGAGGAGGAGCTCAAGCGCGAAATCCAGGTCATTTTGCAAGAGGCTCGACGCAAGACAGACATGCCTGAAGCTTACTCATTGGAAAAACTCTACGAGGCGGCATTTGAGGTGAGCCCGGTTCGCCGGTGGCGCATCGGAGATGAAGATACATTGCTGCCTCTCAGCAGGAAGGAATTGGTCGAGTTCTACCAACGCTGGTACGTTCCCTCCAACATCGTTCTGGTGATCTGTGGCAATGTCGATAAGCGCTCGGCCCTGGATGAAGTCGTGAAAAAGTACGGAGGCATGTCGCCAGCCAAGGCAGAATCCTTGGTGGTTCCGGCCGAACCTGTGCAGAAGCAGCTGCGTTATCGCCAATTGAGAGGCGATATTACCGAAGCAAGACTCCTCCTGGGCTTTTCGATGCCGGCGTCGCTTACACCGCAGTGGTACGCCGCCCAGGTTCTGAACGCAGTTCTGACCGAGGGGGAGAGTTCGATTCTGAACCGACTCCTGAAGGAAGAAAAGAGCTGGGTGAGTTCCGTGAAGTCGGTGCCACTTGATTTGCAGCATCAAGGCTACTTGGCACTCCAGTTCAGTCTTGACCCGTCACGGCTGGACAATGTGGAGTTGGCCCTATGGACTGAGTTGGAGCGCCTCAAGTTGGGCGCTTTGGATGATCAGGACATTGAACGCGGCAAGAACTTGCTGGAACGCGAGATCTATTTGGAGCGCGAAGAACTGACCAGCTTCGGCTTCGAGCTGGCACGTTACGAAGCGATATCGACCCATCGGGAGTGGCGCGATCACGTAAGAAAACTGCGCGCCGTGACACGCGAACAGGTCATCGACGTAGCCAAGACGCACCTGACCTTGGCGCGCAGCACGGTGCTGGAATACCTGCCCAAGGGGGCCAAGCTGCGCAGCGGATCGGCGGAAAGTCTCACAGCGTTCCTCGAACAGCGGCTTCCGAATTCGGTGAAGGAAGCAGAGTTGATTTCAGGGCCGGCCGTGACCCCCAACGAAGACAAGAAGGGCAAACCCGTTAGGCCTGCCGCTCGCAGTATCGGTCAGACGGAGATCAGTTCCGCTTGGGTTGAGTCCCCTCTTACCGAGTACAAACTGCTGCGGGGCCCGGAAGTGATGGTGAAGGAAAGCCGCGCTCTTCCATTGATTTCAATCGGCGTCTTTTTCCCCGGCGGCCGCCTGTTTGAAGGCCCGAGCAACAATGGAATTACGGAACTGATGCTGCGAACTTCAGCTAAAGGCGCGCTCAAGATGAGCCGTGCGCCGATCTTGTCGATGTTCGAACGCAATGGCAGCAGGATCGAAACCCGGGCTGAAGCGGATTTCTTCGGATATGTTCTTACAGGACTGAAAGCAGGATTCGAAAAGAATCTGGACGCGCTGTTTGAAGCCATCCAACAACCGCAATTTGAAGAGCTTCAAATCGAGAAGGAAAAGTTGCTGCTTAGAGCTGAGGCTGCGCAGTTGACGGACAGCCAGGTCCTCTACTCGCGCCAGCTTTTGAAACAGGCGCTTTACGGAGCTCACCCCTACGGACTGCCTCCGCTTGGAACCCCGGAATCGTTGTCGCGGATCGGCCGCGCTGAACTGATCGAGTGGCACAGTCAATTCGTCCAGAAGGCGATCCCAGTCATTGTAATCTCTGGTGATACGGAAGGGAGCGAATTGGTCGCGAGGCTTTCGAGTTACATCAGCACAGTCGGGGCAGAACCGATCGACGTCAAAATTGCACTTCCGGTCAAACCGCATGACCGCCCAAACGAAAAGACCGAGAGCCGTGACCGACGGCAGTCAGCGACCTCAGTGGGCTTCCTTACTTTGGAGGCTTCCGAGCCTGAAACTCGAGTACTGACAGTTACAGTCAATCTCGTGTCTGGCATCGGCGGACGGTTCTCCGAGCAGATTCGAGAAAAGCAAGCATTGGCCTACACCGTGAGCGCCGTGCACGAGCCAACGGTCTTGGGCGGGTTTTTTATGGCTTACACCGCGACTTCACCGGAAAACCGAAAGCTTGCGGTGGATGCCCTCAAGGAGCAGTTCAAGAAACTCACCGTCGATCTTCCTACCGAAGAGGAAGTAAAGCGCGGCAAGAACTTCTCCAGCGGACTGTGGAGGATACGCTTGCAGCAGAGACGGCTCCAGATATTCGAGTTTGCGCGCCTCCGAATCGCAGGATTGGGTCTGGACGAAATTCAGAACTACGCCAGCCAGTATGATTTCGTGACGCCAGCGTTGATTCGTGATGTAGCCAGAAAATATTTTGATCTGAATCATATTGCAATTGGAGGGATTCTTGGCAGCTCAGGAAGCAGAGACGCCTCCAAATGAAGAGAGCAATCCCAAACCTCCTGCAAGAGTTGAGGCGAAACTTGTTGCCCGAGGATGCCGCGACATGGCGCCGTTCCTTCGCGCGACCCATCCAGATGTGCTGAAGGCGGCCGTCGGAAATCCTGGCTTTGGAGAACGCGAGGCGCTGTACTTGCTCAACCGAAGAGACCTACCTTCGACAGTGATTGAGGAGCTGGCAAGCCAGCGAACCGTCGCCAGTAGTTATGCTGTCAAGCTAGCTCTGACCAAGCACCCCAAGACACCGCCTCGCACGGCTCTGGAGCAACTCAAGTTTCTCTATCTGTTTGATCTTGTCTCGGTTTGCCTTCAGACCGGAGTTCGTGCTGAGGTGAAACGGGCTAGCGAAGAGCTGATCCTCGGCCAGGTTCCAAAGCTGGCGGTTGGACAACGCATCACTTTGGCAAAGCGAGGCCCGGCCCGCCTTGCAGCCAGCCTGTTGAAGGGAGAGAATCTCCAGATTATTCAAGCAGTTCTTGACAACCCCTATTTGACTGAGGCGGTCTTACTGCCCGTACTAAACAGGCCAGACTGCTCTCCCGGAATAGTCGATGCAATTGCCACCCATGCAAAGTGGGGGCTTCGTTATGACATTCGACTCGCGTTGTTGAGGCATTCCAGCCTGTCTGTCGGTCGAGCTTTGGCGATACTGCCGGAGCTTAAACCACAAGATGCTAAAGCAATATCTCAGGATCCGGCGGTCATCCCTGAAATAAGAAAGTATCTTTCGAATCGCCTAAGTGGCTGCAAAAGCGACACCTAGGAAACCCTCGCCTCCACAGGCCCGTCCAGTGCGACACTGCGTGGCGCAACCGCTAAACTTCGGCCAAAACAGCGGTGTTTCGGTGAGCCAGACCGGCCAATGCCTATGGGACTGGCGTTTGGGGAGCTTCGGGTGCCGTACCGCCTTGTTGATGGGAATCTTCTGGAGGTCACTGCCTGAAAGCCTTGACGGACGTGGGATAGAGACATTGATCTGTGGAAAACTCCCGTTGGATAGGGCATTTCACCAGTCAACGATGGGTCATCGACGAAAAAACGTAAAATCTAGAATAAGCAGCGTGTTTAGTGGAGTTTGTCAGGTTGTTCATTTCATGTGCAATCTGCTAATACCGCAGGTCTGGCTGGAGTTTTCGGGCTTCCAGAGATGATTATGCACAGGGTTTTCCACAGCTTTTGTTGATAACTTTCTGCGCGTCTTACCAAGGCTCAGTGCGAGGTTTTCTGAGGCTTGCAACATAGTCAGGTCAGGTGCCACTTGGCGGTTGCCCGCGTTTGATTCGGGAGATTCAAGTCTGGTATAGTCGCCCTCGCCTTCGAGGGCGACCTGCCCCCCACCCGATCATGCAAACCAAGAAAATTCTGTTCTCCCTTGAGGTGACCGTTGTCTTCCTGAGCCTGACGGTCTATCTCTGGCATACCATTGAGGCAACCGAGCGCCAGAAACGCCACCAGGCGATGGAGATTGGTGCCAATCAGTTGAAAGGTGGGATCGAGGCCTTCGTCACCGAAAAGATTGCTATCCTGATGCAGGTCAGAAACTTCTGGCTTAACAGCAAATCGATCGACCACGACGAGTTCCTGGGTTTTTGCCGTTCGATTATTGGTCAGATCCCTGGGTTTCAAGCCATTGAGTTTGGAGATACCTCAGACCGAGTCGTGTGGGTTGAACCGTTGGCCGTTGAAGATTTTGAGCTGAAAAGCAGGGCAAGCCGCCAGCAAGCTTTGTTGAGGGCCATTCAGAAAAAGACCCCCGCCTTGACCCCTGTCCTGAACTTCACCCAAGGAGGCAAAGGCTTTGGGGTGATCGTTCCGATCTTTCGAACAGGCAAATATGAAGGCGCCGTCACCGGAATCTTCAAGATTGAGACCCTATTTTCATTGGTTTTCGATTCCGTCTTGCGCCAGCAGTACAACATTGCTGTGTTCGACAGGGAGGCCCTGGTTTTTGGCGACGAACCGGAAGGCAATGCTTGGAAACAGGACCCCAGCCACGTGACGGAAACGATGACCGTCGGTGACCAGAACTGGAGCCTCGTGCTTTGGCAGAAGGAACATGATGGGGACATCTCCTTTCTGGGCAGTTCGGTCCTGGTTCTGGGCTTCGCGCTTTCGCTGGTTTTGGGCTCCCTCGTTTGGGTTCTGTCCACAAAGGCCGAGCAGGCAGACGTGTATGCCACCCTGCTGGAGGTGTCTCATCAGTTAGGGGCATCACCCAACATGAATAGCGTTTTCCGCGTTACAGGCGAAACCTGCCTGCGAATGACCGGCGTCGACCGATGCGGCATCTTCTTGTGGGACGAGGCAGAAAGGCAGTTCATTCCGGCCTGGCTTTCCAGCGACCGCCCCGAAGACGTTGAACAGTTCCTGGGTTTGAAGTTGAAGTACGGCGACATGGCCCTAATCAACAAGATCGTAGACGAGAAACGGAGTGTCCTGGTTCAGCCCGAGAAAATGGGATTGATCAATCCCAGCCTGGTGCGATTGTTCAAGATCCGTTCGGTCCTGGTTGTCCCTCTGGTGTCAAAAGGAAATCTGATTGGCGCGATGACGCTGGATCACGAGGGTAAGCAACGCCGCTTCTCATCGCGTGAACAGGCAATCATCGCAGGCATCGCGGCTCAGTCTGCCATTGCGATCGAAAACGTGAGTCTGATAACTGAAACTCAGAAACAATCGGAGCTCATTCGCAACAAGAACAAAGAACTGGAGTCCTTTCTCTTTATAGTTTCTCACGATCTTCGAAACCCTATCCTGGCTTTGGGTGGGATGGCCTCGCTGCTGGTGGAGGAGTGTGGCGACGAACTGAGCGACAGTGGAAAGCACTATCTGGGTCGCATTCAGGCCAACCTGAATCACATGGAGCTGTTGATCAAGGATGTCCTGGAGCTGTCCAAGATCGGAAGGACTGAAACCCAGTTGGACCAGATCGATGTCCAGGAAACTTTGGGCGAGATTTTGATGGACTCCCCGGTAAAAACCACTCAGCAGCATGTCGAGGTTTCCAACAAGAATCAGGTTCGCACACTGCGTTACAACCGCCACGGTCTCAGGCACATTTTCTCCAACTTGATCGAGAATGCTTTTAAGTTTTGTGCCTACCAGGATTCAGCCAAAGTTGAGATCGGGTCGGAGGAAAATGACCAGGAGTACCGCTTCTACGTCAAAGATAATGGGGTTGGAATTGATCCGAAGTATCACCGGAGTATTTTTGACCTCTTTTACCGGATTCAGGATCTAAAGACGGTCGAAGGTACTGGTGTGGGGCTGACCATCGTCCATCGGGTCTTGGAAACGTATGGCGGCCGCATCTGGGTCGATTCTGAAAAGGGGAGAGGGACGACATTCTTCTTCACCATACCGAAGAGCCTGTGAGCGAGTGGCACGCTCGAGTAACATTTCAGTTTTGATGTGGCTGAGAGGGTTCGACTCGTACTAGTCCTCGGAGAAAGGCCGAGTACGACGACGAGGACGAATACGACTCGCGAGAGTCTTGCCGTTCTGTGACGCCTCAGATACTTGAGCTTCGTCGCGGTTTGCCGAATCAGATGAGGTCGATAGCACCGGGAGAGGTTAATGCCACCTAAAGATCAGGAGCGTCTCACTCGAATTCAGGAAAGCTTGCGCCAGAACCAGTGGGATGCTCTCATCTTGTTTCATCCCGACAACATTGTGATGGCCAGCGGCATGCTGCCGGGAAGCTCTCACGTCGCTACGGTCGTAAGCGCCGATGGCCATGTTCTGCTGATTACACCCTGGTGGCGAGAGGAATTTGCCCATCAGGAGAGCTGGGCCGACGAAATCTGGACGTTCGACTGGTGCCGGGGCTTGAGCGGCGTAGAGCCGCTTGGCGCAATGGTTGAGAAGCTAAAGGAGAGCCGCGAACGATATCGGTTGGAGACTGTGGGGTACGACGCACGAATGCACCACTATAGTCCGGCCAAGCTGCCGTCCGAGTCGTTCACGTACGACGAGGTGAAAGCGAAGTTGCCCGAGTTGTTTCGCTCCGTGGCGGACGCTACAAATGTTGTGAATGAGCTCAAGTCGCGCAAGACGCCAAGGGAAATCGAAAAGCTGCGGCTGGCGCACCATGTTGCCAAAGCGGGCGTCGAGGCTTTCTATGCGCACGCTGGGGAAGGCATTCGAGAGACCGACCTGGCGGCAGAGGTCAACTACGCCGTCCTGAAGCAGGTTGGCCACGGCGGCATTCGTTACACCTACTGCGATCCTCCACAAATCACCTCAGGCACCGCTCGCACCTCAATAGCCGATACGATGTCGAATCATGCCACCGAAAAGAGGCTGCAGGCAGACGACTTGGTGATGCTGGAGTTTGGAGTCCAGGCGGACGGCTACTGGGCTGATATCACGCGAACTCTGGTTGTGGGCGAGCCCACCGATCAACAGTGTCGAATGCATGCGGCCATTCTGGCCGCACAACAAAGCGCGATTGCTGCCTATAAGCCTGGCGAGAGCACGGGGGACGCGCTCTGCCAGGCAGCTGTGGAGACCATGCGCACTCATGGATTCGGCGGAGGCATCAACCCTTTCCTGGGTCACGGGCTGGGCTTTGCTTATCACGAAGACCGGCCGACTCTAGGACCTGGAGAAAACGTGATCATCCAGCCAGGCCACGTTACATCAGTGGAGCCGGGTCTGTACTTTTTCGAAAACGGCGTGCCACAAAGCGGGATGCGAGTGGAAGACAACGTCGTCTGGGGAGAGAAGACCGGCCAGGTGGAGATCCTTTCGGATTTCCAGCGGGGCCTATCGATGGCCGGCAGATAGCGAGATCGCAGCCTGACCACCCTTTGGCGCTCCGAAGCGGCAGGAGTTTCTGGTTTCAGGTCCCATCTGACTGCGACTATTCCCCTAGCGCTGCGCGACTTAAAAATCCACGACGTCCAATTGCGTGAGGAACTTAGTACTGCGCCTCGCAAATTCGATCACGTATTTTGCTCCCAGCTTCATTGCATCCCCGTAGGGGATCAATTTGAGTAGCCACGGGTGACGCACCAAGCGGAACCCGTGGCTGTGACCAATTGACGACCTAACCCTGAAGGGGGTTGAACATCGGCAGGGAGGGGAGTTCAACCCCCTTCGGGGTTGGCATCCGCTGTTTCGTAAACCACGGGTTGCGCTCTGGGACTGGCGTCCCATCGCTCCACCCGCGGCTATTCAAATTGATCCCCTCTGGGGATCCTGCTGCCATAACAAATACGTTGGTGTGTTTCTGAAACGGTGTACTTGGATCTTACATCAGTCTTTGTGGACGGCCTTCCACCGGCAACCAATCCAGAGGAAAACTAGAACTGATCCTCCCAATGGCGTCACAGTTCTTATTGACGCCTGAGCACCTCGGCGCTCATTGCCTGTGTCTGTTCTGACGTGAAAAGAAGGTTGCCGATGCTTGCGTTCTGCAAATCTTGGCGGCTCCACCGGGCGCGCATCAGTCCTTGCGGTGTGTGCGAATTAGAGCCTAGCAGCAGATGGCCGATTTCGTGCGCCACCGCATGACCAAGAATCACAGGCACAGACGCAGTTCCGTCTTTGGCCAGTTGTTCAACCCGGTCGTAGAAGACGGAGGCGCTGGCTGGAGTTCCTTTTTCGGGCTGGGCAGCGATCCCCAGCGTGCCAGAGCCGAACTGCGCTCGCGTGGCCGGAGATGCAGGCACGAGTCTCACCACCAAATCCGAAAACTTCAAAGGTTGCTCGCAATCCGAAAGGGTGAACATTCCGTCAGAGGATAGCGAACATTCCATCCAAGATATTTGGATTCCAGTTTTACCAAGAATGTTTGCAGCAATCTCTCGGGCCAGTCTCCAGGTCTCCGGCGATGCCTGGGCATAGTTGAAGACACGCACGGTAAGCCCTAGGTTGGGCTCCGACTTGCTCTCCGCAGAGTGTTCTGAGAGATCCAGCCAAATGAGCCATCAACACAAAACTCAGGATCCGGCAATTTTTGAGTGACCTCTTCATGGCGCCCCCTCCGATTTCGCGACTTGTTGAGGCCAGACTCTTGTCTGGCCTCACTTGCGAAAGCGGAACCCAGGGAAAAAACTGGAACGCCGTGAGTGATTTCTTTTGGTGACCTCGCCTAATGGAGCGGCGGTATAATGGCCGTCATTGATCCATCGACTCCTAAACCGTTGACTGAGCGAGGTTGAATGACCACGCGCTCAACCCAGCACGTTACCGAACTACTGCTCGCCTGGAAGCAGGGGGAAGAGTCGGCGCTGGAGAAATTGACGCCTGTGGTGTACGAGGAATTAAAGCGCTTGGCCCATCGCTACATGGGTGGAGAGCGCGCCGCCCACACGCTGCAAACGACAGCACTGGTCAACGAGGCCTATCTGCGGCTGATTGATGGCAAACAGGTGAACTGGCAGAATCGGGCCCACTTCTTTGCTGTCTCGGCCCGATTAATGCGGCGCATCCTGGTGGATTGGGCGCGCTCCCGCCAATCACAGAAAAGAGGAGACCAACCTCAGCGGGTGACGTTGGACGAGGCTTTGATTGTTTCGCGAGGGCATGGCGAGGATTTGGTGGGCCTGGATGAGGCCTTGAAGACGCTGGCGGAGGTGGACCCCAGGAAAAGCCAGGTAGTGGAGATGCGCTTCTTTGGAGGACTGAGCGTGGAGGAAACGGCTGAGGTTTTAAAGGTTTCACCTGACACGGTTCTGCGGGACTGGCGGCTGGCCAAGCTGTGGCTTTTGCGCGAACTCAGCGGGGAAGCACATGATCGACCCTGAACGTTGGCATCAAATCGAGCAGATCTGCGAAGCTGCTCTGAAGCGAGAAGCCGGTGAGAGAGCAGCTTTTCTGAAGGAAGCCTGCGGGGAAGATGAAGGCCTGCGGCGGGAAGTGGAATCGTTGCTGGCGCACGAGGAGGCCGCACAGAGTTTCATTGAAGTTCCTGCTTTGGAGAAGGCAGCCAAGGTGCTGGCGGAGGATCGAAGCCCTTCGCTGCTAGGCCAGCAGATCGGCTCTTACCAGATCCTATCACTGCTGGGTGCGGGAGGAATGGGAGCGGTGTACCGGGCGCGAGACACCCGCCTGGGGCGTGAGGTGGCGATCAAGGTCCTGCCTTCGGCCTTTTCTACAGATGCCGATCGGCTCCGTCGCTTCGAGCAGGAGGCGCGAGCTGCGGGGCAGCTGAATCATCCCAACATCCTGGCCATTTATGACGTGGGGACACATCAAGGGTCACCTTATATCGTCTGCGAACGGCTGGAAGGAGAGACGCTGCGGGCTAGATTGAAAAGGACGGCCCTTCCACAGCGCAGAGCAATTGAGCTGGCGGTGCAGATCGCTCGAGGCTTGGCAGCGGCCCACGAAAAGGGAATCGTGCACCGGGACCTAAAGCCGGAGAATCTGTTTCTTACTTCAGACGGTCGGCTCAAGATTCTCGACTTTGGCCTGGCCAAGTTGACTCGGCCTCAGAGTGATGGCAGCCGGACAGACAGCACCGAATCGCGAGTGGGGACTCTTTCAGGGCTGGTGCTGGGGACGGTGGGCTACATGGCTCCCGAGCAGGTGCGGGGGGAGGCAGTGGATCACCGTGCGGACCTGTTCAGCTTCGGAACGATCCTCTACGAGATGCTCTCGGGTCAGCGGGCATTCCGAGGGCAAGTCGGACGTTGAGACGATGAATGCCATTGTGAAAGAGGAGCCGCGCGATCTCGCCAGCCTTGAATTCCCACATTCCGTCCACTCTGGAGCGAATCTTGCGGCACTGCCTGGAGAAGAACCCGCAGGAACGTTACCAGTCGGCCAGCGACATCGCGTTCGATCTCGAGATGCTCAAGATCCGGGCAGCAAGGAAGTGGCGCGGGCACAAGAATCCAAACTGAAGGGAGCGCCTCGGCTGGATTGCTGCAGCGGTGCTGGCACTTGCCATGGTGGCCCTCGCTACTGCGTATTTTCGCCGCTCAACCACTGAACTAGCCGCAATACACGTTTCGCTCTCGCTGCCGGAGAAGATGACTTTCCCCCGTGGAGAGATCCCGGCCATTTCTCCTGACGGGCGTCTCGTGGCCTTCGTTGCCAATGACTCTTCAGGACAGTCTCAAGCTGTATCTCCGTGCGCTCGAAAGCCCCAATGCACAAGCGTTGGCTGGAACAGAGGGCGCAAAGTATCCCTTCTGGTCTCCAGACAGTCACTTCCTCGCATATTTTGCCCAGGGCAAACTCAAGAAGATTCCCGTAGCAGGCGGCCCTCCCCAGCCGCTCTCTGATGTTCCGGCGTCGACGGGAGGAACCTGGAGTCGGAACGGAGTGATTCTCTTCAGTCCGTATCTATGGACTCTCTCGTATCTCTCAAGATGGTGGTCCAGTGACGCCGGTGCCTACGACTCTGGAGAAGGTACGAGAGGAAACGCTGCTCGAAAAGACACGATGGTCACCCCATTTCTTGCCGGATGGCCGCCACTTTCTGTTCACGGCCTTCAGTCCCCGAGCCGGAGACGCGTGGCATTTATGTCGGGTCGCTGGATTCTAAGGAGACCAAACGCCTCTTAGGTGATTTGTCCAACGTGGCGTACGCGCCACCGGGATATCTGTTGTTTGTGCGGAATTGGACGTTCATGGCTCAGCCGTTCGACGCCAAACGCCTTCAGCTCACAGGGGAAGCCTTCCCGGTCGCAGATCAATTGACGGTTAATGCCGACCAGATAAGAGGAGCGTTCTCTGTTTCGGAGACTGGCGTTCTTACCTACAGCAGCGGCGCGAACCTTCGAGAACTGGTCTGGTTCAACCGCTCGGGACAGGAGATCGGTCGCGTGGGGTCCCCGGATTCCTATGATTATCCCTCCCTGTCGCCAGACGGAAAGCACTATCGCAGTGCGGAATGAAAATCCGCACGTTCGGAGCTCCCGACATTTGGCTGATCGATTTATCCCGTGGCACCCGCTCACGATTCACGTCCGACCCAGTTTGGACCGCTTCGCATATCTGGTCGCCCGACGGGAGCCGTATTGTTTTTTCTTCAGCCCGGAATGGCACCTGGGACTTGTATCAGAAGACGACCAGCGGCGTGGCTCAGGAGGAACTCCTCCTGAAGTCGGAATGACAACAAATTCCCCACGGATTGGTCTCCCGATGGACGCTTTATTACTTACTACAGCCTGTCTGAAGAAGCAGAAGGAGCCGGCACCTTGTGGGTGCTGCCGCTCTTTGGCGATCGCCAGCCCGATCCGCTTTCATGCAGTCAAAGGTGAATGCATGTTGTCGGGCATTTCTCCCCTGATGGACGATGGCTGTCCTACATCTCGGACGAGTCTGGAAAACGCGAAATGCATATTCGGCCCTTTCCTGCCTCGGCTGGAGTTTGGCCGTTCCTCCACAGACGGTGGATGGCAATCACAGATGGCGGCGAGACGGAAAAGAATTGTTCTACATTGCTTCTGATGGAAAACTCATGGCAGTTGAGGCGTCAACGGAGGGAATCGTTCCGGCTTGGGCACTCCCAAGGTCCTCTTTGAGGTGCGCGGGATGGAGTCGATATGGAAACCGCAGCTACAGCGGTGACGGCTGACGGTCAGCGCTTCTTGTTTGCCCTTCCCGCAACGGACGCCCCTTCACCCACCATTCGGGTTGTGCTGAACTGGCCAGCCATTCTGAAGGACGGACCGCCGCAATAACTCGTAGCGCAGACGTTGGGTGCAGGTCTGCGGCTTTAAGACATTGACACACGGAGGTGGATTCAGAGTCAAGGCGCAACGAGGTGCAACCGGGCGGGACGTTTCACCTGGTCTGTGTGGCGTATCAAATTGTCCGTGCCTGTATCTCAGGCACTTTAGCTCGCCTCCGCCGGTTCTCGCATAGCGTCGATGACTTCCTGATCGGAATCGTACAGCTCGCGCAAGAAAATTGGGTGTGAGGCGGGATCCCACAAACGACCCTGTCGCACGACCTGACAGGGCTTGAGCTGCTTGCGTGCCTTGAGAGCTCTGAAGTGGGTATCCACGAACTCGAATTCTCCCTCTTCTACCTCGAAGGCCAGAATATCAGCCACACTTCCTATCCTCAGCGTCCCTAATTCGGCTTCCCTGCGTAGTGCTTTTGCCGGGTTCACCGTGCATTTCACAACAACCTCATTCAGAGTCATGCCGAGAGCCAAAAGCTTCGACATCGTGTTAAGAAGATCCACATTGAACGGGGCTCCTACGCAGTAGCGATGAAGATCGGTGCTGATGGTGTCCGGATAGAAGGCGTGTTCAAAGGCTTTTCGCGCAGTGTCCCAGGAGAAGCTTCCACAGCCGTGGCCCACATCGAAGAGAATTCCATTGTCTCGAGCTGCTTTCACTTCGGGAAGAAGCGCAGCTGCATTAGGATCCATGATTCCGTCGCCGCGCCCCTGGAAACAATGGGTGAGGATGTCTCCCGGTCTTAGCCTTCGGAGGATTTCTCGGGTGCGGGCTCCCTGGCTGATGTGAACCATCAGCGGTAGAGACACCTCGTTTGCCGCCTCCAAGGCTTTCTCCAGGGCTTCAATGCCATGCTCCGCTGTCATTCGTCCTTCCCGAATCTTGACACCCACAACGACGTCACGATTCCTTTCGATGGCACAGGCTGTTTCTCTCGGACGGGCATACGCAAGGTCCCTGAGTTCTTCTGCAAAGGGTGCGTGAAGGCCTAAGCACGAGATATGCATGAAAGCCAGAACTCGAATAGATGCCTGATCAATGGTGTGCTTGCGGAAGTAGGGAAAATTGGTAAAGCCACACGTTCCGGCATCGACCGCTGTAGTGACTCCATGGTTCAACGAAATGTGAGGATCGATGCCATAGATGCTTCCCTCAAACCAATGGCCGTGGAGGTCCACCAAACCGGGGCAAACATACCTCCCCTCGAGATTCAGAACCTGGCTGCTTTCGCCGGAATCGAGCTCAGGGCAAACGTCGAGGATCTTGCCCGCTTTGATCCCTACATCCCGGATGCCGTCAATGGCCTGGGAAGGATCAATGACGTGGCCTTTCTTGAGCAGCAGATCGTATTTCGTGGTCACAGAGCGAATCTCACATCGGTTGAAAGCAGGTAGGGGCGGTACGAAATCAGGCAACTATGGTCCGGACACAACCTCTTTCAGGCGTCGAACAAAGATGTCTGGTTCGTCATCTCGAAGAGCTTCGGGAAGAACAATCAAAAGCCCACTCGAAGCAAAACTCTCATAGACGGCAATGATCGGATCACCCTTCTGAAGCTGATTGATGACCTCCCAGGCCGTCATTCCCACCTTCTCTTCGTCCACTCGAACGTGCGCTTCGGGAACAGGTCTCCCACCATGACTTGGGAACACATAGGTCGCCTCGATTCCCTTCAGCCCCTCGAGCCCCCTCACGACTGCCTGGATGCGCGCGTTCCAAGCCTTGAGCTCTGCCTCGAGGTCTCTTTTTTGGTAGAGCTGGAGCGCGGTCAGCAACCCGACAATCTCTTCCTTGGCTGCCTTGTAACCGCGTCCCAGGCCGTGATGCGGAGGACCCTCAATGAGTCCCTTGGCCACAAGATCTCGATAGGGCCACGTCTCGGGGAAGACGTCCATGTCCTGCTGCTGCAAGCTGGCAGAGAAAATGAGATCTTTCCTGCCGCAGAGAATCCCGGTTGATTGAGGCCCTTGAATATGCTTCCCGCCACTGAACGCCACCAGATCGGCCCCCTGAGAAATGAAGTTCCTCAGATTCTCGCGAGGCGGGAGTTCCGCAGCGGCATCGACGATGACTGGGAGGTTTCGCTTGTGCGCAATCTCGGAGACCGTCTTCAAGGACAAGCCACGGTCACCCATTCCTGCCAGGAAGAAGACGGCAGCTACCCGATCCGTCAGAGCGTTCTCGAGCTCGTAAGGGAACGTGATGTAGTTGTAACCGACATCGACGATCTTCGCTCCGGCCACTCGAAGCGCGCGATCATAGTCGTTGCGATGAGGGCGTTGGACGATGATCTCGTTCGCCAGCCCTGAAGTGTCCGGCAGGGCATTCATCCTCGAGGCGTTGAGACCTGCGATACAAGCAGCTGCGGCCAATGTGAGCGCCGCGGCCGCTCCCGAAGTAACCATGCCCGCTTCAGCCCCCGTGGCGTCGGCAATCACACAGCTTGCAGATTCTTGCAGATCCTCAATGCGAACGAACGACCGGGCCGCGTCCTGCATGGCCTCCAGTACCTCAGGCGCCATCAGGCAGCCACCCACCTTGGTGCTGTAACTGCGTCCGTTAATCACCCTCCGAACTCCGAGCCGGTCGTAGACACTCATGATCGTTCCTTTGGATCTTGTGCCCTGGAATCGAAAGCCAAAGCGCGAGCGGGATTTGTAACGGTCATTTTGGTGATCTTCTCCCGGGGAACACCCAGACCTTCCAGCAGGGGCAGGAACTTCTTCTGAAGGTGGTCGTATCCCTTGCCTCCATAACTCTGCAGATGTTGCTTCATGCAGATGTCGAGCGAGAGAAGAATCTGGTCCTCAAACCCTTCCTGAATGAGTTCAGCAACGTTGCGCGCTCGTACTTCATCGGCCGGGTAACCATCGCCTTTGTAGCCAATGTTGTCGATGCCGAGAAATACTCCTTGCTCGGCGATTTTCCTGAAATGGTGCGCTCCGAAGCGGTCGCCGAGGTGGCTGATCACAATGCGCTGGGGAGAAACACCCTCTTCTCGAAGCAGCGCAATCTGCTCCAGAGCCAACTCGCCGAAATGTGTGGTGTGAGTCCAGATTGTAACGCCTGTTTGCTTTTGTGCTCTCGCGGACGCACGAAATACACGCTCCTGCGCGGGGGTGATGTGGTAGCGCTCCGTTCCAATCTCGCCGATGACACCTGCCCGAATCCCAGTGCCCTCCACACCCAGTGTGACGTCGTCGACGATTTTTTTCGCCAACTCGTTGACGCCGAGTTGATAGATATACTGAGGATACCCTTCCTCTCGATACCAGGCGCTTCCCATCACCACATGAACGCCAGTGTCGTTCGAGATACGCAGCAGACCCTCAGGGTTGCGTCCCAGCCCGATGCTGGAAACCTCAACCAGTGTCTGCCCTCCCGCTTCCTTGAATCTCGCCAGCTCAGCCGACGCGAGTTGTTCGTCGTGGAGAATGCCATCATAGCTTCGGACGATCGACCACAGGTCGCAGAGAAGGTGTTCGTGAGACAAGACGAATCCAGCATCTGAGGGAAAAATTGGACCCTTGACCGTCATGATGATCATTCGTGCTCTCCTGAAAATCCCCCTGGAGCTGTGAAAAATTGATCAGGATGATCCTGACTTTTCACGGCTACGAATCCACTGGCGAAAACGCGCGCTCCCGCGCACGCTTCTTGCGGGACTAAGCAGATATTCAATTTTTTCACAGCTCCCCTTCCCACAGGGGGAGAGAAGGCGAAACGACAGCGGTCGTGAACACGACGGCGGTCGTGACGCTTTCAGGGGGTTGTCGTGACAGGTTTGGGAACGCCGACCCGGACAACCACTCCTAAACCCCCCTGAAGTCCCCCCTTGTCCAAGCTGGTCTTTACCCCATAAGTTGGACCGCTGAACACAGGGGGTGGCGCACGATCTTATGGAGTGCGGTAGCTTGCTACCACTTTCTCGTTCCAAATTGCCTCGCGCCAGCTTGCTGGCACAGTAAATTCGGGTCGTGGCAGCAGCAATTCACGATGGCCGGTCTCCTATTGGGAAGACACGACGGCAGCAAGCTGCCGCACTCCATAAGAGACCTCCTGTATCCAGCGAAAAAGATATGGGACACGACCCCTTGTCCAAGGGGGACGCCATCTTCATCGAACGTGGAGCCGAAACCCGCATGAAAACTCCTGTGGGAACTGCTGACCACACGCGGTGTCGCCACGTCCAACTGATTGCCGGCAGTCTTTAGGGAAGACTCAATAGAATCGTTGCTCCGATTCCGAGGATGATTCCTGCGATCCCATATCCGCGCACGCGTTCCCCAAAGGCAACGACTCCGATCAGAGCGACCAGAAACAACCCGCCACCGTTGGCTAGAGGGAACGCAATGTGTCCCGGTATGCCATTCTCCAGGGCCGAGAGAAGACTAAACTGGCCACCAACACTAGCGGCTCCCATCAATCCGCCGATCACAAAGTCTCTTCGCGCCAGACCGATCTTCTCACGCCAAAGAAGTAACAAGGCAAAGAGCAGTCCTGAACCGTACCAGAACACAAGATACTGGAACTTGTAGAACTCAGCCCAGCCCCATCCTGTGAGGACCCGTGTTCCAAATATTCCCAGTCCGTTGGTCAGGAATGCAACAGTCATCATCTTGTACCACATGCAAGACCCTCTCTCTTGCTTCCTACACCACTGGCTTCACACCGACTTCTGATTGATCCCTCTCCTTCTCAGCAATCTCCACTTCCTTGTCCTTCCACAGAAAAAACAAAGACAACACAATGGCTCCGAGAGCGAGCGCCCGCTTGAAGCCGACATGCTCCCTATAACAGACGATAGACAGGATGGTAGGTACGGCAGTCGAGAGATTAATGATCAACCAGCTGGTGGAGATCTTGCCAAACCGGATGCCCTTCTGAAAAGCAAGAATGGCTACACTGGCACAAACCCCGCACGCAACTGCCACGGCAGCTGCAGGGGCAGGAGCTTGCAACGAACCTCTCGTCGAGAGGGCGTAGGTGGTCATTAAGCCCGCTGCCCACAGGAAAAGGCAGACATTGACGGCGGAAGGAGAGCATCGCCGGGAGTCAGCAACTTTGTGCAGGACCCCCAACGTGCTGAAACAGGCGACGGTCAAAACCAGAAATAAGTAGCCGGTCATTGGTGTTTACATGGGTCTCAGGCAGGACCCAGAATCGAACGAATCCTCTTCAGTGCAGCCAGCCAGGCACGGATATCGCCGCCCGAAGGATCAATGACACCCGTTTTGAAAGAACGCTGAATGAAGGTTTCCAATTCGCCTGCTTTCGCTCGGGACGAGAAAAGAATTGCTTCCGGCTGGTCAGGGCCTGCCAGCCAGGTATGCAGGTCTGAAATCAATTCACTGAATTGTGTCCCCACGCGCAGGCAACGCAAAAGATACTCCAAGTCCCCACGAGACTCCCGCTTGAGGTCGCTCTCCGCAAGCGCGCTCTGCAGCTGCCGAATGCCCTGGTCTGAAATATCCTTCCACTTTGCCCAACGCGCTGCCATGTTCGTGTGATAGGCGGCAGAATCCAATGCTTTTTCATTCAGGAAGCGCTTGAGCTTAGGGTCGGCGATTTCTTTAGTCCACGCCGCCGAATCGACTGCCAGGCTGCGCCATAGGACCGACAAAGGATAGAGTTTCGTCCACATGCCTGGAGGGGTTTGCTTATCGTCGGCCGAAACGAATAGACGATTCAATTCGGCCACATGCCTTCCAGCCCCACGGCCATAAAGCAAGGTACAGACTCGATCTATCATGCCATCAGGATCGAATAAAGGTCCCGGCCGCGAATTGTTCATAAGATATTTCTTCGAGAGATCCAACGCCTCTTCGTACGTGCCCGGATCTGAGAAGAAGCCATTCGATCGGCTATTCCAACTGTACTCAGCATTGACGAGCTGGAAAGGTTCCTGGTTGATGCCGCCACCTCCGTTATAGATACTTTCCGCACCAAGGAAGCCGCGGTTCAACGTTGGCGATGCCACGACGGGATAGTCACTCTGATAGTTGTCTCCGCCTCCAGAAAAGAACATGAAGATCTTGAATGGAAGACGCTCTTCCGTCATGACCTGGTTGAAATCGGGAACCCATTTACGAGTCGATGCTTTCAGCGGGAAGATCTCGCGGAAGCAGATCTGGACGTTGGAGGACTTCGGCAACTGCTTTGCGATGCTCCGCCAGAGGCTGAGAACATTCTCCCAATCGGCTTTGGATTCAGGGTTCGCGTCATAAACCGGGGAAACCAGGATAATCGTGCAGTCTCGCGCAGCATCGTATCCGGTCTGTGGATTCTTCACCGACTGTACTGCTTCAATGAGCTGGCGGTAACCATTGGCCAAGCCTCCTGCCCCTCCATTGGGAGCTTTCAGATCGTCGCTGGGCCAGCGCGTTCGACAACGGTCGCACCTCTGCAGCCACGATCTCTGGCTGCCTTCGAAACCGCCAAAGTCTTCATGATGGACATACAGCCCACCGGGTTCGGTCTTCGCGACGTACTGTCGCAACTCATCGCCCTTCAATGCATTCAAAGCATCATTGGCTCGACAGCTTCCCAATGTTCGCGTGTCGATCGAAGGATTCTTAGAATAGGAGAACCCCATACACTGATAGAGCTTTCCAGAGGGATAGGAATCCTGGTTCTTAAGGACCTTGCCAAGATAAGGAGCCTCTTCATAGAGTGGGCCCGACTGGTAGGCGATGCCATAACTGGCGCCATATCCGCCGGTGACCATTTTGATTCCACGGTCTCGAGCATAACTGTTCAGTTCCTGCATCATCGGAGCGAAGCCAGGAAAGAGTTCAGTCCCCCAACCGAATCCATGGGCTAGGACCATGTTGATTTTGTAGCTCACGCAGAGGTCCAGCTTCCGCTTGATTCGAGCAGCATAAGCCTCGACGCCATCGCCCCAATCGTAGACCCAGCGATTAATCTCGACATTTGACAACCAGTCCCCAGCCATCCGGTATTTGAAATCAGGGAAATCGCGGATATGGATTGCTGGAATCCGTACCATGTCATTTGCGCCGGTCATAAGCTGGACCAGCGATGCCGCCGCGTAGAGAACTCCGTGATTCGTCTGCCCAACCAAGTAAGCCGCCTTTTCTTGCGGCTTGGTGACAAGGACATACCCCTGGCCGGTACTGTCTTCTCTAGTCAAGAGGCTGCGGTCTTCACTAGACATGATAGATTTTTGATGCGGAGCGAGCAGGTTTGAAGAAGGCAAAAGGATCACGTTGAAACCGTTCTTGACGGAGAGCTGTCCAGCTTTCAGTTCGGTAGCCTTGGGTTCCACCCCGAGGTCCTTCAGCCCCTTCAGAATCACCTCCATTGCAATTCTTATGGGCGGCTCGACTTGAGTTGGAAGCACAAACCTCACCTCCGCTGGGCCCTTCGGCAGGGTCAGTTCGCCTTCAAGGAACTGATAGAACTGAGGCGTTGGAAAAACAGGAGGCTCCGACTTCGCCAGGTTTCGGGTTGAATTCAGAAGGACGCCGATGAAACAGAGGACAAAGACAGACCGGGTGCGCATGTTCTTATTGAGTCGAATCATTCTTACTTTAGTGGCCCTTGGCCAATGCGTAGGCTTCTTCGATAAGCCGCTGGCTGACGAGCGACTCTTCAGGCGAGGGATTCGGCCGACGACGCTCACGAATCGCTGCCACAAACTCCTTGAGCGCCGATGTCATCCCAACTAGAGCGCGCTCGGCGATGGATGTCTGCTCCTCAAAACAAAGTCCCTGCTGGGATTCACTTCCTGTCTCAAGCTTCCATCCGTCCCAGCAGTTTATGTGGAGGGTTCCCCGGCTGCCGTGGCAACAAAGTTCTCCTTCCAGACTCTTACCCTGGGAGCGCCAGCCTAGAGTAATGTGAACAGGTAGTCCTTGATTCGAAGTCAGAAAAAAGGCGGCGGTGTCTTCAATATCACCGAAGGCTTGTGAATAGCCAAATTGGGCAGCGTGCAGCGAGAGTGACTCCCCGGTGATCCAAGCCACATGGTCGAGCAGATGGATTCCGCTGGTGAGCCCGGCTCCTCCGCCGGCTTTCTCTGTGGAAAACATCCAGGAAGGCAGGCCTCCGAAAAGTCCAACGTTTTCAAACAGAGTCTCTGTTACAGCCAAGATTCTCCCCAGTTTGCCACTCTGAACAAATTGGCGGGCCTGCACAACCGGAGGCATGAAGCGATGGGTCATTTCCACCATCAAGACTCTTGAGACTTGGGCGGCCAACCTGCACAAGCGTTCTCCTGCGGCCACGTTGACGGCGAGCGGCTTTTCGACCAGCACGTGCTTGCCGGCACTCAGAGCATCTGTGGTCACTTGTTCGTGAAGGAAATGGGGCAGACAGATGGTCACTGCCTGAATGGAGCTGTCGGACAAGAGGTCTCTATAGTCCAGATACACCTTGGTTTTGACCTCGGCTGTGCGAGAGGTGTCGTTCTCCGCAATTGCCGCCAGGTGCGTCCCAGAGATCGATAGCAGTCCTCTTGCGTGCTGCTGCCCGGTGTATCCGTATCCGATGATGCCGAAGTTCATGAGTGTGGGTCGAATCTATTTCCGCACGCTTGCCCAGACAAGATCGCTCGATGCGTTTTGCACCGGTGGGGAATTTCGGCGAGCTAGTCTATCAAATCAGGTTCGCATTCGAGCACCAAGAATAGTGAGTTCCAAGAGCAAACTATTGAGGAAGGCTGCCCGGAAATGAAAGGATGAGATCTGAATCTGGGCCGCGAGATCATTTCCTCGAAAGGAACAAGCCGATGCGCATTGGAGGATGCACCTTTGCTTTTGGACCCAGGCCGCTCGAAGACGCCTGCCGGCTGCTTCGGGAACTTGGTTTTAAGATTGTCGATCTGGGTGTTTGTTTGGGTAATACACAAATCAATCCGTTCGACGCCTCTGACAATCCGGAGGTAGTCGCCCGCACGGTCAACCACTGCCTGGACGATCTCGGCTTGGAGCGAGGTGAGTGCTTCGTCTTGGATTTTGGGCAGCCCATCAACCATCTTGATGAAAAAGTTCGGGAAGAAACCCGCAGACGGTTCAGACCGTTGGCAAGATTCGCGCGGCTGGCAGGATGCCCGAGTATCATGCTGCTTCCAGGAATTGTGCATAAATCCATAGGGAAACAGCAATCCTATGACCTGGCTGTAAATGAATTGAGACTCTTGAACCAGGTAGCCAACGACGAAGGCATTCTGCTGAACATTGAACCCTGTGAGCCTTCGGTTGTTCAGCATCCGGTGGATGCCTTCCGTATTTGCGAGGACGTGCCGGGGTTGGGCCTGACACTGGACTACTCTCACTTCGTCGATCCCGGTTACACACAGTCTGAGGTCGAGCCATTGCACCGGTTTGCGAGACACCTGCATGCGCGCCAGGCAGTACCCGGCAAGAGAGTTGAAGCCGTAGACAAGGGGACCATCGATTTTGCAAGAATTGTCTCGTTGCTCAAGCGGGACAATTACCAAGGTCTGGTGGCCGTTGAGTACTTGGAATGCGATACCACTCGCCAGTGTGAAGTCGATGCATGGAAGGAGACTCCGCTAATGCGGGCAGAATTGGAGAGGTTAGTGGGTTAGGGGCGAAGAGCTGCCTTGCTGGCCCAGACGCCAGCAGACACAGAATCCTACGCACCGCCCGCTTTCTTGCTGGAAATGGCGTCGCAAGCGTAACCTCGCAGGTTCAGCAAGGATTGCTTCATGGAATCGTCCAGGCCCAGCACACCCGATCGACGGTCGAAATAAAGGCAGCCAATTGCGTTGCCACCCACAGTCAGTGGAAGCATGCCGAACGCGGAAGCTCCGGTCACGGCTGCGAACTGGGATTGGTGATACCTCGAGGTTTCCACGTTATCGACGAAAACCTCCCGCCGCTGAATCAATGCCGGGCCTACCGGACCGCTCAATAAGGATAGGGGGAAGCGAAACTTTTCCAGGAAAGAATCCAGTTCGTCACCCAAACCCATGCGAGCTTCCAACTGGTTTCGATCGCGGCTCACGAGGCAGAACACCACACGGTCAAAGCGACCGCCTCTGAAGATTGCTTCGAGAACCATCAAAAGGATGTCATTGAGTCCGAAGGACTCATCCGAGGTCACAACCGCAGCCACCTCGCGCTCCAGTTGCTGCAGCGTTTCCCGATCGGCGACGCTTCCAGGAAGCGGCACCGGCGCAGCCTCAGCCTCAGAGGCAGTCGAGACACCGGCATCGCGCAGCAATGTTCTCGATTTGTCGCATCAGCCGGAGGTTGTCGATCGAAACACCCGCTGCGGAGAACGTATCCTGGGTTTCCAGGACCGCAGCTCTCAAGATCTCATGTACATTGTCTTCTGTCAGAGGGAGCACCCGCTCGTATTGCTTGAGCAGGGTTTTGATCTGGTTGGGGCTTTTCTCGGGGTCTAGTCGATAGACAGCCGCTGAAAGCGCATGGCTGAAGGAAGTGACCATGTGGACCTTGCCCCGGTCGGTTTCCATCTTGGACGGAGACAAATCAGCCGTGTCCATGCAAAGAATGACCTTTTCAGGAAGGTGCCACTGGCGGGCCATTGCTGTGCCCAGCTCCTCATAGGTAAAGTGGAGCACGTGTCGGCAAGCCTCGCGATGCATCCACTTGTGCGTCTTGATGTTTTCCAGGATCTCGGCGTAGGCTTCCGGCAGGTAGCAGGAAACCAACAATTCGCCCAGGTTGCGAAACATCCCGCAAAGATACGCTTCCTCGGCATGCGCGTAGCGCGCATGCTTTGCCACCTGCCGGGCATGGCTTGCCGTCAGCAAAGAGATCAGCATCTGCTCGCGGCCACGTCCCGAGTTCTTGAAATGGTCGAACATCAGCATACCGGCTGCGAGGTGGCGAACGGCGTCCCAGCCGAGCAGTGTGACTGCGTGCGAGATGCTGAGAATGGATCTTCCAGCCCGGTTGAAGTAAACCGAATTGACGACTCGTAAGACTTTTGCAGTCAGGCTGACGTTTTTCAGAATGAGGTTCGCAAGCCGGCGCAACGTGGCATCTTCATCGCCAGCGGTGGCCATCAGTTCCGTGATGTGGTGGGCGAACGTCGGCAGATCTTCAGCGGCAGCAATTCGCTGTACACAACTTTCCAAATCTCCTTCTTTTGGGGGTCTGTCTCCCATCGGTTGCGATTCCTGTGTCGAGGCTGAACGAAATTAGCTGCTCTGCGGAAAGCGAGTCAAGGTCGAACGTGGCGGTTCATTGAATCGTGCCGAGGACACAAACGTGTTTCCCGCGACGCGGTGCTCGCGGCAGCAGGAGTTGCGTGTCCCGCGCACAGGGAACAGGGTACGCCGCGCGTTCTCTGCGAGAACTCAGCTGCCGATGAGGCGCTTGATGCGCTGCACCAGCGCCTTGAAAACACTCTGGGTGATCTCAATGTGATCAGAAAGCAGGTCGTAGAACTCCTCCTGCTCGATTCGCAAGAGCCGCACATCTTCCAACGCTGTGGCCGTCATCAGGCGAGGTTCGGCGTCGAACAGTGCCCAAGTGCCGAAGGCCTGGCGTTCTTCGGCGACTAAGATCTCCTGATCGGCCTTGTGAAGCCTCACCTTGCCGCTTACTACCAAATACATTGCGTCGGCACTTTCGTCTTCACGAAACAGAATCGAACCTTGCGGTTTTTCCACTTCGCGCGCGATAGAGCCGATGAACGCCAGTTCTTCCGTGGTGGCGTGGTTGAAAATGTCCACGTTTTGCAGGAATAACACTTTATCAACGATGGTCAGCATATGGGTCATTCACAGGACGCGACGCCGTGAGCATTATGCTATACGACGGCTTGTGATCCCTCAAGCAACTGCAAACTGCGCTCGGCGGTCTGGCGAATCATCGGATTCTCGCTCGAACTGGCCGAACGAACTATCGGAATCAGCTCTGTCAAACCCAAGTCACCGGTGGCGTAAATCGAGATTGTCCGCAGCCAGATGTCGCGACCGGTAATACATTGCTCGAGATAGGCGGCTCGAGACTTGCGCTGTAGGCCGAAATGCTGACTGCCGTGGGCCAGAAGAGTATCTGCAGCCGACTCTTCCAAGATGGGGAAGAGCAACTGTTTCATGTTTGGCAACAGCAGATTGTCCAGAAACTCGATAGCACTGGCTCGTAAGTGGGTTCGCTGACTTCGCAGACCATTGTAAGCGGAATAAATGTCGGCCGGAGGATAGCGAAGACCCAGCAAGCGGAAAACTCGCTCAAGCTTCTGATCCATGCGCTCTTGCAGAGCCTGGCGCAGCAGCCGCAACACCGCCCGATCCTCAGACGACTGCATTTCGTTGGAACGCAGCATGATGCCGAACTCATAGTAGTCCCTCAACTCGTCCAGGATCGCCAGGTCGATGGCGTCGTCGGTGAAGGAGAGCTGGGGAAAGCTGACGCGCATCTTGTTGAGAGCTTTGATGGCGCGATGGCAGAGAAACGGTTCCAGACGTGGGAGGCTACGGACCAACACGTCCACCGCTTTCTGGCTGTTCATTTGCGACAGCACCTTGGGAATATTAGCCCGCACCTGCAGGGATTCTTCCGGATCGTGTAGGGTGTCGCCGAGGGTTCCCACGATCCCGTCACCGTATTGGATCAAAGCCTCACGTACCTCGTGACGGAGCCGGGAGTCTGCGAGCTGAGGGACGAGTTGCGGCAGCGCCTCGCGGCTTTGCAGTTTTCCGCTGCTGCGTATCGCACTGCGCGCGACCTCGAGCGAATCATCCTGGAGCAGTGGGTTCAAATAAGAAATCAAGGGTGACTCAGGCGGCAGGAGACCTAGCGCGCCGGCAGCGGCCGTGCGCGCGGCTTCGGTTTGAGGGCCTTTCTCATGTAGTGCACGCTTGATGAAGCTCTGTTCAATCAAGCCTTCGGCGTTCCATTGATGCTTGGAAATGGCCCGGACGGCGGCGGCGACCACAGCGTAATCCGGGTGACTGAGAAATTCTCCGGCGCGGGTCTCGGGCGAAGCATCGTCCTGGCGGCACAGGTAATGAACGGCCTCGGAGCGAACTTCCAGATCCGGATCCTGCAGGCACCGGCGGACAGCAGGCTCCAGTTCGCTCTTTGGCTCCGCCGCGAGGCGTTCGAGAGCCAGCGCCCGGACTCTGGGGGATGGGTGTCGCAGCAGGGAGAGTGCCTGGGAGGACCAGCGAGCAGGGCTGACGTCCTCCAAAAGAGTCAAGCCATACAGCACTTGTCGCTCATCCTGGCTATCAAGCACGCGGAGAATGGGTTCGAGCGTCGCGCTATCGGAAATGGGCAAGCGCAGCATCTCCGGTTGCAGCGTCTTTCTTTCGAGCGCCAGACGGAACGAGTTCAGGTATTCCTTGCGAATCGCGATCGACCAGTAAACCCAGACGCCTATCATGCCGCAAACCAATAAGCTGAGCTCGGAAATCGAGAGAGGAAGCACGCGCGAGAACAAAATCAGTAGCAAGCCGGCAATACCTCTTCCGAAGCGGTCGATGAACATGTCGATGAAGCCCTTGACCTGGTTCTTGACAGACATCGGAACCGGCAAATAGAGCAACTCGATTCCCGAGCGGTGAATCGAGTAGCGAAAGCTGCCGTCGCTGATTTTTAGAAACCCGCCTGCCCAAAGGGTGGGAAAGATCGCTAGTACGATGGATCCAGCAAAGAGGCTGGCCGGCATGAACAGAATCGAAGCGCCAACACCAAACCGCTTTAGGATTCGTCCGGTTAGAAAGACCTGGAAAAGAAGGGATGCGACTCCGAGGTAAGCGAAAAGCGTGCCGAAGAACGACGTGAGCTGGTCTTGCGAATCGAATGCCTGGCTGGAAAGAAACTTGATCTGGTAGTCCACAAAAGATTCGACAATGACGGTAATCCCGAGAATAGCGGTCAGCATCGCCAAGTGGCGCGAACCCCTGATGAGCTGCAGGAGGCGGCGCGGTTCGCTTTGTGCTACTTGTGTCTCTGCGTCGCTGGGGACGGAGGTTGGGGCAATGGCAGCTTCCCGTGACACGCGCTCCAGAATGAGGATGGTGAGACCCATGAGGCCCATGCACCAGAGGAGCAGGTTTTCCGTCCCGAACCAGTGCGCACCGTATCGGGTGAAGGCGCCGCCGAAGATTCCTCCCAGAACCCCTCCGGCGCCAACCAGCGCAAAGAGCCGCTTGGCTTCCCGCGGGTTGAAAACATAGTTTGCAAGCAACCAAAACTGCGACGCGGTTATGACTCCAAAAACACTCACCCAGATGTAAAGAACGTAAAACATCCAACCGCCGGTGCGGTGCAGAAACAACCAAAAGAGAAAGAGATTCACAATCGCGACCACCGACGTAACGCGGATCAGTGTTCTGAGCGAA
Organism: uncultured Acidimicrobiia bacterium; assembly: GCA_963791795.1. Taxonomy (GTDB): domain Bacteria; phylum Acidobacteriota; class Terriglobia; order Versatilivoradales; family Versatilivoraceae; genus VFZK01. The sequence goes on from CAWBTP010000010.1 coordinate 438,765, forward strand.
GCTCGGGAAGCGGCTCTTGAGTAACTGGAGGAGATGGCGCCAACGACGAGCGCAATCAAGATAAAGACGTAAGGAAGTTGGTCAACCCCAATCTCCTTCAAGAACATTGCGTCACGGACCGACTTGGTGATGACGTAACAAGCGATGACGAGCAGCAGATAGGAGAACATCAGGCAAGTTCGAAGAAACTCTCGCTCGCGAATGTCAAGAATGCGCTGGAAGGCCTTACGCAGTGGGTGCATGGAGGTGAGGGCAGCGATTTGCGGCATCGCTCAACGGCCAAGGGATTGCCAGGGCGAGGATTCTTGTCTCAATATTCAACGCAGGGAGCCGCCGCGGTAGTTTCTCTCCTTTTAGCTGCGGGACGGAGATCTGTGCTCTTTGGCACAAGGAACCGGGCGCGTGCTCTGAACTGCAGGCAGCTGTCAGCGCGCAAACACGGCGAAGCGTTCTCACAATGCGTTGATCCCTTTGGCCACTAAGCCAGGTCTTAGGTTCGTTCTCGCGCGTTTTAGTCCTGCTTCTTTACGGCGGCTGACTGGGCGTGCAACGGATCTGCGGCTCCCTGCCAGCGGTAGCGAGATCAGAAAGGTCGTACCCTTGCCCAATTCGCTTTCCACTGAGATCGATCCGTGGTGATCTTGAATGATCCGTGATGAAATCGAAAGGCCCAGACCGGTGCCGATTCCGACGCCCTTGGTGGTAAAGCCGGGATCAAAGATCTTTTCGAGATGCTCCGGCTTGATGCCTGATCCCGAGTCGGAAATGGAAATCTGCACCTGTTGATTTTCCAAGCGAGTCTGAACGCGGATCTGGCCCTTGCCGTTGATGGCCTGAATTGCATTCACCAGCAGATTCATGAACACCTGGTTGAGCCGGTTCGGGTAGCACGGAACCAGCGGCAGGTCAGCCAGGTCGCGAATGACCTCAATGCGACCGCGCAGTTCGTGCTGTAGCAGCGAGAGGGTGCTCTCAATGCCTTCATTGAGGTTCACTTCCTTGAAGTCGGCTTCGTCCAGTCGTGCAAAGTTTCTCAGGTCGCGCACGATGCGGATGATGCGAGCGCAGGCCAGCCGGCTGACTTCCATCAAGGAATCAAGGGTTGCAAACAGCTGCTGCGACTTCTCGCCAAGGCCGGCAGGCTGGCGTGCCAGTTCCTCCCGCACTAGATTCAGCGCCCGTGCCGTTACATCGAAGTTACTGTTGATGGTGCCCAGCGGCGTATTGATTTCATGCGCCACACCGGCGACAAGTTGTCCCATGGCAGCCTGCTTGGCCGACTGGACCAACTGGCTTTGTGCTTCTTTCAACTCGCGATTCTTCTTCTCGAGCTGTTCAAAGTCCAGAAACCGGGCATAGGCAACGGAAATCGCCTGAGCCATCTGCTGCAAAACTTTCTGGTCGCCTCGCGTCAGGTCCTCGGGTTGAGTGGCCGACAGTGCAATGAGGCCGTGTGAGAACGGTACATCGAGCAGGCACCGGGGATACGATTCGAGGGGAGAAACCTCAAATCCCATGCTTCGGCTGGAGCGCTCAGCCACTCGGGCCAGCTCCTCGCCTTCCAGAACACGCCTCAGGACCGTCTTGTTCTGCCACGCCTCCATGGCGGCTGGCGTAGGAACCTTTCCGGGAACCATCACGTGTTCCGTCACGTAGAGGTCAGTTTCGTCGTCGATGGGCTGCGAATGTAGGGAAGGCTTGAACCTCTTACGAACGAACGACGGCAGGATGATGTGCTGACGAAAGCGCTGGCTTTCCTCGTCAATGATGTTGATGCCACAACCGGTAAACTTCATGCCCAGAGCGATCAACTCTTTCCGCATGACATTGAGCACCAGGGCCCAATCTTGCGCCCGCTCCATGGCCAACACCTGTACATGCACTCGGTCGATCGCCAGACCCACGCGTAGTTCCTGGTTCTGTTCCTCCAGTTTTTTCAAGTCCTCATATCGCGTATAGCCAAAGGACAGAATCTGGCCGAAGCTCTGAATAATCGACATTGAATCGTCGTCAAATGGAGCCTCCAGCTTTCGTGCCAGCACCATGGTACCACTCTTGAAAGGCACCTCTACCAGGCTGAACATGTCATCGGACACGGGAGGGATTGGGCCATTGACATCAATCCCCGCTTGTTGAAGCCTTCTAATCCATTCGGTCATGTCGCGAGCCGAAGATGAGTAGTGAAAAATCTTGCCTTCCTTGAAGTGTTGCAATGTTTCGACCAGGCGGGGGAGACCCTCACACTGAAAGCAGAGCGAGAACGGAATTTCTTGACCGATGAGCAGGCCACCTTCATGAACCCCGTAAAAGTCCAGAGTTTGTTCCGCTTCATGAAAGATGTTGATGCCACAGTACGCTATGTCGAGGCGTAGCGTTTGCAATTCGACCCAAAGCGCTACAACGAGCCGTTCCAGATCATCCACAGCCTGCATCGTCAGAATGGCGCTGGAGAATTGGGTAACTGCTTTGTGAACTTGTTCTCGGGATGCCTTGGTCATTGGAGTTGGCCAGCGAGGATGAATCCGGACCGTTGAATGCTGCGCTGACTTTCGGCGCGATCCGGCTTGCTCTCGGCCTGTGTGCCTATTCTCTTTCGATTCCCACCACTGAGACTGCTGTGGCACTCTTTCGGAGGTAGATTCGCAACAGGCGGGCCCAATTTGGATGATGGCTGCTGTGAGTTGTGATCTCAGCGAGTGCGTAATGACCGGCACCGTCAGAGGGTCCTTCGAAAGCCGAAGAGGGCATCTCCAATCGGGGTTCTTTGGTTGTAGTCTTATTTCCAGCAGGTTCCTGGGTCTGTTTGTAATTGTCAAATCGATGCCACTGCACCTGATAGCTATCCGCCGCCGCAGTTCCGCTTAGCAGTCGAACAGCAGCGTTCTCGAACACGACAGAATTCCCGTCTACGCGGAACTGGTCGAGAGGATTCACCTGGTTCAGCCAGAATCTCCCGACTTTGTCGCGGCGCTTGATGATGGTTTCTGCGAGGTAAGCCTCAGCGCGCGCATCGCTCAGTTGCCCTGTCTTAACGATCGCCCGTAGCTGTTCGTCGGTAAAGCTCATAACGATCTTCGCAGCCCAGAAAGCGTCTTCATCGGTCATGTTATCGAATGCCGGGTTAGGGTATTCGGGCTTCCACTTTTCAGGTTGAAAGAAATCGGCTTCGAAGTTGCCAATGGAAGGATAGTCCGGGTAGTCCACGCGGATCCAGGGGCGTACCCAAAGCCCTAGGCTGAAAAGCGACTTAAATGTCGGGCCCGGTTCCCAAAGATACTCATTGCCAGCTCGAGGTTTCTGCGCGAACACGGTTCCACTGCCCAATGTGGAGCCAAAGTCGAACAAGTAGTGCCGAATGTACTGCCGGCCATTCTCGCTGATTAGAGCATCAAATGAGTTGATGCTGCGGGAATCGTCGTGGTTCAACCAGGCGCTGAACACGCGCAGTCCGCGCAGCTCCCGGCGGTGCTCGTGAGAGAAGATATCGTTTGGATCATCCGGGCGTGTCCCATAGTACCGGTAGGTTCCCACAGGCTTACCGGGCAAGAACTTGCTGGCGATCGTGCGATACCGCCCGTCTGGCCCCACGTGGGCTTTCTCGAGAATCTGATCGATATCTTTGGTCGTCAGCGGTCGAGTCTTTCCGGCCAGGTCTTCGTACTGAGCAGTCTTCGCCAGCTCAATCTCATTCCTTGAGAAGGTCACGATATAGACCTCGGCGACGTAGTACCCGATAGCGTGAAAGATCTTGGTGCAGATGACCTCTGCAGAGGTCGCCATCTCCGGATTGGTTACGGGGTCGAACTCCATCTGGTAAATCGTACCAGTGGTGTCCTTGACGCGGAACCCAGGGGTAATGCCGCTCTGCTTGTTCTGGATCACTTGCGATTTACCTCTGAATAAAGGCCCTCCCTGGTCAGGACCTCGCACCAGTTCTTCCAAGCTCAGAGGCTTTTTCCCGTGCCGGTTCGTAAACCAACTGGAGTCGGGTACCTCTCCCAATGTATTGATGTTAACCGCGCGCTTGCGTGTTTTGTCTCCTGGAGACAAAAAGGTGTTCTGCAGAAAGTCGTAATAGTCTGCGATGGTGACCTTCCCGATTGCAGGAATATTCTCACGGTCGTGGTCTTCCCAGATCGGATCATCCGAACGGAACTTTTGTGCGTTGGCTGTGGAGGAACAAAGCGAAAACACGACTGCCAGCCAGAAAGCAACCCTCAAAGCCGTGGAAGCTCGGAACTGCAGACGCGGAACTGGAAGTACGAAGGTCGAAGTGCGAACGTCGGAGGACGAAATAGAAAGCGAATGTGTTGAGGTCTCAGATGGCAAGGGCCGCGGCTCCGGCTTTGTCAATATGAGGTTTTGCGCAGGCACAATCCTATTTCTTGCTTTAGCTTCATACTTCATACTTCGGCCTTCGCACTTCGCTCTCACTCTCAGTGCCTCCGTGTCTTTGTGGTTACTCATAGGGCGCTGGATTCTCGCTCAAAACGCCGGTCCAAATTTAAAGAAGACGCGCGTGCCTTCATGGCTAAAGCCAATATCGATGCGCAAGAAGACCGATTTAATGGTATTGAACCGAAATCCAAATCCCACATCGCTTTCAAGATCCTTCAGGTCAATGTCGCTTCGTCGGGATTCGACCTTTCCAACGTCTCCAAAGATGGCCATGTCTAGACCAGAGAACGCTTCCCACCGGTACTCGAGGTTCATGACTATGAAATTCCTGTCGCGGAAACGAAACTCCCGATATCCGCGCAGAGCAGCGGCTCCCGACTCTGCGTACATCATATAAAATGGAATGCTCTGTCCTGTGCTGGTGTCTGCGAGAGAAGTGCGGGCGCGAAACGCGATGACCCGTTTCTTTTTTAAGAAAGGGAAGAACTGCTGCAGGTCGGCGTCCAAGCGACGAAAACTGTAGAGATTCAGTTTCCGATCGTCGTAGTAGCGGTAAGTCAATTCGAAAAGACCGCCCGAGTGAGGATTGAGCGGTTCGTCGCGATAGTCAATTCTGAAGAATGCGTCCGCGTGGTAATAGTTGGGCTGGCGGATCAGTTCAGGAAAGTCAGCCGGGCTGAAGAGATCTTCCGTGCTTGGGAATCGTTTGTCTGTGCCCCGGCCAATATTGGTTTTGAGGTACCCGACACGCGCGCCTGTGGTCAACCAACGAGTCCAGTTCCAACCCAGGGTAAAATCAAAAAGAGAATCCTCTTGGGCGAAATTTGTACGGTCTTGTTCCCGAGAATCAGGCCCCAGTCCGAAGAAATCCTCCTGGGGAGAGCTCCGATAGCGGGAATAGAAATCGAGAGAGAGCTTACCTCCTAACAGTTTGGGAGCGCCGAAGTTAAGATCATAGAGCTGATAAACCTTCGGAGAAATAGCTCCGGAGGTTTTGAAGGACAGAGCGCCATCTGCAAAATGCTTTTCGTATCGAACCCCTCCTGCGAAACCTGAACCGGTGCTCATGCCGCCAAGAACCGGGTGGAAACCTTTCCAACCCTCCGCAAACCGCTCCAGGAGCCTTTCCTTTTGAACATAAAGCGTACCGCCCTCGAGGGAACCCGGCTTGTACGGCTTGATCGATTTGCTCTTGAGTTCACGTTGCTGGCGCAACTCTTCCTGGCGGGTGGCTGGAGCGTTCTGGGCTGAAGCGGTGACCGGAAAAATTGTCGGCGTCAGGAGAATCAGTAGTCCGATGGTGGCAGGGAGCGTCCCCTGCGTCGCTCGCGCCCAGCTCAAAGTTTTCATGGGTGATGGTGAGGTATTAGTTTGAATGGAAAGCAAGATAGATCGTGACCCTCGAATAACAGATCAGTGGTCAGCCGTGAGAGTCGCTTCGGATACAACAGCAAACGGCTTGGACGCTTTTGGCCTGCTGCCTGTGTAGGTGATCTCAACAAATATCTTGGGCTGCTATCCTGCTTTAAAGAGCTGCGATTATTGCATCTACCGTATCCCCATGCAAGGCTTCCGAATACCGCGTTGAGCCCTGCCGATGGCAAACCGAAATCCAAGTCGACCCTGGCACTGGCTTGAGATAGACCGCGCTCCTGTGGAGCGTCCCTGCATGCCTGGGAGCGTCTTGCCACGCAGGTAGAAAGCATCCTGGCAATCAGTGGAACATGAGTGTCCTTTGACGTATACCCCGTCAAACGACAGTGCTTGGATTTTCTTAAACTTAGACAGGATGGCCGGCCATTTCGGCTTTGGCCCCACCCCTGCAGCAGCGGGTGTGCAGCATTTGCAATCCGTGAGGGAGGACGATCATGAAGACCGGCAAGGCTCCAATTCCAACGCTCGCATATCCTGCTTTTCTGGCTTGCATCGATCTGAAGGCGCGTACTACGAGGTGGGACCCACCAAGGCGCTTACTTCCATTGGACAGGTTCCGTGGGAATCGTTGCAAGCGGGCGACACTGTTCTAGTCTACTGGAGGTCCATCTCCGTACAAGGAAAAATGGGTAATCTGCCGGCAGGGAACACTGGCAGCCCCCATCACCGTTCGGGGGTCCCGGACCTGCGGGCGAGCTGCCGATCATTGACGGCGAGCGGTGCGACTACTCGGTCTGCCTTGAACTACTGGAACGAAAACCGTGCCGTGATCAAGATTGGTGGAGCCAACGTTCGGCCGACACATTGCCCAAAGTTCATCACCTGGAGAACCTCGACATCCGCAGTGCCCGGCCACCTTATACGTTTGTTGCGGCCAACGGGAGCACGCAGACTTACTCAACAATGCTTCCTCCGATCTACGTGGAAAAAGGCGAAAACATCACCGTCAGGAACTGCATCCTGCACGACAGCGGCAATGGATTGTTCGTTGCGTCGAGCGATGCGCTAGCTTCCGCACTTCTGGTGGAAGGAACTACTCTACGATAACGCATACCGGCGCTCTTCGAGCCACACTACCCGCGGCCTTGGATCCGTTTCATACACACTTTGCCTTGCGACCGGTTGTTCGGGAACATCTGAAGGATCGGTCTGCTGGACTAGTGGTGCGCTACACTGGATTGAAGGCGCTACCGGCAAATCGGACTTGGTCGATGGCGAGGACAGCCACTGATATTGACCGACCTGGATACGGTCACGCATGTGTATGGAACGTGCTTGTTGAACCGACGGGCAGAGAATCGGCGATTGCTCGACTACGGTGGTGATAGCGGGGCACGCCGACTACCGCAAGGGTCTTGTCTTTTACACTTCATCTATCGAAGAGACCGACCGACGACGATCGTCCGTCTGTCTACCCCAGGAGCGCTGCGACTTCCGACGACATCGCTTACGTCGCGGCTGCTGGCAGCCTTTGTCGTTGCTCGATGATGCCGGGATGATGGATTTCAGCCACAACTGGCTGAAGCCTGGCTGGGTGAACTCGTTTGCGGGAGCTTCGTTTACCGGCACGTAAACACGATGGCCGTCGGTACTTGCTCACCCAGGCTTCGTTGACGAGATCGGCCAGACTATACCTCCCAGCGGCTCGCTGCCATGCGGGCGTTCCGCGCCGCGTTCCGTCCGACGCGGCGGCATACGCCAGCCGCGAGGAAGCTCGACCGAGACGGGAGCTATGACCGGTGCTTGAGTTTGCCGTGGGTCCCCACTGCTGATACCGACACGCTGCCATGGCGGTAGGTCTACACCGCCCGCGGCTACGGGGGCCAGCACGCCGTTCCTGGTCGGTCGCTCAGGCTCTTACGCGGCTTGGGCTGACCGACCTGGCATCGTCCGGACCCACACCGGGACTCACCTTCGTCGTTCAGTCGTTGACGCCCATCTCTCCGCGCAGACAGCGATATTCAACAGCTCTCGATCGCGGTGCAGATCCAGTCTCCCCAGGAACCACCCCCGAGCCCCGATGCGAAGCGCATAAGACCGACAGCCAAACGATCCAGGCGACGGGGGCGTGGCTCCCTCTTTTGGTCCATCGTGTCGGCACCTGCCGCCGGGTCTCCGCCACTGAAACGCGAGCACGGGCGATCACTGGGAAAACCACCAGCATCGGGTTGTTCAGTTTCACTGTCAGGGCCGCAGAAAACCAGTCAACTCCAGCCAGCGACACTCAGGATCTCTTGATTCGTGTGGTGCGCTAGCTGGGGTTGTCACAATTAATTCAGTCCTCGATGAAGGCAGTTCGGTCTTTTTCCTCCAGGGCACACGTACAAGATGAAAGCCCATTCTGCCGATTGATTTCTTGAAATGCCTTAGGGCTTTTGTTAGGGTTACGGCTTCGTCATGAAGACGAACTTGATACAGAACCATTGAGGCAAGTCAAGGAGGGAATTGTGTTTAAGAGGGTTTTCTCATCGCTGCGGCTTAGAAACAGTTGGACTTACCGGAATCATCGTTGGCTTCTTTTCATAAACGTCGCCTGTGCACTGCTGGCCCTTTCGGGCGCAGTTTCACACTACCGATCTCGCACAGAAGAAGTTCCCCTACATCAGCAACCAGCCAGTCTTCCAGATCGCTTGCCTGCTCAAACCCTCATTGAACGGTTTGAAGGCCATATCAAGAAGAACATGACGCTGGGCGACGTCCTCACCGCTTATAACCTTCCCCAGGAAATGGTTCAGCAATTGGTGGCTGTTACAAAGCCGATCTACAACCTGAAGAAACTTATAGTGGGCAATCGGTTTGAGTTGGAGAAACTCCCCGACGGGACCCTGAAGATGTTTACCTATGCGGTGGATTTGGAGAAGTACGTCGAAGTTTCTCTGACGGACCAGGGCTACAAGGCGGAGATGAAGCCCTTCGAATACGACGCGCGAAGGGAGCTGATTGCCGGTACCATTCGTACCTCGTTGTTTCAAACCCTGAACGAGATGAATGAAGGGGACGATCTGGCGTTGGAGTTGGCCGACGCTTTTTCCTACGACATCGACTTCAACACGGAGTTGCAGCCGGGGGATCATTTCAAGGTCGCGGTGGAGACACAGCATCGCGAGGGGGAGTTTGTAAAGTATGGAAAGATTCTGGCGGCTGAGTTCAGCAACAAGGGTAAGGTTTATTCCGCTTTCAGATTTACTGACTCCGAAGGGCGCTCCGAGTTCTACGATGCTGCCGGGCGTGCTCTGAAGCGCGACCTTTTGAAGTCTCCTTTGAAGTTCTCACGAGTCAGCTCAAAGTTCTCGCGTCGGCGCTTCCATCCCGTCCTGGGCGTTTTTCGACCCCACCTGGGTGTCGACTATTCCGCGCCGACGGGCACGCCAATCTATGCCGCAGGAAGTGGGCGCGTGGCAGTTGCTGGCTGGAAGGGCGGATTTGGAAAGTTCATTCACATCCAGCACGGCAGTGAGTTCAGTACGATGTATGGTCATCTATCGAGATTCGCAGCCGGAATTCGCGCTGGAGAAAAGGTTCAACAGGGCCAGCTCATTGGCTATGTAGGCGCTACCGGGCTGGCTACAGGACCCCATCTTGACTACCGCATAACCCGCAAAGGTGTTTTCGTCAATCCACTCGGAGTCAAGTTCCAACCCTCGGTACCGCTGAAGGCGGAGTACCGGCAGGCGTTTGACGCGACGAAGCAAAAATGGCAAGGCCAGTTAGCCCGGCTGGATTTTGCCAGCCCGCAGCAGCTGCTCGTCATGAATACAGCCAAACCTACCCCAGCATCAGCCACAGTGGACAACGTACCCTAACGGTCAAGGCGTTGTTCACTCGGAACGGCGGCCCGACAGTATTCGCACGACCTCAGAGGACAATGGTGTGTGATCGCGGCCTTGCGGGTGAATGCCTTTAGTTCAAATCTGCTTCCTACCTTGAATTTCTTCACAACCGATGGGTCGCGGTGCGTGTAGTTCTGTGCACGGATTTTCCAATGAATCCTCCATCTGTTCTCATCAAGAATGCAACTCTCGTGACTATGAACCCGAAGCGCGAGGTGCTGCAGGGTGATGTGTGGATCGAAGGAGGTCGCATTCGGGCGCTTGGACGAAACCTGAGGAAGCGAACTGCATCGGTGCTGGATGGAACTGGAAAGATCGTATTGCCTGGCTTTGTCCAAACGCACGTGCACCTTTGTCAGACGATCATGCGCGGCGCTGCCGACGACCTTGCCCTGCTCGATTGGTTGAAGCAGCGCATCTGGCCGTTCGAGGCAGCTCATGACCAACGGTCGCTGAAGGCTTCCGCGCAACTGGGATTGGCGGAGTTGATTCGAGGCGGCACTACAACCCTGTTATCGATGGAAACAGTTCATCAGACGGACGTGGTATTTGACGAAGCTCGACGAAGCGGGCTGCGCGCCATCATCGGGAAATGCTTCATGAATGCGGGAAGCGGCACTCCGAAGAGGCTGCTGCAGCCTGCCCGGCAAGCATTTGCGGAATGCGAGGCGCTCTACAAGGAGTGGCATGATACTTCGGAGGGTCGCATTCGCCTGGCGTTGGCGCCGCGGTTTATCCTCTCATGCACCGAGGGTTTGCTGCGCGATGCCGATGCCCTGGCGCGCAAATGGGGAGTGCTGGTGCACACGCATGCTTCGGAAAACCGCGACGAGGTGCGTTGGGTGCAACAACGCACGGGCTGCGGGAATATCGAGGCTTTCGATCGCTATGGCATGCTGCACAGCCGCCTTTGCCTGGCACACTGCGTCTGGACCAGTTCGCGCGAACGACGTCTGCTGCGTGAGAAAGAAGCCCGAGTGTTGCATTGTCCCAGCTCGAACCTGAAGCTGGGATCTGGCATAGCACCTGTCTGGAATCTACACCAGGCGGGCGTTTCAATCTCTCTGGGTGCCGATGGCGCCGCCTGCAATAACAACTTGGATATGTTTCAAGAAATGCGGCTGGCGGCGCTCCTGCAAAAATCACTGCATGGGCCTGAGGCCATGCCGGCTGCAACGGTTCTGGAGATGGCGACGCTGGGCGGGGCGAGAGCCCTAGGGCTGGACAAGGAGATTGGCAGCTTGGAGGTGGGCAAGCGTGCGGACGTGATTCTAGTTGGCTTGAAGAACCTGCACAGCACCCCTCATACCGACCCTGTTTCCTCGCTTGTCTATTCGGCTCACAGCTCCGACGTGGAAACTTGTCTGGTCGATGGCCGCATTCTGATGAAGGACAAAGAGCTGCTCACCATGGACCACGAGAGGATCTTACGGGAGAGTACGAGCCAATTCAAGAAACTGGCGGCACGTCTCTGAGGAATCTGCAAGTGGGACAATTCCCCCTTAACAAAAAGGGAGGCGCCAGAGGCGCGGGGGTTGTCTGGCGGAATCGGGAGGCGAAGACTTGATACGACGCGTTCTCATCGGCGGAATTGGTTCAAAGCGCCTTTCACTGGATGCACTGTTGATCAGACCTGGAAATCACGATGCCGACGATGGAGAAAAACATCATCACCACCAGGTTGCCGTGATAATTCGCCGCGCTCATGCCAAACGTAAGTGCCGCGACTACGAGCAGCACGATGGTGAGGATCGAGCCTACACCGATAACCATTCCGCAGCCGAGCTTCAGAGACTTGATATCGAACCGGGTCATTGTTACTTCCTACGTGACAACCGACCTCAGCTCCTCAACAAAGCGTTTCATCTCTTCCATCGTTCCCACCGTCACCCGAAGATGCTGGCGCAGCGGTTGGAAGGGGCGTCCCGCGAAAACACCGCGACCCCTAAGAGCACCCACCACGGGCTCCATGTCGCGTTTCAGATCGACCATGAGAAAGTTTGCCTGTGAAGGGATATACTCAAGCCCCATTTTTGTCACTTGCTGCTCGACAAATTGGCGCGCACTGGCATTTAGTTTTCGATTCTTTTCGATGAACTCCTTGTCTTCCAAGCTGGCCAGCGCGGCTGCCACTGTCAGGGTGTTGGTATTGAGCCAGATCTTGTAGGCAGACATCCGGCCGATCAAGTCTCCCCGGCCCACGGCGTAACCCATGCGCAGTCCGGCCATTCCATAGATCTTTGAGAAGGTCCGCATCACCACGATCGGCTTTCCCTGTTTCGCAAGTGGAATTGCCGAGGCGTAGGAAGGATCCTGAACATAGTGATGATATGCCTCGTCGATGACCACTGGGATGTTTGGCGGCATGGAATCGACGAAGGCTTTGGTCGCTTCGGCAGAAACGATGGTTGCGGTCGGGTTATTGGGGTTGCAAATGTAAACCATCCCCGTTTTGTCGTTGACGGCAGCGCGCATCATCTTCAAATCATGCCGGTACTGTGAGTCGAGTTGGACGCGAATTGTTGTGGCGCCATAAACGGCCCCGTAGCGGGAGGGTGCCTCATAGGTCGGTTGTGCCGTAACCACATTCTTGCCCGGGCCCAATAAGGCTTCGGCTGCCATCTTCAGCAGTTCGCTGGAGCCATAACCCAATTCGAGCATGCCGGAGTCCACGTCATGATGGCTGCAGAGAGCTCGATGTAGTTCAGGCGTGTTGGCAGCGTAGCGGCCGCTTTGGCCGAAGGCCTGCTGAATTGCCTGAATGGCTTTCTCTGAGGGACCGTAAGGATTCTCATTGGCGTCTATCTTGACGGGGCCGAGGGTTCCGGCCGGAGCCAGCAATGCCTGCACTACAGGTTGGCTGAGACGGTGGGGCCATGACAGGGCAGTTTGGGCAAGCCCGCTCCAGGCGGCGCCAACTCCGCCCAGTGCGATGAATTGCCGGCGAGAACGACGGGTACTCATAGCGCCTCCTATTGGCATCACAAAGACTGGGCTAAACCTAACGCGTTCGTCTTCATTTGTCCATTGCCGCCAAGTTCGATGCACTTCCTGAAATAGCAGAAATCGCCACAGCAAGACAGCGAACCTTCCTGAGGGAATAAACACGAGAGCCCGTGTTAGACTATTCCCGATGAAGAAACGGCTCATAGTTCTAGCGGCATGGTTCATCAGTGCGGGTTGCCTTGGCTCGCTTGTATTCAGCGCGATTCCTTCCGATAAGCCCGCTGAACAAGGAAAGTCTGAAGAGAATCCGTTCGCCATCAAGGTGGACGTCAATCTCGTGGTTCTCAACGTCACTGTTCTCGATGAAAAAGGGACCAATGTGACGACGCTCAAGCGGGAGGACTTCGCCGTCTATGAGGATGAAACGGAGCAGGAAATCTCCAACTTCTTTCCGGTGGAAGCCCCGTTTCATCTTGTTCTGGCTCTGGATAACAGCAGCAGCACGCGCACCAGCCTCAATCTGATTAAGAACGCTGCTCTTAACTTTGTGAATGAGTTGCGCCCGGAGGATCAGATCGCGATTACCGAGGTCAATTTCTTTGTTCGGGAACTCCAGAACTTCACCAATAGCCGAAAGACGCTGGCGAAAGCTCTGCAACAAATCGTTTCGTATCCTTATGGCGGATCAAAACTCTACGATGGCATTGCGCTTGGACTAAAGCAGCTGCGCCCCGTGCAAACGGGACGCAAAGCAATTGTTATCCTGAGTGATGGCATGGAGAACTCCAGCAAGTTCAAGTTCGAAGATCTGCGGCGGTCATTGGCCCAAGGGGATGCTGTGCTTTATCCGGTCACAGTGTTGAACAAGGACCGGCAGAAAAACGTTCTGGAGGCCTACATCCGTTCGGCCAAGAAAGGCGACCCTTATGTGGACGGGGCGCGCAAGAGCCTTTCGGTGCTGGAGGAGGTCTATCAGATCCAAACCGAAAGACTGCAGACGCTTTCGGAGGAAACGGGTGGGAGAATCTATCTGGTGGGCGACCTGGCTGATCTGGCGGGGGAGTATTCAAAAGTGGCCCACGAACTGCGCAACACGTTCAGCCTTGCCTACTATTCGAAGAATCAATGGAGCGATGGCGTCATGCGAAAGATTCGCGTCGAAGTGAAAGACCCTCGTTACCGCGTCCACAGTAGAACCACCTACTACGTGCCGAAAGTTGAGTAGGTGTAGCTGGGCTAGCTATCGCTTCTTCAGTTTTTCTCTTTCCAGATTTTGTTTGATCCTAAATTTCACAATTCTGGTGATGAGCGCAAGGGGAATTGGCTTATCTAGTGGGAATCTTACCGTTCCTTTTCCTCCCTCATAACGAGATAGCTCTTTCTTGAATTTCTCGCTTCCGCGGGGCGCAGGATAAAGCCCGATATGTTTTTTGTAAGCTGCAAAATAGACCAGATACTTGCCCTTCAGGGTGAACGTCGGTATTAGATAACTAATTGTCTCTTCCGCGTCCGGTGCAGCTTTTCTGATTGTCTGCCTTATCTTTTCCAGAATCTCTTGCACGTCATTTGGGAAGCCTGCGATGTAAGCATCTATGTTCCTGGGTACCGATTTGTTAATCCTCATCACAACCCCCCCTGAAGTCCCCCCTTGTTCAAGGGGGGACGCTGTTTTCTTCGAACGTGCTGCGGGCAGTGCAGCATGAATCGGCCCAACCATTTCTCTCAGTTTTCTCTTCATCATTCACCGTTCGACTTTCGAGCTTCTGATGGTCTATTCATCGTTCGAACTTCGTCCGCCGGATTTTCGAAGTCTTGTCGACACGGGATGATGGTCCATTTTGCCAACAACCTTACCGTAAAGCACCTTAAACTCAGCAGCCTCCAAATCGCGTCCAGACAGAAAAACATAGTCAATCCGGCGGTCGAAAGCGCTTGTAGGGCCGCTGTTTCGGCCCAGGTCGAGGAAGTCTTGCAGGATAAGGCTGTAGGATTCACTGTCGTTCTTTTTGTCATCTGTAAACAGATCGCTCGACTCCACCGGCGCAAGGTCGAAATTGAAGTCTCCCATCAGAACAACGACCTTTTTTTCACTGCTTCGTCGCCAGTCGATGACATCGCTGACGAAGAGCCTTCGCCGGCGGGAGTCGAACGCGTCTGCATGGCAATTGACCAACGTAACGAGTCCCTGAGAAGGAACGTCCACAGTAACCGCCAGGGCGTCCCGCCCGACTGAAGTCGCCACCTGAGTCTCTTCCTCGAAGGGAATCTCTGAAAGAAAGGCAACGTACCGGTCTGTTCGAAGGCCGCGCGCGAATGCATGGTACCGATAACGGCCAGGAATAAGGTCACTCAGCGCGCGCAACTGCTCAGGCTGCGCGATTTCCTGGAGTGCAATGACTTGTGCGCCGGTTTCACTGATGACCGCCGCAATGGCCCCAAGATCCTTGTTCTGCGCTCGCGAATCGGACTCGTAGTCAAAATATCCGATATTCCAGGTCATCAGTGCAAAGTTGGGTTCGTTCAGAGCCACTCGTGGCTGTGTGCGTGAGGATTGCTGTTCCAAGCGCAATCCACCAAAGTGCCAGGCACCGATGCCGAACACGAGAAACAGAGCGACCAGGAATAACTTGATCTTCATGGGAAGGTGATGCACCAGGGTGACTTTTCGATTGGTGACCTGAGGAAGGAACCCGCCCTGGCGCTGCGCGACCGCCGTCGCTGTGAGAGCGCCGTCTCTGAGCGACCGTTTTCACTGCAGGCCACCTCTCCAAGGAGGAGATTTTGAAAGGGGCTGACGCAAGGGATGGCGGTTACCGGTCGAGACGCACCATGAGCCCGTCCCGGTTTTCCTGGCGCAATGCCCTGAGGACTGCCTGGGCTTCTTGCATATCTTTGAATTGCCCTACCAGAACTCGAAAGAAGGTGCCCTCTGAAGAGTCGTATTTTTGCATCGCCACGGGTGCGAATCGTTTATTCAACTCTGTTTGCAGCTTTCTTGCATTAGCCTCTTCTCTGAATGAAGCCACCTGAATCGCCAGCGGAAAAGGATTGGGTACCGACTTCAGGATCTCCATGTTCACACGAGCTGTCCCAGGACCGACCATGTCGATTTGCTTGGCGGCGAGGTAGGACAGGTCGATGATACGGTCTTTGACGAACGGGCCGCGGTCGTTGATGCGTACCGTGACGGCTTTGCCATTGGACAAATTGCTTACCTTCACGACCGTGTCGAACGGAAGGGTGCGATGTGCCGCCGTCATTGTATTCATATCGTAGGTTTCACCGTTGGAAGTTCGCCGTCCGTGATAGGGATGGCCATACCACGAAGCATAGCCGGTGGTTTCCTCGACGAGCGGAGCGGCAGATGGTTGAGCGGGGTTGGATGCGTGGACGCGCTTCCTGGAGCAACCGTTGAGCGGGAAAGCACTACAGAAGAGAAGGACCGCAACGGCAAGGTGTCTATGGTTCATGCAGCGTTAGAAGCCTGGGTAATCAAACCGTTTCGGCGGGGGCTGTGAAAAAATCACCGGGTCAGGGGACCCGGCCTCCAAAAGTGCTCCCAACTCCTCCCGAACTATTGAAGGCGGCGTGCAGCTCCCCGTGTCCTGCGAGTTTTGTTTCGTTGAACCAACGAATCGGACCAGGTCCGAGCGCTCAGGCCGTCGCAAGGGGCAGGCTGAAAGAAAAGGTACTGCCTTCATGTAGCTTGCTTTCTACCCAGATTTGCCCCGCGTGGGCCTCCACCATCTGTTTGACAATGTAGAGACCAAGTCCGGTCCCGCTAATGCGGCGGGAAGCATCGTTCTTGATGCGATAAAACTTCTTGAACAGGTTGGGAATCTCGCTTTCTGGGATTCCAAATCCGGTGTCCTTGATGCTGACAACTAGGCGACCGTTCTTCAGATCAGGTGCAGCCGAGACGGTGATTTGATTGTCTGCGTTCGAGTACTTGATGGCATTGGTGATGAGATTGTCGAGTATTTCGTGCAGACGCAGCTTGTCGGCTCGCACTTTAGGCAGGTTCCGGGGCACGTCCTTCTTGAAGGTGCACTGATGTTGATGGATGGCCACCAGGTTCTCAATAGGATAGAGAACGTCAACGTCCTCCAGATTGAGTTCTATGACGCCGGACTCAATCTTTGAGATTGCCAGTGTGTCTTCTATCAGGCGAGTCATCATCCGCGTCTGGGAAATGATCTCCTGCAAGATGGACTCCCAGTTTTCAGCGACCCGCTCTGGACCATCCATCAGAATCTCTGCGTATCCTGAGATGACCGTCAAAGGCGACTTCAAATCGTGCGAGATGATGTGCAGCAAGTCCGATTTCAAGTTGCTGAGGCGCTTGAGCTGCTCGTTGGCCGCATTGATTTGGGTGAACAGACTCCCATTCTGCAGCGAAATCGAGGCGAGGTTTGCCAGGGCCTGACAGACGCCGACTTCTTTATCGCTGAAGCTCCGCCGAAACCCAAACTTGTTGACGACGATGAAACCAACCAGCGCATCCTTGGCGATGAGTGGAATCACCAGGAACGGCGTTGTTTCAGTGGATTTGAGCTGGTCTGCCACGTTACGCGGCAGAATGCTGCTGTCCACGTGGTACATGACCGTGGCCCTGTGGCTGACGGAGGGTTCGGAGAGTTCCGGATGGTCAGCAATTCGAATGGTGAGAACCGCGTAGTTCTTATTCTCAATGCTGGCTTTGCTGTAGTAGCGCTTCAGGGTTGCTTTCTCCTGGTCCTGGCACTGGATGACAGCCAGGCGTGAGTCAGCGATCAGTTCCATCAAGCGGTAAGCCAGCCGGTCAATGATGGAATTGACTTCGAGCGACGAATTCAGATCCTTACTCGAGTCCAACAGCAGTCCAAGATCCCGCTGGGTTTGATTGACTTCGGTGAACAGCCTGGCATTTTCGATCGCAATGCCCACCAGGCCGGCAATCGTTTCGAACGCACTGATTTCAAACGGACGGCTGTTGGCCGTCACGTCACAGGCTACATAAAGAATCGCGTAGGGCTGTCCAGCGATATTGACGGGAACGTAAATCTCACGAACGGGCTGGCCGACCAGCGTTTCGTTTAGATTGTCGCGCGAGACTACAACGGTTTGGATTTGTGCAGTCCGGGCGGCTTTCCCCAGATAGCCCACGTTCAAACCTTTGCGAATGTGATTTGGAATGACGCCAAGGAAATCCCCATTCTGGGCTTTCAGTGCCAGGTCTGAGAACTGGTAGTCAATCAGAAACAGCGCGACGTGCTTGAGATCCATTGAAAAGCGAATGGCATCCACCGCGACCTTGTAAATTTCGTCCTGGTCAAGTGCGGACAAGACAACTCGTCCGATCTCATTGAAAAGGCTGAGCCGACGGGAGATTTCAACTTCCAACCGGGCACTGTCGCTGGCCAGTGCGGCTTCGTTGGCGAGGGATTGTGGATCCATGCGATTCCGAGAATCGACTTCCAGGTGTGGGGATACTCTTCCGGAAGTCAAAAGCCCTAAAGGTCTTGCCCTCCAGGGCCGTAAACAGGGACATGAAACCGAAGCAGTATAGAGGATGGTCCTTGTGAATTCAACTAAACCGATACGACACTTTCAAGGCGTGCTTTGGCATCTGGGAGCTCTCGCCTTACTCGCGATTCGGACGGCACAGCCTGTTTATGGGCAAGATCTGAAGCCCCTGGAAGCGGAATCCGTCGAAGACCGTCTAGCGCCTGCTGAGGAAGAGTTAGCTTACGCGGCCAAGAGTCCGTCGGAGAGGGTGGCTACGTTCTTAAAGATTGCCGACCGGAAAATGGAAGGGGCCAAGAAACTTCACAAGTCAGGATCGATGGAAGACATCGCTCAATGCCTTCGCGGCTATTCCGCAGCTCTTCAGGGTGCAGTCACGGCAGTCGCGTGGGGCGAGGACACGGGCGCAAACATGCAACGTCAGACCGCCGCAATTCGGAAAGCGATGCGCCGGCATGCAGAGATTCTGAACAAACTGGAGGGCGCCTGCTCATCGGCGTCGAACCCCTCAATTCTGCAGGTTCGCGCTGCTCTCGCGAGCGCCGAGATCGCATCGCCACTCCGCTGACAAACAGACTGCAGCCGGCTTAGTTTCGTTCTGATTCCACGCTAAGAAATTCCTCCAACTTTTGTTGCTTGTCTGCGTCGGCAAGCTTGTTGATCTCCAGCCTTAAGAGAACCTCCTTCGCGACCCGCTGAGTTACCCGCAGAGGAAGACTCCGCCGCTCGACGTCGAGGTGGACGTCCTGGCCGGGTACGAGCCTGCTGCGGCATTTGAACAAATCGTCAGGCAGTACCAATCGGTGGTTGTTGATGGCCAGAATGCGGTCGCCTGCTTCCAGGGTGGCAGGCTCCAGATTGTGCCCGTTGATCTGAGCGACCTGAAAGGATTCGTTCAGTTGGAAGTCGAACCCTGGCAATTCTCGTCGGTCAAAGAGAAGCGCAAACGGCCTGAGCAAGTCACTGATTCTCTGAGTCTCCTCACTCAGCCAAACTCCGATCAATGCAGCCGCGGCCTGCTGCTCCTGGCGAAGTTTCCTGCGGAGATCTGCCTCGGTGATCGGTTCAAGGGCCGAAGAGGGAAACTCCACGGACAGGAAAGCATCCAGGGACTGAGCAGTATCTCCATAGAACGACAGTGCGAGATCCAGCAGCGGTCCGCTGCATCGGGATCGGGTGGGTAAAACCGGCGAGGTCCGGGCCGCCTTGGAGTCGATGCGGGTCTTTGGCGGTGGTTCACCTACTTCTCCAAACGAACTCCACAAGTCGGCCGCGAGTGCATCCAGGAACTCGCCTCTGCGCAGGACGCCAGTCTTGAAAAGCGCTCGGAGAGCCAGGTAGTCGATGAATCGATCCGGGCCGAGTGCCGGGGAGAAACTCGAGATGGATGGAAAGTACAGACGGGCCAATCCTCGCGCCATTGCCTGCTGGACCGTGCGCATTGGCAGTGGCGTCTCGGGCAGCGGGGACATGGGCGTGAAAGCCAACAATTGCGGCACGCCCGAAGTGGGCAATTCCTTGCCAGGGACCGCACGTTTCGGTGAGAGAAAAACGGCAAGCAGCCCCTTGGAGCCCGGCTTCTTGCCAAACTCTTGTCTGTACCGAATCTGTCGAAGAAGCACTGTCTGCAGTTCGCTTGCGGCGGGCCAGCCTGGCTCGATCGCGATCGAGACCAGGTTGTTCTCTTCATCCTGCACCCTCTCGGCCTTGCCCAGATAGAACGGCGCCGGCCGCTTTCCTTCAACCACATAACTTCCATCCCTGGCGGGGCGCGCCGTGCTGATGACCTCCCAGGTATCCGGCACGACAAACGAGACAGTTACTTTCGGATCCTGGTCCTCGATCTGGAGCAAAAAATCCTGCAGATGCAGCAGACACCGATCCTCATCCAGATAGGTACTGCGTTCGAGGTGCTGGAAGCTGTCCCCGCGAAAATGAAACATCAGTCTCACTGGTTCTTCCCCCGAGCTCTCAACCACGAACTGAGAGTCTTCCAGTGTTATCGCTGAGACTCCGCCGTCTACCGACTCCAAGCCGATTTGAAAGATGCGATTTCCAGGGGAATTCCTGGAATCTGGAAAAGTGAGTGTTGTGGGACCCTCCGGCAAGCCTTCAATTTGCACTTGGATCTTCAGTAGCCGTTTGGCGCGTTGGCTGGCGTCAACCGTGTAGCGCAGCTGTACTGGTCCAGTTTTGGTTTGTGCCAGAGCAGGGAGAAGGAGTGCAGAAACCAGAATCAGGAGAGTGACAATGCGACGCATTGGAAGATTTGTGTGTCATCGCCCGGGACTTTTCCAGCGATGCCTGCAACTGAAAAAAGATTCTGAGCAGATGAGGCCACGTTCAGTCGTTTCAGATTCGGGCTGGAGCAGTGAAGGCGCCAAAGGTAGGGTAAGGCGATCTCAAGCGGAAGGAAAGCCCAATCGTGGGAGCCGACTTGGTGTCTGGCAATCCCAGCCGATACGAAGAGTTCACCCAGTCCTTGCATGATGCACCAGGAGAGTAGGCTTGGTTCATAACTTCGATTCTTCGATGCCCCAGTTATACAAGAGCCCTTGTCGTCGGTTGAACTCCAGGCGCTTTTGCTCAAGGTCGATGAGCATATTGATGTATTCGAGCGCTTTTTCCTTGCCATCCTGCGACAACTTGTCCAGGTGACTCATGATAACGTCGCGCAATTGATCTTCGAACTTCAGGCGGCTGGCTTGATTTGAAGACAAAACTTCCCGGCTCTGTTTCTGGCTTTCCATAGAACTTCCTCTGTGGTGCAGGAGTGAGATGAGTGATTGTGGTCTCGAAAACTCGGAGCACTATAGAGCCAAAGATTGGATAAGGCAACAGCTTTTTCGAATCAAAAAAGCAAAATTTCTTACTTCAATCTTATCATAGGGATTCCACGGACAAAGAATGTCATTCCTGCAAGATCAGCCCAGGGAAAGGGTTTTCAAGGATTGCAAACGCAGGTCTCAAGCTGCTTCAGCGAAAGCAGGGACATTGTGAGAGCTGCGAGGGTAGACTTTGCATCTGTGCTGGCACGCCTTTGTTTTGCTTCAAGGTAGCCAGGGCGTAAATCTGCTGTTCGTTCATGCAATCTGCATTGCAGTTTCACGTTGCGCTACTCTGCTGTTTGCGCTACCTGGTACGTATCGAGGTACTGCTGAAATTTGCTGGCTCTGCCATCAGTCATCGTCCAGATGTGCGCCACTTGCGCATGGAATCCCTTTCCAGTGGCTTTGCGAACGCCATGGTATCGGCCGAGCATGACGACCTTGTCGCCTGCGTCCAGAAGTTCATCGACCTGAATTGCCAGACCCGGGAACTCGAGCCCAATTCGAGTGAAAACGCCTTCGACCACCTGATTCAAGCCACGATAAGGGCTGCGATCCGCCAAGGGAGAATTCTCAGCTGCAACCCACTCGATCGACGGGTCAAACAACTCAAGCACAGCCGGAATGTTTCCCACTGCAAACTCCGCATAGATTTTGTTGACGATCTCTAGGTTCAGTTTTGACATAACGTTCCTCAACTTGCTCGATTAGCAGGAAACAATGAAGTGTCTCAGCCTCCAAACTTGGGCCAGAAGCGGCCCGTGCGCTGCTGGTACGCCCGATAGCTGTCGCCAAAGCGCTTCAATAGATTCTCTTCTTCCTTGTTTGTTCGAATTACCAGCAAACCCAGTGCTAACACACCCGTCAAAAGGATAAACCAGTTCGCAGCGACCAGAGAGTTGGCCAATATGCACAAGGCCGCTGAATCGTAGAAGGGGTGCCGGACCCATCGGTACGGACCCCGGGTCACCAGCGTGTGCGTTTTTCGGGTTACGACCGTATCTGTTAGATTGGGCCCAAGTGTAAGAAACGTCCAGAGAAGCAACCCTCCTCCGGTGACGCCTGAAACCACACCGGCCCATCTCAGCCACTCGGGAAGGGGGAGAGAGGACCAAGCCATTGATGACGGATTGATCATGAAGGCAACAAGCCCAAGCATTCCTGCCAGCCCGATCGGGCGCAAGGTTAGGAGGATGGGAAGCCCTTCCTGGCGGCGATCCAACGCTCTCACCGGTGGCTTGTGACTTGAGGCGGAAGTAAACGGCTGCCGGCAGGAGCAGGGCAGCGCCTGTGAGCAGCACGATTCGAAATGTTGAGTCGGAGTCTGACATGACCCTAAGAAGAAATGGCCTAAGACTCGCTGGGAATCCTGGAACCCGGTTCAGCCTCTGGTTTCTGAGACGCCAGTCGGCCATGGCCGGAGCGCTGGGTCAGTAAGATGCCGGTCAACACGATGCTTCCACCCAAAATAAAATTCAGTGTCAGTTTCTCTGAAAGGATCAGCACGGAAGAAACCGTGGTCACCACCGGTTGCAGATAGGTCAGGGCCGCGAGCCGGGAAGCGGACATGGACCGCAGCGCATAGTAGAAAATCAACGGCGCCAACACGGATGCAAGAACGGCCACGTAGAGGTACGCGAGCAACACTCCCCAGGAAAGCTGCCAGCCAGGACACGCTGACAATGGCAGGCAAGCCCACCGGCAGAAACACGCAGGCGCCAGCAAGATAGGTGAACGTGGTTGCCGACACCGAACCGTATTGGGCGGCCACGTGCTTGCTCATAACCGTATAGTAGGCGAACGCTACAGATCCGGCCAGAGTGAGCAGATCGCCCACAAGATAGGCCGTCTGCAGATTCAGGTTCTTATCCAGGTTCAAGAAGAAAATGCCGCAAATCGAAAGCGCCATGCCAAACAGGTTTGCGCCAGTGAGCTTCTCCTGTCCTCTCTGCCAGGCGAACAGCAGCGTGAAGAGAGGCCCGAACGTAACCACCAGAGCGGAATGGGCAACGGTCGTGAACTTCAGGCCGGTGATGAAGAGCACCTGGTTGAGGAGCAATCCGACGAAAGCGAGCTTCAGAAATAGCCAGTAGTCCGGCTTCCGCAGTTTGTTGAATGCATACCGGCCGGGGCTGTAGCGTTGAATGACCAACAGCAGCGCTGCTGCGGCGATGACGCGGAACGCAGTGACACCGACCGGCGACATGGCCCGCAGGCACACCTTGAGCGCGATGAAATTGCCACACCAGATGGCCACCATGCTTGCGAGCAGGGCCTGTAATCTAAACTGAGCTCCGCGCATTCTGAAGTTTCTCTTGAACCCTCTGGACCGATTGGCGCAATGAGGGCTCGAGAATGTCTCAAGACGCATCACCCTCAAAAAGCACTTCACCAGCCACCATGCTGAATACGACGTCGGAAGCGCGTGCCGAAAGGACCAGAGCATCGACCGGCGAAAACACCGGCAGATGGTGAGGCTGGGAGAGATCGACGGCGATAATATCTGCCTGCTTCTGCGGTTCGAGTGAACCGATACTGTTTGACATTCCGAGCGCCTCTGCTCCTCCGAGGGTTGCCATCCGCAACGCTTCCTGGGCTGAAAATCCAACG
The DNA here is from genome assembly GCA_963791795.1 of uncultured Acidimicrobiia bacterium. Taxonomy (GTDB): domain Bacteria; phylum Acidobacteriota; class Terriglobia; order Versatilivoradales; family Versatilivoraceae; genus VFZK01. Next base: position 462,316 of record CAWBTP010000010.1, read on the forward strand.
GTGCCCGCAGTCGTCCAGCACGGATTCGCGGAAGCAAATCGCATTTCCTCGAACAGATCGAGGGAGTTGTTGCTGGCAACACTATCCGAGCCGAGTCCAGTCGGAAGGTGACGTGCACGCATGGCGCTCAGGTCCATGAATCCGTGCCGCAACCGCACATTGGACTTGGGGCAGTGTGCGACAGACACGCCCCGCTGGCTCAGGATCTCATAGTCCGAAGATTCCAACCGGATGCAATGCACGAGCAGCGTGCCAGGATTCAGAACGCCAAGGCTGTTCAGGTAAGCAATAGGGCTCGTGCGGGGCGGATTCCAGTGAATGCCACGCTGCTGAAGCGATTCCATCATTGGCCCGGAACCGTTCTTGACCAACTGCGTTTCTGCTTCGGATTCGGCCGCATGAATGCAAACAGGGTAGTTGTGTTCCGACGCGAAGGCCGCAGTCTTCTGGAACAATGGCGCACTGACGGTGAAGGGCGCGTGCGGAGACACGCCCAGCGTCACACGCTGCCGGCGGAGGGCGAGCGAATCGGCGTTTTCTGCGGTCATCCTGGTCTGGACTCGCGTCCCCTCTGGCCAGCGATCCAGTCTTGCCTTGAGGAGATGGATCTTCTGCTTTAGTGATTCAAAAGCTTGGTCCGCTTCACTTGGTTTCGGCGAGAAGACTTCTTGATAGAGAACAGCTCGCAGACCGGTGGCCAACACCGCATCGAGGCTTGCGCCGATGTCCATCGGATCGGCCAGGGTGGTAACACCTGCCCGGACAGCCTCGATTGCTCCGAGCAGAGCGGAAACCAGGATATCGTCGTCGTTCAGAATCTCGTACTTCGCGCGCGTCAAGGCGCGAATCCACTGCCAAAAGTCCAAGCCTTCGAGATAGCCGCGCAGCGCAGTGAGTTCGAGATGGGTGTGCACGTTCACCAGTCCTGGCAGCAAAGCAGCCTGGGGAAAACTCTTGAGCGCGTGCCCTGGATGGTTTCTACGGACCGTCTCCAGAGAACCCACTTCCAAAATACGCGAGTCTTCAACCACTATGGCGCCATGGTCCAAAGGAGGTGAACTGACCGGGACAACCCAGCGGCCGGAAAGGATCATGAGAAAGGGTTCGTCTTTTCAAGAGATTCGAAGAGGTAGGTGGCCTTCTGGCTTGCAACGTCGATAGTCAATCGTGAAGCAAAGAAATTCTGGCCGAAAAGATCTGTCATCCTCTCGCGAAGACCTGACTGAATACGCGCAGCCTCCTCGGGTGCGGAAGATCTTAGCTCCTTAATACTGAGAGGTACTTCCGCTGACACCATGCTCTGCGTCTGGGGCGCTGGCAATGTCTTCGATCCGAGTCTGGATTTAACGCGGGAGCTATTGAGATGCCATTCGGCCACAAGACGGTCGGTTGGCAGCCCGCCATGCAGGTGGCTGCTGGAAACGCCATAAAAGTTCGGCAGATACGTGCGGCAGATGGCACCAAGCAGTTCGAGGTTGATTCGGGCATTGCGAACCTCAAGCGGATCGAATGTCCACTCGACCAGTTCTATGCCGCGCGACAAAGCTTCTTCCCGTTGCGCCAGTTTCAACTCCCGGCCAATTCCGTGGCTTTGGTACTCCGGGCGCACCCCCATCATGTTTGAGTGCAGGTACACCTTTCCATCGCGGTATCCCGGAAAGGCATTAAGGAAGCCGAGCACCTCGCCGTCGTCATCGACAGCGCCAAATACCTGCCCGCCAATCTTGGAACAAATCAGCAGACTCCGTATGGGAAGGATGTCCGCGTCAGAAAAACCCCATGCGAGGCGCTGAATCTCAAGACACTGCCGCAGTTGATCAATGTCATCCAGGAGTTTGACGCGGTAAGCAGCGGGTTTGGGCATCGCGAAGAAGAGACTTCAGCGGTTATGCCGCTGACGCGGTAAGGTAGCACAAACTCGTAAGAATGAGGAATCCAGGTTGAGAAGCATCGCGTAAAGAATCGGGGAGAGAGGATAAGAAACCAATTCATCATGCGAGCAGGTCTCGCACCACCTGTCCATGCACATCCGTCAGCCGGAAGTCGCGGCCGGCGTAGCGGTACGTGAATTTCTCGTGATCGAAACCGAGGAGGTGCAGCAGCGTGGCATGCAGATCGTGCACGTGGACCTTGTTCTCCGCTGCTGCGAAGCCAAACTCGTCTGTTGCGCCGTACACCAGGCCTTTCTTCAGTCCTGCGCCTGCAAGCCACATGCTGAAGCCATAGGGGTTATGATCGCGGCCGTTCACCATGCCCGAGTTTGCTCCCAGGTCCGGCAACTCGACAGTCGGCGTACGCCCAAATTCGCCACCCCAGATAACCAGCGTGTCCTCGAGCATCCCGCGTTGCTTCAGATCCTTGATCAGCCCAGCGATCGGCTGATCACACTCCCGAGCCAGCCGCCCATGATTGGTTCGGATATCGTCGTGGCTGTCCCAGGGCTGACCGGCGCCGTGCCATACCTGCACGAAGCGCACGCCGCGCTCCAACAGACGTCGGGCGATGATCATTTGCCGGGCCTGCAGACCCTCACCGTACATCTTCTTGATGTGCTCAGGTTCCTTCGAAAGGTCAAAGGCGTCGTCCGCTTCCATCTGCATGCGGTACGCCAACTCGAACGATTGGATGCGCGCTTCCAGCAATGAATCTCCCTGGCGTCGCGCCTGATAACCGCGATTCAGCTCTGCCAACAGGTCCAGCTGCCGACGCTGCTCAGCCGAAGTCGTGAAGCCGCTGTGGATGTTTTCAATCAGCTTCTCGATCTGTGTCTCTCGGGTATCAATATGTGTGGCCTGGTAAGCGCCGGGTAGAAACGCCGAACGCCAGTTCTGATTTCCTTGAGTAGGCAGACCATCCGGGCACAGCACGATAAAGCCGGGCAGATTCTGGTTTTCAGAGCCAAGGCCATAAGTGATCCAGGACCCGAAGCTCGGCCGAACCTGGCGCACGTCGCCACAGTTCATCATCATCAGGGAGGGCTCATGGTTCGGAATGTCGGTGTGCATCGATCGCACGATGCAAAGGTCGTCGACGCACTCGCCCACATTCGAAAAGATTTCGCTGACTTCTGTGCCGCTCTGGCCGAACTTCCGAAACGTGAACGGCGAGGGGAACGCCGCACCCGTGCGGCGCTCTGTTTTCAGCGTGATGGGAATCGGTTTACCCGCGAATTTGGCGAGTGACGGCTTCGGATCGAACGTGTCGACATGCGATGCGCCGCCATTCATGAACAGGTGCAGCACGCGCTTGGCCTTCGCGGGCAGCGGCGGCTGCTTCGGGGTGAGCGGATTGATGGCTTGGCTGTTCGGAGCCGCCTGCAGGTACCCTGTTTCGCCGAGGGTCGATGTCAGCGCGACTAGACCCATGCCCATGCCACAGCGCGACAGCATTTCCCGCCGGGTGATAAACAGTTCCCGAGGTTTCATGTTTAACTCCTTCCGTCTGAATTCTGAAGTCGTTCAGCCCTGGGACAGGCTACTGAAGGCTGGAAGCCCTCCACTTGGAGATTTTTTCAATCGTGCAGCGGCAGGAGGCCGCTGCTTCCTCTTGTCCGCCCTGAAAGGGCATCAGAGGGTAGCCCAGGGCAAGCGCGAGGCAGGAGCCTTGGGCGCCGCCCTGGGTAGACGATCCGCCCGGTTTCACTCCTCTCCCCTGAATCGCCCGCCTTCTGAGGCGATTCGGGGGAGAGGTGGGGAGAGGGGGCATCAGTTGACCTATTCCCAATCTCCGGCTTCGTGGCTGATTCCGCCCTTGTAGGCACGAAGCGTGAGTTCGGTGTATCTGCACGGCGTGACCCCCTCACCCTAGCCCTCTCCCCCAACACAGAAAACGTGTTGGGGGAGAGGGTAGAACTGGTGGAAACGCTAACCCAGGGCGGCACACGAGGCTCCTGCCTCGCGCTTGCCCTGGGCTACAATCCGCCGCCCCGCTGGGGCTCTATTAGGAAGAAGCGGCCTCGTGCCGCTTCACAGATGTCCAATCTCCAGCTGCAGGCTGGAAGCCTGCACCACAAGCTTCTAGTCTTGTGGTGCAGGCATCCTGCCTGCAATCCTCAACTTCGAATTCAGTTCAGTCGACAAATGCGAACTCGTTGGTCTCCAGCAGCACCTGTGCAAAGCGTGCCCAAACATCCAGCGGCTGCGGTGCCGGGCCCGCAAAGTCATTCTTGGCATTCCAACTCTGTTCACCGGCTTTTATGACTGGCGCCCACGTAAACCCGTCGTTTTCGGGATCGAGGCGCGCATCGACAACAAAACTGATCGTGTCACCCTTCTCTATTTTGATGCCGTTTAGCTTTGTCTCGGCGCTCGAGCCATTCACGGACCAGGACGCCAGCTCACCATCTCGGCTGGAGACGATCCGGCCGCGCACACCGTCGCCATAGGGTACAGCAGGTTGGCCGTGCTGCAGGGTGCCCTCAAGGGTCAGCTTTCCGGAGACCGGGCTCACCCAACGGCGGACAACGGCTTGATCCGGCTGCCAACCAGGTTCGCCGCCTGTCGCGCGGATTACGGCCTTGCCGGAACGTGTGGCAGGCAGCACCGAGCCTCCTTGCCAGCGGTCAGATACAAAGACAGTGAACGGAGTGAACGACTCGACCGTACCGGTGTCCGCACGAAACTCAGCCACACCGTATTGCCAAGGCGAAGCTGCACCGTCACCAGTTGCCTGTTCGGTGCCTGGCGACAGGAATTTCAGGCTCGCGTCCAACTCCGGCTTTATCAGGCTCACGGGCAAAGATCGCACGGTAAAGCTTGCGGACCTTCTCGGAAGGAGTCGGCGCGGCGGCTACTTCAGGGCGAGACGCAAGGGCGCGGGCCTGCTCCGCAACGAATGGACTGTTGAGAAAGAACAGTGCTTGCTGCGGCACCGTCGTTACATAGCGCATCGGCGCGTGTTGATCGGGTGAGGCGAAGTCAAAAGCGCTCAGCAGACCCGGCACACGCCCGCGTTCGATAAAACCGTACACCGACCGCCGCGGCACCGAGGGTTGTGCCGTTAGTGAGAAAGGCACACCGCCCATCGTAAGATCGAGACGCCCTGCGGCGGCGAGCATCGAGTCGCGCAAACTCTCGATCTCAAGCCGGCGCCGGTTCATTCGCCATAGCAACTGATTCTCCGGATCCATCTTGCGAGCGGTTTCATTGTCAGCACTCGCTTGTCGATAGGCCGCCGAGGTCATCAGGAGCCGGTGCAGCTTCTTGAAGGACCAGCCAGACTCTACGAACTTTAGAGCGAGATAATCGAGCAATTCCGGGTGAGTTGGTGGATCGCCACGAAAGCCATAATCGCTCGGTGTGCGGACCAACCCTGCGCCGAAGTGGTGCATCCAGACGCGATTCACAATGACGCGCGCGGTCAGAGGATTGTCGGGGTCAATGATGGAACGTGCCAGTTCCAGTCGGCCGCTACCGTCCTTGAATGTCTTATCGTCACTTCCACCCAGACAAGACAGGAAGTGCGGCGGCGTCAGCGCACCAGGGTTATTGGGATTGCCTCGGAGGAATACATGCGCGGGAACAGGATTTGGCAGATCCTCGACGGCCATTGCGCGCGGGGCGGCGCCGTCATACGAGGCTTGTGCCAGCATCGCGCCGTAGCGGACGCGGATGGATCGCATATTGTTTCGATCACCCTCGGTGCAGATCAGGTCAAACTCCTCGAACGGCACATCGAGTGGTGATTTGGGCCCCCGAACGACAGCACGGAGCCGATCTGCCTCGGGATCACCGTAGGGCTGGGCACGGTCGTGCTTCCCCAGGGCCGCTGCATAGGCTGCCGCGAGATCGCGCAATGACGCGATCGGTTTGGCATCCAGCTCAGCTTCGACGCGTGAAGCAACCTTGACGGTTCTGCGCACTTCAGGCCACTTGATTGCGAATTCCTTCTCTGGAATCGCCGCCGCAGCATGCCAGAGACGGAATAGTGCATCGTCGCTCTGCTTCGATTCCCTCAAGAACTTTTGCCAACGGGCCAGCAGGTGCTCATTCAACTGCCGGTCGCGAACCAAATCTTCAATCTCAGGATTAGTCAAACCCTCAGCGTCGCGTGCCGCAACCATGTGCTCGGCTGCCTGCGTCTTGAAGAAGGCCACCATCTCGGCGTGCCGGCGGGCGCGGTACTCCTGATAGACCTTTTGGATACGATCGAGCCGTTCCTGGTAGACCGCCTGCTTCTGCGAGAGCCCAACGGGCTTCCCGAGCAGTGGTAGTTTTTCAGGCTCGCGGATGTTCGAGAAGATTGAGTACAGCGAATAATAATCCTTCGTCGGAATCGGGTCGTACTTGTGATCGTGGCAGCGCGCACAGGCGACCGTCAGTCCAAGCAGTCCTCGCGAAACGGCATCGATGCGATCGTCCACTGTCTCGGGATAGCTGTTTGGAAAATCACGCCCAAGGCTCAGGAAGCCGAGAGCGGCCAGATGCTGCGGCTCAGCCTTTGGCAGGCGATCGGCGGCTAACTGATAAAGCACGAATTGATCGTAGGGCAGATCTTCGTTTAGCGCCCGGATCACCCAATCGCGATAGGTGTACGACCAGGGATAGCGTTGCCCGGTGTTGACCGAGTCATTCACCGAATCGGAATAGCGCGCCACATCCAGCCAGTGACGTCCCCACCGCTCGCCGTAGCGTGGTGAAGCAAGCAGCCGATCGATCAGGCGCTCGTACGCCTGTGGTGAGGTATCTTTGAGGAACCGATCGACCTCTTCGGCGGTGGGAGACAGCCCCGTCAAGTCGAATGTGGCACGTCGGATCAGCGTTCTCTTGTCGGCCTCAGCGGAGGGGCTGAGATTCTTAGCTTCGAGCCGGTTCAACACGAAGCGATCGATATCGTTGCGAATCCAGCTCTGGTCTCTCGACGGTCGGGAACGCTGGCAACTTTGGTTTCTGCAACGACCATAGCGAAGGTGTTCTTATCGGTTGCGACCGCATCTGCCGGAAGGGAAGCGCCCTCACGAATCCAAAGCTCGAAATCGGCCACGACCTCTGGTGAAAGAGGATCGCCGGGCGGCATCTTGAGCTTTTTGTCCGTGTGTCGGATGGCTCGAATCAAAAGACTGTTGTCTGGATTGCCGGGCAGAATCGCAGGGCCGGAGTTTCCACCTCGCCGGATTCCATGCGTCGAATCCAGCAGCAGGCCACCCTGCGGCGTCGCGGCCGATTTGCTGTGGCATGCATAGCAGTGGGACGCCAACACGGGTCGAACCTTCTTCTCGAAGTGATCGATCGCAGCGTTCTGCGGGCCGGCAGCGATCGCCAGATCTGCAAGCAAGGTTGCGAGAGGTAAGGGCATTCCAGTCTCCTGGCAGAGATTAAATCAAAAATCTGGCTCGTGCACGAGCATAAGCGGTCCCTCTCAAAGCGGCTCGAGCGGTGTACTCCAACTGCTTCTGAAAAACGTGAGGTGCGAGTGTTACTCACCGAGAATAGTTTAGTCGAATATGGCACCGTCTGGAGATGCTTACGGGCAGTCACTGGTGATTGACCGGCCCCATCGTCTCATCCAGCCAGTTATTGATGGTGGGCACCATCAACTCGAGCGGGGCGATGTGCCCGCCTTCGTAGTAAACAAGGCGCCTCGGCTCGCGCAGCAGCTTCACCAGCGGCTCGGTTTCGGATGTCAGCCGGCAGCCTTCATCGTAGCGGCCATGCAGAAACAGCTTGGGCGCGCGAATGTGCGGGACAAGATTAGCGGGGTGGACCTCCGGGAGCGGAGCACTACCCGCACGCAGGCAGGCTCCGTGCCAGATCACTGCGCGGTAGCGTGGCTCAACTGCAGGCAGCCCAAGCTTGAGGCTGCTATCACTGCTGATCGCAACATAGGCGACTCGGCTGGCGTCCAGATCGCTGCGCGTCGCCACGTAATCCAAAGCCCGCCGCTCGTCGGTCATCCAATCCAAAACCATCTCCCGATTCTCGACTGTTGGCACTGCCGGCGGCCTGCGATTCGGCGGCCACGCCCGCTCCTGGAAACCTTTCAGCACCACGGCCAACATGGCACGGCCTGACTTGATCAAGGCCGGGAGATGCGTCTCAACTCCGACGTTTATTGGGTGTGATGCCCTGGAAGGCATCACCAGGCGGAATGAACTGAATCACCTGCCAGGGCGGCGCATAATGCTTCGGCAGGTAGAGATAGGCGATAGCTCGTTCACCTTCCGCACCGACGTAGGTGATTTTCTCGCGCCGCCAGTCTTCAGTCTCTTTGACCTCCACGACCTGCGCGTCAAGCGGCGGCTGCGCGTAGCGGTAATACTGCTCCTGCCACGCTCGGAAGCTCGCCTCGCCCGCAGGCTTGTAGACCGGGACTTCCGCATCTGCGTGCAGCGGCATTGCCCCTTGATCGCCCGTCACACCCGGCGCATTGCGCACGCAGCGGAAGCCTAGCTTGCCGGAGCTATAAGAGCCGGGAAAGGCGCCGTAGTTACCGAACTGGTAAGGCGGGTCGCCCCAGGAACCGCCCGTCGTGGCAAAGCCTTCGTCGAATGGGTTGCGGCACCATTCAGCGACGTTTCCGGCCATTTGATAACAGCCGAAAGGACTCAGGCCGAACTCCAGGCTCTCTACCGGCAGCGTTCCGCGTCCACCAAAATTCGCGCGCCGCTCCACCGTTTCATGGCCCGTAAACAACCCCCAAGGCATGATTACGCCTGCGTCCATCGTCAGACCGTTGCGCGCTGCCTTCTCCCACTGAAAGACCGTGGGCAACTCTTTGCCCCGGAACGCGGCGTATGCGGCGGCCTCATGCCACGTGATGTCAACCACAGGATGCTCGGCCTTGCCTTCGGGGATTTCCTGATTCCGCCAACTGCGCGGCCCCGGCAAACCGGTCTGGTCTTTGAACTCGCGCAGCGCTTCTTCCCACGAGAGTTCGCGGCCATCTTTGATGAACTTGTGTTGCCAGAACTTGCGGTCCAGATAGCCGCGCGCGTTGATAAACTCCTTGTACTCGCGGTTGGTCACTTCGTACTTGTCAATCAGGTAAGCGTCGAGCCGCACCCGGTCAGCCGTCGGGCGCGACCAACTCACCAGGCGATAATCGCCCCCAGGCACAAACGCCATGCGCGCTGGGACATTGGCCGCTTCCACCAACTTGGCCTCAAGGCGAATGGGCTGCGAAGGCACCAACATCCCACCGATTCGCAGCAAGGCGCCCGAAACAGTGCGGTCAAGGCTGGCATAACCCTCCTTCTCGATAGAGACGACGTAAGCGCCGCGCGCAATCTGTTGATGATTGATCGGTGTCGTGCCGATAAGCTGCCGCGCCGGAAATCTGCCCGACTCGTCAGAGACGAAACGTTTGAGATAAACCTGAGCACCCGGCGGATCGGTGACGACAGTCAGATCGTCCGCAATCGTCCGCAACAGCCGTGTGAGCGTCGGGTCATTCGGCAAGTAACGTTGCGCCTGAACCGCCAGGTCATAGGCTTCAAAGAATCGTTCGGCCCGTGCCAACTCCTCGATGCGTGGCAGTGCGGCTTGGGCCCGACCCAGATTCGCGCTGCGCCAGTAGAACCAGCCCCCGCCTGCAACAGTCAGTGCCAGCACACCGACTACCAACACCTTGCGCCGTTGCGCACTGCCAGCCCCGCGTTTCGCCATCGCCAGTGCTGTCGCGCCGTCGTTGCCGCCCATTACTGCATCAGCACCTGGCTGACTGGCGTGCGCAAGCTCTTTGAGTTCCAATTGTCGCTTCAATAGTTTGAGATCAGCCAATAGTTCACTAGTCGTTTGGTAACGCTCTTCTCGATTTTTTTGCAGCGTCTTGCCGATGATTTGCTGAAGGTCCGGCGACGTGTCGGGCGCGAATTCGGCCAGCGGCGGCGGGTCGTCCTTCAGAATCGCCGCAATGACTTCGGTTCGGGTTGCGCCCGTGAACGGGGCCCGCCCTGCAACCATTTCGTAGAGCATGACGCCGAAGCTGAAAAGGTCGGTACGCGCATCTGCCTTCTCTCCACGAGCCTGCTCTGGTGACATGCACCGGGGAGTCCCCATCACCAACCCAGTCTCGGTATGGACACCGGCTTCAAGCTGACGCGCTACACCCTGGGCTGGTATTGACGGCTCAAGCAACTTGGCGAGACCGAAGTCCAGTACCTTCACATACCGGTCGGGGCGCACCATGACGTTCTCCGGCTTAATGTCGCGATGGACTATGCCGGCACAATGGGCCGCATCCAGCGCCGTCGCCACTTGAATGGCAACGTCGAGTGCTTCTCCGAGCTTCATTCGCCCGCAGTCCAACTGCTGGCGCAGCGTCTGGCCCTCTACATACTCGGTAACGATGTACGGGGTCTTCTCTCTTTCACCGATTTCGTAAACGGTAATGATATTTGGGTGGTTCAGGGCGGAGGCGGCCCGTGCTTCCTGGGCAAACCGCCGAACGCGCTCGGCGTCAGCGGTGAACTCTGCGGGGAGTAGTTTGATGGCAACCGGACGTCCCAGCCGCCTGTCCTCTGCCAGGTAGACTTCACCCATCCCACCTGCACCCAGCAACCGTTTCACTGCGTAGTGGCCTAGAGTCTGGCCTGCCAGCGAAACGGAAACCCTGGTGATGGTTTCATTGGCGTCTGGATCGCCTATTGTTGGCGCCTCCAGGAAACTGTCTGCCTGCTCGTACACTCGGATCAGTGCCTCAACTTCACCGCGCAGGGATAAGTCGCTGGAACAGGCTGAGTCCAGAAACGTGGCCCGGTCGCCAGGCTTCCGTTCGAGCGCTTCTTTCAGGATCGTGTCTACCTGGCGCCAGCGTTCTGCGTTCACGAGGTTCCTTTTGTCATCGATTGGTATAACCATGCCTTGGCGGACCGCCACTCGCGTTCTACCGTGGCAGTGGAGATATCCAGTACCTCGGCTGTTTGCTCCGTGTTCAGGCCGCCGAAGAACTTGAACTCGACGATCCGGCATTTGCGCGCGTCCCTCGACTCGAGGTCTTGCATGGCCTCATCAAGGGCGAGAATTTCCGAAACAGGTTCAGCACTGACGATAAGCGCATCGTCAAGAGACACTGTTTGCGCACCGCCTCCGCGCTTGGCGTACTGATGGGCTCGGGCGTGTTCGACCAGGATGCGGCGCATCGCTTGCGCCGCAACCGCCAGAAAGTGGGCCCGATTCTGCCACTGCATCTTCTGGTAATGGACGAGCCGGAGGTAAGCCTCGCTGACCAGGGCCGTCGTCTGAAGAGTATGATCCGGCCGCTCATTGTTCATGTAATGCCTCGCGAGCCGGCGCAGCTCCCGGTAGACGACTGGAACCAGCTTGTCGAGCGCAGCCCGGTCTCCGTTACCCCACTCGCGCAGGAGGAGCGTGATCTGATCGCGTGAGGTTGAGGTCATATGAGCCTAGTTTGCCGCCAACTTGAGCGCAATCAACCTGCCAACGGAGTTATGACCTTGGCCGAGTGGTGCATCCCCAGACATTGATTTTCCCGACTCTTCCGACCATTTCATGGGATTTTCTTCCACCCGTTCATTGCGTTCCTTCGTCTTCTTGAACTCTGCCAGGCTAAAGCTCTCAAAAACAAAAAATCTCTGCGCGATGATGGACTCACCGCACAGTTCTCGCCTTATTAATCAACAAAGGAAACTCGAGCGAAGAAACTGCTCGACCGTCACGGCGCCATAACGGGAATTGAAATGAACTTGCAGGGGATCAGTGTAGATCGTCCCCCACCCAAACTCAAAGGAGATCCAATGAAGACGCTACTGTTCACAAATGGAAAGACAATGTTGAAAACCATCATGAAAACCAGCATCCATCTGCCAATGGCGGCGATGTTTTTGACAGCGGTGCTCGCCGGCCCGGCGGCGGCAGCAGAAGCAGGTGCCCTTCAGCGGTTCATTACAAGGACGTGAAACACGACGTAGATCCTGACCCCCCGCGACACTATTGGTCGATAGGAACGGCACAGGGAATCGCCACCCAACTTGGCCAATTTACGGTGACTTCGGAAGCGACGGTAAACCTAGAGGACAGTATCGGGAATCGGGTCCTATCACTTCATCAGCGGCCAACGGCGACAGCATCTTTGCTGCGGTTGTCGGGCAGGCTGAATTGATGGAGCCTCCCAGATGTCTTCCCTATTGTGGAAATCAACACCATTACGGGTGGTACGGGTCGATTCGCGGGCGCCAAAGGGAGCTTCACCGTGGAGCGCTTGGTAGACTTGACCACGGGTTTCACCTCCGGTTCGTTCCACGGGACCATTACTTCTCGTGGGCGCAGGCAAGCCCTGAGACAGATCGGCCAGTGAAGGTCCTGTTCGGGCGAATGGATTGAAAGCCTTAGCACAAACTAAGCAGCTTGGGGCAACGGATAGGAGGCTCGTGAGCCGTCACCGAGCAGTGAAAAAAGTGTAGGGCGGGCTTTCCAGCCAAGCCGGAGACTTGCCAGCCTTTAGCCGGTGGTCGAGCGTTAGCGACACCACCGGCTAATGGTCTCATGGCGATAGGCACCCTGGAAGGGTGCAAACCATTGTCTTCGTTGAAGCGTCTTTGATCGGTGCCGACAGTGCTGCGACCGCTGTGGTCATGCTTGGCACGGATGCAGGCCAGGGGTACCAAAAAATTCTTCCGTAACTAACGCATTACCAATGCTTTTCATACTCTCTCTTCGCCTCGATCAGAATCGGCAAATCTGCGTCGGCCGACTTCCACATCTTGAAGAAGTCCTCATAGGCTGCCCGGCTTTTGGCTAGGTCACCGGAAAGGGCCGCCGAGCGTGCCAATCCGAGATGCGCCAATGGATACAACAGCGACAGCGGAGCCTGGCCGCGGTGATCGAGAATCTTTTGAAATTCCGTGGCGGCTTCCGTGCCCTGCTTCAGCTTCAAATAGGCCTGGCCGCGCAGGTACTGCGGCCAGAATTCGGCGGCAGCTTCGTAACGAGATGCAGTCTGTAGTTGTTCAATGGTCCCCGCGGCGTTGCCGCGTTGCAGATCCATCGCGGCACGGATCACCGGCAGCCAGATCGAGTTGATGATGGTGTCTTCCGGGTAGCGTTTGGTCAGCTCGTCAACGAGCGGCTTCGCCTGATCCGTCTGACCACAGAGCGCCAGTGCCAACGCCGCGCGCGGAAGCGAGGCTCGACCGCGGGCGAGGTTCAGAGCACTTTGCACGAGAGTTTGGACTTCAAGCTTCAGCTTGCGCTTGTCGAGGAGGAGGCAAACTAAAGTTTGAACTCAGAACAGCCAGCCTCAGCGCTTGCTCTGCTGCATAGCCCGCCGCAACTTCTTTCGTGTCGCCGTGCGCGGCCAGGTCAATCGCGCGGCGTGACAGCTCTTGCGCCTTGCGCCACTGCCCGGCAAAGGCCGCTGCGCCAGCTTGCCAGTCGAACGCGAGGTATTCATCCGGTCTCCCGCTTGCCCAATCAAGCTGCTGCTGCATTCCTGCCGCATCGCCGTTGACGAAGGCAAGCTGGTATAGGACAGAGCGCGAAATCGGGTGTATCGAGCTTCTGCTGAAGCGCTTGCGTGATGCACATCTCTGGCTTCCGCAAAACGGTTGAGGCGGAGCAGCTGCCCAGGACAGGGCCCTGTGTGCGGGGGCAAAATTGGGATTGATACTGATGGACTCGCGGGCTTGCGGCAACGGCCTGATCGAATTGCCCGATCTGAATGTACGTGTAGGCAAGGTCGGCCTGCCGCCGCCTAGATCGCGCGGGTACATCCGCTTTAGCAGCATCAGCACTTCGATCCGCTTGTTCAGATCCCCGGTGGCAAGGCCGTGATAGAAATTAGTGATGCGGAGCTTCTCGAACTCGCTCACCCGATCCCTGAGCGCATAGCCCTTTTCCGCATACTCAGCGGCCAGTCCTGGTCGGCCAGTGGCCCAGTACACCGATGGACAGCACGCTGTAGGCGTGGGCGAAGTTCAGGGTCAAGCTCCACCGCGCGTTTATAAAACGGAATCGCTTCCATCACCCTGCCGCTGAACGAATGCTCAATGGCCACGGACCAGAGCCTTGAACGCCTCCAGCTTTGAAGTCGTGGCCTCTTCCAACGGCTTGTCGAACCGCTGGATCGAGCTGAGCGACTCGCCCAGCTTTTCGCGCAACTGCGTCGCCGCCTGCGAGAGCGCGCCGCAGCACCTGCTCTTTGCTTTCGGCTTCAGCCTGTTGGCGCGCCAGCGACTCACCGCTCTGCCCGTTGATCGCTTCGAGCGTGATCACGTAATGGCTCCCGAGCGGGGCAATTGAGCCGGCGATCAACGCTTTGATGTTATTACGCTCGCAAATCTCCCGCGCGAGTCTCCGCCGTCACTCGTTCGTTCGGCTGGGCGCCCCATCAACCGCAAGGTCTGCCGCACCCGCGCTTCGGGAAAGAGGTTCAGAAACGGCGACTGTTGCAACTGGATCGCCAGCCCCTGCTTGAGCGTCCCATCAAAGATGTCGTCGCCGGTTTTATTATCGAAATCAGCCAGCAGAATCGTGTCCTTGCTGGTCAGGACGGGCGAGCGGTTGAGTGTAAAACCACACGGCGGCCACGGCGATGACAAGTCCGGCGAGGGCGCCCAGCGCGGCAAGGCGGCGTCTGTTTGCAGTCTTGTTCGTAGTCTCTCCTTCAGGCGCAATGGTTCGCGGTCGGGAGATCTCGCCTGAAAACGGGATTACGAGATTCTCTTCGCCTTCAGCCTTTGCCCGACCGGAGCGCTTCTTCTCTTCCGCAGCGAACTCCAGGTCTCGCTGCAACTGCTTCAGGTCGCTCATCAGATCCTGCACGCTTTGATACCGCGCTTCACGGTTTCTCTGCAGCGCTTTGCCGACAATGCGCCCCAACTCGGGCGGTGTTGCGGGCGCGACAGTCGGCGAGCGGCGGCGGGTCGTCCTTCAAGATCGAGGCGATAACGTCGTTCCGTGTTGCGCCGGTGAAAGGCGCCCGGCCGGTAATCATCTCGTAGAACACTACGCCGAGGCTGAAGATGTCGGTGCGGGCGTCTGCCTTCTCTCCGCGCGCCTGCTCGGGTGACATGCAGCGCGGCGTTCCCATCACCACACCGCTCTCGGTGTTGACGCCGTCTTCGATCGGAGCTCGCATCCACATCCGCCGTTGATGGCTCAATCAGCTTGGCGAGGCCGAAGTCCAGCACCTTCACATACCCGTCGGGCCGTACCATCACGTTCTCCGGCTTGATGTCGCGATGCACGATGCCGGCGCGGTGGGCTGCTTCCAGCGCCCAGCGACTTGAAGGGTGACATCGAGCGCCTCTTGTACACTTCATCGGGCTGCCGCCGTCCATCCGCTGGCGCAGGGTCTCGCCTTCAACGTACTCAGTGGCAATGTAGTGGGTATTCTCTATTTCCCCGATCTCGTGAATGGTAATGATGTTGGGA
This sequence comes from uncultured Acidimicrobiia bacterium, assembly GCA_963791795.1. Lineage (GTDB taxonomy): Bacteria > Acidobacteriota > Terriglobia > Versatilivoradales > Versatilivoraceae > VFZK01. The sequence goes on from CAWBTP010000010.1 coordinate 477,645, forward strand.
TGGTTGAGAGCGGAGGCGGCGCGCGCTTCCTGGGCGAAGCGGCGCACCCGCTCGGCATCGGCGGTGAACTCAGCGGGCAGCAGTTTGAGGGCGACTTTGCGTCCCAGCAGCGTGTCTTTGGCCAGCCAGACTTCTCCCATCCCGCCTTTGCCCAGGTGCGAGAGCATCTGGTAGTGACCGAAGCTGCGCTCCTGCAACTGGACTGGAGGCAGCTTGCCAGCCAGCCGCGACATCATCCGGCGGCTGTTCAATAAAGTTGCTGGCTTGTTCATGCGCGGCAAGCAGTGATGCGACTTCGCGGCGCAGCGCTTCATCCGCGCCGCAAGCTTCGGCGAGGAACGCGGCACGCTCTGACGGCTCGCGCTCCAGCGCAGCCTGGTAGAGCCTGCCAATTTGTTCGTACCGTTCGGGAGTCATAAAAGCAGTGGTTAGTGGCGAGTGGTGAGTGACGAGAAAATCATGAGAGCTGAGTGCCCGAAGGTTTTCGACTGATCGCAGTGGACAACGATCCCTCTCCACAGGGAATCCCTTCGAACGGGTGGCGCGAAGCGACGGCGGTCGCGAGCGCCGAGGTGGGTCCGTTCTCTATTCCACAACCCACCCCAGGGCCTGTGCGGCACTTTGCCCCTCTCGAGCGAGGGGACTTCAATCGAGTACTTCAGTCACTAACGCACTCATCACTCATCACTCGCCACTGTCTTATTCAGTTCGCGATGCAGCCAGGCCTTGGCCTGGCGCCAGTCGCGCGTCACCGTGTCGACTGAAACCTTCAACACCTCAGCCGTCTCCTCCACGCTCAGACCGCCGAAATGGCGCAGTTCAACCACCCGGGCTTGTCTGGGCGAAAGCCGGGCCAGTTCCGCGAGCGCATCATCCAACGCTACCAACTCTGCCGCGCGTTCCTTTGAGACGATGGCCGCTTCCTCCAGCGAGACAGTGAGCGCCTCACCTCCACGTTTGCCCGTGTTCCGCGCACGGGCGTAATCCACCAGGATGTGGCGCATGGCCTGCGCGGCAACGCCGAAGAAATGAGCGCGGTTCTCCCAGCGTTTCTCCTCCTGCCCTGCCAGCCGCAAATAGGCCTCATGGATCAACGCCGTCGCCTGCAGGGTGTGGCTGGAAGGCTGCTGTCTCATATAGCGCCGAGCCATCCGGCGCAGCTCACCATAGACCAGGGGCATCAACTGCTCGAGCGCTCCGCTATCGCCGTTGCTCCAGCGCTGCAACAAGAGACTGATTGACTGCGACGAAGTCTCCATACTTTTTTCTGCAGGCTTTCTGGTTTTCACGCCTGATTCTCGTTTCTAAGGGTAAGAGCAGAAACTGCTCGACCGTCACGGCGCCATAACGGGAATTGAAATGAACTCGCGGGGGATAAGTGTAGACCGTCCCCCACCCAAACTCAAAGGAGATCCAATGAAAGAGCAAAAGTCTGTAACCGCAAGAAGAATCATCCTTGCATTGACAATGGCCGGTTTCATCGCCATCCCTGTTACCCGTCTACCGGCACAGTCGAGCGAAAGCATTGCCAGCGATGAAGCGCTTTCAATCGAAGCCCTGTCTCAAGAGGATTTGCGCGAAGCCTTCGCACAGATCAAGAAGGCTCAGGGACAACGCCTCGAAGGTTCCTGGGTGATCACTGTCACCCCGGTAGTGCCTCCGGGCGTGCCACAGCCGCCTTCCTTCCGCGCATACGCGACCCTCGCACGCGGCGGCGCGCTCATCGGCACAGACCGCAACAGACGTTGGGCAGCCATACAGCACGGAACCTGGGCGCACACCGAAGGCAATGAATTTGCCTGGACCTTCATTCAAGACGTCTTTGATGGAGTGGGAGCTTTTCGGGCACGAATACGGTGCGAGTAAAGCTCACCCTCATCGGGAAGGACGAGTTTGTGGGTGTCTCCAACGGTGAGATCACACGATGCAGCCGGAAATCTGACTTTCAACGGCTGCGGAACAGTTCGAGGCCAGCGCATCACGATCGAGCCGCTGGCGCCACAGTGTCAGGGCATTCCGTTGCCTCAATAGGCGCGGTGAAGGGAATAGGGAATCATATCGAGCGGATGCGCTACAGGAAGAGGCCAACTCCTCGAATAGGCGGCTGGCAGGCGTGGGTTCGACGTAGGCGCGCAAACCAGAGATCAGCTCTTCCCAATAGCTGGAGAGTTGATGATCAAGCGTAATTCGTCGAACTTACGCCAAAAACTGACCAGCAACTCTTTTCTCTTAATACAGCACACTTTGCAGCGCCACCTCTTCGGAGAAGGTCCCAGGATGGGGCTATGGCGGTTTAGAGAAGGCTGCAAAGTTGCGCTCGGGCGTGATACCAGTCCCCGGCCAATCTATCCGCAATGGTCTAGCCGTGGCCCTGCCCGCAGCCGCCGCTGCGTTCAATCAATTGCAAAGACCTGACCCTATCCGGGTCCTGCGCTACCAGCCGCAAATAGGCCTCATGGATCAACGCCGTCGCCTGCAGTGTGTGGCCGGAAGGCTGCCATCTCATATAGCGCCGAGCCATCCGGCGCAGCTCACCATAGTCTAGGGGCATCAGTTGCTCGAGCGCCCCACATCGCTGTCACTCCAGCGCTTGCAACAAGCGACTGAGCGACGAGGTCTCCATACTTTTTTCTGCAGGCTTTCTGGTTTTCACGCCTGATTCTCGTTCCTAAAAGTAAGAGCGTGTTAACAGAGATTCTCTGACAAACGGAATTGAGGTCATCGCGCCTCCATTGGTTGGCTGGCCCCTCACCTGGCCTCCGCGGCGGCAGCGGTCGTGCCCGCTATCGCGCGAGACCGCTGTCCCTCGGCCACCCTTTCCCCACATACGGAAAAGGCCGGCCAAATTTCGACCGGTTCTGGAACTTCGGCGGCAGCAAGCGGGCCTGGCCGGCAAGGAAAAGCGAATAGGAGATGACAGATGTGTTCTGCACAACGATGGCTAACGAGAGGTGCATCCATAGCACTAGTTCTTTGCTTGTTTCTTCCAAACCGAAGTACCCATGCCGAAGAGGCGCTCTGGCAGAAAGCCATTACCGAGGGGAAGCAACTTCACGAGCAGGGACGCTACGTCGAAGCCCAGAAGGCCCATCTAGTCGCCTTAGCGGAAGCCGAAAGGTTTGGACCTGACGATCGGCGCCTGGCCGTGACATTGAACCAACTGGCTGCCTTGTATCACGCCAGCTTGCGGTTCAGTGAAGCCGAGCCCCTCTACCGGAGGGCATTAGGCATCTGGGAAAAACTCCCCGACCGTCTGGAGCAAGCCACAGCCTTGAGCAATCTGGCGCGGCTCTGTCTCGAGCGTGGAAATTACGCGGAAGTCGAGTCGCTGTCCACACGCGCCCTGGCCATTTCACAATCTTTGGCGCCCAAACATCCAGAAGTTGCCCACAGCCTGAACAATTTGGCTGACGTGCATACACTCCAGGGCCGGTACGCCGCAGCCGAATCACTCTACCGCCAGGCCTTGAGCATCCTGGAAGACTCGCTCGGGCCGGACCACCCCGAGGTAGCCTATGGTCTGAATCACTTGGCCAAGCTCTCCTTTCTCCAGGCCCGCTTTGCCGAGTCTGAGGCCCTGCATCGCAGAGCCATCGCCATCCTCCAGAAAACACCAGGACAAAAGACCTCGACGCTTGCAAGTGGGTTGACTGGTCTCGCCAAACTGGCTGCCAACAAAGGTCGAAACTCCGAGGCCGAGCTGCTATACCAGCAGGCACAAACGATTTGGGAACAACTGCTCGGTGCTGAGCATCCTAGCATCGGCCTGTGCCTCTACGGCCGAGCTCGGGTCTGCCGCAGGCTGGGGCGATTTGCTGATGCAGAAGCGTTGTATCGGCAGGCCTTGGTGATCTGCGAGAAGGTTCCAGGCCAGGAAATGTTAATCGGGGGCACATTGGACAACCTTGCACAGCTCTACCTGGCGCAAGGACGTTATCCTGAGATTGAGCCACTGCTCCGGCGGGCACTCAGCACTCAGGAGGGAAAGAAGGGGCCTGATCATCCCGACATCTCTTCAACCCTCAACACCTGGGCAACACTTCGTAAGATTGAGGGGCAGTACGCGGACGCAGAACGGTTCTTTCGGCGGGCTCTTTCGATCAGAAGGAAGACCTCCGGGCAACAGCACCCGGCGGTCGCAGCTATCCTGAACAACCTGGCGGAAGCCTGTCTCCTCCTCGGTCGATCGTCGGAAGCCACAAGGCTCTATTGCCAGGCGATTGTCATTCTGGAAAAGTCTCAGGGTGCAGATCACCCAGAACTGGCTACGGCATGGAGCAATCTGGCCTCCGTGTATCTGAACCAAAAACGCTACGGCGAGGCCGAACCGCTATTCCAGCGTGCGTTGGCAATCAAGGAACGGGCTCTTGGGCAGACCCATCCCGACATCGCCACCATAACGAACAACCTGGGGAGCCTCTACCTCGATCAAGGAAAATACGACCAGGCCGGAGCCTTGCTTCAGCGATCGCTGGACATACGAGAAAAAGCTCTGGGGACGGACCACTCTGCAGTGGCAAACAGCCTGCATAATCTCGGGAGGCTCTATTTCGCTCAGCATCGTTACTCGGAAGCAGAGCCACTTTACGGCAGAGCCATCGCCATCATGGAGAAGAGCTTGGGACCGAATCACCCGGACCTGGCCCAAACCCTGGGCAACTGCGCCTTGCTGCTGCAGAAAACCAAACGCAAATCCGAGGCGGCGGTGATGAACGTGCGCGCCAAGGAAATCCTGGCAGGAAACCCTGACGTCAGATCGGCACGCCACACCGTGGATGCGAGCGACCTCGGTCGCAGCCGCAAAGCCTGGAAAGAGTGAGTCGAGTGTATCGGAAGGCCCATGCGCCCCGCGGAGCCGCAGTGGGCCGCGCGAATGCAGCGTGGTGTGCTTTCGCAGAATCGAGAGCACGCCGTCAACCGCCGCGCAGCAGGCACGCCCGCCTACTCCGACTGGAATGATTGCGATTTGCCCTTTTCGCCGATTCTAACGGTGAATGACTTCCCATTCGACGCAACCGACGCCTTGATGAACTGGCCCTGGCAGTTCTCGTCCCAGTTGGCAATCAGCGTCTTGTCCGTGTTTTCTGCGTCACTGGTCTGAACATTACGGTGGAGTTGGTAAGCAGCCTTAAGGCTGGGCAAACTCTTGAGGAGGGCGACGCTTTCCGGGGATCCCGCCTTGCGCGCGCCGTTGCACATGATGCTGACGGTCGGCTGAATGGCTTTCACCAAGACGGGGTTGTTGCTGCTGTTCATGCCATGGTGCGTAGCCATGTACAGGTCCACGCGACCCAAAACATTGTCGGGGCAGACAAGCTGGTGTTCGATATTCCAGGTGAGATCACCGAGATTGAGGAATTCGAAATTTCCATAGGAAACCAACAGCCCGACGCTCTTGGCGTTGTCTGATTTATCTTCCGGCTTCATGGAAGCGTCCTTGCAGAAGGGGTTCACTCCCGCACCAACGCCTACCGGCGCCGGAACTCCTCGTCCATCTGACACGACACAGATCACCTTGAGCGGTGTCTTGCCCGTCTTAAGGGGAATGGTGTCGCCTGGCTTCAGGACCTGCCGTTTTCCTTCTGAGACCTTGAGATAGTCCGGGTAAAGCTTCTTGTCGTACTCCTGAGATTCCTGCATCAGTGCGTGATCGTAGAACTTGGCAACGGGGATCAGTTCCACCAACTGGCTGATGGAACCAAAATGGTCGGTATGAAAATGGCTCGTGACATAGTGATCGATCTTTTTCAGCCCGGCGAGCCGCGTGGCCGTGTCGTGAATGCGCTTCGCGTCGCGCAGATCATCCCGCTTCCAGCCGGAGTCGACTAGCAGCGACTCTCCTTGCGGCGTGACGATCAAAGTCGCTGCACCGCCTTCGACGTCGATGAAGTAGATATCAATGCCCTTAGGCGCGGCATGGATGTCAAGCGACGATGGCGCAGAGACCAAGGCAACAATGGCGACCACGGAGTGCGCCTGGGGCAAGATGGACAGTTTTAGTTTGCATAAGTTTTTCCTTGTTACACATTGTATTCTCAAAGAGTGGCCAGCAGCCTCCGAGCATAGTCAACCCGAATGACCAGGCCCGGAGAGGTCATTCCCGGAACGAATGCATCATCTGGCGGATCGTAAGCGGGCATCACGTCCAGCTAGTCTAGCAGGTTCTGGATTCCCGCTTTCGCAGGAATGACGAACAAAGACACAGGAATCGCCCGGGACGCTATCAGCTACCTGTTCCAGAATCGCAAAATCTCCTGGGTTCCATGCCTGGGCGATGATGTAAAACTTGTTGCCAACCTTGTGTATTACCGCGTTGTGGATGTGTTGAAAGTTAGCCAAGCCCAGATCTTCCTTTGGCATGATCGTCGAGATGAGCTTGTCGTTTTCCAACACATAAATTGGCGCGCCTTTCCGCCGGTCGGGACCGTGAAGGCAACCTACCACCGAATACTTCTCCAGGAAGGCGATATCACAAGGGAACGATCCTTTCGGCAAGTCCAGCGTCGAGCGGTAATTGCCGTATCGCGTGTAACGGTCGATTTCCGAGTTCGGACGATCGGCGACATCAAGCCGCTTCGTACCTGGTGGAACCGTAATGCCGTGCCCCGTTCCGAGCTGACCGATGCCCGTTCCTCTGCCTCCAAATGCCAGGTCGTTCCAGGTGATTTTGAAAGGATTCGTACTGACGATCTTGGCCGTCAGAACGTAGTCCAGGTTTGAGTATCCCGTGGCGATATACAGGAGGCCATCGATCTGCTCCACATCCGTGGGGATAAAACTGCCTCGTCCTGTGAAGTAGTCGTTCACCGCGGGTTGGTCGAAGTCGTCCTTAGCGGTGGGTGTGTTCAAGGTGTGAACGAGCTTTCCGTCCAACGTTGTTGTGAACACCTGATTGGCATCGTTCGCAGGAAAGGTGAGATAGGGGGTACCGTCGCTGGCATACCAGATCAGGGAATTGTGAAGGTTGGTCTTCTTGACGTCTTCCGCGCGTCTCAAGCATGCGGGTTTTCTTGAGATCGGCACTGATCTGAATGATTCCGGCTCCTGGCAAAGCAAAGTAGGTCTCTCCTTTACCCGGCCTCCGATCGATGGTGAATCCACCGTGCGCCTTGGTGAGCACGCTTACGGCTTCCGGCGGCAAGTGCTGCGAAGTATAGAGGACTTTGAACTTCATCTTCCCTTCGCCACTGACTCCGGAACTGGCCGGCCGTGCAGGAGCAACAGCGCGCATCGGCTTCAGGGACATGGGCAGAAGCTTGTGGTGATCATGCGCGGAAGCAACTGCTGCATTCAGGCTGAGCCCAATGACATCAGGGATCGAGTGAGGTGCGTTCGACGTAGCATTGCCAACAATCCTCCATTCAAGGTGAGAGCAGGCTGTTTGGGACACAGTTCAGCGCTTGGATCGAGTCGGCATTCTATCAAACAGGCAAGGTGAATCTAAAGGTTAAAGGAAGAATCGGTGCGCCGATTGACTCCTCAGGTTGCGTCGTTTCGGACTGCAGAGTGCGGGAATCCCGCATGCAACTGCGCCGAGTGACAAAATCCTTCGCGGTTTCATCCACGCTGCGTAAGAGGGCCCACGACTTCAAGCCTCACTTTCCAGAGACGGGCTTCCCGGTCCCTTGTTTCAAGGTGACGATGGTATTGGGTTTGATGCCTTCGAAAACTTCTCTGGGTCCCGCCACTCCAGTGCACGAGCACGCCTTCCAGATTCAGATCGGACGAGCCAAGCCCAAAATGGACGCGGCTGTCGTGGGCACTCAAATAACTTCCGTCCGTGTGAACCTGCCGCCAGAGCGGTGGTTGATTCTTACGCAGCAAAGCGACGCGAGCGCCAAGGCCCTGACGGTTATCACGGGTTCCCTGAAGACGCACCTGCAGCCATTGATTCTTGCCCACCGCTTCATTCAAGAGAAGCCGGACGGGGCCGTTGTTGTTTGAGACAAGAACGTCCAGGTCGCCATCGTTGTCGATATCGCCAAAGGCCGCGCCCCGAGCCACCTGGAGTTGTTCAAACGCAGGACCCGCGGCGGCACTGACATCGACCAGCGGTTTTCTTTCGCCGTCGTTGTGGAAGAGTTGATTCTTCTGTTGAAAGGGATAACGAGTTCCTCGCTGGGCTTCTACGATAGTGACCGCTCCGTTGGCTGCGAACAGATCCAGTTTTCCGTCGTTGTCGTAGTCGAACCAACCCACTCCAAAACCCGTGACGGGGAACGTTGCGCCAGCCAGGCCCGATTCTACCGAGAAGTCATTGAATGATCCGCGCTGGTTTCGATAGAGGGTGCTGCCCTCCTTGGCGAGATTGGTCACTAGCACATCCTCATCGCCGTCGTTATCGAAATCGCCGGCAGCGACTCCCATGCCGGCGCGGGCTACTCCGTCCAGACTATAGGCGGCTCCTGACATCAGCGCCGGTCTCTTCGAAAGTTCCATTCCCCTTGTTGATCCATAGCAGATTGGCGGCGCCATCGTTTGCTACGTAAATGTCCAGCCATCCATCGGAATTAAAGTCGGCGGAGACGACACCCAGACCTGGTCCATCAGCTGCGCTGATTCCCGCCACTTGAGTTGCATCGGTAAACTTTCCATTGCCCTCGTTTCGAAACAGGCGGTCAGGAACCGGTCGATAAGCCGCCGGTGTGCAATAGTCTGGCTCTCCCGTTGGGGCATAGCACTTCTTATTGCCTTTGAGAGTGAAATCAACGTAGTTGGTCAGAAATAGATCCAGATCTCCGTCGCGGTCGTAGTCCAGGAAGGCAGCGCTGGCGCTCCAGCGCGGATCGTCAACTCCAGCTTCTCGGGTCACATCCGCAAATGTTCCGTTTCCATTGTTGCGGTAGAGCAAGTTTGGGCCGAAATGAGTGACATACAGATCCAAATCGCCATCATTGTCATAGTCGCCAACCGCAACGCCCATGCCGTATCCTACGTGACCGACTCCCGCTTGTTGGGTCACATCCGTAAAACCAAGCCGTCCCGTCGGTACAAGCTCATTCCGAAATAGCCGATGGCCCGGCCAATGAATGGTCGGTGCTGGAAACAACGCATCTTTTGGCTGCTTGGTTTTGTCCAGCAGGGTTCCTTGAAGCAAGTAGACATCCAGGTCTCCATCGCCATCGTAGTCGAAGAGTGCTCCTCCCGCTCCCATGATCTCAGGCATGAACAACTGCCCGGTAGCCCCAGTAAAGTGCTGGAATTTCAATCCGAGTTCGGCAGCCGCATCTCGGAAAAGTGGTTTCGCAGGAGGCTGGGCCGGGGAAGGGGCAAACGTAAAGAAGGGTATGGCAAGGGCAACGATGAAGAGAGGCCGCGGTCTTTGCAATTCGGTCGACTACCTTTTCTCTGGGCTTTGTTCCAGGATCTTCAAATCTCTCTCGATGCTCGCTAGCAGTTCTTTTTGACCGAGAGCGGACGCTTTTTCTTGAGCCTGTCGAATATACGTCAACGCATTCTGGCGATTTCCGCCTCGCGCGTACGCGGCCCCCAGGGCATACAGGTAGCCAGGCGTGCTGTCGTCGTCAGCTCCGAGTGTCTGCCGAAAGTGATCGATCGCTTCATTCGTTTTGCCTTGATGCAGCAAAATACGACCCAGATGAAAATGAGCGAGCGGATAGTTAGGCTTGTTTTCGAGAGCCGACTGAAAGTGCCGTGTGGCTTCCTCCAAACGGCCTTCATTCAGCAACAGGTAAGCATAATTGTTGTGAGCCTCGGCGTAATAGGGACTGATCTCCAAGGCCTTGCGAAAGGCGTCGAATGCCTCGCTCTGCCGGTTTCGACCTGCCAGTAGTACCCCAAAGTTGTAGTGAGCTTCTGCCAGGTTTGGGTTGATCTCCAGTAACATTCGATAGTGCGCTTCTGCTTTTTCCGGGTTGCCCGATCGACCATACAAAGAAATGAGATTGACGTAAGCCTGTTCAAGCTTGGGGTCAATCTTCAACGCCTGCTCATGCTCGGCAATAGCCTGTGGTATTTGCCCTGCGGCCTCCAATGCCACGCCCTTTTTGAGGTAGTGATGGGCCCCGGCACTCAGTTCCTTGATAGCGTCCAGTAGCGGATTGTCTTCAGGAGGAGGCCAACCGAGCTTGTCCTTCTGATAAAGAGAAAGATGCTCTTGTGCCTTGGCCTTTTCCCCAAGGTCGCGGTAGGCCAGCGCAAGAGCGTAATGGGAGGCACCGAAATTTGGCGTTATTTCACAGGCTTTGCGATAGTGATCCACCGCTAATGACGGCTCGCCTTGGGCTGATTTGACCCTACCCATCCCATAGTGCGCCAAGGCAGCTTCAGGGTGCTTTTGCAAAATCGATGCGTAGAGTTGCCGGCTCTCGTCGGTTTGCGCGGAGGCCAGCAGCGATTCGGCCAGCCTCAGCTGACCGGGGACATAGTCAGGCCTTCGTTGCACACCCTCGCGCAATGTGACCACCGCTTCCGAGTGATTGCCTAATGCTGCCTGGACCGTGCCGAGATAGTAGATCCACTTGAACTCCTTGGAATCTAGGGCACGAGCACGTTCGAAGCAAACCACCGCTGCTTCGTTCTGCTGGTAGGCGTGCAGAAGCATGCCTAGTCGTCCGTTGGCTGCGGCATCCTGTGGATTCGAACGAAGTGCATCGGAAGCTTCTTGAATCTGTTGGCGGATTGGTGGCGCAAAATTGGCCAGAGAGAGTAGAGGCAGATCCGGGAGACGGGCGGCAGAGAAGCCTGCTCCGAGAGCCGAGATTGATAAGATCAAGATGGTTAGCATCTTTAAGAGGAAGAATACATCGAACCGCGAAGTCGCAAAGAGCGCGAAGAAAAAAGGCATCGACTCACCCAGAACGGCAAGGCGTGCAAAAATCAAGAATTCGCTGCCTGGCTCCACCAATACGTGGCCGGGGTAAGCGGGCTGTTGAGCTCCCAACACGGCAGCGAGATCATTATAGAACTGAGGAGGAGTAATTCGGGGAGATGATTCTGATAGGTAGGGTAGAGAAAGGTTTTCGAATTGAATTCGACCGCGCTTGAGAAGAAACCCGCGCGCTGCCTCTCATGGCAACGCGCGGTTGGAAACACAGACTCAGAAGCTGAGCCGCAAAGCGAAACGGAAGTTGCGTTGATCCTGTTCGGCGGTGCTGGTGATGAAGCCGAAGTTGCTTGAAGCTATGTCGCCCCAGGGATTAGAGAAGTGCGGCGTATTGGTCAAATTGTAGGACTCAGCGCGGAATTCCAGCCTGAAGCGTTCCGTGAGAGTGAACGAACGGAACAGGCTCAAGTCGAGGTTGACAGCACCTGGCCCACGGAGTCCATTGCGTGCTGATGTGCCTATCCGAGCCCCAGTGACCGACGCGTAGGCACTTCGATCAAAGAAAGGAAGTCCGACTCCAGCTCCTCCGAGTTTCGCGACTTCAGTCTTGACCTGATCTGCCAACTGTGCGCTGCTGCTGATGCCAGTCAGAGTGGGGAAGTTAGCGCCCCCCGGGGCATTGAGGGAAGTTGCCGAGGCTGTAACTGTAAAGGGAACACCGGTAAAAGCAGCGAATCCCGCATTGAGCTGCCAACCACCCGCCAAAGCACCCGCCACAGAACCGCCGTTGAGGAATCTCTTTCCTTTACCGAAGGGCAATTCAATGACAGCAGCACTTTGGAACACGTGCGTGCGGTCAAAATCGGTGACGGAACGGTTGCGATGCATTTCAGACGGAATGTAGATGGGCAAGCCGAGGTCACTATTTGCATTGATCCCCATCGTCTTCGACCAGGTGTAAGACGCTGTCGCGTAGAGACCGCCCGTGAAGCGGCGCTGCAGCCTTGTCTGCAAAGAGTTGTAGTTGTTGGTCCCATACGGCAAGAACATGTTGGTGTCAACACCGCGGCCATATCGCTGGAAGAGTGGCCGGCCATTGACCCCAGCGCCAGGAATGAGCCCGGCGTTGATGTTGAAGTAAGTGAGAGCTTGCCGAATGCTACGGGTACCCACGTAACCCACTTGAGCCGTAAATCCGGCGCCGATGAGCCGCTCCACCGTCAAGTTGAACGATTGGATATAGCCTCTGCGGAACTCTCCGGCCGGCAGCGAATTGGTGGACACGGAGTTCGGAATATCGATCACACCGCTGCTGACGTCCACGGATTGGAAAGGCGGGATGCCTGCTTCCAGGCTTCCCCCGGAAGAAAGTTGCTTGCGCCGAAATACTCATTGACGATCACAGCCGGATAAGGGCTGCGGAGCGGCCGGCTAATGGGATACGGATCATACGTGATGCCGTAGCCGCTTCGGATCACGGTGGAATTTCCCATCCGATACGCCAACCCAACGCGGGGTGCGAAAAGGTTCTTCCCAACTGTCGTCCCGGCATCCCTGGGAACTGAACCTCGCCCCCCAATCAGCACTTTGTTTGTGTCCGGGTCGTATCGTTCAATACCGAACTCACCCCGGTGCATCATTGGAAAGTACTCATAGCGTAACCCGAGAGTTGCCGTCAGGTTTCTTGTGACTTGCCACTGGTCGCGCACGTAGTAACCGTGCTGCCACTCGCGGGTCTGCATAGGATCATAAAATTGAAACGCTTTTCCAGGATTAGTAGATAGGCCGAGCAGGAATTCGGCAAATGCGTTGAACTGGTTCGAAGCCGGTCCACCATTCAATTGTGTAATTCCACCTCTGAAGTTAAAGCGGCCTCGAGGGCTGTAGCCATTCAACTCTGGCTGCCAGTGATTCATCTGGTGGTAAATCAGGTCCACTCCAAAGCGCATATTGTGTGGGCCCTTGTTCCAGCCGGCGTTAAACACAGTGGTGTAGACCCTGTCATTACGCTCCACAGGACTCCAGTTATTCGGGTTACCTATAGTCTCGTAGCCGGTAATGTCAAAAATGGGGAATCCGCTCTGCCGAGGATCCGGTCCATTCGTCCCCGGAATCCCAAGGATGTCCGAACCAATATTCTTCCCATAGTCCGGCCCTTGCGTGTCGTGATGGAGCCGGCTTCCTCCGAAATTCCCGTCAATCAGAAAAGTCGGTGAAAAGGTGTGGGTAAATCCGAAACCAAACACCTGGGTGCGATTGAATCCTGTGCCTACACCCGCCGCTGCTGAACCGCTGACAGCGGAGCCTCCAATGGCCTCACCCAGCACGCCATCAGAGCTCACGGGAGAATCCATGATGCTGTATTTCCCGAACATCGACGTTCGGGAAGAGATGTTCCAGTTGACTTTCACATCCAGGCTGTCTCGATCGAACACCAACGGTGCCGAGGCAAACAGATTGCTGCTGGCACCGGCTCGATTAGGTAGCGGGACCATCGCCAGGATTTTTTGGGCAATAGGACTCAGCCGCTGGATTGGAATTCGATTGCCAGGAAACGGAGTGCGGCCCCGGCCGTCCGGTGTTCCTGTTTGCGGATCGTAAATCAGGGTGCTGATTCCAGAGAAGTCTCCGGACCGTATGTCGGCTGTTGGCACGTTCACGAGTCGGCCGAAATTCTGACGTTGCTTCATGCCCTCCCAGCTCGTAAAGAAGAATAGCTTATCCTTCTTGATGGGACCGCCCACAGCAGCCCCGTACTGGTGCTGGATGTTCTTGGGTGTCTTCGTATTATTGTCGAAGAAGTTGTTCGCTTGGAAAACGTGGTTATTGTAAAACTCGAAAAGGGCTCCGTGAAATTCGTTGGTGCCCGATTTGGTCGTCACCGTAATAGCCGCCCCGCCGGCCAATCCCTGCTCAGCATCGAAGTTGCTCGTTGAAATACTAACGGTCTCGATCGATTCAGCCGGGGGCACATAAAGCACGTGATGGGGCAGCCAGGTGAACACGCTGGTGGCTCCATCGATCCGAGTGTTGTTGCTGTTTCGGGCGGTGCCGTTAATGTTTGTTGTCAACCCTCGCGCCGGAGTATCAGTGATGGCATTCTGAAAACGAGCTGGCATGGCCCCAGGAACGAGGTTGATCAGACTCTGGTAGTTTCGGTACCCGGAGAGCGGTAACTCGCTCACAGCTTTGGCGCCCAGCTCATAGTGCACATCGGTCTTATCGGTCTGCAAGATGGCGGCGCTTGCTTCCACCGTAATCGTTTCGGCGACGGCACCCACATCCAACTTCACGTCGATTCGTCCAACAGTGTTGATCGTTATCTCAACGCCCTTTTCGACGTATGGCTTAAATCCGACAACCTCAACCTTCAGGTCGTAGATCCCCGCTTGAATGTTGGGAAGTGAGTAGCGCCCCGCTTCGTCAGTGCTCGTCGCACGACTTTGTCCCGTGGCCTTGCTGGTGACTGTCACCGCAGCGTTTGGAACCACGGATCCCGTCTGGTCAATAACGGTACCGACCAAAGAACCGTAGAGGACTTGGGCCCAGCTCTGCTGAGAAAACAGGACCAGAAGCAGAACCACAGTCACGAATCCAAGCCACTCGATCAGTCGAACCGAGGTAACAGGAAGTTGTTTCTTCATAGGGTTCTCCTTCATTACGTGACATGCAATTAGAAGCAGCCAAGCATTCGTCTGCGCAGAATTTCGCTGCCAGCGAAAACTTCAAGTTCCAGACTCCTTGGGCGACTAAGGAGCAGAAATCTACCGCTGCCAATTTTCTTTAGTTCAATTGTTACTAAGCTAGCCCCCGGTCAGGCGACTGTCAAGCGGTTTGCATCAGCACATTTGGAACGCCCAAACACGAGGAGAGTAGCAGATACACCAAGGGCGCCGAGTTGACGGGACCAGTTTCGCCAGCAGGAGATTGGCGAGAGGGGCCAAGCAATGACCGGGAGCCGGCGGCGGGCGAACTCAGGGGTTAAGTTGAACCTGGACAGGTGCGCTTAAAAGAAGCTTCCCCCAAGCGACTCTGAGTGTAGCGGTTGTGACATTCTGCTTGTCATGGGACAAAAGCAAAGTGAGTTTCTCCACACTTTCGGCAGCTTGTTCCAGCTTCATCGGAACCTTGAATGCGATTGGAGCTCTCGCGATTTCGAAGGCATCGAGTCTGGAACTTCGAATCTGGTTCGAATCGAGGAAGGCGAGGCTCCACGTGGCTCCATCCTGCGAACGATGCAAGCCTAGATAATAGTAGCCAACCGAGACCTGTCTGCCTGCAACTCTGAGTGGAAGACTTGTGTCCAACGTCGTCCAAAAATCCTTCCCTAGACGCCAGACCTTTCCACGAGTCATCTTGTCGAAAGTCGCAGGGTCCTCATATTCTTTCTTCCAGGCTGGACGGCCATAGTCAATGGCAAACTCACCGATCGCCCGGTCGGTTTCATACAGCAGCCGAGTGGAAGCACGTTCGTCAGGCTGACCGCCGAATACTTGAACTGGTCCCCCCGAAGTTTGAGCTGGAGTATTGCAGACAGAGACCGTCAACAGGCCGATGACCAGAAATAGATTCTTTTCCATAGCACTCCTCCCTCGACTGGAAACGTCCAGCGATAACCGGACTTCGTTGCTCCAGGTAGCCCTCAATCGAAGATTGGATCCCTTGCAGATTGGTAGGCCGGCCCTCCAACAAAAGGAATGGTTGGCGGTGCTACCGTTGGCGGTTCTTGCCGCTGTCCAGTGCCACCACATACGCTCGAGACTGCGTGCAAACGCAACTGTCGCAAGTTGCCGAACACTTCCTTAGACAGATATCCATAACGCGCAGCAGTCTCATCTAGCCTTGCGTGCTCTCGTTGCACACCACTGTAGAAAGCGCTCCGTGTAGGAAGATTGCGAGGGAGAGAAGTTCTTGCCGGCTGCTGAAAGGTAAGGTTTGAGCTGCCGAGCCCAGTAGTGCAAGTAGCCGGCCTTTCGAATGTCTTGCAGCGTGGTTGCATAGTTCGCCATCAAGGTACTCGCAAAAAGCATTCCGGTCTTGCTTGCTGCCATGCTGGCGCACTGCGAAAGCCAACGCGCCTTTGCCGGTAGCTGCGTCACAGCTGACAGTGCCATGACCGACGACAATTCAAAGACCGAACAGTTTTGCCGGATAGCTTCCTCTTTGAGCTCGTTCCACGAACTTCTCAACTCTTCTTTTGAAGGCATTTGCTTCAGGGCCATTCCTTGAGCTTCTCGCTTAAGCATCTGCCACTCTTGGCGAAGTGTCTTCACTTCAAAGGGCGGCATGTTCAGGTTGTCGGCCAGTCGGCCCGATGTTTTTTCCAGGCCATCGAGAATTTCATCGATGGTTGTGAAATCGATATCTCGCTCCAGCAGCCCTTTCTCCACCAGCGAGCCCGAAATCTCGCGAACCAAAACCCTGCCTGTGCTCGAGAGATCCGACAGGGCCGCCAGTACCCAAACAGGTGAGAAGCGGAAAAGCAATATACCCGCCATCTCGATCCCGTTACCGGCCGAGCGGCGCAGGGCAAAGTCGGACGGCAAGCCCAAGAGCGAATCGTTGGGTCTCTGAGCCTGGCCAACCTGCTCGGCGACAAAACGAAGAGTCACATCCACGAGGGAACGGTAGAGCTTGGTCTTTCGGAAGCTTGAAGGGAGGACAACCTCGCTGAGTTCGCGTGCCAGGCCCCCGGCCAGAGCGCCGGTCGAGCGTATGCTTCGTTCGGGTAGAGAGATCAGGTAGGGCAGGGGAGCGGACGGAGCCCCACCGAAGATTTTTCGACGTTTGCGGGACGGAGAATCTTGGGCCATACCGCCAACATTCTCAGGGAAACTTCATTTGGAAGACGCTAAGGAGGGAGTGCCTACTAGTGGCTCTTAACTCGCGATTCCAAACGCTGCATGGAGTGTAGCATGAGTGACAGGAGGCCGCGGCTCAACAAGAAGCTAAACTCAAACGACAGGAAGGCAATGGTGAGAATCAAGACTGTGTTGCCAAGAAACTGCATCGCCGTCCTCCAGCCCTCAAACTTCAATGCTTTCGAGAAAGCAAGAGAAAGGCCACATCAGGAAGACCTGCAAGTAGCTCATTTCATGAAGGAGCACCAGGAGTAGGAGGGTAGCAATCTGCGTAAGTTTGCACTTCGAAAGCAAAAAATGCCCTCACCCCCTTTCACCGATAGCAACTAATCGCAACAAAATATTAGGCGATCCAACCACGCCATTGCCCGGAAAAAAAGGCGGTGAAAAGCCGTTCACGGACATTATCGCGGACAGCGGAAAGGAGGAGCCATGAAAATAGACCTGCAGAACCTGCCGGAAAACCTGTCTGAAAATCCCGCTGGAAGCGATCCCGGACTTGAGAGCAGAACTGGCAAGACTGGATAGGTTGAAAAGCGGCAGATGAATGAAGGGATACAGATGCTCTGTGCATTGGAGTCGCATGGGGCATCTGGTTGTTTTGACCAGCAGAGGCAGAAGAATAGAAATGAGATTAAGAGATGAGCAAAGGATTCAGGAGTGGTTGGGTTCCTAGGGTTGGGGTAAGGCCAGGGCTGCTCTACTCAATTTGAAGTGCTTCGAAGAACACGCTTGGCCCGGAGGCCATGCTGAAACTCTTCAAGTAACACCAACCATCCTTTTTGCTCCTAGGACCCCGGCCATCGCACTGGGATGATTCGTTCCTGGGGTAGGGATCAGATTACCTATCATCTCCGATAGCTGGAATTCTGGGATTGGATTGGAATTTTGGAATAACGATTTTCCCCTTCATTTCTGACTTCAGTTTCCGACTGGAATTTTTTCCGGATTGGATTGTTTCCCGTGGATTCTGGAATTTGGACTGTAGGTGCCATTTCCTTAACCTGCTGAATCCGTTTTCTGGCAATAGCGAGTTCTTCTGGCGTGAAGAGATCCTTCCAAGCATCTTTCAAGACAACTGCTTCGACGGTGAGATCAAGGCGATTCAGCTCCCCAAGTTTTAGAAAGCCGGAACCGGGTTTTGGATCGCGGTCGTGGAGAAGATCTTTGGCAGTCTGCAACGCGCCACGTTCAGCTACCATCTGGAGGAAGCGGTGGGCTGCATATCCACATTCTATTATGGCTTTCCTGTAGGCATCCATGATCTCTTCATGGAAGCGCTCTTTTGTTTTGTGGTCTGGCATGGTTACTCCTTTGTCTTTCATCTCATTCTGGAATTTAACCCCTCATTTCCGATAGCTGGAATTTTGGAATAGGATTTTCCTGCTCAGTAGAGATCCCTGCCAAACCTTCTGTTAGCTTCACCGCTCAGCTTATATTGCTCTGATGACAGCATGGCAAACCGGCGCTTGAGTTTAGGGTCGCTCCAGATAACATCTTTCTATCATACGCTTGAGCTCTGCCTGTACGCAATCGAACTCCTCTTTTAGCTCCAGCAGTGATTTCCCTTTCGGCCCGCGCAGTTTCTTGTGGAAAGTCGCAAGGATGAATTTTTCGCCGTTTTCCAAAGCCTTCTGATAAGACTTGCAATTCACCCAGAGCGTATTCAGCTTCCCGTAGAACTTGACCTGATGAGGCTCGGGAAGTTTTGCTGCCAGCTCAAGGAGTTCACCGAAGCCAGTCTCTATCTCGTCCTTCATCGTCTCCAGTGGAATTTCCACCCACACGAGTTTCCTCGGCGAGTGGGTGGTCTCTTCGCCAGAGTGACACCCCTCCGTTCGGCAATTTTGGAATTTTTTTATGACTGTGAACTTGGAATTTCTGATGGCTGGAATTTTGGAATCGATTCCTACCCGATTAGCTGGAATTTTGACTGGAACTTTTCTGGTTCCATTTTCCGAGCGGAATTTGGACTAGAACTTCTCCTCCGATGGGCTAGGCGGGTATGCCCTACAAAGGAATGGTGACTTCAATTTTGCAAGATGGGCAGATTTCAACTTTAGATTTGGCGGCTCGACGCTTTGGATAAATTATTGGATTGGATTCCTACCCGATAGGCTAAATTATTGGAATAGATTTTTCAGAACAGATCCGTCCCATGGCGCTTGGCAGACGCTTTTTTTATTTTTGCGCGGAATTTGCCCCGTCCGCCTCTCAGTACTGTAGGGTGCCCTCGAAGTCGACGCTGATATGAATACCATCGGACGCAAAAGCTCCCGCAAACTCCGCCGTTCCTGACGCGCCGTTGAACCGGCCGGTCCCCCCAGTGAATGTATAGGTACCACCTACGGTCGTAGGCGAACCCGTCGGTACAGCATCGATCTCCACGAAGAGGTGATCGCCATTGGCAGCGGTAAACACCACGGTCCCCTTAGCACTGCCATCTATGACCACATTGGCCAGCCGAGTGAATTGGCCCAAGTGCGTCGCCTGACCCTGACCGGTAGCGGTCACCAGGAGTTCATTGCCGACCTGCTGGGCGCTGGTAATCACTTCATCCGCGTGGCCTTTCAAGGGACGCGCATCGTCCCCGAGCGCGGGGAGAGCGAGTCCCAAGATCGCGGTGAGTGCTAGAGAACAGACGAGTAGCCGTTTCATGGTGAACTCCAATCAAAGCAAGCCTAGGGTTGGGAAAATTTGAGAACAAGAAAACTGGACCGAGTCTAACACATTCGACTGGCCCTGCTTCGTGATTCCTTTTCAGCTTTCTCTGGGCTCCTACCCTGCCAGCCCACGGCTAGGAACCCCGCTACGGGCAACAGAAGCCCAAGCGACACCCTTCGGCCTTCGTGGAAAGCCAGCCTCAGCAGGAAGCGGCTGAAGTCATCGCAATGGCACAAGGGGAACACAGACAAAAAGTATCAAGAAACACGGACAGGACAGACAGGAGGGCACTTTGGCGGGGGTTCCATTACTCTTCGAATGTAATTCCTGTCGATGCACTAAGCAATTGCCTACTTGCCCAGGAAGATCTGTGTGAAGAAAACCTGCCCTTCGGCGCTGACTGCGACCCCGATGCCGGTCTCGCTAAACCTTTCGTTCAGAATGTTTCTCAGATGCCCAGGGCTCTGGCACCACCCTTGGACAGCCACACGGGCTGAGTCGGGAAAGTTGTTAGTGGCAACGTTCTCTCCAGCCTCGTAGTGCTCCACGACAATAGTTCCAAGTCGCGCCTTGAAGTCTCGTCCGAGAGAGTCGGTGTGGGAGAGGTAGCCGGTTCCTGCCATGTTAGAACTGTGACGCCGAGCCAGGGAGCAGAGTCTTTGGTTCGGCCGCAGTTGGGGTAATCCCTGCTGGGCTCGAATTCGATTGATTTCGGAAAGAATGAATTGCTCGCGATGGTCAAAGGTTGCATTGCCAGCAAACACCATTGAGCCATTTTGTATCGCGACAAAAGTTGTTAATAGAAGGCTCATCACTCGGGTTTTCCAGCCTAGTTCATAGCCCATGTCAACCTCTCTCCTCCAGTCTAATGCTGCATTGGTCAAAGCAAAAGATTGGCCATCGGCGGACTTTTGAGCCGGGATCAGCGAGGTTTTTTGTCGACTTTAACTTGTTAGCCTTATTGAAGTTAAACGCCTCGAGTGAGGAAGGTGTTCAGGAGCGGATACAGTTTTGAAACAGGAGCTAAAAACACAGGCGGAAGATGCTCGAAGCTGACAAAAATTACTCGGCTGGGACCCGAAAATCGGGCAGTCGATGAATCGCAAAAGCCGGGTTCAGGCGAAGTGAGGTCTTACGGTAGTGGCTGGGCGTTAAAAAAACCGCTCGTGTTCCCGACCGCACTGTAGACGCGAGAAACAGCGACGATGGGAGTCCCTGTGAGTGAACGCAATTCAACGGGGCCAAATGTCGAGCTTGCGCCAATCTCAGACAGTATGTTCTCGCTAACAAACTGACCATTGGCAGGAATGGTGACCACGCGTGTACCTGTAACAGCTCCGTTGTTCGACGAGCTGCCCTCGCGTGCCGTGATTTCAACTGAGGCGGGAGCCGGGTTGGGATTCACAATCGCCAGCGTTGAGCGAAAGTTAGTATTGGCAGAAGACTTCAAGAGCAGGTTTGTACTGCCGATGTTCACGCTATTTTCGATACTGGGGTCGTTCGTCAAATTGTCGATCTGTGTTGCAAATGCCTTGATGGGGGAATTCGAGGTGAGTTTCAAATATCCTTGCGTGTTGGTTACGGAGGCGTTGCTCGAGCCCGTCATCAGGAATCTCAAGATATTGTTGATCTGAATCAGACCTTGAGCGGGGACGGACTGGGGTGAGGTCGTGCTCGCCAGCACCGTGCCGTCTGCCCCGATCAGTGACACATTCACGCTCGCAGTTGTCGTTCCCAGATTGTTGATTCCGAGGTTGGTTCGGAAAGCGTTCGTATCGATGGCAAATGGAATGATCTCGATAGGCTGTCCGGTGTCGGCTGGAAGTGCAAAAAAGAATCCACTGGTGCCGGCATTCAGCCCCGAGACTCGTGAGACTGCAGCCAGTGGCACTCCGTTGGTAGAACGGATTTCGATAGGGCCGAAGTAATCCGTCGTGTTGAGCGCCGCAAGAATGTTGTCGTAGGAAACGAAGCCATTTGCCGGGAGGGCCAAATTCTGGATCGGAACTCCCAAAGCCTGTCCACTCTCACGCTCCAACGCGGTGATGTTGATACGGGCCTCGGCGGGCGAGAGGTTTAGAACAATGAGATTTGACCGAAATGGGCCGGTGTTGGCGGCTGACGGCAGAATGATTCGAGTACTACCGCTCCGAAAGCCTTCCAGAATGCTGGGGTCTCCAGTCTGATTGTCAATCTGTGACACAAATGCCCGAATGAGTTGGTTAGACTCCAGGGCCAATGTACCTTCGCGGCCCGTGATTCCGACCGAGCCCTCGAGTTCCCGCAGCACGCTGTTGCGCTGGACAAAACCGTTGGGTGGTACCGTTACCGAACTGAGTTGGTTGACTAGCAGCCCGTTTCTGTCCAAATGAAGAACACGAACATCAGCCCTCAGGGGGTTTGGGTTGTTTATGCCGAGATTTGAGCGAAAATCTGGGCTGTCGATGGCGAACGTCAGGCGGACTGAGCCTGCGGTAACAACTGCCGGATTCAGCAGCACATAACGGTAGACATTACCCAAGGTAGCCGATGGCGCACCGGGATTCGTGACGACAATGGAGAAGATGCCTTCTGGATTGGGTGGAGCGACGGCCGTAACCAAAGTAGAGCTGACCCGCTGAACATTCGTTGCTGCCGTTGAACCAAACCGAACGCTGACGCCCTCCTGAAAATCACTCCCAAAGATGTAGATTGGCGTGTTTCCGACCGTGGGGCCGAAAGCGGGCGCGGCACTGCTGAGCGTGGGCGTCAGAGGCACGGTGTTGAGCGAGGTGTCGGCGGTGCCGAGACCATCAGTGGCTTGCGTGAAGAACTGCTGCCAGCGCTGACGAAAGCGATCTAATTTGGCAACTTCGGCGTTCGAGGCCGACGTGCCGCGCTGCACCAACAGAAGGAACGCCTGTTTGAAGACTTTGGAAGACGCTCCCACCGTTGGGATGCGCGGACCTTCGGTCGCGATGATGTCGTTAACCGTCAAGTCTTGGCGTGTCCCTCGGAAAGTGATGCCGATCGCCGGTGGGCTGGAAGCTGTGCGGGTCGTGCCGGTGACATTGTCCACATAGAACATGGGCCCGACCTGGTTGGGATCACGAAAACCCATGATGTACTGGTCGAGTTTGCTGAAACGATCGGTCGCGGCGGTGGTCCGGAAATCTCCGGAACCCAGATCCTCAATTTGATTGCCTTCCATGACTGAAGCCTCCGAATTGAAGAAAAAGCTCCAGTGAGCATCGTCTCTACCAAGAAGCTTGGTGCTGTTCTGGCCGTTCGTGTCTCGAAAACGAACATAGGCTAACCAACGGTGCCCCGCCTCTTGACCGATGATGTTCACTGTCGAGTTCGTGCCGAAGAATGGCGCGTCCGGATCGTCTGGGAATGCTGAGAGTTGGTTCATGGCCAAGAAACTCTGCAGTCGGCCATTGCTGCCGAATTCCGAAGCGAAGTCAAACTGCTCCAGGCCAATGCCTCGAATTTCGTTCTTGATGTTCAGCTCAAAAGCAAATGCTCCTTCGAGATCGAACGAGAAATTGGTAAACATCACCAACTGGTCATACTCGTCACCATGCGTTTGATAGAACCTGGCGGCCAAAGCCGGAAGGTCTAGCTCGGTGGTGCGGGCAAATCGCTCGGCCTTGGGACCTGAAAGGAGAATGCCTGACGAGGCGCTCAAGTCGACCAGGCTGAGGATCTGGCTGTTGCGTCCCCCGCTCCAACCTGCAATCCCGCTTTGCGCAGAGACACCTCCATACACCAGTTCGAAGGCCCCATCGGAAAACAAAATCACCTGAAACGAGCTCTCTGTGATTCCATCGAACTCTCGAATCCGATCCCAGGTCACCACAAAGCGGTCGGGCAGAGCATTGATGAAAACGCCGCCGCGCCCGGTCGTTGGATCGAAGTCCGCGAAAAAACCACCAATGCGAGGCGGGCCAGCGTTGAAGCGCGTGAGACTCCTGTCGTTCGAGGAGGAGTCGCCTTGGCCAAACGTCAGGTTTCCGTCGGAGTTGATGAACACGCTGAGGTACGTGGTTCCAAAGAACGGGAACCGGAAACCACCCGTGAAAGTGACCTCGCGGCTGTCGTCGTCCGAAAGGTTGACTGCAGTACCGAAGTTGCTGCCAAGGGTCTCCGCTCGTTGCGAGAGCAGGTAGCTGCCCCCCGGACCCATGGGACTGAGCCTCACCGCGATGGAGGGCAAGTCGAAGGGATTCTGAGTCGTTACGATGGTGCCGTCATCTTCGATCACTGCGATCTGACCGACGTCTTGTGTCGCCCCGGAAACCGCGCCCAATGCCTGGCGCTGCGCCCGAAACTGACGAACCTCACGGAGATCGCGAGAGCGCTGCAGCTCATGCTGCAGGCGTCCCGGCCGAGTTCCGCAGAACGGATGGGGAGATTTGAGGGAAGTCCTGTCGACGGTCGAGCGTGAGAATTGGCTAGTCGGGTTGAGGCAGACCAGGCAAAGAATCAGGACGAAGCGTCTCATTTTTGAGTGAGTTGGAGATCGGTATCCTCGTCGGTTTCGGTGGCAGATTCTTCCTCGTCTTCGATGGTATTCGATGTCCGGCGCTGAAGGCGCGGACGATTAGGATCTTCCTCTTTCTCTTCTTCGAGTTTCCGCGAATTTTCCAGGACTTCCAGGCGAGCCTTGATGCGTTCAAACTCTGAACTGCTGAGCGCGTACTCTTCTCGGGCAGGAAGCTTCTGCTCGATCTGTTGCTGTGCCTTTCGAATTCGATCCGCAGTGACAGGATGTGTCGAGAATGCTTTCGCAAGGAAGCCAGACTTTCGTCTTTCTTGTGACTTCACTTTCTCGAAAAATGAGACAAAGGCTGTTGGATCGTAGCCGGCCTTGTATAGGTACTGTAGCCCGAGAAAGTCGGCTTCCCGTTCCGCCTTTCGGTTGAACCGCAGCATCTCCATGGGCAGCATCAGGCTAGCCGCTTGCCGAATGGTGTAGCCTGCCGGGCCGCCCAGGAAAATCAGTGGCAGCGATGCAAAATTGAAAAGCCGGCCCTTCGAAACTTGTTCCGTGCTGTGCCGCGCAGCGACATGGGCAATCTCGTGGGCCATAACACCTGCAAGCTCGGCCTCTTCCCTGGCCGCCTGAATCAAGCCTGTGTTGACATAGAGAAATCCACCGGGCAACGCCATTGCGTTGACCTCTTCTGAGTCGATCACCTTGATCACGAAGGGCACTTTTGCGTCGGAGCTGCGCACCAGGTTCTGGCCTAGTCGATTGATGTATTCGGCAATCTCAGGATCGTCGACGATCCGGCTGCTGTTCTCAAGTTCGTCGGCGAGCTCTCTTCCCACCGCGATTTCCCTTTCGACCGAATAGAAGTTCATTTGTCCTGCGTTAATGTTTCGCACGCCAATAGCTTGAACGTCGCGGTGCTTTTCCGCGGCGAGCGCGTTCGCTGGCAGCGAGACATAGGCGATGACTGAGAGCAGTAATAATCCAAAGGAAGGCTTGGTCCTCATTCAGAGATCCTTTTCGAATGCTGTTTGGTTTTGCTAATACTGGTTGAAGTTCTTCTATTGATGCGCAATCAAGGGAGTGCTGAACTCTCTTGGCGTCATAAACAATCCGCATGCAGTGAGAAAACTGTCGCAGTTTTTGACACCAAATCCAAGAAAATCTTGCAGCTCGCCACTGTGTCGAAGGGCCTTACGATACTCAACTTGCTCCCATAACAGCTTGGTAGTCGCAATCCTTCGGCCATCGGAGGCAACCAACGACCTCAGTCTATCGATTGATACAGGTTTTGGGATATGAACACAGGTCCTGTCGCATCAGTTGGATAGAGGGCCACTGATCTGGGTCAATGAGGAACGTAAGCGATGGGTAAGACCGGGCAGCAGCGCTGGAGAAAAATGATTACTGCTTTGTGGAAGAGGGCTGGAAAAGTAGAACCTGTTCACTGGGCCTGTTCGAGGTGTGATCAATCGGGCTCAAGTCATCATTAGAAGCGCTGGCAAGCCGCCTTGAGGATGCTTTCTTCAGGTCCAACAAAATCGCGACGCGTGCAATACGAGCTATGGCGCACAGGCCCGTTTCTAGCACCGGCGACGCTTAGAATCTCTATTGCCGCGGTTCAATACTTCGGCTTGAGCTTGCGAAGGTCCAGGGGTGCCATGCAGTGGATGCATTTCGTATGGCTCTTGCCATGATAGAACTGGGAAAGGTTGCAAGCCTCGCAGGCAATTTCATAGTAGCTGATTTTCGTTTTGGGTTTCACTCTAATGGTTTGTGCTTCCATGAGGTTCTCCTTTCTGAGAAGTCCGCTCGTGAGTCGTCGCGTTTCTCGGTTGCCCTGGGTTGATTTGCCCATCGCCCAAAGCAGGAATGACACAGCAAGGCGACAATCCCTCGGTTGGTGATCACTTCGTGAGTCGTCATAGTGCCGCAACGAGTGCAATGACGTATTTCCTCAGTTGACATCGGGCCTCCGATCGTTTGCACCAAGAGCCCTGGCAACCGGAGACGATGGCGACACAACAAAACTGAACCGCTCTTGGAGTACTCTCTTGCCTGCCACCTTCTCTCGAGTTGTCTTTGAACCTGGTTCACAGGAATACACGTCTGACACCAAACTTGGATCCAATCCTCGGAACGAGATAGCTGCGGCGATACGTTGGAGGATGGAAAGAGTTTGTCCCTGTGTGGAACGACGCTAGCCTGCGGATGCTCAGGATGAGAAACGCCAGTTCGCTTAGATCCTTGCCTCTAGGACCAATTCAATATCCTTAAGCACTTCTGTCTGATCTGGCACCTTTGGCCTGAATGCGAGTCCGAGTGTCGGCTATGGCCGTCGATGGGGTTGCAGGATGCTGTCTTGGGTAAGGTTGAATCTCAGTTCCAGGGGCAGCTTGGTGAGAGGAGTAGTGAGATGGCTTCTAGCGGGTTTTGTGCTTCAGGACTTGGCGTCTCTAAACTAGTCAGGAGCGATTGCTCGCTTTGAGCAGCAGCACGGGAATATTCACAGCATGCCGCACGTCGTGAGAAACACTTCCGTACAGCAGATCGGAGATGAAGCGATGGCCATGTGTAGTCATCGCGATCAGGTCAACCTGCTGCTCACGGGCAATCCGGATGATCTCATCGGAGGGTTCACCGTAGGCGAGGATGTAATCTGTCTCAATGTTCTTGGCCCGCAAGGATTCGCAGAGATTGGCAAGGTAGTCGCGATCACGCCGCATCTCGTCCGATTCGCGAAGCTTGAGCTGATCGAAATTGCGGGCCACCCAACCATGGGCGACGCAAACCAGCAGGAGCTTTGCCCCGGTTAGGCCGACCAGGCCCTGAATGTGGTTCAGAATCACCTGATCATTGTCGGAGTTTTCAACGGGGACGAGAATCTTTTGATACATGGTTTTGGTGCGACATCAGCGGGCAGTCAGGGGATTGCTATCTGCCCGGTTTTACGCCATCCAGCCGCGCACGGTCTGAATCAGCAGCCATGCGTTCAAGGCGCCGATGACCACCGCGATAATCCAGGCTAGGGACTTCAACCAAAACGGGTTCACAAACTCATGCATTTTCCGCCGGTCACTGGTAAACAGCACCAACGGAAAGACTGCGAAGGAGAGCTGCAGGCTGAGCACCACCTGGCTGAGAATCAACAGCTTCGCGGTACCGGATTCGCCGTAGAGGATAACACAGACGACGGCGGGCACGATGGCGATGAGCCGCGTGATCAGACGGCGCAACCAGGGGCGCAGCCGGATGTTCAGAAAGCCCTCCATGACGATCTGCCCCGCGAGCGTCCCCGTCAGAGTAGAATTCTGACCGGAACAAAGCAGCGCGACGGCGAACAGAATGCTGGCGAGCGTCGTGCCGAGCAAGGGGGACAGCAGCTTATAGGCGTCGCCGATCTCGGCGACATCCTGGTTGCCGGATTGGTGGAACGTGGCAGCCGCCATGATGAGGATTGCGGCGTTAATAAAGAGGGCGAACATTAAAGCCACCGTCGAGTCCAGCGTGGCGAAGCGGATGGCTTCCTTCAACTCCTTCGGGCTGGACCCATATTTGCGAGTCTGAACGATAGACGAGTGAAGGTACAAATTGTGTGGCATTACTGTGGCTCCCAGAATCCCGATGGCGATGTAGAGCATCTCCGGGTTTCTGAGGATCTCAGCCCGGGGGACAAATCCTGCCAGGACGCCTGACAAACTGGGGCGGGAGAGAACGATCTCGATTGCGAAGCAAGTGCCGATGATGCCAATGAGAGCGATCACAAAAGCTTCAAGGTAGCGAAATCCTTTCTGCTGGAGATAGAGGACGGCCAGTACGTCCAGCGCCGTCAAGCAGACCCCCCACGCCAGCGGCAACCCAAACAGCAGGTTCAGGGCGATGGCCGAGCCAATGACTTCGGCCAGGTCGCAGGCCGCGATGGCGATTTCGCACAACACCCATAGAACCATGCTGACCGGCCTGGAATAGTAATCGCGGCAGGCCTGTGCAAGATCGCGGCCCGTGACGACCCCCAGCTTCACTGCGAGGGCTTGCAGCAGGATGGCCATCAAGTTGGAAATCATGATCACGGAGAGCAGGGTGTAATTGAACCGAGCTCCCCCGGCCAGATCCGTTGCCCAATTCCCCGGGTCCATGTATCCCACTGCCACCATGTAACCCGGGCCGGCAAAGGCGAGCATCTTGCGCCAAAAGCCGAGCGATTGCGGCACTTCGATACTCTGGTAGACCTCCGGCAGGCTTGGTGTGCCATGCGCCACGTGGAATCCTGTTTGGACTGCCATGTGGTCTTTCTTGCCAGACAGGCTCATTGCAGCCTCCTGGGCGAGCTGCGGATTGGTTTTTCTTTCAGGCCAGGAGGTACTCCGCTCTTCTGCCGGAAACGTCTTGCAGGAAATGTAGTAGTTTTCTGCCCACTCCGCTTGGTACGCGAATCGCTCTCAGCACTCGCCAACCCAACTGGCAACACGTGGATGTCCTTTGCCGCTTCCAAACCCAGATACTGAGGCAACTTTCGTCCAGCCAGTATCAGCTTCAAAGGCCCTTGGAATGGAGCCCTTTCCAGCAACACAAAAGACGCACCTGGCGTGAGTGCTTGCTTTTCAAGATAAGCGAGAAACTCGGGTTGATCGTTCGTCACCTTGCGGATGACGTATTCACCCGGTTCGGCGCGCAGAAGGCAAATATCGAGTTCCCGGCTGCGAAACCCCTTCGCGTCTGGAATCACTTCTCCATGGGGATCCTTCTCTGGATAGCCCAGGTAGGCGTCAACCCGTTCAACAAACAAATCGGACACGACGTGCTCGAGTTTCTCAGCCTCGTCGTGGACTTGTTCCCAGCCGTATCCCATGACCTTGTGCAGAAACAGTTCAATCAGTCGATGCCGCCGCAAGATCCGAAGAGCGAGCTTGCGTCCTTCTGCCGTCAGGGTCGCGCCATAGTAAGGCTTGTATTCCAAGAGACCGGTCTTTTGAAGCTTTCGGAGCATATCCGTGACTGAAGCATCGGCCACCGCGAGATGGCGTGCCACCGTGGAAGTGCTGGCCTTCTCGTTCATGTCTTCAAGCTTGAGGAACGCCTTGAGGTAGTCTTCTACAGTGCTGGAAACCATTGAATGTCTCCATGTGACACGTCTTTTCGCTTGGTCCTGATCGAAGCGGGGCTCCAAAGGAGAGACGAAGATGTCTTTCTACGACCCGTCTCAGTTCAGCGGTATTTAGACTAGTCTAAACTAATATTGTTATCAATGTAAATATGCGCACGGCTGGACTGCTGGAGGAGGCAAGTACTGGAAACCGGGTGCTGCGGGGAAGGGCTTGAGTGAATGAGCCGTCGGGATCAGGACCAGCCCATTCGGGTTCGCAGCGAGCTGATGTGTGCAACATGGTGGCGACCATGCCATTCATAGAGACCAAGTTGTGTGTCCAACGTGAGAAGGCCCATTGCGGGATGGCGAAACGTTCTCGAAAACGCCGCGGGCGGGAGAGCACGCAATAGCACCGTCCAGCGTGCATGCAGGGATTCGAGAAGTGACAGCGAGACCTCGATGGGGGTCAGCCTTACGTCCTCCAACTCCGCCCACTGCTTTTCGTCGTAGGGCTT
Organism: uncultured Acidimicrobiia bacterium; assembly: GCA_963791795.1. Classification (GTDB taxonomy): domain Bacteria; phylum Acidobacteriota; class Terriglobia; order Versatilivoradales; family Versatilivoraceae; genus VFZK01. Next base: position 507,034 of record CAWBTP010000010.1, read on the forward strand.
GATGGTAGGTTCGGATTCCGTCAGTGCCAGTTTGAAACGGACGTAAGCATTCAAATGGCTGTCAGGCACGTGATGGATCACTTGCCGTACGGTCCAGCCTGCTGGGCGATAGGCTGTGTTTAGTTGCTGCTCCGACAAACCGTGAACCGTGGCCCGCATAGTCGATGGCAACCGGGCAATTCCGTCAATCAGGGCCTGTCGCCGTTCAGCGGTGATATTTGTTTCCTTTTGAAACTGTCCAACAGGATAGCTGAGATCAATTGTGGTCATGAGTTCCCTCTGAAATCGACAAGCAGTGGCGAGCGATAGCACGGATATTCCGAGACCACCAAGAACTCGTAGCCCTTCATCTAGACCGATGCCTGATTCTGCAAAGCGAATACTTCAACTGTGACGCCCGGAGACATCACCGCATGATCTGCATCACGCCCCGGTCGCTTGAGGCCATCAAGCTCAAAAGCTGCATCGTCCCATTCGGTCACTTGAACGTTCGCCAACGGATAAGGTTGATGGTGGACTCTTCCGCTCCAGGGTAGGGTTTGCCCACTGACCTGCGCGAACAAAACATAGCGCTCGATTAGAAAGAATTCCAGCGTTCCCGGATTTGCCAGCCGGGTGTCACCGATGGGGCGATATTGGAAGCAGGAACCCAAGTCGTCTTTCGTGCCACGACGGTGTGAGAGGTAACGAATCTCTGCGGTTGTTGCGTCCTTGTCCGCTTTCATTTTGCTATCAAAGTACGGGAGGCAGAAGAACCGTCGTGCCGCTCGAACAGCGAGCGGCTGGTTCGCGTCCAGGGAGTAAAACCAGACGCCGGGCACGCCTTGCTCGTTGTAGACATAAGTTCGAACGTTCAGTTCCAGGAAATCGGAAATGCCGGGCAATCGAGGGCAAATGCGGGGTCTCACATCCCGCATGAAGAAGGGGACGATCCCGATGTACGCTTTGCCTTCAAACGTATCGACTGTCAAGCCGCGCGGCAACGTACCTTGGATTGCCGAGGCGGCGTAGCTCCAGTGCAGAAACAGCAGATCGTCCCACCGTTGGTACATCACAGGCATGCGACCCGCTGGCCGGGTTCGCACGGCTAACCGGTCTGATTCGCTTGGAGACTTCAAGGCGTGCATGCGGGGGCTGACGTGAGGACCCGTAAAGTTCAGAGTTCAGCCTTCAGGCTGGCTTTTTTCGGCAAGCTGAAGCTTGAACTCAAAACTGTTCGCAATGAAATCGCTGCCTGGCTACTGCGTTGAAGCTCGGCCGCTGGGATGGGGCTCTCGACATCAAGTACTAGCGTCCAGCGATTTCCCTTGCGCTTCCAGATACGAACATAGTTGGCTGCCACACCAGCGGCGCCTGCCGAGTCAGGGGCCATCGATCGTGACGTGCCATAGGTGTAGCCGAGATCAGCGGCGTTCGATATGTCGGCCCTGTTTGGCTGCAGAACTGGCTTGCCGCCGCTCTGAGAAAGCATCGCAAAAATTTCTCTCTTGCCTACCACGGGAAATGCGTTTGCCCGGTAGAGTCTTGCGTCGTCGGCCAGATAGCGAAGATAAGCTTGAGCAGATCCCTTCTCGGAAACCGCGTGGGCTAGTTCGCGATCAAAAGCGAGCAACTCCGATCGCTCTTCGTCGATTCGGATGCCACGGTGTGCCTTCCCAGCGCCGGTGTTAAGGGTGCCTGATTGAAGAATTCTGGAATTCCCCGCCGGGGCAGCGTGGCTGATTCCCAGATCTACTGACGACCTTCCAAACGCCATCAGATCTGCCGCTTCCAAACTGAGACGTAGTGTCCATAAGCGGTGGGCTTATCCTGTGGGCTCCTCGGGCGAATCTCCCACGGACCGGTCGTATAGCCAAGATCGCCCGACTGCGCTACGTCCGCAAAGGTGGTTCCCAAGTGAGGAGAGTGGGCGGCGCTGGATGTTCCTCAATCCATTTCTTGCCTGCTACAGGACCAGGCCGAAAAAGAATGGAGTCCTCTGCCAGGTATTCCAGGAAAGCGGCACGCGTGTCCTTGGCAAGCGATGTTGCGGCAAACGCACGCTCGGCTTCCACGAGGGAGGTCCAGTTCGGATTGCCCTGAGCACTCATAGCCAGGGGGCAGGCAAACAGGCATAAGAGAATTAGGAAAATCGGTGCCAAGAAGGTCCTCCATCGGACTTAGTTGAGATGTCGAACGCCATGTTAGCATACACGGCGGCACTGGGCTGGACACCCGAGACATCCCTATGAGAACCTGCAATGCCTGAGCTTCCTGATATCGTCATTTATATCGAGCAGCTTCAGACTCGCGTACTCAATGAGCCGCTTCAGGAGATTCGGCTGCTCAACTCCGTTTGTACTCCGCTCCGTGACGCCGCCCTTGGAACGAGCCGTTGGAAGAAAGGTTCATGCGCTCCGCCGGCTTGGCAAACGGATTGTTTTTGGCCTCGAAGGACGACTTGTTTCTGGTGCTTCACTTGATGATTGCCGGACGGCTTCACTGGCACCCGACAACGGCGGTTAAAGCCGGGCGCAACTCGGCGTTGCCGTGTTTTCGTTTCCATCAGGCAGCCTGCTGTTCACTGAAGCGGGTTCAAAGAAGCGAGCCGCATTGCACCTCGTTCAGGGAGAGGCTGAGCTTCGGATGCTTGACCGCGGTGGAGTGGAGGTGCTCGATTGCGATCTGCCTGGTTTTCGCGCGGCCCTTCTTCGTGAGAACCACACTTTGAAACGCGCGTTGACTGATCCGCACCTGTTCAGCGGGATTGGAAATGCTTACTCGGATGAAATACTGCACCGCGCAGGCTTGTCTCCGGTTGCCCTGACTCAACGTTTGCCCGACGAAGCTGTGGAACGTCTCTTTGGTGCCTCGCAGGCAATCTTGCAGGAATGGGTGGAACGGCTGCGAAAGGAAACCGGAAGCGCTTTCCCGGAGAAAGTCACCGCATTTCGTTCGGAGATGGCGGTGCATGGGCGCTTCCAGAAACCTTGCCCGGCCTGCGGCACGGCGGTTCAGCGCATCGCGCATGCTGAAAACGAAGCAAACTATTGCCCTCGCTGTCAAACCGGGGGCAAGTTGCTGGCTGACCGGGCTCTCTCGCGCCTGCTGAAAACCGACTGGCCGCGAACCCTCGAAGAGATGGAGAATCGTAAGGCCACAGCCCGACACGACAAGACAGGTTTGAAGGCAAATGGTGGGGAGAGCTCGTGAGGAACACGCAGAATCTGAACTGGCGGGAATAGACGCAAGGAGACCGGAGGTTTTGCCTTGACTTCATTCTGGCGAATACCAAAAATGAGGGCTCTCACAAAACGCTTCCGAATGAAACGAATTAGCCTCCAGGAATTGTTGAACAGAGAGGTTTCTGACCATGCTGCAGCCATGTCACATTGCATTGGAATCCAGGAAGCACTATTGAAGGATTGAAGGCGCGAAATTCAAAATTCCATTCTACGCGAGGTTGATCTATGCACTCCAGATCGGACAAGAACGATTCGACCCGGCTCGACCGCAGAGAATTCACGAAAATGGCTCTCGCGAGTTCGCTGGCAGCCGGGGCTTCCCCGGCATCCTCGTACGCTGCGAAGCGGCCGTTGGAACCTCTGTCTCCGGGGATCAAGCTTTCACTTCAGGTGCCGACCGATCCCAGTGACGAAGACTTGCAGTTTGCGCAGCAACTGGGTGTCGAGTACATCAACATTCCCAGTGGAGGGGACAAATCGACCGCAGAAAATTTCACTCGATGGAAACAGCGTGCGGAAGCCAAAGGGTTGAAGGTTTGGAATATCGGCAATAGCAATGTTCACAACATGCCTGAGGTCACTCTGAATCTGACCGGACGTGACCAGAAGATTGAAGAATACAAACAGTATCTGCGCAATCTGGCCAAGGCCGGCATCTTCTACACGACGTATGCGCACATGGGAAACGGCATCTGGAGTTCTGAGCGGGAGACAACGCGCGGCGATGCGCCTGCTCGCGCTTTCAATCTGGCGACGGCAAAGGGCTACTGGGCAGGGAAGGTGTTTGAGGGACCGCTCACCCACGGTCGTAAGTACACCAAGGAAGAGCTCTGGGAGAATTATACCCACTTCATCAAGCAGGTTGTTCCCGTGGCCGAAGAGTTGGGTATCCGTATCGGCATTCATCCGGACGACCCGCCAGTGCCGGAGCTGGGCGGAGTGCCGCGGTGCATCTTTGGAAACTTCGAAGGCTACGTCCGCGCCCTAGAAATTGCCAGCAGCCCCAACATCGGGGTCTGCCTTTGCTGCGGAACTTGGATGGAGGGTGGCAAGGGGATGGGTAAAGATTGCTTTGAAGCCGCACGCGCTTTCGCGAAGATGGGCAAACTGTGGAAGATTCATTTCCGCAATGTCTCGGCGCCAATTCCGCACTTTGTCGAGACGTTCGTCGATAACGGTTACACCGACATGTGGAAACTGATCCGAACGCTGAAAGAAGTGGATTTCCGAGGTAACTTGATTGCAGATCACGTCCCCGGAATGGTCGGAGGAAACCGCGTCGGCTGGGCTTACAGCATCGGCTATATCAAGGCGATGATTGCGGCAGGAAAAGCGTAGATCGAGACCTCTCATGCGCTGATGTTCCAGGCACTATGTTCCCAGCAGGCGATCGTTAGGGGCACCAGGTCAAGAGCCCGAGGCAGAAAGGTTGTTTGGGAGCCAATATGAGAACACTGAACCCGGAAGGCTTGAGGGTCAAGGATGGAGTCATTTCTTTCTTGGGTCCCTGGGTCATCGCGTCCGTTTGGGGGAGACTCAAATGAGGTTGAAACCGACCAGAACGGGAAAATGTCGTTCTTGGATCACCTCGATGAGCTTCGTCGCAGGTTAATTGTTTCCATTGTTGCCGCGAGCATCGCCTTTTTCATCTGCTGGGCATTTCGCGAAAGGATTTACGATTTCGTGACAATTCCCATCACACAGTTTACGGGAGAGAAACTCAAGTATGTCACTCCTGCCGAGCCCTTCAGCGTGTACATGCAAATCTCTATGTTGGCGGGAATTTTCCTCGCCTCGCCGATCATTCTCTGGCAAGTATGGCTATTTATCTCGCCGGGACTGTATAGACGTGAAAAGAGATTTGCCCTTCCGTTCCTGGCAGCGACAACGGGTCTCTTCCTCGTCGGCGGGGCTTTTGCCTACCGTGTTGCTCTCCCGCTGACTCTCCATTTCCTACAGGCTTTTGGTGATCGTTTGGAGTCGAATGTAACCGCCACGGCATATCTGGATTTCGCGGTGACTATGATTCTGAGTTGTGCCGTACTGTCCGAGATTCCAGTTGTGATTTTCTTCCTTACGATCTTGGGCCTTGTCACCGCCCAGCTTCTGGTTCGACATCTCCGATATGCGATTCTCATTATTTTTGTCGCTGCTGCCTTTATCACCCCGACTCAGGACATTCCGACGATGATGGTTTTTGCGCTTCCAATGCTGGCGCTTTATATGGTGGGTATTCTTGTTGCTTGGATATTCAGGCGAAAGCCTCAGACTCAGTAGCAAACACCTGTGTCGTTGCGAGCTCTCTAAGCAAGAACAAAGCGAGCTTGATTCCTTCAAGCCGCCCGCCATGAATTGATCCCATTGCTTCATTGATCAAGACAGGAAATGCCCACGGTCAGCAAAGAGCTCTGACCGTGGCTACCATTCAATAAATCTTGTCAATCTTGTCAGAACTATTTCGTAAATCTCGTCTCAGCTCCACCAACGGTCGTTGCTGCGATCCTTATCCCATTGCGGCGTTGGTTCGAAGTAACCTGGCTCCAATAGGTGCTGCTTGCAAGCTTCGTCATTGAGCGTCACGCCAAGGCCTGGAGTATCTGGCACTGGGATGTACCCTTGCTGAACGATGGGTTTGGCGACACCTGTGACTAGGTCGTCCCAAAACTTCACGTCGGCAGAGTGAATCTCAAGCGCCAGGAAATTGCGAGTAGCCGCCGCGCAATGAACGTTGGCCATGCAACAGACCGGGCTGCCTGCAAAGTGCATCGCCATTGCGACGCCTCGTTCTTCCGCGTAATCGCCAATCTTTTTGGTCTCCAGCAGGCCACCGGAACTCGCGAGGTCGGGATGAATCATATCGACGGAGTGCGTGTTACATAGCTTCGCAAACTCTTCCTTCAAGTAAATGTCCTCACCTGTCAGGATCGGAACGTCCACGGCGTCGGTGATCTTCTTCTGCAAGTCCGTATAGAACCAGGGCACCATGTCTTCCAGCCAAGCCATGTTGTACTTCTCCAGAGCCTTTGCGAGGCGGATGCAACTATTCACGCCGATATGCCCGAAGTGGTCCGCTGCCAAGGGGATCTCCATTCCGATTGCTTCCCGTACCTGAGCGACGTAGTCCGCCATCATCGCTATACCCTTGTCCGTGATCTCGATCCCCGTAAAAGGGTGCTCCAGCGTTCGTAGTTCTACGTCTTTCGGGCTGGTGACTGTTCCGGGCGTTTTCTGCACCAGCTGCACACCCAGATCCATTTTGAGATAGGTATAGCCACGATCCATACGCTCTTTCAGCCGGCTGGCGAAAACCTTGGGGTCAGGAGACCCGTCCGTGTCGGCATAACAGCGAACCTTGTCACGGAACTTGCCGCCTAGCATCTGATAAGCTGGAACGTTGTACGCTTTGCCAGCCAAGTCCCATAACGCCATCTCCACGCCACACACACCGCCTGCCTGGCGCGCGTGGTTTCCAAATTGCTTAATCTTGCGGAACACCTTGTCCACGTTGCAGGGATTCTCGCCTAGGAGGCGGCTTTTCAGCACTAGAGCGTAGTTCTTGCTGGCACCGTCGCGCACCTCGCCCAGCCCGTAAATGCCCTGGTTGGTATCGATTCGGATGAGGGGGCTGGTGAAGGGGACACCGCGAAGGGTCGCGACCCGCAGATCTGTGATCTTTAGCTCGGATGGCTTCGAAGCTTTGTTGACATTCTGTGTGGCTGCTTCGACATCTTCGCTACTGTTGAAGTAACTAGCCAGACTGATTCCTGCTGCCGCCGAACCAGTCGACCTGAAGAACGAGCGTCTGTCCAATCGTTTCGTTAGGGATGGTTTCATCGACATGGTGAAAGCCTCCGTAGAAGAACGCGTTGCGTGGCCGTGACTCTTCAACTGCAGTTGGGAACGGAGCTGACGTTAGCGAGGAGTATGCATCGTAGCACCAAATATTCTCGATTTCATGCAGATTGCGGTTATGCCGGGATGCTTCGAGCACAGCTCAATGGTAGCAAGATCTCGGTCGTCATGCGGACGGGGCTAGTGCCAGGTTCGACGTTGTGTTCTTGTTCAAGCCAAAGGCGACTTTGAAACCCAGGAGCCGCCAGCGTGCCCACTTCAGTTGTTATCTGCACTCATCACGGCCGGCGTTGTGCTCTCCGCTAGCCAATAACGGTGACACGCCCAAGAGTTCCATTTCATGAAGCAGAGTCTCTCGAAGACCTTCCTCGAGTGGACGCGCTTGGAAGCCTAATTCGCGGCGTGCTTTGCTGTTATCTCCCAGATAGGTCGAACCCGCAGACACGCGCAACCCTTCTGCCGTGTACGAAGGTGGCAGGGAAACGACGAAGCCGACGATACCCATGAGCACTGCTAACGTTTTCAACAAGACCGGCGAGGCACGAAATTGTGGCGCAGGTATCCCGGTGATGGCTTGGGCGAGATCCAATGCTTCCTCCAAAGTGTGTGCAGAACCGGCAATGATGTAGCTCTCCCCGGATTTTCCTCTCTCCATAGCTAGAACATGTCCCCGTGCTGTGTCCTCCACATGAGCCCAATTGAAAGCCGTTTTTCTGGGTACCAAGGGAAGCCTTCGCTTCAGGTACTGCACCATGGTGTCCCTCACTGAGCTCTTGTCTCCTGGACCGTAGACTAGACCAGGCTGGACAATCACCAGCGGTAAGCCCTGCTGCATCATCGGCAAGGCGACCTCATAGTGCGCTTCCCATTTCGTTCGATCGTAGACGCTCAACCAAGGGCCGTTGTGACAGTAAGTTTCGTCCACCAAGCGGCCTTTGGTATTCGAAAAGACGGCTAGCGTACTGGTGTAGACTCCCTTGGGAATCCTGAGCTCCTGCATCAACTCCAGAACATTCCGCGTGCCTTGGACATTGATCGTTCGAGCCTCGGCCAGGCTGCCTTCGCCGATCTTATACCAGGCAGCAATGTGAAACACTCCGTCCACTCCAGTCATCGGGCGGCGCAAGCTTTCCTTGTCTGTGATGTCACCTTGGTGGAGTGCTGCACCCAGCGCGGCAACATTCGCTGCCTTTGTTGGATCGCGAACCAGCGCGACCACTTTGTGACCGGCCGCCGCCAACTGCTGGGCCACATTCCCACCAATGAACCCGGTGGCACCCGTCAAGAAATACCTCATCTCTACACTCCTTTCCTTGTTGCGAGGAGGGTAGCAAGAGAGTCTGCTATCGAGCAAGGAAGGGGCCTAGAGGCTTTGGTCCTTCTGAAACACACCAGCCCGCGAAGTGCAGGCTGGATGATTTCTCAGAAGTCTTTGCCTTGGACGAAGGGTTTGGAGCTTTTGGGCAGGTGTTTCGAAGGTTCAGACAGTCGAAATCGAGGACTCAGAAGGTTCTGCTTCTTCAGTGAGTTGGTGGAAGGCTGTCACGCCGAAGTGTTCGCGCAGCACAACACCGACCAAGGCGAGTTTGAGCGAGGCTCTCTTCGCCCAACTGGCATAGAGCAGCTTGCGTCTGGCCAGTTAGAATTCCTGACAAGCCACGGGAGCAATCGGCTTAACGTGACCGCCTGCAAAGCTGCCGGGAGATCCCCACCTCTCCAGCGTTTTTCGGAGCACGGTGCGCGATATAGGATCGTCTTCGGCGATCAAGATCCGCATCGTCTATCTCCGTTGGTGGGCAGTTTCTTCACCAAGGTCAGTTCGTTACCAGTTGCGTTGTAATGGAGGTCGTCCGTAAATGTCCGCATCAACAGGATACCCCGGCCGCTGGCTTTGGAGAGATTGGCAGGGGCCGTGGGATCCGGAATCGCCTCAGGGTCGAATCCGGAACCTTCGTCGCGAATGACGAAAACCACTTGGGAGGGTGTCAGCGTTGCCTTAACGTGGACGCGCCGATCCCGGTGCGGCGACGAGAGGCGTCGCTGCTCGGCGGCCGCGAGGAAAGCAGTTTCGCCACACTCACGCAGGTCCGAGCTTACTTCGAGGTTGCCGTGGAACATCGCGTTCAACAATCCCTCGTGAAGAGCAACACCCAACTGCATGCGCCACGTTTCGTCCATACCTTCGAGTCTTGCGGCACCCTCTTGCAGGTGCGCCACAAGTGGGGCGATGAGGTCGGGATCGTTCTCGAGCGAGAAACTGGACTCGCTTTGAAAGAGGTAGCCAACCAGGCGTTGCCGCCGCATTGTTCGCGATACCTCAAGGACATGATCCAAAGTTCTCGCCAGATATCGACCTAAATTAGCTTTGGGCACAAAGCCGACAGCGCCTTGCTCCAGCGCTTGCGACAGACCGGGTACTTCAGCCGTCATGAGAATGATGGGCAGGCTGGGGTGGCGGAAATGAATGTCCTGAAGAACTCCGAGGAAACTCTTACCTTGCTCAGGTAAGGCTGCGAGAACCACGTCCGGTAACAATCGTTCAACGGCGAAGAGAGCCTCTGGGCCGCTGCCTGCGTAGATAACCTCGACCCTTCCATTACGCTGGAGCAAGTCGGCGGTGCGCCGGCGATCCGAGGCGGATTCATCCACGAGCAAGATCTTCGGCATATCCAGTTCACTCCTCTGCAGCGTGCGCAGGGCACTCCCGCTCCGCCCTCAATCCCTGCTGCACACCGGCTTCAAAGGCTCCCTTAGCAATTGCTGGAAGCTTTCGAGTTCCGGTTTCACAACCCGCTCGTAGCAGGCTGGGCAGATGCTATGGCTGAACTGGGCTTCCGAATGGGCAGCGACATAACTCTCAATCTGCTGCCAATAGTTGTTGTCGTCACGAATGTTCTTGCAGTACGAGCAAATGGGCAGCAGGCCTTGCAAGAGCTTGACCTGAGCCAGGGCCTCTTCCAATTCAGAGACTCTTCCCGTGAGCGCCTGCTGCAAAGAGAGCAAGCGAATCCCGACTTGCAGGCGTGCCCTCAGTTCGCGCGGATCAAAGGGCTTGATCATGTAGTCATCGGCCCCGGAGCCCAGACCCTCGGCAAGATCCTGCTTCTGGTCCTTGGCGGTGAGCAGGATGGCATAGCAAACCCGTTGCCGAGGCAATGCCCGCAGGCGGCGGCAGATCTCCAGCCCATCAATGCCGGGCATCATCCAATCCAGGATCGCCAGTTGGGGAGCGTCATCGCACTGCAGGGCTCGCCATGCTTCGTGACCGTCACAGCACACCTCGACGCCAAACCCCCATTTTTCCAGTGTGACCTGGAGGAGACGCCTGGATGTCGGATCGTCTTCAGCGATTAGAATGCGTTGCATTCCCACTCCTTCAGAGACCATTTGCGTCTACCTTGTCCTGCCCGCCAACTTTTCAATCAAGGGCTGCAACTCATTCAACGATTTCTCAAGGGATTCCAGAGCTGCTTCGGCGGTTGCGACCTTGCCGGCGCGACCAATTTCCTCGAGCTGCACTGCAGCTTGATGCGTCCGTTGGGCGCAGAAGTTCGAGACAGATCCCTTGAGAGAATGGGCCGCTTTTTCGAGAGACGAACTGTCGCAGGACTCCACTGCCTGTCGCATCTTCTCTACGAGCGTTGGTGAATCATCCAGAAAGAGTCCTGCCAGCTCCTGAATGAGGTCGGCGTCATCTTCGAAACGAGCCAGCAAAGCTGGTAGATCGCACACGTCGGGATCCGTTTGTGGCATGTCGCTGAGTGCGTCGCCCTTGCTCGAAGAAAGAAAGTAATCCATCATTTCAATCACCCTTTGAGATTGGATGGGCTTGCTAAGATAGTCGTCCATTCCAGCTTCCAGGCAAATCTCACGGTCCCCCTTCATGGCGTTCGCCGTGAGTGCCACGATTGGGATCCGGTTTGTTCTGAGGTGTTTTCTACCGTACGAGGAATGGGGACTGGGTACGATTTCGCCTGCCCGGATTTGCTCTTCAATCTGCCGAATCGCCTTCGTTGCTTCAAACCCGTCCATTTTCGGCATTTGGCAATCCATTAGAACCAAATCAAAGGTCTCTCGCTCCAATGCCTCCAGGGCTTCCAAGCCGTTGGATGCCACGTCAATGCGAAAACCTAGTTTCTCCAGGGTGCGCAACGCGACCTTTTGGTTGACGACGTTATCTTCAGCCACAAGGATTCGTCCCCGCGTCTTTCCATTTCCTGAAAGCACTTCGCGCGGGCGTTTTGCCTGAGCACTCAAAGGAGCCCGGTGTCGGTTGGGAACTACCTGAACGAGGGCGTCGTAAAGATGGCTTCTGCGGATTGGTTTAGCGACCAGGCAGGCATGATCCTTCTGACCACTCTGCAATGCTGCCAGGCGCCACGCAGGCCCTGACAAAACAATTCTTGGCAGCGCCGCGAGGTCCGCACTACGGTTGATGGCCTCGAGAATCGAGTGGGAGCCGGCCTCTGATGCGGGCAGGCTGACAATGAACGCGTCGAAGGGCTGGCCGTCTCTCAAAGCGTTTTCGACCAACTGCGCGGCATCCGATACCTCGGTTGCAAACTCTGGACTGGCATTCCAGACACCAAGATAGGATGAAACGATTCTGCGATTGGAATCGAGACTCTCTAGCACGAGGATTCGGGTGGCACTCAAAGCCGGCAAGACCTGCGCCCCTGCTTCCGCAAGCGGCACCGTTTTGAACCCCGCGGCGAACCAGAAGGTGCTGCCCTCACCGAGATCGCTGTAAACACCGATCTCGCCGCCCATCAACTCGACCAACCGCTTCGAGATCGCCAGGCCCAGACCGGTTCCACCGAAGCGCCGCGTCGTCGAGCCATCGGCCTGAGAAAAGGATTGGAAGAGCCTGTTTTTCCCGTCGGAGCCGATACCGATGCCGGTATCCCGCACTGAGAAGTGCAGACGACAGCGCTCCAAGACAGGCGAATGCTGAGCTTGCGTATCGCTGCCAGTCGATTCCCCAAGCATGCTTTCAGCTCTCGCGACACCCTTGCTGGTGACCCATTTCACTTCTCCGGCAACCTCGCCCCGGTCGGTGAACTTCACCGCATTGCTTACCAGGTTTGTCAATACTTGGCGCAGCCGTAGAGGGTCGCCTCGGAGGACCTCCGGCACGTCCGGATGAACAAAGAAGCTGAAGCCCAGCCCTTTCTGCTCGGCAGCGCCGGCCATGAGCTCCATGACCTCCTCGACAACAACGTGAACCTGAAACTCAATCTCCTCCAGGACGAGCTGGCCAGCCTCAATCTTTGAGAAATCGAGGATGTCGTTGATGATCGAGAGCAAGCTGGCGCTTGAAGAACGGAGCATGGAAGCGAGCTCGGTTTGTTCTTGGTTCAGGCCAGTGGCCAGGAGTAGCTCCGTCATACCGACAACTCCATTCATCGGTGTGCGAATCTCATGGCTCATGTTGGCGAGAAACTGGCTCTTGGCACGGCTGCCGGCTTCAGCGAGTTCCCGTGCGCGAGTCAGCTCTCGAGTACGCTCTGCTACCTGCAGTTCCAGATCCCGGTTCTGATCGTTCACCTGGTGATAGAGTGTTGAGCTCTCCAGAGCGTAGGCGGTATTCAGCATCAGAATAGACAAGAGACTCTTGGACTCTTCAGTGACCAGGAACTCATCACCCGCCAATACACCGGCGAACATGCCCACCACGCGGGCTCGGGTTGCCAGAACGTGGAAGACCAGAGTGTGCCCCGTGTTTGTTGCAGGCACCATGACGGTTCGATTTTGGTGCAATGCCCACGCGAAAATACCTTCGGCAATCTGAGCTTCGACTTCCCGCAACAGTTCCGGTTCTTCCGCGGCAGGTTCACACGCGGTAAGCACAAATTCCAAGGCTGAGTCATCCACCATCCAGTATCCCAAAGACCGGAAGCTCATCAATCGCTTCAGGTTCGTCCAAGTCGACTTTAGAATTCCTGGAATGTTTTCGTCCTGCCCAAGGCTGTTCTGGAAATAGCCGAAGGAGGCGACCATATCGAGAGAATCGAGGATTCGCCGGTTCATCTCCTCCAAGTGGCGGACCCGGCTCTCAAGACCTGTCAAGTGGTCAATGATATTGGCGGAGGTAGGGTTCACGCTGGGCTCCCGGGCGTCATCCACTCAACCGCTTCACGGTAATGGCGGTCGACCTGTTCCATTGCCCCGGAAAGCTGTCCGGGTGAAATTCCAGATCGATCCCACGCCAACCGACTGAGAGGTGGTACGAAGCGTTCGCCACTCCTTCCCAACTGCATGGCGTGTGCGATGATGTCAGCGAGATGCACATGTGCAGCTTCCACGGGGAAGCGAGCGGCAGCCTCTGGATTGTGGTGATAGGCTACCGTCTCGACCAGGCTGGCGGGCAGTTTCCAGTTTTCGAGCAATATACGGCCCAGGGATGCGTGGTCGAAACCGAGTTCCTCGTTTTCGACCTTGTAAAGCAACTCACCGCTTGCCTGGCAGCGGCCCAATGCGGAACGCATCCAATCTGGATCTTTCATGCACAGAATCAAACGCCCAATGTCGTGCAGGATACCTGCTACGAAGAATCGCTCGATATTGGCCTCGCGCTTCTGAGCGGCAAGCACTCTGGCCGCAACACCGCAGGCGATGCTATGTTTCCAGAAAGCCTCCATGTTGATGAGATCCGGCGGAATGCCCTGAAACAACTTCATGACCGAAGTGGCCAATGCAAGATCTCGCAATTGCTGAGTTCCCACGACGGTCACGGCTCGCGAGATTGTTTCAATCTTGCTGGGGAAGCTGTAGAACGCGCTGTTTACAATCTTGAGAAGCCTGGCTGTCAGACTGGAGTCTTCGCTGATAATCCGTCCGATGTCGGCCAATGAACTCCTTGGATTGTTCACGGCTTCGTCGATACGCGTAAAAATCATCGGCAAGGACGGAATCTCCAAAGTGCCCTTCATCAAATCTCGTGCTTCTGTCATACAACCCCTGTGCTGTGTTTATTCAAGCGGACATGCCGGAGGATACATAGCTGTTTCAGTTCGCGAACCGCAGCGTGATCTAAGTCGGTATGCGCAAACAGCGGATCAATCGCATCTTCAGCGGCCTTGAGAACTTCTGGATCGAGGTCACGAGTTGCTTGGGCTGCGACCTCTTCGCTGCTCATCGACTCGATGTCGGCCTCGGCAACTCCCCAAGTCCTGAAGATGTTGAGATGGCGTTCCGTGATCTCGGTACCTGCTCTCAGCAAAACTCTGCCGCTGCGTTCTTGGACGTCTTTTTCAAGCTTCATGCCGGGCTTGATGTCGTCTAGATTTACTTTTCCCATGGCGGTTCCTGACGTCCTCACTTCAGCTTGTCAAGCTGCGGTTTCATTTCCTTGTCAAAGCAGTCCGGGCAGAGACTGTGAGAAAATAGTGCCTCTGAACGTTCGGTAACGTACTGCTCCAATTGAGTCCAGATATTCCGGTCGTCGCGAATCTTCTTGCAGTAAGAACAAATCGGCAGCAAACCACGCAACTGCCGAACTTCGTGCTGAAGAGCGAGGATGCGCTCGGCAGCTCTCAGTCTCGCTTGTAACTCGTCGGCGTCGAACGGCTTCACGACGAAGTCATCTGCGCCGGCCTCCATGCCTTCAAGGTAGTTGGCTTTGCCAGAGAGTGCGGTCAGAAGGATGATGTACGTGTAACTCGCCCGCTTTTCTGCGCGAATTCTTCGGCACAGTTGTAGACCATCCATCACCGGCATCATCCAATCCGAAATCAGCATGGGTACTGGTTGACTGCAATACAGATCCCAGGCAAGTCGGCCGTTCTCGACGGCCGTAACCTCATGACCACTCTTGCTAAGCAGTTCACTGAGCACAATGCGAGAAACGCGATCATCTTCGGCAATCAATATTTTCATCCTGCTTCCTTACGTCGCTGAGCGTCTGATGCTGTGCTCACCAAGACACTCAAGCATTCATCAAATCGACACCAAGTAGCGCAAGCCTTAGCCATATTTAACAGATAACACTATTCAGGTGTGAGCGGTAGGACCAAAAACGACGCATCGAATGCCAGCACTGTGACGACCGCGGGTATCGTCTTGCGCCGTTGGAGCGAGCTTGATGATTGCTCATTTACCGAAGCAACCGAAGTAAACCCAGTAAGGTAAAATTAACCGTTTAGTCGAAAGGGCCAGGGCGAACGAAGCAGTTCTCGAGATTGGGATCAGTGCTTAGGAAGGGATTGGAGAAGAGCAAGCCGACAGAAAGCGTTGTGTTTTTGAACTTTTCCGCACTTATTGAACTCGTTCACCCAGCGCGTTCATCACCGACACTTCGCCAAGATTCAAATCACGAATTGGCTGTTCAATCTTTTTCCGGTCACCCACGATCACTGCCACAGCATCGTCTGGAGTGAGGTATTTTCGAGCGGCTTTGCGCGCCTGCTCCAATGACACGTTGTCCATCGATTGGGGATACTGTTGAATATCTTCGAGAGGCAAATCAAACGAGACTACGTCAACTACCTGATCAACCAGCCGGCCGAGGGTCTCAAACCGCTGCGCAAACCCGCGGATGAGATTTGTCTTGGCCATTTCCAGCTCATCGGCAGTGATCATTCTCTCGTCCCGAATCTGCCGGACTTCCTTGCGGAATTCCAACAAGGTTTCGCACGTGAATTGAGTTTGAACTCCTGCGCCGGCTGCCCAAAACCCCAGCCGGCGTCCATAGGCGAACATGGAAGAAGCTCCGTAGGTGTATCCCTTGTCTTCGCGTAAGTTTAGGTTCAGGCGACTGGAGAAAGCCCCACCTAACACGGTGTTCATTAACTCAATGGCGTAGAGGTCCTCGTTACTTCTGCGGGGTCCGATCGAACCAAAACGGACTTGGGATTGCGGTGCATCTTGGCGGTCAATCAAGCAAATCCGCAGGCCCGCTGGTGGCTGAACCAACGGCATCTCAGTTGCGACCACGGTACCCCGCTGCCAGCGTCCGAGAGTTCCTTCTGCAAGCCGTACCGCTTCGTCCAAATCTACGTCACCGGCAAAAATCAATGCGGAGTGATTCGGCTTCCAATATCGATTGTAGTAGTCCTGCAAGCTGGATCGGCTGATCGCCTGGACGGATGCTTCGTATCCCGCAACCTCGCGGCCGAAAGGATGAGTTTCTCCGAACAGGACGGTGCGAAAAACCTTGCGAGCGATGTTGGGAGGACTATTCCGCTCCTGTAGAATTCCATCCAGTCGTTGCCGCCGCTGTCGCTCCAGCTCCTCTTCAGGAAACGAGGGATTCAAAACCAAATCTGCCATGACATCAAGCGATGGACGCAGGTACTTCTTGAGTGTCTCCAGGCTCGCATGTGACACCTCCGATTCCGCAGAGGTACCCAGTGACGTACCCAGAAGATCCAGTTCTGCTTGAATTTGGAGTGCTGATCTGGACGTCGTTCCCTCATCCAGCATTTCAGCAGTCATCCAGGCGGTGCCCGCCTGATCGGCAGGATCTTCTGCTGCCCCTGAGCGCACCACCAAACCCACTGCGACTTTGGGCAATCCACGACGTTCGCACACGATTACGCGCAATCCATTTGAAAGTTCTGCTGACTGCAGCGGCGGCGGGGTGAATGACTTCTTCTCTCCCAGAGAGGGCACTCGGCTCCTGTCGAACTCAGCGGCCTTCGGTCGAGATGACCCTTCTGGTTTGAACGTGACGCTCAAACGGTTTGAAGAGCTCAGGTAATGCTCGGCGACGTTGCGAATAGCGCCCACGGTGACCCGCTCGAATCGCTCGTAGTCCTGTGCGAAAAAGCCAGGGGCTCCCAAGTAGGTGTTGTACTGATTCAACAGGTCAGCCTTTCCCCCAAAGCCTCCCAATCGTTCCAATCCATTGACGAAATCAAATTCCTGCTTGGCTTTCTCCCGCAATAATTCTTCTTCCGAAGGTCCACGTTCGGCAAAGCGTCCCACTTCCTCCAGAATCATTGCCTCAAGTTCAGCAAGACTCTGGCCAGGTCGGGCCGTTGCTATGATGCCAAACAGACCTGCAATCTCGAGCGAATAGTTGAAAGCGGACACATCAGACGCAATCTGGCGGTCGTAAACGAGAGTCTTGTAGAGGCGGGAGTTCTTTCCTTGCGAGAGGATACGCGATGCGAGGTCCAGCTCTGCATCGTCGGCCTGAAAGTAGCCTGGTGTGGGCCAGACAAGGTAAAGGCGTTCCTGCGGAACGCGGTCGGCCACAACAATGCGCTTCTCACCCTCCAGACGGGGCACCCATCGGACGGGTCTTTCCAGAGCTGGCCCTGGTGGAAAGGGTCCGAAGTACTTTTCAAGCAGCCGTTTCGTCCCATCCACATCGAAGTCACCTGCCACGACCAGGCTGCAGTTGTTCGGCGTGTAGAAGGTACTGAAGAAGGCCTTAACGTCCTCCACGGTCGCAGCGTCGAGATGCTCCTGCGAGCCAATAACCAGCCATGAATACGGATGTCCTTTGGGAAACAGGTTCTCAAAGATCATCTGAATGGCGCGGCCATAGGGCACATTCTCATAACTTTGCCGTCGCTCATTCTTTACGACGTCGCGCTGGTTGTCGAATTTCTCTTGAGTCAGCGCATCGGTAAGGAATCCCATGCGGTCTGATTCAAGCCATAGGGCATATTCCAAAGCTTCGCGGGGAACGGTTTGGAAATAGTTCGTCCGATCAAAACTTGTAGTGCCATTGACACCACCCTCACGAAGGTTGGCGCCCGCTTTCTCGATGTAGGTGATGTACTCTCCGTCGGCATGCTTGGAGCCCTGAAACATCATGTGCTCAAACAAATGAGCGAACCCGGTTCGATTCGGGTTTTCGTTTTTCGATCCCACGTGGTACCAAAGATTCACGTGGACAACGGGAAGCTTCGGATCGTGGTGCAGAATGACCTGCAAACCGTTGTCTAACAGATACTTTTCAAATGGGATGCTCAGCTCGACTGACAAATGGGGCTCCTTCTGCGACAAGAACTTGAGGCTGATAGGATGACTTGCGAAAAGACCGATGGTGACACCGGGCAGGATGCTGATCGGGGTTTCCCTGAAGGTAGATCTAGTTGCCTGACAGCGCTTCCCAACGGAGCCCATTGTGTGCCACCCGGGGAAAATTCCCAAGCAGATTTTATGCACACGATCGCGAGACTTGCTAGCAAATCACCGGCAGGCTTGGTTTCTCACAATGTGAACAATCGTCAGACGTCACCTTCCCCTGGGAACCGATGACCTAGGGAAGCTAGCGATAAACCTTTCGCTTGAAGCCCTCCACAAAGCCACGCAGGATGGGAGACAAATCGCCGCGTTCCAGCCGCACTTCAATCAGTGTAAAGGTCGTGCAGCTCACGGCCTCTTCCAGGGCAATGCGCAATTCCCCTGGCGTTTTCACTTGAACTCCATGCCCACCCCAAAGATCGGCCAGCTGGGCAAACGGCCAGGAAACCGTTTCGTTATAGCGCGCGTGAGGAAAGAACGCTTGCAACATTTCCCATCGGGTGTTGTTCAGGAGCACCACAATTGGGTTTAGCCCGTAGCGCGAGCAATGGGCGATCTCCGGCCCGGTCATCTGAAAGGCACCGTCGCCAACCAGCACCAGGGGGCGCCGCCCGCTGGCCACTTGCAAGCCGATGGATCCCGGGACAGCAAACCCCATGGTTGCGTAGTAGGCTGGCCCAACACAGACATCGGCTCGAATGTCGACTGTCGCGAACAGACTATCGCCGGTGTCGCACACCACAGGAAACTCAGTATGGCGGCTGGCGAAGTCGTTGAGGACATGAATCAAATGTCGAACCCGAATGCGATCGTCTTCGGCATAGGGCTCAAAAATCTCTGGCGAAATGCCCGCCTGCCACCCGGGAACACAATTCTCTTTCTGAGGCAATCGCGTCGACTGCACCAGTCTGTCGACAAGGGCATCGAGTGGCACGTTGTGAAACATGTGATGTCTGATGAAGACTTCGCGCGATATGCAAAGTATGCTGTTGCTTTCGTTGACTGACTCGGCGGGAATTCCCAAGCTGACGTCGCTGATAAGGACGCCAAGCAGCAGCAGACAGTCAGACTGCTCAACGATCTCACGCAACGGCGCCGGACTTACCGTTCCCAGGTAAGTACCTTTGAACTGTGGATGTGTGGTGGGAAAGACGCCGCGCCCGAGAAAGGAAGAAACCACCGGAATCTGGAGACGCTCTGCCAGATTCACGATCTTCTTTTGCAAGCCGAATCGGTGTGCTTCCACCCCCACGACGAGCACTGGGTGCCGGCTGGTCGTCAGACGATCCAGAATCTCTTCGCTGGCTTCTGTGAGGGCTCCTTCGTCTATTCTGACGTGCATCGGTTCGAAAGACTCTGGCACGGGAATCTCAGTGAACACCATGTCACGAGGTACCTCAAGGTAGACGGGGCGCATCAATTGCAGAGCGAGGTCCAAGGCTTTGCGAATTTCAGCTGCGGCAGTCCGTGGATTGTCCAGAATGGCTCCATACTCAACAACTTCGTTGTAAACCTTCAATTGAGACTCGTAGGATTTCACTTCGTGATGGACCAGAATGCCGCGGCGCTTCTCCAGCATACCTGGTCCGCCGGAGATGACGACCAGAGGAGATTTTTCAGCGTACGCGCAAGCCACTGAATTCACCATGTTCAGACCACCCGCGCCATAGGTCACCAGGCAGACGCCGAGGCCGTTGGTAATGCGCGCCGCTGCGTCAGCGGCGAAACCGACCGCAGGCTCGTGGCTGAACGTCACGAGTCGAAACTTTCCGTATCTTCTCGAGAGCTTCATAGAGGTTCAGCACATAGTCGCCGGGTATGCCGAAGATCTGGCGGACGCCGCGGGAATGAAGCTCAGCAAAAAGGAATTCACACAATTGCATGGTTCAGCCTCCCGGAACGTCTCCGTCTTCGGCGGGAACTCTTGCGTTTCCACTGGCTCCTGCCTACACTGAGTCGGCCTCTACCCACCCAACCTAAGGAGTGATGCATGTTTCAACCCAGCGCAGCGAAGTTTCTGTGGTCTTTTCTGCTCTGCCTGCTTTTCATTCTGAGCTTGCCTCTGAGCTCAGTCGCTCAAAAGACAAAGGCCCGGCCCAAGATTCTCTACCTCACTCACTCGGCGGGCTTCAAGCATGAGGTCCTGCCCTTTTCGGAAGGTGTGCTGCAGCGGCTTGGCGAGCAATCAGGTGCTTTTGAGTCGATTGCGACGCCGGACTGTTCGCTGATCAACGCAAGTTACCTGAAGAACTTCGACGGCCTCGTTTTCTATACAACCGGCGAGCTGCCGTTTTCTGTGGAACAGAAGGAGGCGTTCCTAGACTTTATCAACTCAGGCAAGGGCTTCATCGGCATCCATAGTGCTACCGACACATTCTACCAATGGCCTGAGTACGGGAAGATCATTGGAGGCTATTTTGACCATCACCCCTGGCATCAAGACGTTGTCATCAAGGTGGAGGATTCCGCCCACCCCTCGGTGAAGCATCTGGCGCCGTCATTCAAAATCAAGGACGAGATCTACCAGTTCAAGAACTTCTCCAAGGATCAAGTGCACGTATTGCTCAGCCTCGACAACAGCTCAATCGATCTCAACAAACCCAACGTCCACCGGGCCGACAAGTACTTTGCAAATGCTTGGACGAATACCTTTGGCAAGGGCCGGATTTTTTATACGGCTCTAGGACATCGGGAAGATGTTTGGAGTGACCCGCGCTTTCAAAAACATCTGGTAAACGGAATTCGCTGGGCGTTAGGCAATCTGAAATAGTGGGTGCTCGGTGACCAACAGGATCAAGGAACCCGAACAGACTCGTTCTGACCAGCTCCAATCTCTTGCAGCAACTCCTTGGGCGAAGCTGAGCTGATCACCAATTGACGTTGTTCGGGCCTCACAAACCCCTCAAGAATCGCATGTTGCATGAGATTGACCACTGGGTCGAAGAAGCCCTCGACATTCAACAAGCCGACAGGCTTCCGGTGCAGGCCTAACTGTCCCCAAGTGATCACTTCGAACAGCTCCTCGAAGGTGCCAAACCCACCGGGCAGCGCGACAAAACCGTCAGCGAGGCTCGACATCATGGCCTTGCGCTCATGCATGCTGGCAACGACGTGAAGTTGAGTCAACTCAAGGTGGCCAAGTTCTTTGACCATCAAGCTCTCCGGGATAACACCGGTCACCCGTCCGCCGCCCTTTAGGACTTCATCTGCGAGAACTCCCATCAGCCCGCAGTTACCGCCGCCATAAATCAGTTCGATACCGTTTGCCGCCAGGAGGCTGCCCAGCTCGCGGGCCGCTTCTTGAAACGCATCGCGGTTGCCCAGGCTGGAGCCACAAAAAACACAAACACGCTGCAACGAGCCCCGTGGAACTCTCCGCGTGTGGTGCTCATCCTCGTCCCCTGCCAAGTTTGATTCGTCTGCTCTAGTGAAAATATCCGGCTTCGACACAAATTCATCGATTTTGCGCTAACTGTTCATGTCCGTCGCGCCGAAAACTTCCTTCGGAGAAACGCATGTTGAGCAAAAAAACCTTTCTGTTCTTCGTGACGGCATTTATCTTGTTCGCCGTTGATCTGGGCTGCACTTACACCACTTTGCTGTGCGTGGCGTGCCCATCGAGTATGAAGTCAATCAGGTATTTCGCGATTGGGTAATCCGAGACGGCTGGTTGATGTCGATTGGGAAGTTCACGATTCTGAAAACGCTGCTCTTTGCACTCGCGGGCTGGGCGATCTTCAGAACACGGAGCCGCATCGCAGCCTTCATCCTCGCGCAGTGCATTGTCAGCAATCACCTCGTTGCCATTTCTTCACACCCGACGTTG
Organism: uncultured Acidimicrobiia bacterium; assembly: GCA_963791795.1. GTDB lineage: Bacteria > Acidobacteriota > Terriglobia > Versatilivoradales > Versatilivoraceae > VFZK01. The sequence continues at coordinate 528,916 of CAWBTP010000010.1, forward strand.
TGGTGGATGGATGACCTGGAATACCGCTCGCTGCTGCTGAAGGGAATTGCGGGGATGTCAATGGTCTTGACCTTCTACGGCATTCGTTTTCTCCGCGCAACGCCCCGCGCTTCGACGCCCGCCGTAGACTTCGCTCAAGACCTGCCTGTTTGCCCACAGAACTAGCCTGGTTCATCTGCCTTGGCGTTGAGTATTTTCAATGATGAACTTTATCTGCTCCTTGTAAATGAAGACGTTTGGCGCATTGTCTCGCGTCAGGCGAATGAAGCTCTTGTCGTAGTACTCAATCCATCCAGAAATCTCGTCGTCGTTGACAAGTTTGACAATCACTGGAGTCTTGTCTTGAATCAACTGGCCGAGATACAGGGTCTCGGCATGCGTTTGTTCCTGGACGCGAGGCTGCCGCAGCACTGTTTGTGAAACTCCATCCCTTGACTTGTTTGACCGAAAGTTGCGCCGTGGAGGTCGTTTGTTCATGTTGGGTCCTAGTCGAAGCTATATCGCCGCCGGAATGCCGGGGCCGTCCTTTGCAATGCTGGGTAAAGGTGCTAGCATCCCGACTGCGCTTCCAGCGCGCCGGTTCGCGCTCTAGCCCAGTGGACTATCACGCCTTCAACCCAATGAAGCAAGGACTGTCAACGCACTACTTGGTGGAAGAGAATCTCGGCGTTGAACGTCTGAAAGAGATCCGTACAGTTGGTTTTGACACCCTGGAAATCTTCGCCCTAAAGCCACACTTTGATTACCAGGACAAGAAACTCACCAGCGACCTTGCCTCCTGGCTCCGCGACCAAGGTGATTTCTTGCAGTCCCTTCATACACCTTTTTGCATGGACTATCAAGCCAGGGGAAACCGCGAATGGCTGTCCATTGCGGATCCCGAGCGCCTCCGACGGGAGAAGGCCGTGGATGAGATCCGCCGAGCTCTGGAGTTTTCCGAGAAGGTTTCCTTTCCGTTGGCCATCGTCCACATGGGAGCGCCCGAAGACCGCTTCAGTCCCCGACATCTGGATGCCACCTTCTACAGCTTGGAGATACTGCTGCCCTTTGCAGGAGCGCGAGGTGTGAAACTGGCCTTGGAAAACATTCCCAATGGATTGTCTTCCGTGGAACGCATGAGGCGTTTTCTTGAAGATGCCCAACTGCCTGAGGTGGGCATCTGTTTCGACTCCGGCCACTCTTTTCTCCAAGCCGATCCTCACCAGGAGATTCGCGACGGCGAGGATTGGATTGTGGCGACGCATTTGCACGACAATCACCGCATGAAGGATGAGCACCTGCTACCATTTGACGGGGACATCGATTGGCCGAAGATCCTTGAGGCATTGGAGGCTGTTCAGTACTCGGGCAGCTTGACCTTGGAACTCAAGGCTTGGAATCGCCCACCTGAAGCTGTCTTGAAGTTGGCGCGTGAGCGCTTCGATCGTTTTGCAAGGTGCCAGGAAGAACTGATGGAACTGAAAACCCGGGAGGGATGATGCCCGTCGTCAGCATTAGCGATCTTTCGAAATATGATGGTCAAGAGGTGACCGTCCAAGGCTGGCTGTATAACATCCGATCCAGTGGCAAGATTATTTTCCCCATCTTGCGTGACGGCAGCGGCTTGCTGCAATGCATCGTTTTCAAGAACAACGTTAGTCCGGAGGTGTTCGAAAAGGCGAAGGCACTGACTCAGGAATCATCGTTGGAACTAACCGGGACGGCTCGAAAGGTGCCCGAGGGCAAGTCCGCTCCTGGTGGTTATGAACTGGACGTCAAGGAGTTAGTGGTGGTTCAACTCGTGCCTCCGGAGCAACCGTTCCCGATTACTCCGAAGGAACATGGCATCGAGTTCCTGATGGATCAGCGCCACCTTTGGATTCGCTCGTCGCGGCAGTATGCCATTTTGAAGATCCGTCATGAGATCATTCGCGCAGTGCGTAGCTTCTTTGACGATCGCGGCTTCGTGCTTGTCGATACACCCATCTTTACTCCTGCCGCCTGCGAAGGCACGACAAACCTGTTTGAGGTGGGGTATTTCGATGACAAGGCCTACCTGACCCAATCCGGGCAACTCTACAATGAAGCAACGGCTGCAGCCTTTGGCAAGGTTTACTGCTTCGGACCGACGTTTCGCGCCGAGAAATCCAAGACGCGGCGGCACCTCACGGAGTTCTGGATGGTGGAGCCTGAAGTCGCCTTTGCGACGCTAGAGGATGTGATGGTGCTTGCAGAGGAGTTCATCACCAGCATCGTGCAGAACGTCCTCAAGAACAGGAAAGCCGAGCTTCAGGCGCTCGAGCGGGACATCAGCAAGCTGGAGCAGATTGCGCCGCCTTTCCCGCGGATTCCATATGACGAGGCTGTGAAAAACTTGCAATCACGTGGCTCCGAAATTCAGTGGGGCAACGACTTCGGCGGTGGCGACGAAACCATTCTGTCGCAGCAATTCGACCGTCCCGTGATGGTGCATCGCTATCCGGCCCAGGTGAAAGCGTTTTACATGGAGCCCGATCCCGGACGTCCAGAGCTGGCTTTGTGTGTTGACGTGCTGGCGCCGGAGGGCTACGGCGAGATCATCGGTGGCGGCCAACGCGCTTCCAGTCTCGAACTATTGAACCAGCGGATTCAAGAGCATCATCTGCCACCTGAAGCATTTGATTGGTATCTGGACCTTCGAAAGTATGGAACCTTTCCGCACGCAGGATTCGGAATGGGCATCGAACGCGCTGTAGCTTGGATTTGCGGACTCGAACACGTGCGCGAAACCATTCCGTTCCCCAGAATGCTGTATAGGCTGAAGCCCTGAGGCTTGACCATTGAGGATTGCGAATTGAGACTTGCGATCCTCCATCGTCAAGCCTCCTCAGTGTTGGCGCCAACGCGCAACCATGACGAAGCCCCTCACCATCATCGGCGTTCCCCTCGACCTCGGTTCGGGCCGGCGTGGTGTAGACATGGGACCAAGCGCTGTGCGCGTGGCCGATTTGAACGGTCGCGTGGCTTCTCTGGGTTATGAAGTGATGGACGCAGGTGATGTTCCGGTGAGCATTGCGGAGACGCTCCATTATGGTGAGAGCCACAGCAAGTTTCTGAACGAGATACTACAGGCATGCGAGCATCTCGCGAGGCTTGTTGAAGAAACTCTGGGAAAGGCGCAGTTGCCGATCGTGCTGGGTGGGGACCATTCCATTGCCATAGGGACGCTGGCTGGTGTTGCCAAACACTTTCACGGCCAGCAGGACAACGTGGGGCTCATCTGGTTTGACGCGCATGCTGACTTCAACACTCCGCAGAGCTCACCAAGCGGCAACGTGCATGGCATGCCGCTGGCCGCTTCGGTCGGGGTCGGGCCAGAACGGCTGACGCACTTTTATGGAATTGACCCAAAAATCAAACCTCAAAATGCCGTCCTGGTAGGAGTTCGCGACATTGACGCCCAGGAGAAGGAATTGCTGGCGTCCTCGGCAGTGCGTGTCTTCACCATGCGGGATATTGATGAGCGTGGCATGCGGAGCGTCGTGGAGGAAGCCATTCGGATTGCCTCGCTACACACAGCGGGCATGGCAGTTTCGTGGGATATGGACTTCCTCGATCCAGCGTTTGCACCAGGAGTGGGAACACCAGTGAAGGGTGGCGCGTCTTACAGGGAAGCGCACCTCGCGATGGAGATGATTGCCGATACCAACCGGCTCGTATCCTTGGAGTTGGTGGAAGTCAATCCGGTGCTGGATCACATGAACACAACGGCCGCTTTAGGAGTCGAGCTGATTCAGTCGGCGTTAGGGAAAAAGATTCTGTGACGAAGTGTCACCATCGGGCGTCATTCCGGCGAAAGCCGGAATCCAGTTGTCCCGGGCTTCCAAATGTGTTCGCAGGAATGACTGTTGCGTGTTCGAAGAAGGTTAGGTGACGCGTTTTGGGTTTTCCCCGTCCACTTGTGCAATCCCTATGAAAAAAATTACTGTAGCGCTCCTCTTTGGCGGCAAGTCAGGCGAGCATGAAGTTTCGCTTCGCTCCGCCGCATCGATTCTGAAAGCCTTAGACCGCGATAAGTACGACGTCATCCCCATTGGCATCACCAAAGACGGACAATGGCGTTCGGAACCAAAGTTTTTGGAGGCTGCCTTTCCAGACATCCTGAGCAATGGCAGAACCGTATTGCTTCCTCCAGATCCACTGGACAACTCTCTAGATGCAGGTCCTCTCAGACTCCAAAGCCATTGGCAACCAGGCTCGGATTGACGTCGTCTTTCCAGCTCTGCATGGCACATACGGCGAGGATGGCACGATCCAGGGTTTGCTGGACATGGCCAATTTGCCATACGTGGGTGCGGGAGTTCTCGGTTCTTCGGTGGGGATGGACAAAGATGTAATGAAACGGTTGCTGCAACACGCTGGGTTGCCGATCGTGGATTTCCTCGTGGTGCTCGACCATCAGTGGCAGGCGAGGAAGCAAGCTATTCGGAAGGACATCGAAAGCCAACTCGGCTATCCCTGCTTTGTGAAGCCGGCAAACTTGGGCTCTTCGGTGGGCATCAGCAAGGTGAAGAACGCAGCGGCGCTGGATGCAGCCATGGACCTTGCGGCTCAATACGACCGTAAGATCATCATCGAAAAGGGTCTCGAGGTGCGTGAAATTGAGTGCTCCGTGCTGGGGAATGACGATCCACTTGCCAGCCTGCCGGGAGAGATTGTTCCGTCTCACGAGTTCTACGACTATGAAGCCAAGTATCTCGATGAGAGTTCACGGTTGCTGATTCCTGCCCCGCTGGAGGAGTCGCAAACGAATGCGATTCAGGAACTGGCGATCAGGACTTTTTTGGTTACAGAATGCTCAGGCTTGGCGCGCGTGGATTTCTTTCTTGAAAAGAAGACCAACCTCATTTATGTGAACGAAATCAACACCCTGCCGGGATTCACCTCTATCAGCATGTATCCCAAGCTTTGGCAAGCTACGGGGCTTGGTTATGTCGAATTGATCGACAGGCTTATACAGCTGGCTATCGAGCGCCATCAGGCACGCCAATCCAAGAAGACTTCCTATTGATGATGATTTCGAAACGACGATGGGTAGGAATGAAGAATTGCTATAGTGGGCTGAGAAGCATTCCTTTCGCTCTCACTTCTAGAAGCCACCTTTCGCTCTGCGTTTGATGTCCTTGAGGATCTTTTCTACCTCCTCTGCTTTCTTCACGATTGAAAGAGAAAAGGTGTCTTTGTTCGACTTTTCGATCATCTCTTTCAGGTCATTAGCAGCCAGAACCAGCTTGTCTGTGTCGTCTTTCAACTTTTTCCACTCATCCTCCCGACGCTCTTTTTCCATCTTGGCTCTTGTGTCGTGATGGATTGCGTCCGCAGGATCTGCAGGTTCCTGAGAAGCCAGAACTGTCGATCGTGGACCTAGCACTACGAAAAGGATTACCCACAGACCCAGAATGGATGACAGGACTCCAGACATGACAACCTCCAAAACGTTTGCCGCGGCAAGGATCGGGACTAGGCCATGATCTCCTCGGCAGCCAATCTTCCTTGCCAGATTGCATCTTCCATTCCCGAATACTCCCAGGCGCCATAGCGCCCAATAGTAAAGATACCATTCTCACGCAAGAACTTCCGCACAAGGTCTGAACACTCGCGATGGTGCCGGTCATAGATGACATACGCGCAGGGAATGTCGAGGCAGAGTTCTGCGAGCACGCGATCGCTGGGTTTGAGAATACCTGCTTTCAGTAGATCCGACTTGATTCGCTCGACAAGCCCGGAACGATCGAGCGGCTTCCAATCCGAATAGCCAACCTCCGCATAAATGGCGCTGCAACCTGCCGGCGCTTGGTTCGGTGAGAAATTGTGTGAGAAGCCAATGCGGTAGAAACAGTACTCAGGTTCGGGGAAGTAGATCCAGTGCTTGTCGCTGATACTTCGATCCACACCGAGGTTGACGTTGCAAACAGACGTGAAGCGGAGCTTCTGCGCCGCCTCACGTACTGCCTGGGGAACGTCTGAAGCTGCACGAAGCAGACCGGGCAAAGGCATCGTTGTTACCAACCGATGGAAGGAAGCGCTCTGGCCGTTCTTGAAATGAAGTCGCCGGTTTGCGATATCGAGGCCGGCCAGCTCACAGCTGGTATGAATGTTGGTCAGGGAAGCTGCAAATGCCTGTGGTAGTGCCTCAATGCCCCCCCGCAACGGATAGGAGAAGGTCGCATTGTAGCCGGCATTGCGAGACTGGTCGGTGAGGGCTCCATCGAGGATCTGTTCCAGAGAGGTGGAAGGTACGAATCGCCCCATCCACTCGCAAGTGAGTTCGTCCAGAGGAACTGTCCACAACTTCTCGTTATAGGGTGTCATGAAGTGCCGCGCAATGCCGGGACCCAGGGTTGTGTCAATCCAGTCGGCAAAACAGAGGGATCGTGTTCTGTCGTTCAGGGAGCCTGCAGCGTCATTTCTTCGTGCGTTTACAAAACCCAGAATACATTCCTTGATGACTTCAGGCGGAAGCCCGTACAGATTGGTCTGAAACGGATAGCGTGTATAAACACCCTTGGAGAAAATCCAGGAGTTGCGAGTGATGGTATGGAGGTTGCCGTCCAGCAATTGCGAGACGAGTTGCTTCACTGCGTCGTTCTTGAAGTGAAGCAAGTGGCCTGTATAGTCGAACGTGAAGCCGTCAAGTTGCTCGGATCGCGTGAGCCCGCCGACACGCGATTCCTTTTCAAAGAGGTGGCTATCCGTTCGGCCCGCCTGTTGCAAATGCCAGAGCGCGCTCAGCCCGGCCAACCCTCCACCTAGAACCACCGCAGGATGCTTAGAACTCATTCCAACCTTTCTGAACACGCCAGTGTATTGCGCTCGATCGATTCCCGCTATAATCGCCCGGCGTCAGCAGATCTATCGGCACCTCGCGGCGCACAATGCAGTGTCTTCCAACAGTTCATGGACAACGTCACTCACACGCTCTTCGGTTTGATATTGGCCAAGACAGGGCTTGAACGCTGCACTCCGAAAGCCACACTCGCTCTTGTAATCGGAGCGAATTTGCCTGATATCGACGTCGTCTCCTGGCTCGGGGGCGACCTCAGCTATCTCAAACACCATCGCGGCTTCAGTCATTCCCTGGCAGGGTTGCTTTGCCAAGCCTCTCTGCTAGCTGCCGTCCTGCTAATGGCGTATCGGGCCCGGTCGAAAGTTGCTACTCAGGCAAGTTTCCGAGGGTTGTTTCTCATGTCCTTGGCAGGAGTGGGCAGCCACTCGCTGTTGGATTATACCAACAGCTATGGCGTCCGTCCTTTTCTCCCGTTCGACGGCCGCTGGTTTGCAGCTGATCTGGTCTTCATTGTTGATCCCTGGATGTTGTCGATCCTTGCCTCTGGGTTGATACTTCCATTTCTCTTTCGTTTGATCTATCAGGAAATTGGTTCCAAAGCAGGAGGCTATAGAGGCTGGGCCTTTGCTGCGCTCACATTGATTGCGGTATTTTGGGTGGGTAAGTGGGTTTCGCGCGAAAGCGCCCTGGAGGAGCTGCGTCATCGTTCGTATCCAACTGGGGATCCGATTCGAGTTGGAGCAGTACCTCAGTTTTTGAATCCTTTAGGCTGGAGTGGGGTGGTCGAAACAGAAAAGGCATATCATCTGGCGTTCGCTGGATTTGGTTTCTTGCAGAGTGGGTTCGAACGACGGCGAGTGAAGACGTTCTTCAAGCCGAATCTGAGTGAGGTGGAGGCTACAACTCAGGGGACTCAAGCACGCGTCTTCCTGGACTTTGCGCGTTATCCACTGTTTCAGATCAGCCCCAGCGCGGAAGGCTATCATGTGACGGCGCGCGATCTCCGGTTTGACTTTGCCAGTCGATCGCAACAGAGGTTTGTATACTCGGCGGTGCTCGACCAGAATCTGAAGGTGGTATCAGAGGAGTTCCGGTTCTGAAGTTCAGAGTTCAGCCTTTAGGCTGCCTCTAGTTCGCAAGCTAAAGCTTGGACTCTAAACCTGAATTTCCAGGGGAGTTTTTCTTGAAAGCCATTGCATTGAAAATTCAGAACTACTTCCTGGCACTGACTGCCCCGTTGGGAGGGTGGGCTTTGCTGCTCATCGCGTTGTTCGACTCGTCGTTTCTCTCCCTGCCGGAGGTCAACGACATCCTGATCATTACGCTCTCGATCAAGAATCCGGAAAGGATGCTCTACTACTGCACGATGACGACGCTTGGGTCGATTCTAGGTTGTCTCGCCCTTTTTACCGTTGGAAGAAAAGGCGGTCGGGTTTTATTGCACAAGAAATTTGCTGAGGACAAAATCCAGAGGGTCGCGCGCTGGTATTCAAAGTATGGGATCCTCGCGGTGATGATTCCCTCAATCCTGCCGCCACCAACTCCATTCAAGATTTTCGTTTTGTTTGCAGGTGCTTTCCGCATCAGTGTCGGTAAGTTCATCTTTGCGATCACTGCTGGCCGAGGGTTCCGCTATTTCCTGGAAGGGTTTCTTGCCGTCAAGTATGGCGAGGCGGCGAAGGACTACATGCACCAAAATTATCCTTATATTGCACTCGGAGTGGTCACGTTGATTGCCATCGGTGCATTGTTCTATTTCCTCTACCGCCGGAGCCGTTCTGCGAAGGAAGGGGGGAAGTCCGCGCAGAATGCGCACTAACCTGTTGACGCCACAAGTTCGGTTTGCTACGTTTAGGCGCTTTCAATCTGGATTTGGGAATTTGTGGACATTTGAAACCGCTAGTCACAGCCTGCCTTTTCACTCTTTTCGTTCTCCTCGCTTCTTCGAACTGCAGCTGGTTTCGGGTCAAGCAAACGCATCGCATTCCAGCCGGCCAGCAGGCCTTACCAGCCAAAACAGCCAGTTTGGAGGATCTGATTCAGGGAATTAATCAGACTGCCGAGAAGATTCAGTCTCTTAGACTCACGGTGATCTACCAGTTGACTGGGGGATCCATAAACACCGGCGAGATCTCGAACTACAGGGAAACCGACGGGTTTGTACTCGCTCGCAGGCCTTCGCGAATTCGCTTGATTGGGCAAGCCTTCAAGGTGAAGGTTTTCGACATGGTATCCGATGGAGACCAGTTTCGAATTTATGTTCCCCCCAAGAATAAATTCATCCTTGGCCGTAACGATCAGGAAATCAAGGGCCTCAAAGATGTACCCATCAACTTGCGTCCGCAGCATATCTTCCAAGCCCTCATTATCGACCCGGTGACCAGCGATCGGGCAGAGAACACCCGAGTTCTGGAAGAGGAGCAAGAAGGGAAGTACAAATACTATGTTCTTTCCATCATTGGACCGCCAAAGGAAGGCGTCGGCTCCTTGCGACGCAAGATCTGGATTGATCGGTTCGATCTGCGGATGGTCCGCCAGAAGTTTTACGAGAGTGGACGGATTGTGTCTGACATCAACTATCGGGAATTCAAAGATTTCGAAGGCGGAGATTATCCCTCGGTGATCGACTTTACCCGCCCGCAGGAAGACTATTCGCTTCGAATTCGCGTCAGCAAAGCTGTTACGAACGAAGCTTTGCGCGACGAGCAGTTCAGCCTGGAGCAACCTGGAGGAACGGAGCTGATCGACTTGACCCAGAACACCACCGTAAGATGAGCCAGTCCATTGTTATTGCCAATCTCTTCGCTCGCCCCATGCGGACACTCGCCACGGTGCTCGCCATTGGCATGGAAGTTGTACTGATCCTCTTGGTAGTTGGTTTGACGCGAGGAATGGTGAACGAGAACGCCAAGCGCCTTGAGGGCATCGGTGCAGACATTGTACTACAACCGCCAGGATCGTCTTTCATAATGGCGTCCAGCACCGCGGCGATGTCAGAGAAGTTGGTTGAACTGCTTTCAGCGATTCCGGGAGTGAGCGCTGTTTCCCCCGTAATGGTTCAGTTGAACACTCAAGGAGGGATTGGGCTGATCTACGGAATCGAACCAGAAAGCTTTAACCGTGTAACCCGTGGATTTACGTTTCAGCAGGGACGTGCGTTTCAGGATCCCTATGAAGTCATTGTGGATGACATTCATGCCAAGTCGAAAAAGCTCGAAGTGGGAGCGACTACCAAATTCCTGAATCACAATTTTCGGGTCAGCGGAATCTTCGAACACGGCAAAGGTTCGCGAGTCTTCCTGCCTTTGCGAACGGTGCAAGATCTAACCGGAACGCCGGGCAAAGTTTCGCTGATGTTTATTAAGTGCGAGTCATCACAAGAGATCCCAACGGTAGTCGCGCGTGTCAAGGAGAAGCTGAAGGGTTATACAGTTCTCCCGATGGAGGATTTTGTTTCGCAGGTTTCTTCGGCCAGCAACAATCTTGTTGCCTTGAGGTACTTTCTAAACACTGTCATCTTCATTGCAACCGTCGTGGGCTTTTTTGCCATTTTTCTGGCCATGTACACCGCCATCACCGAGCGCACCCGCGAGATTGGAATCCTGAAGGCCCTTGGCGCTTCCAAAGCTTTCGTACTTTCGGTGTTCGTTAAGGAATCCCTCGTTCTTTGCGCTGCCGGTCTTCTGGGCGGCATCGCTCTCTCCTTCGGTGGTCAATGGCTGTTGGGGAGGCTTCTGCCAAACCTGCAGGTTGAGCTGAGCGTTGATTGGATAGTGAAGGCCGGGCTGATTGCTTTGATCAGCGCCACTCTGGGTGGCCTCTATCCCGCACTCCGAGCAGCTCGTCAAGATCCCATCGACGCTTTGGCGTACGAATAGTCTCCTGAGCCAGTGTTTGAGGACTGAGAACCAACGACTGGCGAAAACCTGGCCCTCCACTCGGACAAATATTCACCCGGAGCCATCTCTTTACGCTATAATCCCGCCTTCAAATTGCTTCGTGCTGTCCGTTTTCCTTGATGAAAAATATACTTGAAGCCCTGGATGTTAAGAAGACCTACAAAGTTGGAAAAATTGACGTTGCTGCTCTTCGAGGCGTTTCCATCAGAGTACGGGAAGGGGAGTTTATCTCGATCATGGGCCCGTCAGGCTGCGGGAAATCGACTTTGCTGCATATTCTGGGCGGACTGGCGAAGCCAACGTCTGGGAAGGTAGTCATCGACGGCGAGGAAATATCGGCGGTAAAGGACGGGGCACGCACCGACATCCGCCGACGAAAGATAGGCTTTGTCTTCCAGAGGTACAATCTCCTCCCGACTCTGACTGCTGAGGGCAATCTCGAGATCGCGCGACAAATTTTTGGCAACGGCAACCAGGACGAGAAGCACATTCAGAACGTTCTCAAGCTTCTGGGCCTTGAGAAGAAAGTGAGACACAAGCCGTCTGAAATGTCGGGCGGAGAGCAGCAACGAGTTGCCATAGCTCGTGCCGTGATCAACAAACCGGCGATCTTGTTAGCCGACGAGCCGACAGGTAACCTGGATACGGAGAATTCGCAGATTGTTCTTTCGATGTTGCAGGAGCTGAATCGCACCTTCAACCAGTCAATCATCATGATTACCCACAACCCGGAGGCTGCTGCGGTTGGTAACCGTTTGATTGAAATGCGCGATGGACATATCGTCCCTCACGAGCACGATGTCAGCTTCAATCCCAAAGAGGATACGATCTATATCTAGATTCACCGCACAGAACACAAGGGATTCTCTAGGTGAAATTAGTCGAGCGTTTTGGCGAACGAGTCCCCGGTATCATCCAGTTGCTATGTCCGGAATAAACAAAGTTATTTTTTGGAGTTACGCACGAGGTACTCTTCAGTACGACATTCTTTGCGCTTTGATCCTGATTTTTGTCTTTGCGACTCCTCGACAGTTCTTTCAAGACTGGACCGTGATCAGCAACCCGCATCAGTTTGCCTTCGGAGAGGACATCGTCAACACCTTCGACCAGTATGGCAACCCCGTCTTCAATATCAGTGCCCAGTTGGTTCCCGCAAGTCAGGACGCCTCCGCCGTTAAAAATGCAGCTCTCACGCACCTTCAAAAAACCCTCAACAAGCAGGTTTCGATCGCCGACATCAAGCCAATTTTGGATGAAAATGGTCAAACCATTGGCTATTCAATTTGGCTTGGACAAGAAAATTCATCTACCTTTTAGCCTGAATCGTGCATCCTAGAGAAAGGCGTTGGGAACCTCGGCGGAAACCGGAGGTTACCCAGCCACCTGATGAGCGGGGTGTTGAGCTATGAAACAGGAATTGAACCGTCTACCTACAGCCCTTGCCGCGTTGCTCCTCGGTGTCTGCGGCATCTCTGGGATAGGACTCGGTCAAGAGACAGTCTCGCCGGAGACGCGGCGCGTGCTGGCGAGTATCGATCAAGCCGGCAAGCGACTAACAGACCTCACAGCCGATATCAAACAGACGAAGGTGACTCTTGTCGTCAACGACACCTCGACCGAAACCGGTAAGCTTTTCCTGAAACGGTTGAAAGACGGCAACCGGACGAAGCTGGAATATGAGAAGCCTGAAGTTAAAACCTTGCTCATCGACAAGGGGAAAGTCTTGATTTATGAGCCTAAGATCAAGCGGCTGCAAGAGATTGATCTGGGTAAGAATCGGGCGCAGGCAGAATTCCTGTTAACGGGTGTCGGGCAATCGAGCGCCAATCTGACGAACACCTATGACGTGAAGTTTCTGAAGGACGAAATCATCAATGCCGTGAAGACATCGTTGCTCGAACTGAAACCGAAGTCCGGTAAAGTCTCAGCGATGTTCACGCAGATCTGGCTTTGGATTGATCCTGCGACCGGATTGCCCATCCAAACCAGGCTTACCGAATCGAGTGGAGACTATTTGACGTTCCAGCTTGAGAACATCAAGATCAATCCGAAACTCTCGGACAAAATCTTTAAGCTGGATGTACCCAGCGATGTACAGAAGATCAAACCAATGAGCTCAAGGTAGGGTTTCTCTCTCTATGCCCAAAAAGATCCTCGTGATCGACGATGATCCCAAGATGCTCGTTTTGGAGAAGACCATTCTAGTGCAAGGGGGATTTGCCGTCGAAACCGCTTCAGATGGTGTTGAGGGTTTGGAAAAGCTCCAGGGTGGACGCTTTGACGGAATTGTACTGGATGTGATGATGCCCCGCATGGACGGCTATGAAACCGCTAAACAGATCAAGAAGCTCGAAGAGCACAAGGCAACACCCATTGTCATGGTGACAGCCAGCGTCGAACGAGACGCCTTGACTCAAGGTTTCCGCTCCGGCGCTGTCGTCTTCATGAACAAGCCTTTCACCGCCAAGAAGTTTCTTTCAGTGATCCAGACGATTATTCGCTAGGAGTCTCGACACCTCACCCCCGAATCAACTGTCGCAGCACATAGGGCAGAATGCCGCCGTGCTGGTAGTAGTCAATCTCAATCGGCGTGTCGATTCGCAGCGTCACCGGTACTTCTTCACGGCTTCCGCTTTTCCGATGGATGACGAGTGTGACGTCCTGCTGCGGCTGAACTTGGCCGTCCAGGCCCAGCAGGTCGTAAGTCTCGCTACCGTCCAGCTTGAGTGATTGTGCGGTTGTTCCTTCCTTGAATTGACAGGGCAAGACTCCCATCCCCACCAGGTTGCTCCGGTGAATCCGCTCGAAACTCTGCGCGACAACCACTTTCACCCCCAGAAGTCTCGTCCCTTTGGCGGCCCAATCGCGCGAGCTTCCTGTGCCATATTCCTGTCCTGCGAAAATGATCAGCGGAATGCCGTCCTTTTGGTATTGCATCGAGGCATCATAGATACTCACCTGCTCTCCTGAAGGTTGCTGAATAGTGACGCCACCCTCCACGCCCGGCACCATGAGGTTCTTGATGCGCACGTTGGCAAAAGTTCCGCGAGTCATCACACGATCATTGCCTCGACGAGAGCCATAGCTGTTGAAATCCTCCGGAGTAACGCCCTGTTCCTGCAAGTACAGTCCGGCAGGGGATGTCTTCTTGATAGCGCCGGCTGGACTGATATGGTCGGTCGTTACGGAATCGCCAAAGATGGCCAGGGGGCGAGCTCCTTTGACGCTTGAGATTTTCCCAGGCTGAAGACTGAAATTCTCAAAAAAGGGAGGTTCCTGGATGTAGGTTGATTCAGCGTCCCAGGCGTAAACATCACCTGTGCTCGAGGGGATCTCGTTCCACATGGGGTTCTGTGCGGCGAAGTCCTGATAAAGCCGCCGGAAGGTCGCGGGATCAAATGCCGATGCCATCAATTCGCGTACTTCCTTCAGGCTCGGCCAGACGTCCCTGAGGTAAACACTCTGTCCATCCTTACCTTTTCCGAGAGGTTCTTCCGTAAGGTCGATGTCCACGCGTCCGGCGAGGGCGAAGGCCACCACCAACGGTGGACTCATGAGAAAGTTCGCCTTGATGTTTTGGTGAACCCGCGCTTCGAAATTGCGATTGCCACTCAACACACTTGCAGCAATCAAGTCATTCTTGGTGACCGCTTCCTCAATCCGAGCTTCGAGCGGACCGGAATTTCCAATGCAGGTCGTGCAACCATACCCGACCAACTGAAAACCCAACCGGTCGAGATACGGCTGGAGTCCGGTCTTTTCCAGGTAGTCGGTAACCACACGGGAGCCTGGAGCCAGCGACGACTTGACCGTGGGCCGTACGGTCAGACCCTTTTCCACTGCCTTGCGCGCTAACAGGCCTGCGGCCAGCATGACGCTTGGATTTGACGTGTTCGTACACGATGTGATCGCGGCGATCAACACGTCTCCGTGACCGACGTCGGCAGCCGGCCTGTTGCCATTCGGCAGGGCAAAACGCTGCGACATTGCTTCTTTCGGTTTGTTGTAGCCGTTTTCGCTCACCGGCTTCTGGAACAACTCGACAAACTTCTCCTTCAAGCGCGGGAGTTCAATACGGTCCTGCGGACGCTTGGGTCCGGCCACCGCCGGCTGAATATCTCCCAAATCCAGCTCCAGCAGGCTGCTGTAGTCACACTCACCCTTCCGGGGAATTCCGAAGAGCCCCTGCGCCTTGAAATAGTTTCGGAACGTCTGCACTTGTTCGTCCGTCCGTCCGGTTGAGAGCAGGTACTTGCAGGTTTCTTCGTCAATCGGGAAGAAGCCCATGGTGGCGCCATATTCCGGGGCCATGTTGCCGATTGTCGCTCGGTCGGTAACCGGAAGGGCGGCAGCTCCCTCGCCGAAATACTCAACGAACTTGCCGACGACTTTGGCTTTGCGCAGCATTTCAGTGCAGTGCAGTACCAAGTCCGTCGCCGTAACTCCTTCGCGCAATGAACCTGTCAAATGCACTCCGACCACATCCGGAGTGAGGAAGTAGACGGGCTGGCCCAGCATGCCGGCTTCGGCTTCAATGCCACCGACACCCCAGCCCACGATTCCCAGTCCGTTGATCATCGTCGTATGGGAGTCGGTTCCCACCAGCGTGTCAGGGTAGTAAACTCCCCGGCTTTCCAGGACACCCTTGGCGAGATACTCAAGATTCACTTGATGGACGATGCCGATTCCGGGAGGCACTACTTTGAAGCTTTCAAATGCCTGCATTCCCCACTTCAAAAACTGGTAGCGGGCCCGATTGCGTTGAAACTCGGTCTGCATGTTCAGCTTGAAGGCCTCGCCCGTGCCCGAGTAGTCCACCTGTACCGAATGGTCAACCACAAGATCGACGGGTACTAGCGGTTCAATCAGCTTCACATTCTTGCCGAGCCGGGCAACGGCCGAACGCATCGCTGCCAGATCTACCAGTAACGGCACCCCAGTGAAGTCCTGCAACACGATCCTGGCGACCACAAACGGAATTTCTTCGGTACGAACGGCAGTTGGCTTCCAGTTGGCCAGGTTGCGAATGTCGGCTTCGCGAATTTTCTTGCCGTCGAAATTTCTTAGGACCGACTCCAATACAATGCGGATGCTGACCGGAAGTCTCGAAACAGGCCCGACACCTTGTTTTTCGAGCTGGGGCAAGGAATAGAATTGGCCTTTCCCTCCAGCCGCCGTAGGAAATTCCTGCAGGGTATTGAAAAGCTGATGTGACATGGAGACTCCCTTATGAAGGCGGCAGATGGTGGGTCTTCGAACCTTAAGACCCGCTCAGAATATGCGCTGGCTATGGGCCTGTCAAGGGAGCGGGTTGGCCTGTCACAGCGAGGGATCCGGTCGCCCCATGCTCAAAGTCGCTCTACGAAACTGGCGAGGCTCCTGCCGAGCCCGGTCCGCCACGATCGGTGGGAGACTGTCCTCAAAGTCTCTCACCATCGAAATCCTTTGTAATGTCCTTCCGAACCGTCTAGGCTTCATCAGCTTATGACACTGGAGTCCGTTCTCACGATCCTGGCAGTCCTGATGCTAGCCAAGGGCTTGTTTGGCGTGTTCGAAGGTATCCGCTACCTGGAGTATGTCCGCAAGCATCTTGCAGCTCGACCCGAGCCGTGGATGCCGCCTGTTTCGGTCATCGTTCCTTGCAAGGGCCTTGACTTCGAACTCGACAAGAACGTTGAGGCCGTCTTTCGGCAGGTCTACCCCTTCTTTGAGGTCCTCATCGTCACCGCCACAGAGAATGATGCGGCGCTGGAGCCACTCAGGCGTTTGGCGGCCAGGTTTCCGGGGCACAAGATTCGTTTCGTAACGGCGGGTTTCTCTCCGGACCGCGGGGAGAAAGTGCATAATCTCATTCAGGCAGTCGCGCGGGTCGACTCAGCCTCCGAAGTCTTGGTCTTTACCGACTCTGACTCACGTCCGCATCTCTGCTGGCTGCAGGAACTGGTGGCACCGCTGCGCGATGAGCACATAGGCCTTTCGACGGGATATCGCTGGTACTACCCAACGCGCGGCAATCTGGCGGGTGTGGTCCGGTCTGTCTGGAACGGGTCAATCGCGACCTTGTTAGGCAACCACAATCACAACTTCGCCTGGGGCGGTTCCATGGCGATTCGGAAGTCCACATTTCACCGGGCACGCGTCCTGGAGTATTGGCAGCGGTCGATCAGTGACGACTACTCCATGACGCAAGCCATGAAGGATGCGGCACTTCGAATCCATTACGAGCCCCGCTGTCTCATTGGTTCCTATGGCGCTTGTGGTTGGGGAGAGCTGCTGGAATGGTCAACGCGCCAGATGATTCTCACCAAGGTCTACTCACGCAAGCTGTGGCGGCTGGCCCTGGCTTCGCAATGGACGTTCTCGCTAGTCTGGTGGTGGGCGCTCGGAGGTGTTCTGCTTGCGTTCCTCCCGATGACCCAGAGCTCGGTGCTCCGGTCGGTATGGGGTGGAGGACTCCGGAAGTACGCGCTCCTGGCCGGACTGTTGTTTCTGTTTGGCGCGTTGCGGGGCTGGTATCGTGTCCGCACCATCCAGCGCCTGCGTCCCGAACGCCGCGACGAGATCCAGGACTTTTGGTGGGGCTATGTACTGTTGTTCCCGTTTGCTTCGACGCTGACCGCCTACAACCTGGCGCGTTCAGCCTGGACTTCGTCAGTCGAGTGGCGAGGAGTACGCTACGAATTCGGAGCGGCTCAGGAGCTGCGGGTTATTCGAAGCGAATAGGCGGACGACTTGAACCCATGTCTACATTCGAACAAATCACCAAGCTGAGCCGGCAGGTATTCAAGCCCAAACGCTTGAATACGGTTGTGTTCTTTGTCACCTCCGTTTGCAACGAGAAGTGCCGTCACTGTTTCTATTGGGAAGAGCTCAACCAAAAGGGTGACCTCACCTTCGAGCAGATTCGCAGAATCTCTGAGACCACGCCACCGATTACCGATCTTTGGCTTTCGGGAGGCGAACCCTTCATGCGGAAGGAGCTGGCCGAGATTCTAGAGTTGTTCTACCGCAACAACGGCGTTCGCTGGGTGAATCTACCGACCAACGGACTGTTTGCCGAACGCACCCACCGCTGCCTGGATCGGGTTCTGACCAACTGTCCTCAATTGCACATCGATCTGAACGTCAGCGTCGATGGCTTTGAAACCACCCATGAGAAGCTTCGTGGGGTCCCCGGCTGCTATCGAAAAACGCTGGAGATGATTCGCTCGCTCCCACCTCTGGTGCAACAACATCGAAAGCAGTTGCGTGTGAACATGAATACCTGCCTGAATGCCGATAACGCCGACGAGCTGATTGACTTCATGAAATTTGTCTACGAAGAACTTCCAGTTGATGGACAGTATTTGCAGATCATTCGTGGCAATGTCATGGATGCTTCACTCAAACAGATTCCTCTGGACAAGCTTCGCGAGATTTACGCGTATGCCCGGTGGCTTTACGACCGGTACGCTGAACGCATGTTCCAGTCGCTTCCGTGGTCAAGTCGGAAGCTATCGAAGGTGTCTTACGCGGGAACACTGGCATTCCATAACAAGATCCAGTACGCGAACTATCTGCAATCAACGCGTTGGCCCATGGCCTGCACAGCCGGCGAAACCTTTTGCGTCATCGACTACAACGGAGATGTCCGCGCTTGTGAGCTGCGAGGGAAGCTGGCCAACCTCAAGGATTACGCGTACGACTTTTCCCGCTTCTGGGCGGACGCAATCCGGCAACGGGAGACCCAGCAGATTGTTTGCGATCAGTGCTGGTGCACCCATGTCTGCAATATTCACGATTCTTTGCGTTACTCTCCGAAAGCCATGGTCGTCGACGTCCCGTTAGCTTACTTCGAAACCCGGCCCTCTCGGCCCTGAGAGAGCAGAGCCACCATCTCGGGCCGCTATCTTTTCTGTGATATCATTCCTCTGCTTACTGCTGGACCGGAATCAGAGACCCGTCCGCCAAGGGCCGCGCTGTGACCCGCTTTTGGGAAAATCCAAGCTGAAATAGATCGTCGATGAGGCGAGGTAAGGATGGCTGGTCGATTGTTGCTGGTTGGCGAGTTGAGCGACGAGCTCACTGAGCTGAGGGTCACCTTTGAAGGCATTGGGCTGACAGTGGAGATAGCTCCCGACGGTTTGGCCGGCCTTGAAATGGGCAAAGAGTTTCAACCCGATCTCGTGGTGACGGAAATCCTTACCAATAGGTTGAGCGGATTCGAGCTGGCATCACGCATCAGCGGCGGGGCCGCGGGATTTGCAGCACCTGTTATTTTCTACACCGAGTTTTATCGTGATGAAAAAGCCCGGCGCGAAGTTATGGGTAAGTATGGTGCGCTCCAATACCTCGTCCGCCCGTTTCAGAAGGACGCGCTCAAGAGATTGGTTATGGCTCACTTCCAGGACTTTCTCTCAAGCCTTCCCGGTGTGCCCGTCGTCGAAAGTACTCCTGTTTCTGAACCCGCTGGCAGTGACGCAGAAGCGAACTCAGCTGAGCTGCAGCTGAGCCATGCAACAGCCGCCGCCGAGGAGCAGGCCCGCAATCCTGTCTCAGAGACGCTGCAGCCCACGAAACTGGGCGACTTTCCCGGCGACGTGCCTGATCGGTTCCGGGGCTTCAGTCCTGCAGAGCCGACAGCCTCTCCCGAAGCCAATGAGCCGGAACCGCAAGCTCTCAAGCCTGCTGTGGACCAAACCGAGAACCAAACCGTCAATGTGGCGGCGACAGCGCCCATACGCGGTGAAACGATTTCCGCGACGCCTAGGGAGGTCAAACAGCGCGAGGGGTTTCTCTCGTTGCCAGTTGAGGAACCTTCTTTGATTGGACGATTGCTGCAATCGACTCCGCTCAGACTCGCAGCGGTGGTGATCGTCGCGGCGCTGGCAATCTACCTGGTTCGTGATCGGTTTCAGGGAGGAGATGACGAACTGCCACCTCAGCAATCTGCGACTCCAGAACTAGCTCAGCCTGCAGCGGCAACACCTACGGACACTGGATCGGCTTTGCCGGCCGCAACGACTGTCGCCCCTCCTCCAACTAGGCAAGAACTTCCGGCAGCGGTCGAGCCCGGAAAAGGAGCCTCTGAACCAACGACTCCTTCGGCTGCAGCGCCGGCTAAGACCGAAGATGCAGCGCAAGAAAACGAAATTGCGGATTCCAGTGAGGGAGCCCACGAACGGTCTCCAAGTCTCAATATTCAGGATGTCACAGGCTCCGGAAGAGGACCTGTACTCCGGAGGATGAAACCCGTTCAGCTTTCGCAGGATGTGTTGAATAGCCTGGCAGCCAAGGCCGTCGTGATTCGTGTGGTCATCGATCGCGAAGGAAAGGTTACCGAGGTCACGCCTCTCAATCAGGAAGAAGGCGCAGCTTCGCTACCAGCGGACGCTCTGGCCGCTATCCAACAGTGGAAGTTTTCAAGGTCTCGGCGCAAGGACGCAGGAGATGCGGTCAAATATTTCAGCCTCAAAGTACAACACCCTCGACAGTGAGATGGCGTGCGAACCTGGAAGCGGCCGTTCGGTCTACTTCTAGGCCGGTCTATTTCCGCTTTCCGGGACCCCAAAGAGCCCGCCCCGATCGAACGCCAGTATGTTGTCCTTCGCTGAGCACTAGCTGCCCATTAACCAGCACGTGGTTCACGCCTGTTGAATACTGGTGTGGCTTCTCGAAGGTGGCGTGGTCTTGTATTTTGTTCGGATCGAAAACAACGACATCAGCAAAGAATCCTTCCTTAAGCGATCCTCGGCGATCGAGGCCCAGATTCTGAGCGGGCAAGCTGGTCAACTTGCGGATGGCCTCGCTCAGAGTAATCAGTTTTTCTTGACGAACATACTTTGCGAGCAGCCGAGCAAAATTTCCGTAGGCGCGTGGATGCGTGTTCGATTTGAGGAAGACACCTTCGGTTGCCATTGAAGCCCCGTCTGAACCGAAACTGACCCAGGGAAGAGCAATCTGCTTGCGCACGTTGTCTTCCGACATGGTGAAATAAACCACGCCGACACGCGATTCGTCTTCTGTCATCAAATCCAAAACCGTTTCAGCAGCCGGCTTGCCACGCAACTTGGCGACTTCGGCCAGTGTCTTTCCCTGCAACGGTTTCAACTTTTCGTTCTTGAACTCAACAATCAAGATTTTCTCCGGGGAGTTCACTCGGTTTTCAGTGGTGGCAGTGGGCGCCGTCATCTCACGAAGAATCCTTTGCCGATCCTTAGCGTCGCGAAACCGCTGACGCATCGCTTCCGGACCACCGCTTTGCGCCCACAAGGGGATACAGGCGTTGAGCCCGGTTGAGCTGGCGGTGTAGGTATACATGTCGGCAGTGATTTTCAATCCTTCCCGCCGCGCAGCCTCCACCTTCGCGATCGCTGCGTCCATCTTTCCCCAATGGGCTTCCCCAGAGGCTTTGAGGTGATAGATCTCAGCCGGAATCTGAGCCTCGCGGCTGATGCGGATCAGTTCGTCAATGCCTTCCAGCAGACCCTTGCCCTCGCTACGGATGTGCGAAATGTATTTTCCCTGAAACGGTGCCGCTGCCTTGCAGAGTTCTATCAGCTCCTCAGTACTGGCGTAGTTTGCTGGTGCATAGATCAGCGAGGAACCGATTCCCAATGCACCTGCTTCCATCTCCTGCCTCACGAGCTTTTTCATGAGGTCAAGCTGCTCGGGTGTCGGAGGCTTGTCTTCCAGGCCAATGGCGTACTCCCGAACCGTGGTGGCACCAAGAAACGAAGCCACATTCTGAGACACACCTCTTTTCTCAAGATAAGACAGGTACTCTGCCAGTGTCGTCCATTCGATGGGGTACTTGATGTCGCCTTGTTCCTTCAGGATGCGCTCTTTCATGGTCGGCGTCAGCGGCCCCATCGAGTCGCCTTCACCCATGATTTCCGTCGTCACCCCCTGCCGTAGTTCTCCCTGTGAGTTCCCATCGGCAATCAGGCTCTCGGTTGACCAACTCAGCATGTTGATGAAGCCGGGAGCGATCGCTTGACCGGAAGCATCGATGACTCGGCGGGCTTGTGACCGATCCACTGACCCAACCCGGGCGATCTTGTCAGCAGAGATGGCGACATCAGCCTTGATAGCGGGGCCGCCGCTGCCGTCGTAAACTTCGCCGCCAGTGATCAGGATGTCGTACACTGGAGCGGCCGTGCGCTGACAGGAGACCATCAGAGCCGTAAATAGAATCACCAGCAGAAGGCTGGCGGGAGCCTGGCCATCGCGGATGAAGGCAGTCGTTCTCGAAGTCATGAGTCTCCTTTGAAAATGCCCCTTGGCAACAAAGGGAGAAAGAAGCGACCGTCCGGGGGCTGATGTTAGCGGTGGAATATTCAGTGGCCGTATCCAGATGTCTCACTTTGCCACAAAACTGAGAGCTCACGCCGAAGCGGAATTCGGTGAGTCCAACAAGGCTGCGATTGATAGCTGGCTGGGATATTGGTCGAGCACGGTCGAACGTAACCAAGCCATTCTGCAATTCTTTCGGGGGAAGTTGAATATCAATTTGAAGGGCAAGCGTATTTTGGATGTGGGCTGTGGAACTGCCGGCCTTTCGCAACTCGTCACCCGCGAAGGAGGCACCTACTTCGGTTGCGATTTCTTCGAGAAGATCCTGGCATTCGGCCAGGCATTCACCAGCGATCTTCCCAAGGACGCCAAGGCTTGGCTGGTTCGGAGTTCGGCGGTCGATCTGCCCTTCGCTGACAGCTCCATCGATCTGGCGATCGGGTTCGACGTCATTGAGCATCTTGTGGGTGGCGAATCCTGGCAGCTTCAGTTCCTCCGCGAAATTCGCCGGGTCCTTCGGCCGGATGGCCTGCTGCTGCTAACAACGCCAAACCGATTGTGTCCTTTTGAGGGACACACGTTCCTCATTGGTCCTCAGTTTCTGCCCATTGCGATCGCGGATCGTTACATTCGATGGCTGAGGCCGCAGTTTTTTCGGGAGTATCACTCCTACGCCGAGGTTCAGCTGCTGATGCCGGGACGAATGAAGGCGCTGTTGAACGAAGCGGGGCTGTCAGCGCTCCATGAGCTTCCCTGGTGCACGGATTGCGAAAATTATCGACCAATAACCCGATCCTTGCTGCAAGCCTGCAACGCCTTCGGTTTGAGCTGGGCAGTTTTCTACAAGTTCCAGATTGCTGCCGTCAAGCGTGAGTCTGTTTCGGAGCTGGGACGACTCAAAAGTCCGGTGAAAGACGAATCGTTCTTTCCAGAACCGGGTCTCCGTGGGTTACTAAAGAAGGGCATGGGTCTCATGGCGCGACGATGATGATCAGTCGATGCCACAGCGTGAGAGTTTGTTCCCAGTCAAGATTCGGCAAGAAACTTCTCCAGGAGGTTGACCGCCACGGTGCGGCGATAAATCTGGGTCGAACGAAAATCATCGATCGGTGACAACTCTGCTGAAAGTATTTCCCGGGCAGCCTTCACAGTTGCAGCATTGATCTTTGCGCCCCGCAAGAGGGCCTCGGTCTGAAAACACCGCAGCGGCACGGGAGCCACACTGCCGAGAGCGATGCGAATGTCAGCAACCGCACCTTCCTCAACCCTCATTCTGGCTGCGAAACAAACCTTTGAGATGGCTTGAGCGTTCCGAGTTCCCACTTTGCGGTAGCTTTCCTTCCAGGTCCATCGCGAACGCGGTAAGCGAACGCACGAAATCAACTCTCCGGGCTGCAGCTGCGTTTTCTTGTAGCTTGTGTGGAAGTCGTGATACGGCAGCCATCGACTCCCGCTGGCCGAGAGCAGCTCCACGTCAGCATCATAAACCAGCAAGGCGGGAGGAGAATCGGCTGCAGGCGAGGCATTGGCGATGTTGCCACCCAGAGTTGCACGGTTCTGAATCGCCACGGCTCCGGTCACCCCGGCAGCTTGGCAGAGCAGGGAATACTCTCGCTGCAAGGCCGGGGACCTTTGTAGTTCCGCGAAGGTTGTGAGCGAACCTAGTGTGAGGTTCTGAGAAGTTTCCTGAATGCCTCTCAGCTCTTGAAGGTGCCAGAGACTGAGATATCTGCCAACGGGCAGCTTTCCGGCTTCAAGCAACACCATCAAGTCGGTGCCACCGGCGAATGGAGTCCAAGCCTCAGCCGGACTAGCCAAGAGGTTTAGAGCCTCGGTCAGGTTTGCTGGCGTCTTCAATTCGTAAGCTGGCAGATAGGCGCGCATCAGATCGGTGGCGAAGGACGAGTTACGACTGGTCCTTCAAGGCGTTTGCAGCTTGAGCCACTGCGTCCAATATTTTCACATACCCGGTGCACCGACAGAGATTGCCGGCCAAAGCCTGTCGGGTCTCCGCCTCAACAGGATTCGGCATTCGCTGCAAGAGGTTCACGGCTGCGAGAATCATCCCGGGCGTGCAGATGCCGCACTGCGCACCGCCGTGCAGGACAAAACTCTGTTGAAGCCGCTCCCAGCGGCTATCCCGGCTGATGCCCTCGATGGTTATCAGCTCGCCGCCGTCGGCCTGTAGAACCGGGACAAGGCAACTATTCACCAATTCCCCATTCAGAAAAACAGAGCAGGCGCCGCACTCACCCTCGCCACAGCATTCCTTCGTCCCCATTAGGCCTAAGTTCTGGCGAATCACATCCAGCAAACGAGCCATTGGGTAGACGAGGACGCTTCGCCGCTCGCCGTCCACAGTCAGTGTGACTGGAACCTTTGGAACATTGACTAGGGATATGTTGGTCGCCATTTAGTTTGAAATGACTTTCCCGCCTTAGACGTCCTCAACGCGGGAAAGAGGATTCGAGAAACAAAGCCGGGTCCCGGAATGCACTGTTGGATGAGCTGGCGCCTTGATCAATCAGCGGCCTGCCCGCCCCCTCACCCCTGGCCCCTCTCCCCCGTTGGGGAGAGGGAAACCGACGTCGTTTGAGTTCAGCCAGCGACAACGAGTTTCGAACATTCTACGATCCTCATCAAGTCCTCAGGCATCAGTGGCACACGGTTGATACTGACGCCGATTGCGTCCTCAATCGCATTCACGATCGCCGGGGCCGGGCCGTCCATTGGCAATTCGCCGAGCCCCTTGGGCCCACGCGAATCAGAGCTTCCGACAAAAAATACGCGAATGGGCGGCACATCGGCTGCGGTTGGAATGATGTAGTTTGTCATTTGATGGTTCAGCATGCGGCCATCGTTCCATACCACGTTCTCATAGAGTGCAAACCCAATGCCTTGGGTAACTCCACCTTCAATCTGTCCTGTTGCCATCACGGGATGAATGACTTGACCGACGTCTTGAACGGCGACAAAGTCGTCTACCTGAGCCTCGAACGTCGTGAGATCGACGCTGACTTCGGCCACGTAAACTGCCCAGGCATAGTCGCGATATGCATCACCCTGAAACGTAACCTCATCCCAGCTGATCTCGGGTGGTTGCAGGTACTGGACCATGGACTTGAGTGGTCCCAAGCGCCGAACGTACTCGGCGCAGGCTTCGCAAAAGTCCTCTGAAGAATAGTCAGCGCGAAGTAGGCCACTTCGCGCAAGAGTCTGCTTCAAACTCAGCGCGGCTGACTCAACCAGTTGGCCGACGATCATGCAGGTGCGCGACGCGACGGTTGGACCACTGTTTGGCACGGTGCCTGTGTCGGGTTGCGCGACCTCCACATAGTCCAGGGAAATGTTCAAAGCATCAGCCGCCATTTGCGCGAAGATGGTATTGGTCCCCTGTCCGATTTCCGTGCTGGCGGTGAGTATCCGCACCTTTCCTTCCTCTGTTGCTTCCACGCCGACAACGGCAGCCAACTGTTTCTCTCCCGCACCTGTAAATCCTGCGCCATGCATGAAGGCCGCAAATCCGATCCCTTTCTTTAGCGATGACGTCCGATTGTGCTGTGCAAACAAGCGCTTCTTCTCATGGTAGCCACTTTGTTGGAGGGCGTAGTCCAGTAACCCACCCAAGTCGATCTTGTCGCGTATCACTTGGCCTGTCGCAGTGGTCATTCCTTGTTCCAGGAAATTTCTGCGCCGGAGTTCCTCTGGAGTAAGACCAACAACTGCAGCCACGCGATTGAGGTGTCTCTCAAGGGCGAAGATGCTCTGAGGTGCGCCAAATCCACGGAAGGCTCCATGCGGAGGTGTGTTTGTGGCGACAGCTCGACTGCGAACGCGGACATTCGGGCAAGAATAAGGCCCGGCAGCATGGATGGTGCCACGAGAAAGAACCACCGATGAGAGTGTGGCGTAGGCACCGCCGTCAATGACGAAGTCAATGTCCATCGCCAACAACTTGCCGTCCTTGCTCACGGCGGTGCGGTGCCGCGTCCGAGAAGGATGCCGTTTGGTCGTGGCCACCATGTCCTCGGCACGGTCGTAGATCAACTTGACCGGCTTCCTCGACTTCCAAGCCAGCAGGGCCGCATGCGCAGCAATCATGGAGGGATACTCCTCTTTGCCCCCAAACCCTCCGCCCGTCTCAGCTTGAATCACGCGCACGCGTTCTGCCGAGAAACCAAACAAAGCCATCAGCGCCTTCTGTACGTAGTAGGGGCACTGCATCGATCCCCAAACAGTAACGCCATTATCGTCGTCTGCCGTTGCGACCATGCCGTTGGGTTCAATATAGAGTTGCTCCTGAGCGCCTGTTTCGTATTCCCCTTCAATGATGAAGTCGGCTTCACTCCAAACTTGGTCCACATTGCCTTTGTTGAGCTCACACGCCTTGAGCAAGTTGTCTTCGCCCCAGACAATCTCCTTTTGGCTGAGAGACTCGTCGATGCTGAGAACCGGAGGCAGCGGATCGACTTCGATGCTTACCGATCGACGGGCCACCTCCAGCAGATAGCGGTCGTGATGGGCCAGCAGTACAACTGGTTCTTCAGCGTGGTTGATGCGAGTCTCAGCGAGGCAGGGTTGGTCCTTCAGGATCAGGGCGATCGCATTCTCGCCAGGGATGTCCTTGGCCGTGACGATAGCAAATTCTTCCCAGGGAATGCCTTCTCCAAAAGAAATGCGTCGGATAATGCCGCGGGGAACGTGGCTGCGGACGGTGGTGCCGTAAATGATGCCCGGAAACAGAAGATCGTCAATGTAGCGGGCCTGGCCGGAGACCTTGGCCAGCCCCTCTTTCCGTGGCACGGGCTTGCCGGAAAAGGGAGGAAGTGGCGAGGCGATCATTTCAATTTCTCTGAATCAACCACACCCCTCCGATCACCATACCAGCGCCGATCAGGCGCCAGACGGTAATTGGATGGAATCGAAAGCCCAAGAGTCCCAAATGATCGAGCAGCATCGAGGCCATCATCTGTCCCGCAACGATGGTGGCGATCAATGCTGCGGCACCAAGGCGAGGTGCCAACACGATGCTGGAAACCACAGAGATGACACCGAGCACACCCCCTGTCCACGCCCACCATGGGATGAGCCTGACCGCCTGCCAGCCTGGGAAACTGAGCCCGAAGGCTGTGGGGCAAACTGCGAGAACCAGCGTGCCGACGCTAAAGGATATGAGCGCCGCCAGGAGCGGGTGTCCAATCCATTGGCGAAGCTGGGCATTGATGCCAGCTTGAAATGGAAAAACAAAACCAGCCAGAAACGCGACAAGTAGAAACAACCAGAACATAAGGCCGCCCTGTCTGCTAGAAGTTGAAGCTCAACGTGATTTGCCAAATAGATCGAGCCGAGAAATGTTCCGACCCTCGGATGATCGGCGTACTGGTTCAGTGTCACCTGTTGAATCCTGCGCAAGCGGGATTATACGGTATTACAACTCACGCGGAAGCAAGTTGCTGTGGAAGCAAAGACCCTCGGTCTCCAGAAGTGTGCGCAGGGGGGACAGAGGTCCCACGCGCCCGCTCCACCAGGTGGAACGCGCGCTCCGCGCGCGTTATCGGATGTGGATCTAAAAACCGTGATGTGTCAGACGTCCCGATGCACTTTCCCATCTAGATCGACTTTGGCGAGGTCGATTGGGCGAGTGTTGAGAGGAACTGCAGCAAGTCCCTTGTCTGAACTTGGCAAAGTTGATATCAAGACGTGACCTGCAAAGCTCAATCAATCCGAGGAGCCAGTCATCGTGATGAAATACGCCCCATCTTTCTACTTCGCGTTCGTGCTGTTCATCCAATCCCCCAGCGTTGTGATAGGACAAAATTCCCAGCTCGATGCCACTGCCAAGCTGATGAAGGAACTTACCGAGGCTCACGGCCCCACGGGAAGCGAGGAGCCGGTGGGAAAGATTGTCGTCCGTCATCTTCAGCCTCTGGTGTCAGAGATCAAAGTGGATGGTTTGGGCTCCATCATTGGCACCAAGAAAGGTAGCGCTGATTCGCCACGTATTATGCTCGCTGCCCACATGGATGAAGTCGGCTTCATCGTCAAAACCATCACTCCTGACGGATTTATCTACACCAATCCCGTTGGAGGTTGGAGAGATCCAGTGCTGCTGGCTCAGCGCTGGGTGATCATGACCCGCAAAGGTCCCGTCGTGGCCGTATCTGGCGCGAAGACGACGCACGTGATGTCAGCCGATACCAAGAACCGGCCTGTTCCCCAACAGGACGTTTTTCTCGACGTGGGTGCCCGCACGCGTGAAGAGGCCATGGAGACTTTCGGGGTGCACCCTGGCGATCCCGTGGCGCCTGAGAGTCCTTTTCAGATCATGGCTAACGGAGAATTCTATATGGCGAAGGCCTGGGACGATCGCGTGGGCCTGGCGCTGATCATCGAAGCGCTGAAACGTCTACAAGGACAGAAGCATCCCAACACGATCATGGCAGTGGCGACGACCCAAGAGGAAATTGGACTGCGCGGCGCGCACACGAGCACGGCCTTAGTCGAACCTGATCTGGGAATCTCGCTCGAAGTGGGGGTGGCATCGGACTATCCGGGAAGCAGCCCTAAGGAGGCGCAGGAAGTGCTCGGGAAAGGTCCGGGGATCTTTTTACTGGACAGCAGCATGATTCCGAGTCGAAAGCTGAAGGACTTCGTTGTCGAAGTGGCGCGACGTCAGGGAATTCCGATTCAGTTCGAAGTGCTCACCGGCTACGGAGAAGACGGCGCCGAGATGCAGCGCTACAAGGGAGGAAGACCCTCAATCAACCTCACTGTTCCCACGCGCTACCTGCACTCTCACATTGGCATCCTCAGCCGCAAGGATTTTGATCGCGCGGTGGATCTGTTGACCGCCGTGCTGCTGGCATTGGACCAGAAAGCTGTGGATAACATTAAGGCGTTCGACTATTTCAAATAGTGATGATGAGGCCTGAGAGTCCGTTCAGTGCAGACCCTAATGAGTGATTCCGCGCCCTCGATCCGCTGCTGGGTTGGAGCTTTCACGCTGCGGTGAGCAACACTGGCCGGTCGCGGGCAATGACGACGGTATGCTCATAGTGCGCCGAGAGGGTGCCGTCCTTTGTTCGAACTGTCCACCCATCCCCATCCTCAACAGGCTGCCCGGAGCCACAACTGATGATCGGTTCGATGGTCAACACGAGACCTTCAGTCAGGATATCCTTCTGTTCCGGATTCCAGTAGTTCGGCACAGAGGGAGGCTCATGAATCGTCCTGCCAATGCCGTGTCCTTCCAGGGCGCGGCTGACGGAGAATCCATACCGATTGACTTCAGCCTCGATCGCGCGGCCAATCTCACTCACACGGTTACCGGCGTTAGCCACTTTGAGCCCCTGCTCGAAAGCCGAGTGAACACAATCCACGAGCCGCTGAGCACGCGGTGAAGCATTGCCCACAAGAACCGTTCGCGCAGCGTCCGGCCATATAGCCGCCTTTCTCCACTGTCACGTCCAGCTTGACGACATCCCCGGGCTTCAGGCGACGGGAGCCGGGAACACCGTGTACTACCTCATCGTTGACGCAGATAAGCACCGTCCCCGGAAAACCATAGACCATTGCTGGAGCAGAACGTGCACCATGGTTCGCAAGGATCTGCCTCGCAACTTGGTCCAGTTCGGCCGTGCTCACGCCGGCCTGCGCATGCCGCTCCAAGGCGTCTAGAGCTAGTCGCACAATGCGACCGACTTCGCAAAGACCCTTCCAGTCAGCTTCTGACGTAATTGACATGTCAACTCCGGGGTTAAGAGAAAATTCATGAGACAGCTGTGCCTGCTTTGTTCCGATGCAGCCACATTCCTTGGAATCGGCTCACCTCCACATTGCGAATGACGTGGATACCACTCTGCTGGATCCAACTCGCGACTTCAAGAGGGCCGGGCTCCTGCCGAGCCGTCCGCCATACCTAGATTACAGTTAAGGTTCGGCACGACGCTCGCCCCACTCTTCAAAAATTCTTCGTACGACTCAACTTTCCTTTGGCGTCGTAGTACTTCCAGAGACCGGTCTTCTTCCCATCCAGGTAACTACCCACGTCGTATAACTCTCCATTCGGTTGATATCGCTTCCAGAGTCCTTCTTGTTTTCCGTTCTTGAACTTGCCCACCTGCAACGGGTTTCCATTCTCGCGATACCACTTCCACAGTCCTGTGAACTCGCCCTGGGAAAACTTCCCCGTAGCTTTCAGCTTTCCATTGAGCAGATAATACTTCCACACTCCAGTCTTCTTCCCGTCCGTGTAACGACCCACGCTGCAGAGCTGACCATTGCGAAAGTATTCTTTCGCGAGTCCGTTTTTCTTCGCCTTGCTGTCGGATTGCTTTGGTTTCATGGTCTACCTTTGACTGATTGCTCGTTACATCACGACCTCGGTCTTTCCGGCTGCTCGAACCCGCTTCAGGGCACCGGCCGGAAGTTCTCAACCCCGAATGGAGACGGTCTTTTTGTGCCGGTCCCTTCTTGGAGCTGGAGACTTCCTTGCTTCATGGTTCTCATCGACTCTTGAAGGGGCACCGAGGTTGGGTTTTGTCTTTAGCACAACCAGGAGCAGAAGGGGATACCCAATGCCTGGCAAGGCGCCGCCATGGCCCACAATGCCGAGGACCCAACCCACCAGATGCACGGCAATCATGCTCAAGGCTCCAGCGAAAGCGGCCGCACGGCTGAAGGACATTCGAATCGCCAAGGCGAAACCGGACATCAGCAGAACGCAACTGGCCAACGCACCAAGTGAACCGATAGTTACTGGAAGGGCCTCACTAGCCCAATACGCAAAAACCTCTTGGAGGCCAGCTTCGAGCATGATCCCCGAGATGGCTATCGTGAGAACTCCCCAAATCACATCCGAAACACGTGACGGTTTACGCATGGCATCACTCTCCTGAAAATCCCTCCTTTGGAGGGATCGCGCGAAGGTGGAGTCTTGAGAAGACTCCACGCGGTCGCGCAGCGACAGCGGTCGCACAGCGCCGGGGTGGGTTTGTTCCTGTGTTCAAACCCCTCTGAAGTCCCCCTTGTCCAAGGGGGGACGCCATTTTCATCCTCGGGGATGCCGCAGATCGACATGGGCGGCTCGCTCGGCCATTTCTGCAGACCCCAAGATTAGACACCCCTGCCAAGCTTCGGGTTCCAAGAACATTCAGTCTGGGCAAGAACCTCCTGCAGAACTGCTGAGAACGAGTTGGCTATGTCCAGACGCAAGGTCAATAGCCACCTGCCTCCACTAGCTGCCGCCGCGTGATCGGATCACCTGGCCCGTCAACCACCCTGCCTCGTCCGATGCTAAGAATGTGATGATCCGAGCGGCGTCCTGTGGAGTCCCGAGCCGCCCCATGGGTGCCGTACTGAGCAGCGACCCGCGCAACCCGGCGGATATCCATCCCGTATCCGTGGGCCCCGGATCGACTGCGTTGACCGTAATCCCACGGGACGCAACCGCGGCACTCAGGCTCAATGTGAATGACTCGACCCCACCCTTTGTGGCGGCATAGGCAAGTTCGTTGGGCAGTGGCCCGAGGCCTTGCCCAGAGGTGAGATTGACAATGCGTCCGATGCCTCTTGCTGGGAACGCGCGGATAAATTCGACAGAGAGCAATATCACCGCCCGCAGGTTGACGGCGTAGTGACGATCCAGGTCTGCCGCGCCCATCGTCTCTACGGTAGTTTCAGTTGAGTACACTGCATTATTCACGAGAATATCGATGTGCCCGAACCGCTCGCTCGCGTTCTGGAACAGGATGCGCGGACCGTCCGGCTGCCCGAGGTCGGTTTCAAGGCCGTGCGCGCGGACGCCGATTGAACGTAGCTCGTCCACGATTTCTTCAGGCTCTGAGTCTACAACGCCCCATGGCATCGTGCGGTCGTAAGGCCGATAGTATGCTGTGCACACATCGGCTCCTGCCCGTGCCAGCATGATCGCGACAGCCGCACCGATCCCTTGACGACGGGTCACTCCCGTCACGAGCGCTACTTTATTTGCGAGCGAGTGCATGGCACCTTCGCGTCCTTCCTACACAAAAAAACTTTGTTGTCAGGCTTTGGATCTCGACGTGAAACGCCTCGGCTAACCCGTGTTTGTCTCATCATGTGCAGATTCGAGGGTGTATTTGAGATAGCTCATTCGCTAAATAGCCGAGCGGATTATAAGGGGATTTTTTCGATGAGCCAATTCTGAGCTGGCTGGCGGGTAGCTCGGGAGAGCAATCAGTCGACAGAACCCAGCAACTCGATTAATCGATCGATGTCTGCTTTCCGTTTGGTTTCGGTGAAGGAGAGAAGGAGGCAATTCTTAAGGGAAGAGTAATATCTTTCCAATGGCAAGCCTGGAATGATCTTGGCACTGGTGAATTTCGCGGCCACATTCTCATAGGGAATCGGTAGCTGCACGACGAATTCGTTGAAGCGTGGTCCAGGATAGAGCACCTTCAAGGCCGAGATCTTTCTTATTTCAGACAAGGCATACTGCGTCTTGGCGACATTCTGAACGGCCACCTCTCGAATGCCTTTCTTCCCCAGGAGCGTGCAATAGATCGTGGCCATCAGTGCAAACAGGCTTTGGTTGGTACAGATATTGGACGTGGCCTTTTCACGCCGGATGTGCTGCTCGCGTGTTGAAAGGGTGAGGACATAGCCTCGCTTGCCTTCCGAATCGACGGTCTGTCCGATGAGCCGCCCGGGCAGGTTGCGCAGGAACCTCTCTCGACAGGTGAGAAAACCGACGTGCGGTCCGCCAAAGCTTGAAGGAATTCCCAGTGACTGAGCTTCACCGCAAACAATGTCGGCACCGGAGGGTCCCGGCGGAGCAACAATTCCAAACGACAGAGCCTCGGCCACGGCAACCACGAGTAGCGCGCCGTGACGGTGCGCCAGGTCGGCCAGTTGCGCTAGTGGCTCCAAATTGCCGAAGAAGTTGGGCGACTGCACCACGATGGCGGCGACATCGGCACCCATCTTCTGCTCCAGACTGGCTATGCTGGCGGTGCCGTCTTCGAGGGATTCAATCTCGGTGAGCCTCAAGTCCTGGTGCCGTGCGTAGGTGTTCACAACCGCGCGATACTCGGGATGTACAGACGAGGCAATAAGAAAGCGGCTACGCTGGCTGACGCGGGCGGCCATCAGGATGGCTTCCGTCAAGGCGGTGCTGCCATCGTACATCGACGCATTGGACACCTCCATACCCGTGAGCTGGCACATGACAGTCTGGAATTCGAAGATCGCCTGCAGCGTTCCTTGCGTAATTTCGGCCTGGTACGGTGTGTAAGAAGTGAGAAATTCTCCGCGACTAATGAGGCTATCGATCACGGTGGGGATGTAGTGATCATTCACGCCAGCCCCAAGAAACGAGAGGAAGCCGGAAGCATTCTTGTCGGCGTAGTTCTTGAATTTTTCAATCAGCTCTGGTTCTGACAGCGCGGGGGGAAGACTCAATAGCGACTTGAGGCGAAGTTCTGCGGGAATGCCAACGAAGAGGTCCTCAAGAGACTTCACGCCGATTTCGCGCAGCATCTCCTGTTGGCCTTCGGCGGAGTTTGGGATGTATCGCATCTACTCGGCCGACTCCTCTGCCACAAACTCGGCATACTCCTCGTGGTTGAGAAGATCTTTCAACTCTGCGGCATCTGCTATTTTGAGTTTGATGAACCAGCCCTCGCCGTAGCAATCGTCGTTGACCAACTGCGGTGACTCCGAGAGCGCGTCGTTGACCTCTATGATCTCGCCCGCCACCGGAGAGAAAACTTCTGAAACGGCCTTCACGGATTCAACGTTCGCGAAAGTTTCGTTGGTGTCGAACGTGTCGCCAAGCTTGGGCAGCTCAACAAAGACGACATCGCCGAGTTCCTTCTGGGCATGCTCTGTGATGCCCACGATAGCTACACCCTCTTGAACTCGAACCCACTCGTGTTCTTTCGTGTATACACAGTCCGCGGGAAACTTCATGGGATTTTTCCTCAGAAATGGGGTTAAGAGTTCAAGCTTTAGCTTGCTTCGGAAGCCACCGGCTGCCTGAAGGCGGAACTCTAAACTCAGCGAACGGCCCCGTATCCTACGACTTCGGTCTTGTATAGAAAGGAGTCTTGACGATCCTGGCCGGCACGGCCTGAGTTCGTACCTGGATCTCAATTTCTCTTCCCAGATCGCTGTGCGCAATAGGAACGTAAGCCAGGCCGATGTTCTTTTTTAGATACGGCGAAGGACCTCCGCTCGTGACAACGCCTGCCTGCTGTCCCTCGACGAGAACGGCATAGCCATCACGCCCGATGCCTTTGCCAACCATCTCGAAACCAACGAGCTTTTTTTGGATACCGACGGCTTTTTGTCTAACCAGCGATTCCTTTCCCAGGAAGTCACTTTTGTCCAGCTTGACGACCCATGCGAGATCGGCTTCCCAGGGTGTTGTCTGATCGGTGATTTCGTGCCCGTAGAGCGCCATCTTGGCTTCCAGCCGCAATGTGTTGCGCGCACCCAGCCCGGCGGGAATCAACCCGTCAGCGGAACCTGCATCCATCAATAAGTTCCAAACATGTTCAGAGTGTTCCGGATCGAAATAGAGCTCAAAGCCGTCTTCTCCGGTGTAGCCTGTGCGAGTAATAAGGCAATCGAGTTCGCCAACCTTACCCCGCTTTAGCCAATAGTACTTGATGGCTGCCAGATCGGTGTTGACCAAGGGTTGCAGAATCTTCACAGCTTTCGGGCCTTGCAGAGCGAGTTGGCTGTACTGGTCGCTGACGTACACAACTTCGGCTTCGAACGTATTGTGGTCGCAGATCCAATCGAAGTCTTTCTCGGCATTGGACGCGTTGACGCACAGGAAGTAACGGTCAGCGCTGAACCGATGCACCAGGATGTCGTCAACGAAGGTTCCTTCAGGAGTCAGCAGGGCCGAGTATTGGACCTGGTCGTCTTTGAGTCGAGAAGCGTCGTTGCAGGTGAGATGCTGAATGAGGCGAAGACTCTCCGGACCCTCGATGAGGATTTCTCCCATGTGGCTGATATCGAACAGGCCAGCGGCGGTCCGAACGGCGAGATGCTCCTGAATGATGCCGGAGTATTCGATGGGCATGTCCCATCCGCCAAACTCTGCCATCCGGGCATCCAGTTTCTTGTGAAGGGGATGGAGGGCCGTTTTTCTCAAGCCAACTGTGGGAGAATTCATGACGCCTGAAGAACCGAACGAAAATCGATCCGAAAAAAAGCAGCGCAAAAACTAGCATACGCACCCAGGGGTGTCAAACCGGACCTTCCTCGCAGACCGACGTGCCTACTTTCCAGTCTGGAAGAGCTCTGGGCGATGAAAACATCATGAAAGAGACTCGTTGAATTCGCCGATGAGCAAGCACAGACAGGAAGAAATTAGGTAGTTTTCTGGCTTGCGTCGCCGCATTGAGCAGGCCGAGAATGGAAATCGCACCTACACGTGTTCAGTTTAGGCTAGTTCTCAGGGAGGTCCTATGTTCCTTTGTGTCACCTGCAGCAAGCTTGAGCAGCAATGCAAATGCGACCGCTTTTGCATGCTGTGCCAATCAGACCACCAAGTGCGTCTTTGCGAAGATGGGTATTACTACTGCAAGGACTGTCGCGACGCCTGTGACTTTCGTTCGGAAGAATGACTGACACCAAGCAAAAGCCTGCACCAGAATGCTGATTGTTGTCACTCCTAGTTGCTGTGCGGGCGACTCGCAACCGAGCTCCCGAAGCCACAAATGTGGGTGCGCTACAAGTCAGTCGTGGTCCCAAGCAACCGCAGTCCTTACGAAAATGACATCGGTGAGGTTCCAAGAGCCGTGCCTCCAGGAACCGCTGCAAATTGGGCTTTTGCACCCTCCTGAATCAGCGTCTTCGCTGGCTTGTCAGGCTTGTGTTCCTGTGGCGATTTCCAGCAACTCAAGGTAAGCTTTGCGACATCTAAAGAGTATGGCGGATTACGCAATCTGGGGGATGCCCTTGATTAAACCGAGTTCTGCGCAGAATGCACCGGCAGTTTCAGTAGAGACTTTGGTCGATCTTCTTGAGCACGCCTGCGACACGTTTCGAAAGCCCGACGCCCTGCAAGTGAAACGGAATGGCGTGTATCAGCCAATCACTTCGCAAGAGCTTCAGGAAAGGGTCCAGCGGGTTGGCGCGGGCCTGGCAAAACTGGGATTCAAAAAGGGCGACCGGATTGCCTTGCTTTCAGAGAATCGTCCCGAGTGGGCCATTTCTGATCAGGGAATTCTATCCATCGGCGCGATCAACGTGCCGTTCTACGTCACTCTCCCCGCTGTGCAGATTGCCGATCTCCTCCTCGATTCGGAAGCCGGCGCGATTATTGTTTCCACACAGCTTCAACTGGAAAAGGTATTGAGCGTCGCAGCACAGATTCCCAGCCTTCGGCAGATCGTTATTATGGACACGGTGAACGGAGCCCCACCGCAAGTAATGCCGTTTGAGACATTGATGGAAATCGGCCGCGGTGCGCTGCAGGAGAATCGGGCCGCTTTCGTGGCAATGCGTGAGAATGTGCAGGCCGATGATGTGGCCAGCATCATTTACACCTCCGGAACCACCGGGATACCCAAGGGCGTGATGCTCACTCATCGCAACATTGTTACCAATGTGCTTGACTGCGCTGAGGTGTTTGAGCTCTCAGCTTCCGATGTGACGCTTTCGTTCCTACCGCTTTGCCATATTTTCCAACGCACTGTGGATTACCTGATGCTGTCGCAGGGCGTGAGCATCGCTTATGCGGAAAACTTTGAGACGGTGCCCCAGAACATGCAGGAAGTGCATCCGACGGCCGTAAGCAGTGTCCCCCGCTTTTTTGAGAAGATGTATGCGCGCATTAACGACGCTATAAGGTCAAGCCCGCCGAAGAAGCAGAAAGTGACGATGTGGGCGCTCGGTGTTGGCAAAGACTACGGCCAGCGAGTCCTCAATAAGCAGCCCGTGCCCAGCGTCCTCAAACTGAAGCATGCCGTCGCAGATCGATTGGTATTCACCAAGCTTCGCGCAAAACTGGGCGGACGTCTGCGCTTCTTTATTTCTGGCGGCGCCCCGCTGGACAAGGACCTGGCAGACTTCTTTTTCAGCGTTGGCGTGATGATCCTCGAAGGATATGGGTTGACCGAAACTTCCCCGGTGATCACCGTGAACCGCAGTCAGAGTTTCAAGCTTGGAACAGTTGGCCAAGCGCTGCGGCACGTTGAAGTCAAAATTGCTGAAGACGGAGAGATTCTTACTCGCGGACCAGCCGTGATGAAAGGTTACTACAAACGAGAAGCGGACACGCGCGAGGCAATGGCTGGAGGATGGTTTCACACGGGTGACATCGGAAGCCTCGATGCGCAGGGCTTTCTCAGGATTACTGACCGGAAGAAGGACCTGATCGTGACTGCCAGCGGCAAGAACGTGGCTCCACAAAAGATTGAAGGGATGCTCAAGACAAATCCCTACTTTGTCAGTGTGGTTGCCGTAGGCGATCAGCGGCCGTTCATCTCTGCCCTGGTCGTGCCCAATGCGGAGAAACTAAAGGCACAGGCAGATTCCATGGGTCTGAACTCTCGAAGCTACGCGGATCTTTTGTGCTCGCCTGCGGTGAACGAGTTTCTGATGGCGCAGATCCAGGCAGCCACGCGCGATCTGGCTCCCTTCGAACAGATCAAGCGAATTCAGCTGTTGGAGAATGACTTCACCATTGCGACCGGTGAGCTCACCCCCAAGATGAGTGTTCGCCGGCGGTTCGTGGAGGCGAAGTATAAACATTTGATTGATCAGATGTACGCTTGCTAGCCACTGAGACACGGAGAAGAGTAGGACGCAGATTGCGCAGACGAACGCAGATAAGCGGGTCGAAGCCGACTCTTCGAAGGCTCGACAACTCAGAATTCTCGAATTCGTGCCGACGCGATGGCAACAATCGGGTGGTCGGTCGGGACTAGAGACCACAATGTTTTGCCTCGTTTCGGTCGGGGTTTCGGGCCGAGGCGATCTGATCTGCGTTCATCTGCGCAATCTGCGTCCAGATTTTTTCAGGATCTCCGTGTCTCTGTGGTCTGCATTATTGCGGCGGGGGATATGACAAAGCGGATTGAGAGAGTTGCAGTAGTTGGCGCCGGAGTCATGGGTGCGGCCATTGCGGCGCATTTTGTGAACGCACAATTTTCTGTCGATCTGTTGGACATCGTTCCGAAGGAACTTACTCCGGAAGAGAAAGCCAAGGGTTTGACCTTGGCTCACCCAGCGGTGCGCAATCGGATTGTCACTCGCGGGCTCGAAGCGGCCAAGCGAAGTAAACCAACGGCGTTCTTTCTGCCCGAATGGCTGAATCGGGTCCGGCAAGGCAACCTTGAAGATGACTTTGCGCGGCTGGCGGAAGCCGATTGGATCATCGAAGCCGTCACCGAGAATCTCGAAATCAAAACCAGTCTGTTGAAAAGGATCGATGCTGTCCGAAAACCGGGAACTATCGTGTCGACCAACACTTCAGGCATTCCAGTCAACAGTCTTTCCTCGGGACTCAGCTCTGATTTTCGTCGCCACTGGCTGGGCACGCACTTCTTCAATCCACCGCGCTACATGAAACTGCTAGAGGTGATTCCTGGCAGCGAGACCGAGCCTTGGGTTCTTGAAACGGTCTCCGCAGTGGGCGACCTACGACTCGGCAAGGGCATTGTGGTTTGCAAGGACACTCCTAACTTCATTGCAAACCGCATTGGCACTTTCGGGCTGCAGCATGTCTTGCTCGTCATGCAGGAGGATGGCTACACCATTGATGAAGTGGATCAATTGACAGGGCCTGCCATCGGCAGACCGAAGAGCGCAACTTTCCGTACGTTGGACATTGTGGGCCTCGACACTTTTGCACATGTAACGCGAAACATTTACCAGAATGTTCCACACGATGAGCAGCGAGAACTCTTCAAGGTTCCAAGTTTCATTGAAGACATGCTGGCGAGAAACCTTTTGGGCGAGAAAAGCGGGCAAGGCTTTTACCGGAAGGCCGGCAAGGGTGAGATCCTGGCGCTAAGTCTGTCCAGCATGGAATATGGACCGCGCAACAAGGGCAAGTTCCCATCATTGGAAATGGGCAAGAGTATCCCCGACTTGAGTGAGAGGCTTCGCGCGCTAACGAATGCAACGGACCGGGCCAGCAGTTTCTTGTGGAAGACTCTAAGCGCAAGCCTCGTTTATTCGGCCAACCGGGTACCTGAGATTTCCGACGACATCGTGAGCGTCGATAACGCCATGAAGTGGGGTTTCAATTGGGAATTGGGACCGTTTGAAACTTGGGATGCCTTGGGTGTCGAATCGGTAGCGCGACGGCTCGAAAAGGAAGGCCGGGAAATTCCACAAATGGTCCAACAGGTTCTTTTGACCGAGGCCAAGACCTTTTATGGGCAGACGGAAGGGAAGGCCACTTACTTCGACGTTGCTTCAAAACAGCAACTGGAGATCGCCCACCCTGACGGCGTTATCGTGCTTGCCCTGCTCAAGGCCCAAAGCAAGGTCATCAAGAAGAACGTCGGAGCCAGCTTGATTGATCTGGGCGATGGCGTCGCCTGCGTTGAGTTTCATTCCAAGATGAACAGTATCGGCGGCGACACGATTCAGATGATCCATGAAGGTCTGAAGACGGCACGTGAGGGCTTTTGTGGACTCGTGATCGGTAACCAGGGGCAGAACTTTTCGGTTGGCGCAAACCTGATGCTGATCCTCCTCGAAGCACAGGAACAGAACTGGGAAGAGATCGATGGCATGATCCGAGCTTTCCAGCGCGCAACCATGGCGATTAAATATTCCCCGTGGCCCGTGGTCGTGGCGCCATTTGGGATGACCCTGGGTGGCGGATGCGAAATTTCGCTGCACGCTGGTCGCCAGCAAGCTTCGGCTGAGACCTACATGGGACTGGTGGAGCTGGGTGTGGGATTGATTCCGGCAGGCGGTGGAACAAAGGAAATGCTGCTTCGTGCGTTGGAGCGAACTGGCAAAGACCCCGAAAACGATTTGTTTCCTCATCTCAGCCAGGTTTTTGAAACGATCGCCTTGGGTAAGGTTTCTGGTAGCGCCCATGAAGCAAAAGCGCTGGGATTGTTGCGAAGTGACGATGGCGTCAGCATGAACCGCGACCGGTTGATTGCTGATGCTAAAGCCCGGGTATTGCAACTAGCTGGCTTGGGTTACCAGAAGCCAGAACCGCCGAAGATCCTAGCTCTTGGCAATCGGGGTCTGGCAACGCTGAAAATTGGCATGCATCAAATGAAGCGTGGGGGCTTCATCAGCGACCACGACTTCGCCATCGGTACCAGGCTGGCATACATCCTCTGCGGTGGCGATTGCAACAGTGTGCAGCAGGTCAGCGAAGAGTATGTTCTGGACTTGGAGCGCCAGGCATTTCTGAGCCTTTGCGGCGAGCGCAAGACTTTGGAGCGCATTCAGCACATGCTGCAGAAGGGAAAGCCGCTGAGGAATTGAAGACGCGACGAGTGAAACGTGATGCGCGAGAATCTTTGACTGATCCTTCACGCATCACCACTTACGTTTCACGCCAGGGAGGTTTTATGCGAGAAGCGGTTATCGTTAGCGCCGTGCGGACACCGGTGGGCAAAGCAAAGAAAGGAACTTTGAAAGATGTGCGTCCCGACGACATGGCTGCCGCGGTCATCGCAGAAGCGGTGAAGCGGGCACACGGCTTGAAACCCGAAGAGGTTGACGATGTCATTCTTGGCTGTGCGATGCCCGAAGCAGAGCAGGGAATGAACGTAGCGCGCATTGCCAGCTTGCGGGCAGGTTTGCCTCCCGAAGTTTCGGCCATCACCATCAATCGATTCTGCTCATCGGGCTTGCAATCCATCGCGTTTGCTGCCGAAAGGATTCAGTGCGGCTCGGCCGAGGTAGTCGCGGCGGGAGGAACCGAAAGCATGAGTCTGGTTCCTATGGCTGGCCACAAGTTTTCGCCAAACCCTTACCTGACCGAATCGTATCCGGACGTCTATCTGGGAATGGGGTTGACGGCCGAGAACCTGGCTCAGAAGTACCAGATCGGGCGCGAACAGCAGGATGAGTTTTCCCTGGCCAGCCATCAAAAGGCCGTCGAAGCTCTGTCGAGAGGATATTTCAAGGAGGAGACTTTGGCTCTCGATGTGCCCGTAGACTCATTGACTGCCAAGGGTAAGAAGGAAACCCGTTCGGTGCGGTTTGAACAGGACGAAGGCCCGCGTGCTGACACTTCGCTGGATGCCCTGGGGAAGCTGAAGCCCGCCTTCCATGCGCAGGGCACGGTGACGGCCGGAAACTCTTCGCAGATGAGTGATGGCGCTGCGGCAGCGATCGTAACTTCCAAAGAGAGAGCCTCGGAGCGAGGCTGGAAGCCACTAGGACGGTTCGTCGCCTATGCCACCGCTGGAGTCAAGCCTGAGGAAATGGGGATCGGCCCGGCTGCGGCAATTCCCAAAGCATTGAGGCTGGCCGGTCTAGAACTTGAGGAGATTGGTCTGATCGAATTGAATGAGGCGTTTGCCGCTCAAGCTCTGGCCGTGATCCGAGAAGCAAGGCTGGACCCCAGTAAGGTGAACGTAAACGGCGGCGCGATTGCGCTTGGACACCCGCTCGGATGCA
Organism: uncultured Acidimicrobiia bacterium; assembly: GCA_963791795.1. Lineage (GTDB taxonomy): Bacteria > Acidobacteriota > Terriglobia > Versatilivoradales > Versatilivoraceae > VFZK01. The sequence goes on from CAWBTP010000010.1 coordinate 570,496, forward strand.
CCGGTGCGAAGCTGACGGCTGCCTTGTTGAATGAAATGAAACGCCGTCAAGTACAGTTTGGCATGGTGACCATGTGTGTTGGCGGGGGGATGGGAGCGGCAGGGATTTTTGAATTGGTCCCGTAAAGGGCAAGGGCTGAAGAGTTAGCCCATTGCTTGTTTGCGGAGAGCCAGAGTGCAAGAAGAAATGTTGAGGAACTGACAATGCGCAATGAATTCACGGCCATCATTGAACAAGATGGGGAATGGTATGTCGGGTACTGCCCCGAGATTCCTGGAGCCAATGGCCAGGGACGCACCGTCGAGGAATGCCGCCAAAACTTGACGGAAGCGGTTTCGTTAATCCTGGAGGATCGGCGCGAAGATGCGCTACGAGGTATTCCCGAGGACGCTATCCGCGAAGTTGTGGTCGTTCAATGAAACGGGGAGCACTGCTAAGGCATCTTCGAAAACACGGTTGCTTTCTGAAGAGGGAAGGGAAGGAGCATTCCTTGTGGAGCAATCCAAAAACAGGGCATGTGGAAGCAGTGCCCCGACACAATGAGATCTCCAACCAACTTGGGAAAAATCTGTCGCAGTCTTTCTATTCCCCAGTTTGGTGGATAGGACGAAAAGTTCCAGTCTCGCAGGGCGAGGATTGCAGTAGATTTAGAGCCCGCGCTTGACTAGCAATCCGGTTCATCCATCTCTCCACCGAGGTACCAAATGGCCGAACAAACACTGACACTCATCCAAGGTGGCAGCTTCCTCATTGAGTCTGTTTCTCCCGAAGAAGTCTTCACCCCAGAAGATTTTACCGAAGAGCATCGCATGATTGCGGAAACGGCCGAGCAGTTCATCGAAAACGAAGTGGTACCGCGTATCGACGAGCTCGAAGCCAAGAAGGAAGGCGTGAATGAAGAACTTCTCAAGAAGGCTGCCGAGATAGGCCTGTTGGGAGCCAGCATTCCTGAAGCCTATGGCGGCGAAGGGCTGGATCAAATCAGCAGCACCATCCTTGCCGAGAAGAGCGGGCGCTATGGTTCCTTTGCAACCACCTTCGGTGCACACACGGGTATTGGAACACTACCCATCGTTTACTTCGGGAACGAACAGCAGAAGTCAAAGTATCTGCCAAGGTTGGCCAGTGCCGAATGGGTTGCAGCCTATGCACTGACGGAAGCGGAATCAGGCTCGGATGCGCTCAACGCCAAGACCACAGCGGTGCTTAGCCCTGACGGAAAGCATTACCTGCTGAATGGCACGAAAATGTTCATTACGAACGCGGCTTTCGCGCACGTGTTCATTACTTTTGCGAAAGTGGACGGCGAGAAGTTCACAGGCTTCATCGTCGAGCGAGATTTCTTGGGAGTGTCGACAGGACCTGAAGAGCACAAGATGGGGATTCGCGGATCCTCCACGTGTACCTTGATTCTGGAAAACGCGATGGTGCCAGTAGAGAACGTGCTTGGGGAGATCGGCAGCGGTCACAAGATTGCCTTCAACGTTCTCAATTTTGGACGCTTCAAGCTCGGCGCCAGTGTGGTGGCCGGTGTGCGTTATGTAACTAATGAAGCAATCCACTATGCAAAAGGTCGGCAACAATTCGGCAAGCCAATCATCGAATTCGGCGCCATTCAGCACAAGCTGGCTGAGATGGCGATACAGATTTTTTGTGCCGAGAGCATGGTCTACCGAACGGTTGGGATGATTGACACGGCTATGCGGAGCGTTGACAAGACGAGCCGCAGCGTCGCGGCGGACACTCTGAAGGCGCTTGAGGACTACGTGGTGGAGTGTTCCATCATCAAGGTCGCAAACAGCGAGATCCTCGACTTTGTTGTCGACGAAGCGGTACAGATCTATGGTGGGTACGGCTACAGTCAGGACTATTCCGTGGAGCGTTCCTATCGGGATGCGCGCATCAATCGTATTTTTGAAGGAACCAACGAAATCAATCGCTTATTGATTACCGGGCAATTGCTCAAGCGCGCGATGAAAGGACAACTTGGCTTGATCGCTGCTGCCCAGAAACTGATGGCCGAGTTGCTTTCATTCCCGTCGATGGAAGCTGAGGACGAAGGACTGCTGGCGGCTGAGCAACGGCTCGTCACAAACGCAAAGAAAATGTTTCTGCTGGCCTCCGGAGTCGCCGTTCAGAAGTATCGCGACAAGATGGTGGAGCACCAGGAAGTGCTTAGCCTGCTCAGCGATCTGGTCATTGGTGTCTACGCCATGGAGAGCTTTCTGCTGCGAGTATTGAAAGGAACTGCTCGCGATGGAGTTGCACGGTGGGAACTGCAGAGAAAGGCAGCACAGATTTTCATTCACAGCCAGCTTCCAGCGTCGGAAGACAAAGCAAAACAGATCCTGGCCGCCGCAGTCGAAGGCGATGAGCTGCGCACGCATCTGGCGGCCTTGCGACGATTCGCAAAATCAATGCCAGTGAATCTGATCAGCTTGCGACAGGACATCGCTCGAAAACTAAACGAGGAAGGGAAGTATTGCTTGAGCTGATGAGTCCCAAGTGCCCACTAGAAAAGTGGTTAAAGGTCGGCCTTGGGGGTTATCCTACTGCCGAGCTTCTTCGAGTTTGAGTGTAACGATTCGCGTGCGGCTTCGAGGGCTTCGAGAGTTGTCCACCAGTAGCATGAGTGCGTCGTTCGCGCGAAATCCGGCAATCAGCTTTTGGTACTCGAGCAGCGACCGAACAGGGTGCCGGTTGATTTCGAGGATCACATCGCCTACGGACAAGCCCGCATCGGCCGCAGGGCTGATCGGGTCCACCTCCACAACGATGACCCCCGATCCTTGAGCGCGATACATGCGCCGGTGCTGGTCGGTTAGTTCTTGAACGGCGATTCCCGCACGGCCCATGCGCGACTGTGGCTGATCGACTGGCACTTCGGGTTCCGGTCGAGTTTCGGTCTGAGAGGCCAGAGGTCGCTCTCGAATCTCGGTTCTGAACTCCACGGGTTGTCCATTTCGAATCCCCTTCAAAAGCACTTCCTGGCCAGGTTTTGCCTGCGCAACCTTGCGGCGAAAGTCATCCTTGTCAAGCACGGGCTGGCCTGCAATTTCTGTAATCACATCGTAACGCTGAATGCCAGCCTGTTGAGCAGCGGAGCGCAAAGTCACTTCCGCGACTAGAACGCCTTTCGTGGAGGCAAGTTGAAGTACTTTGGCGTGATTTTCCGTTATCTGCTCGGGGGTCAGGCCCAGGAATCCGCGAACCACTCGCCCTTGCCCTTCCAGCTGGCCGACGATTTCCTTGGCAAAGTTCATCGGAATGGCGAAACCAATGCTGCGACCCTTGGTGCTTATGGCCGTAGTGATGGCCACTACTTCGCCCCGCGCGTTAAACAAGGGACCGCCACTATTGCCGAAGTTGATGGCCGCATCGGTCTGGATGTAGCGCTCGAATGGGTTCTCGTCGATCTTGCGGTCTTTGGCGCTGACGACACCGACGGTAACGGAGTGTTCGTAGTTGTAAGGATTGCCCACCGCCATGACCCAATCGCCCACACGCAATTCATCAGAGTTTCCGAGTCGCGCTGCCTCCAGGCGTTGCCTGGGCCTGATCTTCATCAAAGCAAGGTCGGTTTCAGAGTCGGCACCGATAAGGTCGGCTGGATACTCTGAACCATCGGACAGCCGAACCACAATTTGCTTGGAATCGTCGATAACGTGCTGGTTGGTGACAACCAGGCCGCGGCTTTCAAGAATAAATCCCGACCCATATCCCAGGCTCTTCCGTTTGCCAGTCTCGTCTTCCGGGCGCAAGGAATACCAGAACTGCATGTCTTCGTTCATCTGGTTGAGATCGACAATCTTGGTGGAAACGACACTGACCACCGACGGGTTCACTCGCTGGGCGATGTCTGCGAACGAAACCTGACCCACCGAGTTGACTTGCGACGAAACGAATGGATTGAAACGCTTGACTGAGAACGGAGAAAGATTGCCCAGGAAAAATCCAACCAGAGCAGAAAGCACGACTACCAAGAGCCATTTGATCCCACGGTTTTCGAAAAGCATCGTGACAAGCGCTCCCGCCAAAGTTACACAAGCCAACCGGAACACCGACTTTAAGGCTTCAAGAGCGTCCCTTGCGCTCCTGATATCTTAACCAATCCATCGTCAATCTACCGCTCCGTCATACCATATTCTTTCAGCTTCGTCTGAAGTGTTCTCAGGCCAATTCCCAGCAGTTGGGCCGCCTTGAACCGGTTGCCGCCGGTCTTTTCCAGGGCCTGGAGAATCGCCTGTTTTTCAATAGCGCTCATGTTCAATTCGTCAAAGCGAGTCGGCGGCTGAGAATTTTTGGCGGTGCCTGTCGCGTTCGGCCGCCGGACTTCCAAGGGTAAATCCCCGAGCTCCAAAACCGGCTGCTTCGAAAAGATGACTAGATTCTCGATCAGGTTCTTGAGTTCGCGGACGTTCCCTGGCCATGAATAATTGGTGAGCGCTTCCATCGCCTCTGGGGAGGGCCTCAGCTCGGGCCGCTGGTGTTCCTGGGCCAGTCCGGCGAGGAAATGCGAGACAAGCAGCGGAATGTCTTCGGTTCTTTCGCGCAACGGGGGCATCACCAGTGTTACGACCTTGAGGCGGTAGTAGAGGTCCATCCGAAATTTCTGTTGCTCCACTGCTTGCATTAGCTCTCGATTCGTAGCGGCGATAAGGCGAACATCCAAGGTCAGGGGAGACGAGCCGCCGACTCGCATGATTTCACGGGTCTCCAAGAACCGCAGCAACTTTACTTGCATCTCTATCGGCATCTCGCCGATTTCATCTAGAAACAAGGTACCACGATCGGCAAGCTCCAGCTTGCCAAGGCGTCGTTCGTGCGCGCCTGTGAAGGCGCCCTTTTCGTACCCGAACAGTTCGCTTTCAAGCAGGCTGGCACTGAGAGCTGCACAGTTGAGCGGCAGGAAATTTTCCCGACTGCGCAGACTCTGGGCGTGGATGGTTTGTGCTGCAAGATCTTTTCCTGTGCCGCTTTCGCCGAGCAACAACACCGTGGAGCGCGTCGGAGCGACTGCGCTGATCTGCTCTAACAGACGCTGAATCGCGGCCGACTTGCCAATGATCGGGCCCGTGTTGCTTTTGGCTGCCATTTGCCGCCTGACAAAGCGCAACTCATTGCCAGGTTGGCGCTTTTCAAGGATCTGATGAACGCGGTTTCGCAGTTCGAAAAGATCGAGCGGCTTCAGAATATAGTCGTCGGCGCCTGACTTCAGCGCTTCCACAGCAGTTTCGACGGTGCCATGACCTGTCACAATCAAAAAACCAGCCTCACGGTTGACCTCGCGTACTTTCTTGAGCAGGTCGATGCCATCCACGCGAGGCATCTTCAAGTCGGTGACCACTAAATCCATGTCCCGAAATGATTCAAGACTCTGCAGGGCAGCCAGGCCGTCCTCAAAGCTGGAAATGTCGTACCCCACTTTCTTGAGGGCCCGGCAGATCGACGCCAGACTCTCACTTTCGTCGTCGATGACGGCAATCCGATAGGTCCGATGGGTCTCACTGCTCACTCGCGCTCCCGGGCTTCCTTTTCAGCGATCTTGTCGAGAAGTACCTTCTTCTTGGAACGAACCACCTGGGCTTTGGGCGCCTTCACAGCTGCCCGGCTCAGGCTCTTTACGTGCTTGACGACATCAAATGTTTTCTTCTTGGTGCCCACGAATCGGCCTCACAACATCATGATACGCCAACAAATCCCTGCACGACAATCGGTCTAAGTGAGTCTGCGAAGCCGGAGAACGAGCATGACGACAATTCTCTGAGGAGATTCTCTTGCCGCGTTGCGGCGCCACCTTAGATGAAAATCAATTGTGAAGGGGGACTTGAGGCGGTGGGACGGAGACCAACCTACCCCGACGCTGCCCACCCCTCCGCTGGAGGAATTTTCAAGGGAATTCTTAAGTCCTGAAAAGAGTTTCCAAGCCGCGGGACTGGCCTCGACAAGGAAGGTATTTGAGGGTCACTACCAGAGGTGTGTCGCGATGGCTTTTGGTGGACCCGTTCTTTTGCCGGAAGGACGATTCGTGAAAAGAACTGCTTTTTCACGAGCAGATGCGATGATACAACCTCGGCACGGTGATTGAATCCCTCAGTGCTTGAAAGGAGACTTGGCCGCATGCTGCGACGCACTTGCTCGAAAGTTGCCATTGGAGTGATTCTTTATTCAGGTTTGGTATTGCCTACCCTATTGGTTCAGGCAGAGGATCTTCATCGATGGGAAAAAGAAATCTCGGCTTTTGAACAGGCAGATCGCACCAGCCCTCCACCCAAAGGAGCACTGCTGTTCATCGGATCTTCGACGATCCGCCTTTGGAAAACTCTGACTCAGGACTTTCCGAACCACACTGTCATCAACCGCGGCTTTGGGGGTTCGCAGATCGCTGACTCCACGCACTTCGCCGAACGTATCATCTTTCCCTATCAACCCCGAATGATTCTGCTTCGAGCCGGTGGCAACGATATCCATGCCGGAAAATCATCCCGAACTCGTTTTTTCTGATTTCAGAGCCTTTGTGATCAAGGTTCGCGAGAAGCTACCCAACGCTGAGATCGCTTACATTGCGTTGAGCCCGAGTATCGCTCGTTGGAATGAGAAGGAGAAAGGTGAGGCTTTGAACCGGATGATACGGGAATACAGCCGCGAAATCCCCGGTCTCAAATACATCGACTCCAGCTCGATCTCACTGGGGTCAGACGGAAAGCCGCGGCCTGAGTTGTTCGTAGCGGACAAACTGCACTTCAGCCCTGAAGGTTACAAGCTGCTGGCTGCGAGTGTGAGACCACACTTGCCGAGGTAGGTTGCAGAGGAGAGGTTACGGGGAAGGGACCACTCCTTCTGCCTAGGAAGGTCGTGGATCGACGCTGAGCGCCCTATGACCTTTCCCCTATTTCCTGTAGCCTTTTCAGTGAAGCCCGTTCGAGGACGGCCCGCAAGGCAGGCATCCGAACCGGCTTGCTCAGATAGTCGTTCATGCCGGCTTCGAAGCAGGCTTCCCGGTCACCCTGCATGGCGTTTGCAGTCATCGCAATGATCCATGGCTTCATCTCAGGTCTGCAAATCCGGGCGATTTGCTTGCTCGTCTCTAGTCCGTCCATCTCCGGCATTTGCACGTCCATCAGCACAATGTCGTACGACTGGCGTTTTAGCGACTCCAGCACTCCATTGCCGTCAACTGCCACATCAGCTCGATAGCCAAGTTTTTCCAGCAGCCGCAGAGCGACTCGTTGATTGACGATGTTGTCTTCGGCGAGCAGGATCTTGAGCGAACCGTGTCTCCTCAGGGTCCCGGGATAAAGCAGGTTTCTGGTAGTGCGTCGGTTGGCCCAGCTGTTGTGAGTCGATAGCCGTGTCGAGAACCGTAGCTACGGCGTCATACAGGTGCGAAGGTTTTACCGGCTTGGACAGGTAGGCCGCAAACAGATCCCGCTCATCTGAATTGGTCAGCTCGCGCCGACTGGAACCAGACGACAGCATCATCAGGGGCAGGGCCTCGTGGCTCCGGCGAATCTGGCGTGCAATTATCAGTCCGTCCATGCCCGGCATGTGCATATCCAGCAGTGCCAGGTCAAACAAGTGGCCGCGCTCTAGCAGCGTGAGGGCCTCGTAGCCTGAGGACACCGCATGAGGCTGCATTCCCCACGAGCGCGTCTGCAGTGTCAAGATCTGCCGGTTGGTCTCATTGTCATCCACGATCAAGACATTGCGGCCGGCCAGGTACGAATGCTCTTTGGGAGCGGGCTGATTGCTGTCGGCTGGGGCTCGTTCTGCCTGAATCGTGAAGTGGAACGTCGAACCCTGGCCTCGCTCGCTCTCGCACCCACATCCGACCTCCCATCATTTCACTCAAGCGTTTGCTAATGGCCAACCCCAGCCCTGTTCCACCGTAATGCCTGGCCGTGGATGAATCGACTTGGCTGAACGAGCGGAAGAGAAGGCCAATCTTATCGGCAGGAATGCCGATGCCTGTATCGCGTACCGCAAAGTGTAGTTCGAAGCGATCCTCTGAGATCGAATTCGAATACACATTCACTACAACTTCTCCCTGGGACGTAAACTTCACTCCATTGCCGACCAGGTTGACCAGGATCTGCCGCAACCTCGCGACATCGCCAACGAGTCGGTGGGGTGCAGGTTCATGAATGATGTAGGCCAGGTCGAGCCCTTTCTCAGAGGCCTTTCCAGTCAACAAATCCAGAGCCTCTTCAATGCAATGCTCCAGGAGGAAAGGCTGCTTCTCCAGGTCAAGCTTGCCCGACTCAATCTTCGAAAAGTCCAGAATGTCGTTGATGACCGCCAGTAGTGCGTCTCCGCCGGTGCGAATAGTCTCAGCGTATTCGCGCTGTTCGACGGTCAAATGAGTGTCGAGAAGGAGTTCGGTCATTCCAATCACCGCGTTCATCGGTGTCCGGATTTCGTGGCTCATGTTGGCAAGAAATGCACTCTTGGCGCGTGTGGCTCCCTCGGCGGCTTCCTTCGCTTCCTGCATTTCAATGGCGGCGTTCTTCTGCGGAGTAATATCCGTTGCGACTCCGAGCACTTGGTTTGCCTGACCGTCTGAGGAAAGCAGGGGGATCTTCGTTACCTGCAGCCAGATCGGCTGTCCTTGATCGTTGGTGAACGCCTGTTCCGGCATGAACTTCTCTGTCTTAGAGTCCATCACTTGAAGATCGTCTTCGCGGAATTGCTCTGCTTCCTTACGATTGGGGTGAAAGTAGAGTTCAGATTTCCCAACCAGTTCCTTTGGACTCGTGCCATAAACGTCTGCGAGCGGCCGGTTGGCAAGCGTGAAGCGGATCTTGTCCGGCACAAAGAAGCTCAGTCCGGTGTAGTGGATCTCGAGCTTGCCCTGCCCGGAGCGGCTGTGGCGGTTTGGTTCAGTTCAAAGCTTTGCCCGTCGATGCGCACTTCTTCGATGTGGACCGAAGGTGGCAGCGTGTTTGGCTTCACCTGTGACGGATCGGTCATGCTGAGACCGCTGGCCGTGCAGAACCAGATCTGTACTGAGGTAAATATAGGTGAAACTATGAGAAGAAAGTACTGGTCGCCCACATCAGGCTCGCGAGCTTCTCGACACCTTGTGGAGGGACAATTCCTGGGCGGCGGGTTGCTGAACGGAGCTTTTTGTATTGCCGCCAACAGCAGAGACCGGTAGCCTGTGAAGGTTAAGGGCGGCGTCCACTGAGGTTGAGAATGTCCATTAAACTGTTTACTTGGTAGGCTTTGATTTCCAACGACTTTCTGAGGTAGATGGAATGCGCCTGTTTCGTTTTGCACTAGTTTTCCTGTCGCTGGCATCGCCGTTCCATGCGGCGGGTGTTGAGGTGCCGTTATCTGTGCGTGAGACCGCAGGCATAGACCGTCATCAATGGCCCATGCGCACCGGAGTCCCGTTGCCCAAAGGCAGCGCTAAGAGCGTTGAAAAGCTACAGATCCTGGATTCACAAGGGCGGTTTGTGCCGGCCTTGTTTTCGGTGGCGAACCGTTGGGAGGATGGCAGCATCCAGTGGGTACACTGTGACTTCGCAGCCACCGTCTCCGCCAACAGCCAGTCAGCCTATGAACTTCGCGAGGTCGTTGCGTTGCCCGAATTCCCGTCTCCCATGGGGTTCATCCCGCGGGGTAAGGCATTCGAAGTCATTACTGGTCCGCTTCGCTTCTCCATCGGTGGAGAGTCCAACCAATTGCTCGACGAAGTCTGGGTCGACGAAGGCTGGGGATACAATTTCAACGAGCGAACCAAGATTCTTGACAGTGGGAACTTCGACTTGCTGCTGACCAGTGAGGGACGCGTCTTTCGCACGAAACATTGGACACAAAACCGGATCGAGGTTGAAGAACACAATGCGATGCGCGCAACTGTGAAGATCTCCGGTAGCTTCACGCTTGCGGACTCGAAGGAAAGACGATTGGACTACGTCGCCCGTCTGACGACATATGGCGGAAAGACCTTCTTCAAGCTCGAACTGACACTCCTGAATCGGCGCGACGCAGAGTTCCCGATCGACGAGTTGAGTTTGAGTTTCAAATTGAACCTCGACCTCACCCAGCAGAAGTTTGTTCTGGGAGGCGAACCGCAGGATCACACTGGGAATTTCGAGAATGCGCCACAGGCGACCTTGGCGCAGGATTCTGCCGCCTTGTATTCCGTCTCCGGAGCCGCGCAGGGAAGTGGTTCGGGCAAGAGCGCCCGTGTCGGGTGGGTGGATTTGTCGGACGGCGAACTCGGACTGTCTGCGGCAGTGAAGTGGTTTGGACAGCTCTATCCCAAGGAGCTGCAGGTGCGCAACGACGCAACGCTGGTCGTGAAACTTTTCTCCTCAAGCCAGTCTCCTCAAGTGCTTCCCGAACGATCTGCCAAGACGCATGAGGTGATGCTTCACTTCCATGGCAAACGGCAGTTAGCGTCAGGCCAGGTACGGAATGTGATGGTGGGATTTCAGAAGCCGATTTACGCGGTTGCCCCACCCGCCTGGTATTGCAGTCGCACGCAGGTACTTGGCCGATTGCTGGAATCCTCGGCTGGTTTGAAACCGGAGTTTGAGAATCTGATTGCCAGGCTTGACGGCTGGCTCACCGCCAGCCGTCAAGCCGTGATTACAGATCGCGAGAAGCCGGGACCTGTCGTCACAACCCAGCCAAAAGGATATGGTGTTTTTCGGTTTGCGAATCTGTCACTCGGTGCAAGGTCGCAGGACCGCCGGAGCGGTCCTGGCGATTTCGTCAATGCCTTGTACCTTCACTTCTTTAGAACGGGTGATTTCCAGTCTTTGGAGCTTGCGGAAGAAACCTTGAGTCCGATCGCTGATGCTGGGTTGATTGTCGAGGAAGCATTGCAGACGGGTCTCAGACCGGTGCCCCCGTCGAACTCTCAACCCATTCGCGCTGAGCCTTACGGCATTGAAGAACTGGTGAATGCTTATTTGTTTTCGGGCAGTCGTCGCTCTCTGGAGGCGGCACTTTCTCTGGCCATGCGTATTGCCAGAGAGGAACGTGTCGGAGTCACTGAGCCGGCGAATGTGGCCCGGCGGTCAATGGGGTTGATGAAGATATACGAAGCGACGGGCGACAGGCGCTGGCTCGAAACTGCAAAGAGGCTCATCGAGACACTGTATGCATGGCAAGACGGCAATCTCGAAAAGCTGCAGACGCTTGCCCCACAGTTGGCCAGCCAGTGGCGCGAGAGCTTTAAGGAGGGTTTAGGGAAAACGGCCTTGGAGTGCGCCGTCGCCTGGTCTGCGCTGGAGCACTACCAGCGATTGAGCGGCGATCGATCAGTGCTGACGCGGATGGAGCGTTCAGCCCAGTGGCTCTATCAGAACCCGATCGAATGGAGTGCCGACAAGAAGGAATTCGTCGGCGCTCCCTACGTGGGTCTGACCTTGGCGCCTGGGTTGGCCGCCTTGTACGAAGAAACTGGCAACACGCAGTTTCTTGAGCAAGCGAGCCATGCGTTTCAGATGGCGCTCCAAACGCCTTTGCCAATCGAGGACCCGGAACTGTTCGGCGCAGTCTTCAGAGCAGGGCAGTATGTGCCATGGTTTTTTTCAAAGGAGTTTCACTCGAAGGGCAAGCGCGATGTGAGTAGCTCTGATCCGGTAGGCGTTTCAGAAGAGAGTCTTGTTGTTGAACCGCGCTGACCGCTTTCGCAAGAAGGATCTGTCGAGGTCAGACCAAAATTCAGTTCGCCTGTACGCGGTACAGCATCTCGCCAGCTTTTGGAACCAGAAGCATATCCCCGTCTGCCTGCCACGACTCAAGGTTGATCTTCTCTGGGCTCCGATAGCCCAACCCCAAATGTTCACAGCGCTCCTTCGGGATGCGTGTTGCCAGCGTCACCTGAATGCGCGGCGACTCTTTTTTCGTCGGCACATCATATTCTCCCATGCCGCGCAGATGAGTACTGTGTGCTAACACGCCACCCGGATAATGCTGAAAGCGATCCCACTGCTTTAGGAAATAATCGCGAACGTGATAGCCGACCTCATCCAGCAAGTGGCCGTGTGTGTAACTCACCTCGTCGATATGCGGGGCGTAAATGATGACCTCACCCTCGTCCGCAATTGCCGGTTCCATCTTGTACATGCCCTTGGCAGCCGTCCAGATGTCGTCGTACATCTTGGGCATCACGGAAAGCACTTTTCGATAGGGTTTGTTCACCCACACGATATGAAGCTTCGAAGATAGGTCTGCAGCAGCGTCGTAGGCTTCTTCGGGTAAGCCTGCATACAACCCCGCCAGGGACTCGCCCTTGACCACCAAACTGAAACAAAGTTTCGGACGGTCAATCATTGATGCTGCCCGGTCGATGACGCGGCGCACTGGTGTCCGCTTGGTCCCAATCACGGAATAGCTCGTGATGACAGCGCCCAGCCAGTGCGAAAAGTTGATCACGGTGTCGCCACCGATCCCCGGGAAGAAGTATTTGTTGCCCCCTGAAAACCCCACAACCTCGTGCGGGAACGTAGGCCCGCAAATGATGATCTGATCGTAGTCGAAGACCATCCGGTTCAGCCTTACATCGACGGCCTGACGCATGAGTCCGCCCGTCATTTCCTCGATTTCATTCGGCGATGATCTGACCTACGGTGACGAAGGTTTCCGGCAGATCCCAGCGATGATTGAATACCTTCACGCCAGCGTACTTTCCTAAGCGTTCTGTCGGGGTAATTCCGACGAGCCGGTCGATTGCTTCCTGGTCCATCGGCTTGTGGGTCCCAAGCGCGATCAGGTAGTCAAGTGCGGCGACTTCCTTCCCAAGTATTTCGTAGAACAAACGAAACATCTGGGGAATCGGAGCGGTGCGCGTGCTGTCGGGAATGATAATCAGCACACGTTTGCCGTTCAAATGGGCGTTGGCCAAGGCGGAATTCAAAATCTCCCGAATTTCCTGCTCGCTCAGGGAACGATCTTCATAACCCTTGCCAAACATGGGAACTCCATCAGAAGACGTCGTCAAGTGCCAGAACGCAAACCACAGAGACACAGAGGCACGGAGAGTGTAGCGCTCAGACCCTTCAACCACTCGAACCCACAAACCGAAGCGATTCCAAACATCTCATCTGTTTGTCGGTAGTTCAAGATGTGAAACCGTACATGAAGGCCGCCCAACAGCTCAAACGCATCTGAGCTTGAAGTAACAAGTCTGACGGAGACTTTCTCCGTGCCTCTGTGTCTCTGTGGTTTGGTTCTTGGGTGCAGCCTCACACTCCTGCAAAGGCCGAGAAGCCACCATCCACGGGAACCACAATGCCAGTGACAAACGTTGAAGCGGGAGAGAGCAGCCACAGGACAGCGCCAAGCAGCTCTTCAGGCTCGCCAAATCGCTTCATGGGTGTGTGGCTCACAATGCTTTGACCTCGGGCCGTGAGCTGCCCTGTTGACACATCTGTCAGCATGGCGCGGTTTTGCTCGGTTAGGAAGAAGCCAGGGGCAATTGCGTTCACGCGAATTCGAGGCGAGTATTCCTGCGCCATATGCACTGCCAGCCAGGTGGTGAAATTGCTGACGCCTGCCTTGGCCGCGGAGTAACCCACAACTCTCGTCAGCGGCCGAAACGCCGCCATCGATGACACATTCAAGATCACACCCTCGCCGCGTTTAGCCATAAGCTTTCCAAACGACTGGCAGGGTAAGACAGTTCCCATCCAGTTCAAGTCGAGCACGCTGCGCAGTCCCTCCGGAGTCAGGTCGAAGAACGACTGGTCCGGGCGAGCTGTTGCCTGTGGGTGATTGCCACCCGCTCCGTTGATGAGTCCATCAAGCCGACCAAACTTGCCAAGGATTGTTTCAGCGGCCTGATCCAGGCTTTTGCGATCCAGTGCGTCGCTGACGACGACGAAGGATTGCCCTGGGCCGGGCAGGCGTTTGGCCAATTGCTCACCCTTGTCCCGGTTTCGAACGACCAGGGCCACATTGGCACCGCAAGCAGTCAACGTTTCAGCCATGCTGCTGCAAAGGACTCCGGTCGCGCCTGTGATTGCGACAGTTCGCCCGGTGAAGTCATAGAGTTTTGTTAGTTCGGAGAGATTCATGAAGGTCATTGGTTGGAGTATCGGGTTAGGCGATGGGTTGACTTAGCAGGAATGACGAATGACTAAGCACCAATGACGAAGGAATGACGAGTGACGAAACTAGAATTGTTAGTCATTGGGGCTTCGGGCTTCTTTAGTCATTCGAGCCTAGTCATTCGTCACTGCTACATGACTTCTAGACCCGAATGCTGCTGGAGCTACCGTGTCACAGCTCCTGCCTCATTTTCTGCACGAAACGGGCTCAGATGCCGATTGAAATGTTTTTCCAACATTTCGGAGTAAACCTCTTCATCGCTGCGCAGAGCTGCGAAGAAAGGCGCACGAAATGGCACGTGATTCAAAACCGAGCCGAACGTTACGTGCAAAATCTCGCGGCTGTCGAAACTGTCGAGCAGCATTGTCAACTGGTCGTCCGGAACCGAAGCTGGATTCGGCATTTTAGAAGCCTCGGCTGAGACGTGATAACTGGCGCGGTCTTTTGGATAGCACGCTGCGGCAAACGAAGCAATCTCGCGGAACAACCCTGGGTTAAGTTTCGCGATCGCCCGTAGCGCCTCGAGATAACTCGTTCCCGCGGTCTTCAGGTGAACCAGTTCTCCCGCAACGCGCGCAGCAATCGGATACACGCTGAATTTGTCTGAACCCGAATGCAAGCTGAGCTTGTAAGGACCATAGGTTTTCGAAACAGCCAAGTGCCGCGCGAAAGACTGCTCGAACTCGTCGAGGTTGCCAATGTAATCGACACCCTTCTCGAAAGTTCCCACGTAACGTGGAGCGAGGCTTACCCACCGCACTCCCAGACGGCGCAACTCGTGCGCGATGTAAATGTGCTCAGGCAGTGAAGTGATGGTGTCCGTTTCATCGACGCTCATTTCGAGTTCAAATGGACGGGAACCCATTGTCGCTGCCAGATGCCGGTACATCTTCACTGTGTGTGCGACGACACGACCATATTTTGCAGCTGCGCGGAGGAGTTCTTCTCGGCTGATGCTCAGGTTGAATTTCCCCAGATCAACAGGCTTGCGGCCGAGTCGATCTTCCAATGTCGCCCAGTCGCTTTCGAGTTCACTCCAGGAGAGTGCCTCGACCTTTTGCTTCAAAACCTCAATGGATGCCGTGTCCGCGGCATTGTCGACGAACTCTCCGGGATCAATCGTGTAGAACGTATAACCTGCCGCGGCACATACGTTAATATCGGCCGTGGTTTTGAGGTGATCTGCATCGGCGCCAAATCCTTCGCGCCAGCCTTCTTGAAACACACCCCAGAGGGCGTCGTCCATCACTTCCTGGGGCGTGCGACCTGTCCGCGCATTCTCGCGTATCGATTGCTGGGCGAGGATAGGTGCCATATCGGAGCTGCGAATGGCTCGAATATGGCCGGGCGTGGCCAGCCCAAGGCGATCGCCGCAACCTGCAGATTTACGCAAGCCAAGCAGAACCGGGACAAGAAATGGCAAAGCCTGCCTCAAAGCAGCAGCATTGGAAGCTGACGTAGGAGCCAGGGTCAGTAATGCTGTGCTGCCTCCCAGATGCACAGACCGGCTCTCGCCAGTTACCCGGTGACTGGAAGTCGAACTTGCCAGAACGCCCAAGACCTTGCTGCCATTCTGTCTGCCTAGAAAGAAGACCGAGTTGTGCGCGGCGGCAATGGAACGGGGGTAAACGCGCAATCCTGCCAGATGGTTCAGTTCCCCCGCCAAACGCTGAGCATCAGATTCGTTGAGCTGGGGTGCAAGAGTTTGGCTTTCCAGGTACGCCGAAAGTGAATGGTTCATGGATGGAGACTCCAGGAAATCGGAATGGCAGGGCGGGCGCGCTCGCCGCGCCCGGGAATGGAACGCCACTGTGCGTGACTGAAAAGGATTTGCGCCGCAACGGGCGCCACCGGCGCCACGATACAGACTCAGATTTTTTTGGGTTCTCGCGAAGTTGATAAAGGCGCTGTACGACTCTGGGATTGCAACACCCAGTCTTTGCGGGGCTCCAAGAGTTGAAACCCAACCATTCGGCGAACGTTCTTGAAATCCTCCTTCACCCAAACGACGCGCACCAGAGAAACAAAGCCCTTTGGCCCAATGAGCTTCAGGGTTGCACCGACCCTAATCTCCCACTTGGTCGGGAAACTGCCACCGCTGCTGCCCACATCCGAAGTCTCAATGTGATCTTCAAACTGGTTACCAAACTGATCCCGCCCCGACACCTTGAAGCGAATCTTCAGATGCACTCGTTTGGATTTTCTGGCTACGAAGTTCTTGAGCGGAGGCTTCTCTTTTTTCATAGGTGGACTGGCATTGCTCAGCCAGTTTGCGTATCTTAGAGTTTCCAAAAAACCAACTCAAGACAAAAGGCAGCCGCGACTACGTCTCGCTAAGGACCGCACTCAACGTCGTTACACGAGACCATTGCCTTGCCCCAATCTTAATGATGAAGAAACGGACTGAGGATGCCGAGTTTAGAATATATAGTGAAGGTGAAATACGAATTGTGTGCTCGGCCCTTCTGTTGTCTGACACCCATGGTCGAGTGCCACTCTACCAGAGTTAAATGAAAGTTACAGATTTGCAAGCCTACTTGTTATCGGCCCCGCTGTCGGAGCCAGTTCGAACTCGACTTGCGATTGGAGAATGGATCTGCCACAAGCTCGACTATCTCGTGGTGCGCACCCACACGGATGGGGGAATCAGCGGCTATGCTGCCGGTCCGCCATCAGCTAATCTGGCACAATTGATCAATCGAAACCTCAAGTCAGCTGTTGTCAACATTGATCCGGCCAAGATCGAATCGCTGAGGAAGAAGATCTTTGGACGCCGGCCGCAGTTCCCCGGACTCGCCCAGGCATTCGGCCTGGTTGAGGCTTCGTTGCTCGATTTGCAAGGAAAGATTGAAGGACGTTCAGCTTCGGAGCTGCTGGGAAACACCCAAAGACGCGAGATTCCGATGTTGGCGCGATCACTGCTGTTCCTGGATTCGGCACGTTGTGTCGAGGAAGCTGTTTCGATGTCGGAACAGGGATTTAGCGCCTATCGATTCCGGCTTGGGTTGGGTAGCGTGGGTGATACGGAGACTCTGCACCGGCTTCGCCAAGCACTGCCTGAGGGCTGTCGAGTCGTTGCGGACGCACACGCTTGGTGGCAGATGGGCAGTGCTGCCTACGCAGAGACAGAGTGTGAAGCCTGGGCGAGCCGCTTGGCAGAGTACGCGCCGGTGTGGTTGGCTGAACCTTTTCATCTCGATGACCTTCTGGGACGCCAGCGCATCGTAGCAGCTAAGGGCGTTCCAATCGCATCAGGAGAAAATGAAAGAGATTCGGAAAGACTGCAAACCCTTGGCGAAAGCGGTGTGGACATTTTGCAGATCAACGTCATGCAGCTGGGTGGGTTGCTTTCCAGTCGGCCGGTCCTGCATTCTCTTGCTGCCCAGGGCAAGCAATTCGTGCTAACAGGAGCAACCACGCCTCTTGAAGTGGCCGCAATGGCTCACCTGGCTGCTGGTTTTAGCAGAGAGAGCTGCCTGGGTGTAGACTGGCCGTGTTTCGCGACAGTTGCCAATGCCTCCTTTGCTAAAGGCCTTCTGAAGGAACCCCTCCCGATAGAGACTGGATGCCTGAAGCTTCCCAGTGGCCC
This sequence comes from uncultured Acidimicrobiia bacterium, assembly GCA_963791795.1. Taxonomy (GTDB): domain Bacteria; phylum Acidobacteriota; class Terriglobia; order Versatilivoradales; family Versatilivoraceae; genus VFZK01. The sequence continues at coordinate 588,155 of CAWBTP010000010.1, forward strand.
CGGATTTGGGGTTGAGGTGAACGAGGGGGTGCTGCATCGTTTTCCCTGGAAGTCGGGTGCTGCCAGCGGGGTTGCGTGAACATACCAATCAAGTGGCATCAAAAGTGCCTTTTGCCTCAGGAATAAACCGGAGAAGAAACAGCGAATACCTTATTTCACTGACGTTTCAAGGAGAAACCATATGGAAAAAATTGCAAAGTGCGTAGCTATTTCTGCATTTAGCAGCCTGCTTTTTGTGCCTCTTGCCATAGCCCTACCGCAGGCGGAAGCCGAGAAGAAACCTGAACTGGTGCAGGCGGTGAAGGCCATCACCGGCACGCGTGAGAGCCTGGCCATCACCTACCCAGAGGGGATTACTATTGCTGTCAAGTTTCAAGGCACCCAGCGCCTGCCGTTTTCCACAGGAGAAGCCAAAGTGGAGCGGAAGCGTGGAACAACGGAGATCGAGGTCGAACTGGATGAGGTGAAGCCTGCCTCGCTGTTTGGGGGCGACTACAACACCTACGTGCTCTGGACGGTGTCTCCGGAGGGGCACACCGTGAATGCGGGCGAGTTCATCGTGCGCGGCAATCGTGCGAAACTGAATGTCACCACCACGCTGGAAACCTTCGGCATGTTCATCACTGCCGAGCCGCACTACTTGGTTCCATATCCAAGTCGCTTTGTGGTGATGGAGAACACGCGACCCACGCACCGGTTGGGAGGCGTGGTGAGTACCTCGCAGATCAAGTATCGTGAGGCTGAGGGTGTTTATAACTTTGAGAAGGAGACCCTGGCCAAATCTGCGGAAGCCAAGTCGGAAATCAGAACTGACATTGCTCAGGCGCGAACCGCCGTCCAGTTAGCGGAACGGGCTGGTGCGGCCAAGTTTGCCGCTGACGAACTGAACCGCGCCAAGGAGCAGTTGCTCAAAGCCGAGCAAGGACAAGCCGCCGGTACTGGTGTGTCAACCCAGACCATTCAGGGCAAGGAAATTGTCCGCCTCGCTTTCGAGGCGCAGAAGCTCGCCGAAGAGAGGACGTTCCAAGCGGCGTTGGATGCCGAACGCAAAGCCAACGCAGATGAAGCTGCCCGGCTCGAAAAGAACATACAGGATGCACAAACCGAAGCCGAGAAGGCTCGTCTGCTGGCCGAGCAGCGCCGGCTGCAATTCGAGATTGAAGAACGAGCCCGGCGTGCTAGCGAAGAAGCCAAAGCTCAGGCTGAGCGCGACGCCCAGGCTGCGTTGCTTGCCAGGCGCCAGGCGGAGGAAGCCGCGGCTAAATCCGCGGCCGACGCTGAAGTAGCCCGCATGGCCAAAGCACAAGCAGATGCCTCCGCTTTGTTAGCGCAGCAGCAAGCGGACGCCGCGAAGCGGCAGGCCGAAGAAGCGTCGAACAAAATGCAGGCTGCATTGAGCAAGGTGGTTGAAACCCGGCGCACTGCTCGGGGAATCATTCTTAACCTGCCTGACATTCTTTTTGAATTTGGAAAGGCGAACCTGAAACCGGAGACCCGCGAGGTACTAGCCAAGGTTTCCGGCATTCTGATGGTCGCGTCGGGTTACCATCTGAGTATCGAAGGGCATACCGACAACGTCGGTTCGGATGAATTCAATTTGAAGCTGTCCGAAGCGCGAGCCCAAAGCGTGCTCGACTATCTCTTCCAGGCGGGTGTTTCCGGAGATATCATGGCGAAGAAAGGGCTCGGAGAATCGCAACCGCGTTCGCCGAACGAGTCTGCCAAAGGTCGTCAGGAAAACCGGCGGGTTGAAATCGTCATCGAAGACAAAGAAGGTGACATGAAGCTGTAGGGAAAGGCAGCGAAGGGATGCAGATGAGGAAGTTTGATTGTCTACCATCTGCGTCCCAATGTTCCACCGTGCGTGGCATTGTGAATTCCGTTGTTTCTTGAATCACCCATCTCACATCTCAGATCCTAGACCTGAAGAATCCTAAGGGAAGCTCCAAATGAAACCAATGACGAAGTCGGCCCTCCCGCTTGGGGTTTCAGCGGCGTTGTTTTTTCTGGCCAGCCTTGTCGTTTCCTTCGGCCAGTCAGAGGCTGTAATTTCCGGCATTGTGATCGACCAGGATGGAAAGCCGATAGTCGGTGCCTTGGTAGGAGTTTTGGACCAGCTTGCCACTGGAATGAAGGATGCCAAGACCGACGCGGCTGGGAGATTTCGCGTCACAGGCTTGGCGAGCGGATCAACCTATCAGGTAGTCGTTACCAAGTATGGCTACAGTCAGGCAACGATGCCCGACTTGAAGACTTCTTCCGAGGAGCTTCGCGTGCAGTTAAAACGCGACGAGAAGGTACTCAGCCGCCCGGCGTCAGCCCCCGCGACTGTTTCTGAGCCTGAGGCGAAGCCTCCAGATGGCGAGGAGGTGCCGTTTACGCTCTCCGTGGCGGTTGAAGAAATCCTTCTCAATGTCTCAGTGGAGGACGCGTCGGGGCGCCAGGTTACTGATCTGCCCAAGGGAGACTTCCAGATCTTCCAGGACGGTGTCCCCCAGGAAATCAAGTATTTCGGGCACGAGAACGTTCCAATCAGTGTGGTGTTGTTGATTGATACGAGCGGCAGCATGGAAGGGTCTCCGCTGATTGAGGCGAAGGTTGCCGCCCTCGCGTTCTTGAACGAGAGCCGTCCGCTTGATGCTGTGAGCTTGGTAGCTTTTAACGACAAGGTGGAAGTAGTTCGTCCGTTTACGACGGAAATGCTCAAGGTGCGGACTGGCGTCCATTCACTGACATCGCGCGGCGGAACGGCGCTTTACGATGCGCTCTCAAAATCGGTGGATCTTATGCAGTCCGCACCGCATCCGCGCCACGTTATCGTTTTGCTGAGCGACGGCAAGGATGAGGACAGCATGGCCAAGTTTGCCGCCATCGATCAGAAAATCCAGGCCAGTGATGTAGTGCTCTTTTCAATCGGCGAGTATGCCGAACTGGATCGCAAGCTCTTCATGAGCGGCAAAAAGCACTACAAGTTGCCTGAACTCGACGTCAATCTCAATCCGATCTGGGTGTTGCGCTATTTTGCGGACCTTTCAGGGGGACGCGCTTACTTCCCCAAACTTGGCGAGCCATTGGAGCCATTCTTTTCAAGGATCGCACGTGAGTTGCACCAGCAGTACGTTGTCACCTACCAGCCAACTGCCACCACGGGCAAGGATCGCTTTCACACAATCGACGTGCGTGCCAAGAATTCACGCTATCCTTCTCTGAAGGTGCGAACGCGCAAAGGATATCTGGATCGCAACCCTTAGATTTGCCGCTCCGTGCCAGAGAGTTGTTCCGCCTTCTGCCGCTTCACCAGTATCAATCTTAGGTTTTCTGCTTCGGAAGGAATTCTGAGGACAATATGAATAGATCGACTCTAAATGTCTGTCTCGCTGTCGTCATAGTCACCTTCGGCCTCTTCGTCGGTACAGCGGTCTCTCAAGACCAGTCGTCACTTCCCTGTGCAGAGAAAGATATTCCTCACTACACCGCTTACCGGTTGAAAGAGCCGGTTCGAGTCGACGGTGTTTTGAACCAGCGCGGCTGGGGATTCGCTCCACGGTCGTCCCGCTTCGTTGATCTCATCAGTGGTCAGCCAACGCTTCACGACACGAGGGTGGCCTTGCTGTGGGACGACAGCCGGCTCTACGTCGGCTACTGGGTGGAAGAGCCTAACGTGGCAGCAACGCTCACCGAGCGCGATTCTCCAATCTATAAGAACAATGACGTCGAGTTATTCATTGCGGGCAAGGACAGCTACTACGAGTTCGAGATCAATGCCTTCAACACGATTTACGAGGTGTTCTTCATTTGGGAACAGGCGTACGACAAAGGTGGCTTTGCGAGCGTTCCAGAGTTTTCCCGCAGCAACCCAAAAGTAAGACCCTTCAACGGAGTCGGTTTCAAAACCCATCCCCGCGGCCGCCGCTTGGGGTCATGGGCTTGGGACTTTCCGGGACTGCAGACCGCGGTGCACGTGGATGGGACGTTGAACCAATCGGGAGATAGGGACAAGGGCTGGACGGTTGAGCTAGCACTCCCATGGCTTGGCATGGAATGGCTGGCCAAGGCCGACGGCCGATCACTGCCACCGAAGGACGGTGACGTCTGGCGAATGGACTTCTCTAGGTTCAATCAGTACAAGGCCCCGGCGCCTGCCAAAGACTCGGGCGGCTGGGCTTGGAGCCGTCATGGCATCTGGGATTCCCACGTCCCCGAATGCTTCACTTACATCCATTTTTCTACTCAGAACGTCCCCACACTCCAGCCAAACAGCAAACCGTAGTGCGCCTCAGGTCGCAAGAATCGACGGCAAGAACTCCTCGAGGAGAAAACAAGCATGACGACACTGCAGTTTCTCGGAGCGGCCGGCTGCGTGACTGGATCGCGGTTCATTCTGGAAACGGGTAACGATCGCGTTCTGGTGGACTGTGGGTTGTTTCAAGGGACCAAGGATCTGCGCTTGCGCAACTGGGCGACGTTCCCGGTGCCCCCGTCAGGTTTGAAACACGTTGTGTTAACGCATGCACATCTGGATCACTCGGGTCATCTGCCGAGACTAGTGAAGGAAGGATTTCGAGGCACTATTTTTGCCACTCCTGCGACGGTGGATCTCTGCGGTGTGTTGCTCCCTGATTCGGGTCACATTCAAGAGTCGGACGCCCGATTTGCAAACAAGAAAGGATTTTCGAAGCACACACCTGCGCTGCCGCTTTACACCGAGGTTGAGGCGATTGAGACGCTCCAGTTTTTGAAGGCAGTGCCCTACGGCCGCACCGAGAAAATCTCTCCACAACTCTCGTTCTCCTTTCAACCAGCAGGACACATTTTCGGTTCTGGCTTCATATGCATGAAGGTCAGTGATTCCAGCGAGTCATTGGACGTTCTCTTTTCGGGTGACCTCGGGGCGCTATGGCCAACCCATCACGCATGACCCCACACCAGTCGAATCTGCCGACTACCTGCTGGTGGAATCTACCTACGGCGATCGGTTGCACGAATCCACAGATGCGAGGGATGAACTTGCCCGCATCGTTCGTGCCACGGCGGAGCGTGGTGGCGTGGTGTTGATCCCTTCATTTGCGGTAGGTCGAACTCAGGAATTGTTGTACATCCTCCGTCAGCTTGAAGACACAGGCCGCATTCCTACCTTGCCGGTGTGTGTAGATAGTCCGATGGCCATTGATGCCACACGGATTCTGATGAAGTATCCCGAAGAGCACGATCTTGACATGAGTCGTGAACAGAAGGCTGGAGCGGATCCGCTCAATTGCCGGGAAGTGAACTTCGTGCGCACAGCTGACTTGTCGAAGACTCTCAACGGTATGCGATATCCGATGATCGTGATCGCGTCCAGTGGCATGGCGACCGGCGGACGCATCTTGCATCACCTCGCACATCGCCTGCCCGACAGTCGCAACACGGTTTTGTTTGTGGGTTATCAGGCCGAAGGGACTCGGGGACGATCATTGCTCGAAGGTGCAAGGCAGTTGAAGATTCACGGACAGATGGTGGACGTCCGCGCAGAAATAAAAATGCTGGGACAGTTCTCTGCGCACGCGGATTACTCTGAAATCCTGCGCTGGCTGGGCAACTTCAAGCGCGCTCCGAGAGGGACCTTCATTGTGCATGGCGAGCCGGAGCCGCGAAGAGCGCTGAAGGAAAAAATCGTTCGCGAGTTGGGATGGAGTGTGACTCTGCCGGAACATCTCGAGCGATTTGATCTGAAGTAGCAATCTCGATCGATCCATTCGTGTCGAAAACGATTGCCAGCCGTTCCAGATTCTTTCTATAATCGCGGCTCATTTTGTTGCGAATGAATTTTTTCGGCAGACAGTTGGGTGAATCGTCATGAAAGTCACAATCGTTACAGTCTATTCGAATGCCACCGTGGTGGATGATGTCGAGGAGTTGATTTTTGAGGTGTCTGAGGCAGCGCCGGAGGTCTACACGGAACTCAGCATTCAGCGCTTCAACGGTGGGCTCAGCGCGGAATGGTTTCATCCGGAACTAGGAGAAGGAAATCTTGACTACCGGGAGACGCTCTTCCAGAAGATCCGCGCCATCCTTCCTGGACCTCACCTGGCAATCATCGAGGATGAAGAGAGTCAGGAGATCATGACTATCGGGGACTTGAGCTATTTCAAGCAGGTGATCCAGCAAGCCAAGTCTCTCGAGGAATTGGAAGAGGTGCAGGAACGCATCGACCAGACGGAAATCGGGAATCCCCTTCTGAAACAGATCCTCAGCAGGTCCTACCAGTCTCGCCTCAATGCGCTAAACGCATTCAACGCCAGCGTCTGAAAACCCACGTGATACGGGATTCGTGCTACGTGCTACGTCTCTCCCCCTTGCAAAGCGATTAGGGGGAGATTAAGAGGGGTCGCCCACCACGACGTTTGGCACTGACTGTTCTACTTCGACAATCAGAAATCAAGGTGCCACCGGTTCCCGCTGTGCCATTGCGAGCTGCCGGACGAGGTTAGCCGCAAAGATCAGGTAGCAGACACCCGCCAGAATCACGGGATAGATCAGACGGGGAAAGGCGGTGAAGATCTCCTGCGAGAAGTAGGCTTGGACAAAGCACAGAGGAGCCATCCCTGCGAATGTTCCCACCATGACTTTCCACACAGAAATGCGAGTCAACCCTGCCGCGTATGAGACCAGGTCCGATGAGGTCAAGGGATTGATGCGGAGCAGAAAAACGATCCAGAGACCGCGTGCTTCGATCACCGCCAGATACTTTTGCAGTGTGGGACGCTCAAGATACCTTTCGATCCTCTGTCCGCCGACGATTCGCGCGATCTGGCATGCGATGCCAGCACCGAGGACATTTCCAGCCAGAGAGACCGAGCCGCCGACCAGCCAGCCAAAAACCAACCCTCCGGGCAGATAGAGGAGCGTTCCTGGGATCGGCGCCAGGATCACTTCAGCAATCACGACCAGCAGGTACACGCCCGGCGCGACCGGACCCCAACTGTGAAAATAGTCCTGGATCCGGGCGAGCCGCGTTGGGGATTCGATCTGAGGATCGAGCAACACATGCATGATGCCGCCCGTCCTGTAAGACCAGGCGACGCTGCAAACCATCAGAAGGAGCAACAAGACGAAAAGAGTCCGCTTCATGGCTCGGTAGTCTACCCGGGGAGCGGCTTCCAAGGAAGACAGAAGCGAAGGGTGGGGAGGACGGGCCTCCTGCCGTGCCAGAGGTGGATGGACAGGATTCGGCAAGAGCGTCGCCCTCTCCTGAAACTTCTCTCCTTGGGAGGGATGGCGCGGAGGTGGAGTTTTGAGAAGACTCCACGCGGTCGCGGAGCGACAGCGGTCGCGCAGCGCCCGGGTAGGTTGGTTTCCCTTCCTAGAACCCTCCTGAAGTCCCCCCTTGTCCAAGGGGGGACGCCGTTTTTAGCCTCGGCGGTGCCGCAACGTGGCATGGGCGGCTCCCCCGTGCAAATGCAGGATGCAAAAACAAGGGCGGTGTATTTGCTCAATTCGATGCTTGCTGCGTTGGCTGGAGTCTTTTTTTGGCTAAAATCTGAAGGCGTGCCTCGACGTCACTCGCGGTCAGTTCGCGCAGCAAGTGTTTCACTTGCGGGTCTTTCGCTCCCCCCTTTTCAATTGTTACAGCGCCGTCTGGCGCTAGTTCAAGCAAGGCGCTCGTGTGCGCGCCCAGATAGGTGCCTCGAACTGCGACCAACCAGACCCCTTCAGTTGGCCACTGCCGTTTGATCCCATAGACTCCCTTAGAGGAAGCTGGATGAAGCTTCAGCTCGATCGTTTCGCGACGACCTTTCACAATTCCTTCCGCTTTTGCCGAAATCAAAGCCTCCTCCGGCTGATGACAACCGAACGGCCTAACCAGCAGGACGACATCTTTGGATTGCTGGAGGTCATTAGTTCCAGGCTTTTGGAGCGAAAGATAAAACCCGCCTGCGGTAGTGGAGATCGCAGTCGCCAGAACACAAAGTGCTGGAACGAAGGAACTCCATTTGAGTTGAGTTGTAAGACGCATCGGTGATGCCTCCTCGTTACTAAAGATGATCTTTAGACGAGGCATTCGGCCGAGTTCTTCCAAATATTTCTTGGTTGAGTAAATGTGTCTTCCACGGTCGCATAGACCAATCTCTATTAATCGTCCTCGTCGTCGTACTCGTGCTCGTCCTCGACGAATAGCGAAAACGGCCAGCGAGAGGATGATAGTTCTGCTCGGCGACGCTGATACATCAGGGATGGGTTTGCGTCGTAGCCATCTGGATTCCGGCCCCGGCTTGAAATCTGGCGGGGTGATGTTCTTTTGCCGGAATGACGGTCTGCTTGTGAGGTGTTCTGTGAGAATGCTTGGCTGGCAGGTGGCACCAACTTGTTGTTCGAAGAGTCCGCGACAACAAAGACGAGACTTACTGCGGGCCTTGAGGAACGATCCCCTTCCAGATGCGCCACCACGAGGCATCGTCGAGACCGAGCGCGTTCCACCAGAGATCCAGCATCTCGCGATCGAGCCGTAGGATGCCTTCGCGGGTCACTCCAGACGGAGACCGGAACGAGGCTTGCCAAACGATCATAGACATTGTGAACGCGCTTCGCCCAACGTGCGTGCCAGCAAATGCCAGAGCGTGAACGCGTCTTCTTTTCGGGCATGAGATAAAATGATCGCCAATTCCGGGTTTCCACCGTTCTCAAAGTCAAACCGCCTGAGCGATACAATCAGAGCAGCCGGAGCGTCTTCGTAGTGCGGGGTTCCAGGACCAACGGCCGGCCGCGTTTCACACATGGCATCGGCCGGGACAAACGATTCGCGGCCGTTCAATTCGAAGGCCACCCATCCAGACGTGACATTCAAGCGCCCAATTCCATCAGCGGCCACCTCGAGTGTGTACATGCAACCCAGGTCGGTGGCCACTGCGGAAGGGGTGTCCACTATGAAATAGCGAGGCGGCGCGGAGATCGTGACATGCAGCGTCCCTCGTGCCAGTCGCAACCGGTGCTCGGTTTCCCGGGCGCGAACGAGACGGACACGTGTGTTCGGGTCTACTTCCACTTCGCCAATATTTCCCACGCTGATGAGTGCTCGCGAACTGCGATCTGTTTCCAGCCAATCGCCGACGGCGATTCTTCCTGTTTCACCGATAGCGCTCCATCCGACCTTAGGCTGGCCTTCGAGGCGGGATACTTCCCACGAAGGTCGGTTCAGCCGCCAGTAGTACCATCCGGTGCCAAGCAGGGCGACTAGCAGCAAGCTTGCCATCGCAAATGCCCAGCGCGGCAAAGCCCGGCGCCCGGGGCTTACGGACACACCTCTGAGTGCGTTCGGTGAGTCGTCCAGAGCTCGAACGACATCACCCCACAACGAGTCGGGAGCCTGCTGCAAGGACATTCGACTTGCGAGATCGACCGCTAGACATATGCCCTCGTACTCCCGCCGACAGGGCTCGCAGCTCTCAAGATGCCGCTGCACTCGGCTGGATTCCGCTGGGGTCAGCTCGTGATGGCAGTACGCTGTCAGTTGTCGGACCACATGCCGTTCAATCATCCTTCAATCTCCTGCGGTGCACGCATTGCGAAAATGCGCCAGCTTGCGCGCCAGCAACTTGTGTCCTCGATTGAGCCGCGACGCCACGGTTCCAATCGAGCAACCCAGCACGCTGGCGATTTCCTGGTAAGAGAGGTCGTCAAAATATTTCAGAAGGACGGCGATCCTCAGTTTCGGTTTCAACGCCGCTACCGCCAACTTCACTTCGTCAGCCATCTGCCTTTGCAGTTGTGCGGTTTCGAGGGATTTTCGAACCACCATGTGCCCAACCTCAACTGAATCCTCCAGGGAAAACCATCGGCGGCGTTTGCGGCGTTCGTCGAGGCAGGCATTGGCAACAACACGATAGAGCCAGGTAGAAAACTCGGCGTCTCCCCGGAACTGTTCGAGTCGGGTGATCAGCTTGACGAAAACCTCCTGGGTCAGGTCTTTGGCCGTCGCCACGTCTCCATTGAAATAGCAGAGGGCCAGGGAATACACCTTGTCCTTGTAGGCCTCGTAAAGCACGCGTAAGGCCTCTCGATCTCCCTGGCGGCACGACTCGATGACGCCAGCATCCACCTTAAGCATCGTCATGATCACACGGACTTAGCCCTGCCTCATCCAACAAAAGTCACTCCTTTAGACGCGTCTGGCTACCAATTGCTTCCATTTCTTCGGTCAGAGGAACAAGACTTCAATTCTTCCATAACTCCGCCACGTCTGAATGGTACACTCTCGCGCGTCGTAAGGCACAGCGAGCCGATCGCCCTGAACGCTCTGCATGAAAAAGCTTCGTCCACTGTTCGATGTCCGCGCCGGAGAATTGAAACCCTCTTTGTTCATGTTCGGTTTCTTTTTCTCAATTATCGCTGTCTTTCAGATTCTTAAGCCGCTCAAAAAGGGGCTGTTTGTATCTCACTTCGGCGCGGAGCAGGAGTTGATTGCCAAAGGGATCAACATTGATGTGGCCTTTTCGGCCATGATCGGCTTTACCTACCTTTACAACTGGCTCGGCGGACGGCGCCTGGTGCGCTTTCTGTGCGGGTTCTTTTCGATTGCGCTCTTGATTTTCTATGCCGTGGTGACGGATGCACCGTCCGGATTTGTGAACTATGCCTTCTACCTTTTCGGTGATCTCTGGAGCACCGTTTGGGTGGCAACGTTCTGGGCTCTCCTCAACGAGATTTCAACGGCCGAGCAGTCAGCGCGGCTGTACGGATTGATTGGAACTGGAGGACTGCTGGGCGGAATCGCGGGTTCCGCATTGGTCAGCGGAACAGTCCGGACATACAGCTCCGCGCCGCTGATCCTGCTTTGCCTGGGATTCACTGCAGGAATCTTCGTTCTTTCGTGGCGCATTGACGCGCTCGCAAAGAGCCGGGGAGCTGCGATGGCCTACCACGAAGATCCAGTGCGACTCGAGAAGATCACATGGCTGTCGGCGTTGGACGGAGTCAGGATGGTCCTGAAGTCGCGCTATCTCATTGCAATTGTCGCGATCCTGGCGCTTTATGAATTCTGCTCGCAAATCCTGGACTTCCAATTCTCTTCGGTGCTTTCAAAAGCCATTGTGGGAGGGCGAGACGTGCAGGCCTATCTGGGGCAGCTCTATCTGGTAACGAACATCCTGGCGTTGCTTTCCCAAATCGTTCTGACAACGCTGCTCTTGCGGCGCTCGGGCCCCGGAGCAGGCCTCATTGTCCTGCCGGCTGCGATGTGTTTCGCAAGCGGAGGATTCTGGCTCGAACCGACGCTGGTGATGGGTAGTCTGTTGATCATTGCTGACAATGGGCTGAACTACTCGATTAACCAGACATCGCGTGAAATGCTTTTCGTTCCAACCTCCAGCGACGCCCAGTACAAAGCTCGCGCGTTCACCAACATGTTCATTCAACGGCTGGCGAAAGGCGCTGCCATGGTGGTGTCTGCAGTTTTCATTCTGATTGGAATACGCTGGCTCAGCCCCATCACTTTGGTGATTACCGTGGCGTGGATCTGGCTGGCGATTCTGGCGGGCAGGGGGTTTCGCAGACTGGCTGGATCAAAAGAACCTGTCAGTTCGGAATTGGCTGTGGAAGGTTGATTCAACGCGGGTCTTCGTTGGACGGAATCCTCTCGGCCATTGCCTTGAATGCTCCCCTCCTCAGACGAGGAGGGGATGTACCGCGCAGCGACTGTGGTCGCGCAGCGGCACGGGGGTGGTCTGACGTCGCAGTAGTCCTTCATGCGCTGCCACAATTTGCTGCTGCCGGTCACCACCCCAGCTCGAGCTGTCGCCCGAGCCACCCCTCCTCGCTTGAGGAGGGGAGTTCAATGCTGCATGGCCTGGCCCGAAATCTGGAAACTCCAAAAGACAGCATTCGCCAGAGTCTTGCGGCTGTCGATGTCAACTCTGCGGCGGCACCAACTTCAGCGTAAAACTGGCAGTTTCTTCCTGCTTAATGTGGACAAACTGGATCCCCTTCTCGGCGTAGCTCCACAATGTGGTTGTACGGTCCGGTTTGGTTTCGACAGGAGTCTCCCCAAAGCTCTGCTTTAGCAACTCCAGCTTGCCATGAGCCAGGAGATCGGACAGCGCCCCTTTTGCCTGCTTGTAATAGTTCGTGTTCACGTAGAGGCTCGTGACCTTGCCCGTGAGTTTCTCGATCTCGACGTAAACCCCATGATTGCGATAAGCAGTGCGATAGTGCCGCTGTAAAACCTCGGTCTTTTCGGGTTTGCCCAGCAGTTTGTCAACATCCCGCGTCCTGTCACCGAGCTTCACGCCTTCGACCGAGATGTTCCGACTCGTAATGCCGGGAATCTTGGTGATATCGTCCTTACTAAGGTCGTAGAATGTCGCCGCCGGAGCCTCGGGTGCCTTGGCAGCAGCCGACTGGGTGGCGGGTGCCTGGGTTTTTGTGGCTTCCGAGCAACTCACACAGAATGCAAAGACAAGCACGATGGCGAACCGGTACAAGGCGCCTGCGCGCATGAGAAACCTCCCACGATCAAGATTTGGAGTGCGGGTATCCTAAACCAATCCGGTCCTTGAATTCAGCACAATTATGCCATTATCAAAATACAAGAATCTAGGCGACCTGCTTTCCGTCGGCATCATGTTTCCGGCTTGCATCGGCATTGGGTATGGCATCGGTTATCTGCTGGATCAATGGACCGGAAGGAAAGCGACTTTCAAGACCATCTTTCTGTTGTTCGGCATCGCGGCAGCGTTTGTCAATCTGTTCAAGGTAGTGCGCAAGCTGGAGCGGGAGGGAGATGGTTCTCAATAGTCAGAACCTCAGTCAGGAACTCCTGAACGACCCCTACTACGCGACGGTCGAGAATCGGCTGACGCGTATTGGCATGCTCCTGGGAGGGTTGACCCTGGTTGTGGGAGCCCTGTTTGTCTCCTGGAAGTTTGTGATGAGTTTCCTCCTGGGTGCAGTGATTTCCTACCTCAATTTCTGCTGGATGAAACAGGGTGTGGACCGGTTGATCGGCAGTTTCGGAGTCGAAGCCAATCCTGTGCTCAGGCGTCCCGGCAGGGCTGTTATCTTCAAGTATTTCTTACGGTACGCCTTGATCGGGGGTACCCTGTATGCTATATTCCGCTTTCAATTTTTCGAAGCTCGAGGCGCGATTCTTGGCCTCTTGCTCTTCGTTGCCGCCGTCCTTTTCGAATGCCTTCATCTCGTCATCAAGACCCTGCTAGAGGAGTGGTATGGAAGAACATAGTTTTCTGATCGCCGAACAGGTGAACAAGATCTTTGGACCTCTTGTTGCCCCTTTGAAGCATGCGTTTTGTTCGGCGGTCTATGGCTGGTTTGGGAAGACCTATGTTCCCGCCGAGAAGATCATTCCCGATCACGTCGTGTTTGCCGTCATCATTTTCCTCTTCTGCTGCATTTTCTTTCCGCTCGTGCGCCGTTCGTTCTCGATGGAGAAGCCCGGGAAAGTCCAGCACATCCTGGAAGTTGTGGTGGAGTTCCTGAACAGTCAACTCGAGGAAATCATCGGACATGGAGGCAAGAAGTATCTGCCAATGATCGCGACGATTGGTCTGTTCATCTTTCTGATGAATATTGTCGGGCTGGTTCCCGGATTCATGCCGCCCACCAGCAACGTGAACGTGACGGCGGGTTGTGCTCTGGTCGTTTTCCTATATTACAACTACCTCGGAATTAGGAAGCAGGGGCTGCTGGGTTATTTGAAGCACTTCTGCGGCCCTGTTGCCTGGATGGCACCTTTGATGATTCCGATCGAAATCATCAGTCACCTGGCAAGGCCGTTTTCGCTGACTGTTCGTCTCTTCGCGAACATCTACGGCGAAGAACTGATCATCGTGGTCTTCTTCAGCCTGTTGCCGCTTATCCTGCCGTTGCCAATCATGGGGTTGGCAATCTTTACCAGCTTTCTGCAGGCCTTCATCTTCATGGTACTGACCATGATCTACGTGGCCGGCGCCGTGGCGGAAGAACACTAGATACAGTGGCGAGCTTCGGTCAAAACTCCCCAACCCCCTCTCCCGTTTGTGGGGAGAGGGTGGCCAAAGGCCGGGTGAGGGGCACTAACCAAAGGATGCGCCTTTGTCGGTTAGAGGTCACTCGCCACTAATTTTTGCTTCACGCGTGAGACCGGGATGCACGAGGGGTTTCCGGTAACCACCTCCGTGGGGCATTTATAACAACCTGCAAATGCAGGTTGATCTCAACCAAAGGAGAAAACCATGAAACGGTTTTCGAGTATGGCACTACTCACAATGGTGGGTCTGTTTGTCGCTTCACCATTATTTGCGCAGGCGGAAGCTGCGGCTCAAGGCGGCGGCGTCCAGTGGAGCGTCATTTCGGCCTGCTTTGGAATGGCCATCGCCTCTTCCTTGTGCGCTTTGGCGCAAGGCAAGGCGATTTCGGCAGCTTGCGAAGGTCTGGCCCGCAATCCCGGAGCAGCACCGGCCATTCGGTTTGCACTGCTGCTGGGCTTGGTGCTAATCGAATCGCTGGCTTTGTATACGCTCTTGATCATCTTCATTAAGACGGCCTAACTGAATCCCGAGAAGGGCTGCTTTATACCCGGTTGCGAATGTTAATTCGCGCCGGGTATTTTTTTGCCTGCTACACTGGAATTACCGAAAATTCCCCCTTAAAAAAGGGGGGCGCGCTGAAGGCGCCGGCCGGGGGTGTCCTTCGACCCAGGAAGAGGAAAGGGGAGGAAGTGGGTCATCGAACTACCCAGAATGGACTTGAACCGTTGGCAAGCGACTGGTTCTGCCGCCTATTCGTCCGTCCGGATTACGAGCAATCACTCTTCAACCTGATTGAGAGCATTGAATCCCATGTCTGATCCTCTTCGCACCGAACTGCAATTTACTGCCACCGACCGATCGGGCAAAGTCTCAGCCGTTCTGCTTCGCCCGGCAGGCGCTCGCTGGCTGCTGGTGCTGGGCCACGGCGCGGGGGCGGGCATGCATCACCCCTTCATGAGTGCGGTTTCCGATGAACTCGCGAGCCAGTCGATCGCAACCTTCCGCTACCAGTTCCCTTACATGGAGCAGGGTGGTGGCCGGCCCGATCCACCGGCAATCCTCGCAGCTACGGTCCGAGCCGCTGTATAGGCGGCTACCGAGTCTGCACCTGACCTTCCTCTGATCGCAGGAGGCAAATCGTCTGGGCGGCCGGATGACCTCGACGGCAGCCTCCCAGGGTCCACTGCCCGGGGTCCAGGGCCTGGTATTTTTCGGCTTTCCTTTGCACCCAGCCGGGCAGCCGTCCATCGAGCGAGCCCGACATTTGCATTCCGTCGCGGTGCCGATGTTGTTCCTTCAAGGGACGCGAGACAAGCTGGCTGACCTCGAACTTCTACGACCCGTGTGCAAGGACCTTGGGATCCGGGCGCAACTGCACATCATCGAAGGCGCGGATCATTCGTTCGGCGTCCTAAAGCGCTCCGGTCGAAGTGATCGTGATGTCTTGCAGGAACTCGCGCACCACTGTGGCGGGATGGGCCGTCGGCTGGGGAAGGGAACAAGGCGCGCATAAGCTGCGTTTGACCCTCTTGGAACGCTGAAAGCATTCCCCCTTAACAAAGGGGGGACGCCGAAGGCGTGGGGGTTGTCGTTCGAGCAACTGGAAAGAAAACACTAGTGGCGTTTGGCACTGTGTCTCTGATCTTCAGCTTCCCGTTTTGTAGACAACCCCCAGACGGCTGCGCGACCGCGTCTTCTCAGCGCACCTCGCATCCCTTTAAGGAATTCTGTCTCCCTTCCAATCTCGCTCGTGATGGTTCTCTTCCAGCGAGCAATCTTGCACATCCTCCAAGCTTCCTAGACTATCATGGCTGGCCCGCAGCACGCGGTTCAGCCTACTAAGCTTCTGAGATCAATCGATGCGCAAATGGATTTTCGGGGGCTTGGCCCTGCTTCTTGTCGCTGTGGCCATTGCCTTCATCTGGGCGAGAATTCGTCTCAAACCCATGCTTCGCGAACGCCTGATTACGGCGATTCGCGAGCACTATCGCCGTGACGTCGAGGTCAAGGATATCGAGATTTCGGCCATCACCGGCTTTGGAGCAACCATCCACGGACTCGTTCTTCACCAGAAAGATCGGTCGGATTCACCCCCGATGGCCTTGGTCGAGCAGTTGGAAGTATCGGCGACCTTGCGCGGAATACTCAGCGAGCCGTTGCAAATTGAGCGGGTGATCTTGAAGGGCCTCAAGATCAACGTTCCCCGCAAGCGGCCCAAGTCGGCCGATTCGTCGGGAGCCGGACAAGCCCCGGACTGAACGGCGCTACCCACCTCGCTTCGTCATCAACGAAGTTCTGGCCGACGGCACATTTTTGCAGATTCTGCCGAAGAAAGAAGGCAAAGAGCCGCTCACCTTTGACATCACAAAGTTAACACTGCACTCGGCGGGAACCGTTCAGCCGATGCAATTCCGGGCAACTCTTACCAACCCCAAGCCCCCGGGCGATATTCAAAGCACTGGCGCATTCGGCCCTTGGGATAGCGATGAGCCCGGCCTCACTCCCGTATCTGGCAGCTATACGTTCGCGAACGCAGACCTTTCGGACTTCAAAGGACTGGCGGGTATCCTGTCGTCAGAGGGCAAATATCAAGGAATGCTGGAGCGAATCGAAGTGGATGGGTCCACCGACACGCCGAACTTCATGCTCAAGGTCAGCGGCCATCCCGTTCACCTGAAAACGCAGTTTCATGCCATTGTGGATGGCACCAATGGAGATACCTATCTGCAGCCGGTGAATGCCCAGTTCAGGCGATCCTCAATTGTGGCGCGTGGCGGAGTGTATGGAAAGCCTGGGCAGAAGGGGAAAACCGTCTCTTTGGATGTCACTGTCTCCGACGCGCGGGTCGAAGACATGCTCTGGCTGGCGGTCAAAGCCAAGCAGCCTCTGATGGTTGGCGGTATCGCCTTCAAAACCAAATTCGACCTGCCTCCCGGGGATAAAGACATCATCGAGAAGCTCCATCTGGTAGGCAAATTCGGAGTCGAGGCAGCACGCTTCACCAGTCTGAAGATTCAAGAGAAAGTTGAAGCACTGAGCCAAAGAGCGAGGCCTGGGGAGGAACCCGAAGACGAGAGGAGTGTTTCCAATCTTCGAGGCGATTTTGAGCTGCAGGACAGCGTGATTGACTTCGCCAAACTGACTTTCAAAGTTCCCGGGGCAAGCGTGTATCTGGACGGTTCCTATGGTCTTCAAAAGGAAACGCTCGACTTTGCCGGAGAGCTTCACACCCAGGCGAAGGTCTCGCAGATGACGACCGGGGCCAAGTCGTTCTTCTTAAAACTTGCTGATCCGCTCTTCAAGAAGAAGGGAGCAGGAGCCGTCATACCAATCAACATCACCGGCACCCGCGAAGAACCGAAATTTGGTTTGGACGTTGGCCGCGTCCTTTCGGGGAAGGACTGACCACCACGTGTTGCAGGACTTCTCGACGACGGTTCTGTCCGAAACGGGGACGCCGCATTTCTACCACGGTTACGGAATGCGCCGCGCTGGAGGGGAAGAGCTGCGAGCAGCCTAGTGCTTGCGGACTCGGGATTTCTAGCTTGACCAGCAGTTTGATCATGCTAGAGATTCCCATGAACTCTCCTGGTCACTTGCCGCCATTCAGCGATATCACTGCTGTTTAGAAAACGATGGAAGGCTGTTTCGTAGGCCAAGTCGTCGATCTGCCCGGAAGGCCAAGAATCCAAACCTGCCGTTGACTACAGCCTGCGAAAGGTGCAGGGTTTCTACTATTATGTCTTTCTGAGTTTTGTCTCATCAGGATTGATTCACATCATGTGCCAGATGATGGGAGAGAATCCATGAACGCACTAAGTCCGAGAAGACATTTTCTGAAGACCGCTGCCTCCACTGGGGCAGTGTGGGCGTTCGGTGATCTGGCGTTCTTGTCGCAATTGCCTGCGATCTCTCGTGCGGACGCTCGGTTAGACCCTAAGGCCGTTCGGCTGCAGCCAGAAATCGAGCCACTGGTGCGTCTGCTGGAAGATACGCCGCGCGACCAGTTGCTGGAGAAAGTAGCAGCGCGCATCAAGCAGGGTTTGCATTATCGAGAATTGCTGGCGGCCTTGTTGTTGGCCGGCGTCCGCAACATTCAACCGCGGCCCGTCGGTTTCAAGTTTCACGCGGTGCTGGTGGTGAATTCCGCCCACCTGGCCAGCATTACCTCGCCGGATTCAGAGCGTTGGCTCCCAATTTTCTGGGCCCTCGACCATTTCAAGGAGTCTCAGGCCCGCGATGTGCGTGAGGGGAATTGGACGATGGGACCGGTGAATGAATCGGCCGTGCCACAGGCAGCAAAAGCCAGGCAGGCATTCATTGAAGCCATGGACAACTGGGACGAAGCGGCCGCCGATGCGGCCGTGGCTGGCCTGGTCCGCACCTCCAAACAAGACGATCTATTTGAGATTTTTTGCCGCTTTGGGGCTCGTGATTTTCGTGATATCGGCCACAAAGCCATCTATGTGGCCAACAGTTGGCGTACGTTGCAACACATTGGGTGGCAGCATGCCGAGCCGGTTCTGCGTTCTTTGGCTTATGCTCTGCTGTATCACGAAGGCGAGAATCCAGCCAGGCGGGATGCGGAGCCGGATCGTCCCTGGCGACGCAACCAGGCACGGATCGCGAAAATCCGCGCGGACTGGCAGCAGGGCAAGCCTAGCCTCGAAGCCTCGAGCGAGCTGTTGACTACCTTGCGGACAGGATCGAGTGACGCGGTGTGCGACGCGGTTGTGGAGCAACTCAATCGCGGCGTCGCGCCGCAGTCCATCTGGGATGCGCTTTTCCAAGGAGCCGGAGAGTTACTGATGCGCGAGCCGGGTCTGGTGGCGCTGCATGCGGTCACTTCTACCAATGCCCTCCATTTTGCCTACGAGACCAGCACGAGCGATGAAAACCGGAAAATGCTGTTACTCCAAAACGCCGCCTTCCTCACGTTGTTTCGTAGCAGTCCGGCCGGGAGAGACGCAGTGAAGATTGACCTGTTCGAACCGTTGCCCTTGAAAGCTCAAGGCGCCTCTGCCATCGAAGAGATTCTGGCCGACGTCAGCAACGATCGGATGACAGCGGCGCGCAAGATGCTGTCGTATCTCCACGAAAACCCGCACCCAGAAAAGCTGATTGGCGCCGCCCGGCAACTGGTGTTCCTTAAAGGAAGAAATTCGCACGACTACAAGTTCAGCTCGGCTGTCCTGGAAGACTACTATCACGTGTCGCCACCGTGGCGAGACCGTTACCTGGCTGCCAGCAGCTTCAATTTGTGCGGCTCGGGCGCGGCGGACAACGATCTGGTGAAACGAACGCGAGCCGCCCTCCAGGGATGAAGCAATTCACGCGTCCCTCGGCTTCCAGCGGCTCGGCTGCACGCGAGCAGTTCCCCTCACCAAAGCTGCGAATAGGGCGACTCCAGCGACACTGGCGGCGGATGAAGCCTTGTTGATTTGGCCCGAACAATTCGGCGGACATCGACAAAGACCACTACTGTACCCGCCGCCAGCACAAACCAGAACACCGTGGACATAGAGCCATTGATCATAGCGGTAAGCCTCGCCGCTCCCTCGACAGAAAGGTTTGGGGCATCGATC
The DNA here is from genome assembly GCA_963791795.1 of uncultured Acidimicrobiia bacterium. Classification (GTDB taxonomy): domain Bacteria; phylum Acidobacteriota; class Terriglobia; order Versatilivoradales; family Versatilivoraceae; genus VFZK01. The sequence goes on from CAWBTP010000010.1 coordinate 607,740, forward strand.
TCCAATAGAGGTGTCACCCTTAGCAACCAACAGAGCACGCTCCAGCCGATGGCGTCGATTGCCAGGCGAAGGCTGGCGCGAAACCGCGTCCAATAGGGTCGAAACAGATTTGCAGCGCCAACCCCAATTCCGGCAAACGACAACAAGAAAATCACCCAGATAAAGGTGCGCGTAAAGGGCGCCAATGTGACCCGAACGTCGGCGACATTGAAGATGGTTGCGGACGACATGAAGTTCAGACATAACGCAATATAGAGGACACTTGTTGCCAGCTCAGCCGTAGAGTCGCTGCGCGATATGCGATTGGGGTCTCGCACAGCGGGTAACTTACGGGGGTTCCAGTCTTTCAGCAGCCATGACTTGAGTTTGAATCTCTCCACAAACGCGAATGCGGCAGTAATAAAGAAGAACGAATAGAGGATGATGAGCCACAGCGTCCGCAAGTTGACGATCTGTGCCAGGCCGGGATGCGCCGCGCGATAAGAAGGATCGAAGATCAACCAACACATCCACATCAAAAGCCAGGGTGCCGCATAACCCAGCAGCACCATCTTCAGCACCAGCCGGTAGATGGGAAACAACACCGGGCCAATCAAATACTGCTGTGTTGGGAGATACCGCTCTGCAATCAGCAGAGGATGACCGAGACTCTTGAGGACGGCTTCCACGTCACTGTCGCCCAGCTTGCGTCCGAGTTCAGCCTCCTTCTCCTCGAGTTGCGACCGAATGTCTTCCGACAGTTCGGCGATGATGTCTTCGCGTTGTGACTTGGGAAGCCAGAATTTAACGGCCTGCAAGTAACGATCGAGAAGTTCCATGGCGGGCCTCCTTGAGAATGCCGTCCAGTGATGAATCCATGCTTGCCCATTCGGCAAGCAGTTGTTTCAGCATGTGCTTTCCATCGGCCGAGAGATGGTAAAACCGCTTATTGCGTTTGTCTTCCTCGCGCCATTCGCTAACCAGCAGCCCCTGGCTTTCCAGGCGGCGAAGCAACGGGTAAAGGGTGCCTTCGTCAATCACCATCCCATGCTCAGCCAGGGCTTTCCGCAGTGTGTAGCCATACTGCTCCGTGCGGAGCGCGGCCAGCACGGCCACGATCAGGCAGCCGCGACGTAGCTCAAGACGAAGCGTTTCGAAGATATCATTTGTATTTGGCCTGTGTGTCATATAGTATGCGACACACACTGTATGGAGCACAGTATAGAATGTCAAGAACAATTTTGGAGAGAGCTTTCCGAATGGAGGATTGTGAATCAGAACGCCCAGAATGGCTGGTGAAAGGGTCAGTGGGTTCAAAAGAGATGGAACAAGAACCAACGAGTTCTTGTCAATTCGAGCTAGACACCAAAGGCCTCGCGGAGCAGGCGGATGCTCTTGGGCACGGCCACGTCCGGGTCCTCTTTGCCTTCGAACTCCAGAGAGACATAGCCTTGGTAGTTCACATTGGCGAGGATCGTTGCGATTCTCCGGTAGTCGAGATCGAGACTGTACCATTCGCCCCCGCCATAGTAGGTCTTGGCCTGAACAAACACGGCCTTGGAAGCAATTTGTTGGAGCTGGTCATAAGGGTTTTCAAGGAAGTTGCCGGTATCCATCAGTACCCCTAGCCACGGCGAATTGAGACTGTTGACGATTCGCAACAACCCTCCTGGCGTGCGCGTAAGCCCCCAGTGATTTTCCAGGGCCAGCGTTACCCCGCACTCGGCTGCTTTTGGCAAGCATTTGGCTATGCTTTCGATACACCACTGAAAACCGTGTTCTTCCGTCTGGCCGGGCAAAACGGGTTCCTCGCCGCGAGCCTTCATCAAATCGTCAAACGAAGCGATTGTGTTCCAGCGACCTGAGTTAAGTCGGATACAGGGAATTCCCAACTGGTAAGCCAATTCGATGCAGCGTAGCGTGTGATCGACGTTCTTTTGGCGCTCGGACGGATTGGGATCGACAAAGTCCTGATGAATAGAAAGAGCAATCAGCGAAACTCCGCGTGTGAAGGCGAGCCGCTTTAGCTTCTGCAAGTACGCGCGATCCTCACTCTCCATCTGGCGATGCAGAACGTCCACTCCGGCCACACCCAGCATGCTTGCTTTCTCAATGACAGTTTCAATCGACACTTTTGGTGGACGGAAGTGCCAGTACGAATAGCTGGCAACTGCCAGTTTGATCTTGGAGCGTGGTGGATCTGGACTGGGTAAAGCCTCATGCGCCAAGGCAGCCACGCTGAGCGGCGCGAGAGTGAGAAAGGCACGGCGATCGCATTTGATGGCAGTTTGTCGGAAGTCACGCTTCATGGCCAGCCTCGTGGAGATGCTTGTTCAACGCCAGACACGTTTCTCGAGAAGCGGTTCGACTCAGTCGAGGTATTTCACAAACACCACTTCGTTTTGTGCTTCGTTGTAGATCAGTTCATCGACTTTGGCTTGGGAGATCATGATGCCAAAGCCTCCTGGGCGCAGCCCCTGCTCCTCGCGATGACTCATGTGGTCCAAGGGGCTGCCCTCAGGATGACCCGCGGCAGCGTGCTTCAACTGCTTGAAGGTGAACCCGGGACCTGGGTCCGCAATCCGATAGAGCAACATGCGCCGGGCACGCAGGTAAGCGATCCGTACCTTTCGGTTGGGATCGAGTTGACCCCCCCACTCAATGGCGTTAAGCAGCAGTTCACGGAATGCAAACCCAACCGATTCGCGTAACTCAGGCGCCAGATCGGCATCGAGATGCGCCATGAAGCTTTGAATTCGATCGGCAGCCTCCCGTTGGCAAGGCACGAGCAACTCCACCCAGGAGGGTCGGGCGGAGACAACTTCGATCGGCGGCGAAGCAAGAGGCACTGCCAAGACCCGGTTCACCAACTCAACAAGTGCCTTGGGCTCGACCGGCTTGGAAACGTATTGGTAGGCTTGGTCGCGCACCGCTTGCAGCAAAGTCTCGGGCGTATCGTCCGACGTCATGACGACGACCTTGGGGCGGGAAGACTCGTTGCGCAGGCGGGCGAGGAGCTCGAGTCCGGTCATTCGGGGCATCCAGATATCGAGCAGCATCAGATCGAACGTCCTGGCTCTCAAGTGTCGGAGGGCGCTGGCGCCATCCTGGGCCATGGCGACTGAAAAGCTGGCAGCCCTGAGCAGGCCAGCCAGCAGATGGCGTGTGGGGCGGTCGTCTTCGACGATGAGGATTGTGGGCCTTGCCTTCGGCTGAGTGTTTCGTGTCATGAGTGTCTAGCTGTTCCTAGGACCTCTGCCGCAGAAAGCTTGGCGTCTCCTCATGAAAAGCGGACAAAGAGCAGTCTGCCGGGGGCGGCAGACTTAAACGCGAAGAACGCCAAGGGCGCCAAGAAAAGGATTGTGCAATCTGTTCGTGTCCACTCGTTGGCTCCTCAGGATGGTTTCTGACCACTCTCTGGATGCCGTCGCGTAGCAAGATCACGTTCCAGTTGATAATCAATCCCAAGGACAATCCGCTCAGTTTGAGATAAGTCAACAGCTGTGCAAGGTGGTTGGGAAAAATTTTCTCCGCCGTTATATTCTCAACTAATACTAACTGGTCGATCCGTATGTCCTCACCTCGATCAGCACTCCTTCAACTGTAGAGGAAGAGCCACTTCGCATTCAACACGGCGCTGACGTCATCGGCAGTCACGCTAGCTTCCTCGGCTTGGCGTTCTTGGCGCTCTTAGCGTTTCGCGCCTGGTGTTGCGTTGGCGCCTGCGGCCTGCAGCCGAGCCCTTAGGGCCTCGGGTTAGCGGCTTCGTGTGACGTTTGGCCGCGCTCCGTTGCTGCCCTTTGGTTGTGTTCTTACGATTCTTGGGGGCTCCAACGGTCGCGAGAGCGCGCTCCAGGCGTGCGACTTCCTTCTTCAACGTGAGATAGGCTGCCTCAGAGCCGGCCAGATCGTTGCGCCTTCCCATGCCTTCCAGTGCCACGGCTGCTTCGAGAGGGCCACGAGCCGCAAAGTTTGCGATGGAGCCCTTGAAAGCGTGCGCAGCTTGCTGCAACGCTCTTGCGTCCTGGGCGGCGATCGCGCGCCGGATACTCGACAACCTGCCAGGAGAATCAGCCAGAAACAGGCGCGTGAGTTTCGCGAGCAAGCGAACATCACCATCGACCTGCGCGAGCAAGGCCCGCCCGTCCAGAACCTGGACCGGTCTTGTGTCCTGGTCGTGACGCCGATCCTGCCCCCCAGAAGTCAACGTCATCTCATCTACCATCTTCCTTAGCCGTTCGGGTTGAACAGGCTTGGCGAGATACGCGTCCATACCAGCCTCAAGGCAGCGCTCCCGGTCGCCTTTCAATGCATGAGCAGTCATCGCGACAATCGGAATATGCTTGCCTGTACTTTTCTCCTGCTCGCGGATCAGTGCCGTGGTCTCCAAGCCGCCCAGTTCGGGCATCTGCACGTCCATTAGGATGAGGTCGAATGCATCCGGGGAGCGATCCAGCGCGGCCAGTGCCTCACGGCCATTGTGTGCGACCACGACTCGATGTCCCTGCTTTTCGAGAATTGCGACAGCCAAGGCCTGATTGACGGCGTTGTCCTCGGCCAGAAGGATTTGGCTTCCGCGTTGTCGTTTGCTGGATGCGCGATGACGTTCTGGTTGAGAGGTTGTCACCTCACTGGAGCCTGCCCCCAGGACGGAAAAGACTGCGTCCAGCAGATCCGACTGTTTCACAGGTTTGGTCAGACTCGTCACGGTTCGAGCGTATCGGGAGCGACTCGCGGGCCACGACTCACCTGCGGCGGTAAGCATGATCAGTGCGCATTCGGCCAACTCTTCATGTCTATGGATGCGTTCAGCCAAAGTGAATCCATCCATCTCCGGCATCTGACTGTCGATGATCGCCAGCGAGAACGAATGTCCCGTTTCGTGCGCACGGTGCATTGCGGCCAGGGCTTCCGCTCCCGATGCAACCACCGTTGGTTTCATGTGCCAACTACGCAGCATCTCTTCCAGGATGTGGCGATTGGTTGTGTTGTCGTCAACAACGAGCACAGAGAGCGCTCGCAAGCTGGCAGGCTTCTTGATGGCGAGCGTTTTCCTGGCTTTTTGACGCGAAAACGGGGCGGTAAAGCAGAACATGCTGCCGTGGCCCGCCTGGCTTTCGAGCCATAGCCGCCCACCCATGAGCTTCACGAGTTGGGAGCAGATCGCCAGACCGAGCCCGGTGCCGCCGTACTTTCGTGTCATCGAGCGATCGGCCTGCTCAAAAGCTTCAAAGATCACCTGCTGCTTTTCTGAAGGAATCCCGATCCCCGTGTCGGAAACTGCGAACGAGAGCTGCGCCTCGTCCTCGCTGCAAGCCTCGGTCTCCACATGCAACACAACTTCTCCTTGGTCGGTGAACTTGATGGCGTTACCAACGAGGTTGAAGATGATCTGGCGCAACCGGGCCGGATCTCCGACCAATGCATCGGGAACATCGGGCCGGATGTGGCAGGCGAGCTCAAGCCCCTTCTCTTGAGCCCGCAGCGCCAGCAGCTTCAAGGTATCTTCGAGAGTGTCTCTCAGATCGAATTCAATGGAATCGAGGTCCAGTTTGCGGGCCTCGATCTTGGAAAAGTCCAAAATGTCGTTCACCAGCGTCAATAGCGAGTTGGCGGAATTCTTGACAGCAGAGAGATACTCTCGTTGTTCGGTTGTGAGTCGTGTATCGAGCGCTAACTCTGTCATGCCGATGATGCCGTTCAGAGGTGTGCGAATCTCATGACTCATGTTCGCCAGGAATTCTCCTCGGGCTTGCGTCGCTTCCTCAGCCCGGCGTCTTGCTGCATCAAGTTCCCTGACAAGTTGCGCCAGTCGCGCGGAGTCTTCTTCCTGTGCCTGTCCGGCCTTTTCCAGAGCAATGGCATATTGCCTCAACCTCTCTTCGGCCTGCTTGCGCTCGGTGATGTCGCGCGCATCGGCATAGATTAGTTGCTGCCTGGGAAACGGTACCGCATTCCACAAGAACCATCTGTACGAGCCGTCTTTGCAAAGATACCGATTCTCGAATGAGATCGTCTGGGCCCCAGAAGCAAGTTTCTCGGCTTCAGCAGAAGTCGATCGAAGATCGTCGGGATGGATAAAGTCAGAGTACGGCTTGGCGAGAAGCTCTTCGCTCGTAAACCCCAGCACTTTTTCCCAGGCGGGATTCAGGCGCTTGAAGTAGCCGTCAAAGCCGACGATACACAGCATGTCGAGGGAGGACTCGAAGAAGCGATCGAGTTCGCCTTGTGCTCGCCGGCGCTCGATGAACTGTCCGATCTGGCCGCCAATGCTAGCCAGCATCTGCAGGAGATCTTCATCCGGTGGGCGGATCTCACGGCTGAAAAATTCCAGAACTCCCAAAACCTCACCACGAAGCAGGATGGGAAACCCAAAGGCAGTGTGCAATCCTGCACTCTCTGCGGTTGACGCACGTGGAAAATTGGCATCTTGAACGACATCGGGGATCCAAGCAGGTTTGGCATCAGCCCACACGCGGCCGGGCAGGCCGACGCCCTGGGAAAACGTGGAGCGCTTACTGAGGGACTCAAAGTCGGTGAACTTATCTGTGGGTGTGTGCCAAGTGTCTGTACAGCGCAAACGGCGAGCGTTGCGATCGATCGTCCAGAGCGCACCAAACTCCCAACCCAGACTTTCGCAGATGGCTTGAAGAATCCCGGAAGCCGCTTCGGCAAGAGTGGCTGATTCTGCCAATACCTTCGTGGTTGCATACTGGGCGAAGAGCAGCTTTTCTACGGGTTGAGAGTAGGGAATAGCGCTCTTCGGTCGATCCGAAGCAGACTGCGTCCTGTCCTGTGTCCTCACCTGGTGCCTTGCGGAGGTTTTCTTTGCCATGGAAAATCCCGGTTGGGGAATTGCAACCGCCATTGTAGGACAATCCCAGGGGATCCCGCCAAGTCCTCATAAGAAGGACAAGGTACCAATCTGTGGCAATCGACACTCGGTCGCTTGATTAGTGACGCCTCATTTGAACGGATGCCTTTCAGGCGGCTCTTCATGAGAGACCGAACGCAGCAAGTTTCCAACCAGGAGGTTAAGGACAGGTTGGCGATGGCGCACCCAAACGCGGAAGGGGTGGGGTTTGGCACCAAGCCGCGCCTTAGGTTCGAGGGCTGTACGACCAAACGAAATGCGTTGTGCAAATGGGGAGCGAACTCACCCCGGCGCTTTGCGACCGCTGTCGCGGCGGTGAAGGCTTCTCAAGCCTTCACCCCCTCCAAGGAGAGGATTTTCAAAGGAGTTATTCATGCCGCGTTGCAGCGCCACGTTCGATGAAAACAGCGTCCCCCCTTGGACAAGGGGGGACTTCAGGGGGGTTTTGGGGCCGTGACCGACAACCTGGTGTGGGTTGTTGATCCGGAAACCCACCCCGGCGCTGCGCGCCACCCCTCCGAAGGAGGGGATTTTCAGAGGAGAGCTCGGCTGAGAGATTCCTGGATTCCTTCCCGACTTACCAGCCGCCGGGGTCGTGTTCCAAGCGACTACTTCGGGGGGTTGAAGTTGAGAATTGTATCGACAATCTCGACTTCGACACGCCGGTTCTTGGCTCGGGCTTCAGGTGTCTTGGCGGTCAGCAACGGCTTGCTCTTTCCATAGCCTTTCGTCGTGATGATCTCGGAACTGATCCCTGCCTGAACCAGGTAGTCACGCACAGCCTCGGCACGTTTCTCAGAAAGCTCCAAATTGTAAGCCTGAGAGCCGACGTCATCGGTATGACCGTGCACTTTGATGGAATAACCTTTGGAACTGAGCAGAATGCCAGCAATCCGGCTCAGGACTTCGCGGTTCATCGATAACAAGACGGCTTTGTTGAACTCAAATTGAATGGCATGACTGTCCAGGTTCATCACGAGGCCCATCGCAGTACGCCGTGTCTCCGCAATCTTTTGCAACGCCTCTTGCAGCCGGTTGAGCTCGTCTTCCCGCTCTTTGCGAATACGCTCGGCCTCGGCTACCGCGGCTTGTTTTTCTTGCTCTGCAGTGGCAGCCCGTTGCTTAGCCTCCTCGGCAATTACAGACGCCTGCTTCGCCTCGGCTTCTGCTTCCACTCTCCGGGTTTCGGCTTGATCTTTGGCGAGTGCCGATTGCCGTGCACTCTGTTCCGCTTCGGTCGCCCGGCTGCGAGCCGTTTCCGCCTTGTTGTCAATCTCCTGCATCCGCTGACGCAAGCCCGCAACTTCCTGTTGCAGGGCTTTGCTCCGCGAGCGGTTCACGTAAAGTGAAATCCCCAGGCCGGCAACCAGCGCCACCGCCAAGGCGAGGAAAGCGATTGGCCGAACATAAAGGGGACGGCGCGGCTGTTCCTTTTTCTCTCCAAAACCGGCCATGGGAACTCCTTCGCCCCGAAGGAAACTTTGAAGACCTTCCAATCATACCCTGGGGGAAAGGCACTCCGTTACACTCGAACTCTCAATACGAGAGTTCAGTTGCCGCCTTGCAAAGGCAACGGTCGGCGCTTGTCCGAGATAGGATCGCGAGAACGAGAAGCGCGGCCGGACTCCACAGAATTGACGCTCGGCACAAAGACAATTCGGGGTTCAGGGCCCGCAGCGTCAAACAACAAGGTTGACTGCCTGAGATCATCCGTAAGCTGAAACACATCTCCACTTAGCCGCTGCAGCTTTGAAGCGGAACGATTGATGGCGAGATGTGTCAACAATCCAGAAGTCAGATCGACGGTCGTAACGGCTCCGGCGCCGCTATTCAGGCAGAAGATGCGGCTGTTGTCCGCGGAAACTTGGAGCGCCAAGGGATGGGAAATGCCGCGTGTTTCTTCAGCCAGGATCTGAGTCGTGGCGGCTCCTGTGACGTCATTGATAAGGCGTACCTCGTTTGCGGCCGTATCTGCGATAACCACGTTCGAACTATTTGTCAGAAAGGTCATCGCTCGAACGTCCCGACAGTGAACGAGAACCCGCTTCTCCTCCGGCTGGACGAGATAGACAGCTCCTGATTCGCCGTCCGTAGAGGCGACGAGCGAAAGTCGGCCATCGTCACTGACCGCGAGACTCGAAAGTCGGCCTGGAAGATCAGAGAGATTGATTCCAAGGCTGACCTCGGCAGAGTCAGGCAAGCCGGAAACGATCTGAAGATGGCGGTCTGCCTCATAGTAGAAGGCCATGGCCGTGCCCGTCGGGCTTACGGCAACCTGGTCGGCTCCAGTCGGGAGAGCCGAAAGAGTCTTCGCCGTCTGTGCTGCAGGTTGCAAGGTCAGGAGAACGACCTCTGCAGACGCATCGACTTCCGCCAGAGCGAAGTTCTGATGGGGAGACACCCAGGCTCGCCTCAGGTTCATCCCAAGCTCAACCCTCGATCCGAAGACAGCAGCCCCCGGTGTTCCCAGGATGGGCCGCAAGGCCAGAGCATCAGGTTCAAACACATAGCCGACGCTGGGTATCCCGAAAAGACCTGGGGTCGTCGTCTCTTCAGTTTCGCCCTGTGCTGCGGCAGACCTTGAGACGGGGCGCTCTGCCAAGACGCAAATCGGCATCCCCAGAAAGATCGTAAGAATCAACGAAGTTAAGAATTTTTGTTTAGCCATGACTTGTCAATTGCCCCTTGTTAGTGCTCATCGCTGTCAGGGATCAGCGCGGCGCCGATGCTCTCAAAACTGAACACTCGACGCTGTAGATGTTCCCTCTCCGTTCGTCAGCGTTACAGAAACCGACTGAATGGCCGTGAGCTCACCCTGGACCGTAAAGGGTATGAGCAGGCGAAACTGCCCTCCAAGAGTGGCTGATGTCTGGCTTTGAAACCAAGTCGCTGCAGAAGTGGTCAGGCCTAACGTGACGGTGCTGGTTTGCAGGTTTGCACCCTGGGCGGGGATGAAGTTACAAGTTACCTGCGTGAGCGAACGGGGTGTCGAAAAACCCGTGACAGCCAGTTCGAAGCCCGAAGCACTACGGGTGGCGATGTTCAGCCGCGTGATGGCTGGACTTCGACGACTCAGTGTTGAGGTTTGGCTGACAGGCGGCAAGGGTGTGGCCGGGCTTCCTCCGCTCTGACCCGAAACAGCGAGTTCGATCGTGCCCGACACAGTTCCAGTCTGAAAGGCGATATTGGGTGCGCCATTGGAGAACACCGCCCGAGTCGCGTTGGCAGGGATAGAAAAGTTGACCGTTCTGCCTCCGGTTGAAAACTGAATGGATGGATCGTCGCTTGCGACGTCGGCATTGGAGGTGAACCTGAGGGTCAATTGGCCTGTGATCGGTGACGGATGGGGTGAAGGCAGCGTAATCTCAATGCTGGGTTGCTGGGCGGGTTCCACGCTACCGGAAACACCGGTGATCGTAGGAGTGGGAATCGTCGTTGACCCAATCAAGAGTTGGAACTGCTTGGTAGCGACACCCGAAGCACTGTCTGCAACTCTGACCGTGAACGTGGGATTCACTACAGCGGTCGGAGTTCCGCTAATGACTCCGGTTGAAGCGTTCAGATTGAGGCCGGATGGAAGCGAACCGGCACTGATGGACCAGGAGTAGGGAGGTGTACCTCCCGAAGCTGCCAAAGTCTGAGAGTAGGCACTGGCCACCGTTCCTTGAGGAAGAGGCGAACCGGTTGTAATCGTCAAAACGTTCGAAGCGGAAATGGTAAAGGTTAGTGCGTTCGAGGCGGTCCCGCCTGGAGTCACCACAGTGACGCTCGCCGTGCCCGCCGTTGCAATGTCAGTCGCAGGAATGGCAGCAGTGAGTTGAGAGCCGCTGACGAACGTCGTGGCGCGGTTCACTCCATTCCATATTACCGTCGAATTCGAGAGAAAATTGGAGCCGTTGACAGTCAAAGTAAATGCGGGTCCGCCTGCGTTGGCAGCGCTTGGATTGAGGCTATTCAGCACTGGTGCTGGAGCAGCGGTCACCGTCAGGCTGAAGATCCTGGTCGTAGTTTGGGGCGTGGGTTGAAAATCATCAGACAGTCGCACGGTAAAGTTGGCGGTCCCCGCGGCGGACGGAGTTCCACTGAGAACGCCCGTGGAGGGTGCCAGCGCCAGTCCGGCAGGAAGCGATCCAGCCACAACTGACCAGGTGTAGGGCTGTTGCCCTCCGGTGGCGCTAAGCGTCTGCGAGTAGCCGAGACCCACGACCCCACTTGGCAACGACTCGGTCGTGATGTTTAAAACCGGAGGGGAAACGGTAAACGTCAGAGCATTCGACGTACCTCCTACAGGGTCTGCCACGGTGACAGTCGCCGCGCCCCGAGAGGCAACGTCGCTGGCAGAAATCGCAGCGGTCAATTGGGATACGCTGATAAACGTGGTTGTGCGATTCGATCCATTCCATCTCACGGTGGAGCCGGAGCCAAAGTTGCTGCCGTTGACAGTCAGAGTAAATGCAGGACTTCCAGCAGGCACTGTGCTCGGATTGATGCTGCTGAGTACCGGCGCTGCGACAGAGACCACCAGGCTGAAAGCCCTGGTTGCAGTTTGGGGCGTGGGTTGAAAATCATCAGACAGTCGCACGGTAAAGTTGGCGGTCCCGGCGGCGGACGGAGTTCCACTGAGAACGCCCGTGGAGGGTGCCAGCGCCAGTCCGGCAGGAAGCGATCCGGCCACAACTGACCAGCTGTAGGGCGGTTGCCCTCCGGTGGCGCTAAGCGTCTGCGAGTAGCCGAGACCCACGACCCCACTTGGCAACGACGAGGTCGTGATGTTTAAAACCGGAGGGGAAACGGTAAACGTCAGAGCATTCGACGTACCTCCTACAGGGTCTGCCACGGTGACAGTCGCCGCGCCCCGAGAGGCAACGTCGCTGGCAGAAATCGCAGCGGTCAATTGGGATACGCTGACAAACGTGGTTGTGCGATTCGATCCATTCCATCTCACGGTGGAGCCGGAGCCAAAGTTGCTGCCGTTGACAGTCAGAGTAAATGCAGGACTTCCAGCAGGCACTGTGCTCGGATTGATGCTGCTGAGTACCGGCGCTGCGACAGAGACCACCAGGCTGAAAGCCCTGGTTGCAGTTTGGGGCGTGGGTTGACCGCCATCAGAGACCCGAACGGTAAAATTGAAGGTGCCTGACGTCGAAGGGCTCCCGCTGATAACTCCAGTCGAGGAAGAAAGGGCTAGTCCCCCAGGAAGCGCGCCAGCAGCGATGGACCAGCTGTAAGGAAGGGTGCCTCCGGCAGCAGTAACCGTCTGAGAATAGGGAGTGCCGACAGTGCCTTGAGGTAAAGATGGGCTCGTCGTAATCGTCAGAGGAGGCAAAATCGTGAAGGTTAGTGCGTTCGAGGTTGGACCAGGGTTCAGCACAGTGATGCTAGCGGTCCCCGAGGTGGCAATGTCGGAGGCGGGAATCGCGGCAGTGAGCTGAGAGCTGTTGACAAACGTAGTCGTGCGGTTCGCTCCATTCCATCTCACGGTCGAGCCGGAGACAAAGTTGGTGCCGTTGACGGTCAAAGTAAACGCAGGACTTCCAGCAGGCATTGCGCTCGGATCGATGCTGATTAGTACCGGCGGTGCGGCAAAGACCAGCAGGCTGAAAGCCTTGGTTGCAGTTTGGGGAGTGGGCTGACTGCCATCAGAGACCTGAACGGTAAAATTGAAGATGCCTGACGTCGAAGGGTTCCCGCTGATAACTCCAGTCGTGGAAAAAAGCTCCAGTCCCCCAGGAAGCGAGCCAGCAGCGATGGACCAGATGTAAGGAAGGGTGCCTCCGGCAGCAGTGAGCGTCTGAGAATAGGGAGAACCCTCCGCAGCCGCCGGTAGAGTCGAGCCGGATGTGATCGTCAGTGATGCGTTGTCTTGACCTGCCAAATTGGTGCTGAACAATGCGACAACCAGGATCAGCCACGCGAACCACATGAGATAGTTGGTTCTAGAGCGCATATGAAACAGCTTCCTCGCAGACTTCATTGCTGAGGAGCGCCGAAAACGGGCGTCCCCGGAGTAATAGTCGTTGCGGTGGGCCCGGGAGAAGGGGGAGTCTGAGATGAGCCGCCTCCCCCGCCGCCGGCCACTACGATGCCGGCTACGGCAGCTCCGCCAGCGATGGCCAGAAAGGCAATACGCTCGGCCTCGGCTACCGCGGCTTGTTTTTCTTGTTCTGCTGTGGCGGCCCGTTGCTTAGCCTCCTCGGCAATTACAGACGCCTGCTTCGCCTCGGCTTCTGCTTCCACTCTCCGGGTTTCGGCTTGATCTTTGCCGAGTGCCGATTGCCGTGCACTCTGTTCCGCTTCGGTCGCGCGATTGCGAGCCGTTTCCGCCTTGTTGTCAATCTCCTGCATCCGCTGACGCAAGCCCGCAACTTCCTGTTGCAGTGCTTTGCTTCGCGAGCGGTTCACATAAAGTGAAATCCCCAGGCCGGCAACCAGCACCACCGCCAAGGCGAGGAAAGCGATTGGCCGATCATAAAGGGGACGGCGCGGCTGTTCCTTTTTCTCTCCAAAACCGGCCATGGGAACTCCTTCGCCTCGAAGGAAGACAAAACTACCAGGGCACTCCAATGATTACCCTCACAAGGGAAAAGGTCACTATCGACCTTCAATGCCGGGATTCAGTTGCCGCCTTGCAAAGGCAACGGTCGGCGCTTGTCCGAGATAGGATCGCGAGAACGAGAAGCGCGGCCGGACTCCACAGAATTGACGCTCGGCACAAAGACAATTCGGGGTTCAGGGCCCGCAGCGTCAAACAACAACGTTGACTGCCTGAGATCATCCGTAAGCTGAAACACATCCCCACTTAGCCGCTGCAACTTTGAAGCGGAACTATTGATGACGAGATGGGTCAACAATCCAGAAGTCAGATCGACGGTCGTAACGGCTCCGGCGCCGCTATTCAGGCAGAAGATGCGGCTGTTGTCCGCGGAAACTTGGAGCGCCAAGGGATGGGAAATGCCGCGTGTTTCCTCAGCCAGGATCTGAGTCGTGGCGGCTCCTGTGACGTCATTGATAAGGCGTACCTCGTTTGCGGCCGTATCTGCGATAACCGCGTTCGAACTATTTGTCAGAAAGGTCATCGCTCGAACGTCCTGGCAGTGAACGAGAACCCGCTTCTCCGCCGGCTGGACGAGATAGACAGCTCCTGATTCGCCGTTCGTAAAAGCCACGAGCGAAACACGGCCGTCATCGCTAACGGCGAGACTCGACAGTCGGCCCGAAAGATCAGAGAGAGTGATTCCAAGGCTGACCTCGGCAGAGTCAGGCAAGCCGGAAACGATCTGAAGATGCTGGTTAGTCCCGTAGTAAAAGGCCATCGCGGTGCCCGTCGGGCTTACGGCAACCTGGTCGGCTCCAGTCGGGAGAGCCGAAAGAGTCTTCGCCGTCTGTGCTGCAGGTTGCAAGGTCACGAGAACGACCTCTGCGGATGAATCGACTTCTGCCAGAGCGAAGTTCTGATGGGGAGACACCCAGACTCGCCTCAGGTTCATCCCAAGCTCAACCCTCGATCCGAAGACAGCAGCCCCCGGTGTTCCCAGGATGGGCCGCAAGGCCAGAGCATCGGGTTCAAACACATAGCCGACGCTGGGTACCCGAAAAGGTTTGGGGTCGTTGTCTCTTCAGTTTCGCCCTGTGCTGCGGCAGATCCTGAGACTGGGCGCTCTGCCAAGACGCAAATCGGCATCCCCAGAAAGATCGTAAGAATCAACGAAGTTAGGAATTTTTGTTTAGCCATGACTTGTCAATTGCCCCTTGTTAGTGCTCATCGCTGTCAGGAACCAGCGCGGCGCCGATGCTCTCAAAACTGAACACTCGACGCTGTAGATGTTCCCTCTCCGTTCGTCAGCGTTACAGAAACCGACTGAATGGCCGTGAGCTCACCCTGGACCGTAAAGGGTATGAGCAGGCGAAACTGCCCTCCAAGAGTGGCTGATGTCTGGCTTTGAAACCAAGTCGCTGCAGAAGCGGTCAGGCCTAACGTGACGGTGCTGGTTTGCAGGTTTGCACCCTGGGCCGCGGTGAAGCTAAAAGTCACCTGCGTGAGTGAGCGGGGTGTTGAAAAACCCGTGACAGCCAGTTCGAAGCCCGAAGCACTACGGGTGGCGATGTTCAGCCGCGTGATGGCTGGACTTCGACGACTTAGCGTCAAGGTTTGGCTGACAGGCGGCAACGGTGTGGCCGGGCTTCCTCCGCTCTGACCCGAAACAGCGAGTTCGATAGAGCCCGACACAGTTCCTGTCTGAAAGGCGATATTGGGTGCGCCATTGGAGAACACCGCCCGAGTCGCGTTGGCAGGGATAGAAAAGTTGACCGTTCTGCCTCCGGTAGAAAATTGAATGGATGGATCGTCGCTTGCGACGTCGGCATTGGAGGTGAACCTGAGGGTCAATTGGCCTGTGATCGGTGACGGATGGGGTGAAGGCAGCGTAATCTCAATGCTGGGTTGCTGGGCGGGTTCCACCGTACCAGAAACACCGGTGATCGTAGGAGTGGGAATCGTCGTTGACCCAATCAAGAGTTGGAACTGCTTGGTAGCGACACCCGAAGCACTGTCTGCAACTCTGACCGTGAACGTGGGATTCACCACCGCGGTCGGAGTTCCGCTAATGGCTCCGCTTGAAGCGTTCAGATTGAGGCCGGATGGAAGCGAACCGGCACTGATGGACCAGGAGTAGGGGGGTGTACCTCCCGAAGCTGCCAAAGTCTGAGAGTAGGCACTGGCCACGGTTCCTTGAGGCAGAGGCGAACCGGTTGTAATCGTCAAAACGTTCGAAGCGGAAATGGTAAAGGTTAGTGCGTTCGAGGCGGTCCCGCCTGGAGTCACCACAGTGACGCTCGCCGTGCCCGCCGTTGCAATGTCAGTCGCAGGAATGGCAGCAGTGAGTTGAGAGCCGCTGACGAACGTCGTGGCGCGGTTCACTCCATTCCATATTACCGTCGAATTCGAGAGAAAATTGGAGCCGTTGACGGTCAGAGTAAATGCGGGTCCGCCTGCGTTGGCAGCACTTGGATTGATACTATTCAGCACTGGTGCTGGAGCAGCGGTCACCGTCAGGCTGAAGATCCTGGTCGTAGTTTGGGGCGTGGGCTGACCGCTATCAGAGACTCGAACGGTAAAATCAAAGGTGCCTGACGTCGAAGGACTCCCGCTGATAACTCCAGTCGAGGAAGAAAGGGCTAGCCCCCCGGGAAGCGCGCCAGCAGCGATGGACCAGATGTAAGGAACGGTACCTCCGGAAGCAGTAACCGTCTGAGAATAGGGAGTGCCGACAGTGCCTTGAGGTAAAGATGAGCTCGTCGTAATCGTCAGACCAGGCGAAATCGTGAAGGTTAGTGCGTTGGAGGTCGGACCAGGGTTCAGCACGGTGATGCTAGCGGTCCCCGAGGTGACAATGTCGGCGGCGGGAATCGCGGCAGTGAGCCGAGAGCTGTTGACAAACGTAGTCGTGCGGTTCGCTCCATTCCATCTCACGGTCGAGCCGGAGACAAAGTTGGTGCCGTTGACGGTCAAAGTAAACGCAGGACTTCCAGCAGGCCTTGCGCTCGGATCGATGCTGCTGAGTACTGGCGCTGAGGCAGAGACCAGCAGGCTGAAAGCCTTGGTTGCAGTTTGGGGAGTGGGCTGACGGCCATCAGAGACCCGAACGGTAAAATTGAAGGTGCCTGACGTCGAAGGGTTCCCGCTGATAACTCCAGTCGTGGAAAAAAGCTCCAGTCCCCCAGGAAGCGAGCCAGCGGCGATGGACCAGATGTAAGGAAGGGTGCCTCCGGCAGCAGTGAGCGTCTGAGAATAGGGAGAACCCTCCGCAGCCGCCGGTAGAGTCGAGCCGGATGTGATCGTCAGTGATGCGGTGACGTTGAGACTTACAGCGTTGGAGGTGCCTCCACCTGGTCCGGGATTGACCACGGTGATGCTCAAGGTGCCAGGCTGGCGGATATCATTGTCTTGAATCCTGGCCGTCAACTGCGTAGAGCTGACGAACGTAGTGTCCTCGTTGGAATTACCGAGGCGAACCCTGGAGTCTTCGACAAAGTTAGATCCGTTGACGGTGAGGGTAAAGTTTGGACCGCCCACCAGAACTGACGCCGGATTCAAAGAGCTTATGAAAGGGACCGGGTTATTAACGGTGAACGAAACCGTGTTTGAAGTCTCGTCGTTATTGTCGTCATCGTCGCCACCTCCCGAACCTTGATTCCGAACCGTGACTTGAGCGGTGCCCGCGTTCGCGATGTCGGCGGCGGAAATTCTAGCGGTCAGTCGAGTGCTGCTCACGAAGGTCGTCTGTCGGTTCGACCCGTTCCATCGCACCGTTGCTGCACCGAACCCGCTGCCATTCACGGTGAGCGTAAACTGCGGTCCCCCGGCGGTCGCAGAGCTTGGGGAAAGGCTGGATATGACAGGATCCGCCTTAACGTTCACTGGGCTGAAAGCCATCGCCCAGGCGATTAACAGCCATGTCGACAAACCAACGCAAATCTGTCTGGAGCGCATAGAGAATGGCTTCCTCAGGATTTTGTTATTACTGCGGAGCGCCGAAAACGGGTGTTCCGGGAGTAATCGTCGTTGCGGTGGGCCCGGGAGAAGGCGGGGGACTCTGAGATGAGCCGTTTCCCCCGCCGCCGGCCGCTACGATGCCGGCAACGGCCGCGCCGCCAGCGATAGCCAGAATCGCAATAAGCTTGGAGGATCCCTTGCCACCCTCCGGCAGAACGTTTGTCTGATCGGCCGTTGTGCTCGCCGTGAATCCATGGAAGGAGGCGTTTACCATGACCTGAAATTTGCCGGGAGTTGAATTAGGGGCGAGACCTCGCGCTGTCGCCTTTCCCTCTGAATTGGTGTACACAATGGCGCGCTTTGAACCGTCAACGAAAGTCCCTCCAGGACCGGTCGCCGGAAGGGTAAAGACAACCATGACCCCTGAGACCGGTTGGCTTCTTTCATCGGTAACCAAGACCACTGGCTCAACGGCTTTCCGCGTTCTAATATTATTGGTCGCCGCCTGGCCTGCAACCATCTCCACTTTGATCGATGGTGGCCGAGTTTCTTGAGCCTGTGCTAGAAGTCTGATGTTCGTCAATGGCAATGAGAGTGCGATACCTAGAGCAAGCAGCGAACGAGGTGCTCCGAGGCGATGTTTGGTAGCCCAGCCGCAACTGTCCTCTCTTCGTATGGATTTCATGGTTCTCCTCCCGAGACGTTTCTTCCTTGGACCCGCTAATGCCAATGGGACACACTGATGCTAATATTGCTAAAATGAGTGTAAAATACTAGGTATTCTCGCTTGCCAGGGTATAAAAGTGCACAGTTTAGGCGAAGCGCCGGCTCGAGGATGGTTTAAGTTCTAGGAGCAAGATCAATATAAGGAAGCCAAATCTGTTATGTCTTTCAAAGCAGAACTGGAAGCCCTGATCGCCAATACCAATTCGAGTTTGGAAGACCTCGAGGAGGTACTCCGTCGCGCCCAGGCCCGCTCAAGTGATGGACAGAGCCTGGATACAAGTGATGGAGATGTCCGGGAAATCCAAACGCAGATCGATACGATTCGGCAGAAAATCCTGACTTCGCTCGTCGAAATCCGCGCGAGCTACCACCATGATCAGGAAAGGCTGTCGGACTTGGAAGGGGAACTGAAGCTGGACCTCGAAAACGTGAGGCAGTGTGCCATTGACTACTTCATCAAAGGAGAATATCGAGAGTGTGAGAGGCTCTTGACCTTCTTGGCCAAGGTTCAGCCCGACGATGAGAACCTCCAGAATTTCCTCGAACTAAGCCGGCGAAAGCAACTGGAAAACGAAGCAGAGAGGACTAGCCCTGCCCCGGATAGCGTGCCTCATTCCGAGCACGACGATCTTGAACAGCAGTTGGCGCACGAGAGTGGCCACCAGGAGGGGGACGAGCCGCCAAAAACCAACGTCCGCCGAGGTGAGGTTGAGCGAAAAGGAGCAGCTGAATCTGCATTATCTGCAATTGGAGCCCGGAAACCAGAAGGTCCCCTTCCAGTTTTCGCGGCACACGTGGAGGAGCGACCCGAGAGAATCGAGCCTCAGATTCTGGCAGAGATCGAGTTAAAGACGGCGTCCCATATTCGTGAAATGTATCGAACCCCGCCGCATTCATCGAAAACCAGATTTCTGGTGGGGGCCGGCGTGGTTGCCTTGGGGATTTCAGGGGCGTTCTTCTGGCTATCAAGATCCGATCCAGAACGTTCTGTTGCGGAAACTGTGGCCGGTTCTCGACCTGGAATCGAGGAACCGGTTTCGACGAAGGATCCTTTGGCAGATCTGCGTCGAGAGGCTCAAGACCTATTCGACGCCGGCAAATTCCTGGAAGCCGGCCGGGTTTGTGAAACCATCTTGCTCAAAGATCCACAGGATAGCTTCGCACTATCTCTGAAGGACTACGCAGCCATTTTAGCTGGACCGAAAACTCCTGCGGTGGAGTCTGTGCCTTCAGAGCGCATAGCCGAACCCTACCCAAGTCCGATTCAGGAGGCACAATCTGGCAACGTGCAGGTTCGGAGTCAACCCTTGGCTTCGAACGCGTCGTTACCTCCACCACTGACAACCGACCGCTCTCCTTTGACTCCTAGGCGAATGGATGGAACGGTTCAGAAACCGAACGAGCAGAGCCCCGCAGTGGAACAGCTGAATGCCGCAAAACAGGCCATGCCTGCTCCAGCCTCTCCAGCTCCAGCCGCTCCTACGCCAACGATTCCTGCCAGCCAGGCCGCGGGAGTGTCCGAAATCAGACCTGACCAGTTGCAAGATCTGAACAACAGGATTCAAGCCAAGGATTTTGAGCAGGCCCGGTTACTGTTCGGACAGCTCGAAAGTGAATTTCCAAGAAACCCTGAGGTCAAGACGCTGGGTGAACGGCTCAGACTGGAAGTGCAAAAACAGCAGACTCTAACATCATCCTGGATTGAGAAGGCCGAGGCAGCCTGGATTGGTGGCCGCTATGTTACGCCTCCGGATGACAATGTTTTGGTCTATTGCAATCTGGCTTTGAAGACAGACCCAAGAAACCAAAGGGCCACTAATTTGAAGAAGGAAATTGTGCAAAGGGCCATTGAACAGGCAAAAGACTGGATTGAACGCGGAAAGTTTGATGCGGCTCGACTAACCTATGCGTCCATGGACTACTTGGCTGCAGGGGACAATGCATTCCCGTACCCGAAGCAGAATATCAAGCGAGAGCTGGAAAGGCTTGCCTTTAGAAACTATACGGTGGTCCACGACCACAAGTTGGGAAGCTGTTCTGGAATACTGAAATTCAATGCCTATACAGTGTCTTATGTGCCTTCTGGGGGATCGGCAGATGGCTTTGCTGAAAGTTTGAGCTCAATATTCCTCAATGACGAGGGAGAAAGATTGAAAATTAGTTACAGGGACAAGACCCTTCGCTTGCGCAGGGAAACTGGAGGCAATGTTCAGCCTATCTACGCGGAACTGATGAACCGGATGACTGGCGAAAAGTCAACCCTTGCCAGCAGTAACAAAGACGCCAGTAAACCTTAACCTGAAACAGCACCAAGACTGGACCGCGTTCGCCCAACCCCTGCCGGGTTCTTTACATTGAGCACCGTCCTTTTCAATGCCTCAGTTGGTTCTCGTGGAGTTCCATTTCGTTCCCGCGGATCAGCCAATGCTCACACTGCCAAAATGACTGTAGAATAATCTGTGTTGTTCCTGGCAAAGGTATAAGAGTGTAACAGTTGGCTTGAAATGCGGTTTGGAAGGTGCTGAGCACTTCAGAACACGTGAAGGAACTCAGCTGTGTCATGTCCTTCAAGGCAGAATTACAATCCCTGATCGCAAATGCGAGTTCGAGTTTGGAAGATCTCGAAGGGATTTTCCGGCGCGCTCAATTGCTACTGGACCAAGCCAATAATTTCGAGGCAGGCGATGGAAATGTCGGAGACATCCAAGCCAAGCTCGATACTGTTCGCCAGAGAATCCTGACTTCGCTGGATGCGATTCAAGAGAGTTACAGTCACGACCAGGAAAGGCTGGGCGAACTGGCCGGGGAACTGAAGCTGGACCTTGAGAACGTTAGACAGTGTGCGATCGATTACTTCATTAAAGGAGAGTACCGAGAATGTGTGGGGTTGCTGACCTTCTTGTCCAAAGTTCAGCCTCATGATGAAAACCTCGCAAATTTCCTGGATCTGAGTCACCGAATACAGTTGGAACACGAAGGGGAAAGAATCGGTGCGGCTCACGATAGCCAGTTTCGTTCCAAACACACGTCCTCTGACCAACCACAGCAGTTGCCTAACGAGCCGCCGGTTGAGGAAAATTCCAAAGGAAACGCTGGCGGCGTCGGTCGTGAACCTTTGTTGAGGAAGACGGAAGGGCCGACACAATCACCTCCGCCAGAGGCTCGAGACGCTGATGATCCACTGCGTCTAAGCCAATCGGATCCATCATTGCTTGATCCCCAGATCCTGGCAGAGATCGAGTTGAAGACAGCTGCTTATATCAACGAAACCTACCGATCTCTGCCACGACCAACAACACCCCGTGTTGTGGTGTGGGTAACAGTGGTGGGCGTGCTTTCTGCGACCACACTGTTCTGGCTTTCAAGACCTCGACCGGGGAGTTCCACTTCCGAGAACCTTTCGCCCCAGCATTCTAAGGTGACCGAACAGGTTTTACCTTTGTCTGTGCCGAAATCGCAAGCCGAGAAAGAGAGCCCTGCTCTGGCGATGGCAACCGACCGTGCCAGTTTCCAGCCATCATCGGCGAAGGTCCAGACACCAAGCGAAAGAAATTCTGCGAGAGAGCGACTTACCTTCCCCAATGGGGTTGCTTCGGCACCAGCCTCAGTTTCACGAACGACATCTTCTGGTCTCCTTGCCACCACACCCCAGATTGGTCCTGATTTGCTGCTCGAACTGGACGGCAGGATACAGGCAAAAGACTTTGACCGCGCCCGGTTATTGTTGGCACGACTTGAAAGCGCATTTCCTGGAAACCCTGAGATCAGGACACTGGGTGAGCGACTGCGCGTAGATGCAGGCAAACAACAGAGTTTGGCGCTGATGTGGATTGAAAAAGCCTGGGCTGCCCAGATTGCTGGGCGCTATGTGACCCCGCGTGAGGATAACGTTTTGGTCTACTGCAATCTGGCAGTGGAAGCAGATCCAGGCAATCAGAGAGCAGCCGATCTGAAAAAGGAAATTGTGAAAAGGGCCGTGGCACAGGCCGATGAATGGATTCAACGAGGAAAGTTCGACGCTGCTCGGCTGTACTACGCGTCGATGGATTACCTAGCCAGTGGGGATGCCGCTTTTCCTTACCCGAGGGCCGAGCTCAAACGCGAACTGGACAAGCTTGAGTTCACAGCCTATCCGGTCGTCCATGACCATAGGTTTGGTAGCTGTTCGGGAATGCTGAAGTTTAATAGCCACGCGGTGTCTTATGTGCCTTCAGGAGACTCGGTCGATGGGTTCCTCGAGAATCTGAAGTCAATCAGTACCAGTGAAGATGGAAGGTGGCTTAGCATTACTTATCGAGACAAAACCTTCCGCTTCAAAAGAGAGAACGGCACTAGCATCGGGACCATCTACCAGGGGTTAATTGACCGCATAGCCAACGAAAGATCAATCCTCGCCAGCCGCAACAACTAAACCCTAAAGCCTTAATCTGAAACCACACCAAGGCGAACCCGACACATCCGGCTTCAATCGACCCAGGCTCGGCCGACATAGCCTCGAACTTTTCTTGGCACAGCAGTCAGCGGGTCAATTCCAAAAAAATAGGGAGCAGGAATCCAGCCCTCCGAAAAGACACTGGATCTCCTCATTCTTGGGAAGCGCCTGGCGTGGCCAGCTCGTTTAGAGCGTACGGGCGGTAGCGGCGGTCGATCGCATTGAGCGCGTCGTGGATGGCCGCGTGCGTCTTGGCATAAATGCGCGATTCTGAGAGAGGGTTGCCGAGGGGGACAAGCTTGAGTCGACGGCCGCTTTACCGGCGATTTCATTCCATTTGGTGCTTCATCGGCCACGACCTGGCGTGCTCCCCCCTAGCACGAAAGAAAGAAGAGTGAGGTGGGTGTGACGACGTACTTTTTCATGTGCCCTGGACAGGTTTTGACTTCGTATTCGTTCTTGCCGAAGGAACCGATTACTCCAGAAGTGGCGGCACTTAATCGTCATTATCGTCATCATGAGCATCATGATCGTCGACAGGCCTCAAGAAGTGCTTGAAGGCCCATTTGGCGACTTGTCTGCCCTGCTTCCGCGCCGCTGTATCCGCAAAGCGAAAATGGATGCCCAGTAAGACGCGGGCGTCGACCACATCCTCGGCGGCGTCCGAGAACCGGGTATAGGTGCGCGTCTTCTGGACGGCCTGTGGGACAGCGCTCGTCAGTGAGAAGGTCATTTCGTCTGTCCCGAAGAAGAGCTCGAGTGAACGAGTCACGGCACCGGTAACATTGTTTGCGCCCGAGGTATAGTCAGGATAGTTCGGCGTGTTGATGAGCGGCTCCCACGTTGAGTCGCCGGCGGTATGACGATTCCCATCGTTGTCGCCTTCCCGAATGGCTGTAAGGGGTCGCCAGAAATTAAAGTGAAGCTTACTGTCCCATGAGGTGATGACAGCATCGGCCGTTGCCAGATTGGCCAGAGCAAAGAGCCGGGCACTGTCTCCAATATTGTGAACCTGCTGCTCGGCGATGGCTCGGAGACCTTGGTTCCACATCGCAAAAAAGTTGCCGGCATAGAAATAGGCGATGTCAGTCTGCTCGGCGGTGCGGGCGCTGTTGAAGCGGGCCCCCAATGCCTTGACTTCGTCATAGTCATGAGCGTAGTGGGCGCTGTTCAGACGGGGCGGCTTCACGGCACGGAACTGTGTGGAGCTCTTCAGAGTGAAGGGTGTGACGGCACCCAGCCACGGGAAGGCCATTGCCGCACCGCTCGGGGGCGGCCCCGGGGGCGGCCCCCCGATGAAGGATTCCGTCGGGCGCCACTCGCCGGGGCGGGTGCCGCCGATGAAGGGCGGCGGAAGCGGGTTGGGATCCAAGCGCCGCAGGGCGAGAAACCCGACCGCCACCTGCTGGCCGACAGCCACTCCGGGGTCGTTTACCAGGTTATTGCTCACCAGGTACGCCTGATAAGTCGGGGTCAGGGACACGGCCTGCCCAGGGTAGAGGCCTACAAGCACATTGTGCGCGGCCGTGGCCGCGGCCGCCGCCGGCGAACCAGAGGCTCCCGGAACCGTCACGTGATACGGTTTGAATCTTCTATCGATGGCCTGCACGGCGTCGTATACGGCAGCTTGGACGAGGGCTATGTCCAGGCTGCCGATTGGACCTGGCCGTCCAACGGTGACAGCTGCTACGGTGATTTCATTCCAGTGGACTACGGCATCGACCGCCCAGGCGGGGCCTGCCCAACTCAAACACCCACACACAAGCAGGCCTGCAAGTCTTCGGACTTTTATCATTGGCACTCCTCCTTACTTCGATTGGACGGCGTACTTTCTCAAATGCGTCCTGCGGGCTTATAGGTACTTGACACCTGTATTCGTTGTTGTCGGCTATGGTGAGGTGCGAAGCCCAACCGCACAAGTGGAACGGGGTGAATTCACAGTGAAGAATGAAGCGGACCAATCACTTGGCAGGCTTGACCTGCCTGCGGTATGCTTCTTAGCCCTCGTCCGCGAAGAGGTGGCCCTTGGCTAAGGAAGACGACATGCGCGCCAGAAGTTCCAGCGCCTCAGAGTGCCCCTTGTCCCCGGAGTCCGTCCGGGCCCAACTCGCCGGGATCCTCCGCAGTCAGTTATTTTCGAACGCTCCAAGCCTGATCAGGCTACTTCGTCATGTGGTAGAGCACACACTCGAGGGCAATGCTGATGAACTGAAGGAATACTCACTGGGCGTCGAGGTCTTCGATCGAGGAGAGTCCTTCGATCCTCGCACCGACACCATCGTTCGCGTTCAAGCTCGCATGTTGCGGCGCAAACTGAAGGAATATTACGACGCCGAAGGCCGGGTGGACCCGATTGTTATCCAACTGCCTAAGGGGCACTATGTCGTGACCCTACGCGCTGCCTCTTCGCGCCCGCACGACTCGACGCTGCATCTGGTTCAGACCCTTGAGGCGCACCGCGGCCGGATTGAGGGAGCGCCGAGCCAAATGGCCAGCTCACGGCATACCTGCTCTGCCGGCCCCACTCACGCCTTTGATTGGGCGCGAGCAAGAGCTGGCGGCCGTGAAAAAGCTCTTGATAAGCGGGAGCGCACGGTTGATGACCCTCACGGGTGCGGGTGGGAGCGGCAAGACCCGGCTTGGACTGCAAGCGGCC
This sequence comes from uncultured Acidimicrobiia bacterium, assembly GCA_963791795.1. Taxonomy (GTDB): domain Bacteria; phylum Acidobacteriota; class Terriglobia; order Versatilivoradales; family Versatilivoraceae; genus VFZK01. The sequence continues at coordinate 632,899 of CAWBTP010000010.1, forward strand.
TCTGAAGTGATGGACGAGTTCCCGGGCGGAGTCTATTTTGTTGCGTTGGCGTCCATCACCGATCCGAGCACCGTGGCCTCCACGATTGCTCAGATAGTTGGAATGCGGCATACCGGCGGCAAACCCCTGGACGAAGCACTACAGGATCATTTGCGGCTGTTGGTGCATGCCCCGACACTGCTCTTGCTCGACAACTTTGAGCATCTATTGGCAGCGGCGCCGCTGGTCGGCGAGCTCCTGGAAGCTTGTGCTCCGCTCAAAGTGTTGGTAACCAGCCGGGCCGTTTTGCACGTTTATGGAGAGTACGAATACCCAGTGCCACCCTTGCCGCTGCCGGAGCCAGAGCAGTTGAGTTCTCTCGAAGCACTGGCGGGAAACCCGGCGGTCACTCTGTTCGTTCAGCGCGCTGCAGCGGTAAAAGCCGAGTTTGCACTGACATCGGAAAACGCTCCCGTGGTGGCCCAGATCTGCAGCCGCGTTGACGGCTTGCCGCTGGCCATCGAACTGGCAGCGGCGTGTGTCAAGATGCTTCCGCCTGCTGCAGTGCTGGCCCGCTTGCAAAGCCGTCTGGAGCTTTTGACCGGTGGCGCCGCTGATAGGCCAGCCCGGCAGCAGACCCTTCGAGGTACTATCGACTGGAGCCACGACCTGCTGAGCTCCGCTGAACAGAAGCTATTCCGAAGGCTCTCGGTGTTTGCGGGCGGATACACCCTGGAAGGAGTCGAGGCTGTCTGCAACACGCGCCGCGACCTCGAGATTGACCTGCTGGAGGGGATGACATCCTTGGTGGACAAAAGCCTCGTGCAGCAAGTCGAGCAGGAAGATGGCGAGTTTCGATTCGTGATGCTCGAGACCATTCGGGAGTACGGGCTGGAGCGGCTGACGGCGAGTGGAGAAGACGAGGCAACGCGGCGGGCGCACGCCGCCTACTTTCTCGTGCTTGCCGAAGAGGGCAACCTGCCGCTCACGACGGTTGAGAGAGCAAACTGGTTGGCGCTGTGCGATGCCGAATACGACAATCTCCGAGCGGCTCTCGATTGGTTGATCGCTTGCAATAATTCGCAATGGGCGTTGCGCCTGGGACTGGCTCTCTATTGGTTTTGGGAACTGAGGGAACACTTGGCGGAGGCTCGCGAGCGTTTTGAAGCGATCCTCAAGATGAGGGGCGCCCAGGCACGAACCAACGTGTGGGCGAACGCGGCGGTCCATGCAGGGGCCCTGGCGAATATTCAAGGCGACTACGAGACCGCTCTCCGGTTGCATCGCGAGGCGCTGGACATCTACTCTGAGCTGGGCGACCAGAAAGGTATCGCGAAGCAGATGGTCACTGTGGGCCTACAAAAATACTTTCAAGGTGATTACGAGGCTGCACGGTCCTGGTTTGAGCAAAGCGTGCGGGCGTGCCGGGAATTGGGCGACCGGGCAGAAACCGCTGGCGCCCTCAGCAATCTCGCTCTTGTCGTGAATGTTCAGAGCGATCATACGCAGGCGCGCTCGTTGCTCGAAGAGGCTCTGTCGATTTTCCGCGAACTTGGGAATTGGATTGGCGTGGCCTGGTCTGTGAACCATCTGGGCGACGTAGCTCGCGATCGGGGTGACCTGGCGGAAGCCGGCCGTCTTTATCAGGAAGGCGCCGACACGTTCCGCAGGCTGGGAGAGCGATGGGGGATGGCCAGGTCCTCCACAGATCTAGGCTATCTTGCCTGTGACCAGGACGACCCTGCGACCGCACACTCGTTGTTCGAGGAAGCTCTTAGAATCTTCCTGGATTTAGGACACAAGCGAGGTATCGCGAAAGTGCTGGAAGGGTTTGCCTATGTGGCGGCGCATCAGAACAATCCCGAGCGCGCTCTGACGCTGACCGGCGCCGCCAGCTCGCTCCGGCAGACAATAGGAGCGCCTCCCCGTCCCGGGCAGCAGGCGAAGCTGGATGCTGCCCTGGAGACGGCGTGGAAGACTGGTGGCTCCGTGGCCGCGAAAGCCACATGGGTGGCCGGGTGGAGAATGCGGCTCGACGAGGCCATCCAGTACGCTCTGGACCGCTCGCAGTCAAAGCCCGCGATGTCTACTCAAAATTAGCCGGATCGAGCATCCGGCGAACGGCTGCGACACGGTCCACTGGAAAGCCGCCTATCCGGCCGTGTTCGTGGATCAACGTTTCGTCGGGAGCGTAATAGATGCAGTAGATCTTATCGTCAGTGATGAAGCTGTGGATCCACTGAATCTCCGGACCCAACTGCCTCAGAACTTCCAGCGACTTCAGCGACTCTTCCCGAAGCTCCGCGTCGGATAGTTTAGACGCTCCCGGCATCTCTCGTTCAATAACGTATTTCGGCATCGTTCACTCCTTTTTACCAAAAGCCGTGGTTGGTCGTCCCACGCGATTCAAATTCGCTTCAGGCTTGTGCCATTCTATGTCATTCCCTCAAAAGCGGGAATCTGGAGATTGGACGTCTTCGATGCCCAATCCGGGCTCCCTTTGGACTGCGTCGGCAGAACGGGCGACGGCGGTCCCACGCGACGACGTCGGTTTGACTCCGCTCGCCAACAAGGGCTCTGGATGAGGGTCCCTGCCTTCCCAGCCCAGTCCAAAGGATGCTTCCGACCGAGAGACAGGCTTCGTTGGCGGAACATACCGACTCGACAACAAAGCCTGTGTTTGAATTGGCCATCCTGCGAGCGCGTCTCGAAGCGACCGAAGGGCCGCATTGGTCTGCTGCCACGATTGCGGACGGGACGTCCGCGCTCCCAGGGAATCACCGAGCGTGAAAAAGC
>CAWBTP010000011.1:0-99653 GCA_963791795.1 uncultured Acidimicrobiia bacterium
TTGCTTTTTCTTCTGGTTCTAAATTGATTGGGAACAGGAATCCGGTCTCAAGCTTTCAAAACGTCGATGCCTGAGACTCAAAACTTGATGGAAACAGTGAGCACGACGGTCCCGTCAGATCGCAGGGCAGCGATGCGGGTCATTGGTTTCCTGCCTCTCTCCCCACTGCAGCAGCTGGACCAAACTCCTTCTCTTCGTGCAAGGTATGGTCCTGTACTCACTTGCGGATGATCTGAGCCAAGATGGATGTGAAGTGACGGGTGCCACGTATGAGAGAGGTCTACTTTTACTCACTGTAAGCTAATCTTCCTAGATCAGCTGTCTGCGGAGGAGTGGCCAATTTTCCTGACAGGAAGGAGGGTGGCACCCAGGATGGGGCTGCTCCTCGGTGCCGTGCAAACTCAGATGTGAGTTCTCTGGAGGGCGAAAATCGGCTACGAAAAAAGGTAGATTCGATCTTGGAGGTCGCGAGGCCCGGATTCGCTATCTGCTAGCTTGGGAGATCAGCGAGAGTCGCGAGTTTTCGTTCAGCCGGCGCAAGGCAGGACTCAAGGAAAAGAATCGCCAATTGTAGGGCAGAGGCCGAACTCACCAAGGAAGAAATCATCGAGAAACTGAAAAGCATCCTGGCAGACGGGGCTACGGAGGGTCCGTGCGAAGGCCCTGGCCACCGATAGGGTATTTCCGCGATTAGATCATGTGCGTCAATGCAGGCGAACCTGAGCAGGTGCACGCTTGCACGGACTGTTTCTTGATGAACTACGTGCATCCCGTCAGCAGCTGCAAAGTGCTACCTTGTCACTTTATTCCTTTGAACGAATGAGGAGAGACCATCGATTCATCAATGCGGACCGACCAAGTCGATAAGATTGGAGCAACTGCTGTAGTGGATTGAGGCAATGATTGAGGAGGAACAGAATTCATCGTGCCCGATAAAACGCCAGGGGTCTTCGCAAGTTCTAAACTAGAATAAGTATAGTTAGCATAGTTAGCAATGGATGACGGCGCGACATGCGCCGAGTCTTGGTTGTGGGGGGTACCTCACAAAACCTCACGATTCAGAAGAAAGCAGGCTCAAGCGGGCTGCCATTCCCACAATGCCATTCCACGAGGACGGCTCAACAAGTCAATGGCTTAGCCAACATCCGCAAACCTTCACAAACGCCTGAAAGAGGCTGAAAGTAGTTTCCTAAACCGTTGGTCGGGGGTTCGACTCCCTCCAGGCCTACCAACTTTTCTTTTTTAAGTCCCGTCTCTTCTAAATTTTCCGTAGAAACAATCCACAACAGCCCCTGAAGCCGCCGCCATGAAGGGATGTGGTGAAAAAGTTCGGGGCTTGGGAGGGAGATTCACAGTGAGGCCACAGGGCCCTTGGCGTCAACCGCCTTTAAGACGAATTCTGCCACCTCGGGGATGGAGCGCGACTTGATCTTCGAGTCAGAATGGGTATTTTCTCTTGATGAAAGGTAAGGGTTTTTGAAAGTACTGAGCTTCAGATTAGGAGGGAGGGGGCCGGGTTACTGAAGAGGGTCGTCTCTCTTCCACAAAAGGAGGATCGGTTTGGTGGCAACTGCAGCGCATCGCGCGTTTGGGGTCGTGTTGGGATCAATGTTATCAATGCCTCTCGGGAACAGAATTTGCCTGGCTGTGGCTCTGCTGGGAGTCTTTGTTGCAACAGGTACGAATGCCGCAGAAGTGGACTACATTCCTCCAGTACCTGTTGTATTCAAAGAGCCGGCGTACCCTGTCAATTCTGTGGCGACGGGCACTGTCGTTATTGTTGCGATTGTCGAGCGAGATGGACAAGTCTCAGAAGCGAAGGTAGCAAAATCCGTTGTCTCGCTGGATGAACCTTCTGTGCGCGCTGCCAAGCTATGGCGGTTCGAGCCGGCTCGCCTCGGTGGTCAACCGATTCGCTCCAAAGCCAGCATTAGTTTTGTTTACGACCGAGGTCTCTTTCTGCCGGGGAGGCCGAAGAAATGAGGCTCTTCCCTGGAAAGCATTTTGAAAAGAGTACTGGCAATCTGTGGACGGAACCAGAGCTTCAGCGGTAGCCTTTGCGTTAATACCCCGCTCAACAACCGTTTCTTCCTTTTCGCGACGAGAGAATCCCTTCTGATCCGCCTATTCCTGTGCCTCCTGTGGCCATGCCCAGCTCCACCTCATCTGTATCCTTCTGGCGGGTGGTGTAATTCCAGTCAGTCTCTCAATGCCTGAAAACACTGGGAGATCAGTGTCATTGGGAAGATCAGTGCGAGGGGGTATGTACGACAGCCATAAGGAGACAGAACGCGAACGATCATCGCTAAGGCGTGAAGGCTTTTCGCTGGTCGAGCTATTAATCGTCATCACGATCATCTTAATCATCGCCGCCATTGCCATGCCGAACTTGCTCCGTGCAAGACGGTCAGCCAATGAAGCCTCTGCCATAGCCAGTATGCGGGCCATTGGAACTGCCCAAACGATGTACAGGACAAGTCACGGTAGCTACGCGGACATGGCCGGGTTGCGGAGCGATAATGCGTTGGCCGAGGATTTGGCCACCGGCAAGAAATCTGGCTACCTTTTTGGTGTCGCGCTTGGGCCGGACCCAACCTCGCAGTTCACAGCGCTGGGCCAGCCACAAATTGCAAAGGGAGCCACAGCTACTGGCTTGCGCCATTTCTTCATGGACGAAAGCCTCGTCATTAGCTCTAAGGTGGGAGAACCTGCGACGGCTAATGACCCGCCGCTGAGTGATTGAACAACTCTAATTCACGATGTCGAGTGAGGCCACACCGCAGACTGGCATCCCGAAATCGACCCGAAGCGAACCGATGCAAGATTTCACTTCTCAACCTCTTCTCGCTCGTCATCATCGAGATCGCTGGAGAGCGGTGCGAACAGACTTTGGCGAACGCCAGGGTAGCGCGTCGTCCATCCTTTGATCTGATGCCAGACGATTTCGTTGAGCCGTCCGGTCGGGGCAGCATCCGGAACATCAAAACGCATCCGCGCGGAATCCATGGCAGCTCGCCGGGCCGGCCCGCGTAAGGCACTCAAGGCGGGATTCACCTCAAAGAGCGATTGCTTGGGTTCAACCGCGGTGTAAGGCGTAACATCGGGCGTGTTTTGAAAACTGGCACGCATGTCGTTTGCGATCAGGTCGAACAGCGAAAGCGAAGGCAAACCAAGAATGAGCTCAATCGTCTTCAAAAGGCTGGTTTGCGAGTAGAAGGTTGAGTCGACATAGCCGCGACGCACATGCGGACCGATGGCCAGGGCGACGGTGCGATGCCCATCCACGTGATCGACTCCGTTTTGAGCATCGTCCTCCACCACCAGAATCACCATTTTTTTCCAAAACGGACTTTTGCTTAACGCTTCCACAATCTCGCCGAGAGCCAGATCATTGTCGGCCACCATCGCTTTCGGAGTGGATGCGCCGGGCCGTGTTCCCAACGTGTGATCGCTGGGCAACTGCAGGATCGTCAGGTTCGGCATGCTCCCCTGGCGTTCCCATTCCTTCAAGTCTTCGCGAAACAGCCGAGAGCGCGCGACATCGGGGATGTCCGTCGAGTAGGCTGGAAAATCCCGCGCCAGAAGGCCGTTTAGCGGCGGGATGGGAGATTCTGCCTTCCACAGCCCGCGAAAACTCTCGCCGTTGCGCCATCGTTCCAGCAACTTCAGCCGCTGTCCCTGCGAGGCGAGCCGCGGCGCATACTCGCCATAGACCCGCACGGTCTTTTTCATTTTCAGCGCAGCGTCCCAGATGAAGCCGCCTTCGGAGTAAGCAATCGGGTCCGAGCCATCGAAGGGATAACTGCGCCCGCGGTAGCCGGGCCACAAACAGTAGGCCGTTTCGTTGGCCTGCGTCAGCCATTGGTGGCCGTCGCCGCTGTTGCCACCGGTGGCGTAGAAATTGTCGAGCAGTACAAATTGGTCCGCCAGCCGGTGATGGTTGGGAGTGACATCCTCGCCGAACATCACCAGCGACGGATCGCCGTTGCCTTTCTTCATGTCGCCGAAGACCTGGTCGTAGGTGCGATTCTCCTTGATGATATAGACCACGTGCTCGATGAGCGAAGGTTCACCGGCGCGCACCGGAATAGCCACGGCTTCCACGTTCCTGGGTGCGAGTTCTGCCGAGGGTACGCTCTCCAGCCGCAAGTGATTGTTCTCCGCCACGGCAGTGGCATAGCTGTTGAGTTGTCCGGCGTCGGGAATGGGAATCACAGCAACCGATCCACGATAGGCATGGACGTAGCGTTTCTGTTTCGCCTCTTGCCATCCGGACCCGGCGCCGAGCAGCGTGGACACGGCCAGGTGGGCTGCCGTCCGGACTCAACGAAAGCCCGTTCGGGTACCAGGCCGTGGGGATAAGACCCGCGATCTTACTGCTCGCCACGTCGACGACGGCCACTGCATTGATCCCGCCGCACGCGACATACAAGCGGTTTCCATCCTCCGAAAGAGCAAGCGCCGTAGGCGCAATGCCTCGCACCGGCTTTTCAAATGGCTGGAGAACGATGGTGTTACTCACTTCGTTCTTTACGGTGTCAATGACCGAAACGGAATCTTTGTTGCCATTCGCCACATAGAGCCGGTTTCGGGCCTCGTCCCAGAGGATGGCGGTCGGATGGAGTTCAACTGGAATGGTGTGCGTCGCTTTGCCACTGGCCAAGTCCAGGCGTGTCACGGTGCCTGTCGCCGCTTTTCCCTGAGCATCGATCACCACGCGATCCGCGTTGGGCTGCAGCCCCGTGGGTGCCGTCAGATCCTTCGGTGCCGGCACACGGCCACCCCAATTGCTGACGTACGCGACCGTTCCTTCCTTATTGATCACGGCACCGAAAGGCGCAATACCCGTCGGCAAGGAGGAGACGATGCGACCGTCCGACAGATTGACGATGGCCAGCTTGTTGTCGTAAATCAGCGGTACGGCAGCCACTCGCTCATTGTGGGCCAGTGCACCTGCTGTAAAACCACCCAGCGCATCGGCCACGGTCTTGAGAGCCCCGCTTTCACTGGTCAGCAACCGCACCTTGTTCGATGACCGTGTCACGCTGCTGATCAGCACGCGGTCTTTGGTCCGGTCGTACTGAATCCCCTGCAAGCCGGGCGTGCCATCCGAAGACAGACGCGCCAAGGTCTGGTTCGATTTCCAGTCCAGCTTGTAAACCTGCATTTGCGAAGCGCCGGCGGCGCCCGCCGTCAGGACCCAAAGCTCGGCTGACGCACGGCCAAAGGCCAACCCGTATACACGACCTTCGAAGACGGTCTGAACGCCGGCGGGAGTAATTCCCTGGCGCGTCGTGACAACTCCCGGATCGGTCACCGCCCGCAGTGGAGCCTCCACAGTCTGGGCGAGCAGCGGAGTCGAGGCGCCAAAAAAAACGAGCAGAGAAAAAGGCCAGCGTTTCATGGGATTTTCCTTTGCAAGGTTGCCGACAGCCTGGGAAGAGTTGCCTACTCGTTGAGCGCCACCCCGGCGGATGAAATTGGAAACTCGTCGAGGTTACCCTTACAGATGCCGGAAGACTTCCTCATCTTCGGAAGCACGAGACTTCAGAATCGACTGCACCCACTCACGGGCGAGATCCTTGGCCACAAAGCCGAAAGCGATGGCTCCTCCCAGGACGACTCCTCCAAACAGTATCCCAAAACTGACGAGCAGTGCAGTACGCCCGATGCGAAGCTGTTCCAGAGCAATGACTACGGCCAGGCTCATGACCAGCAAGCGGACTCCTCCCGCAATGACACGCGCGCCGGACCAGTGGGCGTTCACAGCAGCCAGCAGCGCGCTGCGCGCCAGAAATTTGCTCACCACCGAGCCGAGCAAGAGAACCAGGGTCGCTGTGATGATGTCTGGCACATAGTTTACAAAGCGGACCACCAGGTCCTGAGTCATCTGAGCATTTGTGGCACTCAGAGCCAGCAGGATGATGAACATCCACAGGACTCCCTGCACTAGCCTGGCACCGAAATCGCTGGGAGAGCGAAAAACACGTGCCCGATCAATCGTGCTCGCCACACCTGTCTGGATCATCAGGCGATCAAAGTGGGTTGCCACCAGCAAGCGGTAGGTGAGCCGCCGCGCCCCATAGGCGACCACGCCTCCAACGATTAAGATCACCAGTACGATGATCAGCGCCGGAACAACCAGCGCCAGCTGTTGAGCCAGCCGGTCGAAAGGCTCGATAAAGGCTTTTTCAATTAGCCCTGGCATAGTTTTTCTCCTTTCTGAACGTGTCGCTCCAGTGGTGATCCAGGTACGGTCGCTCGGCCTCAAAGACACTGCATAACTCTTCGATGCGCTGCTCGACTTCGATTGCGTTGCTTTCCTTCACTTCCAGGACGAAGGATGCCGTGCGTCCCAGGTAGAGCGGCACCAAAGACTGCATCAAGTGATCGCGATCCAGCAGCTTGTGATGATACGCCGCAGCAAACTCATAGATGAGGTGCACCCAAAGCCGGTCCGGGACTCGAAAACCCTCTCCGCTCCTTTCTGCAGAAGCGGTCAAGTCGTGAAAGGTCTGAGATGAGAGAAACCCTTGTAAAATCTCGCGAAGATCCGAGACGCCCTGGCGGTAGGTCTTGATCATGCGGTCGACATTGACGGAGATCGGCTCAACCCCCACTTCAAAAGGGAAGCCAAACATCGGCACCGGCTGCGAACCGTTCATCGACTGCCACACGGAAGAATGAGTCTCCATCAATCCAAAGACTGAACCAACCACCTGCCGGAACATGCTGGTTAGATCTGAACCGGGATCCTTGGCGTCGTGCAGCTTCGCCCCCAGATAGGATTGCGCCACGCGGAATCCTTCGGCGATGGCAGTAACGGTCATCCAAACATCAATCCCGAAGCGAGCCACGTCCGTTCCCCAGACCTCTTTCTCCAGATAGTGGGCAGCCAGTCGACCGGAAAGCCCGAATTCACCACCGATGGGCTGCCGTACCCGCCTGCCAAACAAACTGCGCGTGATGGGATAGATAATGCTGTTGGTGATTGTGCCGTCGAACTTGTGGCGCAGGTAGTAAGGAGCGATAAAATCCAGGTCACGCTCCAGGATTGGCTTTGCGAGCAGCTCCACCCATTGCGGGGTGATGCTGCGCAGATCCGAATCGACCACGACGCAAGCCTTGGCATTCAGGTGCCTGGCGACGGAAAAAATGGTGCGGAAGGCGCTTCCCTTCCCTGGAATGCCATGGTACGGCGTGCTGATCCTTGAAATCAGACGAACCGGGTGCGACACAAACAAGACCGAGTCGACGTCTAACTCGGCGCCAAGCACCGCTTCCCGGGTGTTGTCATTCGAGCCACCATCCGAATTGACAATCACCGATTTTCGCTCCGGAAAGTATTTTGCCAAGCCGGCATTCACGGCCCGGACGACATGACCGATGGTGCGGGCATTGTTGTAGCTGGGGATGCCCACAACGATGTCGGCTTCACCGATTTCGTTCAGGCGAGTGAGGAGTTCGCTGGAGAGGTTATTTTGGCCAGTCTCTTTCATTGAGGCGTTGTCCCATCACCGCGTGTTGCTTGAACCCATGCCGGCACTTCTGCCAGCACAAACCCCAAGGCCTGCAGCCTTTGCCCCTGAAGCTGTGAAAAAATTCGCCCGGTGAGGGCACCGGACCTCCAACAGCGCTCACAACTCCTTGCGAATTAGAGGCGGCGTGCCCTCACGCCGCGTTTTCCCACGGATTTTACATTTCTTCACAGCTCCCCTTGTTAAGGGGGACTTTTGAGGTGCGACGCTGGTCCAGTTTAACCCGACCTCGCCGCAACTTTTGAACTCGGGTTGTCAAATGCGGCGGCCAGTTCTGGCAGGATGCCATCCAGGGCCACTTCAATGCGCCGCCACTCCGGGATCAGAGGGGAACCGAAAGGATGGCTTTGGAATTCTTGAAAAGCGCTCTCGAGAACGCCGGCAAACACTTCGATTGAACCCAGCTCTTGATGCATATCAAACTGGGTCAGGGCGCTCATCTTGGAATGATCTTCGTAGCTTCTTACGTACGCCCGGGCGTTCGCCATATAAGTGTGTTTCAGTGCGCGCAAAGTATCCGTATTCAGAACGCATCCGCCGGAGCTGAGTTGGGTGAAAAACGTCCGTGCGATGTCAGAGACCATGCGAGCCAGACCAGAAGCCGGCTCTTGTCCGACCTCTTGATGCTTGTGATCGTAGCGCGGTGTGATCTCAACCTGACAGATTCGATGGGGCCGCACGATGCGATACATCTCCGACAGGATACCGACCTCAATTCCCCAGTCGGAGGGAAAGCGAAGCTCATTGGCGATGCTGGCAAAGGTAGCAAACTCGCCTGAAAGCGGATAGCGGAAGTCGGACATGTATTCCAGAAATCAATCTTCTGGAGAATTTTGCGCAGCGCCTTGACAAAGGGAAAGTAAAACAAGCGTACGACGCGCCCGTGCAAACGGTCAGAATACCGTGCGTAGAACCCTTTGCTGAACTGGTAGCGCAGCCGCACGACCGGGAAGAGCAGTCGCAACAGAAATCCCCGATCGTAGGTCAGAACGTCTGCGTCGTGAAACGCAACTACCGAGACTTCGTTCTTCCCCAATGCATAACCTAGTGCCGTCCAAATCGCCTGACCCTTGCCCCGCGGGCCAACCGGAAGGGTCTCGTTGATCCTGGCAATCACCGACTGCACTGCCGGTGAGTCATTCCACAACACACGTGCTTTGCTCTTCAACGGCTGCACAATTTTCTGAGCTTCCCGATACTCCTCAGGAGTTCCGCGGTCCAGACTGATGTACACACGGCTAATAAAGTTCATGCTCGAGAGCTCGCGAATGATGTTCTTCATTGCCGCAGAAGAAAGGTCCTTGAACAGCGCCGGAATGATCACGCCAATCGGGAAACGAGCAGCGGCTTTTGTCAGCGACGCTTCCATCTCGATGAGATCTTCATTTTCGAGTCGCGTAAAGGTCGGAACAATGTTTTGGTAGAAGTCTGCCATCGTACCCTCCGTTGCTCAGGGTTTATTGTGGTTTTCAGGCACTACGCTCATCGCCTTGAAACGCGGCAAAAAGGGAAGAGCTGGATCTTCCTGGAGTTGAGGCAGAGTAAGAACCTTCGCGGGGACTGGTTGCATAGCGCCGCGCTGCTGGCCGAACGCCACGGTCGGTAGTGGCAGGCCCGCTGCGTGGTGAGGTTAGCGCGAGTATTTTCCGTCGGCATAAGCACACACACGAGAATCACCTCTACTAACGCATGCTGTTGTTAAAACCGTTTCCGTATTTTGGCCTGGAGAGTGTAGCCGCCGTTCTGATTGCGTACTGCGCTTAACGAGTATTTACGGGTTACCTGATACTCGACTTGGACTACCTGACCCTGAGCTGAGCTCACATCCGTGGCGAAGGTAAAAAACAGATTCTTGGTTACCCGTTGCTGGATCGCCAGACGTGCGCCAGGATTGCGCTGATTGCCCCCAATTTGCGGGTCGATGGTCAGCGCAGAAATGCCCGCCAGCTTTCCCAGGCGGCTGCTAACTTGCCCCGCCAATTGCCCCGCCACCACGGATTGCGGCGTGCTCGGACTCGCGGCAGCCGCTTCGGTCGTCTTACCCGTAAACAGCAGGTTAATGACATCAACGGGTGGAAGCGGCGGGTCCGATGTGTAGCTGGTGCGCAAGCGGTCGATTGGACCGATGAAGTTCAAGTTGATATTAAACTGGTCGACAGTCGTCGTCGCCGACAGATTCACGACCGGTTCGGTGCGTACCGGATTGACGAACTGGATCACTCCGCTTTGCACCTGGTAGCGTCGGTCGTTGAAGAAAAGCTCCCCACCGGTAACATTCGTTCGACCCAGAATGACAGGTTCGGCCACTGTTCCACGCACCTGCAGGTCGGCTGAACCCTGGATGCTCAGCTGGTTGCTCGAGAGTCCCATTTCCTGTGCCGACTTCAAGGCGACATCCAGCTTGATATTTCGGGTCATTCCCTCGCTGGGAGGCGAGGAAGGTCCCGTGAACTGATCGGCAAACGTTGCGAGGTCGAATGATTCGGTAAACGAAAGCCGATCAATCAGGACTTGCCCCGTCAACACAGCCGAATCGGGCGTTCCGTTCAAGGCCAGGTTGCTATTCAATATCGCCCGTACTCCCTCCGGATAGCGCAAGCGGACCTCCTTGCCCGAGAGCGCGACGTTGAATCGAACTGCAGACTGATAAGCGACAGAGCCTTGAGCTGTGACCGTGCCGCCACCCGTCTGCGCCGTGAAGCTTGTTATGTCAACCCGATCCTTCTGAAGTTCAAACTTGGCATTGACCTTCTCTGCGCCGAGCGGTGCGTCCGGTGTTTGAAAAGCTCCGTCGACAACCTGCACGAGCCCATGAATGTCAGGATGGGCGCGAGTGCCTTGAGCGCCTACATCCAGTTTGACTTGACCGGAACTCTCCAAGGCAGGGTTCAGCAGTTGAAGAATATGAAGGTCGACATTCCCGGCGGCCGTTGCGCGCAGGGTGCCGTCGCCCGCAACGGGAACGACGGCCGCCAGTTGAAGATCGCTTCCCGTGCCCTTCAGCTCAGCGCGCTCCATCGTCACGGTTCCGCCGCGATAGTCAATTCGGATCGGCGCAGCGTTCGCAATTTGTACGGATTGATAGCCCAGGCTGAGCGTCGGGATCTCGAGGTGAGCCTCAAGCCGCTCGGGGCGCTTCAAAGGACCCTTGAGCCAGGCATGCAGTTCGGTTTCTCCGCGCATGTTCTGGCCGTGCCGAGGCAAATAGCTCGCCAGGAGAGGACCGAGATCGACGGCACGCGTATCGATGTTCGCCGTGGCGTCATAGTCCGGATTCAGATTAACCGTTCCTCGCGCCTGGATGTAGGCGCTCGAGACACTGGAATCTATGGTGAATTTGGCCTGCTGGGCAGCAACAGTAGTATGGGCCTTCAATCCGTCGAGCACCTTCTGCTGCCATTGCAGTTTAGGAGCTTCGACGGTCGCTTCCAGTTGCGGTGCCTTCAGAGTGCCTCGACCACGCGCAGACACCGTCACAATCCCAGCCAACTGCAAATTGCCAGTGCGAACAGCTTCGAGCCGTTCAAGGTGTATGCCGGGAAAATCGACTTGCGCCTCGTATCCGTCGTCTTTTGGGTAATAGGTAGCTTTCGCGCTGCCTGATCCTGCGGGTGTGCGAAGATTCAAGGTCGAGCGAATGGCGCTCCCGGTGCCCTGAAATTCCAGCAAGAGATCCTGAATCCGTTGGTCCCAGGCGCGCGCCTCCGACAGCCGAACCGACCCCTGGCCAACGGGATTTGTTTGCGATCCTTGCACCGAGACATTGGCTGACAGAATTCCGGTGATCGGGTAACGCAGGTTCGCTGCCTGCTGGACGTCGGCCACCGGCAGCCTGTTAGTGACAACCCGCAGACTCACAGGGTTTTCACGTTCATACGACCAGTTTCTCAGCCCCACTGTCATGTCGAATTCAACACGGCCTTGGGAACTTGTTTGCAGCCGTCCCTGGCGCAAAGCAATTCCAGACGAGCCGAGGTCAAGTTGAGTCCGAAGAGTACGCAGAGTTGTGCGTTGATACCGAAGGTTCTCTCCTCCAAGTTGTCCGGTCAGGCGAGGCTCTTTCATCGATCCCTGAAGTTGGCCAGTGAATGAAACTGACCCACCCAGGCCCAGCGGTTCGGGAGGCTTTGATGCAGGCTGAGCGTGACCATCAGCAGATCCCCGGGCGACGAGCGCGAGCAGATCCACTTCGCGCAAGTCGTCTGACCGGGCTTGTATCCCGAGGCTGCACTGCTTGCCCACAGTACCTTCGAGCGTGAGCGTCGTATGAGGCGTGCGGAGGTAAGTACGCTGCAGGGAGACGACGTCGCTGCTGCCATCATAGGCCAGGTGTATGGCCCCGTCCAAGGGGATGGCACTTGAACCAGCTGGAGCCGCTTTCGCGAGTGGGGCCTGGGCAGTAATCACGGCGTCCGAGCGGACCTGGAGGGCTTGCATGCTGCCGCGCCACGATGCTTTGAGCGTTCCGTCCAGACGGCCAGTGATCTCTACACGTTCCTTCGGTTTCGTCCGTAAGGCGGTGCTCGCAGCCGCCAGTGAAAGGCCACGCACCGTTCCTTCAACCCGAGCCTCCGGCTTGTCGGCCAGATGGAGAATCGTCAGATCAGCGGCCACATGGCCGCCTAAGATCTCCGCTTGCAGTTTTCGGGCTTCAAAAGTACCGCGAGACAAGCGATAGTCCCCTCTGAACGACCGTGCGTTGGTGCGTGCTTCCGGCAAATCGATTGCCAGTTCCGGGCTGTCGAGTTGTCCCTCGATAGACAGGCCTTCCAGCAAGGGTTTTCGGGGATCACTCCGATAGCGGACAATTCCTTTGGTGTTGATTTGCCCACCGGGCAAGAGTTTGTTCTTGAGAAGCTTCCCCAGCTCGCCGCCGGAGACAACGGCCTGGTAGGAGCCCTCCACAGAAGGGCTGGTGTAGTCCCGCATGCGTGCGTCCGCAGTAACCCGCAACGGATCACTCGTCAGGACTATCGAGCTTAGGGTGAGCCCAGAGGGCGCTGCGTTAAACCGTGCCTGAAAATCATGCTGCAGAGGATTGAAATCACCAAACGCAACGCGACCTTGGCGATAGCCTAACGTGCCGTCGTACCCTGTCTTCGAAGGGTCAAACGAAACTTGCGTCTGAAGATCGTGAACCTCCGCCGCCAACGGCGTCTGCCGGTCGTTGTAATAGATTTCGCCGTTATTGAGGACAAAGTGTCCAATCGCCAGGTCAAACACATTGACAGGCTCGGCCGGTGTTGATGTCTGCGGCAAATTGGTATGGCCTTGCTCGTCAACCCAGAGACGGACCACAGGATGATCGATTACGATTTCCTGCACATCGATCTTTCGCCTCCAGACCGATACGAGGTTCAGGCCGACACCGAGGCGATCGGCCCGGAATAATGGCGCTTGAGGATCAGCTTCCGTACCATGCAGCACGATACGATAGAGGTCTGCACGCAGTCCCCAAAACCGGAACGCAAAGTCGCCAATCTCAACACGTCCTCCAGTGGCCTGCTGGGCATGCTCGATGATTTTAGCCAGAACATACCGGTGAAAGGCACGGCTGCGCACGACCAGGACGCCGGCGGCCGAGAGTGTCGCCAACACCAGAAGTGCTACCAGGCTAAATCGAAAAATTCGCTTACGATTCATGGCTCATCTCCCAACCGTGGAATGCGAGCGATCTCGGCGAAATCTTTAGGCGGAAGCGATGCTATACACAGCGTCGTTCCCTGGCACCCTCACCCGGCCTTCGCGACCGCGTGAAGTCTTCTCAAGATTTCACCTTCGGCCACCCTCTCCCACGGAAAAAGGGCTGGGGCGTGAGCCGCAAACGGACCGATGCTCAAGCGAATCTACTTACGTCGCTGTGGCTTAAAACGACTGCCCCAGCGTGACAAAGATCTGGGTGGACTTCAGTCCGGTAACTGGATTCAAGTTTCGACCGATATCGACCCGCACCGGGCCCACCGGCGTTTGATAGCGGATGCCGAAGCCCACCGTGTTACTGTAATCATTGAACAAACGCCTGACGTTAATTCGGTCGTACACATTGCCACCGTCATAGAAGATCACGCCCCCCAACCCTTTCTTGAGCGGTATCGGAAAGCGAGCCTCGGAATTCAAGATGAAGAGTTGTTGCCCACCGACGGGGACCCGAATCAGTGCCGTACAAGTCGAGGGATCATTCTCTTGGCTGCAAAGAGTGGCTACCCCTTGGGGTCCCGCACCATTCAGGGGAAAACCTCGCAAGCTGTCCGATCCGCCGGAGAAGAACCGCTGGCTGACCGGAACGTGGCTTCCAGCGAATGACGTCACAAACCCCAGGCGGACACTGTTGGCCCATACCAACCAAGGCTTGACCTGCCGGTAGTGGGCTGTCTGCCCAAAAAGGCGGACAACGTTGTGGCTGGAACCGAACAGCTTCGGGCCAATGCTGAAGTCCACGGTCTGGAAAACACCTTTGTGGGCATCGAGCGGCTTGTCGCGCGTGTCGCGCACGAAGGAAACGGACGGCATGGACGCTCTCACCGATTCGTCTTCGGGTGGGATGAAGTTTTGAATAAGCAGGTGAGTGAGTGCAGTACGCTGAAAGGTGTAGCGAAATTGCAGCCGCTTGGTCTTGGCAGCGTCCAGGATTCTTTCAATTTGAAATGAACCCTGGCCTAATCGCGCGGTGAAGAGCGGATTCTGTGTGGTCCGTTCAACCGAGAAGCTCCACAGGGCGTTCCAGTTCAGACCGCGAAATTGCGGATGCAGGTAAGTGAAAGAGGCGCGCTGGTCCAGTCTCGAAAGGAACGTTGCAATGGAAGCCGTCTCTCCGCGTCCGCGCAAGTTGAGCCGGCTGTACTCAACGGAACCGAGAGGACTGATAATGTTTTTCTGGATGACACGAAAAGAAGGAGGCAGACCGATTGTCGGCAGGCCCGGCAAAGCCACGATGCCGCTGGAGAGACTGCCACTCAGCGGCGTGGATTCAAAACCGAAACCGTAAGCCAGGGAATTGCGTTTCGCCTCATGGACCTTCACCAGCACTTCTTCTTGATTCTGGTCCGTGATCGGCTTTCTGGGTATGACGTTGGCCCAGTCAAAAGTCCCCAGGTTGTAAAGGTTGCTTTCGGACTCCAGCAGCTTCCCTTGGCTCAGTGGGGCACCCGGCTGAAGGTCGGTGTTTCGCCGAACGAAACTCTGCCGTGTATGTTGGCGCCCCAGATACGCTACTGGACCAATCTGTGCCTGCGGACCCTCGTCGATGAGGTAAGTCACCGAAACGAGATGGGAATTATCGGCAACGGGCTCTACCGTCGATTTGAAGTTCGCATTCAGGTATCCCAGGTTGAGGTAACTCGCGACGATCTGATTTCGATCCTTATCTAGTCGCGCGCGGGAATACGGCTGCCCCTGCTCCAGATTCAGACCGTCAGGGGCCAGAGCGGCAATGGTCTGGGTCTTGTTTCCCTCGACCTTCAGCGACTCAACCAGGGTTGGCTTGCCTTCGGCGATTTTGAAGTTCACATCAACCTGACGCTCACGGTCAACGACATCCGGTTGCACTTGCACGTCCGTAAATCCTGCATTGCGGTAAAGAGCCGCGAGGTTGTTGACGCTGCGCTTTTGGAGATCCTGGCTGAACTTGCCCCGAGAGAGGAAGCCGCCTGGCTGCACCACCACCTGTTCCATCAGATCGTCGTCATCAAGTTGCTGATTGCCGGTGACGCTGACGCTGCTCACACGATGACGTTCTCCCTTCTGAATCTGGTAGACGACCGATAGCTGAGAAGGCTCCTCCCGAATCTCCGCTTTCACCTTAGCGTCGAAAAATCCCTTACGCTGAAAGTGATTGACGAGATTTCGTTCGCCCTCTTCCACCAAGTCGCGATCAAAGGCGGCCTCCTCGTAGATAGGAACCAGCTTCCGCAGGGTTCGCTTCCAGACGCGGGCGCCTGCTGCTCGGACGGAGAGCGTGGGGCCCAGGGTCACCCGAAAGGTCACGTCGGCCCGATTCATTTCGGGATCATAGTTCGGTTGCTCCAGACGAATCTCCTTGGCCAGTCGGTTGTCTTGGGTGAGCTTGTTCCGTATCAGAGTGGTGGCCCGCTGGAGTCGCTCCGGGTCGTACCGCTTTCCTTCCTTTAGCGAAGCGCCTCTAAGGCGGGCACGAAACGAGCGGAGCGCCTGCTCGAGGCGTGCCGCTTCATTAGCCGGAGGACCGGTTACGGCCACGCGTCCGAACTTCGCTCGTTTATTCAAGGTGACGTGAAAAAAAACGTCCGCCAGCAGACGAGCCTCATCAAGCTTACTTTCGCTTTGGACCTGGGCGGCAAAGTATCCATTCTCGGCCAAAAAGCGCTGCAGCGCCGGCTCTGCAGCCTTGACCCGACTTTCATCATAGGGTTCTTGAGGAGGGTAATTAACGGCCTGGAGAAGCCGAGGATAACTGAACGCTTCGAGGGCGCCGGGGAAGTAGATCATGCCGAGGTAGTACACGGGCTGCAGCACAAACATGACGCGAAGGCCAGAGGCCTGCGGTGTAACCTCCACTTCAACTTTGCTGAAATTCCCCGTCTGCTGCAGCGCCGCCATAGCGCTTTGCACCTTCTCCGTCGAGAATGTTTCTCCCTCCTTTTGCAAAACCAAGGGACGCAGAGCTTCGACGTCCACGTTGGGCTTGGCCACCAAGTCCACAACAGCGACCTTCTGGCCTTCGTAGGAATCTAGCTGCTTGGTTTGTTGGGCACTAAGCAGAAGCGTGAAGCAGCTCCAGGTGGGGAGAAGCACCAGCAGGATAGATCGTACTGGCGAGGAGCCCTTTCGTGTTCCAGGGGCGTTTGCCGGCGCTGTGCCGCGATGGCCAACAAACGCGCCCAGCGCGGCGCGCAAGCCAGCGCCGATGGCCTGAGTCTCCCGAATCGGCTTCGCGACGCCGGCTTCGAGGGACTGGCTGATGCTTTCCAGTCGTGTGAGCACGTCGCCGATCACTCGGTCAGTCCGCTCCCACTGCCTCTGGGAGGTCTGAGCAGCCTCGTTCACTATTCCCTTGATGCGCTCGCTGACCTCGGCGGCATTGTCGACGGATCGCTTGAGCGCACCCAGGATCTCGTGAGCCGTGGTGCGGTATTCCTGAAGAAGTGAACCTTGGGACTGCGCCCGTTGTTCGATTTCCTTGACCTTGGCCTGAAGTCGCCGGGCAACATAACAAAGAGCTACAAGATGTATCAGCTGAAGTGTGACCGAAACGACTGTGGCCGCCACAAAAACGATGAACCAAATTCGGAGGTCACGGTCCATTCTGGTTTGCCTCGCCTCTCGGTAACCTCGGATGCTTTCGATTCGTGCTTGCTCTCGTCGAGTATCAATCGGAAGAGGCTCTCCCGGCCTCTACACTGCTCGTAATTGCTCCCTCTACTGAGGAGTGCAGGGACAGCTAAGGTTTTTGGGATGCTGTGGCTTCCATCCTTCCCACCCGGAGACCAGAGATCGGCCGAACTCTTGACCCATACTTGGTCGCATAAATGTGAGTGAATTCAGCGCCCAGTAGGAGAATCTGTGCCGAGTAGTAAACCCAAACGAGGACAATGACGAGGGACGCCGCGGCCCCGTAGGCTGACGCCAAGCTGGATCTCCCGAGATATAAGCCAATGAGCATCTTGCCGAGTGTGAAAAGCAGCGAAGTCACTGCCGCACCAATCCAAACATCTCTCCAGGCAATTTTCGTGTCGGGCAGAACTTTGTAGATCATGGCAAATAGCAGCGTAATCACGCCGAACGAGAGGAGAGAATTGGCGGATTCAAACAAGAATGCAGGGGCAGGAAGCAGATATCCAACGAACTTCCCTGCCACAGCCAGCGCGGCGCTCAAAGCGAGTGACACCAGCAACAGGAAGCCAGTGCCCAGCACGAGTCCGAACGACAAGAAACGCTTTCTCATCGTGCCGGCCAGGATGCTTTCTGCTCTCGGCTTAACTTTCCAGATCTTGTTCAGCGCATCGTGAAGCTCAACAAAGGCACCGGACGCACCGAGCAATACCGCTCCAATACCAAGGGCAGTCGCGATAGTGCCAAGCGCTGGCCGGTTGGCGTTCTGAATGACTGTTTGAAGGGTCGCGGCACCTGAGTAACCCACGAAGGTTTGAATCTGGCGTAAGATTTCGCCCTCTGCGGCTTCACGTCCGAACACTAAACCTGCGACTGCAGTCGCAACCATCAGGACCGGCGTGACCGAAAAAATCGCGTAGAAAGCCAGCGCTGCACCTAAGCTCGGGACGTTATCGGCTATCCATGCTGAGCACGCCTCTTTAAGGAGCGCCCAAGCTGTCCTTGGGTTCGCCACTGCCATCACCGCCCTCTGAGAGTCAAAACCCTCCCACGCGTCGCCCGGCTGATGTGAAACAAGCCGAGCGCTGCCTGATTCGCACCGTGTTTCCAGGACTCTTGGAGCAGTCTCCTTGCCAATTCGTCAGTCTTCAAAGGAATTGGCGATGGCAGTTAGGACTCGCGAGAGCCGCTGCGATCAGCACGTACCAGTTCAGTGGAAAAAACGAATCAGCGCTCTGGAAACTTTTGCCGAAGCTATATAAATACTGCCAAGGGCGCGTGTCTCGCAGATGCTGCTGAATTCGTGCCATGACGAAGCGCTTGCCGGAGGAAGATTGAATCAGAACGAGCTTCGTCGCGAGAAAGAAGAGCAAGCCAACAAGCAAGACACCCAGCACTAGAGCGGCCCTGTGTCTGACCCGCGTCTAGCTCGATCGGAGGAGCGTTGGAGGACCTGCATTGTTCGATTGACCGGGCAAACGGGCGACTTAGGGACTAGGGCAAGGAGCAGATGAGCCATGACCCATCAAGAGCTTGATGTGAACTCAGAAGCAAATCGGTTCACTTTTGATCACAGGGTGCGGGAGGGTGCCGTCGGATATCCGGGCGGGCAGGCTTGAGCTGGTGTTCCATGGTCGACTAGCCGCTGCCCGGTTGGCTCGGGCGTGGACCTTGGAGCCACTGGAGAAGTTGCGGGCATTAAATGAGTATCAGACTTTTGGGGAAGCAAAGTCCTACTGGAGTTCGCTGTCAGACACTGAGGTGCTGGGAGAAATCCGTGCGCCGGCGACGAGAAATGGACTGTCCATATACAACTTTCGAAGGCTGTCCCCATTGGCAGAGGAGCAGAGGTCACTGACCAGGAAACCTTCGTCGTTGAAGGCGCCGGAGAATTCGCCTTCCCGGGCAAAGTAGTCGATTTCCTGATGGCCTGCCAGATTCCGCTTCGCATACCAGGGAATCATGTTGAAGTGCCTGACGTCCTCGGGCATCTTGAGACCCACCAACGAAGGGCAGCGGAAGGAGTAATACACAGACTCCTCCGACCCATTGAGATGGCCTGGCTGCAGAACAATCGGGCTGTAGTCGAAGCCTGGCTTCCTCTGGAAACATCGTTTCCAAATGGCGGTCATCGCTTTTTCAAACTCTTCGAACGGACCCGCTGGACTGGCCGCCTTCCAAAAGGGCTGAAAGCCCGGCATGCTGCCACGCGCGATTTCCACCAAATGCCGCACCGTGGCCAACTGGTAGACTGGACCCAACTGGGGATGGCACTTCGACTGTATCTTTTTCAAGAGATCTGAGTCGAAGTTGGCCTGGTTGAGGGCCGAATGGCGCAGAGCCGTCGACTGTTTCCATCCAGTCTCCAGAATGAGCCGGTACAGCCGGTCTTCAGGAGTCATACTGCGGACGAGAGTCTCGGGGAAGATCAGGATGGAGACTTTCCAATCCGACTTCGCCACCTTCTTGACGATTTCCCAGTGAGGTTTCTCTCCGTCATCCTCCCAGCCAATCTCAGCCTCCAATCGGCCGTTGCCCAGCGGTAGCAGCACCCACACCGAACGGGCGCCTGCGGAAACAGACCACGGGGGGCTGAGGCGAGGGGATGCCCAGAAGCAAGTCCAGCGTTTCGAAGGTTCCAAACATCTCTCCAGCAGGAATCAGGCGTAAGGGAGTGTGCCTTGGATCCTCCTTGCTCCAGGTGTCGACAAATACCTCAACCGAGTTTTCAAGGATCACAGCCAATGGGATGGGACTATTCAAGGTCGCTGCCTTCAGATTCTTGCAGGTGACACATTCTTCTCCCAGGTCGCACGACGGGAGAACGAAGTTTCCCTCATTGACAATGAGGCTGCCATATTCATATTCGGCGCGGTAGAGAAAGGCACCCGGTTCAAGCGACCCGCGGGCCGGTGATTTGAATACATGCGAATCGCTGAATGTGGCAGCCAGGTTGGCGTCGGCCCGCATGACTTCTTCGCGCACGTCTTGCCAGCTCACCTGCTTCACCCGGTTGCACATTCCAGCTCGTCTCGTCGCCCCTGCAGGATTTGAGTGAGAATCCCTCATGGTTGATTACCGACTGGGTTAGTCCCTCCGCTTTGAGCGTAGCATCGTTTTGCGGGCGGGTTCAAGAGACCTGCATGCCTGGTAGTGGCATTTCGAGTTTGGTATTCAGAAAGAGCCGCGCCCCGCAGGATGCTCAGGAAAGAGGCAATCTCAGCAGTGACTCGGTGCCAGAGTCGATCATTCGGTCCGAACGCAACCTACGAAACTCTGACGGCCTGGCGCTCAGATTCAATCTCTTGATGGACTCTGCCCGAGTTTGCTGCGATCCAGCCTAGATCGTCCTGTAAAAAGTTGTTCAGCAGCCAGGGCTCAAAGGACTTTCTACGGCTGGCCCGAATCTGGATCCATTCGCTGACCACGAGCCGCTGAACTTCAGGCAAGAGCATGATTCTCTCGGGATTTGTTTGGCCACTCTCGATCAGTGAGGCCGCCTGCAGAATGGCGCCCAGCAGGAGACCGCGCGTCATCTGAATATCGGCGGCAGGCACAGATTCCCTGGAACCGTCAAAATTTACCGGAAAACCGCCACGCAGGATCCGCAGTTTCCCTTCTGACAGAGGAACCGTCACTTCACAGGTCAGTTGGCGCTGTGAAACAGGACCATGATTCCCGTCGTTGAGAGAGAGCAATGCCGACCGGAACTCCAGGTCCTGAGAAGAGCAGCTTATCAGCACCTTTTCACCGATGAGCTTCGGCCACCAGTCCTGTCCGGCCAAAGTGTCCTTTCCTGTGCATCCGAAAATAGTGGCCGACTTCGAGTAGAGCTCTTCCAAGGAGTCGCAGAAAATGGCCTTTTCAGATTCTCCGGACCCATGCTCTCATCAAACACGTGGATTGATGTTTGCGTTCGGCCGACGGTTTCAGTCATGGCCTTGCCGATGTTGCCAAATCCAACCACCCCTATTGAGGAATCCGAAAGGCGGTGTGAGCTCAGCCTCGCCAAAACTGCTTCGCTGATCATCGGCGGTTCAATCCACTGCTTCGCTGCGGAAGAAGCCACGTCAATGACGGGAAACCGGGGTGGGACACCGAGGAGGGAGAGTCCACTCATCGTCTGTTCGATCCCAACAACCGGAACGCCGTCCAACAGGCATCGTGGCATTCCCTTGATGCAGAACCCACCGTCGTCAAGCACGATAACCGCATCAGGCCGTTGAGCGTCGACCCCTCTGCCAACTTGAGTCCAAAGTCTGCCTACATCCTCTGTCAGTTGGGCCGAATATTCACCCCAATGCTGCTGCCGCCCTGTTTCGGCGACGTTAACCCCCAGCGTCCTCAAACGATCTTCAACCCCCGGATTGGACGAGTAGGACTTTCCAAGGATGTGGATGTTCTTCGGATTCAGTCCCAATGACAAAAGGGTTTGAATGAGGCTTCCCGTGGTTTCGAGCAGGTGCTGAACACAAACCAGCATGATGCCCCTGAGACTCCCAAGCTGGAACGGGGCTTGACTAGCGATTCGATCCAGAAGGGGAAGTTCACCAAATAGCACGGTTCTGTCGCAGTTCCTGACTCATCTCGCCTATTCTCCTGCACGTCGAAATTCTAAGCGGTTTCTCCCGGATAACTGCGTGCAAATCCAACCGCAGATTTTGAAGGCAAATTCTGCACCTGAATTATGCTGGCGGATTCTGACGGGATCCATTGCTGTGGCTTGTTGGCCATGGCGGGCGTATTAACTTCAGACAGAAGACCACGAAGAGAGGAGAAAGCAACGTGTCTAGCCACTACCAGAAAGGTTCAAGAATCGTCGGGACCGAAATCGCTGGCGGGCAGGTGTTAGCCAGGCAAGCCCGCACGGCGAAGCGGTGGCTGATGACTCAAGACCGTGCCGCTGATTTTCTGGCCGATCTCGTATTCGTCACACTGATGCTATTGCTGTTTGTGTGGGTGGGGTTGTGGACTCTGGTTCACTAAAACCGCCCACCGTTTCGATGCTGCCACAGGGATCCAAGCTGAGTCGCGAAGTTCAAAAAAACTGGCACAAAAGGAGGATGATATGGGAAATCCTGCTAAACTCACGATGCGATTATCCGAAACTTCCAGACCACCTCTCTTCTACTGTCTGAGGGCGGCTAGCATCGTCGCGTTAGCGACCTTGCTTCTCGTGGGTAAAGAGACGTTTGCCGAACCTTCCAGTACCCGGCCGGCAGTTCTTAGCGGCATTAGCTTCGATCATTCCAATCGCACTGTCTCCATCGTCCTCCACTTGAACGATCACCGGCCCTTCACTCTGGGCAGGGTTGATTCCGGTTTGTATGTTGACATCGAGAACGCTCGACTGTCCCCGGAACTGCTATCAAGTGGCGGAAAGCTCTCTGCTCACAGCTTGATTCAAATAAGTGCCCGGCAGGTTCGCAAGGATACCGCCCGGGTCATCCTTCATTTCGACACCATAACCAGGCTTCAAGCCGCCCCACTGAAGAACCCTTCCCGAATTCTGGTTGAGATAGATCTCCCCGAAGAGCCGACCAAGGACCCCTCGTCTGCTTCTGCGAGCTCCCTCGGCCCGAACACGAGGTAACAATCCCTTCCTTTGCCTGGTGGAGCGCTGACGTTGTTTCCGTGGCTCAAACGTGAGAGTCCGTCGCCTGAGTAAGATGCTTGAATTCCGGTAAGTGTCGTGAGCTTGATGGAAGGCTTGAGAGGGCTCCACGGCAACTCCACCGCAACGAAGGGTGGGGCGTCCACACACGCAGCTCGGCCCGCTTGGTCCCGAGGGATTCAATTCGTCGCCATCAAGACCAGAGTCGACCACCTTCTCCATCACAGCAAAGCACTTACCCCTTACTTTCGGCATGGAGCGCGCTGGGTGCAGCGCCAGTGATCTGGATGCCCTTGCGTTTATCCTGAAACCGAACGAAACTGGGCGCAGTATACTCGCTGTTGCTGTCGGGGTTTGGCGAATAGGGGGAAGGTGCTTTGTCTCAGAGGAAACTGTTGAAAAAGAAGAGTTTTCGGGTGATCGGCAAACTTGGGTTGCCGGCAAGAGCGTTGGATACGATGACAAACGAGGAACTCCTCGACACGCGCTTGTGCGACTTGCCCCTGAATATCAAAAGGTCACCGTTGAAAAAGCGGCTTGCACGGCTTCACCAGGAGCTGGCGGCACACGGCCTGCGTTTCGAGCCTCATGTCTGGTTGTCCAAAGAGTGGTTCACACCCGACAACATTCCCGGCTTCGCCATACCCTTCTATCTGGCCCACCCTCGCTTGTCGAAACTGGAGCGCAAGCAGATGCGCGAAGTCGAAGGCGGCACTGAGAAGGAATGTCTCCAGATCATGCGCCACGAAGCTGGGCATGCAATCGACAACGCTTTTCAGCTTCACCTCAGGCCGCGCTACCGGCATTTGTTTGGTTCTTTCGCACACCGTTATCCCGACTGGTACAAACCAGAGCCTCACAGCCGCAACCACGTTCTGCATCTACCGGCATGGTATGCGCAAGCACATCCGGCCGAAGATTTTGCCGAGACCTTCGCGGTGTGGCTCGCAACCGGGTCGAGATGGAAACGGCAGTACAAAGGATGGCCGGCACTCAAGAAGCTGGAGTACGTCGACCGAATCATGAAAGCCATCGCTGGAAAGGCTCCGGTCAATCGATCCCGCCAGCGGATTGAAGAACTCCCTGAGATTGTCACCACTCTGCGCGAGCACTATCGCAAGAAGCGGCGTCACTACGCGTTTCACTGGCCACCTGACTACGATCGCTCTCTGATGCGCATCTTCTCCGCCGAACCCCGCCACAAGCATCGCTCCAGCGCGGTCACATTTCTCCAACGTCACCGTCGCGAACTCTGCCAAGAGGTGGCAGAAGGAGCAGGCGTCCACAGCTACGCCATCTATCAGATGTTCATACCGATGATCAATCGTTGCCGGGAACTAAAGCTGCGCCTCGTTCTGACCGAAGCAAATACCAGGCAGAAGTTGCTGATATTGTTGACGGTGCAGACTATGAACGGAATTCATTCGGGCTATCATCGCATCGCATTATGAGTCCTCAGCGTTTCAAAAAGCTGCGGGTCATCGTGCTGATGCAGGAAGAATTGATGCCTCCCGAAACGCTCGACGGCGTGGAGGACAAGCGCAGCCAGCCGTGGCGCACCGAGTACGACGTGCTTTCAACGCTGCGCGCCATGGGACATGAAGCCTGGCCCATTGGCGTTGGGAGTGAACTCGGGACGATACGCAAAGCGATTCACGATCACAAACCGCACGTCGCGTTCAATCTGCTGGAAGAGTTTGATGGGTTTCCACTCTTTGACCAGCACGTGGTGAGCTATCTCGAGTTGATGAAACAGAAGTACACGGGCTGCAATCCTCGCGGACTGACTCTTGCCCGCGACAAGGCTTTGACGAAGAAAGTCATGGCCTACCACCGTATCCACGTCCCGCGTTTCGCGGTCTTCCCAATGAGCCGCAATGGCGTACGCCCTGGCCGATTGAGGTATCCGCTGTTCGTGAAGTCTTTAAGCGACGAAGGCTCCGTTGGTATCGCCCAGGCATCGGTTGTGCGAGATGACGAAAAGCTGAAAGAGCGGGTCGATTTCATCCATCGTCAGAACCAGACACCGGCGATCGCGGAAGAGTATATCGAAGGCCGGGAGATCTATGTTGGCGTGGTTGGAAATCAAAGGCTTCAAACTTACACTCCCTGGGAGCTGGTGATGACGAACCTTTCCGCCGGCGCTCTAAACATTGCGACGGGGAAAGCCAAATGGGACGTGAACTATCAAAAGAAGATCGGCTTGGAGACGCGGCCGGCTGAGCTTGAGCCCGCAGTGAAGAAGCAATTCGAGCGGATTTCAAAACGGATCTACCGAGTTTTGGGTCTGAGCGGATACGCCAGGATGGATTACAGAATGGCTGAGGATGGCCGCATCTATTTCCTCGAAGTGAACCCCAACCCCCAGATCGCCCACAACGAAGATTTTGCGGATTCGGCAGAGCATTGTGGTATGAAATATGAATGCCCTGCTACAGAAGATTGTGACCTTGGGAATGAACTATCATCCCAACCGGTAGCTTTCGGAATTGAGCCATTGAATCATTGGGCCATTGGGTCATTGACGATTGGATCTCAATGATTCAATCGTCAATGATTCAATAATTCAATCTCCTACAGCAGCGACGTCGGCCGCCGACCCCAGCTCTTGCCTTTTTCCTTCGCGATCGATTCCACGTCCTTTACATAGGCTCCCGCTTGAGTGAGAACGTGATGCAGATCGTTGCCAATGCTAATGAACGTGAATCCCTTGTCGAGGAACTCACCAACTCTTGAAGTGCCAAACAAAAAGAGTCCCAAGATGACGCCATTTTTCTTGGCTTCATTCACCAGCGTCTGAGTCGCTTCCCCCAATTCAGGTGAAGTGTACATGTGCGGGAATTCATATTTCTCGTAGAGGCCCATCGACATGCACAGATCGTTCTGTCCAAGGAAGAGAATATCCACGCCAGGCACTGTTGCGATTTCCTTCATATTCTTGATGCACGAAGCCGTTTCAACCTGCAGGGCGACGATAATATTCTTGTTGGCATTCCCGACGTAGCCCAGCAGACCCGCCTTGTTGGTGCTGCGTTGCGGAAAGTAGACCGAGCGCGTTCCTACGGTGGGATAACGGGCACAACTGACTGCCTGTCGTGCCTCTTCCGCAGTGTTGATATAGGGAACCAACACACCATCGGCTCCGAGGTCGAGGGCCTGCTGGATGCCACCGCGGTCGTGATAACCGGCCACACGCACCATCGACTTGGCACCACCGCTGCACACGGCGTTCAGCATAGCCGACAGGTTCTCGTTGCCCATCGGGCCATGCTGCGTATCAATCAGCAGCCAGTCGTAACCAGTGTGGGCCAATTGCTCGGTAACGGTTGCGCTGTGGGAATTCACAAAGAGACCCAGCTTGGGCACTCCATCGCGCAACTGTTTCTTGAATTCGGCCCCGCTGATGGTTGTCTCGCTCATAATTCTTGTTCTCCTCTTCTCCTGGATTGACATGCGACGGCACGCACCGCCGCTCAAATGGTCTTGCGGATACTAGCAACAACGAAATCGATCATCCCGTGCCGAAGCGGGCTGGAGAGCTCGGCTCGAAGTCGCAGCACTCTATCCAACCGCATGGGAACCGTCAAGGCCGAGTATTCGTGACGAGGTAAAAGCCTTTCTCCCCCTTGCGAACGCGCATAAGCAGGAGGGAGTTTTCGGCTGTGATTCAAGCAGCCGAGGGGATCTGATCAACCTCTTCACAGCTCCCGCATATAGCGGGAGCAAGGAACCGCGCACTTTGCTCTCGCTTTCCTACACGACGGCGATACAGTCAATCTCAACCAGCGAATTTCCAGGGATTCCGCCTGCGGCCGCAATGGTGGTTCGAACCGGGGGCTCAGGCCCGAAGCGCCCGAGGAACATTTCATTCATCCCGGCATAGTCTTTCAAGTCATTGAGATAGACATTCACCTTCAGCACTTTCTCCATGGACGACCCCGCTTCCTCCAACCGCTTTTGGATCTCATCGAGAACGTGCTTCGTATGCGCTTTAATGTCGCCTTCAAAATGAGCGCCGATCCCTGCAATAAAAACCAAGTTGCCATATGAAACGATCCCGCTGAAAAGAGGTGTCTTTTCGGGACGCTTGCCGTTTCTCCAATGGACCTTCTTGGTTGCCTTTTCATCCGCCTTGGCAGTGTTTGTTGCGGCTGCCACACCCGCAGCCGCGACAGAACCCTTCACCAGAAAATTCCTCCGATTCGATTTCGCCATGTTCGCCTCCGAACAATAACAATATGGACGGACCCAGATGCCGCCCCCCTTTTTTGTTTCAACGAACCTTCATTCTCACACCACGGGGCGCACGAGCGAGACCCATCTATCCTCGGCCGCGATACTCGTGTCTCTTCGCCGTCCACTTGGCTTTCAAATACTCACCCATATCGAGGGACCCTGACATTTCATTCGCACCGGCTTTGCCGCTGAAAGTGAACATCAGTGAATCACCATGGCGTTCGGTATAGCGGCTGGCGATCTGCACGTTGTCGCCATCAATCGACCCGGAGAGATCGCGCGACACAAAGTCGCCCTGATGCGATCCTTCAATCCGATTTCCACTTTGTTTCAAATGGAGCGTGTGTCTGGATTTTGCAGCGAGGTACTCAATCTGGACATCCCATTGCCCCGACAGGTCTGCAGCCGGAGGTGCCGGCGTTTCCACAGCTTCTTTTGAGGGTTTAGACAGCAGCGCAAATAGCCGGTCTGCAACGATCTTCTCTTCACCGGCTGCCATCATGTAGGGGGTGATGGAGATGCCAGACTCGTTGCCTTCCCGTCTGATCTCTTCCGCCCGAGGTTGTGATCCGCGGTTCGCCATCCATGAGCTGCCGGGCCACTTCTCGCCCGCTGATTCCAAGCTTTGTCCGATCCCAACTGATCGAAAGCGTCGGCGTGCGATTCGACAGCCCTTCGGGTTCCCGCATAGCGGTCTTGATTCCATCGATCGCGGAGACCCTCTTTGAAATGTGATCGAGCCACGCAACCCAGCGGTTCCACTCAGCCTTGTGGTCGCGCTGCATCCACATTTCCACGGCCATCAACATTCCCATGGCTTCTTCCTTACCGACTTTCAATCCGCGTGCAAAACCATGGTGCGGGGCGCTATGCACCCAGGCCGCCTGCACCAAGTCTTTGCGCCCCAGCAGGAGCCCGCCCGTCTGCGGTCCTCTAATGCATTTTCCACCGCTGTAGGTCACCAGTGTGGCACCGTTCTCCAGATGCACATTGGGAACGGTCAGGATTTCAGCAGCTGCGTCCACCAAAACAGGGACGCCTTTCTGCTTTGCAATCTGTGAAATGGCCTTGGTGCTCAGCGGCCCTTCATCAGCCTGAGGGCTGGCCAGGATATAAATCATCGCGGTCCGCGGCCCGAAGGCGGCTTCGAGTTCTTCGGCCGTTCCGACTTCGACAATCTTTACTCCAACGGCCCTCACCGCAGCGTCATAGACGTTTCTCGAGTGCTTGGGAATAATCACCTCGTCCTTGGGAAAGCCTTCGAGATTCGGAATGCGAACGTGCAGATCTGGATTTCCACCGGCAACACAGGCGGCCGTCGCATGGGTTAATCCTGCTGCGCAGCCTGAGCTCACCATCCCCCACTCGGCTTTGGTAAGTTCTGCCAAACGGGCACCGATCGCATCCATCAGCTCATCCAGTTGGACATAATGCTGCGCCGCGGCGTCCATGGCCGCACGAACTTCGGGCAGCATGGTCGAACCACTAATGATCGTGAACGTCCCTCGACAATTAATCAGCGGCCGTACTCCGATGGACTTGTAGATATCGGTTCCCACGCGAACCTTCGGCGTTCCTGCAGCCGCAGCCACGAGTTTCTCCGGCAAGAGCGCAGGCAAGGCGAGCAGCGATCCTCGCCGGAACAGTTCGCGACGGCTGAGCTTACTGACAAACCTGTCTTTCAAAGATTGAAGCATGTTGAACCTCCACATTTGTTTTGAATACCACTACGTCAGAAATACAGCGATGAAAGCAAGCCTGCTCACGTCGCGCCGTCAACTTCGTCACCCCGGCGAAAGCCGGGGTCCAAGATCTAGTGCGGACTGGATTCCGGCTTCCGCCGGAACGACAGAAATGCATTACTCCATCAGCCCAAAAGTCACAATGTTGGTGCCAGCCGCGAGAGTCACGAATTGGCGGCCACCGATTGAATAGGTCATCGGGGAAGCGCTCAACCGTGCGGCACCGGTATTGAAATGCCAGAGTGCCTTTCCGCTTTTCGCATCGACGGCAACACAATAGCCGTTGTCATCGCCAAGAAAAATCAAGCCGCCGGCAGTCGACAGCGTGCCCGCCCAGGATTGGGCTGTTCCAATCAAGGGATACTCCCAACGAAGCTTGCCGGTGT
This sequence comes from uncultured Acidimicrobiia bacterium, assembly GCA_963791795.1. GTDB lineage: Bacteria > Acidobacteriota > Terriglobia > Versatilivoradales > Versatilivoraceae > VFZK01. The sequence continues at coordinate 28,823 of CAWBTP010000011.1, forward strand.
CCAGTTCAATGGCGCGCAGAAATTTCTGGCCTGCCTCACCCGGAACGTCAGAAGCCCCTGTGCCTTCGAAACCACGGCCCTTCTGGTAACCCTGAACGGAGCTCACATAGTTGGAGCACTCTTCCATGGCAATGACGTAAAACAATCCCGTGCTGGGGCTATAGCTGGGTGAGAACCAGTTGGTACCCCCAACCACGCTGGGGCATGACTTCTTCCCCTCGGGCGTAGGATCAGTGTCTGGCAAGACCTGAGGCCGGCCATCGGGTCCGATGCCACTCGCCCAGGTCAGCTTCTGGATGAACGGTTCCGCACGGAGCAGTTTGCCTGTTACGCGGTCCAGCACATAAAAAAATCCGTTGCGATTCGCCTGGACCAGCAGCTTGCGCGACTGCCCTTGAAACGTCGCATCGACTAAGACGGGGATTTCAGTGGCGTCCCAATCATGCGTGTCATGCGGCGTGAACTGGTAGTGCCATTTGAGCCTCCCGGTGTCTGGATCCAGTGCCAGAACTGAATCCGTGTACAGGTTGTCGCCGAGTCGATCCCCGCCATAGAAGTCAGGACAAGGATTGCCGGTAGGCCAGTAGAGTGTATTGAGGCCTGGATCAAAAGTGCCCGTCAGCCAGGTAGCCCCACAGCCATGAGTGATGGCACTTCCCTTCCAGGTTTCAGAGCCCGGTTCCCCTGGGGCAGGAATGGTCCAGAATCGCCACAGCCGTTTTCCGGTCTCCACGTCGTAGGCATCCAGAAGCCCGCGGACTCCTTCGTCTCCTCCGGAAATGCCCGCAATCACCTTGTTCTTCACAACCAACGGAGCCATCGTCCCGCCATAGCCTTCGCGATGGTCGCCAATCTCCGCTTCCCAGAGAAGACTGCCGTTGCTGGCATGGAGAGCCAGGAGGTGCGCGTCGTGAGTTTCGAAGAAGACCTTGCTGCCAAATACCGCCACACCGCGATTGATACCGTTACGGGCATCTCCAATCACATCCGGCAGCATGGGACGACTGAAACGCCATACTTCCCGACCGGTACGCGCATCCAGCGCGAACACGGAGTTGCGGCTGGTAACATACATCAACCCGTGCGCAACGATGGGTGTTCCCACCAACCGGTTCGCACCGGGAACTGGAAAGATCCAGCGTGCTGCCAGCTTGTCGACGTTACCTGGATGAATCTGATTGAGAGCGCTGTGACGGCGGCCGCTGTAGTCCCCCGAGTAAGTCAACCAGCTTTTCCAGTCAGGCTCGAGAAGATCCTGTTGGGTGATTGGACCATCAGCGAAAACCACAGCAGCTGACAGAATTAGCAGGAAAAAAACTGTCATCAAGCGGGAATTTGGCGCATTGCTTTCCATCGTGCGGCGACCTGGTCGCCCGCCTCGTCTCTGGCTCTCTCGTTCGAAGTCTGCCAAGTTGACCTACAATTATTCCGACACGGTCTGGCGGCTCAGAAAAGCGAGCACGTTCTGGAGTTCAGCCTCACTCAGCAACTTTCCGTAGTTCTCCGGCATGACCGACTTCGCCTCAAGTGCCACTTCGCGCAGTTCCGCACTTGAAAAGAAATGAAGATTCCCCTGCGCATCCATCATTTGTAAAGAAAAATTATCTCGATTCCGCAAGGTCCCTGCAATCCTTTCCCCCTGGACAGTGACGACCGTGACGGCCTTGTATTTTGTTCCTTCAGACAAGCCTGGGCTCAATATGGACTGCCCGATTTCCGCTAGCGTGCGGTCGCCGCCGACATTGGACAAATCCGGACCAACCAGTCCGCCCTGTCCGCGGATCATGTGGCAGTTCGAACAACGGCCCTTTCCAAAGAAGACTTCTTTCCCGAGGCTGCGATCTCCCGCCACCACGAGCTGGGCCGCCCGTGTCCGCAAACTGCGAATGAAAGCCACGAGTTGCTTGACTTCACTGTCAGCCAAGGCAAAAGGCGGCATGGCGGAGTTCGGCACTCCCAAGCGAATGACGCCCGCCACTTCCTCGTCGCTGCCGCGGTTCACAACGAGACCCCTAATCAAACTCGGGCCACGAGCACTTCCCCGGCCATCTACTCCATGACAGACCCCGCAGTGCTCTACAAAGCTTCGGCTTCCCGCTTCGACATCTTTCGGGTCGTAGGACTGAGAGGCCTGCCGTCGCTGAGCTTGAAGGGACTGATGGGTGACGGACAGAGCGCAGAGAGTGAAAAGTAAGGAACCCACCCTCCACCAGATGCTGCCACTGGTCCTGCTTGTTCGAAATGGGTTCATGGCTCTCCATGACGATGGAGGTTGCCGTTAACCCCCCTGAAGTCCCCCCTTGTCCAAGGGGGGACGGTATTTTCATCGAACGTGGCGCGGCAACGTGGCATGAAAAACTCCTCTGCATCTTGTCTCTGTCGACGTGATGCGCGGGTGAGACGCTCGCTCTCCCAGGTCACCAAACCTGTAAGGATCGTTCAGCGCGTACTCCGGTGGCGATCTCGCGGACGCGCAAAGAGTATTTGCCCTTCTTCAGATCAACCGCGAGGGGAAGTTCCCAGGTACAAGTGCCTCGCGGGCCTGCGAGGTTCCGAGTCAACATGGTGAGTTCCTGGCCATCTCCATCGAACATCTGGACTCGAAACGCATGGTTATCACCGAGTCGGCGCCCTTCCAGTTCAAGCATGACGCTGACCACTTCGCCGCTCTTGGCGCGTCCAGGCGCTCGAATGGAAATACCTTTGACGGGCTCCGGCAGAGCCGAAAGAATCACGGGCTCCCTCTCATCCACGGTTCCGATCCACTCGCTTTTCAGCCCCAGGTATTCCTCGCGACGAACATCATACAAAGCAGACGGCGCCCCAAAGTCTACTTTCAGTTCTCTTGGACCGCGCAACGCCTTCTGATCCCAGGAATCGTCACCGCTGGTTCTTCCAATGTTTAAGCTGTAGTTGCGATGCAGCCCCAGGAGGCGAAGATGGCCCGAACGCCATGGGTGCACCTCCACCCCAGTGACAGATTCGCCGCCGGCTCGGGTAACTTTGTAGCTCTTGGAAACTCCGGCCTCTTGAAGCAGTCTGGCCAGAAGCTGGCGCAGGCCTTGTCCGGCCGAGCTCTCCGTCCTCTGCAAATAGTAGTTGGTCATCAACAGGTTGAGATAGATCGTTCTACCCTTCCCATGTTGTTTTACGATGACGGCAGGCGCACCGCGAGAATCCGTGTATCGCGCTTGCGCCCCTGGTGTGGCTACGAGTCCGGGTTCCGCAGTGGAAACGCTCTCCAGGTCGATACCTGCAACCGTTTCCGATGTGGCAACTGGCTTTAAGCCGGGAGGCCCCGGAGAAAAGTCCAGGTTCTTGCGTTCAATGCCAAAAAGATCGTCGAGTTGTCCTTTTGGCAGGCCTTTGCAGTGTGCATCCATCAACGCGGCTCTTGAGTCTGCAATCAGCCAGCCTCCTCTTTCAACGAAACGCCGCAAGGCCGCTATCTCCTGGCTCGACATCGCCACGGATTGCGGAAGAATCATAACCTTCACACCCATCGAATCGAAGGCGCCGTCCTCGAACTGGCCATAAGAGACGAAGGTGTACTGCTGCAAGCTATCCTCGAGCAGATACTGCACCGACTGCCGCAACCGGAGAAAGTCCGACTGCATGTACTCGGGGCGGGAGCGATGCTCAATCCAAGCCTGGCCGATCGGACGATGTTCGATCATCCAGTGGGCAGTGATGGAGGGGTGGGAATAGTGCACGGCCACCCGGTCATTGGTCCGTTCCATCTGTTGGAGCTGCTTAACAATGCCGCCGGTCAGTTCCCGGTAGGTTGGCGCGATCCGTTCCCCAAGCTCAGTCAGGTTTCCCTCGGCGTTCAAGTACCGGTTCTTTTCGTCGTAAATGATGACGCCGCGATCGCCATGGAGTGCCTGGTACCAGAGTCGCCAGATCTCAATGGGATCGGCGCCAAAACCCGTGGTCAACGCGGGCTTGTGAGGCGCGAACGAACGCCAGATTTCCCGGTTGACGCCGATGTTGTAAGGCTCAATTACATCGATAGCTTTTGAGAGCAGCCAGTAGTCGTAGCCGCCAAAAGCGCTGGGTGCCTGACCGCCCACCAGGCCGCCAATCGCACTGGGATCTACACTTTTCACGGTATCGCTGGCTTTGCGCGCCGCTTGCGCGAACGTAAGATTCATGAAGGTGCGATGATCAGCCCATGACGACCAGTTGTCGTCTCCCCGCTGCATCATCTCGTCCGTAGTAAGGGGAGCAACTTCCTCCAGGCGCTGAAAATCGGTTCCCCATTGCCTGTTGATGCCTTCGAGTGAACCATACTGCTTGACAAGCCATTGGCGCATGGCTGCCAGCGTTCGCGGATCAAAACAGAAATCCCAGGCTTCAATCAGATTAGCCACTCCAGTTTCGTCCGTAGAATGAAAGAACGGTTTGAAGCGCATCTGTGCGCTCACCACCTGCCGGATCTTTTCCATCGCCTGCGCCTCGGCCTGCGGGTCGTGGAAGCAGGGCTTCCGAAAGAATGCGTCTTTTCGTGAACGGTCGACCTTGTAGAGTTCCTTGGCTTCCCGCATCAGACGTTCCTTTCCTGGAATGGCTGGTGAATGATAGGGAGCGAAAAACTCATAGGCCATCTGGTCACAATAGAAGCGGAAGTTGGATTTCCACCACCGCGCGGCGCCGTCGGGCCTCCGGCTGGCCACGTTCTGGATCTGCCCGGCTGTGACGCCGAGTTTTCTCAATGCGGCTTGCTGTTCGGGTTTGTAAGCATAGTACATGATCACCTGGTAGTCGTCCCAAGGCTCGTCGGGGGTGACAATGAAATCAGCAGGCCCCGCCTTGACCGTTGTTTCACCGGATGTCAGCCGGGCGCTGAGAGAATTGAGCAAGGCCACGGCGGGCTTGAGCCGCAACTGAAAGGGCACGGATCTGTCCTTCAGAGTTACCTTCTGAGATTGGACAGCAACAGTGCGCCCGTAGCTATCGGTCCAGGTCAGCACAAGCTCCCCCTGGCCGGAGAGGGGCGAAGTCAACTCCAGAACACCCTTCAAAGTGTCGTTGCGGGTGACCAGCCCACTGTCGAGCTGCAGTGTTTGGGCCGCACCGGTTGCAGACAGCGCGAGCCACAGCAAACAATGTTTGAACATCATTCCCTCGTTTCGACAACTTCCTGCAGTCAGCATAATCCAGAGTCGGGCTGTCGGCCAAACTAAGAGTGGGCGTTCGTCGCCTTGGTGACATGTCCCGCTGCAACAGGTTTCCGAATCCCTCATTCCTGCGAAAGTGGGAACCCGGAATCTTTGGAGCAAGACCGTGGCCGGATGCTGCCTGCACGGGCGTGGTTAATTGGTGGACATCCTGCACAGAAGGGGCTTCCGCTGCATCTCCGGGCGCGAGTTTTTGGTCTAGCGAGATCGCAGCTCCGCCTTGCGAAATCGGGTTTGAACCGATACACTGCCTCCCGTTTATGAAAGTTCTCGGGCCTGCCATCAGGATTTACTGCGTTCTCTTCGTGCTCGCCTTGGTTTGGATTTTTTTTCGAGGGCGGCTGTCAGGGGAACTATTTGTCGACATTCGAATTGAGTATCTTCCGCGCACGATTCTTCTAACGCTTGGCACCTCGTCTGCGATGGTGGCGTTGTCGCTCTATTGCAGCCGGAATTTTATGTGGGCACGGCAGTTGGAGGAGGAGTTCGCCAAGTTTCTGGTACCGATGAAATTGTGGGAAATTGCTGCCATCGGCATCTTGAGTGGCGTTGCGGAAGAGATGTTCTTTCGAGGTGCTCTTCAACCGACAGTCGGGCTGATTCCAGCGAGCCTCGCCTTCGGCCTCGCTCATCTCGTGCCGCGGCACCCGTTTTGGAATTGGTCGCTATACGCAGCCTTTGCAGGCTTCCTCTTGGGCTGCCTGTTTGAGCTGACGAATCACTTGTTACCAGTCATGGTGGCGCATGCGCTCACCAACTTTGTACTCATTGTTGATCTCAATCGCCGCCATGCGTTCGAGGTAACGAACTAGCATGAACGGCGCGGCGACTTCGGCAAGGAACCTTCCGGAGTTAACGACTGCCCGGTGAAACGACGATAGCTGACTCAAGAGGCAGCGAGCAGAGTCGCCTGCCGTGAAGGACGTACCTGCGATTGCGAAATCGATTCCTCATTTTCACTGCTACTGTTACGTTGCTGACTGCCCTTCCGTTGCTGCTCTGGCTCCCTGGCCGAGTTGAAGAACAGCAGACCGAAGAACTGGTCCGGCGAGGGCGCTTGGCCACCGAGTTATTGGACAAGTCGGCCATCGGCGCCTTGACCGTCTACGATCGGGGCGGACTCGATCAGATTGCGAAGGGCTTCATTCGCTCGATGGACTTTCTTTACGTGGTCATCCTCGATAAGGATGGCAAACTTCTGGCAGACAGCGGCCTTGAGAAAACTGATCTTGAACGAGTCCAGCAGGTCTTTCCGAAGCTGTTGCGAACTGACAATGATGCGGACTTGGCCGGAACTTGGCCTCGAACAGGGGAAGCGGTCATTCACTTGAGCCGGCCCGTATTTTATGAACAACTCCGCATTGGAACGGTCGTACTTGGTATTTCAGCGCGGCGGGTTGCCTTGCAGACCAGTGCGCTCAGAATCCAAATGTTGCTCGTCTCCAGTATCGTACTGGTCGCGAGCCTTGTCTTTGCCTTCGTGCTGCAGTTCAAGCTGTCGCGCCCCATCCGAAAAATAGCCCAGAATCTGGGGGTGCTCTCCGATGCCCAGATCGAAGGTTTGGCTGGCAAGGTAAAGGAATACAACCTGCTGGCTGAAAGCCTCACCAAGCAGCGCAATCTGTTCAAAAATTCGCTCAACGAACTGGAGGAGCAGAAGGTGCAATTGGAGGTGGAGCTGGCCCAAAGCCGCGAGGAAACCACCAGTGTGACCTCAAAGCTTGGCGCGATGGCCAAGCAAGTGGAGTCTCTTCAGGAAAAACTGCGTGACATGGAGGAGCAATCACGACACCTGACCCGAGTCTTACCCGTGGTGGAATTTGCCACAGTAGTTGCCCCGGAAATCGACACCTCCATGCAGCAGATCAGCCAAAGCGCTGGACGTTTAAGCGAGGACTTGGGGCGTTTGCGTAACCTACTTGATCTCTACGAAAAAGCGCTGCCGCAGAGCCAGGAAGATTTGGAAGTCATTCGCCAGTACAAGACTTTCATCAGCTATGACAGGATCCGCGAAGCCATGGACGAGCTTGTGACCACCATTCGCGGGGGCGCAAGCTGGTCGGAACAACTGGCTGACATCCTTAAACAGCTTCCGCGGAAATGACGCGTAAGGAAGTGTTGATAATTAGAGCCTGGCTGGCACGCGACGTTCTCCATGAATGCCGGCTGCTTTTTCGATAGCAAGTCTCCGTTCCCGCTGATTCACCTTTTGCTGCCCGCACGCCAGTTCCTGTGACTACCCGCTCTTGGAACGTTATCCCACCCACCCCCTGGAAGCGAAACCAGCTTGCAGTCACTGTTTCGGCGGCTTTCATTTTCTCCGGCTTCACTCTCATCATGCCGTTTGTTCCAATGTACGTTCAGATGCTGGGTGTGCAGTCTCAGGCTGCCGCTGCGATCTGGGCAGGGATTGCCCTGGGAATCAGCCCCCTCGTGGCCTCTCTGGCGGCACCGGTTTGGGGACGGATTGCGGATCGCTACGGTCTCAAGATCATGGCGGTTCGAATCACGTTCGCACTCTGTGCAATCTGGGCACTGACGGCATTTGCGCAGAACGTCTATCACTTGCTCCTATTGCGTTTTCTGCTGGGCCTCCTGGGAGGGTTCAACGCTTTCTCAATCTCTCTGGCGACGCAGCTCTCACCCCAAGAGAAAGTCGGCCGGGTGATCGGAACTTTGCAGGCTGTGCAGATCAGCAGCACTGCCGTCGGTCCCTTCGTGGGTGGCATTCTCGCAGGCTGGATCGGCATTCGTCACACCTTCCTGGTGACATCGTTCTTATGCCTGCTCAGCCTGGTTCTCTTCATCTTTTTGTATCAAGACAAGGACGCCAGTCAGGTGCTCCCGCCGGTTGCCGCACCGCCGCCACAGCCTCAGGAAGGACTGGCATCGATGATGCTCCTTCCAGATTTCGCGGTTGTCGCGTCACTGCTCTTTCTGGTGACCACGATTGATCGAAGTTTTTCGCCCGTCATCCCGTTGTTTGTTGCCGGCTACACAGCCGATTCACTTGAGGCCGCTCGTCTTTCCGGAATCATTCTTTCCCTTGCAGCGTTTGCGGAGAGTTTCGCCGCCTGGTACTCAGGCAAGAAAATGACGCGCTCGGACCCGAAGCAGTTCTTGTTGGTTCGACTCGGAGTGGGGAGCGCTGATCTGTGTTCTGATCGGCTTTGCAGCATCAATCATGCAACTGTTGGGATTGCGCGTGTTGCTGGCGCTTCTGGCAGGCGGAACACTGACCGTGGCTTATACTCTGGCCAGTCGTGTCATTCCCGAGAGCCAGAGGGCGGCAGCGTTTGGTCTATTGTCCAGCTTCGCGATGATGGGCGGAGCCGTGGGTCCGCTGTTGGGGGGCTTGTCGGTCTTAATCGATATACGGACCGTCTTTTTCTTCAACGGCCTGATCTATGCTGGATTGAGTTGGGCCATTTGGCGAAGTCTGCGTGGAGAGAATCGAAAGAAATCCGATCAACAATTGCGGTAACGACCTGGACCTGCCGAGGAAACCGATAGAAATCCACATCCTTGCCTATCTCGACTCGTATGGCCAGAGCCTGTTCAACCGATATAGGCTCCCGAGCAGATCCAACGGGCTGGTCCTCTCAGTTGGAGCCGGTTGTCGTTCCTCCACTCAATCTCCAAGCTCCCTCCGAGTGTCTGAATCTTCACCTTACGGTCCGTGCGGCCATTCAGCACGGAAGCAACCATGGCCGCGCACGATCCTGTCCCGGAGGAAAAAGTCTTCCCCACACCGCTCTCCCAGAATCGCACTTCAATCTCGTTGCGGCTGCGGACTCGGATGAACTCTACATTGGTGCGAAGCGGAAAGAACGGGTGACTCTCAATCTGGTTGCCCAGGTGTTCCCAGTCGACGTCGCTGAACTGATTCACAAAGAGCGAGCAGTGGGGATTGCCCATCGAAGAAACAGTCACCGAGTGGATTTCGCCACCCACCGAGAGCCCAAAGCCGGTAAGCGAAGCAGGCTCAGAGCTTGGCTTGAAGGCGATCCGTGACCGCTCCAGAATCGGTTCGCCCATGTCCACCTCGAACCAGTACTCTGGTGGCGAAGACTCGATCAGCCGAAGGATCTTTCAGGCCGGCCAGCGTTGTGATCCGGACCACCGAATTCTCAGCCAGGTGCTCGGCAAAGAGGAAGCAGCCAGGCATCGCAATCCGTTGCCAGACAATTCGGCCTCTCCGCCATCGGCGTTGAAGATGCGCATTTTGAAATCAGCGCCACTGGCGGGATCTTCCTTCGAATAGATCAGCAATCCGTCCGCGCCGACGCCATAGTGCCGGTCGCAGATCTTTTCGGACAGCCCGGAAAGGCTTCTTCCCTCGACCGCTTCTGAGCTGACAACCAGAAAATCGTTTCCGAGGCCTTCGAGTTTGGAAAAGTGCATAGGGTTCTTGAGGCCTGATGGCACTAAGGGAGAAGCTGACTGAGAAGGTATTCGTCATTCCGGCGGAAGCCGGAGTCGAGCCTTTTGATTCTGGATTCCGGCTTTCGACGGAATGACGGTCATGAAAATCGTCGGCAAACCTCAAAACGACGGGTCGTGTTCGAAGTGAGTCAGATCCTTGAACTGGCGGAAGCGTTCCTGAATCTCAGAGTGTTTAAGACGCTTCATGCGATTCAGGCTAAAATCCTCCACATTGAACGAGGCCATCACAGAACCGTAAATGACGGCCTTGCGCAGGGTCTCATCGTCCAACCGCCCACTCTTGGCCAGGTAACCAACGAAGCCTCCGGCGAAGGTATCGCCTGCACCTGTTGGATCAAACACCTCCTCCAACGGGAATGCCGGTGCGCCAAAAATCGAACCGTCTGTATACATCGCGACGCCGTACTCGCCTTTCTTCACCACGAGAATCCTGAGGGCCCCAGGAGCAAATTGCTTTGGCAGCCTTGGTAATATTGGGTTGCCCGGTAAGCATCCGCGCTTCCCCGTCGTTAATGATCAGAATGTCCACCTGAGCCAGGGTCTTCTTCAACTCCTCGGGCTTTGAGCTGATCCAGTAGTTCATTGTGTCGCAAGCGACGAACTTCGGCTTGCTGACCTGGGCAAGCACTTGGCGCTGCAACACCGGATCGATGTTGCCCAGGAACACGTGCTGGCAGTTGCGATATCCAACCGGGATTTCCGGCTTGAACGACTCAAACACATTCAACTGCGTATCGAGTGTCTTGGCCTCGTTCAGCGCAAACCCGTACTCTCCTGTCCAGCGGAACGTCTTGCCAGCCACTTTCTGCAGCCCGCGCGTATCTACCGCAAACTTCTGAAAAAGGTCCAGATGCTCCTGCGGAAAATCATCGCCGACGACAGCGACCAGACTGACGGGGCTGAAGAAGCTGGCCGAGATTGAGAAATAAGAAGCAGAGCCGCCGAGAATCTCTTTGGCTTCGCCAAAAGGAGTCTTGACTGAATCGAAAGCAACGGAACCGACAACAAGAATCGACATAGCAGGTGAGGATCTCCTTGGAAACGATCCTCCTCCTTGGAAAGGAGAGGTTTAGTGGGAGGTTCGGGGAGCTTCGTACCAACCCTCTGAAGTCCCCCCTTGTCCAAGGGGAGACAACTGCTACCGCTCACGAGAGATACTTCCCGATCAACAAAGCAAGCTTCTGCTTAGTCTCGGCGGGAACCTTGGTTTTCTCCGTCAAGATAGCCGACTTCAAAGCCGAGCCGCACTTGCAGGGCCTCTGGTGGTCCAAAACCCGCACCGCGGTGCGAATCAGCTTCTGGCCATTCTCGCTGTTCTGGTTCAGCACCGCGATCACTTGGTCGACGGTCACAGCGTCATGGTCGGGATGCCAGCAGTCATAGTCAGTCACGAGCGCGACTGTCGCGTAGCAGATCTCCGCTTCGCGAGCCAGCTTTGCTTCCTGCAGATTGGTCATCCCAATGATGTCCATGCCCCAGCTGCGGTAGACATTCGACTCCGCAACGGTCGAAAACGCAGGTCCCTCCATGCAAAGGTAGGTTCCTCCGCGTTTCACAGGAACGCCCGACTGCGCGCTGGCCTCCATCAACTGGTCTCCCAAGTGGGAACACACCGGATGGGCAAAACTCACATGCACCACGAGTCCTTCTCCGAAGAACGTGGAAATGCGCCCTCGCGTGCGATCGAAAAACTGGTCCGGCAGAACGATATCCAGCGGCCGGTGCTCTTCTCGCAAGGAGCCCACGGCGCTGGCTGAAATGATCTTCTCCACGCCCAGCATCTTCATGGCGAAGATATTAGCTCTGAAGTTCAGCTCCGAAGGCAGAATGCGATGGCCGCGGCCATGGCGGGCAAGAAATGCCACGCGCTTGCCTTCAAGCGTGCCCACGATGAAGTTATCAGACGGTGTGCCGAACGGCGTATCAACCGCTACCTCGTGCGTGTCCGTCAGTCCAGCCATCTGGTAGAGACCGCTGCCGCCAATAATGCCAATCGAAACTTTTTCCAAGGTTCCTCCGCAAAGGACGTGAAACGTGATTCGTGAAACGTGATGAGGACTGAAACGTCTGTTTCGTCACGGCTTCACGCATCACGTTTCACGCTTCAGGTTCACACTCAACCAGCTCAATCAATACCCCATGCGTTGACTTGGGATGCAGAAATGCGATCTTGCGCCCTTCCAATCCTGTCTCCGAAGACATCGAAATCAGCTGCAGCGACGCAGACTGCAGTTCCTCGATCTTTTTGCCGGATGTCCTCGACTTGAAAGCAGAGATGGTGAACGCCTTCGCCGCGCTTTTCCAAAAACTTTTGAATCGGCGAATCGGGTGCCGTAGGTTCCAGCAACTCAATCCGGCTGTCTCCGGCAGGTAGCACCGCCACCCGTACCTTCTGTTCATCGATCACCACGATTTCATGAACCGTGAATCCCAGCCGTTGCTGATAGGTGCGGAGAGCGTCTTCGATTGAGTGAACAGCGATTCCAACGTGGTCGAGCTTCATCAGCCTTTCTACTCCTTGAAGCGCGGACGTCTCGTCGCGCACCGGCGACTGTGCTTGCCCAAACAGCAACGGGAGCCCGCTCCCAGATCAGAGTAGGTCTTTCACAATGTCGTCCACGGCCGTGTAAGGATCGAGACGCCGCTCTTTGATTGCCTGCGAAGCGGCGTGGATTCTATCGCAAACGCCATTTTGCCGAGTAGCTTTTTCAAACAGCGCATCCTTCAAAAGCTCCATCAGTTCCCGTTCCGCGCTGGCCTTGCGCCGTTCCACACTTTCGCGCGCTGTTTGACGATATCGTTCAAACGTTTCGATGTGGCCGATGAGGCTCTGAATCCCTTCGCCCTGAGTTGCCACGGTTCGAACTGTTAGCGGGGACCAACCGTCCGAACGTACTGCCAGCGAGAGCGCCGCCTGAAGTTCCTTCTCCGCCCGTTCCACCTGCGGGTGGTCGGCTTTGTTGAGAACAAAAATATCGCCGATTTCCATGATGCCTGCCTTGAACGCCTGGACGTCATCCCCCATTCCGGGCACCAGCACCACCAGCGAAACGTCCGCAACCTTGACGACCTCGATTTCATCCTGCCCGACGCCGACGGTTTCCAGCAGAATGATGTCCTTGCCCGCCGCATCCAGCACGGAAACGATCTGGGCGGCTGTCTTCGACAGTCCTCCCAAGTGTCCGCGTGTCGCCATACTGCGAATGAAGACACCTTCGTCATTGTAGTGAGCGCTCATGCGGACGCGGTCTGCCAAGATCGCGCCGCCGCTAAATGGGCTGGTGGGATCAACTGCCACGATCCCGACCGTCTTGCCCTGCCGGCGGAACTCCTGCGCCACTTTGTCCACCAGTGTGCTTTTGCCGCTGCCTGGCGCGCCGGTAACTCCGATGACTAAAGCGCGACCTGTCTTGGGGAACAAAGCCTTCAGAATGTCCCGCGCCTCCGGATCCTGGTTTTCAATCAAGCTCATCGCTCGGGCGATGGCTCGAGGGTTTGCCTGCAGGATTTCGTCGGTCAGGTTCATGAAACGCGAATGGGAGGTCTGCAGAGTCAAATGTTTGATCGCAGCAAGTTGCCGGGCGATTACGAGACGCTGAATTTCGCTCGTGCCTTCACCAATGGTAGAGATCTTGGAATCGCGGTAGAACTTCTCGACGGGATACTCCTTGACGTACCCGTAGCCGCCATGAATCTGGACGGCTTCGGTAGCCACTCTCACGCTAATCTCACTCGCATACAGTTTCGCCATCGACGATTCCTTCGTGGAGCGCTTCTTCTGGTTCTTCAGCGCGCCGGCACGGTAGGTGAGCAGACGTGCCGCCTCGATCTCAGTTGCCATGTCCGCCAGCTTGAACTGAATCGCTTGAAACTCGGCAATTGGTTTTCCGAATTGCTTGCGCTGCTTGGAGTACTTCAAAGCTGCTTCGAAAGCGCCCTGGGCCATGCCAACGGCAAGGGCAGCAATGGAAATTCGTCCGCCATCGAGAATTTCCAGACAGTTGATGAATCCATCCCCTTCCACTCCCAATAGATTTCCAGCCGGAATCCGGCAGTTGTCCAGAATCACTTCGGATGTGTCGCTTGCGCGGCAGCCGAGCTTGTTTTCCTTTTTCCCGGCACGCAGACCGGTTGTTCCTTTTTCCACGATAAACGCAGAAATACCGCGATTGTCCTTAGACCGGTCCGTGACCGCCATCAGCACAAACACGTCGCCATAAGTACCGTGAGTCGTGAAGGTTTTCGACCCGTTAAGAATATAGTCGTCTCCATCACGCACGGCAGTAGTCTGCGTTCCACTGGCGTCACTGCCAGCTTCCGGTTCGGTCAATCCCCAGGCCCCCAAGTACTCTCCAGTTGCCAGTTTGGGAAGGTATTTGGCTTTTTGCGCCTCGGTTCCAAAAGTCAAAATGTGATTGGAGCATAGCGAATTGTGAGCGGCCACACTCAAACCAATGGCTCCATCGACACGCGAAATCTCCTCGATGATCGCGATGTACTCGACATAGCCGAGGCCGGATCCCTGATACTCAGTCGGGATCAGCACACCCAGAAAACCCAGGCCGGCTAGCTTTTTCATCACATCTACAGGGAATGTCTGCGCTTCGTCCCACTCCAAAACATGCGGAGCTATCTCTGATTCGGCAAACTCTCGGGCGAGCCGCTTGATTTCCGCCTGCTCCTCGGTGAAATCGAAGTTCAAGAGCGCCTCCTTGGCAACAGTGGCTTCAATTCAAGCATTCTAAACCAACTGCTCAGGGATTGCGTGCTTTACACTGGGTTGGAGCTGAAGGATCAAGGAGGCGCTGCGCGGACAAGGTGGAGAGTAGCCTCCGTCCGAGCTTGCCCTGGGCAAGGAGGAGCTATAACTTCAAGAAGTCCGCCGGAGCGAGCGCTTCATGGGTGAAGCGAACTGTTCGGATGGCGCCCTTGAACCAGAAGACTCGGTTCAAGCGGACGCCCAGAGAGATTTGGCCCGGTTTCATGGGTTGGTACTTGATTGGCGCTGACATCTCCTGAATTCCGTTGACGTAGTGCCGCATCTCGCGGCCATCGAAGACCAAGGCCGCCTGGAACCATTGGTCTACAGGGTGCAGAAACTTTTCGGCGTACAGCGTTTGATTGGTTTCACCCGAGCGGATGAAGGTGTCGAGGAACCAGTGATTGTCTGAAGTCAGGCGGGTCTCGATCAGAATGCGGTTCTCTCCGCCAGCCTCTTGCAGATGGACAAACCGCTGTTCCTTCTGGCCGCCGGCATCGGGACGGAAGATCACTTCCAAGGTAAAGCGCTCCATTGCCGCCAGCGGGTTCACATCGATGATGATTCCATCGTCCTGGCCATCGAACTCCAAGGCCTTTCCCTGCGGAAGCTCTATCAATCGGGGTACACCGAGCACTTGCGTCGGGTGGCCTCCCAGATTGTCGGCAGCGTTTAGTTCCCAGGTTGTCTGCTTCATGATCGGGATTCTCTCTTTTGGAAAATGGATTTCAACGCAGCAGCAAAGCCCGACGAAGGTCATCAGGCAAGTGAATGATCGGTGATTAACACGTGGGCTCATCTATTTGGCTCGCCCTCCCAGCCGAAGCCGCGAATGCAGCTCTAAGAGTCTTTGTCCACAGCGAGCAGTTCGGCCGCTTGAATCTCACGTGTGGCACGTTCGATAGGTTCCAACTCCAGGATCTCATTCTGCGGAGTTGCACCGAGCTCCTTGAACTTTCGAGCCGAAGTCAACACCCGGCCTTCCAGAGAACCCACGGCATCGTTGTAAGCCCTGACGCTCTTGTCAAGACTCTGCCCCAAGGCACGGAAATGCTGCGTCAGCGTGGCTACGCGGTCGTAGAGCTCCTTACCAAGGTCGCTGATTTTTCGAGCATTGTCGGCGATCCGCTCCTGCGTCCAACCATAGGCCACGGCACGCAGCAGCGCAATTAGCGTGAGCGGTGTTGCAAAAATCACGCGCTGCTTCACCCCGTCTTCCAGAAGGCCTGGATCTCGCTCTGCCGCTGCGCTCAAGAAGGACTCACCAGGGATGAAGAGAATGACGAATTCGGGCGTGTCTTTCAGATGGCTCCAGTAGGCCTTGCTGCTCAGGCTCTGCAAATGGTTGCGAATCTGGCGCGTGTGGTCCAGCAACAGTGATTTGCGCTGATCTTCGTTATCGGTCTCAAGCGCGTCCAGGTAAGCCTGCAGCGAAGCCTTTGAATCGACAACAATGTTCTTCCCTCCAGGCAGCTTGACAATGAGATCTGGCCGCAGCCTGCCTGCCTCAGAGCTAACCGTTTCCTGTTCGACAAAGTCGCAATGGCTGGACATGCCCGCAAGCTCGACGACCCTCCTGAGCTGCAATTCGCCCCACCGTCCGCGTACGTGCGGCTGGCGCAGCGCTCTCACCAATCGGCTGGTTTCGGTTTCCAGCTTCTGTTGTGAAAGGAGGAGCGACTTCACCTGTTCCGAGAGGATGCCGTAGTCCTTGTTGCGGGAATTCTCCAACGTCTGGACCTGTTGATCGTAGCGGGCCAGCGTTTCGCTGATCGGAGCCACGAGATTCTCCACCGCTTTCTGGCGTTGCTCCAGGTCGCCTCTCGCTTCCGCCTGAAATGTCTCCAGCTTTGTCTGGGCAAGATTCAAGAACGCTTCATTGTTTTCCCGAAGCGCCTTTGCGGAAAGGGCCAGGAATACACTGTTCAACCGTTCTTCAAGGTTGTGCAGTTGGGCAATCTTTTCGGCGGCGTTCTTTTGCTCCTCATCCATTCGGACTTGAAGCTCTCGGTTACGGGCTTTCATCTCCGACAGTTCTGTTTCCAGGCTGGTCTCCTTCGTTTCCCACGCAGCCTGGCGCGGGCGAAATTCTGCAATCTCCTGTTCGCGCAATTGCAAGCGCTCCTTGAGGGCTGCGATCTCTGCTCGCGCCTGCGTCTGCGCCTCGGCCAGGGCCTGGGCACGCTTCGCCCAGGCGATAAGCCATGCAACGGCAAATCCAACGACCAGCGCTACGATCAGATACAGGAGCTCCATTCGAACCTCTCAGGATTCAAGACATCGGAGTGATTATGTCACCCGCTTGCTTGATGCCGCAAGGAGCCACACCTATTTAGTGATTGATTCATTGACGATTGAATCAATTCCCCAGATAGATGTCGTGAAGGTAAAGCCGCAGAGCAAGAAAAACTGCGAGGTAGACAACGGCCGGCCAGGTGCGGAAGGAGCATCAGCAGCGATGGGATGCCTCTCTGCGTGATTCGTGATACGCGATTCGTGATTCGAATGATCAGGAGCTATCTCGAGCCGTCATTCCCGCAAAAGAACACACCCCGGCGGATAGTAAGCCGGGGCGGGAATCCAGTCAGGCTCACCGACTCTTGGCCCATTCCTAATCGACTCTAAGACACGCTCCTACGGCCGAATTCCAGGAATATTCAGAGGGACTCGGTAAAGCCCCTTGCGAGCAGTCATGTAGAGCGTCTTACCATCGGCGTCATCCCAATGGCAGTTCGCTGGTACCTCGGTAGGCTTGATGGTGCCCAGATGCTTCCCATCTGGAGAGAAGATCCAGACGCCTCCCGGACCGGTACAGTAGACATTGCCTTGCGTGTCGACCTTGAGACCATCCGGCAATCCATCTTCCTTCTCTGCGGTTACGTCGAAAAACACGCGTCCTTTGGAAAGCGTCCCGTTGGCGCCAACCTCGTAGGCCATCCAGAGTTTCTTCTCTGGATCTGAGTTCGCCACATACAAGGTCTTCTCATCCGGAGAAAATGCCAATCCGTTGGGTCTGCTGAGTTCCTTATTCAAGAGGTGCAGTTTGCCATCCACAGTGAGACGGTAAATCCCTTGGAAAGCCAACTCCTTCTTTTTCTCGTCAAACAATCCATAGGGTGGATCGGTAAAGTAAAGACTGCCATCCGACTTGTACACGGCGTCGTTTGGGCTGTTCAGCCGTTTGCCTTGATACTTGTCTACCAGCACCGTCAGCTTGCCGTCTTTTTCCAATCGCGTTACGCGGCGATCGCCGTGCTCGCAAATCACCAGGCGGCCTTCCTTGTCCAGAGTCAAGCCATTGGACCCAACAAACGAACCTTCCGGAGGGGGCGGCCCGGTATAGCCGCTTGGTTTTCGAAACTCGGCCACCTTTCCATCAGGAGTCCACTTCATGATCCGGTTGTTGGGGATGTCGCTGAACAACAGTCCCTCTCCACCTTCTTTAACCCACACGGGTCCTTCGGTGAAGATGAACCCGTCGGCAAGCTTTTCGATTTTGGCGTCCGAGGAAACAATCGCTTTCAGAGCCGGGTCCTTCTCGACAACGGAACCCGCTGACGGAGGTGGTGGTGGCGTGGCCGGTGCTGCCGGAGGTGGTGCAGGTTGCGAGCAGGAAACACATGCCAAGCAGGCCGCAAGCAAGAAACCCTGACTGAATCGTCCAATCATGAGGCGTTCTCCTTTGTCTCGATTCGGAGCCAAAAACGGCCTCACGATATTAGAAGGAAATCACAAACTCAAGAGAGAATGAAGGTTGAACGTCGAAGTGCGAAGTACGAGTTTTGATGACTGCAAGATTACATACCTGGAGCCTTTCACGAGTTACCCTTCGGTGACTCTGCCGCAATTCGTCATTCGAACTTCGACATTCGTATTTCGGTTTTCGCTTCACGGCCCCTTCATTTGACTTCGCTAAACCTCTCGACTAACCTTGCGTTCGCTTTTGCAGTGCCTCGTCAACGCCGGACCACACTCGCGAGCATCATGTACCGCCGAGATTTTCTGACACGAACTTCTGCCCTGTTGCTGGTGGGTATGCAGTCCCCCCGCAAGAACTCGAGGACGGAGGTTTCAATCAACGCTGACCAGTTTTTCATCAATGGCCTGCCTACCTATCAAGGGCGAAACTACAAAGGAATGAAGGTTGAAGGCTTGCTGATGAACTCGAGAATGGTGCAGGGAGTTTTCGACGACCTCAACCCGCAAACGCGCGATCGCTGGAAGTATCCGGATACGGGCACGTGGGACCCAGACCGCAACATTCGCGAATTCGTAGACGCGATGGCGGAATGGCGCCGGCATGGTTTGCTCAGTTTCACGATCAATTTGCAGGGCGGAAGCCCAGAGGGCTACTCGAAAGAGCAACCCTGGCATAACAGCGCATTCGATGAGAACGGTGGCCTGCGGAACGACTACCTGCTTCGGCTTTCGAAAATTCTCGATCGGGCTGACGAGCTCGGGATGGTACCCATGGTGGGCTGCTTTTATTTTGGGCAGGACCAGCGGCTCAAGGATGAAGGTGCACTGAAAAAAGCCGTCTCGAACACCGCAGGCTGGTTGCTCGACCAGGGATATCGCAACGTTCTGCTCGAGATCAGCAATGAGTGCGATAACAAGAGCTACGATCATGCGATCCTTCGGCCAGATCGGATGCCGGAACTGCTCGAACTGGCAAAGTCGGTCCGGCACAATGGCAGGAAACTGCTGGTGGGCGCCAGCTTCAATGGCGGCCGCATTCCGCATGCAGCTGTGGCCGCCGCTTCCGACTTTCTGCTGCTGCACGGCAATGGCGTGACCGACCCGCTACGGATTGCCGAAATGGTGCGACAAACACGGCAGCTACCCACCTACCGCCGTATGCCCATTCTGTTTAATGAAGACGATCACTTTGATTTCGAGAAGCCTGTCAACAATATGCTTAAAGCGCTGGAGGGCTACGCGTCCTGGGGTTACTTCGATCCCGGCGAGAGCGACTACATCGATGGCTATCAATGCCCGCCTGTGAACTGGGGTATCAGCAGCGAGCGCAAACGAGCGTTCTTCCGGCTGTTGAAAGAGGTGACTGGCGCATGAGCCCACCCAACTTGAAGGGCGTGATGATCGGGGCAGGCTACTTTGCGCAATTTCACGCGGAGGGCTGGAGCCGCACCCCTGGGGCTACCATCGCGGCTGTCGCCGATGCCGCACCAGGTCGCGCTAACGAGTTTGCCGCCAAGTGGAATATTCCCCGGGCTGATGTCGATGCAGCTCAAATGCTGGATCGTGAAAAGCCCGATTTCGTCGACATTGTCACTCGTCCCGAAGCGCACCTTTCTCTTACCAAACTGGCTGCCAGCAGAGGCATCCACGTCATCTGCCAGAAACCGATGGCGCCTTCGTGGCAGGACTGCCTGGCGATGGTTGATAGCTGCAAGGGTGCTGGAGTCCGCCTCTTGATCCACGAGAACTGGCGCTGGCAGCCGTGGTATAGAGAGAGCAAGCGGTTGATCGAAAGCGGCGCGTTGGGTACGCCGTATCACCTGGCCTTCCGCCATCGCACAGGTGACGGGCTTGGGCCATCGCCCTACAGCCAGCAACCCTATTTCCCCCAGATGCCTCGTCTGCTGGTTTATGAAACCCTCGTGCATCACCTCGACACCGGCCGCTATCTGGCTGGAGAAATCGAATCTCTTTACTGCCAGATGAAACGAATCAATCCGGTGATAGCCGGCGAGGATTGCGTCATCATCTACGTGTCATTTGCTAGTGGGGTCCAGGGTTTGATTGACGGTAACCGGATCAGTGGCAAAGTACCCTCCAGCCTCGCTCTCGGTTCCTTTAGAGTCGAAGGCGATCAGGGCATGATTCGCTGCAGTTCAAGCGGACGTCTGTTCCTAACACAGCACGGGAAGGACGAAGCGGCTGTCTCATACGTGTTGCCGTCGGCCGGTTACCGTGGCGACAGCATTCGCGCCGCCCAGGAGCACTATGCCTCATGTTTCCAGACAGGCTCACGTTGCGAAAGTGAAGGCGAGGACTATTTGAAGACGGTAGCTGCCGTTGAAGCCTGCTACCGATCGGAAGAGAAGGGACAGGTGGTAAAGATCGAGGACAGAATGATGATCGAGGATAGAGGATAGAAGATCGAGGATAGGTGAAGGCTCTCGAGCATTTTCGATCTTCAATCCTCCATCCTCATCCTTCAAATTTTCACTCATGACAAATCACACAACCTACAGCATCGCAGTCCTTCCAGGCGACGGCATTGGCCCGGACGTCATTCGAGAGAGCCTCAAAGTTCTCGCCGCGGTCGAAAGCCAACTCCAGGGCGTGCGCTTTGAAACGCAGGAATATTCGGTAGGCGCCGGCGAGTACTTGCGCAGTGGCGATCCCCTGCCCCCCGCTACACTTGAAAAATTGAAGCAGCATGATGCGATTCTGTTGGGTGCGATGGGATTGCCAAACATCCGTTGGCTTGAAGGCGTGGAAATGACGCCGCAGATCGATATTCGTGAACTCCTCGATCTATACTGCGGTCTGCGTCCCATACGCCTCTACCACGAAGTCCACACGCCGTTGAAGAGATACAAGGCCGGTGAAATCGATTTCCTCATCGTAAGGGAAAGCACCGAAGGGTTGTTCTCCACACGTCTCTTGAAGCATCCGCCGGACGCTTGCGAAGTGACCGACACGATGCGCATCACGCGCCGTGGCTCAGAGCGACTGTTTCGGTCTGCATTCCAGCAGGCGGCTGCACGGCGGCAACACCTGACTTTGGTGGACAAAGCCAACGTGCTGCCGTCAATGGCGTTCTTTCGCAAGGTGTTTGACGAAGCGGCGGGGCGGTTTCCAGCGGTACAAACTGACAGAATCTACGTGGACGCCGCTAGCCTTTATCTGGTGCAGAGGCCAGAGACCTTCGATGTCTTGGTGACCGAGAACATGTTTGGCGACATTCTCTCCGATCTGGCTGCCGGACTGGTCGGTGGGATGGGCATGGCTCCTTCGGCAGACATTGGCGACAAGTACGCTGTCTTCCAGCCTTCGCATGGTTCCGCACCAGACATCGCCGGGAAAGGGATTGCGAATCCCATCGCCACGATCCTCTCTGTAGCCATGATGCTCGACTGGTTCAATCACACTGAAACCCGTAGCGGGGCCAACTTGATTCGGCGCGCTGTGGAATGCGTTATGTCCGAACAATGCAACCGGACGGCTGATCTGGGAGGCCAGCTTTCAACAACCGAGATGGGTGATCGAGTGGTGACTCGATGCAGACAATCGAGCGACTAGAGTTTCGATTCGCAGAACGGCCCGATGCAGCCGATATTCAGGCGATCTATAAACTCTACTGCGAATCCTCAGCCGTCTCCTTCGAAACGAACGCCCCGTCGGTGGAGGAGATAGGTCAGCGTATTCAGAAGATATCGTGGCAGTTCCCTTGGATCGTCGGCAGGCTTGACGGGCGTATTCTTGGGTATGCCTACGGCAGCCCGCACCACGAACGGGCTGCATACCAGTGGTCGGTGGATTCGACTGTTTACGTCAGCAAGGAATCGCAAGGGACAGGCCTAGGGCGCGGCCTATACACGAGTCTCTTTCGGATTCTGACGCTCCAGGGCTACTACAAAGTTTATGCCGCCATCACGCTGCCGAATCCAGCCAGTGTGGGTTTGCATGAGGCGGTGGGTTTCGAATCGGTTGGTATTTGTCGTGGGGTGGGCTACAAACTTGGACGCTGGCACGACGTTGGTTGGTGGCAGCTCAACTTGCAACCAGAATCAGCCGACCCTCCTTCTCCACGCGCCATTCATGAGATTCGTGATTCTGGAGCCGTAATGGAAGCTCTGACAGCAGGCAGGCTCTCGGTAAAGGCACGCAGCTAGTTCTCGCGAGCATTCGGAGACCCTCATCCCGAGTCGAGTTTCTAGAGTGATTCGGCAGACGGGGTTCCCCCTCACCCCCAGCCCCTCTCCCACGTTGGGGCGAGGGGTGCCGCTGCCTCGCGATTTGTGGGTGTCTCATGTCAGTTCGCTGACGTGTTACTGCAATTTGCAATCCTAATTGGCGATCCTCTGGAGACCCTATGACCTATCGGCTTGTTTTGTTGCTCTTGATGCTTGGTTTGATAACCGCTTGCTCGCGAACACCGCAGCAGCAAAATGCCGCAGAAGCCGGCCCTTCAGACATCAAGGCGGCTTTGGACAGTGTCAACAGTGAAGACTTGCTGCGGCACACGCGTGTCCTGGCTTCGGATGAGTATGAAGGACGCGCTCCCGGCACGCGAGGCGAAGAACTCACGGTGAAGTATCTCATCGAGCAGTTTCAGAAGTTGGGACTCAAACCCGGCAATCCCGATGGCACCTACCTGCAGAAAGTTCCATTGGCAGGGTTCACTCCACAGTCTGAGGCTTCTTTTGTCTCAGGCGGTCAGAGGATCAGTCTAAAGCCGCAGACCGACTACGTGGCAGTCTGCAAGCGTTACGTCCCCGAGGTTAACGTAGAGAATTCTGACCTTGTCTTTGTCGGATATGGGGTCGTAGCGCCAGAGTACGAGTGGGACGACTTCAAGGGAGTTGATGTGAAGGGGAAGACGATTGTCATGCTCATCAACGATCCGGCGGTACCCGATCCCAAGGATCCTTCCAGGCTTGATGAGAAGATGTTCAAGGGTCGGGCAATGACATATTACGGGCGATGGACCTACAAGTATGAGATCGCCTCGGAGAAGGGAGCGGCGGCGGCCATCATCATCCACGAGACTGGACCGGCTGGTTATCCGTTCGAAGTGGTATCAGGAAGCTGGGGGCGTGAGAATTTTGATCTGCGCCGCCCGGACAAGAACATGGGCCGCGTCGCAGTGGAGTCGTGGATCAACGTGGAGACCGCTAGAAAACTCCTCAAGCTCGGAGGCCAGGACCTGGACGATTTGAAAAAGCGCGCCATTAGCAAGGATTTCAAGCCGGTGTCGCTCAGCGCCAAAGCCAACTTCAAGCTGAAGAACACGCTGCGAGAAGTGGACTCACAGAATGTGATTGCCAAGCTCGAAGGCTCTGACCCATCGATGAAGGACGAGTACGTCGTGTACTCAGCTCACTGGGACCACTTGGGAAAAGACGAAAAACTTCAGGGAGACCAGATCTTCAACGGGGCACTCGACAATGCTTCCGGCGTTGCCGCCCTTCTGGAGTTGGCGGAAGCCTTCACGCGGCTTGGGACCTCACCCAAGAGATCCGTGCTCTTTCTTTCCGTGACCGCGGAGGAAAAAGGACTGCTTGGAGCCAAGCACTACGCTGAAAACCCGCTCTACCCGTTCGCAAAAACCCTTGCCAATCTCAACATGGACGGTGTCAATCAGTGGGGCCGGACTGAGGATATTGTCGTGGTCGGCCTGGGCAATTCGACTTTGGACGACGTGCTTACCGAGGCAGCAAAGACACAAAAGAGAGTGCTTCAGCCAGACGCTGAACCGGAGAAGGGGTTCTACTACCGCTCCGACCATTTTGAATTTGCCAAACTCGGCGTGCCAGCACTCTACACCAATCCAGGTACGAACTATGTGGGCAAACCAGCCGACTACGGCCAACAGAAGAGGAATGAGTACACGAGCAAGAACTACCACAAGGTTTCGGACGAGATTAAACCAGACTGGGACCTCTCGGGAGCTGTTGAAGACCTGCAGTTGCTGTTCCAGGTAGGTTGGCGCGTGGCGCAAAGTGAAAGGATTCCCGAGTGGATGTCGGGAACGGAGTTCAAAGCGCGGCGCGAAGAAATGCTGAAGGGGAAGAATTAGTGCAGGAAGGGCATGAAGGCCCTGGGTACCGGCCATCAAATTTCACTGGCTGAACAGTACCGAGGTCGTACCGTCATCTGTTGAGGTAGCGAGAATCCAGTCCTCGGCGAGAGACGGCCGCATTCCCGCTTCCGCGGGAATGACCGAGAAGACCACTAAGTCGCCACGGCTCTCCGTTGTGCTTTGAGGCTCACTACTCTTCGGGACCAGACCTGGAGCAAGACTACACCCACCAGAATCAATCCTAGCGACAACCCAATCCAGAGTCCAAAGACACCCCATCCCATCAGAAAACAGAAACCATAGCCGACCGGCAACCCGATCAACCAGTGACCAATGAGGTTGCAAACCATCGGTGTTCGAGTATCGCCAGTCCCGCGCAAGATCCCGGTTGCTACGACTTGAATGCCATCGAACAGTTGAAACACTGCGGCCAACAGGAGCAGCGAGGTCCCCAAAGAGATGACAGCACCATCAACCGTGAACATTCGCATCATGAGTCGGGGCGCGGAGAGTAGTCCCAGTCCCGCCAGGGCCATGAATCCCGCACCAAGCACCAGTGCCACCCATCCGGAGTGTTCTGCAGCTTCGGGATCGCGGCGTCCCAGGGCCTGGCCGACACGAACGGCTCCGGCTGAGGACATTCCGTAAGGCACCATGAACGTCAAGCTGGCAACTTGCATGGCGATCTGATGGGCTGCCAGAGCCGCAGGTGTAAGCCGGCCCACCAGAGCCGTCGCAATTGCGAATACGCCGACTTCCAGCGTGATCTGCAGAGCTGCCGGGCAGCCAAGGGACAGGAGACGCCATATGCGTGCGGGTTCGAGCTTCAGAGGAGTCTGCCACAATCCAGTTTGTTTGCGGCGCTCGTACCACACGATAGCAATCACGAGAACGGCCATCATGTAAACACGCGACAGCGTGGTTGACCATCCCGCACCTTCCGCACCCAGGGCTGGCGCGCCCAGTTTTCCAAAAATCAGGACCCAGTTGCCAAACGCATTCATCAGATTCGCGCTGATCATGGCGAAGAGAATCGGTTTGACCTGATTCATGGCTTGAAGATAACGGCGAAAGCAGCAGAACAGCAAAAGCGGCAGCAGGCCCCAAACGAGCGCTTTGAGGTAAGGAATGGCTTCACGCAAGACCGCAGGATGGATACCCCAGGCGGGAAGAAACGGGAAGAACAACAGCAGGAGAAACGTCAACGGAACCAGCAAGCCAAGGCTGAGATAAACCCCATGCAGCAACCAGGCATGGCACTCATCTAGCCGGCGCGCGCCAAAGGCTTGCGAGACGAGCGTATCGAGGCCCAACAAAACACCCATCCCAAATACAGCCACCGTGAAGTGCAGCACGCTGCCGATGCTTACGCCCCCGATGGCTTCAGGGCTGACACGGCCGACCATGACCGTGTCCACAACCCCCATCATCATCCAGCCGATTTCAGAAAGAACGACCGGCCAAGCCAGCTTGAACATCGGCCGAAATTCCGACCGCAGGTCCTTCAAGGCGAGTGTCACTTGACCAACTCGAACTCATCAATGTTCCAGTCGGTCTTGCCTTCGCGGACCACCAACCGAGCGTCCTGGGTCTTTGAACCGCGCTTGCCTTTTGAAACGCTGATCATGGCAAGCTTCACTTCCATTTCCTTCGGGTCCTTTTGCGTCAACGTTTGTAGCTCATAGGCGGCAAAATAAGGGTCGGCTGGACCTTTCAGAAAGGTTTCGAGCTCCTCCTGCGATTTGAACCGGCTTTGAAAGCTCTGCGTCAAAGACCCCATCGCCAGTTGCGAGTCGCGGTTCAAAACCCCCTTCATGAACTTCTTAGCCACAGCAAGGGCCATCTTCCCGCGCTTTTCACTAACAACATTGAAAGGCAGCACACGCCGGCGAGGCTCGGAACGGAGGAAGTCAATGTCATTTGCCAGCCAATCTTCCTTCAGCTTAATGAACTTCAGCCGTTCATACACCGTGGCAAAAATCAGTTCGTTCAGGTCCGCCCATAGGCTTTCGACCTCAATATTGAATTCCTTATCGTTTGGAGACCTGATGTCCGCTGCCTTGAAATCGAAGGCCACCACCCGTCCGCTGCGCATTCGAATAGACTTCTTGCCACGGATGTAGTCTTCCTCAAGGCTGGCCGTCATCAGCTTGCGTGCTTCCACGTTATTCGGCAGCGTCCGCGCGGCCATGAAACTCTCCACCACCAACGCTCGCAAGTCAGCGCCGCTCGAGTTCTGAGCGAGCGCAGGGGATTGCAGCATTACTAGGATTAGGGCACTCATCAGTGAGAGCACTGTCTTTCGAGTCAAAACCATCGCCACTGTTCCGGCCTCCTGAGTGAGAGTCGGGGCAAGCCACCCGTCTGTTCCAATATTGCAGCTATGGTAGCATAACATCCGATTGCGCAGCAGCCCGCTGTTCCACGCTCTGCGCGCCTGTACGGGAATGAGAGGTCGATTGAAAGAGCGGCAGCCAAGCGGAAAGACCAAGGGCAAAGACCGGGTCACACTGGACCGCGCCTTTTCAAAAGCTGGAATGTTTTCCCGCACCGAGGCCTTGAACAAGATCGCATCCGGTTCCGTCAAGGTTAACGGTAAAATTGTGCGGGAGCCCTCAAGCTGGGTTTCCCTGTCCCGGGACTCGATTCAATGCGACGGACAAACCCTGCGTGAGCGACGAAAGATCTATCTGATGCTGTACAAACCCACAGGCGTGGTGACTTCTCATGGGGACCCAGGTGAGCGAAAGACTGTGTACGATCTGCTGACTGGGTTGAAGGAATGGGTTTTTCCAGTGGGCAGACTGGACCTTGATACCTCGGGTCTGCTGATCCTGACCAATGACACAGCGCTTGGCGAGCAGATGACGAATCCACTTTCCAAGGTACCCAAGACCTACCAGCTCAAGATCAACTTCCATCCAACCCAAGAACAACTGGACCTACTGCAGCGAGGAATCAAGTTGGATAGCGGAGAAATGACATTGCCAGCCAGCGTCAGGGAGCTGCGCCGGAACGACAAATACTCATTCCTCGAACTGGTTCTTGTAGAAGGAAAGAATCGCCAGGTCCGCCGAATGATCGAAGCCTTGGGCGGACGTGTCATGAAGCTGGTGCGCACTCGAATTGGAAACCTTGCCCTCGGAGATCTGCCAATCGGCCACTACCGCAAGCTCAGCCGCCAGGAACTGGCGGAACTGTCGAAGCGACCTCGCTAGTCAACGACGAAATCACCGCTTCTGGATGCAATAGAGATGATCGGCCGTGCGAATGAAAAGCTGGTTTCCTACGGCCACGGGACTCGCCAGTGTGGAGCTGTCCAGCTTGCTCACCCCTAGAATTTCAAAACTTGGTCCGGCTTTGACGACCGTGGTCGTTCCTTCTTCATTAATGCAGTAGATCTTGCCGTCAGCCAGCAGCGGCGAAGAACTGTACGTGCCCAGTTCGATACGTTGAGATTCGTAAATCGGTTTTCCCGTTGCTGCTTCCAGACAATTCAGCGACCCGTTGTCTTTCAAAACATAAATATACTTCCCATCCGTAGTCGGGGTTGGAACGTCCGCTCCGAGATTGTTGGTCCAGAGCTCATTCTTGCCGGTGATATTGCCAGAGCCGCCTGCGCGGAAGGCGATGAACGGCCGACCCCGGGTACTGGGCGTAAACACATTTCCGCCGATGACAATCGAGGAAGCGATCGTGCGGTTCATCGGGTTACCGGTGGGGTTAAACCCACCCAGGCGCCATAACTCCTTGCCCGTGTCCATGTCGTGTCCCGTCGCGTAATCGCCACCGGAGATCACCAACTGTAGTTTGCCTCCCACGCTCACCACTTGCGGCGTCGCGTAGTTATCGGGCGACTCCGTTACAGCATCCGTCGGCCGCTCGACTTTCCAGAGCGACTTGCCAGTGTTCTTGTCTACCGCAAACACATACGACGGCTCGTCAGTCTTCATCCCATGCAGCACCTGAACGTAAAGACGGTTTCCATGGAGCAGCGGCGTAGACGCATAACCGTGATTGAGGCCAAACTGGCCATACTCTGCTTGGATGTCGCGTTTCCACACTTCCTTACCGTCCATGGTCAGGCATGCCAGTTTGCCGTTGCCGGTCATGATCCAAACGAATTTGCCATCCGTGATGGGCGAAGGCGATGCCGAGTTCTGCTTCCGAAACAGTTGATTGCCGCCATCGATCTGGTGCTGCCAGCGAACCGAACCATCCTTACGGTTTAGAGCCATGAGGAAGATCTTGTCGTGGCCGGCGGGGCCGGCACCACGCTTGTTTCCTCCAGCCAGGGAGACAAAGCCTTCTTCAGCGGAGGTCACAAAAATGATGTCGCCCCAGATGATTGGAGTGGCCGCGCTCCAGCTCGGCAGTTTCGCACGCCAAAGAATATTTTCGGTTTGACTCCAGGATACAGGAAGGTTGCGTGCGGTTTGAGTGCTCCCATTGGAATCGGGCCCGCGCCATTGCGGCCAATTGGCACGGAGCGAGTCCACGAGTAACAGAGTTAGCAATAAACATGTGGCGAGAAGGCCGAACTTCTTTCGACGATGTGCCATCAGTTCACCTCAAGATGAAATTTACGCGATGGTAACATGCGCATTTGATTGCAACAACCCAGTACACCAAGTCCAGCCGTCAAAATTCAAAAGTGCTTGCTAAAACAGCGTTCAGAGAATGTCTCATGGGAACAGAGCACAATCAGAGTGCGCTGCCGTGTTACTATGGGCGCTCTTTCCGGTTGTTCCTAAGTTGAGCATCCGGTGTCTTTGGTAGTGACATTTGAATTCATATTTCGCGGATTTCGCAACGGAGGAAACGTATGACAACGATCACAGGCATCAAGGCGAGAGAGATCCTCGATTCTCGCGGCAACCCCACGGTGGAAGCCGAAGTTAGCTTGGAGTGTGGAGTCACAGGCCGGGCCGCCGTGCCTTCTGGGGCATCCACAGGGGAGCACGAGGCCGTTGAACTGCGCGATGGCGAAAAGGGACGCTATCTGGGCAAGGGTGTTCGGACGGCTGTGAAAAATGTTAACGAGCAGATCGCGGTTGAACTCCAGGGTTTGGATGCGCTGCGCCAGGCCGACGTTGACCGACGCATGATTCAACTCGACGGCACTCCCAACAAAGGCAAGTTGGGAGCCAACGCAATTCTGGCGGTTTCTTTAGCCACGGCCCGCGCCGCAGCCGACGCACTGGGTCTGCCACTTTACCGCTACTTGGGTGGCGTTAATGCGCGCCTGCTGCCGGTACCCATGATGAACATTTTGAATGGCGGGTCACATGCTGACAACAACGTCGACCTGCAGGAGTTCATGGTCATGCCCGTGGGCGCCTCGCGCTTCAGCGACAGCTTGAAGATGGGTGTTGAGATCTTCCACAACTTGAAAAAGGTCCTGTCAAAGAAAGGCTATAACACCGCGGTTGGAGATGAAGGCGGGTTCGCACCCAATCTAAAATCCAATGAAGAGGCCGTCGAAGTCATCCTCGAGGCGACCCAGCAGGCGGGGTTCACGCCTGGGAAAGATGTCTTCATCGCCCTCGATCCTGCTTCAAGCGAGTTCTTTGAGAACGGGAAATATGTCTTCAAGAAATCGGACAAGTCGGTGAAGACTTCGGAACAGATGGTCGAGTTCTACAGCAACTGGGCCAGGCAGTATCCAATCATCTCAATCGAAGACGGGTTGGCAGAGAACGATTGGGAAGGGTGGGCGCTGTTGACCAAGGCGTTGGGCAGCAAGATTCAGCTAGTAGGCGACGATCTTTTTGTTACCAACACCGAACGCCTGCGCAAAGGCATTGAGGGTGGCATCGGCAACTCAATTCTGGTCAAGGTGAATCAGATTGGAACGCTCACGGAGACCATCGAAGCCATCGAACTGGCCAAGGTTAACCGGTACACCGCTGTGGTTTCTCATCGCTCCGGGGAAACGGAAGATACTTTCATTTCCGATCTCGTCGTTGGGTTGAACACGGGACAAATTAAGACCGGATCTGCAAGCCGCACAGACCGGATCGCGAAGTACAATCAGCTTCTCCGGATCGAAGAAGAATTGGGCGGGCAAGCCTTGTTCGCAGGCAAGGCAACATTCAAGCTGGCATGAATGAATGACGAGGCTCCAATGACGCAGCAATGACGAGGTCTGGTGCTTGAATGCAAGGCTTCTCATTACAGTCTCTTTGGCCATTCGTGTTCAGTCGTTGGCGATTCCTCTATACCTTCTGCCTGTCGTCCCCTTTGGTCCAGCTCTTCCCTTCAAGCCAGTGAACCCGCCTCTAAACGTTTCCCAGATCGAGTTCAAGAAGATTCTCCTGATTCGCTTTGCGCGTCTTGGCGACGTGATATTGCTTGTGCCTTCCATTCGCGCTCTCCGAAATCGCTACCGGAAAGCAACGATTGAGGTCCTTGTCGACGATCGGTATGCAAGCATCCTCGAGATGTGCTCCGCCGTGGACCGGGTGATTCCCGTGAATCGGCTGGCAATGAGGGATGGTGAGAAGACGCGTGCAATCGGAAACATGTTTCGGCTAGCCCAGGAACTTCGCGCCGCAGCGTACGATCTTGTACTGGACTTTCACAGCTTCCGTGAGACCCATTTGTTGACGTGGTACACCGGGGCTCGCTGGCGACTCGGACTAAAACGAGTGCATAGTCCTTATTGGTCGTTCTGCTTTAGTTTGGGTCCGGTTCTTGAGGATGATGCATTGCATGTTTCAGCCGTCTTTCTTTCGATCCTGGATTTTCTCGGGATCGTCCCGGTCTCGAACGGCCATCTCCTGGACTTGAGTTCAGAACTGAGACAGGAGGCCGATTCCTTTCTCGATCGCCACCAGATCGAACCAGGTGCTCTGCGAATCGGGTTCAACCTGGGTGCGGGCTCGCAGTCGCGGACGTGGCCACCCGAAAAGTTTGCGGAACTCGCTGAGAGAATTGCTCAGCGGCACAAGGCCGTCGCCATCGCTTTTAGCGGCCCCGGTGAGGAGTTGCTTTCCAGCGAGTTTTGTAGCCGTGTGCGAGCGACCCATGTGATTCCAGCCCCGAATCTGGCCTTGCCGCAATTGGCAGCTCTCTTCAATCGCTGTGATGTTCTCGTAAGTAACGACACCGGGCCCATGCACTTGGGCGCAGCGGCAGGAGTCCCCACGTTGGGGCTTTTCAGCGTCGCAAGGCCGAACCACTACCACCCCCTGGGAGAGTTCAGCCGCTGTGTGAGTTGTCCTTCCATCGAGCAGCTCGATACGGAAACTGTCTATCAAAATTTCCTTGAGATCCTCGCTTCCCTTCCGACTCAACACTCACTGTTGCGGGACACCCAACAGAATTAGTTGAAGCGGGATCGCCTGCAGCAGCACAACTCTTCTCAAACAGAGCCAGAACAGAAAATCTGAGGCGCATCCAACCTGCCAAATCCTGTGTGCTATACTGCCCGTCATTCCGCGGCAGGTTGCCTGCTGCTGGGAGCAACCTGATGAAGGAGTAACGATGCCAATCCCCAAGTCGGAGAAAATCTGGTTCAACGGAAAATTGGTGAATTGGGACGACGCCAAGATTCACGTGATGTCGCACGTGATTCATTACGGTTCGTCGGTTTTTGAAGGCATTCGCTGCTACAACACCTCGAAGGGCTCGGCGGTATTTTGTCTTCAGGCGCATGTGCAGCGCTTGCTGAATTCAGCGAAAATCTATCGCATGAATGTCGGCTATTCAGCGGACGAACTGGCAAACGCGGTTCTTGAGACCATTCGCGCAAACAAGCTGAAGGAGTGCTACATCCGTCCCGTCATCTTTCGCGGATACGGAGAAATTGGCGTCAACCCCCTCGGTTGTCCACTGGATGTTGTTGTGGCCGTCTGGGAGTGGGGGAAGTATCTTGGCAAGGAGGCTCTGGAACAGGGTGTTGACGTCTGCGTATCTTCCTGGACGCGCATCGCCCCAAATACGCTGCCTGCGCTCGCCAAAGCAGGAGCCAATTACATGAACTCGCAACTGATCAAGATGGAGGCCCTTGCCAATGGGTACGCCGAGGGTATTGCACTGGACAGCGCCGGCTACATCAGTGAGGGCAGCGGCGAAAACATCTTTCTGGTGAAGGACGGCAAAGTTATTACGCCGCCACTCGCTTCGTCAGTGTTGCCCGGCATTACGCGGCAGGCTGTGATTGAAATCTGCAAAGAGTTGGGAATCGAACTGCATCAAAGCTCCATCGCGCGCGAGTTGCTGTACCTCGCCGACGAACTTTTCTTTACCGGCACTGCCGCCGAAGTGACCCCCATCCGCAGCGTCGACAAGATCATCATCGGCAAAGGAGCCCGCGGGCCACTGACGGCGAAGGTTCAGGAACGGTTCTTCTCCCTTGTCAATGCGACACGCGAAGACAAGCAGGGCTGGTTGTCATTTGTTTAGGCTTTCCATTTTGCGTTGGTGACCAAAAGCCTGCGACGGAACCGGATCTCAAAATGGGTGTCCACTTGCCACAAACCGCAGCGTTCACCGAAGGTCTTTTCTCTCAAGATTCCCTCCTGGTTGACCGATAACCTAAACGGCTTTCAATCATCAAGATTCAAAGCTAATCATCCTTCCTCAGATGGAGTTTCCATGAGCCTCGGTATCGACGATCTGCTAAGAATGGCATGCGACCGCAAAGCTTCCGACTTGCACTTGAAAGTTGGGAACTATCCCTACGTGCGTGTCAACGGCGAGTTGCTTCCTTTAATCGAAACCAAACGCCTGACAGCTGAGGATACCCTTGGTATTGCCCTGGGGATGATGACTAATCGCCAAAAGCAGAAATTCAAAGAGAACGCAGAACTCGACATGGCTTATGGCGTGGCTGGCCTCGGCCGGTTCCGTTGCAACTTCTTCCAGCAGCGCGGCAGTATCGCCGTAGTACTTCGCGTTATTCCAACGCACATCTACACGATCGATGAACTGCAACTGCCCAAAGTTCTTGAGAAAATCTGTCAGGAGCGGCGCGGGCTGGTGCTGGTCACTGGCACAACAGGTAGCGGAAAGTCCACAAGCCTTGCAGCCATCATCGATCACATCAACGCGAATCGAACCGAACACATCATTACCATCGAAGACCCCATCGAATTTCTGCATCGGGACAAGAAAGCATTTGTCAGCCAGCGTGAGGTGGAAGTAGACACTAAGTCTTTCGGCGAGGCACTGCGCAGTGCACTGCGCCAGGATCCGGACGTCATTCTGGTCGGCGAAATGCGCGACCTTGAAACCATTCACACCGCGCTTGTGGCAGCCGAAACGGGCCACTTGGTCCTGAGCACGCTGCACACGTTGGATGCCACCGAGACCATACACCGTATCATCGCCGTGTTTCCGCCCCATCAGCAAAAGCAAATCCGGCTGCAACTAGCAAGCGTGTTGAAGGCGATCGTTTCCATGCGCCTTATTCGCAAAGCGGATGGTCTGGGCCGCGTTCCTGCCGTCGAAGTGCTGGTGTCGACAGAGTTCATTCGCGACTGCATCACCAACCAGGATAAGACCCGCATGATCCGCGAGGCAATTGCGGGCGGTACTTCGCAGTACGGAATGCAAACCTTCGATCAATCGATCTACAGCCTTTACACCGAAAAACTCATTACCTATGATGAAGCGTTGAAACAGGCGTCCAATCCTGACGAGTTCAAGCTCCGCACTCAAGGAATCCGCTCCACGAGCGATGCAGCCAAAGAGGAAATGGAAAGATCCGTCAGCAGCCAGTTCGAGCGGACTCACAAGTAAGGCCGACTCCCCGCCGTCGCTGGATCAACTCTACGCTAGCGCGCTGAAAGCACTCACGCGCCGTCCCTTCACAGTTCGTGAACTGGAACGAAAGCTTCTTCAGTCGTGTACCGACGCCAGCGCCGTTAACCAGATCGTCACCCGGCTGAAGGCCGCCGGATATCTTGACGATCGGAGGTATTGCGAGAGCTTTATCCAGTCCCGCCTTCAGCGCAAAGCCCAGGGTCGCGCCCGAATTGAACAGGAACTCCGAGCCCGCGGTTTGAACCCCAAGCTCGTTCGAGAAGAGCTGGAGAAAGCCTACCCGGCCGAAGCTGAACTGGAACCACTTCAACAAGCTCTCGAACGAAAGCTGCGGTCCCTTACCCCTCCGATGGATGCAAAAAAGCTCTCCAGGCTCTATAATCACCTGCTCAGACGCGGTTTTCCCGGCGAAGCGGTTCGGTTGGCACTGCGCCGGCGTCTCAAGATGGAGATGTATCCGGATTGAGCGATCATACAGCAGGCTCAAGCAGCAACCCGTTTGGATGCGACCGGTAGTCGTGCGAAGGGATAGTTAAACCCGGATTGGCAAGCGTCGCGCAACGGATCCCAACAGCGAGATTTTCCCCAGCACAGCAGCCCCAATTACGAGCATAACGTGAGGACACTCATTTGACTGGACACGAGATTCGCGACCGCTTTCTGGAATACTTCCAGCAGCAGGGACATCGCATCGTGAAGAGTTCATCGTTGGTGCCCGCCAACGACCCGACACTGCTCTTCACCAACGCTGGAATGAACCAGTTTAAGGATGTTTTCCTGGGAAAAGAGAAGCGGGACTACGTTCGCGCCACGACAT
Source organism: uncultured Acidimicrobiia bacterium (assembly GCA_963791795.1). Taxonomy (GTDB): domain Bacteria; phylum Acidobacteriota; class Terriglobia; order Versatilivoradales; family Versatilivoraceae; genus VFZK01. The sequence continues at coordinate 63,571 of CAWBTP010000011.1, forward strand.
CGCAAAAGTGTGTTCGCGCCGGTGGCAAGCACAATGACCTGGAAAACGTCGGCAAGACGGCTCGCCATCACACGTTTTTCGAGATGTTGGGAAATTTCTCGTTTGGCGATTACTTCAAAGCTCTGGCGATTCCCCTGGCTTGGAATCTGGTGACCAAAGAATACGGCCTCAACAAAGAAAAATTGTGGGTGACGATTTACCAGGACGATGAGGATGCATTTGAAATCTGGAATAACTCGATTGGCGTTCCGAGTAGTCGCATTTTTCGATTGGGCGAGAAAGACAATTTCTGGGCGATGGGCGATACCGGCCCTTGCGGCCCTTGTTCCGAGCTCCACTATGACCAGGGCGCGTCAGCCAGCGAGCAGGAACACGCGGCCTGTCAGTTTCCCTGCGATTGCGGACGTTACGTCGAAATCTGGAATCTTGTCTTTATGCAGTACAACCGTGACTCGAGTGGGACGCTGACTCCCTTGCCGAGGCCATCGATTGATACAGGTATGGGACTGGAGCGCATTGCGGCTGTTTTACAAGGAAAGACCAGCAATTTTGAAACTGATTTACTAAAGCCTCTCATTCTGCAAGCCGCTGAGATTGCGCAGAAGGACTACGGGCAGGAACCTGACTCCGACGTCTCCCTGCGTGTCATTGCCGACCATGCGCGCGCTGCTGCGTTCCTGATCAGCGACGGCATCATCCCTTCAAACGATGGCCGCGGCTACGTCTTGCGAAAGATTCTGCGCCGTGGGATTCGACATGGCAAGCTGCTTGGGCTGGAAGATCCGTTTCTGTATCAGATGACGGGCTACGTCGCTGAACTCATGAAAGGCCCTTACCCCGAATTACTGACGACGCGAGATTACGTAGCTAAGGTGGTCAAGAATGAGGAGCAGCGTTTCTCGTCAACCATCCGCGTCGCTATCGATCAATTGAGCGAAGCGCTGGCGAAAATCAAGAAGTCGTCCGGGTCAGAGCACGTCCTTTCGGGCGACATCATGTTCAAGTTCTACGACACCTTTGGCCTGCCGCTCGACTTGATGCAGGAGCTGGCCGATGAAACGGGCGTGAAGCTGGATGAAACGGCCTTCAATGCAAAGCTTGAAGCGCAACGCGAGCGAGGCAAAGCCAGTTGGAAGGATGCCGCAAGTTCGGAGCCGACCGTTGCAGCCCCGAGCGGCGAGAAAACCCGGTTTGTGGGATACACCGATCTTGAAATCCTCGATGCGCAGATTGTTGCCATTCAGGTAGAAGGTAAGCCAACTGGACAACTGCAGGCTGGAGAAGCCGGAGACATTTTTCTGGACAAGACACCGTTCTACGCTGAAACCGGTGGTCAGATTGGCGACACCGGTACCCTCGAGGGCGAGAACTCTGAGGCGCTCGTCCACAACACCTACCCTTTGGTTCCCGGTCACTCGGCTCACGAGACGAAATGTATTCGAGGTGTCATGAAGGTTGGCGACGTCGTCAAAGCCAAAGTGGATGTGACCCGGCGTCTTTCCACCGAAAAGAACCACACTGCCACCCACTTGCTTCATGCCTCGTTGAGAAACCTGGTGGGGACTCATGTCAAGCAAGCTGGTTCGTTAGTCGCTCCCGATCGTCTGCGGTTCGACTTCACTCACTATGCTCCCCTGTCGGACGTTGAAATCAATGAGATTGAGAGCCTGGTGAATGCCAGCGTCATGCAAAACTCCCCGGTCACAACCTCGGTCAAAGATTTAAACGACGCCATTGCCGATGGCGCCATGGCCCTGTTCGGCGAAAAGTATGGCAGCCAAGTCCGCGTCGTCTCCATCGACACTTTCAGCAAGGAACTCTGCGGCGGAACCCATGTCGAGCGAACAGGGGATATCGGCTTGTTTAAGATTGTTAGCGAAGCAGGCGTGGCCGCTGGTATTCGAAGGGTTGAAGCAATTACGGGCGAGGGTGCCCTCGGCAGATTCCGCGAGGACGAACGCCTGATTGGCGACTTGGAGGAACTTGTTAAAGGTAAACGCTCAGACCTGATTCACCTTGTGGAAAAACACCAGTCTGCCATCAAGAGTTTAGAGAAAGAAGTCGCAGACTTGCGTTACCGCATGGCACGCGGCCAAGCGAGGGAACTGCTTCAATCGGTTCTGGTTATCAAAGACATAAAGGTTCTAACAGCCGTTGTCGATGGCTTGGACAAGGGTGGATTGAGGAATTTGGCCGACGAACTGAAAGCCCAGCTGGGCAGAGGAGTCGTGGTCCTAGGGACTGCAAGCAACGACAAAGTTTCTCTGGTGGCAACAGTGACGTCAGACCTAACGTCAAGAATCCACGCCGGAAAGCTGGTGAAAGAGATCTCGGCAATCGTTGGTGGTAGTGGAGGCGGCAAGCCGGAAATTGCCGAGGCTGGTGGCAAAGAGCCATCCCAGCTTGGGAAGTCCCTTGAGGCTGTGCGAGCTTTCGTTGAGCGATCACTGGCCGGTTGAAGAGATGAAGATAAGATAGCGCCGGACGATTCGACTTTCTGACCTGATTTTCCGTCCTTTCTAGAAAGGCAAGATCGTTCGCCATCGGACATATGCGATTGGCAATTGTATTATCTAGTTGTTTTTGTTAAGTTTAACTTCGACTTTGGAGGATTGCCCCCCTTTGCGACCAACATTCTCGCTTTGCCCAGCTTTGGTGCTGTTCCTGTTGGGGTTCTCTGAAGGTGGATTCTCAGAGGGTCATCAGGCACAGGAGATTGTCAAATTCGCCAGCTCAGAAGGGAAGAGAACCTACTCCAACACGGAAGAAATTTACCGTCTCGTAAAGACAGACCCAGTAACTGAAAAGGCCAGGTTGATCCCGCTGGACGACAAGTCACAAGTTCCTGCGCAGATTGAGCAGATTGAGAAGTGGATTTATGAGATTTCGGAACAGCAGGGGGTCGATCCAGAGCTGGTAAAGGCAGTTGCGAAAACCGAGTCCAACTTCAATCCTTATGCCGTCTCGAACAAAGGCGCCCTCGGTCTGATGCAATTGATCCCCGACACCGCGAAACGATTTGGAGTGACCAACGTCTTCGATGCCAAGCAAAACATTGAGGGAGGAGTGAAGTTCCTCAAATTCCTGATGGGCATGTTTCCAAACAACCTTCCCTACATTCTGGCGGCATATAACGCTGGTGAGAACGCCGTGTTAAAGTACAAAGGGATCCCCCCTTATCGAGAGACGCAGGCTTACGTGCGAAAGATTTCGCAAGCCTATAGCAAGAAGGGAAGCTTTCTGGTTGCATCAAACCAGTCCGCAGCCGATCGACGCATAACCACTTATCGCGACAACTCAGGCCGGGTCGTCTATTCGAATGTGGACAGTGCCTATCGATAAGAGCAACTAGAAAGACGAGTCGTTTTTCAGCCCCGCACTTCAGCTACATCCGTTTCTCGCACTCTTTAAATGAAACCAGGGAAACAGCCCCTTGTGTTATTCCGGGTGAAGGACAACAACGGTGTCAGGGCGCTCGTTCTGGCGCTGTCTTTCCTACTCCTCCCGCCGCCGTCCAGGCTGTCTGGCGAAACTCCTCCCAAACCTCTGGCTCCTGAACTGTACGATCAGGCAGTCCAGTTGCGCACAGCTCTGGAAGGCAAGCCAAAGCGTCTACGCACCGGCAGCGACTATCAGAGAGTCATCAACAAATACCGTTCCATGTACTATCAGTTCCCGGGCTCCTCAAGGGCGGACGATGCTCTGTTGGCGGTCGCCGAACTCTATCAGTTGATGGGTAGCGACCTCAAAAACGCTCGGAACTTTCAGCACGCAATTCAAGCTTATGTCTTTCTGGAACGCGAATACCCGGCGAGTCCTTACGGAGCGGAAGGACTCTTTACTGCAGCCGAGATATACCTGAACGATCTGAATGACGCCGCTTCAGCCCAGGAGATTTTCAAAGATCTTCTCGAACGATATCCTCATTCGAAGAGGGCTCGCAACGCCCGAGCCCGGCTTGACGATCTTCGAACCCAACTCAGGCAGGCGAAGAAGTCCAGCCGTCCGAAGGTAGCCACGTGGGACTCAAACACTAGCCACGCCGAGACTTTGAGCCAGCGAGTTGAGCAGGTTGCCCCTGCTGAGCGCGCGAAACAGGAGTTGTCCAAACCTTCTGGGAAGACACCGCCGTCTGAACAAGACACCCTCAAACTGTCAGTAGTCAGTACGATTCGGTACTGGAACACAGACGACTACACCCGTTTGGTCATCAATACCGATCGCGAGGTGAAGTACGTGGAAGGGCATCTGGATAATCCGGCCAGGTTTTTTGTCGACATTCAAAACGTCCGGCTCTCCTCTGCGCTGATTGGAAAAACGGTGGTCTTGAACGATGGGTATGTGAACAAGATTCGGTTCGGCCAATCAAGCGAGACTGTGGTTCGGGTTGTGCTAGATATGGGCTCCGTCAAGAACTGCCAAGTCCTGCGCTTGTCGAATCCCTCCCGCATTATTGTAGACGTTCAGGGAGTCGCGAGGACAGAGCAGTCAAAGACCGGTGGCAACGCCGGATGGCGAGTGCGACATGGCGAACCCCTGCCAGACGAAATGGATCTGCAAACAGTGCTGCAGAGAGGTAATGCTGCCAAGGCTTCCGAAGAAAAGATCGTGACCGCGAGGCGAATTGAACCGGCCGGGCCGACGGCGCTGGTTCAGACCAAGCAGGAGCCAGGTAAGAAGCCCATCGACGCCCAGGTCAAGACCGTGGAGATCAAGCAGGTAGCTGCGGAAGAAACTCATCGTGAGAAGGAATCGAAAAGCGTCGCTCGTTCCTCGGTGCCCAAAAGTGATGGAACACGCTCACTCATTCGAACCCTGGGTTTGAAAGTGGGCCGCATCGTTATAGACCCGGGTCATGGTGGTGACGACACAGGCACTATTGGGCCCTCTGGTTTGCAAGAGAAGGACCTGGTGCTCGACATAGCCCTCAAGCTCAAGACACTCGTTGAAGCGAAACTCGGGAGCGAGGTCCTTCTTACCCGCGAAGACGATACCTTCATTCCTCTTGAAGAACGGACCTCCATGGCAAATCACAGCCAAGCCGATCTATTCCTATCGATTCATGCGAATTCGAGCCGCAACCGGCGAGTCAGTGGCGTGGAAACGTTCTTTCTCGACTTTGCTTCATCGGCTGAAGCTGAAGAGACCGCGGCACGTGAGAATTCAAGTGCCCAGAAAACGATCTTCGAGCTGCAGGATCTCGTGCAGAAAATCGCCCTGAAAGAGAAGATTGACGAGTCACGCGAGTTTGCCCAGATCGTTCAGAAGTCCGTCACCAGTCAGCTTCAGAAAGCTCACCGCCAGACCCGCGACCGCGGAGTTAAACAGGCGCCTTTCATCGTTCTGATCGGCGCAAACATGCCATCGATCCTCTCGGAAGTTTCCTTTGTGAGCAATCCTTCCGACGAGAAGCTTTTAAAATCATCCAGCTACCGTCAAAAACTTGCCGAAGCGCTGTGCCGTGGAATCGAGGCCTATGCTGAGGCTCTGGGTGGTATCAAGACCGCTCGTAACCTTCCGTAACATCGAGATCTTCACAATCGAGGTGCGCTCACCGACGTTCTGTGTCCTGGTGGTGTGAGGCTCCGAGTGAGGGGGAGCACTCTATTTGTAGGGTGATCAATTTCCCCAATCAGAGATACAATCGGAAGTCTCCTTGATGGCGAGCGAAGTACAGACTTGTCAACTCGCATCGAGAGTGTATCAGGCATGCAGGCACCTAAAATGCGCGACCTCATTCTGATTCTTCTGTTCTGTGGAGCGGTCTCGCAAGCAGCTCTTGCCGACGCCCTACGCGCGCTTGAGGCCATCCAGAAACAGACCTCCTGGAAGACTCTGTCCGGAGGCAAGGAAGAGGTGTTCAACAGTAAGACCCTGTCGAGCTATCGGCCTCACGACTCCGTCATCATCATCGAGTACGGCTTCACCAGACTCACCAAGACACAACTCATCCGTCCCGAACAGAAGCGTCTGACGATTGCGATCTATGAAATGTTGGACTCAGCCGCAGCTTATGGATTGTTCACTTACTCCAGGCCGCCGACCGTTGAACCACTTGAGGGAATCGGCCATGCCGGCGTGGGAACCAGGCGGGAAGTCAGCTTTCATCAGAGCAAGTACTACGTGGTTGTGAGTCTGGAATCAGCTGATCCAGGATTGCGATCAACCATGCTTCAGATCTCACGAACTATCTCTGAATCGCTGCCAACGGACTTTTCGCTTCCTATGGTTGCGAGCAAGCTCCCGAAAGAGAACCGCGTTCCGCAAAGTGAGAAATTCGTGATGGGCGCAGAAGCGATGTCACGTCTTCTGCCTGTGGGCGACAATGACCCGTTTGGCCTTTCGACGGGAGCCGAAGCGGCTGTCGCCAAGTATGAGCAGGTCGGCGGAGAAAGCGCTACGCTCCTATTGATCCACTACCCAACGCAGCAACTTGCAAGACGTTTCCTTGAGGCCGGTTACCAGCAATATTCGTCTCAACACCCTGACAAGCCCGCCTTTTACAAACGCGATGGACCGATGGTCGTCATGGTCCTGGCTTCTAACTCGCCCGAACTTGCCACGACGTTGCTTGAGAAAGTCTCGTATGTTTCGGTGGTGAGTTGGGATCCAAAGGTGGAGCCACCCAGCATCGGCCAGGTGATGATGAACATCTTTATTTTTTGCGGAATCATGTTGGGTATCACTTTCATTGCTGGGTTCACGTTCGGCATTAGCCGCATTGTCATCAAGCGGTTCTTCCCAGGAAGGGTTTTCGACCGCCCCGAAACCATGGAAGTCATTCGGCTGCACCTGGACGAAAAGCCTTAGAACCCGTGCCCAGGACCTGTGGCAGGTCTCCCGGAGTGCGCAAGCAAAACTTCCACAACCAGAAGCTCGGCAAGCAGACCAGCCGACGACAGACACTTGTGAAACTGAAGACCAAGATCGTTCTGCACCCTCAGAAACCACGGCGCAAACGTGAAGGCAAATGATTCAGCGACGCTGGCTGCCCTGGATTCTAGTCAGAATGGAATGCCCGAGGGGCGACGGCCATGCATTGCTGGGCAGGACTCAAGGCTCAACGTAATCCCGTTTGTTGTTTTAGCAGGTTTTTGGCCGGCAGGTAGTTGGCCGCAGCGGAGCGGCGAATGAGACGCCACGCTTCTTCTGACTGCATTCTGCGCAGTCGCGTGACGCCGAGATGGTAAAGCAGCGGTGGCGTGGCCAGACCCGAGTTGAGGGCGGTTTGAAGAGAAGCTTCTGCCGCTTCATGGCGCCCCAGATAGGCATAGCAGAATCCGAGTTGCTGCCAAATCTCTGGAGGTCTCTGTTTCGCTGGAACTCGCTCCCATTCATTGGCAGCCTCCTCGTAGCGGCCCAACTGATAGAAAATCACAGCCAGATTCTGACGCGCCCAGCTCGCCTGAGGATCAGCCTTCAGGCCGACGCGATAATGCTTCAGCGCTTCGTTGAGGTTGCCCAGCTGCTGGTGACAATAGGCAATCTGGAAGAGGGTCGTCGCGTCATTAACTTTTCCTTCAGGCGATTCAGCCAATCGTCTCAACTCCCGAAGAGCAGCCCTCCACTGCCCAGACTGGAAGAGCTGAGAAGCGGTTTCTCGCCGATTCACCATCCGGATCTGGCGCGCCTGTTCCTGAACGGCGGCACTTCCGGGACGGAGCTTGTCGGCCTTGGTGAGGACTTCCAGGGCCTGCTGCTTTTGACCGGCAGAACGCAGGCAATGGGCAATCCAGAGGAGAAGGTCGGGATTGAGAGGATTTTCAGCTTGGACACGTCGCAACACTTCAAGCGCACCCGCGTAGTCTGCTGCTTCTTCTCGTTTGTAGGCTTCGAAGAGTGATCGCTCCGAATCTTTTTGTGGAAGCTTTCCTAGCATCTCTAGGGCCTGCTGATGTTGGCCCTTTTGCGCGAGGATCCAGGCAGCCTCTTGCCTGGCCGCAGCCTCGGCGGGATACCGGCTCACAACAGCAAGGTAGAGATCCAGCGCTTGCTGCTCACGTCCCGTCCTGGAATAAAGCCCTGCCAGAAACAACGCGCCGGTCACAAACTCGGGATGCCTTTGCACCATCGGCTCGAGTACATCTGCCGCGGCCCGCCGTTCACCGTTTGCCGCCAAGCCGAGAGCCTTGCTGTAGACCTCAAAGGCTTCTGTCAACTCGCGGGCTTTCTCACCTTCTTGAGCAGCCAAGTGCTTTTGCCCCAACCCTTCGTGCACCTGCGACAGTGCGGAGTGATAGAGCGGGTTCTCTGTATCCAACTGGCTTGCTTTCTGGAGCAACTCGACAGCGTCCTTAAGCCTTCCAGCCCGGCGCTCCCTTTCGCCCAGTTGAAACAAAACAGAATCATTTTGCGGATCGAGTTGGTGGGCCGCCTTCAGTTGGTTGTAAGACTCTTCATTCTTCCCACTGATGTCGAGCAGCAACGAATAGAATCGACGGAGTGCTGAATCCCGTGGGTTCAGTTCCACCGAACGGCGAGCGGGCTCAAGAGCGCGCTGAAACTTGCCGCTGAGGAAAAGAGCCTGGGCGAGACGGTACTGGACTTGGGCATCCTCGGGGTGGTGCCACAACACATCCTCAAGCAAAGAAACAGCCGCACCAGGACGGCCCTGACGAAGCTCAGCCTCTGCCAAGGCGTCAAGCAGCTCCAGCTGATGCGGCTGCCTCGCCAGGGCTTCGCGGATCAAGCGTTCCCCTTCGGTTGCGTTGCCGGTCCGGACGAGAAGCACTCCAAGCTGCCTCGTCAGTTCCAGGTTTTCAGGATGCCGGCCCAGCCCTGTTTGGAGCAGTTGGACGGCTTCAGGGAAGCGATAGGTTCGTGTGAGTTCCGATGCCTGTTGCTGGTATTCCCTCACTGTCTGAGAAAGCGCGGGCTCCGGAGCAACAAAGAGGAGGAAAAGGAACCAGGGCACGATCTGGCTTCGGAGGATGGTCGGGCAGAACTGCATCGAACCACTCTGGCGATGAGAGCTACGAGGATATACCTTCGTACACCGTTTCAGAAATACACTAACGTATTTGCTGTGGCAGCAGGATCCCCTCCGGGGATGCTGTGAAGCTCGGCGCAAAATGGGTGATCGAATTCATGAAACGCACTACTTAGCATGCCGGATCGGACTGACGTCATTTCCGTGAACGCGGGAATCCAGCAGTCTACACGTGGTCAGGAACCCGGCCCTACTCATGCCGGGTCACAAAGCAGTTCCAGCAACTGGTCTCGATGCGCCCCCTGCATGAACGTCTCGACGACTTGCTGTTGACTGAAGAGGTCGCCCATTTCCGGGATGGAACCCAAATGGGCCAGGCCGCCAACGGTGGCAATGATCTCTGCGTTTGTGCTCTCAGCTAAGTTTGGATTTTTTGGAAACCGGTTAAGGAAAAACCCCAGAACCTGGACTTGGCGCGTCCGCAAACATTCTTCAGTCATCAGGGTATGATTGATCGTTCCCAGCGCCGAGCGCGAAACGATGAGTGCTGGCAGTTCTAGCGCGCGAATCATATCCACAACCACAAGGTTTTCAAAGACTGGCGACATCGCCCCGCCTGCTCCTTCGACCACAACGAAATCATGCCTGCCCGCAATCTCGTCGAAGGCCGACCTTATCTTGTCAAAATGGATCGTAACTCCTTCAATCTTGGCAGCGAGCGATGGCGTGACTGCGGTAGCCAGGCAATAAGGATTGATCCACTCCCAAGGGTCGGTTGAGCCAGAAAACTTCACCAGCATCTCAGCATCCTGCGAGATCAGTTTTCCGGAATCGCATTCGATCGCCCCGCTGGCCACGGGCTTCATAACTCCGACATCAACTCCTTGTTTCTTCAAAAAGCCAACCAGTCCGGCTGCGACCGTCGTCTTGCCAACGCTCGTGTCAGTGGCCGTGATGAAAACGCCTTTGTACCTGAAGTTCAAGCTCATCCGCTATCGAGTCTCCAGAAAACCAAGGATACTGCGTCCGCGCCGCGCATCGGAGTGGATCCCTACCATGACACCCGCGGTCACAAACACCGCGCTCTTCCTCTTCCCACCTTCGCAGTATTATCTACTGTCTTGCGCCAGCTCTGAAAGAGCGCTGGCAAGCCCTTCAACCTCGCCACTGGAATGTGTGGCGCACAAGGTGATGCGCAGCCGGCTTGTGCCTTTTGGAACCGACGGCGGACGAATAGCCGGAACGAAGTAGCCTCGTTGTGCCAGGCTTTCACTCATCCGGAGGGCTGAGGCTTCAGTCCCAAATTTCAAAGGGAGAATGGGTGTCTCAGAAGCTGTTATCTCGAAGCCAGACTCGCCAAGCCGGCTCTTCAGAGCGCCGAAATTTTTCCAAAGCGATTTTTGGTGAAACGGCTCGTCACTAAGCAACTGCAAGCTTTCCAGGGCCGCACCAACCGCCGAGGGTGGCAAAGCCGTGGCAAAGATGAAGGACCGTGCTTTGTTAATTAGAAATTCGCGCAGGTCAGCGCTGCAGGCGACGAAACCACCGAACGACCCGAGGGCTTTGCTCAGGGTCCCCATCGCCAGATCGACGCTGTGTTTGCCAGGCACAAAGCTGCCTTGATCCATAAAATGTTCAACAATGCCGCTACCTGTGGAACCCAGAACTCCCGTTGCATGGGCTTCATCCAGCATCAGCAAACAACCGTGCGCTGAAGCCAGTGCAGCCAACCCGGGAAGATCTGCCACGTCTCCATCCATGCTGAAGACCGCATCACTGACAAGAAGCCGCCGTCCGGCGGCCGGTGCCTCACGCATCAAGTCTTCGAGATGATTAAGGTCCCGGTGACGATAGACAAAGACCTGCGCGCGACTGAGGCGGCATCCGTCGATGATTGAGGCATGATTCAGTGCGTCGCTGAAAATCTGATCGCCTTGTCCCACCAGTGCGGTAATGATTCCCAGATTCGCGACATATCCGGAAGAGAACACCAAGGCAGCTTCCTTCTGCTTGAAGCGCGCGAGCCGGGCTTCCAGCCGTTCGTGGATCGTCAGATTGCCACAGATCAGTCGGGAGCTTCCTGCCGAGGCATGAAACTCCTCAATTGCAGCCTGCGCCGCTGCTTTGACACGAGGGTGGGAAGCCAGCCCGAGATAGTCGTTGCTGGAGAAGTTGACCAGTCGCCTGCCCTGGTAGCTGACTTCGCGCGCGTTCGCTTGCTGCATCAGCTTGAGAAATCGACGCTGGTCTAAATTCCCAAGGCGCTGTAACTCGTCAACGACGAAATCGGTTCCTGGCATTGAGCCACTCTGTTCAGAACGACCTTGTAGCGCAGACCTGCCTCATTCTGGCAGGTCTGCGCTAAGTCTCCGACTGTCCCTTGGAAATACGTCATCCCCTCAAAACAGGGATCCAGATTGATCATTTGGCGATCCCAGGCCTTGCCACCACGACAACTGCGTGGGCGAAGTCAAACCGCGTCCTTGCGCAGTCCAGCAGGCTGTCCCGGCTGACTCCTTCAATCAGAGCGGGGTATTTTTCCAAGTAGTCTAAACCCAACCCCTGGGCTTCGATGTGCTGCAACATTCGTGCTACTTCCTCATTATTTCCCATTCGGACACCCCAGGCATGGATGAGACTCCGCTTGGCACGCCTGATTTCCTCGTCAGTGAACCCGAGCTTGTTGATTCTTCCAATTTCTTCCCGCATCAGAACAATCACTTTCTCAACATCTGACGGATCGGCCATGGCGCGTACCCCAAACAATCGCTCCCGCGGTCCCTCTGTGGCCAATCCCTGAACTCCATAGATGGCAGCATCCGCAGTCAGAACTCGATTGCCCAGACGTCCACCGCCAGGGGCTCCCACAAGGATCTGGTTGAGAATCAGAAAGGGATAGTAGTCTGGCCGATCCCTTGAAAGGCTCGCAAGGCCAGCCAACACCAACGCGCTCCGCTTTGTGTTCAGCTCGAAAACCTTCTCCGATTTCTGGCTGGCTATCATGCGAGTGGTGGAAGAGGACGCAGCAACGGTTTCGCCTTTCCAGGTTCCGAAGGCATTCTCCGCAGCAGTCAGAGCCTCTTCGGGCGCTATGTCCCCGGCGATGCTCACAATCAGATGTTGCGGCCGGTAGTGACGCTGATAAAAATCGCGGGCATCTGCTAGTCTCAAAAACTCGACCGTGCGCAGAACTCCCTTTCGCGAAGGGTGTCCCACAGGATAGAACCGCTGCCGCAACGCCTGCTCGGCTGCCCAATCGGTCTCTCCTTCCAGCTCGCGCAGTTTGGCCAGCAATCCCTCGCGCACCTTGTCAAACTCTGCCGGCGCAAACGAAGGTGATTGCAGCATTTCAGCCAGCAACTGAAGGAAAGTTGCGCAGTCTTTGCTGAGACCGCGAACGGTGATGGTCGCGATTCCATCGCTAATCTCGGATAAAACTTCGGCACCTAGATAATCGAACACCACAGCCAGCGGTGCCTGATTCTTGGCCGACATCCCTCGCAGAAGCATCTCGTCCAACAGCACTGCGACATCGGCTTCGCCGCCTACGTCTGTCCTGATGCCTGCGCGGATTGTAACTGTCGATCCGCTCGCAGTCCTAGTCGCAATAAGTGTGACTCCATTAGACAACCCTTTCCGCATCGGTTTGGGTGCCGGCAGGCTCAGCGTCGAAATTTCGGCCAGAAGTTGGGCTTGTGATTCAGAGCTTCTCTGTCGGCTCCCTTGATCTGACCGCGGCGAATTGAAAATGGAGCCGGGCGTAAAAACCGGTTGCAGCGAGGGGGTTCGTACGTTCAACTCCCTGGGAGCCAGGGCAGGCTGCGGGACAGATGGGGTCCGCACCGGAGTGTCCGATCCTGAGAGGAAAAGGGTTTCGACTTCAATTGCCTTCCTCTTCACAGCAGGCACGAACGAACCCACGGTTCGCACATTCTCAGCAAAATAACGCGTGGCGACACGGCGAAGATCGTCTCTGTTGACCGCCGCGATCTTGGATTCGATCTCGTTTAGTACTTGATGGCTCGCGATGGATTCAAAAAAGCCAAGCTGAAAAGCTCGCTTGCCGACCGAGTCTTGTGCCAAAAACTCTCCAGCTACAAGCAGATTCTTTGCCTTAGCAAGCTCCACATCACTCACTTCCTGGTCCTTCAAGCGTTCAAGTTGTTCTAGCGCCGCTTCTTCCGCTGCTTGAAACTGGAACGCATCAGGAAGGGTCAGTGTCAACAGATACAAGCAGGGCGCCTGTCTGGGAACCATTCTGGAGCGAACCTCGACGGCAAGTCCGGTTTCCACCAGAGCCTGAAAAAGTCGTGAGGAGATCTTGGCCACAGCGGGGTGCACGCCAGACCAATGGCGCATACCTTGAGCTCCAGTCAGCACAGCATCGAGCACCAGCATGGCATAGAAGTCGTCGTTGAAAAGTTCGGGGCCCTGGAAGGCAAATTCCAGGTAAGGTGCCGCGCCTTCGTTCACAACTCGCACCCGGTGCTCGCCTCGGCGCTCTGGTTCGCGAACCTCGAAGCGCCTCGGATCGGGTCTGCGTGCAACCACCCCAAAATGCTTCTCCACCAAGCCCAAGGCGGTCCGAGTATCGAAGTCACCCACCAGAACAAGAACGGCGTTGTTCGGGACGAAGTGCTCCCGGGAATGGCGCTCGACGTCATCGCGGCCTATCAACTCAGTATCGGACAGCCAGCCGATGGAGGGCCAACGATACGGATGGCGCTGGAGCGCTGACGCAGCGACTTCGTCGTCAAGCAGGCTCCTCGGACTGTCTTCGCGCGCTTGGAGCGCTGCAGTCACTCGTCGCCGCTGCCCTCTAAACTGCAAATCGTCGATTGAGACATTCGCTGACATGCGTCCTGCCTCCAACTTCAGCACCTCCTCAAGAGCGCCTGCCGGAACTGTCTCGAAAAACCCGGTCTGGTCGGGCAGGGTCATCGAATGCCAGTCTCCACCCGTTTCCCGCATCAACTGCCCCATCTTGTCTCGTGACGGGCCGTCCATTTCGCGTAGGCGCAGCAATCGCGCCAAGTTTGAAAGTCCAGCGGCGCCCGCGGGGTCGTCCTTCGATCCCACCCGATACCAGCAACCCACAGATACGAGCGCAGTGCCGCGGTTTTCTTGCAGCAGTACTTTGAACCCATTGTTCAGCCTGGCTTCAGTGACTGGGGAATGCAAGCTCGCCATAGGCGCCTGGGGAGTAGTCGCAGGTGGCCGGAACTCTGGAGTCCTGACCCTTGGCTTTGGCGCAGTCGCTGGCGCAACAGGTCTCCTTGGCCGTTGAACCTTGGGTGCGGGCGACTGCTTCTGTGCTTGCAGATCTGATGCTGAAAACAAACAAAACAGGAGGACAGAAGAGCAAACGATCAATTCTGGGATACCGTTACGACGACGTTTGTCACCGAGAAGACCGAATCGATCTCGGTGCCCCACTCTCGAGGTTAGGGCTGTGTCGAACAACCATCCTAGAAGCATCACCATGATTTCCTTCCAGCCAGCTCTGGTCATCGACTACAGCTTTCCACGGTGAGGAACCGAATTCGCACGAGACCTCTCAGTGGCAGCCAACCCTTTGCGGTAAGCTGACACGGCGCGCTGATGTTCCGCGAGGGTCCTGGAGAACACATGGCCACCGCGATTGTCTGCCACAAAATAAAGATAGTCCGACTGTGCAGGGCTGAGAGCGGCGTCAAGCGAGCGCTTACCGGGATTGGCGATAGGGCCCGGCGGCAGGCCGGGATACCGGTAGGTGTTGTAAGGTGAGTTCGACTCGAGGTCAGACTGGAAGATCGTTCCGCGATAGTTCCCTCTCAATTGCGCCGCGTAGATGACAGTAGGGTCGCACTGCAGAAGCATTCTTTTCTTCAGCCGGTTCTGAAACACCGCTGAGATCAGTTCCCGCTCCGCATCAACGCTGGTCTCCTTTTCAATCAAAGACGCCAATGTAACCACTTGGTGCAGGGACAGCGAGGACTCGCGCAGACGCGGTTCGAGCTCGGCGGAAACCTCACGAAATCGTCCTACCATGATTTGCGCAATCTCGTCGGCGGTCGTCCCCCTCGCCAACCGGTAGGTGTCAGGAAAGAGAAATCCTTCAAGATTCCTGGCATTCTGGCTAAGGTCGGCCACCAAATCGGCACGGTCGGCCGCAGCCAGAACGTCGGCTGCACGGGCAAATCCTTTCTGCTCCAGAAGAGCGGCAATCTCGAGACGAGAATAGCCTTCGGGAACTGTGAACTCGTGATAGTAGATGAGGCCGCGAATCAGCTTGTCTGCAACCTGGATGACGGAAAGGGGCTCTGCGAATCGGTACTCGCCAGCCTGTAAAGGCCTTCGTGGTTTCACAAGCTTGAGGTAGGTCAGGAACGTCGCCCAATGACGGACAATTCCCTCCCTTTGAAGGAGGTGGGCCGTCTCATAGGAAGAAGTCCCGCGCGGAATCACCACGAACTTCTCGACCCCTGGAGCTGTTGAGAACGGCCGCGACCAGAGGAAGCGTAGTGACACGCCGGTTCCTGCCAGCAACACAAGAAGAAAAAGCAAGGCCCTGATGAAAGGTCGTCTCCCGGCCTTAGTTCTGGCCATGGTCCTCCGCTGCTGGCGCCCCTTCAGCCGGTGAAGTGGAGTTCTGATGATCCAGGAAACCTTGCAAAATCACGATCGCAGCCAGCTTGTCGATTTCCTGCTTACGTTTGGACCAGTGCGTGCCCCGTTCGATCAGCAACTGCTCGGCGGCAAACGACGACAACCGTTCATCCCACAAGCTCACTTCAACACTCGCTGCCGAGCGCAGCCGCTCTGCGAAACTGTGCATGTGCATCGACTGCTTACCGGCAGTGCCATCCATGTTCAATGGATTCCCTACCACGACATGGCGAACCTGGTTTTCCTCTATGAGTCGCGCCAAGGTTTCGAAATCCCTTTTTGCATTGGTTCTCTGAAGGGTAGCGATTCCCCTGGCGATGAGGCCAGTTTCGTCGCTAACTGCAACTCCAATCCGAGCTTTACCAACGTCGAGTCCCATGAATCGCACGACAGACGCCTCACTTCGGGCGGATATCAATCGGGAGCGGAGTATATTGTCCGCTCATGGGGGTGTCAAGAAAGCCTGCCTTGCCGAGCCGCTCAGTGTTGCAATCGCTTCAACAATTGAATCTGACCTGCGTGGTAGATATCGTGATTCGCAACACCACAAATCAGCTCAAGATTGCTCACCTTGCTGGTCGCAGGCGTGAAGCGCAGGGCAACTGGCGTCAGGCTGGCCACAACTTCTCTTAGCCTTCCGTGCTCGTCATCCAGCAACGCCAGGTCATCTCGCCACGCTTGCTCACTTAGGTCGAACGGCCTGGCAAACCAGTTACTGCCCTTGAGCAGGAAAGATCCTCGCTTCTCACCCAACAATCTGCGACGCGCGATGTACTTCCAATAAGCAGCGTGAACGGCAAGCTCCCAAATGTTGTGTCTTTTGTGACCCGGCCTCCATGCGGCCTTCCTCGCTGTCAGCCCGCGCAGCGATCCTTTCAGATTCGGGCCGTGCCAAGTCTTCATGGAATACGCTTCATCAAGCAGCCGCAGCAAGAATTGGATTTCAGAAGTCCTCTCTTTACTCCTCATCGCTCATCCTCCAAAACTCTGACTCAATGCAGCCTCGCCGCTTTGCTTTTCCATACCATCGTATCCAGCCCTCCGCTGCCGGTCAACGTGCTCAGATTAGCACTTGCGCTGAAGACCCGTCTGTCCCTATTCTTAGCACCGTTCGACCTGGCTCTGGCGGGCGACTCTGTCAAACAAGGATTGATCTTCCATGCCGAGATTTCCCAATCGCGAACAAGCTGGCCGCCAACTCGCTGCCCAGTTGCTACACTTCCAAAATCAGCAGGTGCTGGTGATGGCCGTGCCGAATGGTGGCGTGCCGGTTGCTCTTCCAGTGGCTCAGGCTCTTAAGGCTACGATGCTCCCGTTGCCAATCCGCAGCCTGCATGTTCCCTGGCTACAGGAGATCATCTTTGGTTATGTCACTCATCAGGGCGAAATGTATTTGAATCAGCCGCTGGTTGGACAAATGCGACTCACACCACCCGAGATCCAACGCATCGCCCGCCAGGAGCGTATGACGCTGCAAACCGATCTGGAGAGCTGGGGAGTTGCTTTGCCCAGCACCTCGCAGACAGAACGATCCTGCTCGATTGACGACGGCATGCACTCTGGCTGGACGATGTTCAGCGCCGTCGAAACGGTCAGGCATCTCGGTGCAGCGCGGATCATCGCAGCTATGCCGGTCACGCATTTTCGTGCCAATCGCTTTGTGGGCAGGCACTGCGATGAGGTTGTCGCATTGCTGACCGAAGATATCGCTCTCTACCAGATCGCGAACTACTACGAGGATTTCCCCAAACTAACCAGTGATGACATTAAACACCTGCTGAAGATCGTTCCTTCCGCCCGCCCGACCGCTGCCTGAATGGAAACGGATTTTGGGCAGTTGGTGCTCCCGGACCCGGTTGCTCGATACCCCTGAAGTCTCGATTCCAGGCCTCACAGTACGACCACTCCTCGTTACTTTGTCTCCTTGCAAAGTAGCACTTGACAGCGTTCCAGCAGTCTCTATAATTATGCGCCTGTTTGCATATTTATTCGTTATGGCCTATGAGCAAGCAACGCAGGCATACCAAGATTCTCAATTTGATTCAGACTCGCCCAGTGCTCAGCCAGACCGAGCTCAGCCAGCGACTGAAAACAGAAGGTGTGCACGTGGCACAGGCAACGCTCTCGCGGGACTTGCGCGCGCTAAATCTGGTCAAGACGCCGAAGGGCTACAAACTACCGGAACAATTGGGTCCCGCGGCCGGCAACTCGGATCAGCAGCGTTTGACGATCCTGCAGTTCATGATCGAGGCCGAGGCGGCAGGGAACCTCGTTGTTGTCAGGACCCATCCAGGAAATGCTTCGCCCGTTGCCCGTTCCCTGGACACAATCGGGTGGAAGGAGATCGTCGGCACGGTAGCGGGAGATGATACGATTCTGGTTGTTACTGCGAATGCCGCCACGGCACGACTGATCAGACGACGGCTCCTGGCCTTGGGAGGTTAGGGAAGTGACTGCGGTGCTATTCTGCGACGGGGTGAGTGGCTGGAAGCCCTTGCCCCTATGGTGTTTGGCACTTTCCAGGCGATGGGAGGACGAAAGGTAAAATGGAACAAGTCATGAATGTGGCCATCATTGGCGCTAGCGGGTATTCAGGCGCGGAACTGGTCGGCCTGTTGCTAAAGCACCCGCAGGTTCGTCTCAATACGCTGATGACGGCTAACCAGGAACGGCAGGATGGGGCATCGCGAAAATACAGCGAGGAGTTGCCGCAGTTTTCGGGGCGCTGTGATCTGGAGATTGAACCGCTCAACCTGAATGCCCTCTTGGAGCGCCGAACCCAGGCTGTTTTTCTCGCGACTCCAAATGAGGTGTCGCATGACCTCGTGCCGCAGCTTCTGGAACGCCAACTGCGGGTCATCGACCTGAGTGGCGCATACCGGCTCAAACAGCCGGAGCTGTATCCCAAGTGGTATGGTTTCGAGCACCACTTCGGTCCGGCGCTCAAGACTGCGGTCTACGGTCTCACCGAGATTCATCGTGCCAATATTCGGCAGGCGTCGCTGCTCGCCAATCCCGGTTGCTACCCCACTTCTGCCCTGCTGCCGTTGATTCCATTGCAGCGAGCCGGATTGATCGACAACACCTCCGACATCATCTGCGACTCAAAGTCGGGAGTGAGCGGAGCCGGCAAGTCTCCGAGCGCCGGCACCCACT
The DNA here is from genome assembly GCA_963791795.1 of uncultured Acidimicrobiia bacterium. Classification (GTDB taxonomy): domain Bacteria; phylum Acidobacteriota; class Terriglobia; order Versatilivoradales; family Versatilivoraceae; genus VFZK01. Next base: position 82,304 of record CAWBTP010000011.1, read on the forward strand.
TTTCCGAGGTCACTGAGAGCTTCAAGGCTTACAACGTCTTCAAACACCGCCACGCACCGGAGATCTGGCAGGAACTGAATTCGCGTCGGCTTGTGTTTACGCCGCATCTGCTCCCCATCAATCGCGGCATCCTTTCGACAATCTACGTTGTTTTGAGGGAATCGGTAACAGAGACGATGGTGAATGACTGCTACGAAGAGGCCTACGGCCGCGAGCCTTTTGTCCGCCGGTTCCCTCCGGGCCGATTTCCGGAAATCAAGTTCGTGGCGCATACAAACTACTGCGACATTGGCTGGAAGCTGGAGCCGGGCGGTTCCATGCTCGTGATCGTTTCGGCGATCGATAACCTGGTGAAAGGTGCGGCTGGCCAGGCTTTGCAGAACATGAATGTGATGCTGGGTCTCGAAGAAACAGCGGGGTTGCTTTAAGAAAACTAGGGTGCTCGTGTTTCTCGAAGGCACGAAGAAAATCGTCCCCCTTGGACAAGGGGACTTCAGGGTTTAAACCACAACCTCTCTGACTCCCACCTTGTGAGGGAGAGGCCACAGCATTTTCAGGGACCCGGTCCGGCCTGCTGGAAGCTTCACGACAACCCCCTGAAGGCGCAACGACGGATGTGCGTTCCGCCTTCTTTCCCCTTTGGTAAGGGGGATTTTCAGGAGACCCTGTGCGTGTCGTCGTCAAACTAGGGGGAAGTTTATTGACCGACCTGGACCTTCTCCATAGAATGGTCGCCCAACTTTCCGCCATTCAGGGAGCCAGTCACCAGGTGATTGTCGTCCACGGAGGGGGAAAGCAGATCAAGGAGACCCTCGAAAAGCTGGCGATCCCGAGCCGTTTTCACCAGGGGCTTCGCATTACAGATGCACCCACCATGCGTGTGGTGCAAATGGTGCTTTCCGGTTGGGTCAATAAGGAGATCGTTGCTTCCTTCCACCAACAGGGTCGAAAAGCCGTTGGATTGTGTGGGGGTGACGGAGGCAGTTTTCTGGCCCGCCAGTTTCAGCCTGCAAACGAGCCGTTTGATTATGGCTATGTTGGCGAGATTTTCCAGGGCGATCCAAAACTGGTCGAATTGCTCCTGACCGAAGGCTACTTGCCAGTGATCGCTTGCACCGCCATTGGCACGGACGGGGCCTACTACAACATCAACGCAGACGAGATGGCAGCTGCTGCCGCTATTTTCTGCGGGGCAGAGCGTCTGGTGTTCCTCACCGATGTTCAGGGTGTACTCGACGAGCAGCGAGCCGTGATTCCACGGTTGAGCGGCGAGAAGATGGCAGAGTTACGCAGCTCGGGAGTCATTTCAGAAGGCATGTTACCCAAGACACGCGCTTGTGAACGCGCCCTGGCAGGGGGCATTCGGGCGATTCATATCGTGGGTGGCAAAGAACCCGATTGTCTGCTGCGGGTCTTGCTCAAGAGCGAATCGCTGGGGACCGAGATTGTGTGAGCTGGGAGCGCGGACGTCCTCGTCCGCATCCGAGAGTCACGCAGATTGTTGACGGTTGGTGCGGGAGGCATCCGTACGGGAAGTGTGGACATTTTTTCGTCACCCCGGCGAAAGCCGGGGTCCACGATCTACCGACAAACTGGATTCCGGCTTCCGCCGGAATGACGTTCATTGGCTCTGCATTCCGGCCCCGGTTTCACCGCGGTGGTGAGGCACGTTAGTGCTTCAGGATGCAGACGAGACGTCCGCGCCCCTAGGGTCCAAAGGAGAGTTCATGAACCTGAAGCAGATCGTTGAAGCGGAATCAAAGTACCTCACCGCCAACTACAAAAAATACCCGCTGTTCGTGGAAAAGGGTCGAAAGTGCATCGTGTACGACTATGCGGGTAAGCGCTACATCGACCTGCTGGCCGGCATCGCCGTCAACGCACTGGGTCACAATCACCCGCGCATCACTAACATCTTCCGAAAACAGCTCAAGAAGTCGGTTCACGTCTGCAACCTCTTCTACCACCCTTACCAGGCGTTGTTGGCTCAAAAGCTCGTGGAGATTTCCGGGCTCCAAAAGGCCTTCTTCTGCAATAGCGGAACGGAAGCGGTCGAGGCGGCGTTCAAACTGGCGCGGGGCTATGCCTACAAAAACCAGCTTGGCGAAGGCAAGCACGAGATCCTCACGCTCGACAATGCATTTCACGGCCGAACTTACGGCGCACTCTCTGCAACCGCCTCTGACAAGTATCGCAAACCTTATGAACCGCTGGTTCCGGGTTTCCGGTTTGTCCGGTTCAACGATGTGGAGCACCTGCGGCAGAGTTTCAACGATCGTGTTTGTGCCATTATCATCGAACCACTTCAGGGTGAGGGCGGCATTCACGCCTGCAGCGAGGCTTTTCTGAAGGCCGCGCGCGAACTGTGCAACCAGCATCGCGCTCTGCTGATTTTTGACGAGATTCAGTGCGGCATCGGACGCACAGGGCGCTACTTCTACTACGAGAAGTTCGGCATCCGTCCCGACATTCTCACATTGGCCAAGCCGCTGGGGCTCGGTGTTCCTTTAGGGGCGTTGCTCACAACCGATGCAGTAGCGCCAACCTTCGGGCCGGGTGACCATGGGACTACCTTCGGCGGGGGCCCGCTCGCTTGCCGGCTGGGATTCGAGTTTGTGAAGATCTTGCAGGAAGAAGAACTGTTGGAAGACATCCGCGAAAAAGGCGACTACTTCGAGACCAAGCTGCTCATGCTGAAAGAGAAGTATTCCTTCGTCGTTGCTGTGCGGGGCGAAGGATTGATGCTCGGCATGGAGCTCGACTTCCCTGCCCGGGATATTGTGAATCGCTGCCTGGAAGCGGGCTTTATCATCAATGTCACCAGTGACAACGTGCTGCGCTTCCTGCCGCCGTACATCATTACGAAAAAGGAAATTGGCAAGTTCATCAAGGCCCTGGACAAGATCTTTTCTGAGGTTGCAAAGGACCGTGTGGAAGGTAGCCCCGCCGCAACCCAAGCCGGAGGCCACTAACTGATGTCCATGCAAACCCTGTTCGGCGTGGATTCTCTTGCGAGCCAGAAGCTATCGGTTCACGACCTGATTTCCATTCATCCGCTGACTCTTCCAGACATCCAGCTTATCTTCGCCCTGGCCGAAGCGATGAAGAAGTCGCCTGAGGACTATGCCACCGCTTTGAAAGGAAAGGCTCTCGCTCTGATCTTTGAAAAGCCTTCTTTGCGAACACGGGTCACCTTTGACGTGGGAATGACAAGCATGGGAGGCAGCGCTATTTTCCTCGATCATTCCGACGCAAAGCTGGGCGAGCGCGAGTCGGTGCGCGACGTAGCCAGAAACCTGGAGCGGTGGGTCCATGGCATCGTAGCGCGCACCTACAAGAACAAGTCGGTGGTGGAACTTGCGGAGCATGCGTCCATCCCCGTCATTAACGGGCTGACCGATCTTCTGCATCCCTGCCAGGCGTTGACGGACTACTTCACAATCCTGGAAAAGTTCCGGTCGCTGAAGGGATTGAAGTTCGCCTATGTTGGGGATGGCAACAACACCTGCCACTCATTGATCGACGGCGCAGTAAAACTGGGTGTCGAGCTCTGGATCGCCACACCCAAAGGCTTTGAGCCCAACTCCCGAGTTGTGAGCGAAGCTGCGAGGTTCGCCAAAGAAAGCGGCGCGAGAATTAACATACTGAACGATCCTGTCGAAGCCGTGCGAGGAGCCTCCATCGTATACACCGATGTCTGGGCCAGCATGGGTCAGGAAGCAGAAACCGAGGACCGCGCAGCGGTCTTTGCAGACTTTCGAGTGGATAGCGAACTGATGTCCCATGCGTTGAAGGAGGCCGTGTTCATGCACTGCCTCCCGGCCCACCGCGGCTATGAAGTCGCTCCAAGCGTCATCGATTCGCCGCAATCCATAGTGTACGACGAGGCGGAGAACCGCCTGCATGTTCAGAAGGCAATCTTGTACTTGTTGATGAGATGAACTGAAAGGCTTGAGATTTCCCTGAAGGGCTGGCCTTGTAACGACAGCCGTGGCGATTCCTTCAGGGGTTGTCGTTCAGGACTTACAAACAGAAAGTGTAACTAGCCGTCATTCCCGCGAAAGCGGGAATCCAGAACAGCCCGGGGAGAAAACTGGATTCCCCTTCCGCGGAATGACGGAAAATTCGCTGGCTCTCTAAGGAAGACCCTATGATCAAGAAAGTGGTTCTGGCCTACTCTGGCGGATTGGATACTTCCGTCATCATCCCGTGGCTGAAGGAAAACTACGACTGCGAAGTCATCGCCATGGCAGGCGACGTCGGGCAGGAGGAAGAACTCCACGGACTTCACGAGAAAGCCCTGAAAACAGGAGCTTCCAAGTTGTTCGTCGAAGATCTGCGCGAGGAGTTTGTACGCGACTACATCTGGCCGACGCTGCGAGCCAGTGCCATTTACGAGCGCAAGTACCTGCTCGGCACGTCGATGGCACGTCCCATTCTGGCCAAGCGGCAGGTGGAGATCGCGCTGCGAGAAGGAGCCGACGCTGTTGCCCATGGCTGCACGGGCAAGGGCAACGACCAGGTTCGCTTCGAGCTGACTTACAAAGCGCTGGCTCCACATTTGAAAGTGATTGCTCCCTGGCGGGAATGGAAAATCAAGTCGCGCGAGGATGCCATTGACTATGCCCACCAGCACAACGTTCCTATCACCGCGACCAAGCAGAAAAACTACAGTGAGGACCGGAACATCTGGCACATCAGCCACGAAGGCGGCATTCTCGAAAACCCCGCCAGCGAGGCAGAGGAGTCGATGTGGAAGCTCACGGTTTCCCCCGAGAAGGCTCCTGACCAGCCACGATACGTCGAGATTGAGTTCGATCAAGGAACCCCGGTCGGTGTCGATGGCAAGCGCCTGTCCCCAGTGGAACTGCTGCAGACCCTTAATAAGGTCGGGGGTGAGCACGGCATCGGACGCATTGACCTGGTGGAGAATCGGCTCGTCGGCATGAAATCTCGAGGTGCCTATGAAACGCCGGGCGGGACGCTCCTGGTTCAGGCGCACCGCGAACTCGAATCTATCTGCCTGGACAAGGAAGTGCTGCGCATGAAGGACCAGCTCGCGCTGAAGTATGCCGACCTCGTTTACAACGGTCAGTGGTTCACCCCGATCCGTGAGGCGCTAGATGCTTTTGTCGGTTCGACTCAGCGAACCGTTACCGGATCGGTACGGCTCAAACTGTACAAGGGGAATATCCTCGTCGCAGGTCGGAAATCGATCCACTCACTCTATCGGGAAGACCTGGCAACCTTCGGCGAAGAAGCGGTATACAACCAGAAGGACGCGGAGGGATTTATCAATCTCTTCGGTCTACCTGTAAAAGTGCAAGCACTGGCAAAGAGAAAGTGAAACGTGATTCGTGATACGTGAGTAATTCCAGATTACGTTTCACGCTTCACGCATAACGTATCACGCACTCACGAATCCCGTATGCACGGACTACTCATGAAAACCTGGGGCGGCAGATTTACCGAACAGATCGACGCAGTCTTCGAGCGGTTCAACAACTCGTTTGGCATCGACCAGCGGCTCGTTCTCGAAGACATCGAAGGATCGCTCGCCTACGCTGGCGTTCTGACGAAAGCCGGCATTCTGTCTCAGGAAGAGCTCAAAGAGATTGGCAGGGGCCTGGCAGAGATCAAGAAACGCATCGAGAAGGAACCCGGTTGGCTGGCGAGTCAGAATGCAGAGGATGTTCACAGCTTCGTCGAGGCGCGCCTGGTTGAAACGATCGGCGATGCTGGCTTCAAGCTGCACACAGGACGCAGCCGGAACGATCAGGTGGCCTTGGACACGCGTCTCTACCTGAAGCGCGCGATCATCCATGTGCAGGTTCAGATCAGGAACCTGCAACGGGAACTCGTGAATCTCGCAAAGTCCAATCAGGACGTGGTGATTCCGGGTTACACGCATCTTCGCAAGGCACAGCCCATTCTTTTCGCTCACTATCTCCTGGCCTACTTCGAAATGTTCCAGCGCGACTATGAGCGCCTGGACGATTGTTTTCGCCGGACCGATGCGATGCCGCTGGGTTCAGGTGCGCTGGCCGGAAACGGGTTTCCGGTCGATCGCGAAGCCTTGCGCATCGAGCTGGGTTTCAGCCAACTGACTCGGAATAGCCTGGATGCCGTCAGCGACCGGGACTATCAAGTTGAATTCGTCTCAGCGGCATCGCTCGCTCATGGTCCATCTGAGCCGGCTCGCTGAAGACCTGATCATCTACTCGTCTCCTGAGTTCGGCTTTGTGGCGCTTTCCGACGCGGTGACGACTGGCAGCAGCATCATGCCGCAGAAGAAGAATCCCGATTCGTTGGAGCTCATCCGTGGCAAGTCAGCTCGAGTCATTGGGAATCTCACCAGTTTTCTCTCCCTGCTAAAAGGATTGCCGCTGGCTTACAACAAAGACCTCCAGGAAGACAAAGAGCTCCTTTTCGACACGCTTGGACACAGTCACGGATTGCCTTCGGGTGACCCAGGTGGTCATCCGAACCTTGAAGGTCAATCGTTCTGCAGCGGCCAGCGCCGTTCAGGGCGATTTTCTCAACGCGACCGACCTGGCCGACTATCTTGTTCGCAAAGGTCTGGCGTTCCGCAAAGCTCATGAATTGGTTGGAAAGATAGTCCTACACTGCGAGCAGCGCGGCATCCAGCTTCAAGAGCTGAGCCTCACGGAGTATCAGGGATACTCCGGCCTGTTCGGTGAAGATGTGTTCGTTGCCTTGTCGCTTGATAACAGCCTCGGCGCGCGCTCGGTCTTTGGTGGAACCGCCAGAGTCAGGGTCGCCGAGGCCTTGGAACAGGCAGAGCTCTTTTTGACCAAAAGGGGCTCTACTTCCCTCGGATAGCTGAAATGCTGGGGCAGGCCGCAATCTTCGTCTGCTTCGAGAAGGCGCTGTAAAAATCATTCCGGCCAAGCGAAGTGCGAGCCGTAATCCGGCCGCTGGCGCAGTAACCCCCTACAATTGCATCAACAACCAAAAGGATTCTGCATTGACCTTGAAACTCAGCACTGATGACATCGTTTGTCCCCAGGGCTTCCTGGCCTCCGCGGTGGCTGCTGGCGTCAAGAAAGCTGACGGGAAAGCTGGACCTCGGGCTGCTTTACTCAACTCGTCCCTCCATTGCGGCTGCCAGGTTCACGACCAATGTCGTCAAAGCCGCTCCGTTGCTGCTTTCCCAGGAACACTTGGAGAAATCCGGTGGAGAAATCAGGGCCGTCATTGTGAATTCCGGGAATGCGAACGCCTGTACCGGCGACGCCGGGATGCGCGTGGCGCGGGAAATGGCGCAGCTCGGCAGCCGGATTCTGGGGATCTCAGCCCATCAATTGCTGGTTGCCTCAACGGGAGTGATTGGCGTACAGCTTCCGTTTGAACGTCTGGAGAAGCAAGCCGGTGCTCTGAAGGAAGGTCTGAAGCCGGAAGCCATTGGCGACGTTGCCAAGGCCATCATGACCACGGACACGGTTCGCAAGATCTGTTCGGCACAGGTCCTCATCGCGGGAAAGCCGGTCTGGATTAGCGGCATGACCAAGGGCGCGGGCATGATTCAGCCGAACATGGCCACCACCCTCGCGTTTGTCTTGACGGACGGCATGATCACACACCGTCTGCTGGAAGAGGCTCTCACCGAAGCATGCAACAAGAGCTACAACCGTATCAGTGTGGATGGAGACACCTCCACCAACGACACTCTTGCCGTCATTGCCAATGGTGCTTCTGGTTGCCCGCTCATTGACGAGAAAGGCAGCAACTACGAGTTGTTTGTCCAAGCCTTGACCCAGGTGTGCCAAAGCCTCGCGCAGCAGATCGTGCGTGACGGCGAAGGCGCCACAAAATTCATTGAGATTCATGTGCAGGGTGCCGGCTCGGAAGCTGACGCCACTCGAATCGCGCGCAGCATAGCAAACTCACCGCTTTTCAAGACTGCCATGGCCGGCGAGGACGCAAACTGGGGGCGAATCCTGTGCGCTGCGGGCTACTCCGGCGTCACGTTTGATCCAAACCGCACCGATATCCGCATTGGTAATCTGAGCGTCTGCGAGAATGGCATGGGGTTGCCTTTCGATGAAATCCAGGCGAAACAGATCCTGAAGCAGCGTGACATCCGCATCAGCCTCGATCTCAAGTCGGGCCCGGCTTCCTCTACGATTTGGACGTGCGACCTCACCAAGGAATACATCCACATCAATGCGGACTACCGGACGTAGCGCTGCAGACGCGGTATATTGCCCCGTTAACAAAGGCGTACCGCCTCGACAGCGGTCGTGAACTTCAGGGGGTTGTCAGGCCGAGTGAGGCCTGCACGACAACTCCGGCGCTGCGCTACCGGCATTGTTCGCGACCCCCTTTGTCAGGATGAGAGACTCGCCGCTAGAGTCATCTGCGGACGTCTCTGCGGTTACTTGAACTGTACCGATTTTAGACATTCATCCAATACTGTTGATCGGAGGAGACACAATGACTGCCCCCCTTACCCCAGAAAAGATCCTGCAAGTCGGGCTTGGTTTCTGGGCCTCGAAGACTCTGTTGAGCGCCGTGGAGATGGAAGTCTTCACCGAGTTGGCGAAGCATCCTGAGGATCTGAAGGGTCTTCAAGAACGTCTGGGACTGCACCCTCGCTCAGCCCAGGACTTCCTGGATGCGCTTGGTGGCGCTTGGCTTCCTCAATCGAGTGGGTGGCAAGTACCAGAACACCCCTGAGACGGACCTGTTCTTGGATAAGAGAAAGTCGACCTACGTGGGCGGCATGCTAGACATGGCGAACAGCCGGCTCTTTGGCTTTTGGAATCATCTCACCGAAGGCCTGCGCAGCGGCAAGCCTCAAAATGAGGCAAAGGCTGGGGGAGAGTCGCTCTTTGCCGCGCTTTATGCCAGTCCCGCACGTCTCAAAGAATTCCTGGCAGCCATGACGGGTCTCAGCCACCCAGCCAACCTGGCCATTGCCCATAAGTTTCCCTGGAAAAATTACAAACGATACGTAGATGTCGGCACGGCGCAGGGGGATCTGGCTGTTCAAGTCGCCCTTGCCAACTCGCATCTTTCTGGCGTCGGATTCGACCTCCCCGAAGTGGAGCCCATCTTCGAAGAATACGTCCAGAGAAACGGACTTTCCGGGAGGTTGAGCTTCGCGAAGGGTGACTTCTTCAACACACCAATTCCCGAAACCGACGTCGTCATGATGGGACACATCTTGCACGACTGGGATCTACAGGAGAAAAAGACGCTCATTCGAAAAGCGTATGACGCCGTTCGCCCAGGAGGTGCGCTGATTGTTTACGAATCGATCATTGACGACGACCGTTCGAAGAATGTCTTCGGCCTCCTCATGAGTCTCAACATGCTCATTGAAACCCAAGGAGGGTTCGACTATACCGGCGCCGATTGCATGGGTTGGATGAAGGAAATCGGATTCAAAGAGACCCGCGTTGAGCACCTCGTCGGCCCCGACTCGATGGTGGTAGGGATTAAGTAGCTCTGGTCCCGTTTTCAGAGAACGTGGCTCAACTGGAAATCGTCCACTCTTGGACCTCTTTCCAAAAGGGACTCTCTAACATGGAGGCATGTGTTTGAGTCCTGCAATGCAGAGTCGCAAGGCAAAGCAACTCAGTCATTCAAAATTCCATTTTCTGCCTCTATGCTGTAGAGGGGCGCGGAAGTAGTTGGCGGCATTGCGCAACGAAGGTCATCCAGCTCGATCAAAGGCGCCCCGCTCTCACCACCCTCTTCCCTCCGCTGCTTGCACCAAAGCCGCCGCAGCACAATGAAACTTCCTGGCAGGTCGAAGCCGAATACCGCGACCTTCTCTCGGTGAGTTCGTCGGGATCTTCGAAGCCATGCTCGAGAATGGACGGCTCACAAGCCAGAGTACCCCTTTCGCAGGGCAACGTTGGTGAGCTAGGAAGCGCGAACGGTCCCGGTTCTGTTTTGGTGGCTTTGTTGTCGAACCGAACTGCTCACCCTGCCCGACTCAGCGGCAACGGATCGGACAGTTAGAAAGAGTTCGTCTGAAGTGAAAGGCTTCTGCAGGGTCGCTTTGACGCCAAGCAAATCAACCCTTCGCTGGATGGTATTGTTAAGGTCGCCCGATATGGCTATGACTTTGAGGTCGGGGCGGAATATACGCAGCATTTTGATGAGTTCGATGCCGTCCATTTCTGGCATGAGCAGATCTGCGATGAGGAGATCGACCGAAGTCAGCCGGAGGTGTTGAAGGGCAGCTGAACCTGTTTCGCAGACCGACACGTCATAGCCTTCCTGCTCGAGAAGTTCTTTCAGAGCGTCTCTGACTACCTCGTTGTCTTCTGCGATGAGAATCGACAGGCTCATAGAAAATGCTTTGTGACATTTCAAGCTCAATCTGATGATGGAATAATAGCACGGTCTCTGGGAAAGGAAAGAGAGATTTGCTGCCGGTGGCGAGGCGTTGCCTCACTCATTCACTGCCCAGCCTGACTGACAAATTGACGCGATTTCTTGCATTCCCCTCATGAATTGTTGAAGCCATTCATCAGCGGGTCTTCGGCTGGAAGTCCATCAGAGGCCAATTGCTTCGAAGCTCTCAGCGAAGAGATAAGATACCCTGGCAACCTCTTCAGCGCGTAGGCTCGGCAGTAGGCGGAGCGTCTGAAGAGCCTTTCGCCCTGGCTGGGGCCCCTTCCGCGTAGAGATTACAACCACTATTTCCCGAAACTCGGACACGAAACGGTTGCAGACTCTCCTCGATACACAACCCCATCGTTTTATCAAAATCGGAGCCTTCGGCTCGATCTGCCACCATTCACAATCCTTGCATAAACCCCATTCTGAGTTTCCTGAGTTGCTTCCCATCTTGACCTCCTCTAATTCACGGTTCACGGGGTAAGTGAAAGCTCCCCGTCAAGATAAGTCTCAACTGAGTCTCCGATCGAGGATGGTCAAAACGACACTCTTCAGCGACGAACCTTGGGGCTCGCTAGTCGCCTGTCCGTCGATCCATTGAATCGAGAAGCTACCCGACGCTCCTCATCACCGGGCTTGGCCGAAGAAGCAGTTCGCCGTGACTTGCCATATCGGTGATCTGCATACCACCGAGGACCGAGCGCTGCCCAATAGTCGAAATAGAGCTGTCGTGAGCCAAGCTGTTTCGCCTAGGAGGACCAGTCGTGGGGCAACCAGTCGCCGCAGTGAAGAAGTTCTAACCCAGCGGAGCCAAAGCATCGATAAAACTGGAAGAGCGTTTATGTTGGCAGACAAGTCTTCAGTGTGGAACCAAACACAGAGTCTTGGTTATCAATAGCACTTTCAATAAGAGTCAGGTTCGCATCCTGGAGCGGGACTTCGCCGGCGGCTCGGGCTGGGTACCTTCGGAGGGGTGAAATGAGGTGATGACGAGAAATTTTCTGTTCACGATGTTACTTCTCGCTGTAGGTCAGAAGTCAGCCTGGCCAGATGAGCAACCGAAACTGGTTCCTGGAATGACTAGAGATGAGGTTCGGAAACAATTTGGTGAGCCCAAAAACTTCTATTCACGTAAGACAAAAAGGCACTATGAATCGGGTCCAGAGGCCTTTGCGGCTGAGCAGATTGTGGGCCCACTTTTGGATGTTTACTATAGAAAGACCACGAACAATGAGTATGAGTTGAGAATTGAATACTCTGCAGATAGGGTCGAATCTACGTTGCGGCCAACAATACGGGCAGATCGTGCATGGTTTATAGCGGACAAGGCAGTAGCAGCACGGGGTATTTTGGCTGATATGGCTGAGGCGGTCGATCTATGTAAGGACTCTGGTTGTCGACTTAAGGCTAAAGTTGGACCTCCGCGTAGCATTGAATGTCTGGTGGAGAATCCGACCGGTGCGCAGGAGAAACTAGCGGATAAGGTCGCGAGTGGCTGGAAGCCGTCCGAAGGTGGCGGCATTGGGTTCAAATGGACTCCCGCGATCATTCTAACCAGAGAAGCTTGGAATTATGATCACACTAGCCCTATCCAAACAGTGAATTGGCTCGATGAGAAGATCGAAGAAGCTGAATTGTCTGTAACTGATCTTCTTCAAGAATCCAGAGAATCGAAATCGATAGCTTTCCGTCCGATGATAGATCTTGGAATTTGGAATCCGGGCATACTTAGCGAGAATAAAGAGCCTATTATTGTTGCTGCTGCTTCCGCTGCCTCTCAACCAAATCAGCCAGGAACGGCGGCCGAAACCATAAGCCAACCGCCCACGACCGTTCAACCGGCGCCGGCGCCAATGGCGGTACCCCTCGTCAGTCAGAGTAGTTCGCAGAAGATTGTCTGCTCCGATCGGTTTACCGAGGTGCCTTTCTCATCGTCGCGCCCAGACCGTAAAAAGCTGGCTTGCGGGGAAGAGGTTTCCATTGTGAGCCAAAGCGGTCTGTGGACACGGGTCAAAACGAAGGATGGGATGGAAGGGAGCGTGGCAACGCGGTTTGTGGGCAAGTGATGCGATCCATCTGTCCCTTCAAAACCTCTTGGACGTTTGGCACCAGGACGTTACAAAAACAAAACAGCTGATTGAGGGAATGGCGGCAAGTGCTTAGCTAAGAATGGCGTCTCGTAGGGATTCGAACCCCTGTTATCGCCGTGAAGGGGCGGTGTCGTTTCCCCGACGATTTCGCTGGCTCGCCTCGAGCTTGACCTGAAATTGTGACTTTGGTGACCTTGGGCTGACGTGTTACATTTGTTCGTCAACACCGTCCAAGGAAGCCATCCATGTCAACCACCGCCAGTATCCCGCATGTAGAGCTTGACGACCAAGGAATCGCCTGGGTCAGCGGAACACGTGTCAAGGTGATCGAAATTGCCGTCGGTAAGCTCGCCCATGGTTCCAGCCCCGAAGAAATGCATCTCCAATATCCCCACTTTTCCCTGGCACAAATTCATGCCGCGCTAGCCTATTATTACGATCATCAGACCGAGCTTGATGCTGAAATCGACAGGCGGCGCCGGGAAGCCAGTGATCTGGCGATCGGTGCTTCCGATCCAGCCTTGCGACACAAACTGCAGGAACTCAAAAACCGGCGATGAGCGTAAGTTGATTTCAAGGAGCATCTCGCTTTTCGAGTGTTCGTCTGTTCTTGTTCGTCTGTCGCTTATAACCTACAATGCCAAGAGACAATGGCCTGCTCCCTGTGGACGTTAGGCTCTATCTGGCGCGGAACGGAAAAACGCCTTTTGAGCACTGGCTTGAGGGCCTCAAGGACTCGATGACGCGGGCAAGGATCAAAGCCAGAGTCAACCGGCTTCGCCTGGGGAATTTCGGCGACTCTAAATCCGTCGGCCAAGGGGTGTTCGAGCTGAGACTGGATTTCGGGCCGGGTTACCGCATTTACTTCGGACGCGCTTCAAGCATGGTTTTACTGCTATGTGGCGGCTCGAAAAGGAGCCAGCCGGCCGATATCGAGGAAGCCAAGAGGTATTGGAATGACTACCAGAAGCGCCAGAAAGCCAGCAAAGAATAGTGTCAATCGGCGTTCGAAGCCGTGGAAGGAGTATCTTCTGAAGTCTCTGGATGACCCTCAGGAGGCAGCAGCGTACTTGAATGCTGCGCTTGAGGATCAGGATCTCCGGGTGTTCCTTCTTGCGCTGCGAGATGTGGCTGAGGCGCGGGGCGTCTCAACAGTGGCTCTGAAATCCAGACTGAACCGTGAGAATACTTACCGAATGCTGTCGAGCAAAGGAAATCCTCAGTTGTCGAGTCTGGCTGCGATTCTCTCGGCGCTGGACTTGAGACTCTCCATTGAACCGCGAACCGAAACCCGGTAAGCGTGCAAGGCAATCATCCCAACGCAAACCTATTCTGCGGTGTGGCAGTGAAAGTGGCGTCCCGTAGGGGATTCGAACCCCTGTTATCGCCGTGAAAGGGCTAACGGGGGGTTTTGACCGGGAGTGGTTTGTTGATTCTATTACTACTTAGTCACACAGGAGAGCAGCGATTTAGACGGTTTTGCAGGCAAAGTGGACCCCAAATGGACCCCAAAGATGCAATTATAGCAAACGCAAAATGGCGCAAAGTCAGACTGGCCGCTACTTGTAGCCATTCTCAGTGCAGCGCTTTTTTCTTTGTGCAAAACCGGACAGGCAAGTTTAGAAAAGGCTTCATAGTGAATTGTAGGCTCCTGTCCCAAACTGCGTCCACATCGCCGCTGCAAGGGGAGCACATAGGGGGCTCAACATTTGAGGGAGGATCGTTACTATGGAACTAACTACTTTCCTGGGATTCGGTCGGACATCGTCCAGCAGCGGGCCGGGGTAGTTTGTGTCCAGTAGACGCGGCTATTTCTTGCTATTCGAAGTTGGCACGTTCGCCTTGTTGGTTGGGATTTTCCTCTATGTAGCTGATAACCGAAAAGCGGTCCTGCCATCGACCTTGCCCGCACGGAACTCCGCCGCAACAGCGGCATTGACCAAGGAGCAGATAAAGCTATCTGATCCACAGCTCAAGAAGCGTGGAAGAAAGCTGATAACGGACTTGCGCAAGTTGCACACCAGATACAATAAGGCAGGCAAGGACGCCACCCGCTTCGAAACCTTGTGGGAGGCCCTCGACAGGGAATTCAAGCAAAAGTTCTACGATGAGGCCGTTGTTGTGGAGGGCGAACTGGTTGCTCGGCTTCGTCGGCAAGGGCAAAAAAGCTGGATGAAGACGGGGTTATCATTACCGCATACGCCGTGTTACGGTCGGGCAGGTCAGTAGGTGCTGACCCATACTCGGCAGTAGCCACATACATAGAGCGGATGCTAAATCAGATCCCGTGAAGTCCGGATTCCGCTCAACACAACTCGCCTGACCCCCTCAACCTCGCCCGAAAACCCGCCCAGCCAAGCTCACCACCGCTAGAAACGCGTCCAGCATAAAAAAGCCGCTGCAAGGGGGAGGCCTCACAACGGCTTTCGGGTTGGAAATATTAGCAGGGACGGAAAGCTAGGGAGCCAACTACCAAATCTCCCTGACTCGGGCCGTCCCTACAGAGCAGAACGTATAAAACGAAGCCCGCTGCATGTATCAGTCAAAAGCGGAGCTTCTAAAACTATGTCCACTCTCTGTGTGTAGTCTGGCAACATTCTGGGACCTTGGCTGTGCAGTCTTGGACAAAACGAAAAAAGCGCCTGCCAAGCACGTCATAGGTGCGCCTAGCAGGCGCCGGGCTCTCTAATCCCCTAACCAAAGGAGTAGAGAAGCGCATCTTACAGCCGAGCCACGACCGCATGCAAGACCAAACCTCGCCGCGCCCAGCATGGCCATGCTCAGCGCCGTTAAACCCGGCCCTAAATAGAAAAGCCTCACACAAAGTCTGAACTCTGTGAACGGCGATTCAAACCGGAGACACTCGGTTTAGCGACGCAGCACACTAAGAACCGTCTTTATCTTCCTGCGTTCTTGGCCGATGGTGTTCTTTAGGTTGGCGTCCCTGCGGTTTAAGATGATTCCTTCGTCAAGTAGAGTCAGGATGACCCTCTCCTGGTCTTCATCGAGCAGCCGAACAATGTCACGTATTCCCAAGTTATGGTTGATGAAGAGATTACAGATTGTGACGGCTCGTTTGCTCTTTGGATCGAGAGCCGAAGTATCTCTCGGCAAGCTGAAGCGATCTCTAGTGAGCCGAAATCCTTCTCGGGTGACAGGTATGAGTTGCGATTCCGACATGAGCGTCTCCGTTCATGAGATCTTCAGCTCTGCGCGCTGGGACAGGCAAATGTTGAAGCATTCACACGGGGAGAACGCTTCACAGATCAATTGCCATGAGCTAGGGAGAACTTCAATGTGTTGTCTAATTATAAGGCAAAACTTGGGAGCAAGCAAGCTGTGGAAAACTCCCGCTGGGACAGGCCATTTCGCCCGCCGAACTCAGCTCCTAAATGAATTCGTAAAATCTAGAATAAGCAAAGTACTTACTGGAGTTTGTCGAGTGGTCATTTCGTGTGCAATCTGCTACTACCGCAAGGCGGGGCTAGACTTTTTAGGCGTGAAAGCATGATTTTGCACAGGGTTTTACACAGGTTTTGTTGATAACTTTCTGGCACGTTTGCAGGTCTCTAAACTGTGTAGGCGCCGTCCCAGGTCAATACTGATCCGGGTTTTGTCCTGCGGAATGCAAAGATTTTTACTATCTTGTTAAGATATGTTGAATCAGTTATATGCAGGTGAGCCAGGGTTCGGCTAGGTACAGTCTAGCAGCGAGAGATACGCAGGAATGGCATGTCCAGTTTGTATAATTAGAGTGAAGGTGGAATAAAAACCCACCCGGAATAGCAGACCATTTGCTTAACCTCACGAAGCCATCTGGGAGATCCCCAAGTGGCTTTTTTATAAGGAGCTCTATGGAAGAGGATCGTCTTCTAAGTATTCAGGAAGTTGCTTTGCGCATCGGTTCCCATGCAACGTCAGTCAGGCACTGGGTCAGGACCGGAAGAATCCCAGCCGTTCGATTGGGACACGTTTACAGGGTGCGTACCAGTGACGTAGATCAGATTCTTAGTAGTGGCATTCCAGCGAGGGCCAAGAATGCCTAGACCAACCAAGACACCCATCGCCACGCCCGCACAATCTGCACCTCCCAGCTTTGAGCTTGGCGGGGTTCGATATCCAATCAAGTTTGAGGGTTTCGATTCTCAAGCCGCGCTGATGAAGATATTCGCGCCTTGGGTGGAAAGATTTATCGGCAAATTATCCAACAGCAATTTGGGATCTCTAACTACTTGCCATTGCATTTTTGACTTTCAAGAAGTGCTCTTTGCGTCCACCTATACGGCCATCGACATCGTAACGCTTGCGGCGCAACAGACAGACCCAAGCATTACTTTGGAGCACGTCAAGAAAGTTGTAGGCGGCCCAATTCAAGCAATTACCTTCGCCATTGATATCGTAACGAACTCCGGCATTTTGAACGGGTTTGTTGAACTCGTGTCACTTGTTGGTGAAGTCCAAAAATCTCAGGTCAAAAGGTAGTTTCCCTTAATGGCAGACAACATCCAAAGCAGCGCAGTTTTTCAGGAATTGATTGAGGTTAGATTATCACTTCAAGGCTTTGCTGAAGACTGCAAGAAGCTCCAACAGCTATATCAAGAACGGGTAATAAAGCCACTCTCAACCATACCGGGTCTTGATAATCTCAAGGGTTTCTTTGCGCAACTCCAGAACATCGGGCAGCAACTCAACACCAACATCGTTCAGCCTATCCAAAATGCTGGGCAACAAATCAATGCGGCACTTAACAGTACCGTTCAGCAGCTAAGCCAAGCCACGACCGCGATAAACAGCTTGCGACACAGACAACCACAACTGCCACCGGAATAAACCAAGGCGCGACCGCTACAGGTAAGCTCTCTTCCTGCTGGTCTTGCACAGTC
>CAWBTP010000012.1:0-122404 GCA_963791795.1 uncultured Acidimicrobiia bacterium
GATGTCCGAACATCAGGCGGGTTATCGAGAATGTGACCGATGTCAATGACATACATTTGCCGTCCGAGACCTTCGTGGGTCGCATCTATAGACACGATTCTTCCGTCCCGACTGAACCTCGGATGCAGGTCAACTCGGTGTAACCCGCCCTCGGCGGTCGACTTTAGCTTAGCCAGTGGAACGAACCGTTTTGTCGGTCTGTGATACATGAACAGATACTGGAAACCGCCCTCTATACTATACGTGTCGGAGAGAATCCAGTCCGCGCCTGGGTGGGAACATAGCTGTCATGGCCGTGAAATCTGTTGCCCAGAGGAGCTCCTTTGCTTCTCCAGTCCCGTCATCTTTGAAAAGAAAGTATCCTTTCAGAGGTGAACCACCACCCGGAGGTGTGTGATTGCCATGATCCATTATGTGATTGTCATCCTGCCACGCATGGTGGCTTGGCTCGTTATACAGATAGCGCACATCTGTACCCTCTGGTGTCATGGAGAAGGCCTTGGAGAGCGCATTCTCTGGGTCCTTGATGAAGGCTATAAAGCGTTTGCCGGATGGATTCCATCCCTCACGGAAGAAGTAAAGACAACCTGATGAAGGAGGTCCATTGGGGTAAGCGATGGCGGCCATCTTCTCCACAGTGATGACCAGCTCGGCCTTTCCCGTATCCATGTTCATCTTCCAGATACCGGTCTTGCTCGGGGCGTACTGGTTTTTGTAAATGTCCTCAATCCCGACATAATCAGTTCCGCGGTGCTTCATCCGCTCGAAATCATGGGTCAGTGCAGTAGAGCCGTCAGGCGACAAGTCGTAAATCGGGCGAGGCAAGACGCGTCTTTTGCCAGTGCGAAAGTTATACACGCGGCACACATACTTCTTGCCGTCGTCTGAGCGGTCATTCCAAACGATCTCGTCGGATCGGGGCCGCCATTGAAGCCGAGCGCCCTGCTGCCAGTTCCAGGCCGTTGTTTCTCCGATTTTGGTCCATTTGTATTTGTCCTTGAGATCAATAAAGCCGATATCACCGCGATCGGACGGTTCAACGACACGGTTCCGAACATAAACTTTCAGGCCCAGCAGGTAGCGTCCGGTGGAATCAAACTGTAGACATTGATAAAAGAAAAACCCTGTGTAGGCTCGGTGTCCACTGGTTCCTGGGTCCGAGACACGGTTAATGGCAGGATAGAGCGCATTGCTCCCTTCAAGCACCTGCTTGAAACTGGTGTAGGTTGTGTATGGGAGGTTGCCCTGGGACTGAACAGCCGGAGCAGGAACCATGAGAAAGATCACCGCTCCTAGGAGAAGCTGTTTCATAAGTTTGTAGGCCCTGTACGACAACGGTCGGAAACTATCTCACTGGAATCGTATCTCCATGCCAGGGGAAGGCATAGCTGGGCCGGTTGACAAACCGCTTGGTTCCAATATTCAGAGTCAGGCCACAACCGGGGCGGAGGCGTACTTGAAAGAACTTGCGATTGACTGCAATCGTTCGCTCCACAAGCGTGGGATCAGCTCGAGTAAACTCGTCTGGCTGGGGTCTGTCCTCGTCCGTTCGTTCTGGGTACTTCACGGTCGTAAATAGGTGCTCGCCGTAGGCGCCTGCTTGGACGATGACTTCGCGGTTTTCGAAGATGTTGAGATTCACTAGCTCCAGGACCGTCCGCTCCGCCTCCAGTTTTCGGACCAGCGCCGCAACGTCATGCGGTAGCCCGGGCCGCGACCGAACGGGATCGAAGTAACGAACGCGAGCGTGTGGGAGGCCACTATTGTAAATTAGTTGCGGAGCACCCAAGGTCAACTGGATCAACCCTTCCGTGGTCACGGGATTTATCGTCATCCAGTGGTGCTCGTGGGCTTTGGTTATGTCAAACTTCTCGACTTTCCCCGAGCCCCGCGGATCGTACTCAACCAGCAGATCGCCACGCAGAACCCTCTGCATTCGCCAAGTCACCTGGCCATAGGTTTCTCTGAGAATGTTCTCTGGATACTCCGGGTTTGCGCCTGCCAGAAAACGCAGCCACGGACCCTCATGGCTCCGATCCTCCTTGTTGCGGATGTCGGCCACCTTGTTCCAGTCTGCCAAACCCTCCACATCACAATTCCAGCAATCCGTGCGTGGAGTCGGAAGAGCGGCATGTCCCTGATTGGGGTAGGGAGCCCCCGCTGCCGTGTGCCAGTCCTCCTTGCTCGCCAAGCGAACCTTTTCGATCAGCTGCCAGTCTTGCGGGTCCATCGATACGTTCCAAAGAGCCGCCAGAAACTGCCGATCGATCGGCTGAAAAGCAAACCATCCCTTGTCCCCCTTCTTGTATGGGACAACAAAAGCTCCGTTCAAATCCTGACCCTTGCTGATAATTTGCTGAAGGTTTGAACGAGGTAGATCCAGGTAGCGAGCATCGCCCCGGGAAACTAGCAAGGCGTTTTCGCCGCCCACCTGTAACGCCATTCCGATGTTGTAATAACCATGAGGCCAACGCCAACCGTAGTGGCCTCCCCACCACTTGCCATCGTGGTACTCTCCAACTTTTCCTGACAGGCCGACGTTATCCGGCGTGATGCCGCCATTGGACCGAGTCCGTTCAATCCAGCCGTTCACATAGTCCTTGACCCAATTTGCATATTTTTCTTCGCCGGTCAGAAGATAAGCATTGGCTAGAGGTGTCGTCGCCGCCAGGTTTGCGGGCACATCTCCCCGAGACAAGCGCTCTTCTATCGCAATGCCCATCTTCTTGGCGTTTTCGGGATCCTTAAGATCCTCCATGTCGTCAATCCCGGGGATGTCTTCCAACGGCAATGCGAAACCCGCCCGCCCTTTTGACCATGCATAGGGCCGGGCCTCCTTTACTGAGCCGAATCTTGGACCCAAGCTGCCGGTTCTAGGTGAACGGAGAATTTTCAGCTTCGAATCGTAGTTTGCTGCTTCCGGAGTCTCATTGAGATAAAGCCCTGCAAAGCGGCGGGCTCGCGCTGTGGTCTCGTAGTCGGTGGGATCTGCCAGCCCCAGAAAGTAAAAAAACAGCCATCCTTCACTGATGTGGAACCAGTCGGCGTGCTTCGGAAACTCGCGATGAAGAACGTCGAAATCATAGGTAAGTTGTCGGGCCATCGCGCTCCACTGTTTGAATGACACGTCGCGCAATCGCTCGTCCCCGCCCAGCGCATAAAGCAGCGGGAAATTGTAGAAACCCTCAAACAAATCGTCGGCAGAAGCATTGCCATCGGTCTTCCAGAGCAAGGTGCCCCCGCTCCGCGTATAGACTTCGGTGTACTTTAAGGCTGCTTCACTCATCACCGAAATGAGCTGGCGCTCCAAGACGGCCCACCCTGGCGGCGCTATTGGAACGTTAGCCTCAATGGTGATCAGATCTGAAATCCTCACAGACGCGGGATTTTTGGTCTCACCGAAACAGGGCCGTACCAATGTCATCTGGGAAAGCAAGACAATCGTGAGGTACGCCTTCGCCATCAGTACCCTCCTCTGACCGGATCGTCAGGATCACTCAGAAGCGAAGCATTGAACCGCCGTCGAATGCGCCCTATCGGCTCCAGACTTTTGGGGATCACTCGTTCAGTCGTTTTCATTGCGTGAAGGGCATAGTAATTATCGATCTTCGATTCGTCAATAAAAACCAAGACACAACCTGTACTGGCGTAAACCACTCTATAAAAAAATGAAGTTGCAATTCCGAGCCCTCCATCGATAGAATCATAATCGATCATCTATTACTGACCTTAAGCGATTTCTGAGTGCATCTTCGACCCGCTGAATTTGAGGAGGGTCTAATCGCTAACTTCGGACGCCAGCGAAGTAGCAGTGAGGGGCTTGTTTGCCGAACCGTGAATGCCGCAAGATTTCGACACAGATAGTTTCTCTCAACTGATCAGCGAAGTGGAATAGGAGGAGTTCCCCATGAAGAACCTCGCGATTTCAGCCCTGCTGATGCTAAGCCTCGTGGCCAGCGGTTCCGCTGCGCCCACTGGAAGAATCTTCGGATCTCTGACCGATCCGAGCGGCGCGGTCATCGGATCAGCCACAGTGGTTGCTTTGGAAGAAAAAACCGGGCGGCAGCAGAGCACAACCTCGGACGCCGTCGGCGGTTACTTGTTTCTGAATCTTCCGGTTGGCACGTATACGATTAGTGCGAACAGTCCAGGATTTAAGACCTTTCGCCAATCTGGCGTTGTCTTGCTCGTCGACCAACAGGCGCGACTAGATATCAAGATGAACGTGGGGGAAGTATCGGAAACGGTGTCTGTAGATGCGGCACCCATTCAGGTGGATACCAGAACGGGCACGATCACCGAAGTTGTTACCGAGAAGCAGATTGTCGAATTGCCCTTGAATGGACGCAACGTCCAGCAGCTGGTAGCGCTACAAGCGGGCGTGCAACCCACCCCGAGAGCGTTCTTCTACAATGCGGCTGTCCCGCAGTCGGTAAACTTTTTTTCGGTAAGTGGAACGCCGGGCAATAGCACCAACTACATTCTCGATGGTGCCGACCATAATGATCATTGGACCAACGTTTCTATGCCGACGCCAAACCCGGATGCCCTCCAGGAATTCAGCGTGCAAACCAACAACTTCACCGCGGATTATGGAAGCAAATCGGGCGGTGTCGTGAACATGGTCATCAAATCTGGCAACAACAAGTTTCATGGATCGGCGTTCGAGTTCTTGCGTAATTACGCTCTGAATGCCCGGAACTTCTTTGCCACTGTTGAACCGACCAATGACGGCCTCAAGAGAAACCAATATGGCGGGACCTTTGGTGGACCTGTTTTTAAGGATAAGACGTTCTTCTTTGTATCCTATCAGGGAACAAAACTAAGGCAGAGACCGAGTAGTCTCATCACCTTCGTTCCCACAGCAGCCCAACGCGCGGGCGATCTTTCGGGCCTGGCGCCTGTCAAGGGATCCCTTGACCGGCCAGCCCTTCGCAAACAATCAAATTCCCCGCGACCGGCTTGATCCCACCATGCAGAGATTCTTGGAAAGACTGGTGCCCTTGCCTAACGGTCCAAACGGGCAGCTTACTTATGGAATGAGAGTGTTGAGAAACGTCGAGGAGGTCATCGGGCGTGTGGATCACAGCTTGGGAGCAAAGGATAAATTGTATGGCAGTTACTACTATCAGGTAGACGACGGTCCCAGCACTGGTGACCCGAACAACGTGCTTTCTCTCAACTTTGGGGTAAAGTTCCCCACTCGGAAGATCAGCATCGGTGAGACCCACGTCTTTAGCCCCACGCTGTTTAATGAATTCCGTTTCGCCTTGGGTCGGACGCAGACGATTCAGATCAGTGCAGCCAATATCGCGAATAACTTCAACTGGCAGGATATTGGAATGCAGATACCCAAGCTGAATGATAAGCCGGCGATGTTGTATTTCGCCTCGCCATTCTTTGGCTTTTTCACGGGAACTGAAATCGACATGATTCGACGCTCGTATCAGTTCAACGACAATGTGAGCTGGGTTCGGGGCCGGCATGAACTGAAATTCGGCGCCGACGTGATTCGAAATTATTGGTACGACAAAGAGGACTGGATCGTGGACGGACGCCACTCATTCAGTCAGACCCGCACTGGTTCTCCCCACGGCGATCTAATGCTAGGCTTGCCGGCAATGTATGAACAACTGAATCCCGCATTGAACGAAGCTGACCGAACTTTGTGGATGTTCTATGCGCAGGACACTTTCAAGGTGAACCGCAAACTGACTTTCACCTTTGGCGCGCGGTATGAACCTTACTTCAACTGGCTGTCCACTCTGGGGGAACAGGCTATTTTCGTGCCAGGCCAGCAATCCAAGATTTACCCCAACCTTCCTCCAGGTCTTTTGACTCTGGGAGACGCGGGGGTTCCGAAGAACGGCATTAACAATGACTGGAAGAGATTGGGGCCTCGACTCAGTGCTGCCTATGACCCCTTCGGTGACGGCAAGACCAGCATCCGCGGTGGCTATGGAATATTCAATGAAGTGCTGTCCACGGTTGCTTTCTCGAACTTCTCAACCTCGCAGCCGTTCACAACCGCTGCTGTGTTGATAGAACCCTTTAGCTTTACCGATCCTTATCGCAATCAAGTGAATCCGTTCCCCGCTCCGATTCCTGCTCCGAATACGCTTCCTCTGGCACGGCCCGTGGGACCTGTCTATTCCTTCCTCACAGACTATTCCCCGCCGCAGATTCATCAATGGAATTTCACTCTTGAGCGCCAGCTGCCGGCTCAACTGGTTGGACGGGCGGCTTATGTGGGTTCTCACGGCTCCGGTGTCCACCGGAATCGAGATCTGAATCCTGGGCGATATATTCCCGGAACCGATGCGTCGGGCAACCCCCTTTCCACTACCGGTAATGTGAACTCGCGCCGCCCCTACAGGGACTACCAAAACATCTATAGCTCGGAAGACAGCGGCCGCTCGAACTTGCACTCAATGCAATTGACCCTCGAAAGGCGATTTGTCCGCGGTCTGGCGTTTAAGGCGAACTATACCCTGCAGAAATCGCTGGATGATGCGCCACAGACCGCCGGCGCCCAGCACCAGAATCCGGTTCGTAATCCACTTGGCGACCCCGATATGTATGGCCCATCAGACTTCGATCGGGCTCATCGCTTTGTTTCAAACTTCGTCTGGCAGGTGCCTACTCCATTTAAGGACCAGGCAGCATCCCGATATATTCTGGGAGGATGGGAACTCACCGGAATTGTGACCTTGCAGGGCGGTTCACCTTTTACCGTAAGTTCCGCCGGAAATCCGTCCTTGGCCGGTGGTCGGTCGCCCAATTATGCGGATGTTCTTCCTGACTGTGACATCACTGCGCGCCCTTCAGGTAGAGAACCCCGATTGCAATGGTTCAACACCACGTGCTTCCGAACCGCAGCCGTCGGCACATTCGGAAACTTGGGACGCAATAGACTTAGAGGCCCGGCTTATCAAACGCTGGATCTTGGGCTTTACCGAAATTTCAAGATCAGAGAGGGTATGAATCTTCAGTTTCGCACGGAGTTTTTCAACGCCCTGAATCACACCAATTTTGGCCTGCCCGGTGCTAGCTTGGGCAACCTCGCTTCCTTTGGGATTATCACTTCTACCAGCGGTGGAGGAGGGCTTTACTCGGAAGGATCGAGTGCCGATCCACGCATTATTCAGTTCGCATTGAAGTTTACTTTCTAGGAGGCACGGGGACAGCCTCGTAAATCCAGGGGTCTGTCTTTGAAAGTTCTTTTACCTCAACTGAAAGAGGCGTGAGGTCAACTGGGTCCGTCTGGCAAGAGCCGTCGTCTGGGAGGCGGTCGCACCGCCGATACTGTGGGGAGCGCTTCCCTCCTTTACGCCGATCGCTTGGTTAGAGAAAACTCCATTGCCCACCTCTTTTCAATCCTCTGTAGAATGCCGCCAGTCTGGCCTCTTGCCAGCAAAGTCAGTTCTGGTCGTCCAGATCAACCGGCATGCTGAGTGAACCATCGGGTGCACGTATGGGCCGCGATATACTTGAAAGACGAGTTGCGATCATTACTGGAGCTGGACAGGGCCTGGGCCGAGCAGTTGCGCGTGAGTTTGTAGAGGAAGGTTGTGCAGTCGCACTCTTCGACGTCAATCCGCAAACCCTCAGCGATGCTGAAGCTGAACTGAAGGGAAAGGGCTATCGCGTGATCAGTCACGCTCTGGATATCACTGACTATCAAAATTACGGTAAAGCGATCGCGGACGTCGCCAAAACATGGGCGCACATCGACATCCTTGTCAACAACGCGGCGATTGCGTTGTACGGCACGATTCTTGAAGATTCCCTCGAAGCCTGGCGCAAGCAGGTCGCCGTTAACCTGGAAGCCATCTACATGGGGACCAAGATGGTCGTCCCTTATATGACTCAGCAACAATTTGGCCGGATCATCAACATTGCCTCAATCCAAGGTTTCAGTTCCAGCGGCCAATGTGGCGCCTACAATGCCGCCAAGGGAGGCGTGATCGCGTTTACTAAGTCATTAGCCGTGGAACTGGCACCCTACAATATCGCTGTAAATGCGGTCGCTCCTGGCTTCATGCGCACGCCGATGGCAGTTATCAACGGCGTGGAAGAATCGGCTACTGAAGATTTCAAGACGTGGTACGTCGGGAAGCGCCACATCCCCATGGCTCGTACGGGTTACCCCGAAGACGTCTCCGGGACTGTGGTCTTCTTAGCGTCCGACTATTGCCGCTACATGACCGGAAATGTGCTTGTGGTAGACGGTGGTTTAACCAGTACGTTTTAGTCAGGTCATGTCGCGAGAACGCAGAGAATCCGTTTCTGCGATAGTTCTCGTCCTCGTCGTCGTGCTCGTGCCTTTGGATATCGACGACGAGATAGGACGAAGAGATCGGGATGCATGGCGACCAGCGACAATTCGACACATTCACACGTCTGCTAAGTGGTCGCAAAGGCCATGACATTTTCTCGACGATCCGTCGTCGACGTCAGTCTGCTGGGTCTAGTCAATGCCATGTGGGCGGCCCAGTACCCTGCTTATAAGGTTGCGAGCGAGAAAATGGGTCCCATCACCCTAAGCGGCTGGACTTTTCTTATTGCGGCAATCGTTTTGCTTCCATTCTTGTTTTGGGAACTTTCCAAGGCTCGGGCTTAAGGAACATTCAAACGGGCTAGGACCTGCAAATAGCCCCGCCGACCGGTCGCGGTTGAACGCTCGAAATAGTTTCGGGTTTGTCATGATCGGTATCGTGGGTCTGGTCCCTTCTTCAGCCCTCTTGGCTTGGGGTATCAATCTCTCTTCGGCCTCAGACGCCGCGCTTATCTACCTAACCGTTCCGATCATGACTGCCTTGCTAGCCTCGCTGATCCTTCAAGAGAAGATGACATTGTTTCGATGGGCGAGTCTGTTTCTGTCCTTGCTGGGAGTCCTAATCCTCTCCGATCTTGACTGGCGCCGCGTGGAGATCGTGAACAAGAGGTTTCTGCTCGGAAATGTTTTGGTGCTCGCAGCCTGCGCTAGCAGCTCCTTTTACAACGTCTATTGCAAGGACCTACTGCGTCGCTTCTCAGCATTGGAGATTCTTGTTTACGGGTACCTGCTTGCCGTCGCGATGAGTGTGCCTTTGATGATCTGGGTGGAGGATTTTTCGTTTTTCGCGATTCGCACCTATCAAGTCAACACCTGGCTTGCTCTGCTAGTGCTGAGTGTTCTAAGTTGGGGGCTTGCCATGGTGCTGTGGATGTTGCTCTTGAAGCGCTTAGACGTCAGCCAGGCATCTGTCTCGATTTATCTTCTTCCGTTTCTGGGAGTCCTGATTTCAGCAGTTACATTGCAGGAGAAGATTACGAGCAATATGATCGTCGGGGGGCTTGTGACGCTGGCAGGAACCATTCTAATTACTGCTGCTGAGCCACCTACTGCTTGAGAGTCTACTTGAGGCCTCCGCCCGCATCGTCCACTTCGCCTCGTGGTTTGAGTGTAAGTGAAATATCATCGATTATCTACTTGCGACAAAGGTCTCAAAATTTCAAAGGTTTACCGTATTTTCTGGAGGTTGTGCTTTGACAGATAATCGATCATTATCTAGAATCATCACGATGATTAATGGCTTTGGGTCTCGTTAGGTTACGCCTGGCCCAAAAGAGAAACTTATGACATTTCAACCGATTGGCGGTAGCAACCTGAAGTCCCGAGTCCTCCAGGAAATCCGAGATGCGATTACGGATGGCCGCCTCAGTCCAGGCGAAAAGATCGTGGAACGGAAGCTTGCCGAGAGTTTCCGCACCAGTCTCACAACCGTGCGCGAGGCGCTCATTCATCTGGAACTGGAAGGCTTCATTACAAAGGTTGCCAATACCCGGAGTTTTGTAACGCAGTTCAGCCGCGAACAAACACGGCGTTTGTTTCAGGTCAGGAAATGGCTTGAACAACGAGCTGTCGATCTCGCCGCCCTCAACGGCACCAAAACAGATCAAGCTGAACTAAGGGCACAGGCGAACCGCGTTATGGAAGCCAGCAAAGCTGGTCGGTACCTGGACTATCTGAGGCAAGATCTTAAGCTGCACGAAATTATCTGGAAGATGTCAGGAAACGAGTTCCTGGAACAAGCGCTGCGACGGATTGTGATGCCTCTGTACGCGTTGACAATTTGCCAGATCCGGTCTGAGGAAAAGTTCAACCTGGAGCAAGATGCTCTCTCTCACAAGCCCATTGTGGAGGCAATCCTTAGCCAGGACAGTGAAGCTGCTGTGATTGCTTTTTTGGCGGGTATTCGCGAGTGGGAGTCGCAGGTCGTTGGGCACATGCCAAACGAAAAGAGCTCATCTGTATTCGCATCCGACCAGAGTGCACAACCACTCTCGCTAGGTTGAAATCTTCTTGGTAATCCCAAAACTGTTTCAGCAAAGGTCGAGCTTCCCAATATAAGAAGGCAATGGTCTAAGGTCGAACCTCCTCGCTCGGTTAGTGTGAATCTCAAGAACTGGCAGTTGATCCTGACCGAACCCTAAGTTTCCTCTGGAACCCCGGTGAGCCAACAATGAAAGTTTCGAAGATAGAATGCAAGATCGTAGTAGTGCCGGATTACGACCCTGAGGCTGGTTCCTCGGCTCAGGACGATATTGTCGTCCTTGTCCATACAGACGAGGGGATTACTGGCATTGGCGAGGTAGACACCAACCCTTGGGTAGCCAAGTCAATGATCGAGGCCAAAGGAACACACAACATTGGCCGGGGATTGTCTGAGATCCTTCTCGGAAAAGATCCACTCCAGCCAGAAGCTCTCTGGGAAGAGATGTATGTGGGTTCACTCATGACTGGTCGCCGTGGGCTTGGGATCTGCGCGATGGGAGCGCTAGACATGGCGTTGTGGGACATTCGAGGGAAGGCACTGGGCCAACCCTGCTGGAAACTGCTGGGCGGCGCCAAAAAGGAGTTCATTTCTCCGTACGCTTCTTTGCTTCCGGACGGTAGGACATTGAAGGCCCAGCAGGAATCGCTGGTTGCGAAAATCAAGAGCTCCAAGCAGGCGGGTTTTCGAGCCGCCAAGATCGAGGTTATGGTCAACGGGCCTTATGCACATCACGGCCTTCAAGAGAGCAATGAGGCCGTGGTTGACATGGTAGCGGCTTGCCGCGAAGCCGTGGGCAAGAACTTCGTCATCATGGTGGACGTTTGCTACTGTTGGAGCAATGCGCGAGAAGCGCTGCGGGTTCTTGAGAAGTTGGAGCCCTACGACTTGTTCTTCATGGAGACTCCTATCCGGATTGACGACATGGAGGGACATCGATTTCTGTCCGAGCATTCGCCAATCGCGATTGCGGCAGGAGAAATGCTGAACACACGATTCGAATTCCTGGAACTTATGGATCGGGGCAAGGTAGACGTTGCGCAACCGGATGTGGGGCGAGTGGGCGGTTTCACGGAGGCGAAGCGAGTGTGCGACTTGGCAGGCGATCGGGGCAAACTGATCGTGCCTCACTGTTGGAAGACGGGGATTGGCATCGCTGCCTCAATCCATCTTTCCGCAGCTACAGCCCATTGTCCTTACATTGAATTCCTGCCATCGCATCTGTCGGAGTCGGTCTTAAGACGGGAATTGACAATTGACGAAATGAGACTCGTTGATGGCAAGATTCCCCTACCTACGCGACCGGGATTGGGGATTGAATTAAACCCTGACGCCTTGAGCAAGTATGGAGTCGCTTGAGGGCAAATCCCTCGACATGGGCTGTGATCGCGGCCGATAACGGCTCGACAGCCACCTATCATGCCTTCACGATCAAGGTCAAAAAGGAGTTCGACAAGGGGCTGATGTTCCTAGCCCATTACACAGAATCGAAATCAATCGACAACAATTCGTCGCAACTCTCCGATTTGCAGGATCACAACGATTTCCGGTCCAACAAGGGGCTCTCAGGGCATCACGTGCCTCACCGCTTTGTTGCCACCGCCCTCTACAATCTCCCTTTCGGTCGAGGCAAGAAGTATCTGGCTTCATCCGGGGGAGTTGTGAATGCTCTGCTCCGTGGGTGGAGCGTGAACGGAATCTACCCCTTGCAGAGTGGTTTCTTCTTCTCGCCGACCACAATGCTCGCTGCTTTTTCCCTGGTCTGGATAGGAGGTTTGATGCGTTCCCACTTGTACCGTCTACTAAAATGGCCGGAAGTAAAACAGGCCGCCCAAGATCGCACTGTGATTGTGATTCCCGTCGCCGCCATCGAGCAACACGGTTATCACTTGCCAGTGGATATGGACAATCTGGCGGTGGAGCATGTAACTGAGGAGGCAGCCCGGCGGTCCAACGGTATGATCCTGGCGATGCCTCCCGTCCACTATGGATTTAACGAGCACAACATGGGCTTCCCAGGGACGATCAACATTCGCGAACAGGTCTTCATGGATTTCTGTTACGACATCGGGCATTCTCTCACTCGGCAGGGTTTTGATCGTATCGTCTACGTGAATGCACACGGCAGCAACCAAATGTTGTGCAACCTCGTGGCCAGGAGACTGGTCAACACTACGTCGGCCTTGGCAGCGGCGCTGCCCCACTGGAACCTGAGCCGGGAAGTGGTGGAGAAGATCAGAGAGTCGGAGTTTCCAGGAGGCATGGCCCATGCCTGCGAGTTTGAGACTTCCATTTACCTTCATTTGAAGCCGGATCTGGTCGAGACCAACAAGATGGCAGCTGAAACGCCTTCGAAGCTCTCCAAATTCATGTACTCCGATCTGTTCGGCGACAGCCCGGTTCACTTTGTCAACCGCTACAGCAGGACGGCCCGCAGCGGCGTCGAGGGTGACCCCTTTAAGGCAACGCCAGACAAGGGAAAGCAGATCATCGAGGCGGAGATTGCGAATCTCATTGAGTTCGCCGGAAATTTTCGCGATCTTCCCGATCTGCCAGATGTGGACCTCAACTATCAGAAGCCTCTCTGAGGCGCGTGGCTTCTGAATCGACTGGGCGACAAATTCTCGGTTAAGAAGACTGGTAGTCGCTTAGCGAGGATGGGTGTGTATAGTCAATACCAGGTCCGCAGCATGGCAGGGCGTTACGCAAGGCCCATCCTCAAAGGTCTGCTACTTGGAATCACAGGTTGCTGATTGCAGAGCGTGACCGACTTCTGGCTACGCACAGGCAATGACTGACTCGGATGTTCCCCTGTTAGATAATTGGTCCATTGCCCAGCTCGGAGTTGACATAGTGGACGATTGCCCGATGAGTTCCGCATCACGCGCAAAAGCTTGGTGATAGGCTTCGGCCGGATGGAAGCGGCGTGAAAGAAACAATAAATAGATGATTCGACTCGGAAGTGGCGCAACATACTGCTCAATATTGAAGCCGCTGTAACTGAGGCATTTCTGGTGGTGTGCTGTAAGAGAAGCTGCAGGAAATCCTGGGCCATATTAAGGGACGAAATATTCTCGTGGCAGCCATGTCAGCGGTCTCTATAACGCAGCAGCCCCAGCTTCAGCCACCGCATGGTCTTGCTCTCCGGAACCGCCGCTGACGCCGACAGCACCCACAACCTTGCCGTTTTGCTTCAAAGGAACACCGCCGGCAAAGATCATGATGCGGCCATCATTGGAGGCGTGGATTCCGAAAAACTGTCCGCCGGACTGGCTGTGCGTAGCCAAGTCCTTGGTCGCAATATCGAAGGCCCGGGAGGTATAAGCCTTCTTTATCGAAATGTCGATACTTCCCAGCCATGCTCCGTCCATCCTCACGTGAGCGATCAGATTACCGCCTGCGTCGGCAACGGCTATGTTCATTGGTTGACCGATTTCGCTCGCCTTCTTTTCCGCTGCTGCAATGATCCTCCGTGCATCGTTTAGCGTTACCATTTTGGTTTCTCCTTATTCGACTCTTGAGAATTCTCCCGGAATCCAGGTTGTGCCCGCCAATGGGATCTTAGCCATAGCAGCGGCTTCGACAGTCAGCGCAACCAAATCTTCACGCTCCAGATGATGGACGTTCGATTTGCCACAGGCTCTCGCCAGAGTGGTCAGTTCCATGTTCAAGGTTTTCAGGTAATTCTTCAATCGACGAGCACCCCATTCCGGTTCAAGACGCTTTTCCAGATCCGGGATCTGGGTGGTCACGCCCACAGGGCAGAGCCCAGTCTGACAGTGGTGGCAGGACCCAGGCGCGGTTCCTAGTTTTTCATATTCTTCCGAGACGTCGATCGTTTGGCCGTCTTTGGTGTAGGTTTCACTGTTGCACCCAAGTGCCATCAGTACGGATTGCCCAATGGACACAGCGTCCGCTCCCATTGCTAGAGCCTTTGCGACATCGGCTCCTGAGCGAATTCCTCCGGAAATAATCAGCTGTACCTGGCCCCGAACGTTCATTTCATCGAGGGCTTCCACTGCCAGCCGCAGTGCAGGCAAGGTTGGAATGCCGGCGTGCTCGATGAAGACTTGCTGTGTGGCCGCCGTTCCGCCTTGCATTCCATCGATAACGATTACGTCCGCGCCCGCCTTCACCGCCAGCTTGACGTCGTCACGCACGCGAGTGGCACCGAACTTGACATAAATGGGAAGTTGCCAGTCCGTTATTTCTCGGAGCTCTGCAATCTTGATCGTGAGGTCGTCCGGCCCCACCCAATCGGGATGCCGGCAAGCCGATCGCTGATCAATTCCTTGAGGCAGGGTCCGCATCTTGGCGACACGTTCGCTGATCTTAAGCCCCAGAAGCATGCCTCCGCCACCGGGTTTGGCACCTTGTCCGATCACCACTTCGATCGCGTCAGCCTTGCGCAAATCCTCCGGGTTAAAGCCGTAGCGCGATGGCAGGCATTGGTAGACGAGAGTCTTTGATGAGAGCCTCTCTTCCTGGGTCATTCCCCCATCACCCGTAGTGGTGGAAGTCCCCATCGCGGTCGCCGCACGACCGATCGCCTCTTTCACGTTGGCTGACAACGCGCCAAAACTCATACCCGCAATGGTGATAGGGATCTCCAGCTCAATCGGCTTCTTCGCAAAGCGAGTTCCCAGGAGAGTCTTGGTAACACACTTCTCGCGGTAACCTTCCAGTGGATATCGAGACAGGGACGCCGTGAGGAATACTAGGTCGTCAAAACTGGGAACCGAACGCTTGGCTCCCAGACCACGGATGTCATAGAGGCCATGCTCCGCAGCGCGGTGGATGTATTGAAGAACGTGCCGGTTATACAAGGCACTTTCTTCCAGATCGATTCGTTTTCTTGTCATCGCCTATTGTCCAATTCGTAGGTTGATCAATCGTCGGCTGCGGCCCGTCCATTTTGGCCTCTGTAAGTGCGAACGGTCCTGCTTCCGATTCCTAACTCGCGTGGTAACTTTCTTAGTATTCCTGGCCTGCCTCAGCATTCCAGTGGTAAAGGGTACGAGCCGAAGCCACGCGTTTGAACTCTTTGGAGGAGTAGTTGATTCCTGCCTTGCCAAGAAGTCGATCCACAGTGCGATAGTCGCTCTCTGTCATGGGCTCTTCATGCGCGTCGGCCCCTAGAGAATGGATGGTGCCCCGCACGTAGAGCACCGCTTCATATAAGGAGTCTCCCAAGCTGGCACCGGCATTGCCGCAAATGACCAGATGCCCTGCCTGGGCCATGAAGGCCGACATGTGCCCGACATCCTCTCCGACAACGATATCCGCGCCCTTCATTGAAATGCCGCACCGCGAGGAAGCACTACCCTCAATCACAAGCAACCCACCGTGCGCGGATGCCCCAGCGCATTCCGAGGCGAATCCTTTGACCTTCACAATTCCCGACATCATGTTCTCAGCAACACTCCAACCTACGTTGCCCTGCACCGTTATCTCAGCCTGCTGGTTCATTCCAGCCAAGTAATAGCCGCCGTGCCCCAGAACTCTGATTCTCACCGGTACTGTCAAGCCGACAGCAATACTATGCAGTCCGTTGGGATTGAGGATTTCCAGTTCCTCGACACCGTTTTTTGGAAGCTCGTGGTGGAGGTATTCGTTCAGCTCCCGAACACTGAGACGGCTGAGGTCTAGACGTTCCATGAATAGATGTCCTCGGGAGCGGGTTCGAAAAGCCGGGCTTGATGGATACCTGGAAGATGCGCAAGCGAGCGGAACTCCGAAGACACGGCCACATAGTCGTGAGTCTCTGCGATGATCGCGGGTTTGCAGGCAAACGCATCGCGCACCAGCACCATTTTGTCGGCCGTTGCCATCAGCAGTGTGTAGAATCCATCCAGTTCGGTGAAGGCCTTCTGCAGAGCCTCCTCCAGCGTATCGCCCTGACTCATCCGCCATTCGAGGTAGCGGCAAGCGGCCTCCGTATCGTTGTCTGTTTCGAAATGGATGCCCTTTTTCTCGAGCATGCGACGCAGGCTCCAGGGATTAGAAAGCGACCCGTTATGCACCAGGCAGAAGTCTTCCCCGGCAGTGTAGGGATGCGCGTGGGCTGGTGTCACCGCCGATTCCGTGGCCATACGTGTGTGTCCAACGGCGTGGCTTCCCGTCAGTTGGCTGAAGCGATACCGTGCGGCAATCTCGGCAGGATGTCCTTCATCTTTGTAAAGCTCGATCGAACGTCCCACGGCCAGAAGATGAACCTGCGGAAAATTCTCGGCCAGCCAGGATCGGACCTTCGCGGGTGAGCTCGAGGTCGTCAGTTTCGCATGATTTTCGAGGGCCTCGATGTCAGCGTCTTCTCCAGTGTCCCGTCGAAGCCGGTCACGGAGATCCAACCAGTCAAACTCTTTTTGCGAAGTAAACAAGCTGAACTGTCGCAGGGAAGGTTTAATTGCTGAAGCAAAAATGGCGAGGCCTGCCGAGTCAGGACCACGGTCGCCCATGCAAACCAACATTGGCGTCAGCATCTGTCCAAGCTGCTCGCGAAACTGACTTGTCCTCGCCAGTAGACCCACAATGCCACACATGCGACTCTCCTTCCCCTCAAGTCCCAGCAACCCAAGTTGACATCGTTTGATCAGTAAAACTCAAGGTAGCGTTGAATCTCCCAATCGGAAACGTGTCGTTGATATTCCACCCACTCCATATGTTTGAGATCGATGAACTCTTTGAGAAAGTCTGGACCCAACTGGTCATGGAATAGCCTGTCCTGTTCCAGTTCCTGGATCGCTGCCCAGATACTCTGGGGAAGAATACCGATCCCCAATTCCTCGAGTTCTTTCGGGTTGTGTTTGTAGTGATTGATGTTGTGCGGTGGACCAGGCTCCGTCTTTTTCTCGATCCCATCCAGGCCGGCGGCAATGACTGCTGCCGTGGCCAAGTAGGGATTGCAACTGGAGTCGCACAAGCGCAGCTCCAAACGTCCGTAGGGCACACGAACCATCGAAGTCCGGTTGTTGTCGCCATAAGAGATATAGGCAGGCGCCCAGGTGGCCCCAGACAAAGACCGCCCGACCACCAAACGTTTGTAGGAGTTAACTGAGGGCGCAACCAGAGCCGCCAGTGCGGGTGCATGAGCCAGCAGCCCGCCCAGGAAGTGATAGGCCAGTTGAGAGAGTCCCAGCTTGTTCTTGTCTCCGTCGTCCTTAAACAGGTTGGTTCCTTGGGAGTCGGCGATCGACAGGTGCATGTGACACCCGGTTCCAGTTCGGTTCGACATCGGCTTGGGCATGAAAGTGCAGATCATGCCAAACTCCCTAGCAATTTCGCCCGCAGCCATTCGGAACAGCACATAGCGATCAGCCGTGGTCATGGCAGATGAATAGGTGAAGTTGATCTCAAACTGCCCGTTGGCATCCTCGTGATCAATCTGATATACGTCGAAGCCCGTGGCTTGAAGAGCACCCACGAGTTTTTCCAGGAAACTCCGGCTGCGCGAGAGTCCTTTGTAGTCGTAGCAGGGTTTGTCAAGTGTGTCGGAGTCGTCGGCCGGACGCAGAGAACCATCGAGATTCTTCACCAGCAGCATGAACTCGGGCTCCAAACCCGCGTTCAGAGTCCATCCCTTTTGGTTCAACCGTTCGATTTGTTGTTCAAGTATGTATCGAGTGTCGTAGCGATAGGGTTCTCCACGAACTCGCCCGTTGCAGACAATCCTGGCGTACCCGGGCTGCCACGGAACCAAGGTCAACGTCGAGAGGTCTCCCACCGCCATAAAGTCAGGGTCATGCGGTTCCTGCCCCAGGCCCCAGACGGCAAAGCCCGCAAAGCCGGCGCCATCGTTGAGAATGTCTTCAAAATGACTAACCGGCACTAACTTGGTCTTGGCAACCCCATGAATGTCGACAAACTGCGCGAGCACGAATTTGACTTGATTCTCTTCCAGAAACGACTTGGCTTGGTCACGAGTCATGGAGTTTCTCCCTTCACTGAGTTGGCTTGTCTGAACGAGGGATGGAGAGCATCGAGTCCAATGGCGTCCCCGCTTTGATCGTCGAACGATCTCCAACAATGCTTCCCAGAGATAGGATCCGTAGCTGGGATCGAGCCAGAACCGAAACGATGGGACCTCTTCCGTTTGGAGCGGCAGGATCATGCACGAGACGCCGGCCACGCGGGTCATGACCACAGCGTCCAGAGGTTGGCTGAAGTCAACCCCGCAGGTCTCGCGCAGCACAGCGTTGGATCGGACTCCGGTCAATTGGAATGAAGCGTCCTGCCGACGAACCAAATGGACGCCGGAAGGCCAAGAACTCAACTCGCGTTCGAACTGGGAAACCCTGTGACTGGCTGGGCCATCTTCGAGAAAGACTTCCTGACGGTCCGTCCGAATCACCAAGCCACCGTGTTCCGATCGGTAACTGTAGACACTTTCGGGCAGCAGAATTCCTGCCTGTGCGAGCCAAGCTAAGGATTCTGGTCCTTTGACGCTCATCTTCGGCAAGCAACTTACGTCGCAAAGGCAGACTTCGGTCTTCAAGCGGGTCTCAGTAGCCTCGTCCTTGAACCGAAGCGGGACTTTCATGTGGTGGATCTCGGCCCAGACCGGATTCAGTTCCTCCAGGCAATCATGGACCGGGCTGCGCCGGATGCTGGTCACGTTCATGAGACCTCCTGAAGTTCGGCTGCGAGCGTCTGACGCTGATTCTCGGGATCGTAGAAGGGCGTTTGAACCACGGTCGCGCGAATCATCTCGGCGCGATCCACGCGAATCTCAATGGAACTTCCAACCATCGACTGTTCGGGTTTGACGTACGCCAGACCGATCACGCGTCCCCGCGTAGGACTGAAGGTCACGCTGGTCACGCGTCCGGCAATCTCGCCCGAGTCAATCACCAGATGGCATTCCTTGGGCATCGGACCTGCATGAGACTCAGGAAGTGAGAAGCCGACCAGGGTACGAGTCAAAGGTTTCTTGGAGAGGATGCTGAGGCTCCGCTGGCCCACAAAGAACTGTTTGTCCATCTTAACTGCCCAGTTCATGCCCGCCTCGAAAGGGTGAGTAAGACCATCGGTATCCTGCCCGATGATGACGTGACCCTTCTCGAGTCGCAGGATGCGTTGCGCCTCGACACCAAACGGCTGAATGCCAAAGTCTCTCCCGGCTTCCATCAGGCGATCCCAAACCCACACTGCCGAGTTGGCCGGAACGTGAATCTCGTAGCCCCATTCGCCGACAAAACCGACTCGCAGCAAACGGGCTGGGACATCCGCAACCTCGCCCTCGCGCACACCCAAGTACGGAAACCTCTCTGGCCCGAGATCGACGCTGGTCAAGGACTCCAGCACTCGCCGGGAATGAGGGCCAGCTAGATTCATGGCGGCATAGGTCCCGGTCGCGTTCACCAGGACAATCTTCATTCCCCAGATCATCGCCCAGCGCCGCATCTCTCGTGCCACTGCATCCGAGCCGCTCGTGGTCGTTGTCACATAGAAGCGGTCCGGACCCAGTCGCGCAGCCACCCCATCATCGATGATGACTCCCGACTCGTCGCACATCAGCACGTAGCGCGTCATCCCCGGTTGCAGTTTGGCAAACCGGCCGGTATAGATCCTTTCGATAAACTCAGCCGCATCCGGGCCGCTGATCTCCAACTTGCCGAGCGTGCCCACGTCAATGAGTCCGACTCGATGCCTTACCGCAGTGACTTCCTCAGCGATCGCTTCCCGTCTTGTTTTAGCTGCCACCGCGTAATACTCCGGCCGGAGCCAGTTGCCGGCATGCATAAACGAAGCTCCTGTCTGTTTGTGACGGTGGTGCAAAGGAGTCTGGCGATGAGGGCTGAAGATCCGGCCTGCCAGGTGACCCAGCGGAATCGGGTTTATGAAAGGCCGGGCGGTGGTCATCTCCAACGTTTCGAGGCTTTGGTTTATCAGGCGGCAAAGAACCCGAAGCACGTTCAGGTTCGAGTGCTTCCCTTGCGAAGGTCCCATGCCGAACGTGGAATATCGCTTCAGCAGTTCGAGGTTGTCGAATCCTTCCTGAACAGCGTGCTCGATGTCTTTGAGCTGAATGTCTTCGTCCAGATCGAGGAAGTTCTTGCCTTTCGGGTGAGGGAAAATCGGATGGGCGTGACTGTGCGCTGGGCCGCCACGGGATGGGCGGGGATGAGAATTGTCCAACCGGGCGCCGCAGTGAGCTGCGGCCTCTTTCCCTGCGCAGAAGCCGTCTTCGAGCCGCTCTTTGAGCCCGTAGATCCCATTGACTCGCCCGGCAGCGAACATGCCAGCCGGCAATTGCTCCGGCACGTATTGTTCTAATGTGCGGCTATACCGCATACGCGTTCGCCCTTGCCGCAATAAGCCGTCTGCTGGCGTCCAGCCGACACTCATGGCGACGCCATCGCAGGCAATTTGTGAGCGTTGCGCAGTTTGGATACGGTCCTCGGAGTCCAGGGGAGCCAGGATGGCTCCGGCAATCGACCGCAGACCGCGCTTCGGAATTACTTCGTAAATATGGGTGTGGTTATGGATCGGAACGCCTGCGGCCTTGACTTCCTCAGCTAAAGCCAAAGGCTCACCCTGAGGTCTCAGGTCGGCGAGGGCCTGAACTCGGACTCCCGCGGCGATAAAGTCAAGTGCGGCCTGGTATCCGTCAGAGTTGGCGGTCAAGACAACCACTTCACGAAATGGCTGGACGCCATACTGGTGAATCAGACGTTGCGCACCCGAGGCCAACATCACGCCTGGAAGATCGTTGTTGCGAAACACCGCCGGTTGTTCATAGCAACCAGCGGCAACCACGACGCCACGCGCCCGCAGTTTGGTCATCCGAGTCGAGTCGATCAGGGCGATCCAATGATCGGGGTAGTAGCCCCCGGCGAGAGTCGAGGTTCTGATTTCCAGGTTCTTCAAACTTTCCGCCTTGGCCAGCAAGTCAGCATGGAGCTTGCGTGCCGCCGGGTCACGCGCCGATTGATAACAGAAAGAGCCACCCAATCGAGGGTTCTCCTCCACCAGCAGGACCTGGACGCCACATTGGGCGGCGCTCACAGCAGCCGATAGTCCAGCGGGCCCAGATCCCACCACCAACACATCGCAGAAGTCGTAGCGCTTGGGCGCGTGCTGGAGCGGCCTTTTCGGATTCACGCTTCCCAACCCAGCCATCTCTCGCATCCGCTGCTCGTAGAACGGGAAGAGACGACGCGGAGTGTGGAATGCTTTGTAGTAGAACCCAACCGGAAGAAAAGGAGACAGCAGGTTCATGCCTGCAGCCAGGTCGTGGTCCAATCCACCGAAGGTGTTCACCGCCTTAACAGTGAGCCCCTGCTCAATCGGTTGAAGATCAGCGCGAATATTGGTCTCCTGCTGAGCTTCTACCATTCCATTACAATCCAGGTTCGATAGGCTCCAGATACCCCGTGGCCGGTGGTACTTGAAGCTGCGTCCCAGCACGCGAATTCCATGAGCGTGCAGAGCCGTGCTGATCGTGTCGCCGGCAAATCCGGAGAACTGCCGTCCTTCGAACTCAAATTTGATAGCTTGACTTCGGTCTATCCATTCACCAGGTTGTGGAGGAAGCCGATCGGTCATGGGTGGCTCATTCTTGACCATCGAACAGATAGGTCTGAACAATCTCATCTGTCAGCGTGTCTCTTTCCGCAATAAACCAGGTCCCACTGGCGATGTGATACCACCATTCTTTCTTCAACCCCGGTTCACCGGATCGGCAAAAGACGTAGTCGGCCCATTCACGGTCGCTGCTTCCACCAGGATCGGGTGAGGAACGAGTTGTGCCCCCATAAGCAAACTCTTGGACCGGCCTGAGTCCGTTCACTGGACAACGCATCAGTTTCATAAGCTAGTGGCTAGTGGCGACCGATAAGTGGCGAGAGAAAAACAAGATCAATAGCAATCTCGGTTCTGGAGCATCAGCCTTTCTCTATATCCCTGTAGTGGTGCTTGGCACTCTTGACCCGTCACCGCGCTGCTGCCTGCTCGCACTGGCCACTCACCACTGCTTCAATGCCCCACCGAAGCCGCTCCCTTTTCGCCAACCAGCTCGTAGTCGGCAAAGCGTGACAGGGTGAAGGGCCGGATCAGTTCGTGTTCTTCATCCTTGGCCAACAGTGTGAGCCATCGTTTTGCCTGAAACGGGGGTCGCCTTGAATCCCCACGTGCCCCAGCCGGCATCGATGTAGAAGCCCTTCACAGCCGTCTTGCCCATGATGGGAGAGAAATCCGGCGTCATGTCTGAAAGCCCAGCCCATTGACGCAACACTTTCACATCTGAGAGAAAGGGAAAAAGCTCCAGCAGATGTCCTGCCAGACCTTCCACAAAATCGAGTGTCGAGCGCGTGGAGTGAAGTTCGTAAGGATCGAGCGCCGCCCCCATCACGAGTTCGCCTCGCGACGACTGGCTGACATACAGGTGCAGGCTTGCCGAAACAATGATGGCGTTGAGCCACGGTTTGAGTGGCTCGGTCACGCAAGCTTGCAACGGATGCACGACCAGCGGCGTTCGCAGGCCAACCATCTGGGTGATCCTCGGAGTGTAGCCCGCCACCGCCGACAGCACCTTGCGCGTTTCAACAAACCCCCGGTTGGTCTCAACCCCAAGCACTTCCCCGTTCTTGGCGCGAATCCCCGTCACCGCCGTCTGCTGGTGGATCTCCACGCCGCGCTGGTCGGCTGCCCGGCCATAGCCCCAGGCCACCGCATCATGCCGCGCGATCGCGCCTGGCGGGTGGTAGAGCGCCCCAACGATCGGGGAAGTGTCCTCCACAGCTGAGGTCGAGTTCTGGACAAATCTCTGCAATCTCGAGCAGGTCCTACCAACTCGCTGTTCACTCCGAGATGCTTGTTGACCTCAGCGCGCCACCGCATCGTGCGGAGCGTGGCATCTGTATGAGCCAAGCGTAAAGTGCCCCCGCTCGGAGTAGAACAGATTGAGATCCAGGTCGGCGGAAAGATCCTGAAACAGCCGGACACTCTCATCGTAGAACCGCACTCCCTCTGGAGTCAGGTAGTTTGACCGCACAATAGCGGTGTTGCGCCCCGTTCCTCCACTGCCCAGGTAGCTCTGCTCCAAGACAGCCACATCAGTAACGCCGTGATCTCTGGCCAGGTAGTAGGCCGCCGCCAAGCCATGCCCACCGCCGCCTATGATCACGACCTCGTAGTGATTCTTCAGACGCTGAGGAACGCGAAACATCCTCCCGTCCGGATATTCCTTATTGAGGGCGTACTTGAGCAATCGGTAGGGCATTGATCGTTCCTAGTGGAGCCGTCTTCCCCGATGGATCAAACGCTTGGCCCTGAAAATGAAAAGAGTCCTAGGCTTGCATGCTTGCCCAACTTGTTCCCGCAATCACGATCAACCATAGTGTGAGGACTTCTCAAGATTCGATCCCTCTATGCAAAGATCCTCACGTTCCCTAGCTCCGGAGGCTATCGAAGTCATTTTAACGAGTCAACAATTTATCGCATAGTAACTAGTTCTGGCGATAAAATGATTTAATTATGGGTTAGATTAAGACAATATGTCGCATCAGGCTGCCAGAACCATTCTCGGGACAGGTACAAGCATTCGGAGTCCGCTATGTGCACGCCCACCTGATTTCTATCCGGAAGGACTAGCCCTTAGGCCACTAACTAAGTGAGGGCCCCCCAGGCTGGTCACCGCGAGTCGAGGAGCCAAAGTGTCGAAGAGAAAAACCTCCAGAGAAACCAAGAAGGGAATCGCTCAGAATATGGACGGATTAGATGTAGAGATTCTGCAGCGATTGAGCCAAGACGCGCGAAAATCCTACCTTGAAATCGCACGCGAACTGAACGTAGCAAATGCGACTGTGCATGAACGGATCAGCAAGCTAAAGGAGAAGGGAATCCTAACGGGTTTCTACACTCGGATGAGTGCCGAAAAGCTGGGTCGTCCGATCACTGCATTTGTAGGACTCATCACGTCTCAAAACAAGCAGCTTCCTAGACTCGTCGAGAGACTCAAGCAGATCGAGGAGATTGAAGAAGCGCATACGGTCACAGGCAAGTACGACTTCTTGATCAAGCTTAGAGCCAGAAGCAATGACGAACTTCAACAGCTTCTCAATAGGATTGGCTCCATCCCTGGGGTCGGTCGACATGAAACTATGATGGCTCTTACCATGATTCTCGAGAAGGATGTGCCGTTCTTCTGATGTAAGAGAGAGGCCGCCGGTCGGCAAAGAGTGAGTGTCAGCAGAATGGCTGCAGATTCAGCTTGATAGACGTGAACAACCCAAGTGTTAACTTCCAGGGATTCACATAGCGCCGAGCGATGATGTCCGGTGTTTGATATGGTCATCGAAACTGATAAGTGAACAGCCTGGAAACCTTCATACCTTGATCCGTCTCAATGGCGGCAAATTCAGCACGCTCTTTGGACTAATGACTCCTGCCTCGGAGAATGAGAGCTAGGCCACGTTCCATTTCTGAGTCCTGGCGAATTCGGATCGAGAAAGAATCGCGGCAGTCGCCTCGGGGAAGCCAACTACCGGTTTGGCCGTCAACCGCCCACAATCGTGACCTGGGCCGAACAGCACTTCTACGACTTGCCATTAATCCGTCCAGGTGGTTTGGTAAACAGTGCGGCGTCATTCGATACCAATCGCCGTTCGGCTGGGTGTCAGGGAAATTTTAGAACTTGGTTCGTCCAGAATGCCGCTTGAGGGTGGCTCGTTCTGAACCGTCTCGTCTGGCTCAATTTGAATCCGCGCATAGCTAACGTGCTGCTAGAGACGATTCCGCAACTGGCCATTGTGCCGCGTAGTCAGTCTCCGCTTCACCAAACTCCCCACGTCGGTCACAAATCTGGAGAGCAGCGGGGACAGGTTGTCCCATCTCCAGACGAGCGCCAGTGGCAATGACAGCTTGAGGTCGGCGACTTTCAATATCGCCACGCCGTCCGGACATCGCCAGCGGGCGGTTTCTAGGACGAAACCTACGCCCATGCCTTGAGCGACGAGGGTCAATATCGTCGCTTCGTTCGACGCTTCCTGAACGATCCGAGGCGACTTCAGGCCGCCACGGAAACATTCGTACATCAAGCGGTCGTAGAATGCCGCGCTCTCGCACCTCGGAAACCAGATGAAACGCGCGTCCGTCATGTCGCGCAGCCGGAGGTTCTTGAACTTACTGAGCGGGTGCGCGGCAGGAGCCGCCAAGGCGAGGCTGTTCAAGGCGACCGGCAATTGATCCAGCTCCCGATCTGGTTTCGGCGGGTTGAACATAAACCCGGCATCCAGTCGGCCAGCTCGAACGGCCTCA
The DNA here is from genome assembly GCA_963791795.1 of uncultured Acidimicrobiia bacterium. Lineage (GTDB taxonomy): Bacteria > Acidobacteriota > Terriglobia > Versatilivoradales > Versatilivoraceae > VFZK01. Next base: position 25,578 of record CAWBTP010000012.1, read on the forward strand.
AGCTGTTGCAGACTCGGCAGCGGATTCAGCTGCAGTTCTGCGTCGGGGTAGCGCTCTCGGAAGAGGTGGAGCGAGTCGGGTACCACGCCCCGCCATGAGGCATTCTCGGTGAATCCGACCCGCAGCGTTCCTGATTGGCCGCGCGCCACACGTTGCGCGCGTTCCGTCGCCTCGTTCACCTGTTGAAGAATTCGACGCGTATCCTCGAGAAACAACCTGCCCGCTGAACTGATCTTCACGCCGCGACTGAGGCGATCGAACAACTTGAAACCGATCTCGCGTTCGAGATCCTGAATCTGTCGCGAGAGCGCTGGTTGAGCCACTCGCAGGCGTTGTGCGGCGCGGCCGAAGTGTTCTTCTTCTCCAACCGCCACGAAATATCGAAGATGACGCAGTTCCACTCCGATACTTTATCGCGATTAGTCCGATAAGAACAATATATTGGACGCATCTGTCAACCTTTGTCACAGTGGAGCCAGAAAGGGTGCTGAGCGATGCCTCAAATCGAGCAATTCACGAAGGAATTGAACCTACCCGGGCCGATCGCCAGTTACCTGAGGGCGGTCAACACCGGCGCCAAGGAGGAGTTTCGGGCGAGCATCGCAGACGATGCGGTGGTGGTCGATGTGAAGCGCGAACTGTCCGGTCTCGACGCGATCACGGATTGGGCCGCCGCCGACATCTTCGGGGCTCACGTGCACTTCGACGTCCTGGACGTCACAGAGCGGCCGGGACGAACCATCGTCAGAGTCAAGATTGACGGAACGTTCGACCGAACAGGATTACCCGATCCTCTTGTGATGAACCATGAGTTCAAGGTCGCAGAGGGAAAGATCACCGAACTGCGAATCGGGTTCTAGAGGACACGCTGATGACCCGTTCCCTGACTGGCAAGGTTGCGCTCGTCACCGGCGCGGGCAAGGGCATTGGAGCCGGCATCGCGAAGGCGATGGCAGCCGCCGGTGTCTCCGTCGTGGTGAACTTCGCGAGTGACCGAACCGGCGCAGAGCGCGTCGTCGCCGATATCAAGGCCGCAGGCGGCAGCGCGTTCGCGGTTCAAGCGAATGTCTCCGTTGTCGCCGAGGTGGAGCATCTGTTTGCCGAAGCAGTCGCGACGTTCGGACCGCTCGACATCCTCGTCAACAATGCGAGCGTGTTCGCCTTTGCCTCGCTCGAGCAGACGACCGACGAGCAACTCCACAAGATGCTGGACACCAATCTGTGGGGCACGATTGTCACGTGCCGCGAAGCGTTGAAGCATTTCGGCAACGACGGCGGCAGCAACGTCGTTTTGGCCGCCGGGCATATATCTCACATTAATCCGGCCACCGGGCACCTGTGCACCCGAGACGTGAACGGAGATGCCGTCGCGAATGCTGATTGTGTGATCCCATGCGCGGCTCGGTGGCTGAATCCCTACACCAAATCGCACCGGAACGCACTGTGCTCTCGTGTATCGATCGATCAATGCTCCCGTTCGGACTGGCCGAGCACAACCAGTCAAGACCGCGGCCACCTGAAGTGCGATGACTGCTGAGCGGCATTTCATCTTAAGAGTCTGGCTAACAACGGTGACATATGTCACAGTGAACCGACCCCGAGGTCATGCCCATGACACATTCGAACTGCGTGCTTGATACGATCAGAATACGTCGCCGCAATTGCGGTCACTACTTCCTCAACCAGCGGCTTCCAGCCATCGTGACCCGACGGCTACGCAATGATCTTGTCCGCGACATTACCCGCAACGTCAGTCAGCCGGAAATTAAGCCCGCCGTAGAAGTAAGTGAGCTTTTGGTGATCGAGTCCCATCAAATGCAGAATCGTCGCGTGCAGGTCGTGGATGTGCATCCGGTCCTCAACCGCATAGTAGCCAAACTCATCGGTGGCCCCGTAAGTCATCCCACCTCTCACGCCTCCGCCCGCCATCCACATGGAGAAGCCGTACGGATTGTGATCGCGTCCGTCTCCCGCTTGAGCAACCGGCGTGCGGCCAAACTCGGCACCCCATAGAACCAAAGTATCCTTCAGAAGGCCTCTAGCCTTAAGATCCTTGAGCAGGCCCGCAATGGGCACATCGACCTGCTGAGCATTCCGTGTGTGGCCGCGAACCAATTCGCTATGCTGGTCCCACATCGAAGCACCGGTACTGTGGGTGCATTGAATGAAGCGAACGCCGCGCTCAGCCAGTCTCCGGGTCAACAAGCACTGCCAGCCGAAATCGCGAGTCTCTGGACGATCAATGCCATAAAGCTTCTTGGTTGCTTCGGACTCTTTGTCAATGCTCAACACTTCGGGGGCCTCGGTCTGCATGCGGAATGCAAGCTCGAAGGCCTGGATGCGGGCCTCGAGGTCAGGATTGTAGGCGCGGCCCTGAGCGTGTTGGCGATTGATCTTCTGCAACATTTCCAATTCATAACGCTGCTGTTCTGAGCTCAGCCCTTGGTTCTTGAGATATTCAATGGGCTCAGCCTGCAAATCCTCGACTCTGATGCCGGCATTCCCAATGGGAGTGCCCTGATAGGCGGCTGGCAAGAAGCTGGAACTGTAGTTCTTGGCGCCACCGTGGGCCAGCCCAGGTCGGATGGTCACAAAGCCGGGCAGACTTTGATTCTCGGTGCCCAGACCATACGTGATCCAGGAGCCCATACTCGGACGAGGAAAAGTGTTAGAACCAGTGTGCAACTGAAGGACAGCGCCGCCATGGGCGACACTGTCTCCCACCAGCGATCGGATCACGCACATGTCATCAACGCAGGAACCCACCGTGGGAAACAAGTCGCTGACTTCAATGCCACTCTGGCCATAGTGCCTGAAAGTCCACGGCGATTTCATGAGATTTCCTACATCGCCTTCGGCAAAGGTCAAGGGACGTTTGAAGGGAAGGGGTTTGCCATCGTCACGCGTCAAATGGGGCTTTGGGTCAAACGTATCGATGCTGGATGGCCCGCCCTGCATGAAGAGGAAAATGACACGCTTGGCCTTGGGAGCAAAGTGCGGCGGCTTTGGAGAAAGAGGATCCATTGATTTGGGTTCGGCACACAGGCTGGATTCTTCCGCCAGCAACGCCGCCAAGCCCAAGAACCCAAATCCGCAGGCTGACTGACGCAGGAGATCGCGGCGTGAAATCGTTGGAGTGAGGTTGTGTTTCATAAGGCTCTCAATCGATGTAAACAAATTCGTTCGAGCTCATCAATATGCGGCAATAGCTCTGCCAGGCGTTCAGCCTGGCTTCCTCGCCCGCACGTCTCTTTTCCATGCCGTCAATGTAAGTCAGAGCCGCATCGATTTCTTCATTCAGTGGCTTTCGGGTCAGCATGATCCCAATGGCACGTTCGATGCGTCTCCTGTCATCCGCGCTTTTGTCGGCCAACAACAGTTTCGCAAAGTCTGAGGCTCGCTCCGCCACGAATCTACTGTTCAGCATGAATAGAGCTTGCGGAGCGACATTAGTGCGCGTGCGACTTTCGCCGGTGCTGACCGCATCCCCGAAGTCGAACAGTGTCAGAAGACTCGGCAGATTGGAGCGCCGAAGAGGCAAGTAAACCGTCCGTCGCCGGCTCTTCGCCGGATCGAAGCTGACGCGCGCGACAGGGTCGTTCTCCCTGTCGTGGACGATGCCAGTACCCTCCAGCAGGCTGCCTCCCAGGGTCAGGTCGAGCGAGCCCGCAACGCTGAGGAGAGCGTCCCGAATCTCTTCCACATCCAGCCGACGTTCAGCGAAGTGGGACCAGAAGCGATTGGCGGGATCCGTCTGGATCTGCTGTGGCGTCGCAGCCGAACTCATTTGATAAGTGCTGGACATCATGATGAGCCGATGCATGGCTTTGATCGACCATCCACTGGCAATAAACTGCTGGGCCAAGTAGTCCAACAACTCGGGATGCGTTGGCGCTTCACCCAGCTTTCCGAAGTTACTCGGCGTGCGAACCAATCCTTCACCAAAATGCCATTGCCAGATGCGGTTGACCATCACCCGCGCTGTCAGAGGATGGTTCGGACTGGTCAGCCAACGCGCCAACTCCAGACGGCCGCTGCCTTGAGTGATAGGCGGTTGAGGATCTTTTGACAGAACACGCGGAAATCGCTTGGGAACCTCGTGCGCCGGGTTCTGGTAACTGCCTCGGACGAAGACTCGTTGTTGCGTAATCTCCCCTTCAGCGACTGCGCAGGCCATCGGAGGTTCCGGCGGAGCGGCCTTCTTGAGTTCTTCCATTTCCCGGCGCAGTATGCCTAGCCGCTCGTTCGATTGCTCAGAGAAAAGAGGCTCCTGCTCTTGCTCCTTCTCCGGAAGTGCGAAGGGACCTTTGGCGAGCACCACCTCGGAGAAGAATCGGTTCTTGCCTGCTTTGAACTTTGGCTTTTCGGGAGGAGCCGTTCCCTCTTTCAGGGCGGCAGCGACCTTGCTCTTCCAATCAGCTCGTGTCTCGTCCCACTCTTTGGCCGTCAACTCGAATTCTCGCTGGTAATCCTGAGCGATCCTTGCCTGGTCCGCTGTGGCTGCTTGATACCAGCGCTCCAAATGCGGGCGTACTTCCTCGCTGGGTTTCAAATACTCGACCCACTTTTCCAGGACTCTTACCTCTAATCGATCCGTCGATGCGATTTCCTGGGCTGAATCCTTGGAGTCATACACCCTGCGGGCGGCCACCATGTAGTCGGCCAAACGGGGCCTCAGACGCGCGGCGTATCGATCGGCTTCTGCCTCGACGATTTCGGCGATTGCCTCTTTCTTTTCCGTGATCTTCTTTTGATATTCCTCATACCGATCCGCGATATCCTTCGGGACCAAGGGAGCAAGGTATATCTTGGAAGTAATGCCTTCGAGCTTGCTCAGCTGTTTCGTGCTGGCAAAGATGGAGGCCAGGGAGTAGTAGTCTTCAGTCGGGATCGGGTCAAATTTGTGATCGTGGCAGCGGGCGCAAGCAACAGTGAGTCCCATCAACGCTCGACTGGTAACATCGATCTGCTCGTCGATGATGTCATACAGAACCTTGGGCTTGTCCGCTTCCGAAAGCAACTTTGGCCCTAGTGCGAGAAAGCCCGTTGCCACAATGCCACGTACATTGACTTCGCCGGGTTTTTCCGCAGGCAGCAGATCTCCCGCGATCTGCTCTGTGATGAATTGATCATACGGGAGATCCGTGTTGAAGGCCTGGATGACGTAGTCGCGATAGCGCCAGGCATAGGGATTGCGAAAATCTTCGTCCCCTCCTGTCGAGTCACCATAGCGGGCCACGTCGAGCCAATGACGGCCCCACCGCTCACCGTAGCGGGGAGAGGCCAGTAGCCGCTCCACGACCTTCTCGAAGGCCTTAGGCGAATTGTCCGCCAGGAATTCCTGGATCTCCGCTTCGTTCGGAGGCAACCCAGTCAGATCAAATGTCGCTCGCCGCAGTAATGTTAGCTTGCCGGCAGGACTCGCGGCAGTCAGGCCTTCCTTCTGGAGTTTCGCGAGAACGAAATTGTCAATGGGAGATTTTGCCGAGGCTTTCGCCGTCACGACAAGCGGAGCTTGAGTTCTGACCGGTTGGAATGACCAGAAATCAGAATCTGATGGACTCCACTTCTCGTTCTTATCCTTGCCAGCGCTGCCTAGTGTCTGCGCGTTCGGCCAGGGTGCTCCCAGTTGCACCCACTCCGTCAGATCGGAGATCTGCCGCGCAGTGAGCTTTCCCGTGGGTGGCATCTTGATGTCTCTCAGATAGCGCACGGCCTGAATCAGTCGGCTGTTTTCCGGATCACCCTTTACAACAGCCGGTCCTTTGTCGCTTCCTTTCAGAAGACCTGCCTCCGTCGAGAGATTCAACGCCGCCATTTGTACCTGGGTGCCGTGGCAAGACCAGCAGTGTGCCGATAGCAAAGGCCGAATCTTCGTCTCAAAGAAATCGGTCCCGTCCGCAGATTGCGCCCTGAGACTGAGCGAAGGCACGCTAAGAAAAAGGCCGAGAAAAAAGAGACGGTAGGAGAGATTGATAGGCTTACCGACCGAGGATATCATTCCAAACCCTTTTCGAGGTGGATGAGGAGATAGGAGACTGAACCCATGTTCACTTTCGACTTGCTCGATTTCCACTCCGCCGCAGAATTGCCTGCTCGTTCGCGATCGGCCGTTATCTTCTCGTATGGGCATCCGGTAACCCTTTTTTGAACGCGCTAAGAAGATTCCTACGTCAGACCTTGCTGGATTGTTTGGAACAGAAGGTCAAGATCGCTTTTTCGTGTGTGGATGTGAGTTGAAACCCGGATTCGATCTCCTGGCGTGGCTTGGCCCGGAAGTAGCCAGATGCGTCTCTGTTTACACAGGTTCCAGAAGCGTGCTGCGCTTTGGCTCTTGATCCTGAAAGTTACCATTCCAGCAAACATCCGATCATCGTCAGGGGTCAAGACTTCCAGAGTTGTTACTTTTCGACCTCGTTCGAACACTTCCCGAGCCAGTTGGTGTATTCGGCTGTACACGCTTTCGGGAGTCAATTCTTGCAGAAAGCGTAAGGCGGATATCATCCCTTGAATAATGGCCAGGTTGTTGGTCCCAACAAGCTGAAATCGACCTGCTTTGGCGGTTTTCTGATCCCAGCCTCCAGCCGCGACATTCACCCACAGACGCTCCAGCATCTCTTCTCGGCCATAGAAGAGCCCGCAACCCGACGTGGTCAACATCCACTTATGCGGACTACAAGCGAGAAAATCGCAGCCGAGATCATGAAAGTTGAGCGCAACCTGACCCGGCATGTGAGCAGCATCAACCAGAGTGATCACTCCCTTGGCCCGTGCTGCGTCGCAAATCGATCGGACTGGGAGAACGAGCCCGGTCGGTGAAGTGATCCCGCTGAAACTGAGCACGCGGGTTCGAGGCCCAATCGCCGAAACTACCCGATCCGCAATGTCGTCCGAGCTCTGAGATGGAAGCGGGATCTTCACCTGACGCACGGTAACTCCGAAACGACCTTGCTTCTGGAACCAACAAGACGAACCGCCAGGGTGCTCTTGGTCCGTCATCAGAACCTCGTCACCAATCTTGAGATCGAGCCCATTGGCAACGATGTTCATGCCTTCGGTCGTATTGTGCGTCAAGGCAAGTTCCTGGAGACGACAGCCGAAGAACGTGGCCAACTCCAGACGAATATCGTCATGCGCGGGCCCGCCCCAATACAGCAGATCATCACCGACCAGGGTGGCCGCCAGGTTGAGGTGATGGGCAATAGAATCGAGTACCGGCCTAGGCGCAACGCCCAGTCCACCCGTGTTTAGGAAAACCCGCCAATCCGGTAGAAGAAACTGTTCTTGGCGGATCCTCAACCAGTAGGTATCCGGGGCTTGCCTGAATAGAGTCTCATTGGGTAGTGGCTGAACCGACGATGGACTCGACGAGATCGGCAACGCAACCAGCGTGGCTGCATAGGCACCCTTCTTCAGTAGCTCACGGCGTCGCATCGCGTGGCCTCAGTAAACCTGCGAGTGCCAGTCTTTGACCCACGCCAAAGTGGACGATCGCAGTTCGAAGGTGTCCCGGAATTCGGCGATGTCGCGCAATCGATCCTCTCATCGTTTATGAATGCGAGCGATGCCCCCGTCGAGTTCACCGCCCTGCTGAAAAATGCGGGCCAGACGACCTGTCGGCAAGCTGCGGGGAGAGGAGGAGCGCGTTTTGAGTTCCTCACCTGCATCGGAAAATTCCTTAAAGTGAAGAACGCCGAACTCTGGCGTTGCTCTTCTTAAGGTAGATCCTTCACATATCACGGCTCGGCAGCGTTAGTCGCTCGCCTGGTTAATTCGGGTTGCGAATCGTTCATTTCGCACACTCCGGACCTGAGATTCACAAGCCATTTTCCAAGGGAATCGGCAGAGAAATCGCTACCAATTTGGAGGCGATTAAAAACGATAGAACAAGGCCGCCTGGACTTGACGGGCCGGTCTCGCCCCGGTTATTCGCCCGAAGTTGGCATTGCTCCTAGTGTAGTTGGCGCCGAGCCACTGAGTGTGGTTGAAAGTGTTATAGGTTTCAAATCTGAACTCTAGGCTATGACCCTCTCGAATCCGGAACGTCTTCGCGAAGGTGGAGTTCCAGTTGTTGATCCCCGGATCGTTGACGATCCCCTGACCGCCATTTCCCCAAGTACCGAAGGCCGGCGCCACGAAGCAGCCGGTATTGAACCATTGGAAGCGGTCACGGGGGGCGTTATTGACGTCACAGCCGTCGAGTCTATTGGCGTGCTGGTTCCCGTTTCCCGTTCCACTGTTGTCCAAATCCATAATCGTTTGCGGAACTCCGGTTGAGAACTCCGTGATTCCACTAAGGATCCAGCCACCGAGCACCGCATCCCACACGCCGCTCATATCGTACTTCTGGCCCTTGCCGAAGGGAAGCCGATACGAGAAAGCAGTGACGAAACGGCGATCGGGCGTTAGAGCTGCTTTGCCTCGCCAGAGATCCCACTGGCGGTAGTCGAAATTGTTCCTATCGTTGGCAATTGGACTGATGCTGGAGCTCAGGTTCTTTGCCCACATGAAGCTCGAAAGCAGTGTGAGTCCACGCCACTCTCGGTTCCGCACCGAGAATGTTGACGAATTGTAGTTGGAATAGCCCCAATTCACCCAAGTCAGCCACTGACCCCACGCGGGGAAGCGACGGCGGTCCTGCAGTGAGACATTCGCCAAGTTTCCCTGAGGTAGGGCCGGCGCATTCAGGTCGACGAATTGCTGGTTGTGGATAGTGTGCGAGCCCAAGTAGTCGATGCTCGCAGACCAGTAAGAGCTCAAACGATGCTCAAGGCTAGCAGACCACTGATAGACCGTGGGAGTAGGATATTCCTTTTCCCCTAAAGCTCGAGGTGCAGCCGGAGGATTCTCGTTCGGGCCGGGGATGCCACCGGCCGCAGGAGCCGGAAACAGCCCGTTTGTGTAGAATGGAGGCAGTTGCTCCGAACCAGCGATCACTTGAGTCGAGCGAATGATAAATGGGGCTCCGCCCGTCATCGCGTCGGAAAACTGATTGGTGTTCACATTGCCTGCATAGAAAATGCCCCCTGCGGCGCGGAGGGAAGTGTTCTCCGTCAGCCTGAAGGCAATCCCAACGCGCGGGCCAAAGTTGAGCTTGTCAGCCTCGTAGCCCTGACGAGGCATGTTGGGATTGAGCGGAGCATTGCGCCCGTAGTCTGTGGCTGGATTGAAAACGTCGAGCGGATTTTGAAGAGCATATTCCAGCCCGCCGTTGCCCTCGAAGCTGTAACGCACGGTATTATTGCGCGGTAGGAGCCAGGCCGGCCATTGCTCATACCGCAGCCCGAAGTTCAGAGTCAGACGCGGGTGTATCTGCCACGTGTCCTGAACGTAGCCGCCCCAATAGCGCTGGTGACCGTGCCAGACGACACCGCGGAGTTCCAGGAAAGCGCCCGTCGCCGCACCGAGCAGATAGTCGGCAAATCCAAGCCCCCCTTGCGGGATGTTGGCGGCAACTCGCGCTTGCTCGCAGACCGTGTTTCCGAGCGGGCAGGCGCGTGTAAAGATGTTGTCAAAAGTCAAACGGCCCTTGTCGAACGACTGGTTGAGAAAGTACAGGCGTCGCTCGTTGAGGTTAAACCCGACTTTAATGCTGTGCTTGCCTTTGTTCAAACTGAAGTCATCTTTCAGCGCATAGGTGTTCTGCGTAGGATCCCACACAAAGAGGCCTGAGGCGCCAACCACTAAATCGGGAACTGTCAATCCGGGTCCACCGTTGAGGTCCGAAGTATTGACCCATCCCATCTCTTTGGAAACATCCGGCACATCCAAGGGCCGTCCAATCCCCCACTTAACGCGAGAGTAAGAAACGGAGAAGTCGTTAATCATCGTGGGACTAAGCACCTGGTTCCAGTGGATCACAGTGCTGTGAGTCGAGGAGGGTGTCTTTTCGCCCTGCAACTCCGAGACCAGTCCGCCATTAAAGGCGTCGCGTTCGCCCCAGGTGTAACGGCCGTAGATAGTCGTGTTCGCACTCTTCTCCCAGTCCAGGCGGATGCCCCACTGATTCTCGTCGATGATCGAATTCGACAGACCCGAGTACTGCGGAACGCCGTCGATCAACGTGTTCGGCAACTGGGTGTAACTGAGAAGCTTTTGCATTGACGGATCAAGCAGAGAGGTCGGGGATCCGGTTGCCCGGAAATGGCCGCCTCAAGCCAGTAGCAGGGTCGAAGTCGAGGGGATTGTAGATGACTGGTGTTGGCCCCAGGACTTGACCTGGCAGTAATGGCCGATAGGCTGACAAATCCCCTGAGCGCATCTGTGCCGTGGGCACAATAGCGTTTCCCTGAACGTTTTGCCGCAGCCGTGACCCCTCATAGTTCCCGAAGTAATGAAACTTGTCCTTAAGAATCGGACCGCCGAGTGTGGCACCGAACTTGTTCCGTTTGTACTCCGGAAGGGCGGTCCCGGCAAGGTTCGTAAAGAAATTCTTCGCGTCGAGATTGTCGTTGCGGTGTTGCCAGAAAGCCTCACCATGATAGCTATTTGTGCCACTCTTGGTGATGACATTGATCGCGTTGGAACCATAGCCGAACTCAGCATTGGCGCTGGCCGTCTCGATGCGCAATTCCTTGATCGTCGACGCCGACTGGATGTTGACGGGCATGTTATACAACGCCATCTGGACATTGGCCCCATCGATCGAGACGTTGGTCGCCGAGTCGGTGCTCCCTGCGGCGAACACGCCGGATGACTCAAGACTGCCGGCTGCATTCACTCGGCGCATCGAATGGGATCCGAACGACAGACCTCCATTGCCAAAGTACTGCCCCGACGTGTTCGGGGAGAGGGCCACAAGGTCAAAGAAATTCCTTGTCTGATTTGGAAGATTTTGCACCAGATTCTCGCTGATCGTCGTCGCCAAAGTCCCTGTGGTTGTATTGATCAGTTCCTGACCCTCGGCAGACACGGTAATCTCTTGTGTCACATCTCCAAGCTCGAGCACGAAGTTGACAGCAGCAGGTATCGAAACCTGTACCTCGCGATCTTTGACCACAGCTGTTTTGAATCCCGGCAGGGCAGCTGTGACTGAATACTTCCCCGGTCTCAATGCCTGAACCGAATAGTGACCAGCATCATTGGTAATCGTTTCACGCACGGCGCCGGTCTCTTCATTTCGGACTGTAACCTTAACGCCCGGCATCACAGCGCCAGAACTGTCCGTTACCGTGCCAGTGATCGCCGATGTCGTCTGCACTTGAGCCGAAGCGGTCGCACAAAGGGCGATCGCACAGGAGAAGGTCAATAGAAAGTGGATTGCACATTTCATTGTTTAGAACCTCCTGATCATGATTCTGTGGGCAAATTGGAATGATTTTGAGTACGTCTCGGCACGACCCTCGGCAGGAATCAGAAACTCGTCGACAATTTGGATACAATTAGGATACTATTTGTCGCTCTGAAAAAAAGTCAAGTGAAAAGAACCCCCTCTCCTTTGCCAAAGACTACGACAAGGACCAGATCTAAGCCTATAGACGGCAGTTATGAACTCTTTTCTAGACTAGGGACTAGAGGTAGACCGATGCCCGTCATGCTGAAGCCAAGGGTAGCGAAAGAGAGTGAGGTCGATCGCGTATACAGCCTCATTAAGGCAGCGATCATGCAGTGCGAGTTCGCCCCCGGGGACTTCTTGGTGGAGGTCGATTTGGCGCGACAGTGCGAAACAAGTCGCACACCGGTGCGCGAGGCCTGCACTCGCTTGGGCCACGAGGGCTGGATCTCCCAGATCCGGTACAAGGGCTACATGGTTCCAACGATTTCAGTGCGAGAGATCGTTGAGCTATATGAGTACCGGAAGGTGCTCGAGTGCTTCACCGCGGGGAAAGTCGCCGAGACTGCCACGGACGAGCAAGTCGCAAATCTTGCCACGATGATCGAAGTCGAGAGAGAACCGAACCCGATGCTGCGAGAGCTGGTGGAGGTGAATGAGATCTTCCACCTTGCAGTGGCCGCAGCGGCAGCAAACCAGCGTATCGTCGACCAGCTCAAACTGCTCCTCGAGCATGTCCACCGCCTCGACATTCTTGGAACGCAGAAGGATCCTGGCTGGATTCCGCACCACCACATCCTCGAAACGCTGAAGGCCCACAATCCCGACGAAGCTCGTAGAACAATGGCTTCACATATCGACAACTCGAGGGATCGCATGCTCAAGCTCTTCGGAGGCTGACCTATGAAACGTAGAACCTTCTTGGCTGGTTTGGCGACCGCGGCGGCCGGGCTTACGATCCCCAATCTACGCTCTGCCGCACGGCCACCCATCGAGGAGCCCCACTTTCCAAACCGCCTCTATCAATTGGTCTGGCGCAACTGGGAACTGGCGAATTTGGACAGACTGGCACTGGTCGCCCGAACCACTCCGGCAAAGCTCGACGAGATTGGCCGCTCACTTGGGCTGCCGGAGAAGCCACGACTCTCTTCAGATCAGCTACAGCGCATTTACATCACAGTCATTCGGCAGAACTGGCACCTGCTCCCGAACGAACAAATCATCACGCTTCTTGGATGGACGCCTGATCGCTTCGAGTTCACCTTACGGGAAGACGATTTTCTCGATCACAAGCTCGGGCCCAAGCCAGACTGCTTGCCCGTCGCCTTTTCAGATCCTACGGCGGCCGAAAAGCGTCGCGCCGCTGAGATCCGCACCATCATCGAACCAAGTGTCGCTGAACATTCGGGCCAGGCTGAACCCGCTTTCGCCTTTGTTGAAAAGCTCAGCCGCACGCGCTATGAACCACTGCGAGACCCGGCAGCCCTTCCGGGTCCCGGAAGAGTAGATATCTCGGGATGGCGCGTCCAGGCTGATCCAGGTATCGATCGAAGGATCGCCGATCGGCTGGCCGAGTACCTCCGTGTTGCCATGCGTGCGCCTGCGGATGAGGCATCGGGCAAGACGGTGCGCTTGACTCTGGACTCCGGAGAAAAGGAAGGATTTTCGGCGGAAGTAGACGCTACCAGTGTCGTCCTTACGGGAACGAACCTCCCTGGTCTGCTTCAGGGTATCTACTGGCTACAAGAGAGGATGGAGTCGGCCGGCGGACCTTTCCTGCCCAAGGGCCGAACTGTGCGAACAGCTCTTCTGACGCCGCGGTATCTCTACTCCTTCTTTGCGCTCTACGGCGACCCGCTGTTGGAGGCCGACATCGATCCGTTTCCCGAGGGGTATCTCGAACGGCTGGGCCGATCTGGAATCGGAGGCCTTTGGATGCAGGCGGTCCTCAGCACTTTGGCGCCGTCGAAGCTGTTCCCCGAGTTCGGGCGCCGTTCTGATGAGCGGCTCGCAAATCTCGATCGTCTTGTCCAGAGAGCCAAGCGCACCGGGCTCAAGATCTACCTGTACATCAATGAACCCCGAGCGAAGGCTCCGGAATTCTTCGAGCAACGTCAAGAGCTCCGGGGAGCAAAGGTTCAGGGGTTTCACGCCATATGCACAACGCCGCCGATCGTGCGTGAGTGGATTTCCGACAGCCTGGCCCACGTCTTCGCACGAGTTCCTGAGCTCGGCGGGGTCTTCTCCATCACGATGTCTGAAAACTTCACCAACTGCCACTCCAAATTCCGGCCCGAGACGTGTCCGCGCTGTTCCAAACGGACAAATTGGGAGGTTGTGGGCGAGGTGCTTGAGGCGATCCACTCCGGCGTCCGCCGCTCGAGCAAGAGTGCCGAAGTTATCACATGGGACTGGGGATGGCCTTCGGAAATGGCGCGTAACCTTATTCCCAAGCTTCCGCCGAGCACGAAACTGTTGAGCGTGAGTGAATGGAGCACTCCGATCGAGCGCGGTGGCATCCGAACAGAGATTGGCGAGTACTCGATCTCGGTTGTCGGGCCCGGTCCGCGGGCGACGGCGCACTGGAAGCTCGCGCGAGACGCGGGCCTGGTCGCCATGGCCAAGACCCAGTTCAACAACACCTGGGAGATATCGGCGGTTCCCTACATACCAGTTCCGAACCTCGTGGCGCGACACGCAGAAAACCTCTTGCGTGCCGGCATTGGCGGAATCCAGGCTTCCTGGACTCTCGGCGGGTACCCATCACCGAACCTCGACGTAGCCAAGGAGTTCTATTTCACGCCCACACGGAGCGCCGAGGAGATCCTGAAAGAGGTTGCTGTCCGTCGCTATGGAGCCGCAGCTGCGCCACTGATACTGGAGGCGTGGCGTGGTTTCAGCGAAGCTTTTGAACTGTATCCCTACAGCGTTGCTATCTACACGATACCGACCCAGCACGGACCAGCCAACCTGCTCCGCGCGACTCCGACAGGCGTACGCAATTCGATGATTCTGTTCCCGCAAGACGACTACAAATCATGGGCGGGAAAGTATCCGCCTGCGGTCGTGCAGCGCGAGTTCAGCCGGATGGCCGACCTGTGGGCGAAAGCGCTCCTGGCTTTTCGACGCGCTGTCCCGCTCGTCCCTGAGCGGCATCGCGAGCGGGCGGTCGAAGACCTGGCGATCGCTGAAACCTGCCATATCCACTTCCGCAGCACCGCCAATCAGGTTGAGTTCTACATCCTGCGCGACGGGCCGCGCACGACCCAAAACCTGGCGCGCATGCGAGAGATCGCCAAAGATGAGATCGAACTCGCGCAAAGGCAGTACGGGTTTGCGCGTCACCACTCGGTGATCGCCTTTGAAGCATCAAACAACTATTACTACCGACCGGCTGACCTCCTGGAAAAAATTGTCAATTGCCGCCATCTGCTGGAGCACGCTTTGAAAGACGAGGCAAGTGGGTGATCCTAGCCCGACCGGATGGCCATTCTGGCGCAACTAGGGAGAGTGCATGACTGACTCGGTCTTCTACGCTCTTGCACTGGTTCTCGGTGCTGGAGCCTGCCAAGGAAGCTTCATGCTTCCCACGAAGTGGATCAACGGTTGGGTCTGGGAGAACTACTGGCTGATCTTTTCTTCCACTGCCTATTTGATCTGCCCCTGGATTCTCGCCCTAGCAACAATCCCCGGTCTCTTCGACGTGTATGCGCGAGTAAGCATGGGCTCGCTGGTGTCCGTCGCAATCTACGGTACAGGCTGGGGCTTCGGCGCCCTCACTTTCGGGCTCGGCGTCGAGGCGCTCGGCCTGGCGCTGGGATTTGCCATTATCCTGGGTGTGGCAGCCACGGCAGGTACTTTGGTCCCGCTGCTGGTTCAGCCGCCGCAAGGATTCTCGCTGGCTCAAGGCGCGATGACGGCCGTCTCGCTCGCCGTGATGATCGCCGGTGTGGCCATCTGCTCCCTCTCAGGTCGATGGAAGGAGACGAAGAGCGGCGCGGCGAAACCTTACCGGAGAGGCCTTGGGATCGCGATTGCTTCCGGACTTCTCTCATCCTGTGGAAACCTGGGTTTTGCCTTCGGGTCCGAAATCACACAGCGGGCCGAACAACTCGGAGTGTCGGCGACCGTAGCCCCGAATGCCCTCTGGACGCTGCTCGCGTTTCCTTTGTTTCTCTGTAACGCCACTTACTCTTTCTGGCTCCTGCGCAAGAACGGCTCGTCATCAAACTTTTCCCGAAGTGGAGCTGGGCGCAACTGGATTCTGGCAGCCTTGATGGGAATTCTTTGGATGTCTGGTTTCGCACTCTACGGGGCAGGCGCTCGCACGCTCGGGCATCTCGGCCCTTCACTGGGATGGGCCATGTTGATGTCATCGATGGTGCTGGTAGCAAACGTTTCAGGACTGCTGACCGGCGAGTGGGACGCTGCGCCGCGGCAGTCAAAGCGGCAGCTCTCCCTGGGAATCCTCGTGCTCCTTGCCGCGATCGCGGGGCTCGGCTATACCAATCGCTTGCCATAACCGACATGGTATTTCCGTCATTCCCGTGAAAGCGGGAATCCAGGAGTTCTTGAAGTTCGGGAACGACTACACCTGCTGGATGCCCGCGTGCGCGGGCATGACGTCCGGAGGCGACTTGCAGACTCAGCAAGGGATTTCTCAATAAGGCGAAATCGACCATGTCCAAACTACGGGTGGGAGTCATCGGAGTCGGAGCGTTTGGGGAAGTCCACGTCGCAACTTATCAATCGTTGCCTGACGTTCAGGTCGTCGCGATCAGCGATTCCAGACCGGAACGCCTTGAGGAAGTCGGAGAGAAGTATCGCGTCACAGGCCGGCACCTTGACTACCGCGAGCTCTGCGCTCGCCAGGACATCGAACTCATCAGCGTTGTGACGCAGGAATCGGCTCATCTGGCTCCAGTCCTGGCGGCTGTAAAGGAGCGGAAGCATGTGATACTGGAAAAGCCGATCGCCACATCAACTGAAGATGCGGAACAAATGATCGCAGCGGCGGCCGGTGCCGGCGTCTCCCTCATGGTCGGCCATATCCTGCGCTTCGAAAACAAATACGCAACCGTCAAGAGCTGGATCTCAGAGGGGCGTTTGGGGAAAGTCGTATCGATGCATGCGCGGCGGAACCGGCCAAAGAAACTCTACAAAGTCTATGGCGACCGCATCCATGGGATTCTCGTCAACTCAATTCATGATATCGATATCTGCCTCTGGTACGCTGGCGCACCCGTTTCAAAGGTGCGCGCCTTCACTCGGAACATCCAAGGTGGAGGAAATCCAGACGTGAACTGGAGCTTTCTCGAGTTCTCGAGTGGCGCTGTTGCTTGCATCGAAAGCCATTGGCTCATCCCGGACGAATCTCTGATCGTGACAAACGATGCACTGCAGGTATTTGGAACACGGGCCGTCGCAGACCTTCACCTGGTTCCGTCCGAACTCGCCCTATGGAGCGAAAGCGGCTACGAGCCAATCAACGCCTCCTACGACGCCTGGTTCAACGGCCAGGTCCGCGGCGCCATGAAGGAAGAGATCGGCTACTTCGTTGATTGTGTCCGCCAAGGGAGGCCCTCTGAGATCATCCGTGCCGAAGAGGCTCTGGCGGCACTCAGGGTTGCTCTGGCTCTAGTGCGCTCCTCTCAAGAGGGGCGAGAGGTGACCTTGGAATAAGATCCAACAGAGCGCTGTCGGACAGTCAAACGGTGCCGGGATGTTCTCCTACCGACGCTGCTGAGAAAATTCTCCTCGCCGTCGTGCTCGTCGTCGTACTCGGCTTGTACCTTCCCTAAGAACCGAGGACGAGGACGAAGCATTTTCATCGAACGTGGCGCCGCAACGCGGCATGAAACTCCTATGAACAAGAGCGTGTCTGAAACAGTCATTCACTTGTCGCCTCACCTTTTCACTGAAAAGGAAAAGCCTTTCATCGAAGCGGGTCCATTGTCCTCGTCGGTCTTTCGTTTCGAAACCGGCGTTTGCGGACTGCGCCTGAAGAACGAAGTCGGGGAACTCGTCCTGTTGCCTTACCAGGGCCAGCAGATCTGGTTAGCCGAGTTCCGCGGGCGCACCCTTACGATGAAGTCGATGTTTCCTGAGCCCCGTCCGAATCGTCCCTATCTGGAGACCTACGGCGGATTTTTTCTGCACTGTGGCTTCACGGCCATGGGCGTACCCGGCAAAGACGACAGGCATCCGCTGCACGGTGAGTTACCTAACGCCGAGTATTCACAGGCGCATCTCGTCCTTGGCCAGGACGAGAACGGCACGTACATGGGTATGAGCGGGCAGTACCAACACACCGTTGCGTTTGGCTGCAACTACGTGGCTCAGCCCTTAGTAAAGCTTTATGCAGGGTCGTCACTTTTCAGAGCCGCGATGGAAATCACCAACCTGCGCAGCGTCGACCTGGAATACATGTATCTGGCACATGTCAACTTCCGTCCCGTGGATTACGGACGGCTGGTGTGTACCGCCCCATGCACCCCCGAGCGCGTGCGGGTGCGCCAGAGTGTTCCGGCACAACTCAAATGTCCCCCCGGTTACCACGAGTTCGTCAAAGAAATGGGACGCAACCCCGCCGGCCACACGGTGTTAAAGCCCGATCTACCATTTGATCCGGAACTCGTCTTTACTCTGACCTACGACTCCGACAAAGACGGATGGGCACACAGCTTGCACATCCTACCGGACGGCACCGCCGACTACGTGGCACATCGGCCTGACCAGCTAGACAAGGTTGTGCGTTGGATCGCTCGTCCCGGCGACCAGGACGCCCTTGGCTTTGCCATGCCATCCACAGCCGAGCCCGAGGGCTACATCGCCGAGAAGGCCAAGGGAAACGTCAGGGTACTTGCTGCGCACGCGCAATGGCGCGCCGATTTCGAAATCGGGGCGTTGAGCGCGGTTGAGGCACAACAGGTGGAGGAAAAGATCAACAAGGTCCTTGGGAAGGGATGAAGTTCAAGCAGAGATGCGCCACTGAGCTTTGTGCCAGCAAACTGGCGCACCTCTGCCGAAGAAAGCGGCAGCGAGCTGCCGCATGACAAAGGGCGCCGCTTTATTTCTCGCGTCGTTTCGTCAACAGCTTTTCCGTTTCGCGCAGGACCCCCAGCTTTTCCCTCAGCGAATAGGGTGTGTAGACGTAGTCCTGCTCGTATTGAAAACCGAGGCGTGAGTCACGCGCGGCGGCGAGCAGTGCGAGCTCCGTGCGCGCGGTCTCCTCGCGCACAATGCTGTCCATCCGACCGAGCAGGACGCCCGCCTTCTGAGCGTCCGGCTCCCTCGCCAGGCGCAGGCGCAAATCCTCGAATTCGAGGATCGCATGGTCGCTTTGCATCATGCGTTGTAATCTGTTCGGCAATCACGACTTCGCGGACGGCCTTCTGGCGTTTGGATTCCGGGCTGGCAAGGGCGGCGGCCCGGTATAGCTTCAGCCCCTCCTCCATCTGGTCCGCTGCCTGGCGCAGGTACTTGAGAAAGACTGGCAGGACGGGGATTTCCTTGTCCGACCTGCACGCCCGTCGCGCTCCGCGCGTAGAGTTCTGCCTTGTTTGTCTGGTTGCTGAAATCAGGATAGAAGACCATGCGCGAGACAGTGAAGGGCCAGTAGGGATTGATTCCTCCCCCGAAGTATCCCATCCACTTGGCATGATCGGTCCAGGAATATTTGAATGTTGTGGTGCGGGCGGGAGGTTCCTGAAAGAACAGTGGATTCCCCACCGCGTTGTTGGTTCCCATGTTCGGGCCGGTGTCCGGCACCAGACGAATCGCGTGGCTGAAGAGGTCCCACGCCTTCAAAACCATCTCCTTCCCGCCAGACCCGAAGTCTCGGGCGGCGATTCCTCCGAGCAGCTCCTCAAAAGGAGGTGCACCGCTCCAGCAGGACCAAGCCCGAAGCTCGGCTATGAAGCTTGGACTGTAGCCGCTGCTCCAGCTCTCGAGCGTGCCGTTCACTCCGTACTTCTTCAGCGCCTCGTACCGGTCATGCCACTGATGCGGAAAGGGCAGGTAAGGGACCGTGCCGAACTGCCAACTGGCAAAGGCGTCAACCTTGGAATAGACCTTCATTCCTCGCTGGCGGGCCTCTTCGATCTGGGCATGGGTTACCTCTGCGGGGCCGACTTGGGACAGTGAGTAGTCACGCAGGTAGCCTTGCATGCCATCGATCTCGAAGCTCTTCCCATTCTCCCAGGTCAACAGTGGTATCGTGTCGGCAGGAAGTTGCTGGATAAAATAGCGCTTCAAATCGGCGTTCTGCGGCCGGAAGTCGATATTGTATTCCCAGGGAAGGATCTCGATGGCGGGATTTATCCGGTGGCATTCCTCAGCCACGATGCCCACTGCCCTGCTCCAGTTGCGCGCCCAGTCCTGCACGTATTCCCTGTTGGCACCGTGACCGCCTCCCCATTTTTTGTACCAGAAACCTTCCGTAAGGAGGACGTAGCCTTGAATGTCGGGGAACTCCTTCACAATATCGCGCACGAGCTTGCGCAGCCCCGCTTCGCTGTCCGGCGTTCCCAGGTACTGGTAGATGATTGGCGCGTAGACCTTGATGCCAAAGCGCGCTGCCCGATTGATCAAGTCTCGCATGCGGGACGGATCCTGAGGACGGACTCGAAAAAGCAGGCGTGCGTAGAATTCTGTCGAAGACTCGGCCGTGGTGCGGTCCCCGTTGGGGTTGGCGTACACCGAAGCAAAAATGCCATCGAATCCATCGTGAGCCAGATGCGAAAGCAATGGATCAGGAAACTCCATCCAGCCCATCCAGGAATGCACCATGCGGGTGCTGTAGAGGCTGTGCCGGACCGACTTCAAATCTGCAGGCAGGAAGGGCGCTTCGCGCAGATTCATTCGGGCTTCCAGGTTGTAGAGCCCGTACATGGCTCCCCGTTCGTCGTAGCCGCACACCGTTAGGCGCTGCGGCGTCGCCAGGATTTCATAGTCCTTGGGACCCTTCAGCGCCGTCCCGCACTTGGGTAGCTGGTCGCGCGTCCCGACGACGATGCATCGGGTCAAGCTTTGCCAAGCATCCAGCGAATCCCTGCCTTCTGCCTCCAGCTGGACTCGCATTGACTTGTCGAGGTAGTCCCGAAAATCCTTCACCGCGTTTTGAAGAACCGGCGAACTGTGCTGGTTCCAGACCAGCCTCCAACTCTGTTCCGGTATTGCCAGCTCTCCGGTCCTAGGCCGGGCTTCAGGCATCCCGCCTCGCGACGTGCACCGGGCCTTGCGACAGCCGCTTGTGATAGTCGTAGAGCTCTTCCTGGGGAAGGACGCGCTCCACCTCGCGGGCAAAAACCTCAGTCGTTGCCTGGGCCTGGACGGGCTCCGGTGAACAGAGTGAACGACCGACTAACAGGATCAGACCTGTCGCAGCCAATGTAGAGACCCAACGACATCGCCTAAGAGCGACAACTTTCATCTTTCCTCCCAATATTCTGTGACGACTCCACCGAAAATCGTCCTAGTCGTCCTAATCGTCCCCGAAAAAGCCGAGGACGATTAGGGCGAGGGTTAGGAATTTGAAGAAGCGACATCTTCATGCCCCTCATTTACTCCCCAAAATGCCGCAACAGCCAACGGCAATTGACCACCTTTTCTACCAAGTCCAGCGGCAAGTAGAAGTAATGACAAGAGGGTTCGAAACCAATCCTCGAATCCTGCCGCACCAGTGTCAAGAGCTGGCGGGCCAAAGCAATCTCAGATTCCAGGAGCCGCCTGATTTCGAAGCGCAGGCGGCCGCTTTCTTCAGTCGTGTTCGAAGGTTGGGCCAGGGCATCGCGAGCCAGGATAAAGCGCGCCTGGTTGGCAACGGATTGAAAGTTGATCGCTGCCGCGCTGGCAAATCGCAAGTCCGCTTCAACCTCGGCGCGTCGATCCTGGGGCGCCTTCTCCACGGCCACACGCAACTCGGCAATTCCTGGCCGCCAGGCAGCGGCCATCTTTTCGAACTGGGCTGCAAACACTTCCGCCGGGTAGGGACCGCGCCATCTGTCCAGATCATCGTAGGGAATTCCCCACATGGTTGCCCGGTAGTCGGTCTTCGTGGCGTAAAGTGCATTCGCCGGACCGACTTGGACTGGAGAGGTGTAGACCACGCTGACGTGAAACGGATACTGACGAAAGGCGTCGCTCATGAACGTCCACGCCTTACGTGCATGAGCCGCTCCTTCTGCCCCGAAGCGTTCTAGGGCCATTGAGTCCAGGACGGTGGCCACGTCAGGCGCCGGCGCCCGGCTTAGCCGTTGTGCCAGTTGAAAGTTGGGCGAAGGATGCCCGCCCATCGTCCAGCCAATGAGCATTCCGTCAAGCTTGGCCGGCGCCAGATTGCGGAGATGTTCGGCCACCAGGTCCATTACGGGAAGATAAGGCACGCTGGCGATCTCGCAGGTGTTGTTGAACTGGATCTCGGCCGCCCGTCTTCAGCCCGACTTTCGCTGCTGCCGCCCAATGCGGGAGGGCCCGCGGCCCCGGCCCGACCGCTGGAGATCGAATATTCGCCGACCTTGGTTTCTATGCCCCCACGCTCGATCGGTCATGGCCCACTCGCTGACTGACATGAGCCAAACTGATTTCGGCAAACGCTCGATGATGTCTCGAGCATCGCCGTGGCCTTTCCAGCCCCAATCCGACACGATCACGTTGGCATTAGGGTTGCCGCGGTGCACACCCTCTTCGATCACAGCGACCACTTCACTGATGATGTCCGTGTCGCTGCGCGCCTGGCAGCGCGGACAGGCGCGCCAACCGCCAAGCGAAGCACAACTGGTCAGGTTTTCCGATGCAGTGATCGCGTATGCGCCGCCCAAGTCAGGCACCTGACGAAACACATGCGCCAATGCATCACCTATCCATTGGCGCACCGCCGGATGCGAGGTGCAAAGGGCCCGGTATTCGCCTTGCCCGTCCAGGACGCCGCCTATTTCGGAGCGATCCTTGAAGAAGGCAGTAGGCATCGCCCGGGGCTCATTCATGTAAAGGTAGACGCTGATCCCGTATTTCCTGGCTCGCTGGACCAAAGCCCGAAGATTGGCCAAACGTCTCGCGTGGCCGGCTCCAAACTCAGGAAACGCTGTCCCACCAGGCGCCAGATCGCGCAAGACGACATGCAGCCACACGCCATTGACGCCCACAGCGGAGAGCCGTTCCAGGAATCCGTCGGGATAGGGATCTAGTTTGGGATTCGACAGAGGATCGCCGTACACAGCGAGGTAGGAATAGACCAGCCGCAGGAGACGAGACTGATCGGACGCAAGTGTTCGCCCGGAGGAATGGAGCGGTGTGCTGAGCTGCCGAACGAAGTCGAAACGAGGTTCAGCAGGACTGCGTAACTCTTCGCCAAAATCTTCTCTTCACGACTGCGCCGAATCTCGGTCTGTCCGGCGCCGGGCGGTCTCGTCTGGCCTATGGTAGCGGAGCGGCTCACACTTGGGCTTCAATCGACCCAGCTTAACCCACAGGAAGTCATCCTCGCGAAGAGCAAAGGCCAATCGCTCTGGCGTCATCTCCAGAAGTTCCAGCAACTGCTCGTAAGGCAGCAGATGCCAGTTGCGTCGGATCAGTGTGATGTACCCCCGTTCCTTCAGCTCGGGTGGAACGGGGCCAGCGCTGGGCAGTCCCATCGAATCGGCCACGGCCCTGATTTCCGGTGCTGTTGCTCCCAGGATCCTGGCGAGTCTCGTTGGCTCGACAGCATTCCAGTTCCGCCAGACGAACTCATGCACACGATCGGGGAAATGACGGCTAACAATGGGTGCGGGTGCGTCGCCTTGCGGCAGCACGGCTTCCAGTGCCGAATCGGCACCTGCCAACTTTACGAAGACAACAGAGAACCAGGTGAGACAGAGCAAGGCTTTTGACATCGTTGAATGCTTATGTAGACGACCGGACACAGTTGGGCCTGTACGAAGTGCGGGGTGTGCGAATGCCTGTGCTGACCCCGCCGCTACCTTTGTTCTCTCGCATAGAAATGAGCGCTCCAGTGCGCCGTTCGCGCGCGACTAACGCGCTCTCAGTTGACTTTGGACCCAACCGCGCAACCCAAGAGGCGATCGCGACAGCCTCAACCCTGGGTCAAGATTTTTTGCCGTCGCCAGTGCGCCAGCGGCTTCCACTTTGCGACCGAGTTTCTCCAATGCCAGACTGAGTTGGAAGTACGCCGGCGCATACCCTGGCATGTGGCGGGTGGCCAAACGAAATTGATCGACCGCTCCTTCGAGATCCCCTCGAGCCAGCTTGTTCAGTCCGCCCTGGGTTGCGAAGGTGGCTGCCTCAAGAGATTGTTGGCCTTCACGCTGCGATTCCGCGATCTTGAATTCCTCTTGCGAGGTTTCGGTTTTCCCCTGCTGACGTAACACCAATGCCAAGGAATAGTGGGCTTCCGGAAAGTTCGGCTGAATTTCTATGGCCCGTCGAAATGCCCGGATTGCAGCCTCTACCTCGCCTTTCTCCTTCAGAATCAGCCCGCATGTGAACATGACTTTTGGATTGCGGTCTCGCTCAGAGACCGTGCACCTGAGCTTGTCTATGGCTTCTTCAGATTTGCCTTGTTGCCAAAGCGTCATTCCCAGTTCATGGCTAGCCTCGGTAAAGTCAGGCTGAAGTTGAGTGGCCATTCGCAAATACTTGACGGCCTCTTCCAACTGATCCTGTTGCTTGAGTGCAAGTCCAAGATTGAGCGCTGTCTTTGCGTCTCGCGGTTCACTTCTAAGGATTTCGCGATATGTTTGTTCAGCAGAAGCAAAATCACCCTTATTCATGAGTGCCAGACCTAGATTTCGTCTGCCGTCCAGGAAAGCGGGATGCTTGTCAATGATCTTCCGAAACTCGAGTACGGCTGCCTCAAAATCGGCGGACTGGATGAGAGCCAGCCCCAGATTGTTGTGAGCTTCAAGAAAGTCGGGCTTCAGCCGGACAGCCTCTCTCAGAGATGGAATGGCTCCTCCATAGTCTCCGGCCTCCTGCAAAGCTACACCGAGGCTGTTGCGCGGTTCGGGCAACTGTGGCTGATATCTGATGGCTTTCTCGAAGTGACCAATCGCTGCTTCCAGCTGATTGGATTGCTGCATCGTTCGGCCCAGAAAATAGTGTGCTTCGGCGAATTGAGGCTTGATGCGCAAAGCGGCATTCAGCTGTTCAGCCGCCGCGGGCAAATCTTTGGTCCACCACAAGGCGACCCCCAGGCTGAAGTGAGCCTCTGCAGAAGCCGGATTCAGTTGCACAGCCTTCCTGAGCTCGACGCTCGCTCGGGCCCAGTTACCCTCCTTGCCGAGTCGAAGGCCCTTGTCGATAAGGTCCTGAACTTTGTCCGTCTGAGCTCTCAGGTCAGCTGGACACACTCGAAGGCAGATCAAGAAAGACACTAAGACCGAAATTGGACGCAGCCGGAAGAAAACGGCTATCAAAAAGCGAGGACGTCTTTTCTGGCGGAAGGCGGACGCCCCTGTGTGGACCCGCCCAGATTGATCAGATCGGAGTTCGACTGCCAACCTTGTATGTGCATCGTCAAAAGTCACGCAAGTCCCGAAAAAAGACCTTGACATGCTGACAACCTCTACTGATATTGAACTATTATTACTGTAATCGAAACTGGTTTTGAACTACGTTCATCGTCAGCCCCGCGTTTCAATAACCGGACCAATCTCTGAAGGTTCTTCCTTGTGATCGCTGCTACCTTGGGGCCATTCGAAAAAAAATGAATTCAGCTCGTGCATAACGCTCGCAAAGCTGAATCAACGAATCGTCAAGCAAATTCTAAATTCGTCCGCACCGTCGTGGAGAGGAGGGTCATGTCATGAGAAGAAGCATCTGGGTCTTGGTCTTCTGCTTGTTGGGATCAACACAGTTCATGCACGCCCAGGTCGAGACGACCAGCGGCATCCGAGGCAATGTCACCGACCCCAGCGGCGCAGTTATCGCTGGAGTGTCGGTCAAAGCGAAGAATCAGGATACCGGCGGGGTCTGGGAGACAGTGACCAACGACGCCGGATTCTACTCCTTTCCTTCTCTGCGACCCGGCACATACACCGTCTCCACCAGTCATCCCGGGTTCAAGAGCGCTTTAGTTCAAAACCAAGTCGCTCAAGTCGCACAGACTGCTCAGGTCAACATAACTCTTGAGCTTGGGGAAACCACTGAAACGGTTTCTGTTTCCGCGCAATCTGCAGAATTGCTGAACACAACCACCGGAGAGATCGCGGCGAGTATCGACAAAAATCTTGTTTCCAACGTACCGCTCGAAGGCCGGAACTTCTTTGAACTGGTGGCACTGGCGCCTCATACGGCTTCGGAAAATTTGGGAGGCGGTCAGAACACGTTTGGCTCGCACTCGATGAAGCGTGTCAATGCGATGGGCAGCTACGAATCCTCAGGTGTGTATGCCGCAGGAGGTCGAGATTCTGACTCGAATATTTCTGTGGATGGAGCCAACACGCAAAACATTCTCTACGGTATGAGCAATCAGGTGCAGTCGCAGGCTACGATTCAAGAGGTGAAGATCCAAACGGCGACCATGAATGCCGAGTTCGGTAGCGGTGCCAACGCTGTGACGGTGATTACCAAGGGTGGGACTAATGCCTTTCATGGCGAAGCGTTTGCCTTTCACCGCAACGATAATCTGGACGCCACCCCATTTTTTACCAACTTGATCGGTGGGAAACTCCCCGAGTACAAACGGAACACTTTTGGCGGCTCCTTCGGCGGCCCCATCGTGCAAAACAAGCTTCATTTTTTTGGCAACTACGAGGGTTCGCGTTTGCGCCAGGCAATTGAAGGTAATGCCATCGTTCCGACGGACGCAGTCCGCCGCGGAGATTTTTCAGAGTACCGCCCGCCGCTTCCCGGTGGCGGCTTCGGCCCCGCACCCACCATTTACAATCCCTTCAGCTTTAATCCAGCCACTGGCCTCCGCGATCCCTTCCCTGGAAATAGGATTCCTACAAACTTGTTGGACCCAGGGGCACAGGCATTATTGAAGTACACGGCTCTCCCCAATTCCATCATCGATGGAATTCCGCAGTACCGGGGGGTAGCCCGAACAGAAATCGATAAGTACCAATACACTTTTCGAATCGACTGGCAGAAGAGTGCCAACACGACCATATACGGGCGCTTCACTTACGATGAGAGGGAAGCTTTTCGTGGAGGACTCTTGGAACCGCTCCAAGGGGAGAGCACACCGAGTTCAACGAAGAGTGCCGTAATAAATTGGACTCAAGTGCTTAGCCCGAGGGCTGTCAATACTCTTTCGGCCTCCTACGCACAGCCGCGGTGGGGCATCGGTCGCCCGATAGAGGTGCCTGATGTGGCGCAAGAAATGGGGTTGACCAACACATCGTCGTTGACAGGTAGTCCGACTGTTAACCAAGCCACCTATACCCTGGGCACATCGGGGTTGTTCATATGGACTCCTAAGCAGCACACCTATCAAATCAAGGACGACTTCAGCCTGAACGTGGGCAAGCACTCTCTGAAGTTTGGGGTGTCCGGACACGAGAAGCGGTTACTGTTCATCCAGCAGTCCTCCGATAAAGGTCTTCTAAACTTCGATCGGGTTTTCTCGCAAGCCTGTCCCGGAGGCAACACAACCTGTGAGACGGCAAGGGCAGCGTCTGGTTTGGACGCCGGGGGCCTCCCCTTTGCCGATTTCTTGCTCGGCACGCCCTTTGGTGCGTCGAGGGAATTGAGGGCCTTGGATTACAACGGACACCAGAGATACTATGGCTTCTATGCTCAGGATGCCTGGCAGATCCGTTCGGGCTTCACGCTCAACTACGGCCTGCGCTACGAGACCTGGTCGCCATTACTGATGCCTTCGAACAACGCCGTGCGATTCGACCGTAGCATCGGCGACTTGGTCTATGTTCTTCAAAATCCATCAGACGCGCTAAATCCCGCCACAAATTTTGGGCGCGATGCCGCGCTGAATCCAAATATTCCTCGCGAGGGTTATGACACCGCCAAGAAGAACTTTTCACCACGCTTGGGCCTGGCCTATCAGCTGCGGCCCGACACTGTGTTACGTGCTTCCGGTGGAATCTTCTATACAGGTAATATCAATGTGAATCAGCTCTCGGACATCCAACAGGGAGTGGGTCCCTGGAAGCAACTTACCAATCTCCTCATCGGTCGCACCGAGCAACTGCCCCCACTCAACACCCGAAATCTCTTCCCGCCTCCAACTCCTGGAGGAGTCCCTGTTCCAGATTTGGCAAATCCACAAACCGTGCGAGCGATTGGTGAGGGTCTCTACAAGATTCCCACAGTCTATCAGTGGTCCTTCACCCTGCAACACCGCGTGGGCGACTGGTCGGTTGAGGGAAGTTATCTCGGCTCGAAGTCCATTCGGATTTCAACGTTCGTTGACATCAACGCTGCAGAATTGCCCCAGGGAAGTCTCGCGGGGCTCCCAATTCAACAACGCCGGCCCTTTCCAGGATGGCAAGCCATTCAGACTTGGATTCCAGGAGGATGGGGTAAGTATCACGGCGGCAACATCAGCGTGAGAAATCAGACTTGGCGGGGCCTCACCGTGTTGGGAAGCTATGGTTTTGTTAAGAACATTACCACCAGTACAATCATTGGCAGTGACCAAGGGAATGTGCATTGGCGTTATTTCGACATTTGGGCTGGACCTGCGGAGATCAGTCCAGTTCACCGGTTTGTTGCGGCCTGGTCCTATCAACTACCTTTCGGAAAGGGGAAAACTCACAACATGACGGGAGTCATGGACGGAGTGTTTGGAGGCTGGAATGTGAGCGGAATTACAGAATTTTCGACGGGAAGCCCGCGAACGATCCAAACCGGCGACAACACCGGTTCCGCGCTCGCTGTTCAATTACCCAATCGATTGGCTGACTGCGATGTCGATGCAGCGGCCAAAGACCGGTTTCAGTGGTTCAACACGAGTTGTTTTGTCAACCCCGCCTTCGGATTTTTCGGGAACTCGACACGGGGAGTTATGACCGATCCAGGCATCAACAACTGGAACATCTCCCTTGCGAAGAGTCTCGCTCTGACCGAGGGGAGTCGCTTGGAAATTCGCTTCGAAACCTACAATACGTTCAACCACACACAATTGGGAGGAGCAAGCACGAATCTGACAAGCGCCACCTATGGCCGGATAACCTCGACTCGAGAGCCCCGGCAGATCCAAATCGCGTTGCGGTATGTGTTCTAGGAAGTACCAATGCGCTGAGGAGAGCGGTGTGAGGCGATTCGAAAAATCGGGAGTCCTGTAGAAGTGTGAAAAAATTCACCCGGTGAGGCACCGGACCTCCAGCGGCGCTCGTAATTCGTTGCAAATCATTTGGAGGAGGCGTGCCCTCACGCCGCGCCTGACGCCCTCCAGCAATACGCCGGGTGGTTGCACTTCCAACGCACGAGTTCCAACTGAAGGCTATCTTCCATCCTCCCTGGCAAACCGGTAAAATACCCCGCAGGACAAAGCTCGTGTCAGGTGGACGCACCGATAAATAAGTGAGGCTTCGAAACTTTGGTACCCACCAAAAGATATAGCTCCTATCTCATCGGTTTAGCTGTTTGCTTCTCTCTTGGAATCGCCTCAAGAGCGGCCGATCGTCTCTCCTCTCCGATCTCGATCGACTGCCTTCCGGCCCGCATCATCCTGACCGGTCCGAAAGCAAAGCATGGTTTACTGGTGACAGCGAGACTAGCTGATGGCAGCGCTGCTGACTTCACAAAGAAGGTGCAGATCGAGAGCCTGAACCCCGACCTGGTTGCAGTGTCTCCTTCTGGACAGTTGAGTGGAGTGAAGGATGGCGTCGGTAGGGTTAAGATCCAGGCAAGTGCTGCGCTGAGCGCGACTGTTGAGGTCCGCGTAGAAGGAATGGAGGAAGCCAAGCCGCCGAGTTTTCGAAATGACGTCATGCCAGCCCTCACCAAGACGGGATGCAATCAGGGCGCCTGTCACGGATCGCAGTATGGAAAGGGCGGATTCAAGTTATCGCTGCTGGGTTTCGACCCCGACGCAGACTACGACGCGATTGTCAAAGATCTCAAAGGCCGTCGCGTTCAGTTTTCTGTTCTGACAGAAAGCCTCATCCTGCGAAAACCGACGCTCTCTATTCCTCATGGTGGCGGACAGCGGTTTGGAGTTGGCTCGCCCGTTTACGATCTTCTGCTTTCATGGATTGCTGCCGGGGCCCCGGGCCCGCAGCCCGAGGAGCCTGTCTTTTCCGGTCTGAGGGTGCTTCCAGGCTCGCGCGTCATGAAGCAAAAGGAACAGCAACAGTTGATGGTGCTCGCAAACTACAGCGACGGACGGACCCGTGATGTGACGCAGTCTTCCCGTTTGGAAAGCCTGAACGATTCGGTTGCCGAGGTATCGAATCAAGGACTGATTACCGCAAGAGGCGGCGGGCAAGCCGCGATCCTGGCGCGTTACATGGGTAACGTGGCGATGGTTGAAGTGGTGGTTCCCTATGCCATGAGCCAGAACTACAGTGATTTCCGCGTACAAAACTACGTTGATGAACCTGTTCTGAAAAAGTGGAAACAGCTCAGTCTGCAGCCAGCCCGGCTATCGAGCGACACGCAGTTCTTGCGACGCGTCTATCTTGACTTGATCGGGACTCTTCCCACCGAAGAGGAAATCGTCGGCTTTGTCGCTGATACCGCACCAGACAAGCGTTCGAAGACGATCGACCGTTTGCTGGAGCGGCCCGAATACGTGGACTTCTGGGTCCTGAAGTGGGGAGACCTGTTGCGGGTGACCCGCAATGGCATGGGCGCCAAGGGAATGTGGAAGTTTCACAGTTGGCTGCGGGACAGCATTCAAACCGATCGACCGATCGACCAAATGGTTCGAGAGATTCTGTTGGCGCGGGGCCAGCCGAACACCTATGGCCCGGCGGCCTTCTACAGGATCCCGGAGTCGGCTGAGGAATTGGCTGAAACTGTAAGCCAGACGTTCATGGGGTTGCGGCTTGGGTGCGCGAAATGCCACCAGCATCCGTTTGAAAACTTGAGCCAAAACGACTACTACGGTATGGCTGCCTTCTTTGCCCGGCTCGATCTGAAAGCCGACAGAGACTATGGCCATATGGGACGTTCCACAACGCTCCGCCTGAAACCGACCGGCTCTGTCCGACATCCAAAGACCCAAAAGCCAGTCCAGCCAGCAGTGCTCGGAGAAAAGACTTTCAGTTACGAGGGCGATCCGAGGGAGAAACTGGCCGATTGGTTGACCGCAGGTGACAATCCCTGGTTCGCAAAAAACCTGGTGAATCGCTACTGGGGTTACATGATGGGTCGCGGGCTCGTGATGCCTCTGGATGATTTGCGAAAAACCAACCCAGCCTCGATTCCAGAGTTGCTCACTGCGCTGGAAAAAGATTTCATCACTCATGGGTTCAATCAGAAGCATATTCTACGAAAGATAGCGAACTCCCGTGTCTACCAGCTGGATTCAGAGCCACCTCCGGCCAGTCCTGCAGAGAATCAGTTTTACACCTACTACAATGTAAAACGTCTATCGGCCGAACAACTGCTGGAGGCGATAGACTTCGCTACCAACACTCCCGACAAGTTTGAAGGTTTACCGGAGGGCACGCGCCCCATCCAACTTCCCGATCCTGAAGTGACTTCGTACTTTCTGAATACGTTTGGACGGCCAAACCGCAAAGTCGTCGGCGAGGCCACACGCAACAACGAGACAAACGTCACGCAGGTCTTACACCTGATGAACAGCGATTACCTCCAGGGAAAGCTGAGCGCACCTTCAGGTCGGGTTGCAACTCTTGTAAAGCTCTTACCGACTGCGCAGATTGTACCGAATGTTTATTACGCTACTCTTTCCAGGCCGCCATCTCTGGAAGAGTATCGCCAGGCGATGGAGTTCTTAACCGAGTGTGGTTCGATGGACTCAAAGAAGAAGGTTCTCGAAGATTTGCTATGGGCGTTGCTGAATTCCAGAGAATTCCTGTTTAATCACTAGGTGCCTGGCTGGAGGCTAGATCCAGAAAAATGATCAACATCCCAACCGAAAGTGGCAGACGATGTGACGGCTGGTCCCGACGCGAATATTTGCGGATCGGGAGCGTGGGCCTTTTCGGTCTCAGCCTGCCAGAGGTCTTGCGAGCTCAGGCGGCAGAGAGTGCGAAACCAAAGGGTAAGGGTGTGTCTTGCATCCTTTTGTGGCTCAGTGGCGGGCCCAGCCAGTTGGAGACTTTTGATCCAAAGCCAGATGCACCCGCTGAAATTCGAGGTGAATTCAAGACAATTTCGACAGGTGTGCCCGGCGTCCACTTCACCGAATACCTGCCAAGAGTGGCCAAGCAGTTCAAAAACTTTTCGGTGATTCGTTCGCTCACCCACAACCAAGGCACTCACGGGTTAGCTGATCAATTCATCCTGCGTTGCCATGCTCCGAGTGCAGCTGGCGTGCAGTACCCTTCCCAGGGTTCTGTGGTGAGCCATGCTTTCGGTTATCACAACGGCATTCCACCTTATGTTTTTGTCGGCAAGATGGGCGGACCCGACGGCATACGAAAGCGGCTGGCATTGGATGGTGGAGCATTGGGTGATTCGCACAATCCACTGGAAATCGGCGACAGCACCAATGATCCCGAATTCAGTGTTAAGGATGTGACGTTGGCAAAAGGAGTGGATTACGAACGCCTGATGAACCGGCGAAAGATGCTGGGATTGTTTGACCGCTACCAGCGCAATGTTGAGACGGAAGCCGCGCGTTTCAAGGATCTGGACAGCTACTATGAACGAGCCTTCTCGCTGGTCACCTCACCGCAGGCAAAGAAGGCCTTCAGCCTCGATGAAGAGCCCACGACTCTCAGGGATTCCTACGGTCGAACCATGTTTGGACAGAGCTGTCTGCTGGCGAGGAGACTGGTTGAAGCGGGTGTGAAGTTTGTGACGGTTGGAATGCCGAATTGGGACACACACACGTACAACTGCAAGACAATGAAAGAGGATTTGCTCCCAGTGCTGGATAATGCGTATGCCGCGTTGCTTCAGGATCTGCAGGATCGCGGCATGTTGGATTCAACGCTGGTTGTCTGTATGGGTGAATTCGGCCGCACCCCCAAAATCAATGCTGAGGCCGGAAGGGATCATTGGCCTTCGACGCAGGTGGTGGCAATCGGTGGCGGCGGCATCAAGAGGGGCTTGATCATCGGTGCAACCAACGCGCGCTCGGAGTATCCGATCGAACGTCCTCTCTCTGTCCAGGACCTCGGCGCCACCATCTACCACGCTTTAGGCATTCCCGCCTCCCTGGAATACACATCTACGGTTAGCAGTCGTCCTATTAAGGTATTGGATAGCGGCGAACCGATTGCGGAACTGATTTGAAACAACTGGACTGATGACTGGGTAGAGCGACGATGCGGATCGTACCTCTAAATCCTCCGTCATGTTCACCGCAGCATCGCTGCCGAGCAGCATCTGTTAAGTAGCGCATCAAACTCGCGAACAATGAGTAGAACCTTACTAACAGCATTAGTTTCTGTCTGCATGCTGATCGGGAGGGCGCAGGCACAGCAGAGTTTCCCCAAAGCGATTCAGCTTCTTTTTGAACGCAACTGTGTCGGCTGCCACAATCACGCCTTCCTGGACAAAGTCGATGTGTCGGGCGGGTTGGCGCTCGATAGTTTCGACAGGGTCATCGGGAGGAAGCGACCGGTCATCGTTCCTGGCAACGCTTCTGCCAGCGAGTTAGTGCGGCGCTTGGAATCCTCCGACCCTCAGGTACGAATGCCCAAAGGCGGTGAACGCCTTGCCTCCGAGTCCATTGAAGTGGTGCGAAACTGGATCGACCGCGGAGCCAAAGGAGACAACAGCACCGAAGTAGCAACTGCAAGTATCCCAGAACCACCTCCACCGATCTCAATACAAGCCAGTGAAGTGTTCGTTCCCTACGGTGGCCGCAAGGCGATCGAGGCTCAGCATTCTCCGGAGAAACAGCAAGCGAAAGCGCCAGTTGTGCCCCTTCCCGGAGTTTTGATTGTCGAAGAGGATCCTGACAAAGCACCCAATCGTGTGGTTGAACCGTACACCAAGGGTTTGACCGGGAAAATTGGGCCTCTTCCGGCAGTCACCGCGCTGGCGTTCAGCCCTCAGGGCAAGTCTCTCCTGGTGGGTTTTTACGGACGCGTGGTTGTGTGGGATTTGGTAGAAAGCCGCATCGTTCAGGAACTCAATGATGTCGCCGGCAGCGTCAACGACCTGCAGTTCAGCCCTGATGGCAGGTTGCTTTCAGTGGTCGGTGGCAAGCCCTTTTCCCAAGGTGAGATTCGTCTCTACGATCCAAGCGCTCAGCTACGCCTTGTTTCGTCGTTCGCAGCTCACAAGGAGACAATTCTTGCACAATCCTTCAGTCCGGATTCCCAGCGGCTGGCAACGGCTGGGCTTGATAAAGTCGTGGAAATCAGGGACGTCGGCACAGGCAGGACAATTGCCGAAATGAAGGATCACTCCGATACGGTCCAATGTCTCGCGTTTAGCCCCAAGGGTGATCTTCTAGCGACAGCTGGAATGGATCGCACTATCAAGATCTCAGACGGCATGACCGCAAAGGGCAAGATGACCATTAACCCCGAGATCAAGGGGTTTCTCGCGTTAACCTTCAGTCCGGATGGGAAGTATGTCTTGACGTCGGGAGAATCGCCGGAGGTTCGATGGTGGGAGCTGGCGACTGTAGCAGACGACCTGACGGAAGGAGGCTGGCGGCCGACGCGCAAAATGGAAGGTCATGTCGGTCCGGTTCAGGCGATGCGTTTCAGTCCGGACGGAAAGCTTTTGGCGACTGCAAGCGCAGATCGCACTGTATGTTTGTGGGATGGAAGAACGGGTCACCTCGTTAGAACCCTGGTTGATTGCGACAACCTCGTGTACGCAGTCGCGTTCAGTCCCGACTCCAAGCTACTTGCAGCCGGAAGTTGGGACGGGTTTGTCCGAATCTGGGATGTGAGCTCGGGCAAACTTAGAATCACCCTAGTACAGAAACCATTGAGTCGCGATGGGCGGACTGAGTGGCTGGCGGTGAGTCCAGATGGCCGTCTGGATGGTTCCCCAGAATTCACAAAGCTTGTGCGGCCACGAGGAACTGGATCGGTCGAGAAGGTTCATCGGACGACAGGATTACTTGCCGAGTCCCTGCAAGTTCGGCGGTAGGGACGCGCTGCTGGGCGTCCGCGGCGGCGGCGGAGGAGTAAGCGGAACAGAGGATTGAAAGATGCAAATATTTCCAATCATCCGCACAATGATGATGCTGTTGCTTGGCGCTACCACATGCCTTGCTCAAAGGGGCTATCCTCGCATCAACACCGTGTTTCCAGGGGCACTTAGTCAGGGCACAACCACCGAAGTAACGCTCACCGGCCACTACAATCTGAAAGAGACCTACAAAGTGGCGTTTGAGGGTGAAGGCCTTTCAGCCGAAGTTGGGGAATGGATAGACCTGTCAGACCAGGAAAGAACGAGAAGCACTCCTGCTCAGTTCAAACTGGAAGGTTTGCGCCTCAAGATCACCGTAGCCAAGGACGCTATGCCGGGAGTCAGGCAGTTCCGGATCGTCACAAAGGGCAGCCTCTCTACAACGGCTCAGATTCTGGTCACAGATGTGGAAACAAGCCAGGAAGTAGAACCCAATGATTCGACCCAGGGGGCGCAGACTATTGAGATTCCTCGAGTCATCAACGGGCTGCTGCAGAAGGCAGTCGATGAGGATGTCTACAAGTTTCAGGCTAAAGCAGCCGACAGGCTGAGCTTCGTCGTGCATGCAGCTCGGCTGCAGAATGCGATTCCCCATTTGGAAGGCAGCTTTGCCGACATCACAATCACCTTGCGGGATGAGAAAGGCAAAGAACTCGCCAGTGCCGACGACTACCACGGACAAGATCCCCTACTCTTCTACACCTTTGATCGGGATGAGACCTACTACCTGCACCTGCGGGAGGCCACTCACCAGTCTGGCATGGCGGGGAAGGAATTGAAGTGGTGGTACGCTCTATCGATTCTCAAGAGCCCCTATCTCACCTCGGTGCTTCCCTTGGTCGTTAATGCCGGCACCAAAGTGAAATTGCATCCGCGGGGTTTTAATCTGGAAGGACTGGAAGAGGTGGAGGTCGATCTACCAAAGGACGTGGTCAAGAAGGAGCTTCAATTGAAGTCGCCGCGTGGCGCCAGCAACCTCGTAACACTGCGAGTGAGCGATCTTCCACAGCTGCTCGAAATTTCTCGACAGGAGAGGCCTGGCGGAGCACAAAGGATACAACTCCCGATCGGAATCAATGGATGTATTGCTGCAGACCGGGAAGTGGACCGGTATCGCTTCGCAGCACAGAAGGGACAACGGTTTGAGTTTGAAGTTGAGGCGTACCGCTATGGATCGGCGTTAGATTCCCTGCTGGAGGTTCACAACAGCGATGGCAAGCTGCTGGCAGCAGGTGATGACATGCTTACGACCTCCGAGGGTATGTCGGCGTTCGGTAACTATGCTTTTCCGGTAGAGAAAGACTCGCGAATCGAGTGGATTGCTCCGGCGGATGGCGAATACGAGCTTCGCGTTCGGGACGCCAACTATTTTGGCAGCAAGGATCATGTCTACTATCTTGCCGCAAAGTTCCAGCAGGAAGACTTTACCGTAGTGTTGGATGATGGCCGAATACCAGTGGGTCCCGGCGAATCGATCGCCCGGGTGGTGACGGTCGAGCGTCGCAACGGCTTCGACGGCGAAGTCAAGCTGAGCGTCCGAGGTCTGCCGAAAGGAGTTCAGGCGCTTGAAAGCTCGGTGCCGGCAGGATGGAAGCAGGCGAATTTGGTTCTTACCGCTGCAGCCGATGCACCCATAGATGTGAGAGATGTGCAGGTCGTAGGCACCGCGATGATCAAGAACTCGGATGGAAGGCCTCACGCCATCGAGCGCATCGCCAAGCCTTTCGAAACGTTTGGCGAGGGGGGCCAGACAAATTACTCGCCGGTGCGGACTGCGACAGTCGCTGTGGCCGGAGGAAGTGACCTGATTCTGGAATGCGCTCCGAAAGAGCTTACTCTCCATCCAGGTGAATCCGTAACCATTAAGGTTAAGATCACACGAAACAATTACAAGGGGCCGTTGGAGTTGAACGTCATTGTTTGGAACCTCACCCAACGCCTGAACAAACTTCCGGATGGGGTTGCGCTTGATGAGTTACACAGCAAGACCTCGCTCGGCGAAAATGAGACGGAGGGCCAAGTCACCTTGCGAGCCTTGCCCCACGCCGTGCCCTTTGAGAATCAACAGATGGTCGTTCTTGGCCAGATTACCTACAATCGAGTCTTCATGACCCGCGTTGCGGCTCCATTCCGCATGTCGGTAGCTCGTGCCCAAGCAGCGACCGTACAAAAATGATCAAGCGTGCCCTGCGTCCCTTGCTACCGACGAAGTTCAAACGTCAGTCAACTTCGAGAAAAAGAAAGGTAACCTAACGGTAGCGAACAACCTCTACAGCTCCGTTGGTTACTGTCCCCTCACCCGGCCTTGGCCACCCTGTCCCCACAAACGGGAGAGGGAGCTTCTCAGAATCTGCACTAGGATTCACCGGCCGTTCAAGCGCTGCCGGTAGTGGCTGAGGGCCTCGTCAATGTTGGCGAGAAAGACATGTCTGTGCTCGGTCCTATCGAAGACGCCGTACTTGACTACAAACTCTCGGAACCGGCTTGTATAGTCGAGCAGGAATTCCAAATCGGGCCCGATGCGTACTGGCTGGCCAGCGAGCGACACGAAAACTGGCCCACTGTGAGCGAAGAGGGGCCACTTCCGAGCGCCGCCGAATGTTTCTTCTTCCACGATGCCTTTGACGCGAACGGTGATCCACGAGCTCTCGTCTAAGCTGAACTCGCGAACCAAGTGGATTCGTTGTCTTGCGGGCTCCTCTGGATTTACCGTTTCCGCCGTCCGCCCATTGATTACAACCTCCATCACTTCCAGCGGGTAAGAGCATCGGGCCGTAGCTTCGACGCGTACCTTTTTGTTTCCACTCAAGTGAAGCGTAGCGCCCGACGGTTGTCCTTCGACCTTGAACCAGAGCATGGGGCCGTTCGAAGCAAAGACTTCGCCCCGTCGAATCCCGTCAAACCAAGTCTGTGCTCCAAACTTCCCGTCAACCTTCACGTACGTGCGCTCTTGACCAAAACTTGGATACCAGGGCGCCAGCCAGATACCGAAGGGAAAATCGGTCCCGCCCACTCCTGCCACTTTGAGTCCGCTGCCGAGCAAGCGGTACCAGAACGTCTCGCCAAAGAAAGTCATGAATTGAACGACTTCGATAAAGTCTATGAGCCCCAAGGCTGCTTCGACAGCGACTGATTCCATTCCCTTACAGCCACCCCACGACCCCGATACCGCGCCGTGAGCCCAGCCGACGATAGCGCCCTGGCGCTTAGCTTCACGACAGGCGACTGCAAACGGTGGATAGTTCTCTCGCAGCCCGAGAATCTTGCCAGTACTCACAGGTTCGATCACCTGTTCGATCCCAGCCATGGTTACATGGCCGGACATATCGTTATCACGGAATTCCTCTCCCGGGGCAATCACGTAGTGGCCCTTTTGATGGGTGCCCTTTCGTCCGTAGGCATACTGCGAGTAGCGGGTCGTCGGCTCTCCGTGCTTGAGCACCATCGTGTTGATCAGGTGGAGGTCCTCAGCCCGTGCAAGCGCTTCCCAGTAAGGATTTTCCTGTGGAGAGTTCCTTGTAAAGTGCTGATGGATGTCTCCGCTGAAATAGCCATCGGCCGGCATGTCCACCCACTGCTCGAGGGCCAGTTCCTGCCGTGTCGTGCGGTCATACGTGATGGTTACATCTGAACTAACCGGCTTGTATTCAAAACCCCGCGACACATAGAGGCGATGACGGCCGACAGGCAGCTCCAACACCACCTGGCCGCGACTCAGATGTGTGGACAGCACGGCAGTATTGACGGGCGCAATCATCGGTTGAAAGTCGTGTCCTGTGAGCAGCGCCGGGACTGAACCTCCATGATGATGACCAGCGGGACGGGCAAGTGGAGTCCACGGCAACCCGTTTTCAAGCTGCACGTGAAATCTCGCCGGCATCGGTTGACTCGTTTTCTTGTCGAAAACCTTCAGATCGACCCTGCCGGTTCTGCTGGTCTGTTGCGCCAGGATCGACTTGGCCAAAACTGCATTCATCGCTAAGGATGAACGAACCAGATCGGCCAAGAAGGCTCGACGTGATCTGTTTGAGCAATCTCTCATCAGATATCCGTTTCCACGAGTCGCCGACGAAAAGGAGTCTCTGCTTTGTTCGAGGGCCTCAAACGCTTACCGCTTCCTTCTTTAAGAGTCAGAACTCGATTAACCTGCAAACCGGTCCACTCTTCCTCAAGCCCGTTCGGCCAACGCACTTCCAAGCGTTCAATTGAGGAGGCCTGGCCCAAACCGAAGTGCGCCCGGAGGTCGTTCTGTGAAAGGTAGCTACCACCACCACGAACCTCTTCGGCCTGCGTGGCACCCTGAGCGACACAGCGTACCCGCGCTCCGATGGCGCTTCGGTTGGATTGAACGCCGATTAGCTGAATCGTGAGCCAATGGTTTTGGTGTGGGTTCTCCAGACGAAAAAGATCGCTCATATCGTGGACGTTGCTAATGACGATGTCGGTGCTTCCATCGTTGTCAAAGTCCCCAAACGCACATCCACGGCTGGCCTTAGGAGAGGTGACAGGCGTGCCGAGCTGTTCGGAGATATCTTCAAATCGCCGCCCGTTTAGATTCCGATAGACAACCTTGCGCTGTTTGTAGCCTGCTTCGGTCTGCAGTTGGGAAACCTCCGGATAGACATGCCCGTTGGCAAGAAATAGATCCAACCAACCATCATTATCTAAGTCCAGGAAACCTGCGCCCCAGCCCAACCAGCGGGTGTTCACGCCGATGCCGGCGGAAAACGTCACGTCCTCGCAAAGACCGGTTCCCATATTGGAGTACAGGGTCGAAGTATCCCCCGCAAAGTTCGTCTTGAAAATATCCATGGAGCCGTTGCGGTCATAATCACCAATGGCCACTCCCATCCCTGCCTGGGTTTTGCCATCCTGGCTATAGCTGCATCCAGCCCGCACTCCAATGTCTGTGAACGTGCCGTTCCGGTTATTGCGATAGAGGACACTGGGACTTGAGTCGTTGGCTACGTAGACATCGATCCATCCATCATTGTCGAAATCCAACGTGCTGACACCCAGACCATAAGTGCCACTAGCGCTGACAATCCCCGATTTCTCGGAGACATCCTCAAAAGTTCCATCGTGTCGATTGCGATAAAGAATGTTCTTCCCGCCCTGTAACCCGGCTGGACCACAAGCCACCTTGACTCCCTTATAGTGGCACAGGCCGACCTTCGAATCCGGCGCCAGTTCAAGATCAAAATCAATGTAATTAGCCACGAAAAGATCCAAGTAGCCGTCACGATCAAAATCCAGAAAGGCGCATCCAGTGCCCCAACGCTCGCGGCTTTGCACGATACCTGACTTGTGCGTCACATTCTCAAAGGTTCCATCTCCACGATTCCGATAGAGTTGATCCTGTCCCCAATAGCTGACGAACAAATCGACGTTCCCGTCATTGTCATAGTCGCCAATGCAAACGCCCTGTCCCCAGCCGCTGTGGGTGAGATTTGTCTGCTGTGTGACGTCGGCAAAAGTGCCGTCACCACGATTCTTATAGAGGTGGTTGGTCGGCTCGTGACCTTTGGGGAAACCTTCCAAGACGGAACCATTGACCTGGAAAATGTCCAGAAAGCCATCGTTGTTGTAGTCGAGAAACGCAATTCCACAACCGGTCGTCTCGAGCAGATACTTGTTGGTCTCGTGGCCACCAAACACGGTGACAGCATTCAGCCCCGCCTTCCGGGCGACATTGGCAAATCGGCCCTTGAACGATTCCCCTTCTTTCGAAAACGAATTGAGGGTCTGTAGGCCAGTCCAAACCACGACAAGAGAAAGCAGCCCCGCCGACCAAGATCTGGAATTGCCAAATCGATTCCCAGTCCGGTCAGGATTAGGAGAGCATCTATCGATCACACTGTCGGTCGTAGCCGGTCTATTTAACGGCGCTGCATTCACAGGATCTCCCAACGACGGACAAACAGAGCAGAATCCTCGCAAACAAAGGCCACTGCGCATCCGATCTCTTGTGCATCTACTTCCTTTCCTCCTGATGGCAATCTGATTCGCCAGGGTGAAGGGTTGTCATTTTGAAAATCCACTCAGTGGCCAACAGGCACCGAGGGTCTCGCTGGTACTTCAGAGAGGTGGGTTCGGGATTAGAGGCAACCAGACGGCGGGCGGCGGTAGAGCACTCCGAGATTCAAATTCGGCACTGTGCGGGTCACCAAGCTCACCGATTCTCAATAAGGCTGATCCACAGTCTAGCGAGTCAATTTCCAACCTGCTTGAGCAACTGTGAGTCCGCTGTGGCCGGCGTGCTCATCGTAGACGTGCTTCATCTCCTCGACCGAATCAAAGTAACCCACCAGAAAGGCGGCGCTGAAAGACTCCCCTGCCCGAACCGGACGCCCTCCGAATTCCTCGATCATGCAGACATAACCACGCTGGTGACACCAGAGTTCATAGACATCGGAAGGATCGAGCGTCATACCCGCCAGCCAGGGGCCCTGAGCTCCGGTCTTAGGGTCGCGCAGCCGATAGGCTCGAATGATACGATCGGGTAGAGACTTCACTCTATCGCGGCGATAGTTGAACTTCTCATCAGGGGCAAAATCGTTGAAGAATGCCTTGGCCGGAATGATCTCACCGTTCGCTGCATTCGGCGTGGTCGTCCATTTCAGATAGCTGAGATAGACCTCGCTGAAGGTATCGCCTTGCTTGTGCTTGATGTGTCCGGGCATATCAATCCTGAAGAACGCGGCAGGGCTGGAGTTCACCGA
This sequence comes from uncultured Acidimicrobiia bacterium, assembly GCA_963791795.1. Classification (GTDB taxonomy): domain Bacteria; phylum Acidobacteriota; class Terriglobia; order Versatilivoradales; family Versatilivoraceae; genus VFZK01. The sequence goes on from CAWBTP010000012.1 coordinate 66,774, forward strand.
GTCAATGCGTTGGCTGCACAGGTAGTAGCGCTTGCCCTCTGGAAAAACCATCGTCTGAGTCCAGGTGGACCCAGCCTTTCGGCCGGGCGGAGCCCACGGGAACTGATGAGACATGACGACGGCCACGAAGTCCCGACCCCGGATCACTCGAGGTTCGAGCGCTTTTGCCTTGGTGCAGATTTGCGGTCCCCCGATGTAGTGTTTGGCCGTCTTGCCATGCCAGGGGTTGTTAAATTGGTAAATCATCTGTGGGTCGATCTGATCCCTGTACGCCTCGTCGCTGCCAGGTTCCAGAATGAAGTCTGCAATACTCAAACCGTGACCTGCGTCTCGAAAACCTGTCTTCTTGTCGAGAAACCTGCCGCCAGCGATTCCAGAAACATATCCCTTCTTCCGAATCACCGCCTCGAGACGATCCGTCTCCAACCTGATCTGGCTTTCGTCCTCGATGATTTGGAAAGGAACGTTTTGAGCCCCGGAAGAAAACACGATCAGCAGAATGTAAAGCATTGCTAAGCCTGCAATAAGCTTTAGTCGTCCCATTCGTCTCCACTCCTCTTGAACCTTCTTCTTCCTTTTGCCAAGGGTTTAGAGGAAGTCGATGCTTTTGGTGAACTGGCTGGCATGTTAGTGTAGGCGTCAACTCGTATCAAGACCAAACCGAGGAGCAGGCCTTGGAGAGAAGCGCAATGCCAGATTCGATGCAGTAGGAGGCGTGGCCCATGAAGGAGACAGAATACTGGCAGCGTACCGAAACCTTTGAACAGAAACTTGATCTATTGAAGGGTGCTTCGGAGCGGCGCGATTTCCGGTTGGCGCGCGCGCTAGTCGAGTCGCTCAAGAACACTCTTGTGTTCGCACAGCAGGAAGAGGAAAGCCTCGGGACGCCTCTACTCCGAGCGGACACATTCGCGCGTGTCGCTGAACTGCCGACTTCGTGGCAGGAATGGGCCCGCGGCTGGCTTTACTACAAGGTGCTGGCGCTAGATGAGACCGCTGCCCTCGCCCGGGCCGGAGAGCCAATCGAACTCGTTGCGGCATTCCGCGCGGACCAAACAGAATCGCTGGCACGAGAGGTACGCGTAGCCCGCATCGATTCTGCGAAAGGCGAACTGCGCGAGGTCCCATGCCAGGTTTCAAGTGAACTGCGGCGTGGAGCGGAAAGGACATGCCGGCTGGTTCTGCTGGCCGATTCTCCTGCTCACGCAAGGACTGCGTACCTCGTCCTCTACGGCAATCCCGACGCCGAGCTCAGCGCATATCCGACTGACCTTCAAGTTTCAGGTGAGGGCTATGCACTGGACATCGAGAACGACTACTTTCGCGCTTCGCTCTCCCGTCAGATGGGACAGCTGGAGCGGCTGACTCTCAAGCGTGAGCACGGCCTGGAACTGTTTGCCGGCGGCGAGGGCCACGGTGAACCTCCCGGCATTGACTGGGCGCATGACTACGTCACGGCCAACAACTTTCAGAAAATGCGCATCACCAACTGGGCGAAATGCCCTGACTATGAGGTGATTCGCGGCCCGTTGTGCACGACTGTTCGGCGCTGGGGTTTCCCGCACTCGCCGATCCATCCAGTGTTCTCGCCGAGCCGCGTCCACGTATACGTGGAGTACCGGTTCTATGCGGGAACACCTTACTTCGTGAAGCAAGGCCGGATGGAAGTGATCAAAGACCTGGATATCACGTACTTGCGCGACGACGAGTGGGTGTTCTCAGGTTACTCTTTCACCGATATGCTCTGGATGGGGCCCGACGGAAAGCTGCGCGAAGGGCCTGTGGACGCCGCACACCAGGAGAATCTATGGGCGGTTGGTTTCTTTCATCGCGTGAGCCGGGATGCCTTCATCGGACTGTTCCTCGAGCACGAGGCTGAAAACATGCCCCCGCTCAAGCACACAGGCGCCCCTATCTTAAGCTACCGTTGGCATGGCCCGGTTTGGAGCAGGGCGTTGTATCAGAATGCGTCTCTTCGGGCCGGAGGTGTCCTAAAGCAGAGGAACGCCTACCTGGTTCTGCCGTTTGTCGAACCGACCGGTGCGCAGATTGTAGAACGCTACCGCCATACTCTGATGAACCCTCTCGCGCCGAGTGCCGCGGACCTTCCGAGTGTCTTGCGGCCTGTGCAGGGCGTCGGCAGGCTGGCGCGTCCGGGCGAGGCAGGCGATGACGCCGTGGACAAGCGTCGCATCTGGGAAGCTCTACGCGATTGCAAAGACGAACAGTTGTACACAGCAGATGTGAGTGTTGTGGATCTGGGGTTGATCTATGACGTTCGTGTGCGAGGAGACGTAGTTCATGTGGTCATGGTTATGCCGGATCGCGGCCGTCCGCGCTACGGCTACTTCGCGTGGGGGTCGGGCGGAAACAGCCAGCCTATTCGGCAGCGACTCATGAAAGTTCCCGGAGTGCGCCGTGTGGTGATTGAACAGACCTGGGAACCGCCGTGGAACTCGAGCCGGCTGACAGACGCTGGCCGCAAGGCTTTGGGACTTTAGCAGTCGGAGAGGATGGCCCATCCCAATTTCGGATACTCCGTAGGGTTCAAAAATGCGATCACGGACGCCCTCTGGAATTCAGGTGAACGCGTTTCCGTTCATCGAATCATGAAGACACAGAGTCCCTGCCTGACCACGTTTGGCAAAATCGGGCCGTCGCTTCTCGTCCGATGAGTGAGGCTTCAACGTCCGGCAGTCGTGGCTTGAACGATCGTTATCTCAAACCAACTTCGAGTCAAAGTTTATTGGGCGCGGGTTCTAGATGGGGTGCTGAAGACCAAGACCTCCATGCCCGTTATGAGAAAGTGGTGCGTGTCAGAGCAGACGCGAAATCCAGAAAGATCGAATTCCTCCAGTTGTTCATCAAGAAGAAGGCTGTTGCGGGCAACACCGCCGAAGAGCTGGCCCCTTGCCGTCGCAGAATTCACGGATGCTGGAGGTGACTCGGCTCAAGCCGGGTCCCTGTACAAGCAATGGGAAAAGTACACATCTAACAAGAGACGCAAGTCCTACTTTCGGAGCACACGAAAGGAGGAATCGACGCAGAGGTGTCTATCCGAATTACCTGTCGTTGCTTTAACAATCAAGAACAAATAAGTTGTCTGTTCAGGAGCTCCAGGGCCAGTAGAATCAGACCACGCCACACGAAAATTAATCTAAGACTTAACGAATTATAAAATAAACTAGTGATAAATATACAGATAATGTGATGGTGGAGGCGGCGGGAGTCGGACTTCCCTACCCTATTGACACTACGGAACTTATTGATTTAGCGTTACGCGAGAAACGCTAAATTCGCTCAAAAGCCATTTTGGACACACGTATTACACACGCCAAACTGTGCGACGACTCCATTCGCCCACGACCAGCAGATTGAGGTTTCGTCTGCGAAGCCTGGATCGAGATTATATAAGTATTTACTTATATAAGTTGATACTGATATCTTGCTCGAATGTTGAATGTCCAGTTTCGATGTCAGGAGGAAACCGATGAAGATCGACGTCGCCAGCCAGATCGGTGCAGTCACTCGGGAGGTTGGCAGCCGCCAACATAATGGCCGTCCCGCTCGCCTTGTGGTAGCCAGCCGCACCTACAACACCACGGTGGACGACATATGGGATGCGATAACCAACGCAGAGCGCATCCCGCGGTGGTTTCTGCCAGTTTCTGGCGACTTGCGCCTCGGCGGCCGGTACCAACTAGAAGGGAACGCCGGTGGGGAGATCACGTGTTGCGAGCCCCCTCGCCACCTTGCGCCAACGTGGGAGTACGGTGGAGAGATCAGTTGGGTCGACGTCCGACTTGCGGGAAATCCTGAAGGAGGAACCAAGCTTGAGCTCGAACACCTAGCCCACGTCAGTGACGAATTGTGGGAACAGTTTGGTCCCGGCGCAGTGGGCGTGGGATGGGACCTCACCTTGCTTGGCCTTGATCAGCACCTGTCTACTGGTGCGACAGTCGATCCGCAGAAAGCCGCAGTGTGGCCCACCTCTGACGAGGGAAGCGAGTTCGTGCGTCGCAGCAGCCAGGACTGGTGTCGGGTCTCGATCGCCGCCGGCACTGACGAAGAACTCGCCACGTCCGCGGCGGGGCGGACGACGGCTTTTTACACCGGTGAGAGCGAAGCCTCTGGCGAGAACTGATGCACGCATTCGACGTACTTGGAGATCCCGTTAGACGTCGGGTCCTTGAGCTGCTCGCCGAGGGCGAACATACCTCGGGCGCTATTGTTGCCGTTATCCAGCGCGAGTTCGGTATTTCTCAGGCGGCTGTGTCACAGCACTTGCGGGTGCTTCGCGACAGTGGATTTGCGACTGTGCGAAACGACGGCCCGCGCCGCGCATACTCGGTCGAGTCTGGGCCCCTGCAAGAGGTAGACTTCTGGCTTGAGCGATTCCGTGGCTTCTGGGAGCAGCGTCTCGACGCCCTCGCTACCGAGATCTCTCGTGGCAAGCGCAAGCGCCATCGGAGTACTACTCCTAAATAGCTAGTAGTTGCTGAACGCAGATATTCGAAAGTAGCGATCGATCCCGGTCATTGGTGAAGATTGGCACGGCGGTTGAAGTCTGGCCGCTATTTTTGCCGCAGTGACTCACTCGCGCCAGAATAAGCGGATCTTCCTCAGAGTCGAAAACTCAAAAGGTTACTCGTGGCGGAGAGCAGGATCGATGCGTGCGGCGCGCAAGGCTGGGCGACACTCGCCGCAATGGCCACTGCGCCGGGAAGCAAGGACGAACGTCGCAGTGTCGGAGCGTCTGTTGGAAAAAAAAGCATGACACGGGTCAAGCCTAAAGCCCCGGCCAGACCGAGGCCAAGCCCAGAATAGCCAAGCGCGAGCCTTGAACCATGACAGGAGTGAGCACCTTCGTCCAAGTCGCGCTAAGCGCCACGCGAACATTTCGTTCGAGTCTAAACGCGAGTATCGTTCAGCCGGAGCGGCAGAAGAATCAGTCGTCTGCAGAGTCGCTCTGCTCAAAAAGGAATAGTCCCGATTTGCCGGCTGTCACAACGTCCAGATCTCCATCTCGATCGATGTCTATGACCGGGATCTGCATTCCGCCTCCGGCTCGAGAGCTGTAGTCGATGATGTGCTTCTTCCATTCGAGACGTCCGCTCACCGTGAGCCATTCGTACCAATAGACACCCAATGGCTCTCGCTCACCCGGATCACGCCCATTATGCGCCATGTAGCGCTTCCCTGTGACGATCTCCGGTTGTCCATCGCCGTTCAGGTCGATGAGCGTCATTGCATGTGCCTGAGACCAGCTATTGTCGATGACATGCTTGTTCCAATTGCGCTCACCATTCGCCGCCTTTTGTTGTTCAAGCCAGAAAATACCGTAGTCATGGCCCAGACTGGTGAGCAGATCCGGAAGCTTGTCGCCATTGATATCCACTGCAAAAATGAAACCGGTTGCGCCAAGTTCGAATTCGGGGTGAAAGCTCCATTTCTCATTTCTCCGATCGACAGGCGCTTCAAACCAGCCCTTGGGAGTAATGATATCTGTGCGGCCATCCGCATTGATGTCCCCTGCCCCGATGCCATGCCCGTAGCTCTGCGGGCTGACTTGGTGATCGACCCACTTGGCTTCAGCACCTTTTCCAACCAATTCATACCACGCCAAGGCAGCTTTCGGATTTCCAAATTGGGGCAGGAGCTGCATTGGCTTTCCGTTGCCCAGGATGTCCACTAAGAATACGAACTCGACGGGAGAGTGAGATGCAATCACGGTTTCGCGCCACTCCTCGCTTTCCCGCATGGGATGTTTCCACCATGTGAAGGGTTTGGACCAATACGACGAGCTCACAATATCCGTCAATCCATCCCCGTCCACGTCGACCCCAATGTCGATGAGATTTTCAATGTAGAATGAGTTGTAGCCCACCTTGCGAAATCGATGCTTAGTCCAACGAACACCTTTGCCTCCTGAAAGAGCGGTTCCCTGCTCATACCAGTTTTCGCTCGACACAATGTCCAGACGCCCATCTCGATTGACATCCACAACAGCGCAACTTTCGCTCAATGACCCCAGATCGATGGCGTGCTTCCGAAACAGGATTTCATCCGAATTGACCACGCCGGCTCGGTCCTTAGACAAAATGAGCGAGGGGAGCAGGATGAGCAGAAGAATGCCACCGGCCAGGAACCCAACGCGCCTGCCAAACCCCGGCATGAGCTTGAACGGGTAAGCGAACATCTCTCAGCCTCCTGTGTGTCTGGCCGGTTGGCTAACAATATGGACTTAGCTGGTTATCTTAAGCCTTCAGGTTACGCTTCTTGACTTCGTCGGCAATAAAGCGTGCAGTTCTAACAGCAAGGGCCATGATGGTGAGGGTAGGGTTTTTCTCGTTGTAGGTCGTGAAGACGCTTCCACCCACGACAAATAGGTTCTTCACCTCGTGAGCTTGGCAGTATGAATTCAAGACAGAGGTCCGCTTGTCCTTTCCCATGCGCACTGTGCCGGCCTCATGACTTCCAAATCCTATAGGCATCTTCGTCGTTTCGATAATTGTCTTCGCACCGGCCTCGTGCAGGATCTCATGAGCCTTTTCCACGATGTCCTTCCACAGAGCAACATCATTGTCGCAGAAACGGAAGTGCAGGACAGGGATGGGAATTCCGTAAGCATCAACCTTGTTGCGATCAACAGTGACCCGATTCTCGGGTTTCGCCATCGCTTTGCCCCAACCACCCATTTGAACCAAGCCGGGCTGAAGTTCTCGCACTTGGGTTTTGAATGACTCACCAAATCCTTTGAGCGATCTCGCGTGGTGAGGAAACATGAAACCTGCATAGTTCAGCTGGTAGTGGAATCCCCCTACGTAATTCCTCTTCTTATTCTGGAGGTGGTTGAATCGGGGAATATACGTGTGATCGGTGGCTCCATCGTTGTTGATGGGAGCAGTGCCAACCAGGTCTTCCAAATACCCGTTGACATTAGCCGCAACGTTACCATGAAGATATCGACCCACCATGTCGTTTGAATTGGCAAGGCCGTTCGGAAATTGCGGAGATCGCGAGTTGAGCAACAAGCGCGCAGATTCAGGCGCTCCGCAACAGATCGCAAACATGGATGCCTCGATTTCTTCCTCCTTGCGCGTGCCGGTATCAATCACCGAAACGCTTTTCACTTTTCCATCCCGGTCGACGCGGAGTTCTCGTGCAACTCTGTTCTCAACAAGAGTGAAATTTCCAGTCTTGAATGCCTTTGGAAACATCGACGCGGGTACGCTGAAGACTGCGTCTACATCGCATCCTTCCATGCAACGTCCGCAATAGTGGCACGCCGGACGGTCATCGTAGGGCTTGGTAAGGACAGCTTTTCGAGCCGGAATCATGGATAAGCCAAGCCGCGTGCAGGCCCGCTTCACGATTTCCTCACAACATCTCGGATTGAGTGGTGGCAGGAATTCGCCATCGGGAATGATGTCCAGGTTCTCACGCGATCCAGTCACGCCGATCATGCGCTCTACATGAGAATAAGCCGGCGCCAGTTCCTGGTAGGTCAGTGGCCAGTCCTCCTCGACGCCTTCGAGAGTGCGATCCTGGAAGTCTCGCTCTGCAAAACGCAAACACACGGCATTCCAGTGAATACTCCGTCCACCGACCGCCCGAATGCGATCCACTCGAATATTGTCGCTGTTCTCGTATCGGATTGCTTCGCTGACTTCCTTCGGATAAGCGGGCGGAGGCGTACCGGGCTTCCGCGTTCCGAGATAGGGAAATGCGGAGGGCCAGGCGTGAAAATGAAAATCTTCGCGCTTCATGGTTCGACCTGCCTCGACAAGAGCTACTTTCGCTCCAGCCTCGGCAAGTTCTTTTGACAAGACACCACCTGCCGGCCCTGAACCGACTACACAGACGTCAAACATCAGTCATCCTCCACTCAATCACCAAACGCTCAAGTCCCAAGTCCGCGCGACTATCGCCTAGCTTTACGTTCGGCTTTGTGTTCTTCGTGAGTGCACCCAGGGAAGTCAGCTAGAACAGCATTCCCTTGGTATTTGAGTTCCTGGTGGATCCCGACGTCCGAAAGATAGTACCCATCCACCGTGGATTGTTTCAGAGCTACGAAGAATCGCTCTTCCAGCGTCACAGGCTTATCTTCGTTTTGGCTGATTCTTGTAAGAAGTTTCATCTGCTGGTCAGCCTCGCAATCAGCAACGCTCTTGCCGAAATCGCGCTCTGCCATCTTGTCGACGGCCGCAAGCCCGTCGACCCAAAGTTTCTGAGTCTCCTCTCGCGAGGCGGAGACCGTTTCGTTGACGAATTCGTCAACACGGGCGGCCTTTGCCCCAGGAGAGTGACTGTCGGTTGGGATGATGATTTCCGAGAGTGCAGCGATCGTCTTCAACTGGTGGTTGTTGAAAACCGGCGATTGCACAGGCTTGCTGGCACCAATAGCAGATTTCACAGCTTGATGAACATGGATCGCGGTTGGGCTAGCCGCCCTGACCATGCTGCCTTCGACAGCACAACAAGTGGATCCCACCATGATCGAAAGCATTCTGCGGCGAGGAATTTTCTTGTGTATATGTTCTAACGCCATCGCCGTTGCCTCCTTGGCTTGGGCTCGCGCGCATTACAGTCCAATCATCCGATGCTCCATGTCGAGTTCGTCAATCTAAAGAGGAATTTCGGATTGTGTCAAGCAGATTTTCATAAGTGGGCAAAAGCTCAATTAAAGTAGCGAACACGGGCGCTGTTTGCTTACAATCAGGACATCGATGGTTCACTCAAATCCCTAAATATCAAATTTGCCCGGAGGATCTCCATCCCCAATGACCAGCGCCACTGATCACAATCGCCTTCTTGTCAAGATCGCCAGGTTATATTACGAGCAGGACATGACCCAAGGCGAGATCGGCAAGAGGCTTCGCCTCTCCCGACAGAAAGTTCAGCGTCTTGTACACCAGGCGCGCGACCAGGGAATCGTTCGCATCGGAATACGTCCCATCATGGGCATTTTCTCTGATCTGGAGAAAGGCCTGGAGGAACAATTCGGGCTCAGAGAGGCAGTGGTAGTCGAAACAAGTGACTACGACAATCAGCCGACCGTTGCACGCGAAGTGGGAGTCGGAGCTGCAGACTATCTGACTCGAGTGGTTCAGCCTCACGACCGGATTGTACTCAGTTGGGGCGGCTCCCTCTTGGGAATGGTGAACACACTATCTCATCACCCGAAGATGGAACTGAATGATGTCACGGTGATCCAAGGCTTAGGTGGACTAGCCGATCCCAACAATGAGATTCATGCAGCTGATTTGACTAGACGGCTCAGCAGAGCCTTGGGAGGAAGGGCTTTGCTTCTTCCAGCGCCGGGAGTTGCCGGGAATCAGAAAGCTCGCGAAGCTCACTGTAGCGATCCCCACGTGACGGTAGTCTTGCAGCAGGCTCGAACGTCCAACCTCGCTTTCATGGGAATCGGTTCACCCCGACCTGAATCCATTCTGGTGCAAGAAGGAAAGATTGTCACATGGCAAGAACTGGCGGTTCTGAAAAAACTCGGGGCGGTAGGAGACATCAATCTGCGGTACTTTGACGACCGTGGTCATAAGGTACCTTCGGATCTGGATGACCGGGTCATTGGTCTTACACTTGAGGAGATTGGAAAGATCAATCATGTAGTAGGCGTTGCGGGGGGGGCGGAGAAATTCGGTGCGATCCGCGCAGCACTTAGAGGGAAATTGGTTGACGTGCTGGTAACCGATCATACAACGGCCCAACGCCTTCTTCAGTCCGAAGCCTCCGAACAGGCTCCCTCAGCTCGCCCTTCGAAGAAACCCCCAAATAGCCTTTCCAATCCAAAGTCGCGCAAAGACTCGGCCGACAGAAGCGTAATGTGAAATATTGCTTGACACTGAGCAATTGCTCATCTAGCCTTTGGTTCTATTATTCTGTCGCCCCTTTTACGCCGACCCCAAAGCAGTTGACGACTGGTCCAATGACCATTGGGAGCCACATGCACAGCGCTACGATAGCCGTGATGGCGACGCTGGATACGAAAGGAGTTGAAGCCGAGTTTGTGGCCAAGCAGATTCAGCAGCTTGGGCATGAGGCACTCCTCATCGACACGGGTGTTGTCGGTATGCCAACGGCGAAGGCTGCGATCACCCGGGAAGAAGTTGCCCTGGCTGGAGGCGTGCCGCTAGGGGAGCTTCTAAAGAAACCCTCGCGTGAATGGTCTGCACCGGTCATGGCTGCAGGCGCTACCGCTATCGTGACCCGATTGGTTGCCGACCGGAAGATTCACGGCATCATTTCATTAGGAGGGACGCAAGGGACCACCTTAAGCACGAAAGTGATGCGTGCCCTGCCCTATGGCCTTCCCAAGGTGATGGTATCGACCATTGCTTCAGGAAACGTGGCTCCCTGGGTGGATATCAAAGACATCACAATGATGTTTTCCGTCGCCGATATCCTTGGATTGAACCCCCTGACGAGAAAGATCCTGGCCAACGCGGCGGGAGCCGTTTGCGGCATGGCCTCTGTCAAAGAAGAGTTGAAACCCGGCAGCAGGCCTCTGGTCGCGGTGACCACTGTGGGAATCACCACGCAAGGCGCAATGAGAGCGGTCAGAGTGTTGGAAGACGCCGGTTATGAGACGATTGTGTTCCACGCGATTGGCCCGGGAGGGCGTGCCATGGAACAGCTCATGAAAGAAAAGATCATCGGTGCGGTTCTGGACTACTCCACGATTGAAGTATCCAATGAAATGTATCACGCGCTGTTGGCTGGAGGTCCGGAGCGTCTAACTACGGCCGGGAAACTCGGACTGCCGCAGGTGCTTTGTCCAGGCGCGATCGAAGTATTGGTGTTCAATGAGCCGGAAACGGTGCCGCTCCCTTATCGAGACCGCGTCCTGATCCGCCACAGCCCACAGATTACGGACGTGCGTCTAGACAAGACGGAAATGGCGGAAGTCGGCAAAGAGGTCGCCCGCCGCTTGCAACATACCACCGAGTCCGCTGCCTTTCTGGTTCCGACTGCCGGATACGATAGCTATTCGGTGAAAGGTCAAGGATTCTACGACCCTGAGGCCGATCAGGCCTTCTTGTCGGAGTTGAAGGCTAACGTTCCTGGAAGCATTCGCATCATCGAACGCGATACCCACATAGAAGATCCGGCATTTGCGACTGAAGCCGCCCAGTTACTAATCTCGTTGATAGAGGCCAAAGAAGGAAAAAGGACGAGCGCTTAGAATGGCGAAACGCTACTCACGCCAAGAATTTCTCAATCGACTTGGGAACGAAATCAAACGCGGCAAACCGCTGGTCATGACCGGAGCCGGCAATGGCATCGCAGCAAAATTCATCGAGCAAGGCGGCGTCGATATCCTCGGAGTCTACAACACCGGCTATTTCCGGATGCAAGGATATGGTTCTCTGGCAGGCATGCTGCCGATCGCCGACGCAAACAAACTGGTATTCCAGGCGGCGCGGAAGGAGATCTTGCCCCAAGTCAAGTCCGTCCCGGTAATCGCAGGCATAAACGGGGTGGATGTGCTCAGGGATATGCCCTTGTTCCTGGAAGACTGCAAGCGAATAGGTCTCTCGGGAGTCCACAATTTCCCGACGGTCTCGTGGTTTGACGGCGAGTTCCGCAAAACTTTGGAAGCAACAGGCCTCGGCTATGAGAAAGAGCTTGAAATGCTTTGCCACGCGCGGGACCTGGATTTGCTCACCATCGGGTATGCGTTCAATGAAGAAGACACGAAAGTGTTGATGACGAAAGCGGATCCGGACATCTTTATCTTCCACGCGGGAATCACTCGCGGGGGCACAACTGGCTACGCGGGAGGCTCCTCTCTCGAAGAAATGGCTCAGCGCACTCAACACCACTTCGAGATTGCCAAGAAAATCCGTTCGGATGTCATCCTACTCGCCCACGGTGCTGCCCTCGTTAATCCTGAAGATGCCCAGTATCTCTATCAAGAGACGGACTGTCATGGAATACAACTGGGATCGAGCATTGAACGCATGGCCATTGAAGAACCGCTCAAGAATCGGGCGGCCCTATTCAAGGCCGCATCGCTTCGGCGGGAACCAAACGTCTAGATTTCGATGAACCATAGAACGCTCTGAGGGAACTCGAGAGAACCACCATCAAAACGATCCCTCTTGAGGACAGAAGATGGCTTTGGTGCCGTTCAATGAATTGATGAGCCGAGCGAGGGAAGGCGGCTATGCAGTAGGTTACTTCGAGAGCTGGAACCTCGAATCCCTTCAAGCGGTTGCCGATGCTGCAGAATCCATGCGATCCCCAGTCATTTTGGGCTTCAGCGGAATCTATCTGCCCCATCCTTCGCGGACCTTACAAGAGAAGTTGAGTATCTACGCTGCGTTGGGACTTGAGACCTGCAGGAGTCTCTCAGTTCCCTCCTGCCTATTATTCAACGAATCACCGCACTTGGATTGGGTCACTAAGGCGATCGATCTCGGGTTTAGCCCGGTGATGTATACAGATGAAAACCTAAGCTTCGAAGAGCAGTCTGCTCGCGTGCGAGAAATCGTTAAGAAGGCTCATCCAAAAGATGTCGCGGTAGAAGGTGAAATCACGTCTCTACCAGGCGTGGGGGGTGAACTTTCAGCGGCCCCGCAAGAGCATTGTCTTGATGATCCCGAAATCGCCCGCACTTTTGTTGAAAGTACCGGCGTCGATGCCTTCGCCGTGAACGTTGGTCAGGCTCACTTGCATGGGCGCAGAGAAGTTCAACTCAACCTTCCTCGTTTGAGTGAGCTTCGAGAAAGGGTTTCTGTTCCACTGGTGCTTCATGGAGCCACATCGATATCACAGACAGATCTCAAGAATGCGATCCGACTGGGAGTGAGCAAAATCAACGTTGGCAGCGTGCTGAAGCGATCCTTTTTTGAAGCCATGCGCCGCGCTTCATCACGGGTCAGCGAGCCCTACAACCCCTACGATGTGGTGGGTTCGGGCTTCGACAAGGATGTCCTCGCGTGCGGTCGAATGGCGATGCAACAAAAGGTTGAGGAATTCATGACCGTGTTTGGTAGCGCCGGTCGCTGCCCAAAAGGGACGTTATGATCTCAAAGATCGTCGTACCCAACCTGGGCGCCACAGGCACTGACGTGACGGTGGTTTCGTGGCTGGTGAAGACTGGTGACTATGTGAAAGCTGGATCCCCACTTTTCTCTGTATCGACGGACAAAGCCGAAATGGAAGTAGAAGCTTTTAGAGATGGATATCTACGAGAGATCCTTGCCGAACCTGGCGCCGTGGTCGAACTGGGAGAGGAAGTGGCTGTCATCTCCGATTCCCTGGAAGAATCAATTCCAGTCACTATTCGCAGAGGTCAATCTTCAACCGCCAATCGACAAAGCGCGAACCCGAAGGCCGAAAGTGGTCAAGGGACGATCGTCTCTTCTCATCCAATCCCAGCTTCCACCCCGATTCAGAGCCATCACGACAAGATCGCAGTTGAAGGCTTTCTTTCGATGTTTCGGCGCATGGTCTTGATTCGACGTTTTGAAGACTATCTTCATCAACTGTTCCTTCAAGGTCTCGTGCCGGGAACGTTGCATCAGTGTCAAGGTCAAGAAGCGGTGGCAGTGGGTGTTTGTTCGACGTTGCGCCAAGACGATGTGATGTTCAGTACGCATCGTCCCGTGGGACACTTCCTGGCAAAAGGCACCTCTGCGCGTTCCATTGCCGCAGAGATTTGGGGAAAAGCCACTGGCTGCGCCGGAGGTAAGGGAGGCCAAATGCACCTGGTGGACGCTGCTGCCGGTGCGATGCCTTCCAATGCGATCGTCGGAGCCAATATTCCGATTGCGACTGGCGCTGCTTTGGGATTCAGGCTGCGAGGGCTTGACCGTATCGCTGTAAGCTTCTTTGGGGACGGCACGACCAACATTGGTGCTTTCCACGAAGGAATCAACCTCGCCGCGATCAAGGATGCACCGGTCGTCTTTGTGTGTGAGAACAACTTGTACGCGGCTTCGACTCATGTGTCCTTGACGATGCGGATCTCTGAGCTTGCACAGCGAGCGAAGTCCTACGGAATCCCAGGTCTCACCGTGGACGGGATGGACGTCATTGCAGTCTACGACTCGATGGCGGAAGCCGTTAGTCGGGCCCGTCGGGGAGCAGGTCCAACGCTTCTGGAGTACAAGACTTACCGGTATGCTGGCCACTCGCGAGGCGATCCTGGTGGATATCGCAAGAAAGATGAAGTTCAGCAGTGGCGACAGCGCGATCCAATTTCGAGAGCTCGGAAATCGTTGATCGAGAAATATCAGCAGAAGGCTTCAGCTCTTGATGACTTGGAGCGGGCGTGCCAAGAGGAGGTTGAGGAGGCAGTGAGATTTGCCCAGGCAAGCCCCGACCCAACCACTGAAAGCGGTTTTGGTCCTGTTTACGCCCAAAGGGAACGCGCCTAATGGGCAATCGCAAGATGACCATGGTTGAGGCTCTTCGAGATGCTATGCGTCTGGCAATGAGGAGTGACCCTTCGGTATTCATCCTCGGCGAGGACGTAGGCATCTCCGGGGGATTCGGTGGCGGCTTCACTGTGACACTGGGGCTCTCCGATGAATTCGGGCACGAACGCGTGATGGACACGCCGATCTCCGAGACGGCAATTGTCGGCGCAGCCGTCGGCGCGGCCATGACTGGAATGCGTCCCATTGCAGAAATGCAGTATGGCGATTTTGTGTTCTGTGCAATGGATCAGGTCGTCAATCAGGCTGCCAAGATGCACTACATGAGCAATGGCCAAGTGAAGGTTCCGATGGTTCTGCGTCTTCCAGTCGGCGCCACCACACGAGGGGCCCAGCATGGTCAGTCGACAGAAGCCTGGTTTATGCATACGCCAGGATTGAGGGTTGTTTGCCCGTCGAATCCCTACGACGCGAAGGGATTGCTGCTTGCGTCCATACGAGACGAAAATCCCGTCATCTTCATGGAGCATAAACTCCTCTATGGGTCAAAGGGCGGTCGCAAGGAGAAGACTTCCCTGGATCCCCTGGCTGAAGTTCCAGAGGAGGACTTTGAGGTTCCTTTGGGTACGGTGGCTATCAAGCGGGAAGGACGCGACATCACTCTTCTGGCCAACATGCTCATGGTTCATCGTGCGCTAGAGGCAGCCGACGAACTAGAGCTCGAAGGAATTTCTGCCGAGGTGATCGACGTCCGTTGTCTCGCTCCTCTGGATATCGATTCGATTCTGGAATCCGCAAAGAAGACGACGCGGGTTCTGATCGTTGAGGAGGATAACCTCACCGGGGGCTGGGGAGCAGAGGTTGCAGCCCGGTTGGCGCAGGCAGCCTTCTACTACCTGGACAAGCCGATCACCCGCGTAGCAGCACCTGACACGCCCTTGCCTTGTGCTGCCTCCTTGGAGTGCGGGTATGTCCCCAGCGCCCAACGAGTGATCGAGGAGGTTCGTCACTTGCTGCGAAATTGAGAGACCTGCGAAGCAACGTCCAGCACGCAATGCCATACTTTCGGCACGACAATCTTCAGTTTTATTTTGAGGAGCATGGGAGCGGAAGGCCTTTCGTCTTTAGCCATGGTCTGGGAGGTAACCTTGATCGCTCTCTTGATCTGACCCATCAGCTGCCCAATATCCATCTCATCCTCTACGATAACCGCGCGCACGGTCGGACCACTCCGCTTGGGGATCCAGACAAACTGACGTTTGAAACAATGGCCGAGGACATGGCTGCGCTGCTGGACTACCTGCATCTTCCAAGAGCGTTCGTCGGAGGTGTTTCGATGGGAGCGGGAATCAGCCTTGCCTTCGGCTTGCGATATCCTGAGCGGGTCAGGGCGCTAATCCTCAACCGACCAGCCTGGTTGGATGCGCCCAATCCACCGAACCTGTCGATCTTGACGGTGATCGGCAGACTTGTGGAAAACCTTGGATTGGAAAAAGCACGATCTGCATTCGAGGAGTCGGAATCCTATCAAGATCTCGAGAGGAACTGTCCTGGAAGTGCGAAGTCGTTGACGGATCTTTTCGTCAACCAGAACGGTGACGCTTTGGTGGCCTCACTGAGCAGAATTCCATCTTCAGCGCCGGTAGATTCATTGGACAAGCTGGCCACTCTTGACGTCCCGTCACTGGTATCCGGCAATCGAAACGACCCATTGCATCCATTTGAGCTGGCACAGATCCTGGCCAATGCGATTCCCGGGTCTCGATTCCAAGAGTTTCCGTCTAAGTCAGAAGACATGAATGGCCATTACCAACAGTTTCGGCAGATCGTCACGGATTTTCTGGCATCTTGTGACTAGACTCAAGTGAGGGGACTCTTCGAACGCAAGAGGCATTCCCAAAGATGAGCTTGCTCTCGTGTCCACCTGGCTAAGCATCGATTCTGGTCCATCCAAGGCGTTCAACGCAGCCAGACAATGGGGCAATTTCGGTTGAACAGATCAGTCGTCTGGCAGAGGGGGGGTGAACTTGTTCAAAACAACCTTCGGCATTCTCATCGGTACAGTGATGTTGGTCACCGCGGCGAGGGCAGAAGTCAGCTTCAATCGTGACATTCGGCCGATCATGTCGGACACCTGTTTTCGGTGCCACGGGCCAGACAAGAACGCGCGGATGGCGGAGCTGAGACTGGACATTCGAGAGGACGCCGTGAAACCAGCGGGGTCCGGCAAGACGCCCATCGTTCCAGGTAAACCCGAAGAAAGCGAAGTCATCCGGCGCATTTTCTCCGTCGAGGCGAGCCAGATCATGCCCCCGGAGTTTGCTCACAAGACGCTGACCCAATCCCAAAAGGAAACCATCCGCCAATGGGTTGCGGAAGGTGCCCGATACGAGGGACACTGGAGCTTCCAACCCATCCGGCGTCCGGCGGTCCCCGAAGCCGTTCAGGCAAGCATTCAAAATCCGATCGATGCTTTCATTCAGGTTCGTCTGACCAAAGAGGGGTTGACTCCATCGCCCGAAGCGGATCGCCGAACGTTGATCCGTCGTGTCACCCTGGACTTGACGGGACTTCCACCGACACCTGCAGAGGTTCAAGCCTTCTCAATGGACCAATCCACCGATGCCTATGAGAAAGTTGTGAATCGGCTGCTTGCTTCGCCCCGTTATGCTGAGAAGCAAACCATGTACTGGCTCGATGCCGTACGGTATGCGGACACCCGCGGTTTCCACAACGACATCCCGCAGCCAGCCTGGCCATACAGAGACTATGTCCTGCGCGCCTTCCTGAGTAACAAGCCATTTGATGATTTTACAAGAGAGCAGATCGCTGGCGATCTCCTGCCGGAGGCGACAATCGACCAGAAGGTCGCTTCGGCCTACAACCGGATCCTACGTACCTCTCAAGAGGGAGGCATTCAAGATAAGGAGTATCTCGCCAAGTACGGAGCCGACCGGGTGCGCACGACCAGCGGTGTTTTTCTAGGATTGACGATGGGATGCGCTGAGTGCCACGACCACAAGTTCGACCCCATCACGGCCAGGGATTTCTACTCGATGAAGGCGTTCTTCTCCGACATCAAAGAACGCGGGATTCTGCCTGCCAGTGGTCCAAATGCATGGTCTGCCAAATTGGCTTTACCCACTGAAGAGCAAAGTCGACGGGCAGCGCATTTGAAAGAAGCCGTGGGTAAGGCTGAGAAAGCGTTGGAAGAGAAAACCCGTCGCATCGCTGCAGAGCAACAGCCGTGGGAGCGGCAAATCTTATCGGAGGTCGCGAGTGGGCGGTTGACGTGGCACTTTCAACGCCCCGTTTCTGCTACTGCTGCAAATGGCACACAGTTGAAGATCTACAATGAAGAGCCCTTGAGCAGCAATATCTATGTAGTCAGGCGAGAGAGCACCACCTTCGAGACCCAGCGACTTCCTGGAAACGGCGTTGTGGTTGCAACCGGACCTAGTCCAGACAATGAGACCTACGCGATCCGGCTTAACCCGGGCCCAGGAGCGTGGACCTCACTTGGAATCCAAGCGATGCAGGACGAGAATCTTCCGGGGAACCGGCTCGGTCGCGGTGCAGATCGATTCGTATTGACCGAGGTCGAAGCAGAACTCTTATCATCAGGTAAGACCGCAGCGCGAAAATTACCCTTGGTGTTGGCTACGACGGATGGAGCCGGCGAAGCTCCCGAGAATCCGCCGATGGCTGCCATCGACGGTGACCTGGCAACCGGGTGGGGAGTGTCTTCGATCGAGGGCAAAAATCCGTTTCTTGCATTGCGCTTCGCCGAGCCGGTGAAAACCACAGCCGCTTCCGTATTGCTGGTTCGATTGAAGCACGATTCAACGCTGCGTCGAGCAACTATCGGCAGAGTTCGCTTGGCACTCTCGAGTGGTCATCACTCCTGGCCAGAACTCGGGGACCCCGCCGTGGAGGCAGGTTTGGACGTACCACCCACGCGCCTCATCAAAGGTGGCGTGAAGGATGGCGTTCCCGTAGTGGTGTTGGAAGCCCTCAAAACTCCGACTGGGTCCCGATCCGAGGAACAGTCCAAGGCCCTAAGGGAGCACTTCCAGTGGTCGGCGCCAGAACTGCAAACGCTGCTTGTTGAGCTGGAAAAGTTGAAAGCAAGCCGTTCGATTCAGGATTCTCAGATCCCAACTGTTTTTGTGACCGAGGCCGTGCCACCCCGCGAGACTCGCCTGTTGCCTCGCGGAAATTGGATGGACGATTCGGGGCCGATCGTGCAACCAGCTGTTCCGGGATTCTTGGGTCACCTCGAAACCGTCGGGCGATCTGCTACACGTTTAGATTTGGCCAATTGGATCGCTTCTCACGAGAACGCTCTGACGGCCCGTGTATTTGTCAATCGTCTCTGGCGTCAGTTTTTCGGCACCGGATTGTCGAAAGTGCTGGACGACCTGGGTTCACAAGGGGAATGGCCGACCCATCCGGAACTGCTCGATTGGCTTGCGTCGGAATTCATGGACCCCAAATGGCAGTCTAGAGGCACTCACAGGTGGGATGTGAAACACATCATGTGGACCATCGTTACGAGTCGCACGTATAAGCAATCTTCGACGAGCAGTCCGCAGCTGGAGGAGCGAGACCCCAATAACAGGCTACTTGCCCATCAGAGCCGGTTCCGCGTGGACGCTGAAATCGTACGTGACATCGCGCTGGCTGTCTCTGGCCTGCTGGTAGAAAGGTTGGGTGGGCCCAGCGTTCGGCCGTACCAGCCGGGCAGCTATCTGGCGGCAATGAACTTCCCGAAGCGGGAATACTCAGCGAGCCGTGGAGAAGATCTTCATCGCCGCACCGTGTACACATTTTGGCAGCGGACCTTTCTTCACCCGGTGCTGGGAACGTTCGATGCTCCGTCGCGGGAGGAATGTACCATCAGCCGTGCGAACTCCAACACGCCGTTGCAAGCCCTGGTCCTGCTGAATGATCCGATCTTTGTGGAAGCAGCGCGCGTATTTGCGCAGAACATTCTAAGACAAGGCGGAGCAGCTCTGGAGGGGCGAATCGACTGGGCTTTTTTGCGAGCGTTGAGCCGCCGACCGACGGCCGACGAACGACAAATCCTGGTCGGACTACACCAAAGAAGTCTGACTCAATTCAATGCCGAGCCAGAACGTGCCCAAGAGTTCATACATGCCGGAGAAGCTCCGCTCGATCCGAAAATAAAGCCCACGGATTTGGCCGCGATGACGGCAGTGGCCCGCGCGATCTTGAATTTGCATGAGACTGTTACGAGGAACTGACTTGGAATTGAGCTCTGGCCGTGAATAGTGGTTCCGGACACGCATAAAAAGTAGCCCTAATGGGCCCCATGATTTGGAGAAGAATATGGATCTACTGAATTCGATGGCCCTGCGAATCAACCGTCGCACCTTCTTGGGGCATGGCATCTCAGGCCTGGGACTGCTGGCACTGAATTCTCTGCTCGACCCTCGTGTTGGCGATGCGGCCGCGGAGTCAAAGGGGGTGGTCAATCCCCTGCATTTTCAGCCCAAGGCCAAGCGGGTGATCTTTCTGTACCAAGCAGGAGGACCTTCACATCTCGAAACGCTTGATCCAAAGCCGAAGCTGGGCCAGATGCACGGCCAGCCCATGCCAGATTCTTTTACCAAGGGCCAGCAGATCGCTCAGTTGCAGGGCAGAACTCTCGTCTGTTTTGGGCCCCAGCATGGGTTCAAGCGCTTCGGCAAAGCTGGAATCGAACTGTGCGAGCTATTTCCCCACATCGGCAGCGTTGTCGATGATCTGTGCGTCATCCGTTCGATGTGGACCGAGCAAATCAATCACGACCCAGCACACACCCTGATGAATACCGGATCGATTGTCACCGGCCGACCGAGCATGGGCTCCTGGGTGCTCTATGGTTTGGGATCCGGAGCCGACGATCTGCCAGGATTCGTCGTTTTAGTCTCATCTGGCAAGGGCGGACAGATGCAGCCCATCGCTGCGCGCCAATGGTCTTCGGGACTCCTACCCAGCAAGTTCCAGGGCGTCAAGTTCAACTCCATCGGCGATCCAGTGCTTTACATCCAAAACCCCCAAGGCTTGAGCCCTGCGCTTCAAAAGGATTCGATCGACTCAATCAACGCCCTGAACCGCATTCAGTTTCAAGCCGTGCAGGACCCCGAAGTGCTCACGCGCATTGCCCAATACGAAATGGCTTTCAAGATGCAAGCCAGTGTTCCCGGGCTGATGGACATGAGCGCGGAACCAGCCAAAGTTCTGGAAATGTACGGAGCGACGCCAGGGGATGGTTCCTTTGCTTCCAACTGTCTGCTGGCACGACGCCTCGCAGAACGTGGAGTGCGATTCATTCAGCTGTATCATCGCGATTGGGATCACCACGGCAGCGTGAAGAACAACGTGGCCATCAAGGCCCAGGAGACAGATCAGGCTACGGCTGCTCTCCTCAAGGATCTCAAACAACGCGGAATGCTGGAAGACACTTTGGTGGTTTGGGGCGGAGAGTTTGGCCGCACCCCGATGTCGCAAGGTGGCGACGGCCGCGACCATCACATTAAGGGCTTCTCTTATATGGTAGCGGGCGGCGGAATCAAAGGAGGCTTGGCTTATGGAGCGACGGACGACCTAGGCTACGCGGCTGTGGAGAATCCTGTCAGTGTGCACGATTTTCACGCCACGATGCTCTACCTGCTCGGCATCGACCATCTGCGCCTGACAGTAAAGTTCCAAGGCCTGGATGCCCGGCTTACAGGGGTGTCTGGGGAGGTCGTGAAGAAGATCTTGGTTTAGCGTGTTATCCAAGTCATTGCAGGCACCCGCTTGATCAAACTATACCCGCTCCTTCCCGGATAGTCGTGATCTGATTGGCCTGAAGATTCGTGAAACTATCGCGACGCCCGCTGGGCCACAACACTTCGACTTGATCGACGCGCTTCGCTCTGCCTAATCCGAAATGAATTCGCAGATCGTTTTGCGACATGAAACTCCCGCCGCTCCTGACTTCATCAATCTGCTGATGATCTCCAATTACACAGCGCACCCGTGCACCGATGGCACTGCGGTTCGACTTCGTTCCGATCAACTTGAGTTTGATCCAATTATTTCCGGTGTTGCAGTGGCACTTCAAGAGCCGTGGCACTTCATTGATCGGGTTCACAACAACATCCACCGAACCATCGTTATCGAAGTCGCCGAACGCGCAGCCGCGAGCCGCGAGGCTTTGACTGAAGGCTGGGCCTGCCAGCTTTGATACATCTTGAAACTTGCGGCCTTGCAAGTTGTGGTAAAGGATCATTCGTTGCTTGTAGTGGACGGCGGTCTTCAAACGTTCGACTTCAGGATAAACATGCCCGTTGACGTAGAGGAGGTCGGGCCATCCGTCGTTATCCGCATCGAAGAATCCACACCCCCAGCCAAGATAGAGGGAATTGAGTCCGAGCCCCATTGGCCTGGTAACTTCTTCAAAAAAACCATCACCCGAGTTTCGGTAGAGATTCGGCAGATCCTCTGAGAAGTTGGTTTTGAAGATATCGAGAAACCCGTCGCAGTTGTAGTCACCCGCTGAGACTCCCATACCTGCCTGGTTTCGACCATCTTCGCTGGTAGCTACTCCAGCTGCCATACCTCCTTCGCTGAACGTACCGTCCCCCTTGTTCCAAAAGAGATGGCTTGCCTCAGTATCATTCGAGACATAAATATCCGGCAACGAGTCATTGTTGAAATCGGCCACGAGTACTCCGAGGCCGTAACTCGCCGGGGCTTTCGCAATCCCCGAACTTACCGTGACATCGGTGAAGGTGCCATCGCCGTTATTGCGATACAGAGAGCTCTTGGCCTTGGGAAGTCCTCTTGGCCCGCAGTTTACCTGCAGCCCACGGTAGGTGCAGCCACTGCTGCCGGGTAGAGGGGCGCTTTTCAGATCGAACTCCACATAGTTGGCAACGAACAAATCGAGAAACCCGTCGCGGTCATAATCGAGAAACGCGCAGCCAGAACCCCACCGAACCCGCTCCGCGAAGAGTCCGGCTTCCTTGGTGACGTCCGTAAAAGTTCCATCGCCATTGTTGTGATACAAAACATTGTGTCCCCAATAGGTGACAAAGAGATCATCGAATCCATCATTGTCATAGTCTCCGATGCAGACACCTTGGCCCCATCCGGTCCTGACGAGGCCAGCCTTTTCTGTGACATCCGTGAACGTCCCGTCCCGATTGTTGCGTAGCAATCGGTTGCTCGGCGTCGGAGATTCCGTTTCCTTCCAGCGTCTTACCATTTACGAGGAAAATGTCCTGCCAGCCGTCGTTGTCATAGTCAAGGAATGCAACTCCACAACCTGTCGTCTCAAGTATGTATTTGTTCTCAAAGCGGCCGCCAAAAACTGTGGGCTTAGTGAGGCCGGCACGAGCAGCGATATCTTCAAAACGGACTGCAAAACCCTCAGGCACAGAAGACTGCGGTAACCCAATTCTTTGTGCGGCGCAGACCAACCCAGTCCCAAGAGTTCTATTTAGGAATGTCCGTCGATTCATCGGCGGTCCATCTCCACCTCGCAATCACCTAACTCTTTCGCCAGCTTCAACTCGTTCTGTGAAGCTCGTTTCTCCCCCATTGCCTCAAGCGCGCTGGCCAACAAGCAATGAGCCTTTGAATGACCCGGCCTAAGCGCGACCACCTGTCTGAATTCACGAGCGGCGCCTTGCCAATCTGCCTGGCGTCCCAAGAACACACCGAAGTTGAAATGAATCTCCGGGTCCGAAGGTCGTTCCCGTAAAGCGGCCGAGAACTCCTTGTGAGCCTCGCCCCGTCGGCCAAGAGCCCCCAATGCCACACCGAGGAGATGATGCGCGTCGGGCGAACCTGGCTCCGCCGCAAGAGCCGCACGCAGTTTGTCAATAGCCTGCACAGCCTCATTTTTCTTAAGGTGCTGAACGGCCTCCTTCGAGAGGATTACTGCCTCCGAATGCTTGTCGGACTCTCGGGACAGGTCTTGGGCCTTCTGAAAGGCCGTAGAGGAACCCTCAATATCGCCGCTCCGTCGCAATAGCAATCCAAGACTTCGATGAGTCGCTGGATTCTTGGGGTCCAACTCTACAGATCGCCTTAGAAGGACGGCCGCGTCGTTGGGTTTTTCCTTGGAAAGGGCCAAGCCATACTTCAGGGTGATTTCCGGATCCTTTGGGTCAAGGAGGGACGACTTTTCATATTCCTGAAGCGCCGCCCTTGAATTGCCACTCTGTGCTAGCGCGTCAGCCAGATATAGATGGGCGCGGGCTGATTCGGGAGACAGCGTCACGGCCTTTCGCAGCACCGCAACTGCTTCACTCAGCCTGTCAGTACGCCTCAGTACATAGCCGAGGTCCGCAAGTGGCTCGCCAGAATTTGGCTGTAGAGATACAAGTCGACGGTGAAGTTCAACCGCACCCTCCCAATCATGCTGATCTCGCAGCGCCTGGGCCAAGCTTTGAATCGCTGAGATCGAGTTTGCGTCAATCGACAAGGCACGACGGAACTCCGCAATTGCGCCGTCCAGATTGTCGTCTTGCCTGAGACTGTGCCCCAAACGGATTCGAGCTTCAACCGAGTTCGGGCCAGCTGCCACTGCGCCGCGATACTGAGCAAGAGCCGCAGCGTTGTCACCGATTCGTGTATAGAGGGCCCCCAATTCAAGATGGGCCTCGATCATTTGAGGCCGCTGCCGAATTGCCGCCCGCAGGGCAGCAATGGCCCGCTCACGATCACCAGTCTGAGCCAGACTTGCGCCGAGGTTGAATAGCGCGTCGGAGTAATCGGGTACAAGTTCAAGCGCCTTCATGAACTCAGAGATCGCCTTTGGAATGGCGCCCGTCTTCCTTAGCGCAGAACCGTAGGAGTTATGGGCCTCAGCGGAAGAAGGGTTTTCTACTACGGAGCGGTGGAGAAGAGGCAATGCTTGTTCGATTTTCCCTTCCTGTAGTAACTGCTTCCCCCTTGAGAGGAGATGATCTGTATCGCTTCTCCAGAAGCCGCCTGCGAAGAAAAGAAGCAAAAGCACTTTCATCTGGTGGATTACTTCTGCCCTAGATTCTGTACGAATGCTGATGCCACTAGTATACCAAGCAACGCGGAGGCAATGTCCATGCAGGTTGGAGCGACTCACCCCATGTCTAACGCACGACACTCCACTAGTGAAGTTCGGCATGCGTAATGACTTTCAAGGAGTTGATGTAGCGTGTGAGGTATGGCTGGAGGAAGCAAACTGGACGTCGGGAGGAACCCCGCCAGGGACTCCATCCTCCCAACGGTTCAAGATGGAGACAGAATTCTAGTCGTACTTACTGAGCTAGCTCGTTGTGCACTCGCGTGGCAGTACTGCAATCGGCTATCGCTTCAGAAATCAACCCTCAAATAAAACTGAACATTTCTTCCAGGATAACTGTCTTGGTATTTCCCGAATGCCGCCGGGTTCCCGATATCGGAGTTCAAGACCCTCCAGTTAACCCGATTGAATGCGTTCTGGAACAACGAACCAAAACGAATGCTTGCACGTTCGGAAAATGGGAATTCTTTGTCTATACCAAAATTCTCCTCCATGTAGCCGCACACTCTTAGGTTAGGCAACTGGCTGATGTTGCCAAACGTGAACGGAGCGGGTGTTGAAAAGGCGTTGATATTCAGGTATCGATTCCTAGCAGGGTCTCCAGGATCATAATCCCCGCATCCGGTGGCGCCTAATGGTTGATCAGGCACCCTGTTTGGCCAGATCGCATTCGCAAACGGAATCGTGGCCCTGGAGGTAACGCGGATAGGCCTCCCCGTAAAATAGTTTTGCGTGCCAGAAACCTTCCACCCTCCAATGATTGCGTTAATAACGCCTTTGGCTTGGCCACCAAAAGCCTTGCCCTTACCAAAAGGCAGGTCATAAGTCCAGCTTAGCGCCAGTTGTTGTGATCGATCAGCGGCGTCAATAGCCTTCCCCGTATTCAGCAGGCTGGGATGTTGGATGATCACGCCACCCGCGCCATTGATAGCTTGAAACGCATTTGTAAGGTTCTTTGATGCCGTATAGGCAGCCAGGAATGACAAGCCAGAACCAAAACGCTTCTGTAAATTGACCTGAAGGGCATGGTACGAGGAGTTACCAACCTGCGACGCCAAACCCGGGGTACTAAGGTACTGCGGAAATGGCAATAGGGCTTGAGCCACGCTGCCGTTGAAGCCTGTGGTACGGGATCGGAATTCCGGCCGCACGCGCTTCCGCCGAGTTGATATTAGCAAGCAGCAAGTTGCCAAGACTCAAAGCAGAGAGAGGAAGGGCGTTCATGTTCTCGGCGCCATTCGCAGTAATGCGATGTACCAGCGTGGCAACATAAGAGGCTCGAAGAGCTAACTGACCGGGCAGCTCTCTTCCTATCTCAAAGCCGATGTTTTGGTACATGGGAGGTTTCTTGTCCGCCCGATTGATAAACCCAAGGGTACCTCCATTTAGAAGAGCCGGGTTTGTAACGGGAAACTGCGGGAAGGTGACAGGAATCGTATCGTTCCAATTGAAGGCCGGAGTCACACCTTCGTCTACAGTAGAGGGAGTGAAAGTGGCACTGAAGCCAGGTTGTGGAAGGTTGTTGGTCAAACCATTGGTCCATTTATCCCAGCCAGAAGCGTAACCGACTCCATAGTTCATCCGCACGACGGTCTTGCTGTCCAATGAATACGCGATTCCCAGTTGCCCACCAAGAGCCCCGTAGTAAGAGTCGCTTAACCGAGTAATTCCGTTGCGGCCTGGTCCTTCGCCCCAAACGGTCAAGGCTCCCAATCTTCCGCCCGCTCCGGGATTGGGCAGGTTTGGATCAAAGCTGCCAACCTTGCCGTTATGCTCCGTTGTTGGGAAAAAATAGTCCCACCGCAGACCATAAGTTAAGGTAAGCTTTGGGGTTACGCGCCAAGTATCCTGCCCAAAAAACCCAAGGGCTCCGCTTGCGACCCAAGAATCGAAGGGCGAGCCGAGATTTAGATTATCAACTTCACCGAGCAGAAAGCTCGCCATGCCCGAACCAGTTCTGGCAAACCCAGGCAGACCGGTCTCCCGATCGCGGAACGTGAAGGTTCCATAGCCGTTGTTTTGGTTGATCACCTTAGAGTGTACGTTTATATAGTTCGTGCCGAATTTAAAGTTATGTTGACCTTTAGTCCAGGCCAGATCGATGTTGACCGGAACGTTCTGAGCCGGCGTCACAAAACTCGCAAACGTGCTGCCGAATTGGCTGTATCCTTCAATGTTTACCAGCGGGTGGCGTGGATCCAAGGTCCCTTTAAGGCCGGCATCTCGACCCGCTGTGGCGTTCGGGCCATTAACTGGGAACCATGAAAGGAGACGATGGGGGGTTCGGGTCAAGCCGGCGCGGAAATTCATCAGTAAATTGGGCTTTGGCGTCCATACATAATTGAAACGATGCCGATACTGGTCTCGGTCATCAATGAAAGCGGCGGACACTGCAGGGCCCAAGAATCCGGGGCCTCCCGCGATGAACGAGTGCCCGGAAAAGCCAGTAGTCACACCTTGGTCCTGAAACAAGAACCATGGCACAAGCCTCTCGTAGGCATAGGTAAGCCGATTCGCTGAATTGATGGTGTGATCGAATTTGAGAAAGAGTTGGTCTTTATCAACACGTGTCTGGGCGTTTGGTCCCGTCCAATTCAAAGCGGTTCCAGGCAGGGTGGGTAGCGCGATATCATTTAGGAAAAACTTAGAGGCTCCACTTAGACGAGCGGGATCTGTAATGATATTCCCAGGGAAAGGGTCACGTACGATCTGGCCGCCGGCCAGTGTTCGTGTGGTTCGAGGATCGTAGATCTGCCCCTGCAAAACTGCTCGCCCCAAGGCGTCCGTCCCGATTTGGGGTCCCAGCAGTTCGCTAAAATTTCCCTGCCTCATCAGCGCGGTGGCAACACTGCCGGTCGCCGCTTGCTGTACTCCGGCGAGATCGGTCCTGAATCGATAGATGTCCAAATTCATGAAGAAAAACGTTCTGTTTTTCCCGTTGTAGACCTTGGGAATGGTCAGGGGACCGCCGAGGGAAAAGCCGCCGTTGTTTTGTATGTCCTGCGGAACCTTCGCCAGAAAAAACGACCTGGCGCCGAACACGTCATTGCGCATGTAGTGGTAGAGGCTGCCATGGAAGTCATTGGTCCCGGACTTTTCCGTCAGACTCAAACTCACACCCGGCGTGAATCCCTCGGATACATCGTTGTTGGCGGTTAGTCGGACCTCCTGAATAATCTCAGGCGTTGGAGCGATCATGTCATGGCCGCGCTCTGCACTGCCTAAGCCGGCATCAACTCCATCGATGCTGTAAGCCCACTTGCCCGAAGCAACCCCATTGATTGCGGCCCGCGATATGATCATGAATTCCTGACCACCGGACTCAGAAGGCTCATAGCTCACTCCCGCCATGGTCTTTGCTAACGCGGACGCAGCACGCGAGGAGTTGCCGTAAAGCGTGATGGGCAGTGCTTCGATCTCCCCTTCGGTACGCGTGGTGCCCGAGTTCGCCGAAGCCGTGTCCAGCAATGGTGCTTCCCCGGTCACCGTAATCGTTTGAGTTTCCTGTCCCACAACCAACTTAACGTCTAAGGTAACGGTCTCTCCAGAAACAACCTGAATATCCGGTCGCTCATAAGTTTGGAATCCGGAAAGACTCACCGACAATTTGTATCGACCGACCGGCAGCGCCTTGAAAGTGTAGAACCCGCTCGCGTTTGTCTGGGCTTCCTGCGTGACCTGCGTAGCCTGATTGACAAGAGCGAGTTTGGCAGAGGGGACGACTGCGCCTGTCGGATCTGTAATAGTTCCCACAATGTTTCCGACATTCATCTGCGCATAACTGAGGGAAATGGAAAATACAAACATCCCGAAAATCATCACTAGACGATTGCCGATCCTTTTCATCGCTCTCACCAATTCCTCTCGAAAGTAAAGAGTCACGTCGTTCGGCGGTCCGAAACGAAACCCAAGGACATTAATGACGCTAACACTAATCTATTCAGTACGATGACAGTATCGTGACAAAATTAGCCCAAGAGTTTCACCTTGTCAAGCATTTTTTTACATGTGAGCAATTGCTCAACTGCCGTCCAGATTGTTGTATCAAGTCAGTCGGAGTGCGCTCAACGTATCTCCAGGTTTGGCAGACCTTCGGAAGGTGGGGGGAAGGCAGGTGGCGTTAGTCGATCTTAACAAAGGGGTGTGGAGCCGCCGGAGTTGCGATCAAGGCTGCTTGGAGTTGCTGGTCCCCTCGCGCAAGATTGTGTAGTGGTCGATCTGGACATCAGTCCACTGTTCAACTTGGCCACTGGCCCAGTAGACCTGAATCTTCGTAAACTCCTGGTTGCGACCTAATCCGAACAAGACTCTTGAATCGTTCGCGGAAGCATAGCTGCCATCGGAATGCGCCCGCCGCCACAAAGTCGGAAGGTTTGGCCGGTGCAGGCCTACCCGAGTACCAAGCATGTTGCGGTTTGACTTGCCGAGCAACCGAAGCCCTAACCAATGCTGCGCCTGTCCAAGATTGTTAACCAGCATCCGAACGACACCGTTGTTGTTTACGACCAGCACATCGGTGTCGCCGTCGTTGTCAAAGTCGCCAAACGCTGCGCCGCGACTGACCTCCAATAGCTGAAGCACTTCGCCGCCAGCCGCCGTCACGTCTTCGAATCGGCCGGCGCCAAGGTTGCGAAGAAGAACCTTTCGTTGACGAAGTGGATAGCGGTCTCCAGATCGGGCTAGCGCCTCGATGGTTTTCACCTCTCCATTAACAACGAGTATGTCCAGGGATCCATCGTTGTCATAGTCGAAAAAACCGGCGCCAAATCCTGTGAAGGAACTTGTCGGAGTAGCGACGCCTTGCTCAGACGAACGATCTTCGAACAGCGCCTTGCCGTCATTGATGTAGAGGGTGGCATATTCACCCATGAGATTTGAAATGATGAGGTCCTCATCTCCGTCATTGTCCACATCACCAGCGTCCACGCCCATGCAGGATTGGGCCAATCCATCCTTGTTGAGTGCACAGCCGGCGAGCAGCGCTTCATTCCGAAAGGTTCCCTCCTTTTGGTTCACCCAAAGCAAATTCGGTCGTTCGTCGTTTGCAACAAAAATATCGATCCAGCCGTCGCCGTTGAAATCTGCGCAAACAACACCCAGCGCACCGTAAAACTCTCGCCCGATTCCAGACTTGCCAGTCACATCTTCAAATGTGCCGTCACGGCGGTTACGAAAGAGCCGGTTCGGTAGTGGCTCATAGGCAAGCGGACCGCAATAGTCTTCGGCACCGGTAGCAGATGTACATTTCTTTAGATTTGAAAAACTAAAGTTCACATACTGGCCAACAAACAAATCAAGCCAGCCATCTCGATCAAAATCGACAAACGCTGCACTCACACTCCAACCGGCCACATCCGTGCCAGTCTCCTCGGTGACATTGACAAACTTACCGTCGCCTTTGTTGCGCCACATCTGGTTGTGACCCAGATTGGTGATGTAAATATCCACCAGACCATCATTGTTGTAGTCACCGGTCGCTATGCCCATGCCATAGCCAGTTGCCTGGATCCCAGATCGATCGGTGACATCCGTGAATTTGGGACCTGCAAGCTCCGGCCGGACTTCACTCGGAGGTCGTTTCGAAACAATCTGGCCTTCGGCGGGGGCGGCCCATGCAGCGGAAACAAGGCGTCTCCAAGCGAGTCGCGAGGTCCTAAGATACTGCCCTGCACAATGAGAATGTCCAAGTCGTTGTCATTGTCGAAGTCCAGAAAAGCTGCCACCCGAGCCGACCATCTCGGGATAGTAGTGCCGGCCGGTCATCCCATTGAAATGGACGAAGTCAATCCCGAACTCACCTGCCTGGTCGGAGAAGATCTGTTGTTTGCGCCCAGAATTTTCCTCAGAAGGCGATAGTTTGATATGAGCCGCGATCAGTATCAGGACAGCCACGCAAGTGGTCGGTGCGATCCGGCGTGGGCTCCATAAGCGCGAGTGAACTTTCATCGACATCTCCCGCGATGAAGAATTCGAACCAAAGTCATCTTCGTTTCCTTCGCTGTGGCCCGCCTGTCTTCCCACGGCCCTGATTGATCAACTTTGGCGTCGCGCCGTGACAGGGAGGGGTTATATTAGCTCTTGGCCGAACAGACTGTGGACCTCCAAGCCTCCCTAGAGAAGAAACTCGACCAGCCTGGCGGCATCCGAATGAGGATTTCACGAACACGTGTGTCAGCCGAGCGGATGGAAATGAGAAGGACTGACTTTGCAAATTGCAGCTTCTTCGTGGCTCCTGATACTGGGAAGCCTGTTTCTCCCAGCTTTCCAAAGATCTCCTCAGAATCCAACTGCCGAAGACAACCTCAGAACTGGCATCCAGTCAATTCGCAAAGGAGACCTCCGCGAGGCGGAACGCATTTTTCGAATCGAGGTCGTTAATCATCCACAGTCAGCAAATGCCCGCTATTGGCTGGGAGTCGTCTGCATGCGCCAGCATCAGTCAAAGGAAGCTGAGCAAATGCTCTTAAAAGCAATTGAGCTGCGTCCAAATTTTCCCGAAGCTCACAATGGCCTCGGCATACTTTACGATGAGCAACAGATCTTCTCGAAATCTGAACCCGCCTTTTTGCGCGCCCTCGCTCTCAATCCTGGAAACAACAACGCACTTTATAACCTAGGGCTGAGCTATGTCCGGCAAAGAAGATTCGCTGAGGCAGTTTCAAAGTTTGACGAGCTTCTGAAGGCCGATCCGACCTATCCAAGTGCTTTCCTTCAGCGTGGCATCAGCCTGGGTGAGTTGGGCCGATACCCACAAGCGAGAGCTGTCGCTGGAAAAACATCTCAAACTTGTACCTGCCGACTCCTTCGCGCTGATAAAACTGGGTGAAGTCTTCTTCAATCTTGGCAAGTTTCAAGAGGCGGTAGAATCGTTCAAGTCTGCGACTTCCGCGAACCCCAAGTCCTCAAGTGCCTATTCCCAGCTTGGGTTCACCTACTACAACCTGGCACGAACGCTCGAAGCCCAGGAAGTTCTCGAGAAGGCGCTAGCATTGGACGCCAGAAACTTGGACGCACTCTTGTATCTTGGCATTCTTCAGTCGGAGCGGGGCGATTCTTTGAAGGCACGGGCTTGGTTCGAAAAAATCCTGGCAATCCAACCTCGCCACACTGAAGCCCTTTATCACTTGGGTTCCACCTACTTTGCAGAGAAGGAGTTTGAACGGGCTATTCCTTTGTTTCAATCTGTGCTCCAACAGGCGCCCCACCACCTTAAGGCCTCCTATCAGCTTTCCCTTACCTATTCCCGGTTAGACAGAACGGACGAGGCTCAGCGCGCTATGAAGACGTTCAAGGAATTGGAAGCAAAGCAACGAACCCAGTCCGCACGAATACGGCCTTCGGAAAGTGCTATCGAAAGTAAATAGGGGCACAAACAGGTCACAGGTGAGAATCGCACCCGTTTGTCTTTGCTTCCTCAATCCGACGCATCAGCTCTGTCGCAGTCTTGTCGTTGGGCCTCAACCTCAGCACGACCTGCAATTCCTTCAGCGCAGTCCCCAAATTCCCGATTTGGGAATAAACCATGGCCAGGCCGCGATGCACTTCCCGTGCTGATCCACAAGGGTCGCATTCCTGGAGGGCATCTTGAAGGTAGACTAGAGAACCAGGCCAGTTCCGCGCTGCAGCCGCCTCTTGCGCCAATCGAAGTAATAGGTCGACTTTCTGATCTAGTCGATGACGGTTTTGCAGGGCGCGTAAGCTTTCTCGATGGATCGCGCTTTCCTTCTCATGAGAGGGCAAAACATTGGCAAGGTGATAGAGGCTTTCCCAGTGGTCAGGATGAGCCCGCAGCGCCTCTTTCCAATGGTTCGCAGCCTTTTCCACATCTCCGATCTCAAACCAGTTCTTGCCCAGTAAGAACAGGGCATCTGAGTCTTGCGAATTGAGTTTTACAACCTCTTCAAGGCGCTTGGTCGACTGAGGAAGAGCTTTGGATTGCCGTTCCACCAGGGCCAACAAATACCAAGACGCCGTCTCCGTTGGAGAAAGCTGGCTGGCAGCCTGGAGTTCCTGCCGGGCTTCCTCCAGCCTTCCCAAGTCATACAACGTTCGTCCCTTGTTCAAGCGAGCCGCCTCTGATTTTGGAGAAAGGCGGATTGCTTCCGAAAACCTGTCGAGAGCAGCTGGAAAACGATAGAGAGCCAGAAGGGATTGCCCGAAATCTAATTGAGCTCGGGCTGAGGCGGGTTGCACTTCGGCTAATTTTCCCAAGGTACACGACGATTCGGACAGCCGGCCCAGTTTGGATTGCACGCTGGCCAACGACCGTAAGACATTTTCGTCATGAGGCAGAATTCGTGCGGCCTCTTTGAAATGTCGCTCAGACTCCTCGTTTTTCCCTTCGTTCGCCAAGAGGAGCCCCAGATTTGCGTGAGCTGGCCCTGCGTCCGGGCTCGCCTGTATTGCCTGACGAAATAGCACTTTGGATTCATTCGTTCGGCTTTGCTTGGCGTAAAGGACTCCCAAGCTAACCTGAGCTTCGAGATGCTGCGGCTCAACGCTCAATGCATTTTTGAACTCAGCTTCAGACTCTTTGTTCTTTCCTTCCTTCATATACAGAAGCCCAAGCTGGTAGTGAGCCGCGACCAGGTTAGGATCGAGACTGGCGGCTTGCTGAAGGTGAATCTCCCGATCACGCTGGTTGCCACTCCGCGACAAGGCCACGGAAAAATCGTAATGGAGTAGTGCATCGTTCGATTGAAGATTCAAGGCTTCGCGATAGATTCCTATCGCCCGTTCGGTCTCACCGCGCGCCAGCGCATCATTCGCCTGGGCATGAAGTGAGTCCACGGTTTTCCGTCACTCCATTCTTTGCCTCCAACATCCGAAATTTTTGTAGTTCCTGTTCAGCTTCTTCCTTGTTTCCCAGACGGCTAAGAACTTGAGACAGCTGATAGTGCACTTCGGGAGCATTAGGATTCAGCGTGCTCGCAGCTTTCAGTTCGTCGCGAGATTGCTCAAGCGATCCCACTTTGCTCAAGACAAGTCCAAGCTGAAAGCGAGCGTCGTAATCCTCAGGCTTGATCTGGATCGCTCGTTGCAGCGCCTGGAGGGCTTCGTCGGATTTGTCCAGATTCTTAAAGGCACGTCCCAGCCAGTAGAATCCTTGAAAGTCCTCAGGCTGTCGACGACAGTATTCGTGAAGAGTGGCAACAGCCTCTTCATTCTTTCCGGCTGCTACCAAAGCCTGCGACAACCAAAGACGAATCGCATGATTTCCAGAATCGAGCCGCAAGGCCTCTCGATAGCAGCGGGAAGCCATTTCGTGATTCCCCTGCTTCAGATAGGCATTGCCCAGTTGGAAATGAGCTTCAGCTAGATCGGGTGAGCTGCGAGTCAAGTCGCCCAAGGATCGGATCGCATCATCAAGGGCGCCATTCGCGATGTAGGCTACTCCAAGCGACAGCCGATACAGCGGTTGGTCCGGAGCCAATTCCACGGCTTTTCTGAGGTGAAAAATAACCGCGCGATACTTCTTTTGCACACCGAGCGTATGGGCGAGATTGTAGTGTCCCAGATCAAATTTGGGATCGAGCGTTAGCGCCGTCCTAAATTCATTCTCGGCAGCATCGTAAGCATCGAGCGCTTCAAAGGCCAATCCCAGTGCGTTGTGGGCAAGCGGGTCGTCCGGCCTTTGCCTTATTGCAATCCGCAGTTCGTCCACTGCCTTTTGCGGATGCCCTGTCTGAATTGAAATCAACCCGAGACCATAACGTGCTCCCCATAGCTTGTCGTCTTTAGCAAGTGCGGTTCGGTAAGCCCATTCAGCACAATCCACTTCTGCTTCTTCTCGAGAGACATCACCAAGTCGCAGATAGGTACTCGCCGATCCGTCCAATTGGGCCAGCACCTCACGAGCCCGAGTCGATCGGGCGAATTGGCTGCACGATGGAGGAAGCGGGCAGCAACCTTTCGTCTGGCTCAAGGTCGCAGGAGCAAGCCAAGTGGATGCGAGAACAAAGAGTGGGATAAAGAGAAGGTAGAAGAATGGAACCACTGAGAAACATCTTTGTGGAATGTTCCACCAATTGCATGGAATGCGCCGTTCAGCCTAGGGAGAAACCAAATCTCTCTTCGTCATCCCAAAGCTCTCCTGAGGCGCAATCAGGGCCACTTTGCCTGGCTTGGGAGAGAAAATCGGATCGTCATCCCTCCATGGCGTGGAGCATGCTTGCCCCTGCTCATAGAGTTTTAGATTTCGCTGTAAGACGGTTGCAAGATCATGCCTTCCGGCGTTTTCGACGGTCCCAATCATTCTTCTTTGCAATTCTGTAGCTTCGGCCAGCCGGCCATTCGAAGCCATCGCCATCGCATAAGTCTCGACAACCTCGAAGTCGGGAGAAGGCTGGGATTTGAGGAGTTTTTCAACGAGTTGCAGTGATCGAGATCCGTTGCGAATAGCTCTGTCAGGACAGGCAGCGAGAAGTCTTGCCAATGCCAGCGTTAGATCGGTGCTCTCAGGCAAGCTGGCCACACCTTCTTCCAGATCCCTTTTGGCCTCGCGATATCTCGCGAGCCTCACCAGCGAGAGAGCCTTCATGAGACGCGCAAACTCGTTCTCAGGGCTGAGCTCAATGACGCGAGAGTAGTGATGGACCGCGTCGTCGTACCTCTTCCCCTTCACTAACAAATTTGCCAGCTGAAAGTGCGCGACTTTGAGGCCAGGATCCGAGGCGATCGCGGCGCGAAGATGTTCAATGGCTCCGGGCTCGGAATCTTCGAGCAAGAGAACACCAAGATTGAAGTGCGCAGTGGCATTGCTCGGCATGAGACTGAGCACCTGCCGGTACTGGTCAATCGCACCCTGCGGGTCATTGCTCGCTGCCAGGGCATTTCCAAGGTAGATTCTCGGTAGCGGATCGTCTCCGGAGGCATCAGCCATTTCCCTGTAGAGGTTCGCCGCGTCGGCATAGCGACCTTCATGCATGGCCTGGTTGCCCCGCCTCCACAAAACCATTTCCCCCTTCTTCAGCTTTTCCAAATCGTCGATGAGAGGATCGGGACATGAGGGCTTCCCAGGACCCTGCTGCAGAAGGTGTTCCTGAGCAAGCTGCCTCTCGCCCGTCCCCCGATAAGCCATTGCCAGGGGATAGTGCAAGCTGCTGGCTGAAGGCTGCAGTCGAAGCGCTGTGTTCAGTAATTCGATGGCCTTCGTGAAGTTCCGTTGTGAAACGGCGATCCTCCCTAGGCCTGCCATTGAGGCTACCAGCGACTCATTCAGTTTCAACGATCGTTCGAAGAGCTCTCTGGCGGCTTCTGTCTGGCCATCTGCCACATATGCCTCTGCGAGTCTCACCAGCACAGGAATCTCATTGGGCAAGAGTCTCTCCGCCCGTCTGAGGTGCTCGATAGATTTCCTTACTTCTCCTCTGTCCTGATACAGCCGGCCCAAGGCGTAAGGCCAGCCAGAGTCTCCGGGGGCAAGACTCATTGCGTTTTGGTAGCAAGCCTCCGCAGCATCAGAGAAGTCGTAGGCGTGATATACCTTGCCCATTTGTCCATAAGCGCCCGAAAGCTGCCGCTGATTGCTCCCGGAACTTTGAGTAGCAGCCTGCAGCGCTGCCCAGGCAGCCTCGATCTGCTCCTTAACGCTGTTTTGGACAGCATTTAGATTAGGTTGTGGAATCGGTCGTACAACTTGAGACCAGGCTACCCTGCAGCCGCTGTTTCCGGCGGTGCTTTGCTCTCCCCGGCGGCGAGCGCAAAGACATGCGCGATTCCTAGAAAGTACACAGAGGCTGGGTAAGCTAACCCGAGAAGCAGAAGTCGTAAGGAGTCTAAAGATTCTCATCGAGGACCTGACACGTGGAGTCACTCTATGCGCTGCAGGTAATGCTTCGAGACTCCGCTATCTGTTTGCTGGCTTGGCTTCGCGTAGGGTCGCAAGACTCTCCTTCGCCTGGGCGAGCTGAGGGTCGATGGCAATCGCGGTTTTAAGGTTCTGCTCTGCTTGAGTCAGAGCTCCTTGCGCACGGTAGAGCTGACCCAGCCAGTAGTAGGCAGGCGCCAAATTCGAGTCCAGACGGATTGCGGTCTCTAACTCTTTCTTCTGTTCTTCCCGATTCCCCAGTCCTTTGAATGCCAGCGACAGATTATAGTGCAGGCGCGGATTGCCCGGGTCCAGCTCCAGGCCTTGCCGATACTGTTCGGCAGCCTTTCCGAATTGCTCCTTCGCGAGCAATGCGTCTCCTTCGTTATGGTACTTCACAGCCTTTGCTTTCTGCTGATCGCGTTCTTTCAGCTCCTGAAACACCTTCAACTCTTCGCTGGCAGCAGCTGAATCGTTCAATCGGCGCAGCACGTTCGCGAGCTGATAGCGAACGTCGGTTCCTTCCGGATTCAGCTTCTTCGCACGCTGGAGCTGTTGGGCGCCTTCCGAGAGCTTGCCCAACTGTACCAGGACGACGCCCAGATTAAAGCAAACCTCATAGTCATCAGAGTTCAAACGTGCGGCCTGCTCCAGGCTTTCGGCGGCCAGCGGATACTGAGTCAAATCTTTGTGCGCGCGGCCTTGCCAATAGTAACCTTGAAAATCACTTGGCCTGCCTTTCACATAGTCCTTCAACACTCGAAGTGCTTCGATAGGTTGCACTTTCGCCACTAGCGCAATGCCAAGCGATAGGAGTGCTTCGAGATTCCCAGGATCAAGCTTGAGAGCATGTCGATAATTGCGAACGGCCGAATCAAAATCCTTCTCTTTTGCATACACGGTCCCAAGATTGTAGTACGCCTCGGTAAGGTCTGGATGCGAGGTAGTCAGTTTTCTCAAGACCTCGATCGATCTTTGAAACTTGTGATTTTGAGAGTATGCGATTCCCAGTGCCAACTGATAGGCCGGTTCTCGAGGATCCAGGCTAACGGCTTTCTCTGCATAGAAAACAGCAGCGGCGAAATGGCCCTCGGCGCTGGCGACATGAGTAAGATTGTAGTACCCGAGAGCAAAACTCGGGGTAATCCTTACTGCAGCTTCAAACTCCTCGCGAGCCGGTTCCAACTGGCCTAAGCCTTCCAAAGCCAAGCCAAGATCCGTTATGCGCCAGGTGCGACTTCGGCTGCTGGCGAACGACTTTGCGAAGTTCCCTCGCAGCGCGGCTCAAGTCGCCCGTTTGTATCAACGTGAGCCCCAGGCTCTGGCGTGTTTGCCACGAGTGTGGGTCTAGCTTCAAAGCAAGTTCGTAAGCAGAGATCGAACAAGCGAACTCGTTGTTATCGGCAAAGCTCTCGCCAAGGTTGTGGTACACCGTTGCGGATGGACGAGAAATTGCGCTCTGCATCAGTCGGGAACCTTCTCGAGATGCAGTTGTCAATTCCACACATGATTGCGGTAGGTTTGTGATCTGGTTCAGAGATTGTGCGGTAAGCAGGGCAACCGCTTGAACCATCAAACCAAAACACAGGGTTCTTAGAATAAAGACACAAGCTCGACGCCGACGATCCTTGCGGCGACATAGAGGAGCCAGGGATTCTCCGCGGGTAGGTTCACCGAGTGCAGAGTCAGTATTTGACGATCTCGACATGGTCAATTACCAAAGCCACAGGGATGCTAGTTCCTGAGAACAATATTCTACTCCATCCCAAACCGGCAATTTGGATTGAGTGATTGTGAATTAGTTCGAGGATCTGGAGTGCTTCCGCCATCAACTGTTGGCGGGCCAGCTGTAACTCACCTGCGTGGTATAATTTGAGACTCAATTCGAGACCATCAGAACTACCCTCCATAAGGTCCACGAACTATGAAGAGTCTCAGCTGTCCAGACCGGCGATGCTCGCAGTCGAGAAAATCCGCGGCAAGAAGCATTATCCGTCACGGTTTCTACAGGACTAGGTGGGGAAAGCGTCGTCGCTACCAGTGCCGAACTTGTGGGAAGACATTCTGCTCGACGACCAGGACACCCTATTATCGACTCCAACACCGGCGCGCCACTTTTGATGAAGTCGCGACTTTGAGCGTCGAAGGGATGAGCAAATCCGCCATTGCTCGAGTCAAGGGAATTGCGTGGAATACGGTTCATCGCTGGCTGGAAAGAGCAGCTGCCTGGTGTCGTCGTTTCAACGATCGAGAAATAAAGGGACTCTCGGTGGTGGAGCTTCAAGCAGACGAAATCAAAACGATCGTGGGGAACAAGGAACAGCCGATGTGGATCTTCGCCGTGATCGAGGTGTGGTCTCGACTCTGGCCTTCGACAGTGGTCGGTAAACGGAGCTACCAAAACACTCTCGCCCTCTTTCGAAACGTTTCCAGCCGAATGATTCTCGAACAGATCCCTCTGGTCGTCACGGATGGATTCGGGTTTTACGAGAAAGTCGTCAGACGACTCTTTGGGCCAGCGTGTCTTTACGGTCGGGTGATCAAGACGCGCCGAAACGATCGTATCGTGAAGGTGGAGCGAAGAGCGGTGCTTGGGGACAGGTGGCGATTGGAAGAGGCGTTACAGGAGTCCGAAGATTCAGTGAAACTCAACACGTCGTTTGTCGAACGGCTGAATCTCACGATCCGACAAGGTTCGGCGTATCTTGGCCGCCGGACGACCTCTCATGCTCGATGCAAGAAACAACTTCAAGAGCACTTGGAGTTGCTCCGCTGCTATTACAATTTCGTGAGGCCTCACCGGGCACTGAAATTCGGACGTGCGGTTAGGACGCCGGCTATGCAGGCTGGTCTGACCCGACGACGACTGACGCTAAGGGAAATCTTCTCTTCGAGGATGGTCTTTCGAGCGTCGAAGAATGTTCTATTCGCGCTCTTCGACTCGGTCCCGTCCGTCAGCGTAGGTGCTTGGCGAATGCCTCTGGCGCCTTAGCAACACTTGATGACGGAAGCACCGCGTAGATGGGCGTGTCAGAACATATTATCGGCGTGCTACCCTAATTAAGCGTAGTTGCGAAGTAAACGCGGTGGCGTAGCCGCGTGAGTTACCCGACGCTCGAAACCCAACGCCTCTCTAATTTTCCTCATTGGGTCTGGCGGCTACATTATGAACAATCCTCACCCTTACGTCTTGCCTCCATCGTGCTACGGAAAGAAATCCGTTTACTCCGTTGATCCAAAAGCATCGATTAGTCTAGCGTCTGTCATCGGTCGGAAGAAGTTTCAGCGCCAGCCTGCCCCCGCGGCGAGATCCGCAGGATTTGTGGGGCAAGATCCTCAAAAGATCCATGAGTCAGATCTGGTCTCCATCATTGTTGAATCTTCGGTTGATTCTGACTTGCTCAGCCCCAGTGCTGACGCCGCTAAGGCTCTCTCAGGGTCAGAGGAGATCAAAAAGCTGGAAGGTTCATTCTTTTCGGCGAAGGTCGGGACCAAGACGTTACAAACCCTCATTCACAACCCGGATGTGCATCGCCTCCAGAGCAAGAAACTTCATGTTCCCCATCTCGACAAGGTATCGTTAGATGTAGGTATCTTGACGACTGCTGGGAAGAGAGCCATCGCTGAAACCGGAAAAGGAGTCTTGATTGGCATCGTTGATACGGGATTCGATCTTGCCCATCCGATGTTCAGCTCAAGGGGAAATCTGCGGGTTGACGCATTACTCGACCAGACAACTGGCAAAGAGTACACGACTGCTCAGCTGAGCAAAGCGTGGTCAAAAGGAACCGGCCCGGGTGCTGACGAGGACGGGCATGGAACACACGTGGCTAGCATTGCTGCTGGATCATCCTTTAAAAAGCTGGAAGGTATTGCACCTGATGCGAGGTTGCTTTTGGTGAAGACGGATTTTATCAACACCGATGACGCCGTGGCCTGGATCTTCAAGAAGGCTAAGGGGATCCCTTGTGTCATCAACATGAGCCTAGGACATCATTTTGGATCTCACGACGGCACAGATGCTGAGGAACGATTCCATCGGACCACTACCGGGCCGGGAAAAATCATCGTAGTTTCTGCGGGTAATGAACGGGACGACAGGATTCACATCGGACGTGCATTCAAGCCTGGAGACCTTGAGGTTGTATTGTTCGACGTTCAGAGAACCGAAGATCTACATTTCGTAACTCTTACCCTGTGGCACGATGAGCGCGATACTTTTGACGTCGAGTTGATCACCCCATCCGGCCAGGTTCTGCCACTGCCAACAGGCGGAGCCGTTGAGAACTACCAGTCGTCGGTGCTTGATATCGAGACCGCCACGAGACCTTACGTATGGAGCAATTCAGTACAGATCCAGATCTCACTGAGCTTCAAGAATGAGAAAGTACGGACTCGCGATCTTCGTAACTGGAAATTGAGAATCAGTTGCCGCGTTGCGGTCATCGGACGAATCGATGGCTGGTTTCATAATTCCGGTTACGCAGTTTTTAGGAATCATCTCCTCGTTGAACCTGATCGTACTGTCGGCATATGTGCAACAGGAGATGGTTGTATCGCCGTTGCAAGTCATGTTACGCGCAATTCCTGGAGTAGCGATGTTGGCGTGATGAACGATGGTCAGGTGGTGCTTGGGAAAATCAGCCCGTTTAGTAGTCTTGGGCCGACACGCGATGGTCGACGGAAACCGGATGTGTCCGCCCCCGGCCAGTACGTTACGGCTGCACTGGCTGACCAGTCAGAGTTAGCTTCCAGCGACGATAGGGCCCAAGTGAACGCCCGATTGGTCACGATCGAGGGCACAAGTATGGCAGCACCCGCTGTGACTGGGTTGATTGCATTAATGTTACAGAAGAAGGGAACATTGGATGTGGCCCAAGCGAGGACGATCCTCATTCAGTCGGTTCGCAGCGACGCTCACACAGGGCCGAACAATACGTGGCATCCCGCGTACGGTTTCGGGAAGGTCGATGTACTGGCGGCACTGAATAAGTTGCCCTAGAATAAGGGGATGCGGAACGCATTGAGTTCTCAGGGATTTGGTGTTAAAGTCGACTCTTAGTTCTTGCGATGAGATTTGCTGCAGGAGGCAGCAACTTCTAGAATTTGCTCATCGATATCTAAATAAGGAGGTTTGCGATGTTTCTGAAGAAAGTGCAGATAAAAGAAACCAATGAGATGATGGCAGTTACTATCGAACCAATGCCTGGCCATTCCACTGAGGAGATAGTTAGTCATCTCAAGCGTTCGGGCGTAACGGACGTCAAAGAAATAGCTTCAGGGTTCATATCAGCCCAGATCGATCTGCCGGCTAAAAGAGCCATCGAAGCAATTGCTTACGTCCATCCCAAGCGACAAAAGCAGGTATTTGCGAGCCGGTGACCCCTCACAAGTTGCGAAATCCTCACCCGGACTCCCCCTCATCCCCTACTAAATTCCTTTTGACACCCTCGAAGTAGCTGGTGCTTCCGTCATCAATTGTTGCTGGGGTCAATTTAAGATGGTAGGCAACCATAGGTTCTTTAGAACCCGTGTGTGTCGTCAAAACTCCGTCAGGCAGTAAATTCAAGCAATTAAGTGCGGACCCGGGAACGGACTCTTTGCTATAAATCCGGCCTGTCCTTACTAAAAACTCCATCCGCATTGTGGGCGTTGAAGTTGATCCCTGATGGAACTATATTCCAGGAGTCATGTTTGCCCGTCCACCACTTGAATCTGATGAATGATTCTGGTGCCTGTCTTGGTTCTCAGTGATCCCGGTATGCGCGTTGTGCGGACAATGTCTTTCGCATGAGAATCGGCACCCAAAGGCGCAAATTGGCGGAACAGTTCATTCTGAATCTGCCACCATTGGTCGACTCTCTGCTGGAAAGCGTGCACTGGCTCCAACGCGTTGTTGTCACTGCGTAGCAACCAGTAAAGCCATAGGTTGTGGCCGTTGCTGCCTATGATCGATGGTACGGGTATTTGACCTTCCTTGTACAAAGCTTTGATTCCAGCCTCGCCTTGATCTCGGCTCATCCCAACATCCTGAAAGTCCAGGTCCAGAAACACCGCGTTGAGTTCGCTGAGTCGTTTGATGGACCGATCGGGCACCATGAAACCATGGCCACGTGGATTCTTGTTAGGCACTGGTTTGGCGCCCCAGAAACCATTGATCGAAAAATGGCAATCAGACAAATCACCTAGAACCGAAATGGAGTTTCGCAATTCTGAAACGCGGAAGGCGCACAGGTCTCTCCAGTTGTCGAGTCCATCTCCGGGCTTTTCGTGGAGCGTAATAAGGTTATTCGGCGCGCGATGAAACAGCAGCATCGCATCGACATCGATGCCGCTGTTCACGTGATTGTCGGCTGGAAAGGTTAGCATTGCACCAACCCAAGCTGGATCGCTGCCTGCCGGCGCCTACGGTATTCTTCTGGGTCTTTCATGATCAAGTCCAAGGCGAGTTTAATGGTGTTCTCGATGCCAAACATTCTGGATAGCTCCTTCTGGGGCCTGAGCCGGGCATAGCAGGGCGGGCGGTGATCAAGCACACTTCGGCGCCGTCATCAGCGCGCAGTTTTACGCTGGGTGCGGTAATCGCTAGATTGTTGGGGAATTCCCTACTGCAAAGGCTTACTTTCTGTCATATTAATGACATGGCCCTTGCTGCCGAAAAGAGAGTACCACAGAGCTTGCTCAATGCAAGTGGTTTTTATTCTTCAGATACAAATACTCTGCTCCTCGGTATTGGGTTGGCTGTGGGCTAGCACGTCAAGCAGTTTTTGGGGGCTTTTTGTGTCAAAAGTACAACTATTTTAGTTGTATGCTAAGGCTTTGGCTAAGACACTGACAGTGCTGGTACAAATTGAATAGTTGGAAAATACAAATAGACTAGTAGCATGCTAAACGGTGCCGTCCGCTGAATCGTTCGGCTGGGATGCAAGCTCTTCACGTAAAAATTTCTTGAATTCTTCGAAGTGCTCAACCCTCTTTCGCAGCGCTTGCGGGCTGGGTGGTGCCTTTCGTTGGAGAACAAAGAAGCCGATTCTGTGCCGAAAAAAGGCGCCGCAAAGCGGGCAAGCGTGCGTAGTCTCTTCGTCATGGTCTGGATTGATCCACAGCGCCACGCCACACAGACAGGTTTCCTGGGTCGAGCCGGGAGCAATGGGCAACTCGAGCCCCAGGCGCTGCAGATTTTCAGCATCCTTGACTGGAATTCCTATCGCTACTCTCAGTAAGCATGTCCTTTCATTAAAACATCGGCCTAAGAGAAAGGGCCAGTG
This sequence comes from uncultured Acidimicrobiia bacterium, assembly GCA_963791795.1. Classification (GTDB taxonomy): domain Bacteria; phylum Acidobacteriota; class Terriglobia; order Versatilivoradales; family Versatilivoraceae; genus VFZK01. The sequence goes on from CAWBTP010000012.1 coordinate 110,319, forward strand.
GTTTTCAGCAAATCTTGTTTGCTGGGTGTCCCATGATGGCCAGTGCCGTTTTCGTACTGGGTGCGCCGCTTGAGCAACGCTCAGCAGTTAGTGTGTGCCGTGGCTTAGGCGTTGTTGGGAGCTGCTAGCGCCGCAATCGATCGCATCTGGGCCACCACCACGATCGAGCAACGCGCCGCCTTTCATCGCATCACCTGCCTCAACAGCCGTGCTCCAGCAGATCTCGCCCTGGTTACGCCATTCATCGAGCAGATCAAAGCCGCGTTGAGCAAGGTGCACTGACATGACCGTGAAGCAAAAGCTACTCAACGCATTGAATGCTGCCTTAGCGGATAGGCCAGCTGTGCGCAAAACAAAGAAGAAGCGATGCTCAGTTCGGCCGGCGACGCAGGAAGAGATTGAGCGTTTCAAAGCTTTAATGGCAAAGCATAAAGCGGAGCGCGCGAGCCGTGGCACTTGAAATTCATAGAACGGATTTCGACTGGCAGTGCCAGCATTGCCACAAGAATCTTAATGGCCATGCATCCGCCGATCAAAGCTGGCATGAGCCACCCGATGCTGGCAATATAGTGATCTGCTGGCACTGCTCGCGAGTCTACGAGGTGTCTGCGAAGCTGAAGTTAGTTCCGGCATCACCTCGTGTGCTTAAAGACGCTGAGGTAAGCCGAGCCTTGCAAGCCCGCCGTCGCGTCAAGAGCAAGTCCAACTAAATCTGCGCACTCACGCCCACCTCGTGGAAGGCCCCCATCTGCGGGGCGTTCGCTCGGCGCTGTTCTTCCGCCCTGGCCCGCTCTGCTGGCGGAAACTGGCTGATGGTTGAGCGCGCCCCATCCATCCACAGCGTCGTTGCTCCGCCTGGGGCATAGCGGCTGAGATCCACCCGAACGTAAACCTCCGGGTCGAAGTTCTCTTCCAGCTCTACAAATTTCATCTGGGCAAAATCGTTGGCCGTCGAGCGGGAGACCTGGGGGCTACGAATGGCAGTGCACCGAATCGATCCTGACAGCCACGCCCAGCACCGGAAAACAGCGCTGAGAATCGTTGTGCAGCGTCAGCGACGCTCAGAAACGCATGATGGTAAAACGAGTAGCCCCGCTTAGCAATTTCGAGCTTCGCATTCAGTCTCCACAGTGAGATCAGAGTCTCAAGTTGAACTGCTGAGCAGCAACGCTTGAGGTGTTTACAGCCTATCTGAGCGATGCTCCACGCAGCGCCCGAGATTCCTGCGCACTGGACCTGCAGCTTGGGGGCACGAACTATCTGCCAGACTTCCTGGTCACAACTATCGTGATCACCTCTGAATCACTCAAGCTAGGACTGCCATTGTCCGCAACATGAATTGTCAAAGTGTAGGTGCCGAGCTGCTTTTTTGTGGGTGCCCACGTAAACACGCCCGTATTTAGATTAACGCTGGCCCCAGCTGGCGCGCCAGCAAGGCTGTACGTGAATGCGTTGGCGGGCCAAATCTGGGTCCGTTGCCGTTGCAGTCAACGTAAGCTGGGTTTCAGCTGAGACCTGCCTGGTTCCAATCGAGCCTAAAACTGGCGGGAGATTCTTCTCCTGAACGGTCAGGTTTATCGCGGATTGCGTTGCTATCAAACCGTCGCTGACACGAATCTGGAATGGATAACTGCCAGGCCCTTGTCCTTCTGCGGGCGTCCAGCTGAAGACGCCGGTTCCAGGATTAATCGATGCACCTGCAGCCGCTCCTACCAGCGAAAAGGTCAAAGCCTGAGCTGGCTGGTCGGCATCGGTGCCATTTGCGTCAAAGGTGTAGGCAGTGAGTTCATCGAAAGTTGCTGATGAGGGCACTCCTGTCAGCAGTGGAGCCTGGTTGATTTCGTTGACAGTGATGCTGAAGGTTTCAGAGTCGAATAGTGCAGGAGTACCGTCATCGGTCACTCTAACTGTCACCGTGTAGTTCGCCCCTCCGGTCTCTTCGCCGGGTAACCAGATAAATACCCCAGTAGCGGGATCGATAGCGGCTCCAGCGGGTGCTCCCGAGTCCAAGCTATAGGTCAGCGCATTGCTTGAGTCCGGATCTGTAGCAGCTACAGCGAAGGTCAGTGTGATCGCCTCACTAGCACTTCGATTGCCGATGGAACCCAGTACAGGTGGATTGTTGATCGGGCCACGATCGTGAAGAAAAACGTCTGGAAAGCCGTTGTTATCGGGCGCTACAAGGTTTGTCGCGGTTGAAGAATACGCCAGATAGCGCCCGTCCGGACTGATTACCGAGTCCACGCTCGCTCCATTGGCTTCGTTGCCGAGTGTATCGACACTCACTCTACTGGTGGTCTGGGTCAACCGATCGCGCACAAACGCGTCGGTGAGACCATTGGTGTCATTGCTGACCAAGTTGTTGGCATTTGACAGGAACACCACATGCCGACCTTCTATACTGATCTTTGGCCGCAGAGAGGCGCCGATCGCCTCGCCTCCTACATTTGCCACATTGATTTTTTCAATAGCTCCCGTTGCAACCTGTTGGACAAACAGATCGTAGATGCCGTCAGCGGCACCGGTGAGACCGTTATAGAGATCAGAAGCAAACACCAGGTAACTGCCATCGGCACTGAGATCGAAGTCTTTGGTATTCACATCCAGCGTCACATTTTCTCCGGTTGGAAATCGTGGACGTAGATCACCGGGCAACATCTGGCGGGGCCGTAGAAATAGAGGAAGGCAACGTACCGTCCATCGGCACTAATGGGAGTTGGCGGGCGGCGCTTGAACAGTCGATCTGCGATCGAACCATAGTCGCCAGGAGTCAAGGGTGTGCTTGCCCAGGTCGTAATTCCGGTTTCCCGGTCATGAACGAAGGTATCGTGATATGTGTTGTTTACTGACGTGAGGTTATTCGCCGTCGATGTGAAGGCCACGTAACGCCCGTCGCGGCTGATGAAGGGGTTAATGCTGCCTTTTTCGAAGGAGGGACCAGGAAACCCGTGGAACGCCTCGTTTCCGGCGCTGTCGACGCTCACTCTTGTCGTGACGCCCAACTCGCGATCACGAACAAAGACATCGGTCATCTCGTTGGTATCGCCGGGAACCAGGTTCGTGGCATCCGACTCGAAGGCAATGTAGCGTCCGTCAGCACTGATACTCGGATAGGAACTCGTCCCGTTAACCTGTGTCCCAGAGCTGTCGACACTAACTCTCATCGTAATCCCGCTGACTCGGTCTCGGACAAAGACATCAGTCACGCCATTTGTGTCGTTGTCGACAAGGTTGGAAGCCTCGGAAGCGAAGGCTATGAATCGTCCATCAGCGCTAGTGGAAGGAAGTGAACTTACTCCATTCGCAAAGCGTATCAAGAAGTTTCTGTTCCCATAGGCCGATTCGCGGATCACAGGCCCATGGAATTGTCTGCGTCTCACCGCAAATGCATTACGTTCTTATTGCGTACGAAGCTGAACACCCATCAACTTGGCAGGATAAGTCCCAAAGTTTTCAATATCCAGGCTAGGAGGGGATTCTCTCGTTTGGTCCGGAGAGGTGAGTGATGGGATCTCACTGATGGGCGGCTTGGCTATGCTCTTCCACATGGAACTCAGTCCAGACCCAGCCTGTGCCCAAGCAAACGACGCAGTGATCTACATACCAGAGGCTGCTACTCTCTGGCTTGCCAGTGCCACGGCACCACGGACACCGGGTAGAAGGCTGGACAACCAAGACCTTTCCCTTCGCACTACAGGCGGAACAGGGCCTCTGATCCGATCCGAATCCTTGGCCATTGCAGCTTGCGCAATCTTCAGGGGATAAGGCAATGCGTGGAGTGCGTGCGGTACCTTCCATGGGGAGAAATCCTTTGGGAAAGAGTACGACAGAAGCTCTTTGTGAGGAATCGACAACGTACTCTCAAAAGATTAGGAAAGGCGAATCCCCACAAGGACGACAACAAATACAAGGACGCTTGGTAGCGTTCCAAAACCCGCAAAACAGGATTTTTAGAACAGTTTCAGCCCGAATGCAAACTTCCCGCAGCGACCGCATTCCCATCTTCCCCCTCGGAAGTGTTGAATGTCATACCGGGAGGGGAGCCAATTGTGACCGATGATCCAGCAAAAAATCCGCTTCAAAGGCTTCATCATACTTTTGCTACCCGCGCGCTCAAAGGCTAGAGGGCCAATCTGAAATCCCTAGTTTCGGCAGTTACCTAAAACCCAATTTAAGATTGGCGGCTTTGTCATAGTGCCATCCACAATACTGACATCGGAAATCGTGGAGTTCTTACTTGCAAGCTGGACATCTGGAGCGGTTTAGAACTCTTGCCAAGCTCTGCAAGCAGGCGAACAAGTGTGCTTAGGATTCTCATTCTTCGTGGCCCTAGCTGAAAGGTGCTTCGCTTCATCTAAGCTGCTTGTTTGAATCCCGACTAGGTTTAACTGTGTGCCATCTTCGCGGGGAATTGTGAGGTGGACGTGTCAGACTGATTGCTGGCCAAGGCTTGCCGGATAATAGAAAACAACCGCCCACGGTCCCACGGCTTGGTCAGGAAATCTCGAATTCCTAAACGCTGAAGTTTCTCGGAGGGCATTTGAAACATCGCCGCGCTGGTGAGCACAACAGGCAGAGCGGCATTGACTTTCCGAAGTTCTGCCGCAAGCTCGATTCCATCCAGGCATGGCATCTGCAGGTCCGTGATTACCAAATCGATCTGCTCAGGATTCTGCTCAAGCAGCGACAACGCATCGCGAGGATCCTCGCAGGTCTGGACTTGATAGCCACACGCAGTGAGGATTTCACGAGCTAGCCGAAGCCAAACCAGTGAGTCATCAACGACCAGGATTCTCTCGCCCCTTTCCGGCGCCTCCGAAGGTGCAAGTCGTTCTTGGCCACGATCGTCACAGCCTGGTGGGCTGTCCCCTGAGCTGAACGCGATAACATCCGGTATTTCGGTATGCATGTCACTGGTGTCCAACTGTTTGAGGCTCCAGTGTCTGCAAGTCGTTCATGTCAGTTCAGTAACGAGGATTTTTGGTAGTAACCGATTTCAATTTGTTTTCATTCTTCAGAATCTCCACCTGGAAGTCAGTTTTGGCACAGTGATCGACACTCCACCATTTCGAGAAATCTTTTGGAAGGTAGCGGCAGGACTACCGTTATTTTCGGGGCATTCCATCGCGTTGGCTAAAAAAGGAATGTCCCATGAACTCTGGCCGCACGGTCTTCGCCCAACTGATGTCTTGGCTCCCACTTCCTACGTTTCGAAGATGTGTCCATCGATACGATGGAGACTACAAGGTTCAACGTTTCTCTTGCTGGGATCAATTCCTCATCATGGCCTTTGCCCAGCTGACCTATCGAGAAAGCTTGCGCGACATCGAGGCCTGTCTGCGAGCCATGGGCAGCCACTTGTATCACATGGGAATTCGGGCCTCGGTGTCACGCAGCACCTTGGCCTATGCGAACGACACCCGCGACTGGCGCATCTTTGCCGACTTCGCCCACAGCTTGATCGCCAAAGCGCAAAAGCTCTATCGCCAAGACGATCTGGGGCTGGAACTGAAAGACTCCGTTTACGCGCTCGACTCCACCACCATCGATCTTTGTCTGCAACTGTTTCCTTGGGCTCACTTCCGTCGGAACAAAGGCGCCATCAAGCTGCATACGCTGTTGGATCTTCGCGGCAGTATCCCCACCTTCATCTACATCACGCATGGCAAGGTAGCCGATGTGAATGTCCTCGATGTCTTGATGGCCGAGCCCGGAGCTTTCTACGTCATGGATCGGGGATATGTCGACTTCAGGCGACTTCGCCTGTTGGCCCAATCGCTGGCCTTCTATGTCCTTCGGTCCCGAGACAAGCTCCAGTTCCGCCGGATCTACTCGCATCCGATCGACAAGAGCACCGGTTTGCGTTGCGATCAAACCATCTCCCTGACCGGTCCCTTGACCTCGCAGCTCTACCCGGAAAAGCTGCGGCGGATCGTTTATTGCGACCCCATCAGTCGAAAACACTTGATCTTGCTGACCAACCACTTGACGCTGCCTGCGCTGACCGTTTGCCAGCTCTACAAGTCCCGATGGCAGGTCGAGTTGTTCTTCAAGTGGATCAAACAACATCTTCGAATCAAAGCGTTCTATGGAACCAGCGAGAACGCCGTCAAATCTCAAATCTGGATTGCCGTTTCAATGTACGTCTTAGTCGCGATCGTCAAAAAACAGCTCAGTCTCGACCTCAGTCTCTACACAATTTTGCAAATTCTCAGTCTGACGTTGTTCGAAAGAAGGCCGATTTTACAGGTGCTTTCACAGATTCAGCTTCTACCTGCTGAGCGCCCTATGAGCAACCAACTAAGCTTATTCCACTTATAGTTGGACAGTAGTGATGCATGTGACTCCTCCTTTTTCGACTTCAGACTTCACCCCGTAGGGCGCAAAAGGAGCCGGGAAAGGATCATTCGGCAGCTTGGTCAAAGCGTGGGAGTGTCCGCTAGCAATTGGTTTTTAACGATTTGATGGTTAGACACTGCCTCGATATCTCACACGAGCAGCATTTGGAGTGCCTTATTTGTGATGGAAGGCGCAGCCTAGAACGCGAGAGCCGGAATGATTACCAAGGAAGGTCTTCGAAGGAAAGAATCTCCCCCTACTGTAGAGAGGGAGATTCCAGGAAGGACGCTGACCGAGGAGTTAGGCCGATTCGAAAGGAAGGATTGATTTGAAACTTAGCCTGTTTCATGGAGTCGGCCGAATTACGCTAATGCTTCCCCAAAGCTGTGGAAGATGTCTACCGGGAGAAAACCTGTTCCCGTTCTCAGGTTCTCCCCTAAATTGAGAGTCGTCATAGCGTATGCGAGAAAGGAGCCGGTGGAATTCAAGCCCCAGCGCAGAGCCTAAAAAGAATCAGAAGACCGAAAACATGAACACGAAAGTCCTGCTATAGGAATGGCTGCTATGAGAGGAGCCGCTATGTCACCGTGATGCGCCAAGGTCGTGGAGAGAGGATCAGACTTCACGGAATCGACGCGCCGGAGCGAGGCCAGCCTTTCACCAACCGCGCCAAACAGTTCGTCTCGGATCTTTGCTACCACAAGGAAGTCAGAGTCCAGACTAAAGGCCAAGACCGTATCAGCGAAAGATTGCAGAAGTAATGCTGCCGGATGGCCGCGTTCTCAATCATGAAATCGTCAAGGCCGGTTTCGCTTGGTGGTTCAGACGTTACGCGCCCAACGACCCAATATTGGAAGGGCTGGAATTCCAAGCTAGAGAAGCAAAACGGGGGCTTTGGGTTTTACGTGATCCGGTACCGCCGTGGGAATTTAGAAGGAATAACCCTGCACCCTACACAGAAAAGGAATGATGCCTGACGGCTGGTCCGCACACTTGAAAGAACTACGCGGTCTCTGTTCATGGTGCCCAGAGTTGGGCTAGGACAGCGGTGTTCGGCGAGCCCCATCAGGGAAACCCTTATGGGTTAAGCGTTTCAAGGTGTGGTCCTGCTGTGCTTCTTTGTCGGTGGGAATCTTCCCGAGGACATCCTCCGAAAGCCTTGACGGGAGAGGCATCGAGACATCGCTGTGGAAAACTCCCGCTGGACAGGCCATTTCGCCAGCCGAGCTCAGCTCCTAAACGAAAAATCGTAAAATCTAGAATAAGCAAAGTATTTACTGGAGTTTGTCGAGTGGTCATTTCGTGTGCAATCTGCTATTACCGCAATCGTGGCTAGACTTTTAAGGCGTGAAAGCACGATTTTGCACAGGGTTTTACACAGGTTTTGTTGATAACTCTCTGGCACGTTTGCAAACTCCGCACTCCACACGGCCCTGGAGTAGGTTCCTTCGCTGTCATGTGTCTTGATCTGCCACTTAATCCGCATTTGCAACTATGTGTAGAGGTCCGTCCCCGCCAGTCGAACCAATAGAAAAAGCCGTTGCAAGGTGTTAACCTCACAACGGCTCTTTCGGGAGATAGGAAGTGTGGAGGCACCTCCTATCCGCCCCCAAACTATCCGGCAGAGAGCAGAACGTTAAGCGGAAACACGCCATCTGTGCAACGAAGCGAGTTTCACCAACCAAAGTCTACTCTCTGGCAGTGTCAAGTATGACCGTTTCCTTGAACTTTGCCGTGCAGTGTTGTACCGAACGGGCGAGCTAGGTACAAGCAATGTGAACGACTGACTCTATGGGGGATTCAAATAAGGTTACTAAGCAGGGCAATGAAGTTACTAGCGCAACCTGGGCAGTCCCTATTCGGTACGTTAGTTTTAGAAAACTTGAGAAAAGGGCCAGCAGGGCTGCATAGGACGAGTTTGAAGACTTAGGCTTCAGGAATAGGGATACATCGCAATGGCTGAAGTAAAAGAGGGCATTGTAGAGAAGGTTTCTGCTCGGGCAATGACTTCGAAATTACCTTGGCGGTCGATGCTGCAAGACTGCGAGACACACCATAGCGACAGTGAGGAATGTACAGCAGTATGTTTAACCAGTGCATTCAGGACTTTAAGCGGGGGGATTTCAGGTGCGCGGGGGCAGACAATTCTTCCGTGGACGGCTTCCTGATCGGGGATAGCGTCCACTTGTCCACCCATCGCGCAGAACTGATTTTTACATGTAACGCGGAGAATGCAAGGCTCAAAATCTGAAAATTTGGTCTAGTCGGCACTGCGGCAGCATGAAACGGCATCCTAGCCAAGTTCTCCACTTGACAATGACTTCATTTCCTCGTCAGCCAATACAATGTAGCGAGACAAAGAAAAACCAAGGCGAGGGTATAAGTAAAAAAGACTTGTAACCAGCTCATCGCGATACATGCTTCCTGTGGGACACCAAAAGCACCGGGAGTTCAGTACTGGGGCAATTTAGGTCGAGCTAGTTCCAGCCGCTAAGGTTTTGGGGTCTGCTCCAGTGACCTTCAGAATTGAGTAATAGTAGGGGCCTTCCCAAGTGACGATGACTCGTTTGCAGATTCCGCATGCCAGGTTCCCCCGGTAACTTCCTTCGCTGTCGTGCGACTCAATCTGCCATTTCTCACCGCATTTGCAATCGATGATGCTGACCATTTGACCCGTCCAATTTGAAGCTACAACGACGGGTCGTTGGCTGAATGGTCAAAATAGATCGAGGATTATAGGTTTTCCAAGGAGTGCACGCTCCGTCGCACACATGGCCTTTCTTCCGAACCGACTCATCCGCAATTCTCGGGCCATTTCTGGGGTTAATTCTCGAACTGCAATTAGTGAAGTACCGGACCCGTACTTTATGAGAATCGTCAAAGATGGGGCTTCGCCGGAGATTGAGCACTCGGTGCCGTCGCTGTGAGTGCGTTCTATGAGCATGGGCAGAGGAGTATCACAAAGCCTGGCGTACCTACCATGTTTGTTTCACTTCAGTAGGAAATAACAGGGCAGGGTGACCCCGGCCAGCGTCGCATCACAACGATGGCCAAGACCGACTGTTCATGGGTGGTGTACTTGGGTTTGGCTCTGCACAAACCCCACCGAATGTCGATTGTGCTTTGCGTTCAAATACCACGTACCAAGCCAGCCGAGTGCTAACACAGCGAGGACCAGCATTAGGTGGAGTTCTCTTCTATAGTTGTGCCAGAGGCGCATTTAGAACTCCTCCCAATCTGTGCAAGAGGACGAACAGATGTGCTTAGGATTTTCAGTTTGCATTGCCCTAGCAGACAGCTGCTTAGCTTCATCGAGGGTGCTGGTCGAATTCCGACCAGATGTAACTGCGAGCCATCTTCGCGGGGAAGGACTAGTTGGACGCGCCAACTATCTCCGTTACGTGTGATTTCAACGATGCTGCTATCAAAGTGGTTTTGGCGGACTCATAGCGAAAGGTTCTTGGTCTCTCTGTAGCGCGAGATTGCCTTTGCACCACAGAGGCCAAATTCTTTACCTTCGCCCTGGACCTCCCTTGTGCCGGTTGATTGTCGCAAATAACTGAAAATAATGGTGATGTTGGCTTGATGATTTCTTATTCAGATTGAAGGTTGGAAGATGAAACGGAAAAAGTTTTCGCAGTGTGGGAATTCTTTTGGAGTGCTGTGTGGCGCTCTTGTCCGCCGACTTCCGACGCTGAGGGCAGAGTCCAGGGAACAGGCTCAGACGAGTAGGCCGACTAGTCTATAGCCGCAAGTTGTCCAATCAATGGATCAAGGGTTGCTAGTCGTGCCTCTATCGGCTTTCGCACCTCATCTTTCACCCTTGCTAAAGCGAACATCTCTAGCCACAGGCTGATCGTGCGTCTGCGGGTTCGATCCATAGACAAAATGGTCGTTGAAGTCGAACTTGGCCGCGAGTATCTGAGCCGCTGCTGGAAGCTGATGCTGATTTGCGGAAAGATCAAACAGACCATGCAGGGCGTCGGGAGGGTGAGCATTCAGAATCATCATGGCAGCTACATCTGGATTTTCGATCCAGCGTCAATCATCCATCGTCTGGTCTCCTTGGCTCGCGCTAAGGACTGGGAAGATTTCAAGTGCCTCTGGGGCCCGATGATTTCAGCATCGAAGGATGCCGGGTTCTTGCCGGGATGCGTAGGTACCTGCACGCTGATTGAGGACGATGGTTTGTGGTTCGAGGGCAGCGATGGATCGCAGCTTTTGTTCGGTGCGTCTGGGAAAGGAGTGGCTCCGGGAGTGAGCTTAGACGATCAAGCTGAACGCGTCTGCCAAGCGAGGCTCTTCAGAGATAGCGCCCCATGAATTTCCGGGAAGGAAAAAAGCACCTCCATTGATGCGAGGTGCTCTTAACCTGGGGATGCTGTTAGATTTACTTGGCGGCCATTTCGAGGGTATCAATCGTTACCCGTCTTTGTTGACCTCTCTGTCTTGCCAGTGACCTTCACCGTATGACCTTCGTGCCCAGTGGCTTTCTCCGGATTGCTGATGGTATAGAGCGTATCTCCTGCCAAGAGCGCCAGCTTCCCCGCACCTGACTTGTCCTTGTCGGTACCTATCAGGTGAGGACTGCCAGAAAGTAACCTATCGCCGAGCCAATCGCCACGCAGAGATATTCCTTCCAGCCGAGTCCGGGTTTCCTGTTCTTCTGCGTCTTTGTGCTGAACGAGGATTACGTATGGAGCCTTATGAGGTTCACTCCTTGCGACTTGTGCTTTTGCCATTTGGAACCCTGGTTTACTCAAACACATCCACTACGCGATCGACCTGCGCTCTGAGGTGAAGAAGCTCGATCTCAAGCTCCTTGCGTGCCACAACCGACCAAATTAACGCGAATAATATGATGGTACAGATCCAGAGCCATGGCGGGTCTGGAGCAACATCGACGCGTATTCGTACTCCGCACTTGGGGCAGAAACGGCTGTCTTCGGGTATGTAGTCTTGGCAGTGTCCGCAAAACATACTCCAGAGTTTTGCAGGGCACCGCAGATCGAAAAGTTCAATTTTGACCCGGAGATTGCGTGTAGGATGCAACTGGTCGAATAAGCCCCACGAATGGCAATGAGTCCCTGAAGCTGCGCACGATCAGTGCCCGTCTCAGCCCTAAAGCTCAATGATAGGCGGGTCCTATGAACGTCAGATCAAATCGAGGTAAATCCTTCTTCGGTGGTGGGGTGGAAGAATAGCTCGCGCCTAGGAAATGCGGCGCATCAGCGTCAGGATTGGCCAGCAGTCGCAGCACGCGCCCGTGGTCTTTCGGTTTCCTCGGATTCCAGAAACTGGATTGTCTTGCCACACCACGGGCAGAACTGAATTTGCCTCGAAAGGCGACCTGGTGAGACCGCTGCGTTTGGGAAAGATGCAGACAGGCCCGGCGCCGTTCGTTCTGTCAATGAACGTACCAAATGCTGCTCCGGAGTTTCTTGCAACAGATCCCTACCTTTGCCCTCGCGGCTCTTTTTATTGGCTGATTCGATCCGCAGAGTGAACCACTGCTTGACGCCACTTCCTTGACGCACCTATAGCGGCTTCCCCGGAGGTTTTTGAACTCCAGCACGTCTCCCGAGACCGTCACGAGCTGAAGTTCGTCGTCGTAATCATAGGGACGACCCTTGAGAGGCATCCATTCTAGGGCGCGAGTATCTGGCACGTCGTTACCGCCAATCGAATAAGTTGAAATTAGGGGAGTGGAGCGATGCGAAAGTTAGCACAGCCTGAAACGTGGAATC
>CAWBTP010000013.1:0-369886 GCA_963791795.1 uncultured Acidimicrobiia bacterium
AACCCGGCCGTGAGAAATAGCCGGGGTTGCACGAGGTCCCTCGTCAAAACCGAAGTCATCCCGGTAACTGGTCAGATAGTCAAACCTCCAAAGCGTGCGGCCACTTTTGGCTTCCAGGCACTCCACAGTTTCTTTGCTGCCCAGACGATGAAAAAGGATCAGGCGGCCTTCTGCCACGACCGGAGCGCTGAAACCCTGACCAACCGCTTTTTTCCAGAGGATCACCGGCCCACTCGCCGGCCACGAGGTAGCAAGATCTCCTCCTGGGTAGACGCCATTTCTTGTCGGACCCAGGAACTGCGGCCAGTCCTGGCCCAGATTTGTCGATGGAAGAAGCAACATCACTGCCAGCAGCCAGCGAGATAGTTGGATCTGTGAAATCATCGGAATCTGTGGAATCTGAATTTTTTGTCTTCCCTGGATCTCGGTGTCCCGTGGCCTGCTTCTGCCTACGATCGTATAGTTATTCACTGGCCCTTAAATCGTAGCAGAGCAACCGCGGTGACTCTCCTCGAATCAATTCCCTGGAATTCTGGCAGACATAAAGCAGTCCGCGACTCAATACGAGCCCGGTCCAGCTTTCGCGCGCCGCGAACAGCCAGGTTCGGGCCAGTTCCCGGTAACCCTGTGGTGTCAGTTCAAGCCACAAGAGATGGCCAAGTTCGCCGAGGCAAAGAAAGCTGCCGTCTGCAAAAAGCAGCGACCCGCGAAAAGTGCTCAACTGCTGTTTTTGTTGCGAGCCGTTCAAGAGGAAATGCTCCTCCCACTCCGGAGAAACTCTCCACACCGGTTTTCCACTTGTCAGTTCCAGGCAGACCAAGGCGGCATCGGGTTCGTTACGGCCGTCAAAGCCGTAGAGATAGCCACCTCGACGGACAGGTGTGTTCCAGTGCAATCCAAAGTCACTGGTCGTCCAGGCAACCTTGTGACTACCGTCAGGTAAGACATCGAGCAGTGCCCCGCCCGTCCGATAGCTGGCAGAGATGAAGACCTGATTTCCAACAACCACAGGAGAGGACGCGTTCACCGATTCAAAGCTGCGGCTGCGCCAGGGAAACTGAAACCCGATGGCACCGGTTTGCGGGTCAAGACTTAACAAACCGCCGGTCGGAGGCCGGCTTTCTCCTCCGGCAAAGACGTAGACGCGCCTCTTGCCATGTACGACGGCCGGCACTGGTGACGCATAGCTGGGGCCCCATTGGTCTCCGGCACCCCACAGCATTCTGCCAGTATGCTTGTCGAAGGCTGCGACACAAGGTCCGCCGGGAGCCCCGATGTTGATGATAAGATTGTCACCCTCGACGAGAGGAGTTGTCGCCGTGCCAAAAAAATCCTGGTGCACCTTGAACTCGGCCGCGATGTCGCGTTTCCAGTAGACCTGACCGGTGTCAAGTTTCAAGCAGTGCAATTGGCCTTTCGCACCATACGCGTAAACGCGATCCTCATCAATTACCGGACTGGCACGCGGCCCGTTGTTGTAGCCGTAGCGGTCTTCAAACTGGCTGGGATAGCTGAACTTCCAGTAACGGGCGCCGCTCTCTGGCTGGAGGCACTCTACGATCTCTTCGTTTCCCAAGCGATGAAGGAACACCAGCCGATCGCCCGCAACCGCGGGCGCACTATAGCCAGTGCCCTTTCGCATCTCCCAAACGAGCGCCGGCCCGTTCTTCGGCCAGGCCTTCAACAGTTTGGTCTCTGAAGAAACGGCATCATGCGTGGGCCCCAGAAAGGACTTCCAGTCATGAGTCAACGCTCCGCGCGGCAAAGGCTTTGGCTTGGTATGAAACTTGACGTCGGGGTGGGGCTTTGGCGTGGGTGGCTCCATCGCAGAAACTTTTTCGGCCGGCGGCACCGCCGGGTCCACAAACCGTTTAGAGCCAGCGACAACACCAACACCTGGAGCTTGAAGGATTAGAAGGTTTGCGACCGCAGAGAGACAAATGGCATGAAATGGAAGAGAGAGTCGTTTCATTCGCTCGTTGATCCTCGTCGTTGGATATGCCCTTCCTCTCTGGTCTTTGGCAGAAGTCGGGCGCCGGACACATAGGTTGTGTGGCCAGCTCTTCTGAGGCGACAAATTACATAGCCCCAGGTCACCCTAGGCGCCACCCTGGTCAACCGTCGCAGCCAGAGCGGACCCCTGAAAAGGGCTAACCCGTCGCCGTTGGTCAAAGCTCTGTGCCGTTAACATCCTAAAAATCCGTAACCCTCTGTGTCCAGAACGCGATTTCGTGGGCAGGCTGAGTTCTTTGTGAAGAAATACAAAATATCCATCAGCATCGGACAAACACCGATATTCAATCCTAAATGAATAGGTTACTCTGATTGTGATGAGAGACAAAGAATTGGATACCCTTAAAGTTTACGTTGTAGACGACTCGGCCCTCCTCCGTCAGCGTCTCGTTGGGCTTTTGTCCGAACTAGATCGTGTGGAAGTGATTGGTGAGGCGGAGGATCGCGACCAGGCCATTACTGAGGTCACAAAACTCAGGCCTCATGTTGTTATCCTGGATATTCAGCTGCGTCAGGGCAACGGGATCGAAGTGTTGACCCAAATAAAGCAAGTTCAACCTTCTCCCACAGTCATCATGTTGACAAATTACCCGTATCCACAGTTTCGAGAAAAATGTATGGCTGCAGGCGCTGACTATTTCCTCTACAAGGCGACGGAATTGGCTGGTGTAACGAGTGTTTTCACAACCGCCATAGCCCATCCACTTCCTCCGCTCGAGAGAATGATGCGATGCCAGGACAGGCCATGGAACGAAGGTCGGCAGTTCAATAGGGTGAAATCTACCCTCGCTCCTGTAAAGAGAAGCTGTGGAGAAGAGTTGTAGCAGTGGTCTGCGACCGCCGATGCATGAGACGCCCGTGCCACGTGAAACGGCGCCCTGCCCATGCGCAGAACGGAACCCCACCCACTTTGGCGAAAAACAAATGGTCAAAATTTCAGAGCGGCGCTCTGCAATCACCGAGTCCTTCTTGTGCAAGCGTGAGGTTCGGCGCTCAGAGAGCGCCGCCACAGTTTGTAGCTTCAGCCATCCTTCTTGGCCCACTCCAGCTTTTTGAGTCCCTAGCCTTCATCCTGCCGGAATGGAACTGCAAATGACGTTCGCCTCTCCGGCATCAATCAGATTGACCGGCAGTTCCTCAGCAACGTAACGTCCTCACAGGGTACGCTGACGTAGGGTCCTTTTTGCCATTTCCGTCCGAAATCGCCGTGCGACTAGATAGCACTCCAAAAACTCCTCGGTGGAAGGCCCCGCTGCCGCGCACTTGGCTTTGCGAATCAAACCAAAAATTGCTTGACAACAAAAGTTGTCAATGATGTAGTGAGTCATGTTCGAAGCGAACGTGATCGGTGATTTGGCGGTGCTGGCCCTTGGGCGCTCACGAGTCGGCTACTACTTTCAGATTTGGCGCTGAGCCCGCCTACGCCGCGACGCTCGCCACGCTTCTGGGGACTGACCCGCCAGAAGGTCAACCACCACCTGCGAGTCCTTGCAGCGCACGGATGGGTACGGGTGCTATGGTGGTGTATCCCCTGCCGAACAAACTCAATACCAAAGGAGAGACATCATGAGCGTGAAGAAAGATGCATCTGGACGCCGATCGGTCCAAGTCGAAGTTGAGGTCCCGGGCACGCCGGAGGAAGTCTGGCGGGCTATCGCGACAGGGCCCGGCGTTTCATCCTGGTTCGTTCCAGCCGAGGTTGAAGAGCGCGACGGCGTGCCCATCGCCGTTCGGACTAATTTTGGTCCGGGCATGGATTCCATCGCAACCGTGACTGCCTGGGACCCGCCCCGCCGCTTCGCTGCCGACAGTCAGGACCTGGGTCCCAACGCTCCTTCAGTAGCCACGGAATGGATCGTTGAGGCCCGCTCCGGCGGCACCTGCGTCGTCCGTGTGGTTCACAGCCTCTTCGCCAGCAGCGACGACTGGGACAATCAACTCGAGGGCTGGGAATACGGCTGGCCGGGTTTCTTCCGCATTTTGCGGCTGTATCTCACCCACTTCCGCGGCCAGCGCTGCTCAGCCTTTCAACTAGGGGGTCTTGCCGCTGAGCCCAGGTCCGAGGCATGGGCTGCGTTAACCGGCTCGCTTGGCCTGGCCGGGGCAACCACGGGCCAGCGGGTGAGCACTCCCGCCGGCGCTCCGCCACTCGCCGGGCTGGTCGAGCGAGCGGGCGAAGAGGCCTACCCCGAAGAGCTACTCCTGCGACTCGACGTGCCCGCGCCCGGTATCGCCCACCTGTTCGCCATGGACATGGGCGGCCAGGTTTACCTGTCGATCCGTTTGTACCTGTACGGCGATCGGGCGTCCACCGCAGCTCTCCGCGACGAGCCGTTGTGGCAGGCGTGGATCAAGGAGCGCTTCCGCGGGGCTGGTGACTCAAGCAATGTTGCCTGCGCTGGCTAGTGAAACAATGGTCGAGATCGCGCCATCTCCCGGATGGAACCTTCTAATTGCCAGGATTCTCAAACGCGACACCGACGGGCTGAATTTCGATGCTATCCTGAAAAAGATCGAAGCCGAAATCCTGTCGGCTCCCAAACGCAAACAGGAATCGATGAACCGCTGCTTGGTGGAAATCGGCTGCCACATTCCCGAATTCACCCAAAAGTGCCTGGACAATTGGGGAGCGACTCGGCAGGTTTGACAAGAGACCCATACCGAAGGGGTGCACATCGACCTACGCGCCCGAATGGATTGCCGCGGTCCTCAAGCGCGGGAGGTGACTCAGGAAAAATGCACTGATTGCGGGTCACAATTTCGCACATCCTGAAGTTCGAGAAAAGGTGACAGAGATCATCGTGGAAATGTTGGTGCACTTGCTCAGCCGCGCCCGCCGTCCTGAGCGGGACGTCGGGCCATTTCGCGCCCAGCTGGGCGTCACCACGGATCGTAGGTACCGAAACTCCAGAGATGCCCTTCGAGATCACGGCAGGTGAAGCCACGCCCACCATAGTCTTCGTCTTTGATTTCCCGGACAATCTCGGCGCCTGCAGCCTTCGCCCGCGCATACAGCACATCAGCGTCCGAAACCACGACGTAAGTGCTGAACTCAGAGTCGGGGAGCGACCCGATTATGATCATCCCATTGCCGAAGCTGAGCTGAGCGTGGGCTATTGTCCCATCCTGGTCGGCCACAATGAGTTGCTTTTCAAAGCCGAATGCCCGGCATAGCCATTCAATCGCAGCCGGTTCGTCACGATACCGAATCGACGGAATCACAGTTGCTTTGGTGTCCTTCGCGAGACTTGACATAGCGTTCTCCTCTCCTCAAAACCCCGAGGCCGGCGCCACGAGAGCGAGTGACCCCTGTCGCAAAAGCGCGGCGCCCCTTGGCAAGGAAGACAAATCCTAGGAGTTTCATCCTGAGTGGTGCCTTGTCGACTGAGCAACGAGTTCAGTACGGCTTCTTTCAGGTGCTCTTCATCATCTCAGTGTATCGCCGCTGCATCTCTTCAGAAGAGACCTCTTCGATGCTATGCCCGATGTTCCACCTATGGCCGAAGGGGTCGCGCACGCACCCCGAGCGCTCGCCATAAAACTCGTCTTTGGGTTCCATTTCGATCTCCGCCCCCGCGCTGACGGCGCAGCGGATCACTTCGTCCGCGTTGTCGACGTGGATATGGATCGTCACCGAGGTCCCGCCAATCGCCTGCGGTCCCCTGATGTTGTATTCCGGAAATTCGTCGGCCAACATCAGAGTGGTTCCGTCGAAGTCGAGCTCAGCATGGCCGATGCGGCCGCTCGGCTCGGTGAGGCGGAATTTCTCCTTGGCGCCAAAGGCCTTCTCGTAAAACTCAATGGCCTTCGCCGCATTCCCGACGTGGAGGTAAGCAAACAACTCGTGGACTTTCATGGGATGCTCCTTTCTGAATGAACGATGCCACGAGTGTACTGCCACCACTGGCCGCCGTCTTGAAAGAAATTGACCTTCTCAGGTGTTAGCGGCGCGATTAGCGAATCGGAACGTGATGCGGAAAGGTTGGCGAGAGCTCGCGGTATTCGCCCGGCGAGACGCCAGCGAATTCCCGGAACTCCCGGTTGAAGTGGGCCTGGTCGCTGTAGCCGGCGTCCAGAGCCACCTCGACCAAGGAGGCGGCCGGGTGGGCGGCAACCTGCTCCAAGGCTCCTTGGAAACGAAGTATCCGACAGTAGAGCTTTGGGGTTAGCCCGAGGCCGCGGTGGAACAGCGCGATGAATCGCCGGTGGCTGTAGCCACTTTCTCTCACCACCTGGCGCACATCGGCGGTTGTTGCGAACCTTCCGAGAGCGCGAGCCACGGCTGGATGAAGGCCGCGGACCGTCGGAAGCCGCGCCGCCAGAAGCGACTCGAGGATATCAAGCTGACGCTCCGGACCACCAGCCTGAACGAGCCGTTCTCTCGCTTCGACAGCAGACGGACCCCAGAGATCCTCGAGAGGGGTGTGACGGCCGGCTAATTCATCGGCGGGCACGCCGAACAACAGCTCGGCCGCACCCGGTTGGAGCTGCACTCCAACCGAACGGGCTGGCTCAGAGATCTCACGCACATAAAACGTGGCGCGAGCTCCGCCGACGACCGTGTGGCCAACGCGGTATCCGATGGGATCATTGATGCCCTCGAAGAGGCGCAGCGCGTGGTCGGAAAGCCGGAAGACCAGGTGCATGCCGCCCGTCGGCAGGACCAGCTCGCGATCGGCGGCGACCGACTGCGGCGAGGCCGTTTGATCCGTCGCCCACAGGATCTTTACGAACGGACTCAGACGGGGTCCAGGGTGTCGCGTTAAGAACATACGATAAGTGTTCTCCTGTCGAGTTGCCTATTTAGGGGCTGTCGCCCTTAAGATCCCTGGTGCTCCGCAGGTTACCGGTTGCCGCAAAGCAATTATAGCGCAGACCTGCTTCCCAAGGTCTGCGGCTTGAAGGGTTGGATTCCCCCGGCCTCTTGCCCGAAACAAATTCCTCAGTCATATCGTATGGCAATGGCAAAGGCTGGGACAACCCAGGAGCGGGTGATGTATCTTGAGCCCGAAGGGAGAGAAGCCGATGACCCTTGAAACCACGAAACCACAGGGAGTACCCGATTCATTGCTGGCTGGGCGCACGAGCACGGCCGTCCACTGGTTAGCATACGCAAGTCTGCTTGGAAACGGGTGTTTCGCGATTGCCGTTCTTGGGCTGCACCTATTGCAGCCGGAACGGTCGCCGCTTAGTGAAGCCGTGAGCTTTTACGCGCATGGCGCCCACGGCTGGCTGCTGACGGTGGGCCTGGTGGCATGGAGCTTTGGATCGGGTGCCCTGCTCGTGGGGCTCGCACGAACCTTTCGGGGTCGGATGGGTTCCGCCAGCCTAGGGGGCTTGGCTATATGGAGCGTTGGCGTGTTCCTCGGCGGAGTATTTCGCGCCGACCCGCCCGGTCACTGGGATCAGCCGCCATCGGTTGGGGGCTTGATCCATGGGAATGCTGCACTGGTAGCCTTCGTTTCCCTCCCGATTGCCGCACTCCTGCTCGCGCGCCGTCTACGTCACGACCCGCAATGGCGTCGGGTCGCTGGTGCCTCGGGGGTGCTCGCCATCGCGACTATGGTCAGCCTGGTGGCGTTCTTTGCGTCGTTAGTGCCGGTCTTTTTCTCACCTGGCCCACCCAAGCTGCTGGGTCTTACTGAGCGAATACTTCTTTCTGTCTATGTCGCCTGGTTGGGCGTTACCGCGATCGGATTGCTTCGTTGCTCTACCGATCGAACCTGCCAGACTCGTTCTCCGGCGTGGTTATCGAACCAAAACAGAACTTGAATAATATTAATGTTGAGTTCAATATTATTAAAGTGTATATTGGGCCGATGCCGTCGGATTCAGCCACCTGGTTTTTGCAACTGGACGAAGAGGATCAGCGGTTCGTCCAGCGCTTGGTCCTGGCTTCGGGATCTCTCAAAGAACTAGCCGAGGGTTATGACGTGTCGTATCCGACGATTCGGCTGAGATTGGATCGCCTGATTGAACGCATTCGGAGTTTTGAGGACCCTCGGAGCGACGCCTTCGAAGCGAAGGTCCGCCAGCTGGTTGCCGTAGGCGATATCTCAGCCAGGATCGGGAAGCAGTTACTTCGAGTCCACAAAGAGACAACCAAAGGAGAAAACAAATGAACGACGGATGGTTCTCTATGGAGTTCAGTCAGAATCTGAAATGGTTTTCCCTCTTGTCGCTCCTCAGTCTCATGAACCTCTCCGTGCGTCGGGGGCGGCATCGCACGCCAGTCCTGTTCATTTGGACAACCATGCTGACGCTGGGTGTACTTTGTCTGGGCGCCTGTGCCACGGCTTTGGCCCTTGGGCAACCCAGCCACGTTTTCCGGCCGCTGCTGGTCGTGGGCGTGGTCGTCACGGTGGTCTTCGCCGCTACGTTTGCCCTAATTCGTCGCGGCTATCAGGAAGCTGAACTTCGGAAGACCATCGCCCGCGATATCTAGCGAGCGACTTCATGCCTCATACGGCCGAGGGACGAAGGTGGTTGCAGTTTGCCGCCAAGGCCGTCCCCATGGCGGCTATGAATTCCCTCTGTTTCATCGCGGTTCCGTATCCTGAGTCGTGAAATCTGAAACGAAACTTCTAGAGTCAGGTCGCCGTTCCCAAGTTTGCCGGTTACACCAATTACTTTCGTCCGCCTATGACGACTTCGCGGTATTCCGACCAGAACACGGAGATGTGAGCTAACCCAGCCTCTCCGAGCACTTGGAGGTCTTCCGTCAGACTGAGAGGCCGGTCGCCATCGGTCGCTTCAAGTCGATCCAGAAACTGGCGAGTTGACTCAGCATCGCGAAAGCGTGGATGAGTGGCTCGCCCCCGGCGGACAATTCCGTCCACTCGCACCTGCTGAATGCGTTCCTCGATAACCTTGCTCTCACTGCTAACGATATCAGCATTGATCAGCCATCCTCCCGCTTTCAGGAACGTGAGCGCCTGCCTGATGACCTCCCTCTTCTCGCGATGATTGAGATGATGAAGCGCGTAGGAGGAAAGGACCACTTCGCCGCGCGCTCGCTTAGGAATGATGTCTTGGAGTCGGCGGAAGTCACCGATGTAGAAATCCACCCTTGCTGCCAGCTTGGCCAGCCTGGCTCGTGCCAGCTCCACCATCGAGTTCGATCCGTCAACGCTGATCACTCTTGCCTGAGGGAACCGCTCCAGAAAACGCTGGGTAAAGAAACCCGTGCCTGTCCCGAGATCCAGAGCGGTGATTGCAGCTGAAGGGTCGAAAGGAAGAATCTCGAGAGCCACATTCACCATTTTGTGACGGTTTGGATGCATGATGTCCATATCGGCGTCATAGGAGGCCACCCTGGCCGGCAGTTCGTAAGCAGCAATGCCCTTGGTCTTCACGGTATCCTTCCCCCAATCTCGTACTTTCTTAGGCAACGCATGCAGGGACGAGCTAGGCTGTATTCTCGACCCAAAGATTTTCGTCAACTCGAAGGCGAATTGGAATAGCAATTCTGTCGCAAGGGGCCCCAGTAATGGGCCCGTACCCGCCGTCAAATGCGGCGATCAAGGCGATTCTCGGTAAAGGCTGCTGGGTAGGTCCGCAGGAGCGGTACGAGATCATCAAAGATTCCGGTGTACTTCCTATCGAGGCAGGCGGCCGGGCCACTCCACGAAAAGCCTGTCAGCAGGCCGGCGAAAATAACAAATGCTGTGTCTGGTTGCTGACCAGACAGGAGAATAGTCTCTCTCAAGCTGCCGAGCGCAGAACCTCACGGAATCCAACGGTCGGGCGTGTTATGATTTCTACGCCCGGTTCGTGTCGCTTCTAATCTTCTTTTCAAGAGGGAGGTGCAGTCGTGAAAGGAAAACTCCGCTACATTCTTATCGCCATCGGCGCTTTACTGCTGGTCCTCATCGCTCTTCCGTTCTTTATCGATGCTAATTCCTTCAGGCCGATGATCGAGCAGCAGCTCTCGGCGGCGCTGGGTCGCAAGGTAGGGGTTGCAAACCTGAGTCTTTCGATTCTATCCGGCGCCCTTGCTGCCGAGAATCTTTCGATCTCCGATGACCCCAGCTTCAGCCAATCGCCGTTCCTGACAGCCAAATCACTTAACGTCGACGTCGAGCTGTGGCCGCTGATAACGTCGAGAAACCTGATCATCACGGGTCTCACCATCGACAGGCCGGAGGTCACGTTGATACGCAACGCCCAGGGACAGTGGAATTTTTCCACGCTGGCTACCGGTGGAGCCCCTCCATCCTCCACGGCTGCTAATGCCAGCCCCCAGGCCACACCAGCTACTGGTGCGAGTTCCCAGCCGGTGGTTGCGAAGTCGGGTGGCAGCGCCGCACCCGAGTTTACGATTCAGAAACTGAGACTCGAGAAAGGTCGTGTGACCATTGGCTCCACGATGTCCGACAAGAAAAGTGTCTACGACAACGTGGACCTGGAAGCCACCAATCTCTCGCTAAAGTCCCAGTTCCCGGTGCTGCTGACTGCCGACCTGCCGGGCGGCGACTTCAAGGCGGATGGGAAATTCGGACCTCTCCACCAGGCCGATGCTTCACTGAGCCCGCTGGACATGAAAGTTACTGTCAACAGCCTTGATCTGGCAAAGACTGGCTTTGTCGATCCCGGTGCGGGCCTGGGGGGCATCGTGGATGTCACGAACACGCTGCAATCCAACAACGGACTGGCGCGTGCCGAGGGCAGCGTGAAGATGAAGCAGTTGCAGTTGGTGAAGGGAGGAGCGCCTTCGGGTGTTCCGGTGGACGTGGATTTCAAGGTCGACTACGATTTGCCCAAGAGCGCGGGCGTAATTAATCAGGGAAGCGTGAAGATCGGCAAGGCGGTTTCTCGTCTCTCCGGTACCTTCGACCAGCGCGGTGAGTCCGCCGTGCTCGATTTGAAGCTGGTCGGCAAGGACCTGCCAGTTCAGGACCTGCAAGCGGCGCTACCTGCCTTTGGTGTCATTCTTCCGAAGGGGTCTTCCTTGCAGACGGGAACTCTCAGCACCAACCTGAACATTCAGGGCCCTGTCGACAAGCTGGTGACTACCGGCAATGTCGGCTTGTTTAATGCCAAGCTTGCTGGCTTCGACATGGCCTCGAAAATGGCGGCCCTTTCCGCCTTCTCGGGTATTCCAAAAGCTGCTGGTGATACCTCTATTCAGAAGCTGACGACCAATGTGCGCGTGGCTCCGGAAGGTATCCAGACTACCAACCTCGATCTGGTGATACCGGCCATTGGTGAGCTGAACGGTGGAGGAACGATCGGCTCCAACAGCGCGCTGAATCTGAAGATGGTCGCCACGCTGAGCGCCCAGAGTGGCGTCGCATCTGCTGTGGGCGGTCTGACCGGGCGCACGATGTCCAAGAATGCCCGCATCCCATTCATGATCCAAGGCACTGCGTCTGACCCGAAGTTTGTTCCCGACGTTGGAGGGATAGTCGGCAGCACGATTGAGTCGGAACTGGGAAAGGCTTTAGGCGGCGACTCCCGAACCAAGGGGCTTGGTGATGCACTCGGTGGGATCCTGGGTGGCAAGAAAAAGAAATAGCCGTCGCGTCAGGGCAGCAGTAAAAGGTCGTCGAGCACCAGCACTCCCAAGCTATCACATCTTGGGATGTCTGAGACCTGGGGCAGATGGCCCGGTGCTATCCGGGTAATGGTCTTGTGCGGTAGAATGGGACCATCTGCTCTGATCCCTAACTGTGGGTGGCCGACGTTATGTCCTCTGATGTCACGCAGCTTTAGTGAAGTGGGTGAAGGGCGACTCGGCAGGCCCTAGTTGCGGCAGCGAAAGCCGGCGAGCAGGCGGTCCACCTCGCGAACCAACTGTACTCTCACGGAGTCGGGGACTTCCTCTCCGTGCTCGAAGCCCAAGAGTCACTCTATTCTTCAGAAGACCAGTTGGTGCAAAGCCAGCGCGATGCAGCCACGAATCTGATTAGCTTGTATAAGGCACTCGGCGGCGGCTGGGATAGCCATGCAGGCATGGCAGGCTTGTCAGAAAAGGGCAGCAAGCGATGACCCATGCCGACCAAGACATCTCTGTTTATGCAGCTAACTCCTAGAAAATTAGCTTGAAACCAAATTGTATTTCTCTCGGATCGATGCGCAAGACTGGTGATCCGTCCGAACTCGCCCGGGACCAGACCGGTATCAGCGTCTCCAAACTGTGTATGGTTCCAGCCGTTAAAGAATTCCGCTCGGAACTGTATCAGCAGATTCTCTTTGATTTTCGTGTCTTTCAGGATCGAAAAGTCCCAGTTATTAATGCCCGGCATTTCGAGACTATTTCTGGCGGAATTTCCCTGCACGTGCCTTCCGGGACTACATGCCTCAAAAGTCGGACATCCTGGAGTTACAAACGCATCGGAGCTCAACCAATTTTCAAAGGTCTGATTAGCAGGGTAAGGGTTCCCTATTTGGTCAGGACGCGACTGGCTGAAAGCACCGAGGTTGGGCCAATCAAAGGCCAGGGCGGCGGTCTTGTATTGTCCAGTGGAGAAGGTGGTAATCCCGTTGAACTTCCAACCACTCACCAGCCGGTCGACTAGGCCAGAGGCGCCGGATAGAAATCGTCTATTTTTCCCAAACGGGAGCTCATAGAGGTAGCTCAGGACAAAGCGGTGTCGGACGTCGAAGGTAGAGTTGCCCCTGTCCAGCACTTTGAAATTGGCAGAAGACGCCGAAAACTCGTCTGTCCCTCCGAGATCGATCGCATGACTCCAGGTATAGGAGCTGAGTAGATAAAACCCAGACGAGAACCGCTTTTCTACCCGGAACGTGAGCCCATTGTAACTGGACCAGCCGGCACCGTAGGTCACCAGAATCCAGCTCAGGTCGGGATACGGAACTCGCTGTTGGATGGGAATTGTGCCAGTGGGATCCTCACTGGGCGCATTCTGATTGCGGCGCTGTAAGAGTTTCTGGCCGGTATTCCCGATGTAGCCCACATCAACTACCCAGTCTTTACCAAAGGTGTGCTGGATGTCGAAGGCCCATTCCTGAACATAGGGTGTACGGTTTCGTTTGTCGATGCTGAAGGGGTTTGACGTGCCGCCGCCCAGTGAAGCTGCTGGAAAGACGTTGGAGAGGGAGATCGTCGGCCTCACGGGGTCTGAGTTCAGTGTTTGGGAGGAGAAGAAATCAGGCCCAATGACCAGGAATTGCAATTCATTCCAATTGTCGGTGGCGTAAAAGACACCGAAGGATCCGCGTATAACGGTATTCTTCAGAATACTTGGCGAGTACGCAAAACCGATGCGAGGTCCGAAATCGTTCCAATCCGGGTCCACAATTCCATTCCTCACCCCGCCACTCGGTGATGTGACGACCCGCCGCGCGGCAGGATCAAACCACTGAGTTCTGTTGTCGAGGTCATAGGGAGTTTTGGCGTGCTCGTAGCGCAAGCCGAAGTTTAGCGATAGAGTGGGCCGGATGCGCCAATCATCTTGCAGATAACCTGCCCACCAGGTAGTCCGGAGATTTTGCGATGAATCACCTACTGAAGTAATGGCCTGATAGGGCGCCCCTAACAGGAAATCGCCCAGACCTCTTCCAGTGAAACGACCATCAAAGGTAAACGTAGGTATGCCGCCGAAATCGGTGATTTGAAAAAACTTCTCACGAATGATGTTCACTCCTGCTTTAATGTTGTGCGTTCCCCGCACAATGCTTAGATTGTCCACAAATTGGTAATTCTCATCGAGAGCTCCGATGGATTCAGAATGTGAACCGATGGTTGTGAAACCGGTGATCCCTGCCCCGGGCACGCCGAAATCGAAGGGATTGGGAGAAGTATTTTGGAATCCAAACACGTCGGCGGCATAATTCTGTCCCAGTGCTCCCTCCGAAACCAGAAAGGTCTTGCTGCGGTTGTATCCGAAACGGAACTCGTTGATCATGTTTGGCGAGAAGGTATGAGTTTCAGTGATGGCTACGACTTGGTTTCGAAGTGGGAAATTCAGCCCTGCCAAAGGAATCGGGTCGGGCTCAATGTGGGGCCTGTCCTCGAAAGAATAACTGCCATAAATCTGGTCGCTAGCACCTAAAACCTGGTCGACCCGGACGTTGAATTGGTTGAAATCGTTGCGGATCTTTGGGGAAACGCTGTAATTGAAAAGAGGAATTCCTGGTTGGCCGGCAGGAATCGCGATATTCGGAATTGGAATGAAAGGCTGCCACTTCTGCGCCACGGGGTCCAGTCTGCCCGAAATATCGTTTCCCGAGATCGTCTGGCCGGTCAGTGGGTCCTTCAGATCAAAACACTTGGGAGAGCTTGGATTGGCGACGCAGAAAGGAGAACTCGTTGGAAAAATCCCGGTGCCGGTCGAGTCGTCTGCCAGCTGTCCGCGCAGTTGGGCTGGGCTGGGAAGCAAAGCGGTTCCGGAACTGCTGAGGCCTCGTCGCGACCGAAATCCCTCATAATTAAGAAAGAAAAAGGTTTTGTTGCGACCATCGTACAGATGAGGAACCACCAAGGGTCCTCCGAAGCTGCCCCCAAAGTTGTTTTGCTGGAATTGCGGCCTCGGGCGCCCTGCGGAGTTCAGGAAGAAGTCGTTGGCATCCAACGAGCTGTTGCGAAGAAACTCATAGGCGGTGCCGTGGAGAGAGTTGCTGCCGGATTTCAAAGTCGAGTTGACGATGGCCGAGGACCGACCGAACTCGGCGGAGAAATTGCTCGTTTGCATCTTGAATTCTTGAATCGCGTCAATGGATGGCCGCAGACCGACGCTGCCGAAACGTGCATTACGCGTCTCAATGCCATCGACCAGAAAGCTCGTGTTGGATTCCCTGAGACCGGCCACACTGGTAGTGACTTGCCCGTTGCCGGCCCCCGTCCAAAACGATGCCGGCGACACCCCGGTACCGATCGGAGCTACCCCGGCTGAAAGGACGGCCAGCTGCATGAAATTCCTTCCGTTCAAGGGTAGCTCCACAATTGGTTTTTCCTGAACCACTTGGCCCATTGAGGAGGTTTGTGTTTCCAACAGTTGCACGCCCCCAACACTGACCTCGACAGACTGGGTAAGCTCTCCAACCTGGAGTGTAATGTCAACCCGAGGACGCTGCCCAACCAGCAGCTCAATACCCGAAATGGATCCTGTTCGAAAGCCCTCCTTGGTTGCTTCCAGCCGGTAGTGACCTGGCTTCAGCTGCGCAAAAAGATAAGTGCCGCCTTCGTCACTAGTCGTCGTCAACGCGATGCCTGTTCCCACCGACGTGAGAGTCATCTTGACGCCGGGAACGACTGAGCCACTTTGATCGGTTACGGTACCTAATATGTCGCCAGTGATGGATTGGGAGAGAAGCCAAGTGGTTTGCCAGAAGAAAAACAAACCGCCGCCAAGATCAGTCCGGATCGCAGCCATTTCATGATAGACCTCCTAAGCGTGTTCGATTTCAGGTTGGTTAGAGGGCACTGCCGTGTAGGACGAAAGTGCGGGCAAAGACTCGGTTGCATAACGATCGCGGGAGTTCAGCTCTGTGACCCAAACCCTCGCTGATCGAATCCTTACTTATCGCTAGTAGTTACACTCAAGCTACACCCGACGCATGTCTCTGTCAAAGATTTTTTCGCATGTTTGGGAAGAATTTCGCACACAAACAAAACGAAATTCAAGTTTTCGATAGAGGATGGATTAGTGGACCCGATGGAAGAGAGGACGAGATGCAAGCGAAACTGCCGCCAGCAGATTCTCGCCGCGGCAGCGAAGGAGGCGAACGGGCGGTCGGCCTGGCGAACCGACTGTACTCTCCCAGAGTCGTTGATTTTTTCTCGGTGCTCGAAGCTCAGGAGTCACTCCATTCTTCAGAAGACCAGTCAGTGCGAAGCCAGCGCGATGCAGCCACGAATCTGATTAGCCTGTAGAAGGCACTCGGCGGTGGCTGGGAATAGTCATGGCAGGCAGTCGCAGCTTTGTCCGAAAAGGGAAGCGATGACCCTACGGGGCCGCTGGTCGACCACAATTCGGAGTCAGTGGACGGTAGGGTCAAGCAGGTCGTTAGGTTCGAAAGGCTGGCGCCAGCATTGACCACAGTCAGCCAAGGACGAAGAGCCGTGATAGAGCTGGCACCGGATCTTAGCTTGATTGGGTCAGTGCTTCTTGGGCTTCAGGTCGACTGCCGCTCTATAGCTGCCGTCCATATAGAAAGGCACGGATACATGTTCATGCGTCACGAGCCAGCTGCCGTCGATCTTGCGGAAGCCCACTGTCGCCCGTATCCAGACATCGGTCTCTTCTTCGTTGGTTCTCTTTCCCGTCATGTGATTGATGCAATGGACGAATGCTGTGTCTCCACCGGCGGCAATTTCAAGATCCGTGATCTCATAGCCGATCGGCCCTTCGAATGTGGCAAACCATTCTTCCAGACTTTTTCGATACGCATCCACGCCCACATACTTCAGCGGCGGTGCGAGGTCGAACAACACGATTCCTTTGGCATAGTGCACTATGATCGCGTCGACATCCTTTTTGCGTACTGCGTTGGCCCATTCATTGACTAAAGCACGAATCTGCGCTTCTTCAGTCGTCATGTTCCTTTCCTTGGTCTTGCCTGCTTTCATGGTCTCATCTCCTTTAGATTCTCCAAAATCCTAGTCGATCTTAGCTCCCAACCACCGCAGGGTGTTGACCTCCATCAGTAAGTCGAACGGCGAGTGCCCGAATCGACACTCCGCCCGGGAAATCATTTGTAGGCCTGTCCTGTCCTAAACTTAGTGCCTAACCAGCCAGTCAGTGCTTCGGCCTTTGCAATTGTTCTTGATTTGTTCTACATTCACGAATAACATTCAGGTTATGAAGGGCGAGAAGCTGGGAGAATTTGAGGAGATGATCCTGTTGACCGTCTACCTGTTGGGCGAGGGGGCGTACGGCGTCACTATTCAACGGGGAATGGAAAAGGAAACTCACCGTTCAGCGTCTGTTGGGGCTGTGTACGCGGCCCTTGACCGCCTGCAACGTAAAAGATATGTCAAATCCCGGATGGGCGGAGCCACGCAGATCCGAGGCGGGCGGCGCAAGCGCCTTTTTCTGATCACGCCGCGGGGCATTGCTGCGCTCCAGCAGGTGCGCCAGGCGCGAGAGAAAATGTGGAGTGCCATCCACTCTTTGTACCCTTCACGAGCTTAGCCATGAAGCTGGACTCACTTCTCCAGAAGTTTTGCTCTATTGACGAGGTCGAGTACGTGCGAGGCGACCTTGAGGAGCTGTTCCATGAACGACTCGCACAAGTGGGGCGGACAAGAGCTAGCTACCAATACGCTCGAGATGTACTGAGCATTTGTTGGAGCGGCCTAGTCAAACGACTAAAGGAGGGAGACACCATGAATTTTCACCTACACTACCCGTCGAAACGCCTAGCCATCATCGGCCTGGTGGGGTTGCTCGCGCCGGGCTCTTTCCTGCTGGCGGTGCTTCTCGAGGAAGGGTTTGGGATTAGCTTCTTCTCTGAGGCCCTGCGCTTGACTGCCTGGCCGCCAAATCTGCGCATTCTCAGCCCCACTTCACCGATTCTCCTCCTGGGCGGATGCCTGCTGGCTTTCCTGCTCAATCTCTTTCGGTCTGCAAACTGAGCGTTCAACTCGAACAGAAGGCCCTCGTCAGCACGCTCCGCCTGGAGCCGAAGCTTGTGAACCTCCTCATCATTGCTGCCAGCCTGCTGTTCCTGGCGATCTTTGTCGGGTACGCTTTCGTGGAAAACTACAAAATCCTTCGAACCCACACGTGATAAGTCTGGTCGTCCAAGTTTGGCAGCAAAGAAGGACCCCGAGCGGGTTGAATGAAGGGCAAGGAACGCAGTGCCCACAGGTAGTTTGTTCGCCCGGTACTGGCTCAGGATTTAGAACAAGTTTTTTCAGACGGGATGGGCATTAGTCACCAACATTGGGGACCGCATCGGTAGTGCTCTTGAAGCACAAACAATGGTCGCTTCTACGGTCGGTCAGGCAGGTCGATCAGAACGATATCGGAATTTTCGCGAAGACGGTCGAAAACGATTTCCTTGCCGTCGGGCGTAATGTCGAAGGTCCGCATGGCGGCACGATTGTTCAAGCGAGTCAGCCGGCGAGTTTTTCTCGTAGCCAAGTCTAGTGACCAAAAATCTTGAGGCCCGGCTGTCGCCCTGCATGTAGATCAGGCTCTTGCCGTCGGGCAGGAAGCGATAACGCTCTCCTCCGTTTCGCACCTCAATTTTTGGTAGATCCACGGGCGTACCATCCGGTAACGCGGCTTGCAGCGACGCAATTATTCCCGACGATCGCGCCAGTGTAAACGATCAGCCGTCCATCCGGCGACCAGACCGGATTTGTCGCCTCGCCTTTGGTGAGGCGCACCGGCGGACCGCCGTCCACGGGAATCTTAAATAGTCCCTTTCCTGTGCCGTCATTGCCGCCGGTGACAATCCACTTGCCATCCGGCGACCAGCTCGCAGCACCTTTCACTTCGATGGAGTCCGCCAGGGTCTGTACCTCAGCGCCATCCGCAGAAAGCAAACCAAGACGCAGTTTCCCTTGCTGTCTGAGGACCACGCTGACTCGCTGTCCATCCGGGGACGGGGCGGGCGGCTCCAGGAGCGTACCCTCTGCGCCTCGCCAGATTTCGAGTATCTCTCCTTTGCTGCTGCGCCACAGGCCATCTCCAGTGCCCCGCGAGGACAGATAAAACAGCGACGATCCTGCGAAGCGCGGCGCTAGCGCCCGGACCGTAGGCATAGCGGTAAGGCTTTACGTCGCGCTCTTCGACCGTTCGATCCAGAATCGGCACGCTCCAGAGGCTGGAGCTCGGATTCGACACGGTAGCCACCAGACGCCGGCCGTCAGAGCTCGCGGACAAGGACGTATATCTCTCCAGACCAAAACTAATGCGGTGAGCACTTCTGCGCTCGACATGGAAGGCCCACAGCCAAGGCCCTGAGCCGTCTTTGTCGGTTGATATATAAGAGCACAGTGCGCTCGTTCAGGGGCACGACATAGCGCAAGTCAGTGTTCATTTGCGTCAGACGCTCGGCCGCTCCACCCGACGACGGTACGCGCCAGAGGTCCATTTCGCATTGAAGCTACCGCTGGCAAAATAGATCCATTGGCCGTCCGGAGACCATGCCGGATAGTGATGGTGCACTCCAGGTTCGGCCGCAAGAATCTGGCGGCGATTGGCGCCCGTTTGATCCGCTATAAACATAGGATCGCCGGGATCGGCGGTGTGATACACCATGCGCGTGCCATCCGAGGACCAAGCTGGGTTTACGATGTCTCCGACGAACGGTCGGGGCTGGCCGCCCATCAGCGGCATCAGGCGAAGCTTCTGCACCTAAGCCCCGGGCTAACCAGATGTGCGAACCATCGCCCGAAAAGCCGATCCTTCGCACCATAACTCCAGAATCCTCTTCTTTACCCTTCGTGAGATTGAAGAATTGCCCCGTGGCCACCTGGCTCAACCAGATGTCGTACGGCCCATCGCGATCGGAAATAAATGTCACGAATTTTCCGTCCGGCGAGATCGCTGCATCCTCTTCGAATCCGGGAAAATCCGTCAAACGGGTGAAGTGGGCATTGGCAAGGGGATTCTCCAGGGTCGCCGGCGTTCTCAAAAGCAACCAAAACAAGGCGCAGGCGATCAAAGCGAGAATCGCAACAACCGCAGATCAACCAGGGCCGATTTCGCGACACAGCCGGTACGGGAGATGGCTCCGCCGTTGTTCTGATCCGCAACGCGCGCTTCAGATCAACAACGAAATCGCGCATCGTCTGGTAACGTTCTGCCGGATCCTTCTCGAGCGCCTTCTCCACTGTAATCCGCAACAACAAAGGCACCTGATCACCGAGAGGCTCCGGCGCTCTGTGGGTGATGCTCTGCAACAGCTCAAGATCGGTTTTGGTCTCGAAAGGCCGGTGGCCAGCCAGACAGCTCGTAAAGCAACACACCAAAGGAAAAAATATCGCTGCGGCTGTCGATTGGGCGTCCGGCAAGCTTGCTCAGGCGACATGTAGGCGAGGGTGCCGATGATGAACCCCGGTTGTGTGGCGCTCTCGGTGGGCGTTGGGTCGTTGTCTCAGGTGCCGGGCGCACTTCGAGCTTGGCCAGACCAAAGTCAGCAAGTTTCGCATAACGGCTCTTGGTCACCAGA
Organism: uncultured Acidimicrobiia bacterium; assembly: GCA_963791795.1. Lineage (GTDB taxonomy): Bacteria > Acidobacteriota > Terriglobia > Versatilivoradales > Versatilivoraceae > VFZK01. The sequence continues at coordinate 20,104 of CAWBTP010000013.1, forward strand.
ACGTTGCTTGGCTTGACGTCGCGATGCAGAATACCAGCCGCGTGAGCTGCGGCCAATCCGTCAGCCACGCCCACCAACAGCTCGACGACCTGCCGCCAATTCGGTCGTTCTGCGCCCGCCCAATCCTTGAGCGTGCCACCATCCACAAATTCGGTGACCAGGTACTGTCTCCCTTCAAACTCTCCAGCGTCGTAAACCGTCAGGATATGCGGGTGATTGAGCGACGATGCCAGCTGCGCTTCGCGCTGGAATCGGCGTCGAGCGCCGGGGTCCGCAACATCCTCAGAGAGCACCTTTACTGCGACGGAGCGGTTTAGCTTTGGGTCGCGAGCACGGTAGACCACACCCATGCCGCCTTCACCCAGCACGCTCTCGATGCGGTAGGGGCCAAGCCGGGCCCCTGGAGTCAGTTGGTCGGCTCTCTCCAGCATTACATACGCAGGACGATCGAGCAGGCTCCACGTGGGTTTCTCAGTAGCCAACATTGACTGGACTTTGCGTTTCAGATCCTCGTCCCCTTTCGGCAAGCTTCGGTAAGAAATGCGCTGCGTTCCGCCGGATCGCGCTCAAGAACTGAGAAGAAGAGGGCCTCAACCTGTCGCCAACGTTCCGGATCCATAAGGTGCTTCTATTCAATTCAATGATGAATCAAAGCTATATCGCAAGAGCTGTGAAATGCAGGCCATTAAAACTCTAGGTTGCTGACGGTTTCGACCGGTGGCTCGCGTGGCAAACATCGCGCGGTGACCCAATCGCTAAAAACGGCACCGTACGATGGTCAAAGAATTCTGCGATCATGTCCAGAACGGGAGGGGCGGGCATGAAGCAGAGAGGGTTAGTGGGAAAGCAGAGAAACAACAACTCGCCGAAACAGGTGGACCTGGAGGCGGAAAGGCAGTGAAGTGTGGTCGGCAGGCGCGATATCCGTCCGAGGCAAGTGTCATGACTGTAGGTCGGTGATCTCAGTGCGCAGCCAGGCCCGGGCCAAGCTCCAGTCCCGCTTGACGGTGGCCGGCGAAATCCGGAGCACTTCGGCGGTTTCCTCAATCGTCAACCCGCCAAAATACCGCAACTCTACCAGGCGCGCTCTCTGAGGGTCAAACGCCTCCAACCTCTGTAGCGCATCATCAAGCGCCAACAGGTTCAATCGCGTTTTTCAGCCGGAGGATCCACTTCACTCAGCGACAGTAGATATTCGCCCCCACCCCGCTTGGCCGCATACCGGCTTCTCGCGTGTTCCACCAGAATCTGACGCATCCGCGCCGCCGCAATACCAAAGAAATGCGCCCGGTTTTGCCAATCTATTCCTTGTTCACCGACCAGACGCAAGTAGGCTTCGTGCACTAGAGCGGTCGCTTGCAACGTGTGATCCGGTCGCTCCTGGCTTAGGTAATACTTAGCCAAGCGCTGCAACTCACGATACACCTGCGGCAGCAGCTGGCTGAGCGCCGCTCGGTCGCCGTCGCGCCACTTGATAAGCAAGTCGGTAACGCTTGCTGGAGGACTCATTACTGCACCTATTTGACGGCCGGAGTCTCAGCCCTCCGCGAGGTGAGACAGATCGAATGATAACTCTAGGTCGCTACTCACACACGCATGAGCTGACTCAAGTTCAAGTACCCAGCGCAGCTCATGAAGTTTTCGCAGGGTCTCTATGCGCAATTGCTCGCCTCTTTGCAATCAGGCTCAGAAAAATTCATCTTGGCTGAGCCAATTTGCCGTCATTTTTCGCCTTCCTGCATGTAGCTCGCAAGCAGACTGCGGATACGACCTATGATCGGACAGCTGGTCGATTCGAAATTGGGAAAACGATCGAACCACGCTTGGTGTCGTGTAGCACGGTTTCTGTGCCCCAAAAGACACCCTGTCCCCACGAAACGGGAGAGGCCAGATTTTGACTGTTCCTGAACTTGGCTGCAGCAAGTGACCCTCGTCGAAAGCTCAATCATTCTGGAGCAGTCGCGAGAGGGGAATTCTCTCCCAGGAGTAGTCGAAGTACAAACCACCAACTTCAAATGTCATTCACCTACCCAGAAAGGAAATATCATGAAAAAGATCACCCGAATCTGCCTCCTCCTGGCTATCCTCGCCGCAAACCTCGTGGCCATTGCGCCGGCTAACGAAATCACCGATTGGAACCGGACCTTGCTTATGCTCGCGAATTTGGACGGCACCAACCCCTTGGTCCTCACTCGGGCAATCGCCATCGTTCAATCCGCCGTGTTTGACGCGGTCAATGGTATCGAACCCCGCTACACTGCAGTTCATGTCCAGCCGGCGGCACCCGCAGGAGCGTCCCGCCGCGCCGCTGCCGTTCAAGCCGCTTATGCCACCATGGTCAAGCTCTTTCCAGCTCAACAGTTCACACTGGATCTAAGACGCACGATCTCACTCGAGGTACTCTCGAGTGACGCTCGGGAGAGCAGTGCATCCATTGCAAGCGGAATCAACTGGGGCCAGAAGGTGGCTGACGAGATCTTGGCGTGGAGGAGCACCGACGGATCTGATCAAGTGTTGCCTCCCTTCCTGGGCGGGGAGGCTGTTGGAATGTGGCGCCCCACCCCGCCTGATTTCATCCCCGGCATCTTCCAGCACTTTGCAACCGTGACGCCGTGGTCGATCAACTCCCCCTCGCAGTTTCAACCTCAAGGCCCCCCTGCCCCGGCGAGTCGCCGTTACGCAGCTGATTTCAACGAAGTCAAGACCATGGGCAGCGCTTCGAGTGCCAACCGCACGCCTGATCAAACAATCTATTCCCTCTTTTGGGGTTGGACCACGGCCAGCTATCTTTGGAATAACCTTGCCGTTTCGCTCATCGAGCGTCCGAGCCGCAAAGGCGAAGGCTACCACCAAAACGATTTCACGGGTGAAAGAAACACTCGGCGTCACACCGGGTTGTTGGAAAGTGCCCGAATCTTGGCTGCGATGAACATCGCGATGGCAGACGCCGGCATCGCCTGTTGGGACAGCAAATATACGTTTGCTTTCTGGAGGCCGATTACCGCCATTCCCTTGGCTGACAGCGACGGAAACCCGGAAACCTCTGCAGATCCGACGTGGACACCGCTGCTTCCGATCCCCGCCACATCCAGAATATCCATCGGCCCATTCGTGTTTCAGCGGAGCGGCAGCAGCCGTGCTCTCGAACCTTCTCGGGGAGAATACCCGTTTCAGCATGACTTCCGATTCGTTGCTCGGGGTGAAACGTTCCTTTGGGAGCTTCTCGGCGGCCATGGAGGAAGTCAAAAATGCCCGCATCTTTGCCGGCATACACTTTCGTTCCGCCTGCGATGATGGCCAGAAGATTGGGATAGACGTTGCGAACCACGTCTTGCAGAATTCACTTCAGCCAATAAACCAAAACCCCGGACAATAAACGATTCCTCATCATCGTGGCAATGCCCGAGAATGGGAGAATGCGGCGGCCAACGGTACCATAACGTCAGGTCATGAAGGCGGATGAGAGCTACATCCGTTGGCTGGCCCGACAAGTGTTTGCGCTTTACCTCTCCGGCCAAACCAGAGTAATTGATGGAATCATGCGCACGGCAGTTATGACCGGTACCTCTTCGTCTATGCGTCGGGCGCCGATGCCGCTTCGCGGTAGGAGACCGGTCAGTCGAGCCGCCTGAAAGGTCGACCCAATGTGGCTTTCGTCGAATTGCCATAGGGACCTGTCAGAGCGAACCGTTCTTCGGGTCATTTGAGAACAACACGGATCCTCCTTAGGCCTTCACATTCGAATGTTGTGCTTCGCGAAGTCCCACCAACAGCACCACTTACTTTCGCCTCACCGCTCTGGGCTCTCCATCGGTCCGAAGACTCGATCTATCAAATCTGGAATCTGGGGGTCTAGCGAAGGCTGTCAGCATTGGTAGGGTCTCATTTTAAGACAACTTCCTAGAGCGCTCCTCGTATGCCTTTTCGAGCCACTCCAGGGTTTGGGCCTTTCCCCAACCCTGCATAAACTTCAGCGATACTAATTGCAGGGACATACTGCTTGCGACTGAGCTGGAGCAAGCTGTCGAGTGCTTTCCTGGCTTCTGGTTGACGACCCGAAGCTGCATAGGCATATCCTAGATTTGCCAGATACGCCGTGACTAGCTCTCCCTTGGAATACTTCACTGCCTTTTGAAGCTCCTCGATGGCTTCCTCAAACAGACCTTTACTGAGATAGACTAGCCCAAGGACTGAGTGTCCAAAGCTGAAGTCGGGATCGATCTCAAGTGCCTTGTGCAGCTGCTCTATCGCCTGATCGTGTTTACCAGCCAACCACAGGCTTGTTCCCAGGTCTACGTTGATATTGATCGACAATGGATCCAGCCGCCTCGCATGTTCCGACTCAGCGATGGCTTTGTCGTGCTGCCCAGTTGGATGTTAGATAGAAGAGCCCATACCAGCTGTGACCCTGCGCGTAGTTGGGATTCAGCTCAATGCCTCTCAGGAATTCCTTTCGGGCCTCCTCCCAGTCCAAATCGTATCGCGCTGCGATCTTGGCCAGCGTAATGTGGGCCTCGGCGAGCCGGTCGTCTATTTTTAAAGCATCAATCGCGGCTGCCCTTGCCTTTGGATAGGCTTCCCGTGGCGCAAGCAGCAAATAGCCACTCATCAGGTCATAGACGTCAGCCAGTCCCGCGTAGGCGGAAGCATAGTTCGGATCTTTTTCGACAGCGCGTTGGAAAAACTTGAGTGCATTGCCGAGGCCCTCGCTGGTTCTCTTCCGCATATGATGGTGGCCGAGAAGGAAAGCTTCGTATGCCTCAGGATCTACCGGCCGCGTCTCGGTCAAACGACTTCTCTGTTCGCGCGTCACTGGCGATCTTGATCTCTTCAGCAACGTCTGCCGCAACCTTGCTTTGCAAAGTCAGGACCTTATCCATCTCCCCATCGTAGCTATCACTCCAAAGGTGGCGGTCGCTCATGGCTTCAATGAGCTGTACCGTGATCCGTACCTGATTGCCCGACCGCTGAACAGATCCTTCCAGCACAGCGTGTACGTCTAGTTCCTTTGCTATTTCAGGCAGCCGCTTTCGCGTTCCTTTGTACTGCATGATTGAGGTACGTGAAATCACCCTTAGGGCACCAATCTTGCCTAGCTGGGAGATCAAGGCATCAGTCATACCATCCACAAAGTACTCCTGCTCCGGGTCACCCGTCAGATTCGCCAGTGGTAGAACCGCCAGTGATTGAATGGCTGGGGAGCGTGGTTGGCATTTGTTTCTGACTACCCCACCAACGACCTTGAGTCGGGATTAACGTCATGGCGAGCGCTGCAAGTAACACGGCCAGAAGGAAAAGGGCAAAAACACCCGTTAGCCAGCGCCGTCGCGCTAGGCTCTCCTGATTGGCGAGCGTCTCCTGGGAGGCTGGTTTGGGGCTGATACCCAGCTTTCGTTCACTGTCTGAGGTTAGCCGGTCCGGGATTTGTGACAGGTTCTCCTCTGCATGCCCATCGCCCGAGCTACTCGATTGTCGCCGCGTGATAGTTGCTGGTTTCTCCTCTTCTCTAACTTCCCTGACCGGTACCACAAAGCGATAGCCGTGCTTTGGCACCGTCTCGATGTAGATCGCTCCGTCCCCATGATCGTTCAGGGCTTTCCTTAACATGAAAACATGATGGGACAGGTTCGCTTCTTCTACAAAGCTCTCTGGCCAAAGGTGTTTCATTAGCTCGTCTTTTTGGAGGAGACGGCCACGACTTTCCACCAGCACCAGTAGCAGGTCCATGTCCTTCGGCGACAGCGCGACCGCAGCGCCGTTACAGAGCAGAAGCCGCTCCTCGGGAACGAGTTGGAAGGGCCCGAATTCGTAAGTGTGTTTTGTTTGTTGACTCACAAGCAGCATAAACAGCCGCCCGGCTATCTAGACCGCAGCACCGAGCTCGATAAGTGTTTGGTGCAGACACAGGTCTGCTCCCCGCTTTGAAACCAAGTCAGAAGCTTCGAGAACAACCGCTGGGTATCGTCAGTCCGCTTCGCGAAGAGTCGTCGCTAGGTGGCTCCTCTCTGTGTAGCACTCTTTCCCTCCTGCGCAAGATGGGAATGCCTACCTCGCGCACAACTCAGTGCACAGGCCGGAGGTAGAGATTGGCGGCCCGCTTGCCAATTTTTCGACCGTATTCGGTCCCTTCTTCGACCGATTTGCGGAAGTGAAACCCAATGAGGATGCGCGAATACGCATTCTCGGCCGCCGCCTGGGAGAAGCTGGTATACGAGCGGAGCACTGGTGCCGGATCGCTGCAGGTGCTACCGGCAGGCAACGTCACGCTGCAGTCCTCGAAGCTGATCTGGTCGGTGCCGAAGAACTGCTTCAGCACTTCCGCCCCCGCACCCCCTTCGATTGAGTGACCCGAGGCGTAGTCCTGGTTCGCAGGAGTCCCGCGCAACGGTGTCCAGGCCGGGTCACCGGTCGTGTCTGGATTGCCGTCCGTGTCCCCATTCTGAATAGCGGTGACCGGTCGCCAGTAGTTGTAATGGTTCTTGGTATCGACCATGGCGATGTAGCCATCCGCAAGCGCCATATTGAGCAGGCCGAACAGGCGCGCGTTCTCCCAGAGATCGAGGCCCCGGTCGACGGAGACGGTTCTTGCAATCCGGTTCCACTTCAGCGGGGAGCTTTCCTCCCAGAAGAGGGCGATTTCGGTTTGGTCGGCGGTGCGTGCGCTGGGAGTGGTGATGCCGTCGCCGCCGAGAGATTTCACTTCGTCGAAGTCTGCCGTGTACTTCTTCTTGCTCACCGCGTACGGCGGCCCCGGACGGAACTGTGAGCTGTCCTTCAGAACGAAGGGGATGACATTTTCCCATCCCTCAAAGGCGATGAACGGGGTACCCGGTGTGCATTGGTACTCGCCAGGATTGGTATCCTGCGGGCAGTCGGAATTAAGAAATGGTCCAACCGCGCCGTCGTCAGCTCTCAGGGCGAGGATCGCCGCGGCAGCGGCCTGTCCCACGGCGATACCCTGCGCCTTGGCCTGATCGTCGGGGATGGCGGCAAGGGCCGCGGTATAGTCGGCTTCGACGCTTGCAACGCCTGCAGCGATGCAAGCCTGGGGGGTGATTTCGAGAGGGAGTTGACCGATGAGCGGGACCAGCACGTCTCGTGCCGCCGCAGCAACTGCGGCGTCCTGAGAAGCGCCCGGTTCCGCCTGCATATCGAAGGCATAAGGACGAGAGCGACGGTCGATGGCATTCAGGGCATCGTGGATAGCTATGTGCATCATGGCATACATACGAGATTCGTGGAGCGGGTTGTTCAGAGGAGCTATGCAGGCGGCGGTTGCAGCCTCGCCGGCGTTTGCGTTCCAGTCGGTGACTGCGTCGGCCGCAACCTGACGCGCCCCCCCAAGGACGAAGAAAAGAAAGAGTGAGATGATGGTGTATCCGTACTTTTTCTTCATATACCCTCCTGTTGACTTGCAGGTTTCTCAGACTTTGTACCCAAAGCATGCACCAACCGACTTTGCCCCTCACGCGGCCCCGCGGACCACGTCGGGCGTTTACTTCGGGGACATGACGGACATGTTGAGGACATCATGGACGGATTGAGGGCGAGCTGGCTTGACACCTCCACGGAACCTAAGCTTGAGTTGAATGTCGAGACCTTATTCGCCTCCGCCTGCAACTCCACATGAATCTGCGCGCCACATAACAACGCACCTGATGTGGGTAGTTACAACGCGCGCGTTCCTTGCTTAACTTGCTTCACTGCTTAGAGAGTGGTTGAAGACATAGCGACCCACTTCTTACCCAGTCGGACTCCGTCCGTGTACGTTCTTTCCTCACAAGTATCGGGGCACATTTGAAACCTTGCCGCGACGATCGTGCAGACGTGGACTCACTCAGTCCTCCCGATCGTCAACCTCGTGATCCTTCTTCTCATCATCATGATCATCATCGTCATCCTCGACAGGCCGCAGGTAGTGCGTGAACACCCACTTGGCTACCTGCCTGCCCTCTATCCTTTTCATCGTTTGTCACCCTTCGTGCAAACCGCACTGTCGCTATCATCGAGACTGGAACCCTAGTCGTTGACAGGCAGCAGGAAATGCTTGAAGGTCCACTTCGCCACCTGTCCACCTTGCTTCCGTGCTGCTGCGTCCGCGCTTCGGGTGTGAATGCCCTGGTAGATACGGACGTCTTCCACATCCTGGGCCAAATCAGAGAATCGGGTGTAGGTGCGCGTCGTCTGGATGGCTAGGGGGTGATCAGTTGTCAATGAGAATGTCAATTCGGTCCGTTCCGAAGAACAGCTCCAGCATACGAGTCACGGAGCCGAAAACGTTGTTGGCGCCTGAAGTGTAGTCAGGATAGTTTGGCGTATTCACGAAGGGCTCCCAGGTCGGATCGCCGACGGTGTGATGGTTCGTATCGTTATCTCCTTCCCGGATCGCTGTAAGGGGCCGCCAGAAGTTGTAGTACCGCTTGCTGTCCCACGCGCTGATGACGGCATCGGCGATCGCCAGGGTAGACAAGGCGAATAGTCTTGCACTCTCGGCAATGCTGAGGTTCTGGTCTTTGGCGATGTCCCCAAGACCTTTGTACAAGAATTTAATCAGGTTGCCGGCAAAGAAATAGGCCAGGTCGGTTTGCTCCGCGGTGCGTTCGCTGTTCAATCGGGCGCCCAAGGCTTTGACTTCATCATACTCGTGAGCATATCGGGCGCTCTTTAGAACGGGCGGCTTGGGAGCCCGGTACTGGCTTTATGTCACACAGAAGCAACATCACGGCGGCTGGCGCTTCACAATGCGGCGGACGTTCGGATTCGGCGTCCTGGCCTGTCCTCGCTGTGGCTCGGGCATCCGGCTCGTCCCCCTGATTGAGCAGGGCAGTGTAATTCAACGCATCCTTGCGGCTCGGCCTGCCCACCGGATCCCCAGCCGCGTCCTGCGCGAGCTCCGCCGAGCCGGGCGGACCTCTCCGACCCAGCGCTCTACCGCAACTGCGTGTCACTGCCTCGCTCGTCGACCCATCAGGAGGGAATGAGGACCCGACGGGTTATGTGCCCGTTCGCCTCCCAGAAGGTCCTCTTGCTGGCGAGGAAGGGGTCGTCCGGCGCTGGCTGCATGTTGCCGTCGACGTCGAACGCCCGCGACGTGACCTGGTGCTCGCCTGGTGCGGGCGTTCCCCAGTCGAACGTCCAGAACCTCCAGGCGTGGCTGCGCGACCTTTTGTGCGTGGCGGGAGTCAGCGAGCTTCGCTGCGGCCAGGTCCGTTGTCGATTCTGACCTCCACCGCCGCGATCGGCGCGCCCCAGGCGGCACCCACGATGGCGTACCGGCTGCCCCGACGCGTGACTTTGGCCGGCGCTGACTTGAGCCGATCGTGGCTCACGGTGGCGAACGTCCAGAGCGGTCTGGCCGTCGCGCTGCTCCTCGCGGATGCTGACGTAGTCCCGCGCCATGAAGTTACCCGCGTAGCGATGGTCCGTCACCTCGATGCGCGTCAGCCATTTGACGTTGGCCACCCCGTACCAGCCCGGGGCGATCAGGCGCACGGGGAAGCCGTTCTCAAGCGGCAGTGGCTCACCGTTCATTTCGTAGCAGAGCAGGTTGTCGCGGTTGAGCGCTTCGTCGAGCGACATGCTGCGGGCGAACTGTTCGGTGATCGTCAGATCAAGTCCGCCGTCGGCATCGGGCTCGACCGTTCCCGTCTGGCCGCCACTGACGATCCCCATGTTGTCGCGGATTGTCACCGTGCCGCTATCAGCTCCATAGAAGACCACTTCGGTCGCTTCGTCCAGGACACCAGCCTCCTCGAAGAGCGGGGCCAGCCGCGCGCCGCCCCAGCGGGCATTGCCGATGCCGCCGAAGAAGAAGTCCGGTGCGGTGCGGCGTTGCCCGAGCATTCCAATGTGAAGTCCACTTCGCGGCGCGGGCGGGCTTTGAGGTCCGCCAGCGTCGAGTGATTGGGGACGGGCGACCAGGCCCGTCGATACCGACGCGCCACGTGGCCTCATCAAGGCCGTCCGGTAGGCCGTAGTGTTGAACATAAGAAGAAGTTGTCGGCAGGTGTCAGCCAGGAGTCGAGCGCCTCCCACTTCAGTAGGTTGCCGGTGATCGGGGAACGGGGTTCGGCGGCGGCTGGTCGAGCCACGGAATGACCTGCCGCCGGGTCGACGAAGGCTTGTGCGGAGTCAGGCTGGTCGTCGTCCAGGCTGCCTGTGGCCATGGCCGGGAAGGCGTGCGCCGGACCTGCCACCCGCAGCACCGTCAGCCCCGCCAGCGCCGCACCACCACCCTTCAACAAGGTGCGCCGAGAAACGTCTTGATGCTCCTTGGGGTAACCTCCATTTCCACGGACCGTCATATTTCTTCTCCTTTCGGTGTGAACTGCATTTGCTGACTACCTGAGGATGTTACTTTCTGCGGCACTGCCCGACGGCGGCAGATCCAAGTTGCGGCATTCTTTTCGACGTTGCTGCTTGGTGCCGGACTGCCGGCAACCAGCGCTACCAAAGCCCATCGAGAGACCGTAGCGAACTCAACAATTTGGCTATCTGCCGTTCCTGATCTCTCGGGCGCGACGCGCGAGCCCGCGGAGATGTGAGAAGGCCCGCTCGCGCGGGCCTTCTCATCCCGTCTGGGCCGCGTTGTGCAAGGTCAGCGACCCACCGGCTGCAAGTAGTTCGCGGCCCCGTAGTTGGCCACGTTCCGCCCGAGCGCCTGTCCCGCCACATCTGCGCTGCGGTAGTGGAGGCCAGCCCAGATGCGTGCTTCGATGAGCTCGGCGAGTGGCTGCGAGAATGTGTCGAACGTGCGCACAGCGGGCCCTCCAGGATTCACGAAGGTGCTCGTGATCTGGAAGCCACCTTGAATCGCGTCGCCGAAGAACATCCGCAGCACGGCGACGTGTGCGCCGTCGAGGCAGTTGTGTCCCGAGGGCCACTCGGGATACGGCGCGGTGAGGAGCGCCGCCCAGGTCGCGTCGGGATCCGTAGCGCCGTTCCCATCCTCCAGCGCTCGTGGAATCGCGTTCCACGGCCGCCAGAAGTCGAAGTAGTACTTGTCGTTCCAGCAGTTGATTGCCGCGTCCGCCCCGCTCAGGTTCTGCAGCGCGAGGAGCCTCGCGCTGTCGGCGGCGTCGAGGCCGTTCCGTGCGATGAGCTGCCGGGCGACTTCGTTCCAGCTCAGAGTGGGTGAGCTCTGCCACCACCTGGCCCTGTACGTCTGATCGTCAGTCCGGGTCGAGCCGGTGGCTCTGCCCAGGCTCTTGACCTCGTTGAACTCAGCTGCGTACTGCGCGCTGTCGAGCGCGGGCGGTGGCGCAGAACGGAACTGCGAGGAGCTCTGCATGAAGAACGGGTTCACCCCGCCCACCCATGGCGTAGGGTCGAGGACCGGCTGGCCGCCTGAGAGAAGCGGCGACCAATGTCCCGGCGCCGTGTTCGGCACCCACTGCGACGGCCCGAACCGTCCGTCGCCCACTCTCGCGTCGAGCATGGCCTCGGCCGCTGCGCGCCCCACCGCGATGCCCTGCCGCTTGAAGGAGTCATCGTCGATCGCATCGAGCGAGGCTGCGTACTCGGAGGCGAGCGTATTCAGGAGTGCCGCGCGGTTGGTGAATGGCACCCTCTCCGGTGCGGTCGAGACGAGCTCCGAAAGCACGACGTACGCCGCCGTTGCGACGGCAGCGTCGATCGACGCTTTCGCGCCGGCGCGCCTGTTGAGCAGATATGGCCGATGCTGCTTCGGTCCGATCGCGTTGGCCGCGTCGTACACGGCGCCCTGCACCATGCCCATGTTTATCTGGAATGCAGGTGGGGCACCGCCGTTCGGCCCCGGAAACGCGGCGAGCGTCGTCGCCGCGACTTGGTTCCAGTGAGTCACCTCACTGGCGTCGGTTCCCGCGGGCGGTGCGGCCGATGCGCCGAAGACGCCCAGCCCCGTCAGCACGAGGACCGCCACTGCAACGAGCCAACTGGATCGCTTGTGTCTCATGACTTGTTCCTCCTTCGTTAGTCAGACTTGAACCAGGATTTCCATTTTGCCTTCCCGGCCACCAGACGATATACACCCAACCGCCCCCGTTGGGGCCGTTTTTCATGCTTTCCGTCCCGAGCGACCCTGGCGGGCCACGAAGGGGCCAGCCCTGCCTCTTCCGGGTACGGGAAAACCGGAAATTGCTTCAATTTCCAAACGATTTCTCAGACACCTCTCCGTCCCCCTGCTTCCTTCGACCTGTTTGCTTGTCCGCCGTCGCCCCTATCCGCCCGGCACCGGTAGAGTCTCAATCCGTCGCACCATGCTCCCAAACAGTCGCCGCGTCCTGCGCGAGCTCCGCCGAGCCGGGCGGACCTCTCCGACCCAGCGCTCTACCGCAACTGCGTGTCACCGCCTCGGTCGCGGGCCGTCAGGGAATGAGGACCCGACGGGTGATGTGCCCGTTGGCCTCCCAGAACGTCCTCCTGCTGGCGAGGAAGGGGTCGGTCGGCGCTGGCTGGATGTTGCCGTCGAAGTCGAACGCCCGCGACGTGATCTTGTGCTCGCCCGGGGCGGGCGTGCCCCAGTCGAATGTCCAGAACCTCCAGGCATGGCTGCGCGACTCTTCTGTGTGTGACGGCGAGTCAGCGAGTTTGGCTGCGGCCCATGGTCCGTTGTCGATTCGGACCTGCACCGCCGCGATCGGCGCGCCCCAGGCGGCACCCATGATGGCGTACCGGCTTCCCCGACGCGTGACTTTGGCCGGCGCCGACTTGAGCCGGTCGTGGCTCACGGTGGCGAACGTCCAGACGGTCTGGCCGCTGCGCTGCTCCTCGCGGATGCTGACGTAGTCCCGCGCCATGAAGTTACCCGCGTAGCGCTGGTCCATCACCTCTATGCGCGTCAGCCATTTGACGTTGGCCACCCCGTACCAGCCCGGGGCGATCAGGCGCACAGGGAAGCCGTTCGCAAGCGGCAGTGGCTCACCGTTCATTTCGTAGCAGAGCAGGTTTTCACGGCTGAGCGCTTCGTCGATCGACATGCTGCGGGCGAACTGCTCGGTGATCGTCAGATCAAGTCCGCCGCCCGCATCGGGCTCGACCGTTCCCGTCTGCCCACCACTGACGATCCCCGTGTTGTCGCGGATTGTCATAGTCCCGCGATCAACGCCATAGAAGACGACTTCGATGGCCTCCTCCAGGACACCCGCTTGCTCCAACACCGGGGCCAGTGGCGTGCCGGCCCAGCGTGCATTGCCGATAAAGCCGGTGGCAAAGTCCAGTCCGGTACCATGGTTGCCCGAGCACTCTAATGTGAAGTCCACCTCGCGGCGCTTGCGGGCTTTGAGGTCGGCCAGCGTCAGAGATTGGGGATGGGCTACCAGCCCCGCGATCCCGACGCGCCAGGTGGACTCATCTAGGCCGTCGGGTATGCCGAAGTGAGTGACAAAGTAGAAGTTGTCGGTAGGTGTCAGCCAGGAGTCGAGCTCCTCCCACTTCAGCAGGTTGCCGGCAAAATCCGGGAAGGGGTTCGGCGCCGGCTGGTCGAGCCAGGGGATGACCTGCTCGCCGGATTGGCCGAAGGCGTGCGCCGGACCTGCCACCCGCAGAACCGTCAGCCCCGCCAGAGCGGCGCCACCACCCTTCAACAAGGTACGCCTAGAAACGTCTTGATGGTCCTTGGGGTAGCCTCCATTTCCACGGACCGTCATATTTCTTCTCCTTTCGGTGTGAACTGTATTTGCTGACTACCTGACGGTGCTACTTTCCGCGGGCACTACTCGACGGCGGCGGACCCAAGTTGCGGCACTGTTTCCGCCGTTGCTGCTTGGTGCCGGACTGCGGGCAACCAGCGCTACCAAAGCCCATCGAGAGACCTTGGCGAACTGAACAATTCAGCCGAGCCGAGGTCCAGCGCGCTCAAGTGGCTTTGCGATGGGCGACTCCATTCTGAAGAGGCGTCTTTGCAGGTACTCCGGTGCATTTGCCTCTCCACATTCTGCGAGTAAAAGTTTCAAGCCTTGCCAGAGATCGCGTGCGAGAGAGCTATCCGACGAGATAGAGGGACTCATCGAAAGGAGGGGATTTCGGCAAACTAGTAGCGCGCGATTTCATATTTCCGTGGACCGGGAATCCGAAGGACGAGAGCCAATATGACCGAGGTCTGAATTTCTCTGGCCCGAGTCTAAATCTGAGGTCGGCAACTGGATCTGACTTACTGTCATGCTCTTTTTTTTCATTTCGTAAGGCTTCTAGTTGTGAGCCTGCTTTGTCTCGCCTTCCTTTTCGGACTAATCAGCTCTCTGCTCACTAGCCTGCAATTCTCTTGATGGCCTTCGGTGCGTAGGGTTGTAGTCCAGGAAGCCCAATCGCACAAGTGAACCGGGGTGACTTCACTGTGAACAATGAAGCTCACCAATCGCTTGGCAGGGTTCAACTGCGTGCGGTATGCTCCTGCGAAGAGGTGACCCCTTGGCCAAGCAAGATGACATGCTCGTCAGCAGTCCCAGCGCGCCCGAATTGCATTTCCCTGCGGAGTCGATCCGGGCCCAGCTCGCCAGAATTCTCAGCAGCCAGCCGTTTTCGAACTCTCCAAGCTTAAGCGGGTTTCTACGTTATGTGGTCGAGCACACGCTCGATGGGAATACTGAGGAACTGAAGGAATACTCTCTCGGCGTGGAGGTTTTCGGCCGGGGAGAGGCGTTCGATCCTAGCACCGACACAATCGTTCGCGTTCAAGCTCGCCGGTTGCGATCGAAATTGAAGAATTACTACGATGCTCAAGGCAAGACGGATCCGATCGTTATCGAATTGCCCAAGGGGCACTACGGTGTCACCTTCGGAGAACATGGCTCGACACTGCATCTGAAGAGCCTTGAGGCACACCGAAACCAAATTGATGGAGTGCCCATCCAGGTTGAGAGCTCACGGCTTCCATGTCTGCCGGCCCTGCGCACGCCTTTGATTGGACGCGAGCAAGAGCTGGCTGCCTTGAAAAGGCTCTTGATAGATGGGAGCCCACGGCTGATTACACTCACGGGTGCCGGTGGGAGCGGCAAAACCCGGCTAGGATTGCAAGCGGCCTCTGAAGTGAGCGCCGAGTTCCCGGGTGGCGTTTATTTTGTTGCTTTAGCTTCCATCACCGATGCCACCACTGTCACCTCGACAGTCGCGCAAGTCCTGGGAATCCGGCATACCGGCGGCAAACCGCTGGACGAGGCACTCCGGGACCACTTGCGGCTGTTAGTGCATGCCCCGACGCTGCTCTTGCTCGACAACTTTGAGCATCTCTTGGCGGCGGCGGCGCTGGTCGGCGAGCTCCTGGAAGCTTGTGCTCCACTCAAAGTGCTGGTAACCAGCCGGGCTGTTTTGCATGTTTACGGAGAATACGAATACGTGGTGCCACCCTTGGCGCTGCCGGCGCCAGAGCAGTTCAGTTCTCTTGAAGTACTGGCGGGAAACCCGGCGGTCACTTTGTTCGTCGAGCGGGCAGCGGCGGCTGTAAAAGGCGAGTTTGTGCTGACAAAAGAAAACGCTCCCGTGGTGGCCCAAATCTGCTGTCGCGTCGACGGTTTGCCGCTGGCTATCGAACTGGCAGCGGCGCGAATCAGGATGCTTGCGCCCGCGCAGCTTCTAGTTCGCTTGGAAAGCCGTCTTGAGGTCTTGACCAGTGGCGCCGTTGATATGCCCCGGCGGCAGCAGACCTTGCGACGTACTATCGACTGGAGCCACGACTTGCTGAGTGCAGAGGAACAGAAGTTGTTCCGAAGGCTCTCTGTGTTTGTGGGCGGATGCACGCTGGAAGCAGCGGAAGCCGTGTGCAATACGCGCCGCGACCTCGATATTGACGTGCTTGAGGGAATGACCTTGCTCGTGGATAAGAGCCTGATGCAGCAAATCGAACAGAGGGATCGTGAAGCTCGTTTCGCGATGCTCGAGACGATTCGAGAATATGGGCTGGAGCAGCTGACAGCGACCGGGGAAGAGGAGGCAACGAGGCGGTCACATGCCGCGTACTGTCTAGTGGTTGCCGAAGACGGCAATCTACCGCTCACGCCGGCAGAAAGGACGAGTTGGTTGGAGCTGTGCGATGCCGAACATGACAATCTGCGATCCGCTCTCGATTGGTTGATCGCTAGTGATAATTCCGAGTGGGCGATGCGCTTAGCGCTGGCCCTCTATTGGTTTTGGGAGCCGAGGGAACACTTCGTTGAGGGTCGGGATCGGCTGGAAGCCAGCCTGAGGATGAAGGGCGCGCAGGCGAGAACCAGGGCGCGGGCGATCGCAGCAGGGCACGCAGGGGGTCTGGCAAGTGTTCAAGGCGATTATGAGAGAGCTCTCTGTATGCATCGAGAGGCACTCGACATTTACTGCGAGCTGGGCGACCAAAGAGGTATCGGGAAGCAGTTTTCCTCTCTAGGTTTAAATCACGACTTGCAAGGCAACTATGCGGCTGCCCGATCCGAGTTTGAGCAGAGCCTGCGGGTTTGCCGGGAACTGGGGGACGCGCCAGAAACCGCCGGCGCGCTCAACAATCTGGCCGGTGTCGTCAGAGAGCTAGGCGAGCATATGCAGGCACGTTCGTTGCTCGAAGAGGCTATGTCGATCTTGCGCAAACTCGAGGATTGGATTGGCGTAGCCTGGTCTCTCAACCATTTGGGGGATGTTACTCGTGATCGGGGTGACTTTGCGGAAGCCCGCCGACTCTACCAGGAAGGCGCCAACCGTTTTCGCCGGCTGGGGGAGCGATGGGGCATGGCCAGATCCGCCGCGGACCTGGGCTATCTTGCCTGCGACCAGAATGACTCTGCAACTGCACACTCGTTGTTCGAGGAAGCTCTTGCAATCTTCCTGGAGTTAAAACACAAAAGAGGTATCGCGAAAGTGCTGGAAGGGTTTGCCTACCTGGCGGCGCATCAGCACAATCCAGAGCGTGCTCTAAGGCTGGTCGGCGCCGCCAGCTTCCTCCGGCAGACGATAGGAGCGCCTCGCCGCCGGGGGGAGGAGGCGAAGCTAGACGCCGCCCTGGAGGCGGCGTGGAAGAACGGTGGTTCCAGAGCTACATGGTTGGCCGGTTGGAGAATGCGGCTTGAGGACGCTATTCAGTACGCTGTGGACCGCGCGCCGTCAAAGTCGGCGATGTCTACTCAAAATTTGCCGGATCGACCATCCGACGAACCGCCGCGACACGGTCCACTCGACCGCCGATCAACCGGGCGTGCTCCCGGATGAGGCTCTCGTCCGGAGCGTAGTACATGCAGTAGA
Organism: uncultured Acidimicrobiia bacterium; assembly: GCA_963791795.1. Taxonomy (GTDB): domain Bacteria; phylum Acidobacteriota; class Terriglobia; order Versatilivoradales; family Versatilivoraceae; genus VFZK01. Next base: position 37,285 of record CAWBTP010000013.1, read on the forward strand.
TCTTGTCGTCAGTCACCCAGCTTTGGATCCACCGAATCTCCGGGCCCAACTTCCTCAGAGCTTCCAACGACTTCGAGACAGCTTCACGAAGCTCAGCCTCGGACCGCTTTCCTGCTCCCGGCACCTCTCTCTCGATAACGAATTTCGGCATATTTACTACCCTCCAGAAAGTTTAGGACGCTGTTGTCAGCGCTTTCCCGACAGACTCCAGGAAGATTCTCTTAGAGTTTGAAAGGAATTCTCCGGAGTTTAGAAAAAAAAGGCAACAAACAAACTGGCGGGGTTCGGGTTAGCTTTCCGGCGATTTTCGGTTTCTGGAGAGCAGCGGGAATCGAATCTTGCAGCCAAGCATTGGATTCCACACACCCATTTCGTCTCGGTGGCGTTCAAGAATGTCGAGTTGGCGCCTTCTAGGTTTGTGTTGCCGCTGAGCGAGGTTACTAAGGACAGCCAGTCGAATGGACTACGGCAGGTCGGAGGATCCCATGAGGTATTTGTCTACTCCGCGAGCGGCTTGGCGGCCTTCGGCAATCGCCCAGACAACGAGGGACTGGCCGCGGCGCATGTCGCCGGCACTGAAGATTCCCGGAATGCTGGTCATGTAGTTCTGGTCTGCAAACACGTTGCTGCGTGGGTCAAGTTTGAGATCAAGTTGTTCGATCATGCCGCTTTTCTGCGGGCCAAGGAACCCGAGGGCCAGCAGCACGAGGTCAGCTTTCACTTCAAATTCAGAGCCAGCCACTTCCGACATCGGGCGTCTTCCGCTGGCGTCGGGGGCGCCGAACTCCAGGCGCACCGCATGCAGCGTCTCAACCTTGCCGTTGTTGCCTGAGAAACGCTTGGTGTTCACACTCCAATCGCGCAACCCACCTTCCTCGTGCGAGCTTGAGGTGCGGAGAATCATAGGCCAGTAAGGCCAGGGCATGGAATCGGTGCGCTCTGCCGGAGGCTTGGGCAGCAATTCCCAGGAACTGACAGAGACTAGCGCCTTGACGCAAGGCCGTACCGTGACAGTCTGAGCCCGTGTCGCCGCCACCGAGGATGACCACATGCTTGCCCTTGGCGGTGATTTCCTTTTCCTAACGGAGTCCCCAGCCACGCGACGGTTCTGCTGAGGCAAATAGTCCATGGCGAAGTGAATGCCATCCAGCTCGCGTCCCGGCACAGGAAGATCCCGAGCCTGAGTTGCACCACCAGCCAGAACGAGAGCATCGAAATTAGCGCGGAGTTCTTCGACCGAGACGTTGAAACCCACGTTGGCGTTGGTTCTGAATGTAATACCCTCTGCCTCCATCAGGTCAAGCCGCCGCTTGACGAGCCACTTCTCCATCTTAAAGTCGGGGATGCCATAAGTGAGCAAGCCGCCAATGCGGTCGGCCCGCTCGAACACGGTTACGCTGTGGCCCACCTTGTTGAGTTGTGCGGCGCAAGCCAGACCCGCGGGGCCAGAACCGATGACAGCCACCTTTTTCCCAGTACGAACCTTGGGAGGCTCGGGCTTAATCCAACCTTCACGGAAGGCGTGGGTGATGACGCTGAGTTCGATCTGTTTAATAGTGACGGGATTGTCGTTGATTCCCAAAACGCAGGCGGCTTCACACGGTGCAGGGCAGACCCAACCCGTGAATTCGGGAAAATTGTTCGTCTTATGGAGGACAGCGATGGCTTCCTGCCAGCGGTCGCGGTAAACGAGATCGTTCCAGTCGGGAATGATGTTGCCCAGAGGGCAACCCGTGTGACAGAACGGGATGCCGCAATCCATGCAGCGCGCGCCCTGTGACTGAACGAGCTGGTCCTCGGGATCGTGGTAGACCTGCGACCAGTCGTTCAGACGCTCCTCCACTGGTCGGCGCGGTGCCATCTCTCGTTTGATTTCCAGGAACCCCGTTACTTTTCCCATTCAGTCTCCAGAATCCCCCTTATCAAAGGGGGAGAGAAGGTGCCACGACCCCGATCGTGGCACCTTCAGGGGGTTGTCCTGTCCATAACCCCCCGATACAACCCCGCGCTTCGCGACGAAGCAAACTCTTCTCAATACCTCACTTGACGCTGCCCCCTTTGTTGGGGGGAATAAGCCAAAAATCGAGGCGTAGAAGATAGAGGATCGCAGCAGCTTTTGCAATCCTCTATCCTCAACCTTCAATCTACGGCCTTCCTCTCGAATTGGGCGAAGTGCTTAGGGTTGGGTTGCCGCCATCTCCTGAGGCTCCTGGGCTGCCAGGGCCTGCTCCCGCTCCATTTGCTCCAACACACGGCGGTAGTCGACGGGCATGACCTTCACAAACTTCGGCAGGAGGGTGTCCCAGTTTTCGAGGATGTACTGTGCGGGGGCGCTGTCGGTAAGGCGCCGATGGTTCTCGACGAGCGCTTGCAACAGATCAACGTCGTGGGATTTTACAACTGGTTCCAAGTCGACCATGCTGCGGTTGCAGAGAGCAGGGAAGACGCCCTCTTCATCGAGGACAAAGGCGATCCCACCACTCATGCCGGCCGCAAAGTTTCGACCAGTCTTGCCCAGGACGACAGCCACACCGCCAGTCATGTATTCACAGCCATGGTCGCCCACACCTTCGACGACGGCGTGAGCGCCGCTGTTGCGCACCGCGAATCGCTCTCCGGCTACTCCTCGGAAATACGCTTCGCCCCCGGTGGCGCCGTACAGAACTGTGTTGCCAATGATGATGTTGTCTTCGGGAACGAAGGTCGCACTTTCTGGTGGGTAAATCACCAACCGGCCACCGGACAGACCCTTGCCAACATAGTCGTTGGCATCGCCTTCGAGCGTCAATGTGACGCCTTTTGCAAGGAATGCACCAAAGCTCTGGCCTGCAGAACCGCGGAACTTGATCCGGATCGTATCTTCGGGGAGGCCGGCATTCCCGTAGCGACGGGCGATTTCTCCACTGAGCATCGCGCCGACAGTGCGGTCGGTGTTGCTGATGGGCAGATTCAGTTCAATCGGCGCTTGGTGTCCAATGGCACCGCGGCACTCTTCGATCAACTGCACGTCCAGTACTTTCTCAAGACCATGATCCTGCGTTGTGACGCAGTGCGTGGCGATGCGCTTGGGGACATCGGGTTTGTAAAGAATGCTCGAAAGATCCAGCCCGCGAGCCTTCCAGTGATCGATGGCCTCTTGCATGTCAAGCAGTTCGGAGTGCCCTACCATGTCCGGTAGAGTACGGAAACCCAACTCGGCCATGATTTCGCGCAGCTCTTCCGCAATATAGAAGAAGAAGTTGATGACGTGCTCAGGCTTGCCACTGAACTTCTTACGCAGCACCGGGTCCTGGGTTGCGACGCCGACCGGGCACGTGTTGAGGTGGCATTTGCGCATCATGATGCAGCCCGATGCGACGAGTGGAGCCGTGGAGAAGCCAAACTCTTCAGCACCGAGCAGGGCGGCGATCGCGACATCCCGACCAGTCTTCAATTGCCCGTCGGTCTGAACCACAATGCGCCCGCGCAGATCGTTCATCACGAGCACTTGCTGGGTCTCGGCCAGGCCCAACTCCCACGGAATGCCGGCATGCTTGATGGAAGTGAGCGGCGACGCGCCCGTGCCGCCATCGTGGCCGCTGATCAAGACGACGTCTGCATGCGCCTTTGCCACACCCGCGGCCACGGTACCAACGCCAACTTCGGCGACGAGCTTGACCGAAATGCGCGCCTGCGAGTTGGCATTTTTCAGGTCGTAGATCAACTGGGCCAGATCTTCGATGGAATAAATGTCGTGATGAGGTGGCGGAGAAATGAGACCCACACCCGGAGTGGAGTGCCGAACCTTGGCGATAAACTTGTCCACCTTGTGACCGGGAAGTTGCCCGCCTTCACCAGGCTTGGCGCCCTGCGCCATCTTGATCTGCAGATCGTCAGCGTTAACGAGGTATTCGGTTGTGACACCAAAACGCGCTGAAGCCACCTGTTTGATCGCGCTACGTCGCCAGTCGCCGTTTTCGTCGCGCTGGTAGCGGCCTGGGTCCTCGCCACCTTCACCGGTGTTGCTTTTGCCGCCGATGCGGTTCATGGCGATGGCCAGGTTCTCGTGCGCTTCTTTGCTGATGGAGCCAAACGACATGGCGCCCGTTGCAAAGCGTTTCACAATCTCCTTGGCGGGCTCGACTTCGTCGATCGGAATCGGATTCCCCTTCTTGAACTTTAGTAAGCCGCGCAGAGTGCAAAGGTTTTTGCTCTGGTTGTTGATCAGGGCGGAGTACTCACGAAAAGTCTTGAAGCTGTCCTGCCGAACGGCCACCTGCAGCTTGGCGACAGTCTCAGGATTGAAGAGGTGATACTCGCCTTCGCGCCGCCATTGATACTGTCCACCCACGTCCAACAATGGATTGCTGGTTCGCTCCTCGGGGTACGCCTTGTGATGGCGTGACAGACACTCCCGACCGAGAATCTCAATGCCAATGCCCTCGACACGGGAAGGTGTCCCCGTGAAGTATTGCTCCACAAGAGGTGTGTTAAGCCCGATCGCCTCGAAAATCTGGGCTCCTCGGTAACTTTGAATCGTCGAAATGCCCATCTTCGCAATAATCTTCAAGAGCGCCTTGTTGATGGACTTGACGTAATTCTTGTACGCCTTCTCAACCGTGACCTCACCGGAGAACAGGTTCTGGTGCACCATGTCGGCCATAGTTTCGAAAGCCAGATATGGGTTGATAGCGCCTGCTCCGTAGCCAATAAGCAAAGCAAAGTGCATCACTTCGCGTGCCTCGCCAGACTCAACCACCAGACCCGCTTTGGTTCGCGTGCCTTCTCGAATGAGATGATGGTGCACCGCCGAAGTCGCGAGCAGGCTCGGCATAGGCGCGTGCTCGGTATCTGCGTCTCGATCGGAAAGAATCAGGATGCTGGCGCCAGCGGTAACGGCTTCCGAAGCTTTCTGGCAGACGCTCTTCAGGGACGCCTCCAACCCGACCTCCCCTTGGCTTACCGGAAACGTCATGGGTAGCGTCACGGCTCGGAAACTGCCGATTGCGATCTCGCGGATTTTGGCGAGTTCGAAATCGTTCAGGATGGGACACTCCAGCTTAAGCATCCGGCAGTGTTCCGGCGTTTCAGCCAGCAGGTTGCTTTCGCTGCCGATGTAGCTTTCCACCGACATCACCATCTCTTCGCGGATCGAGTCGATCGGCGGGTTGGTGACCTGCGCAAACAACTGCTTGAAGTAGTTGTAAAGCAGTTGGGACTGGTTCGACAGCACTGCCAAAGGCGTGTCGGTGCCCATCGAGCCAATGGCTTCTTCGCCGTCCTTGGCCATCGGCGCCATGAGGATGCGCAAATCTTCCACGGTGTATCCGAACAGTTGCTGACGTTGCAGCAGTGCGTGCCGGCTGGACTGCGGTACGCTCTTGGGTTCAGGCAACGAAGCAAAATCGATCTTGTTGGCTTCCACCCATTCACGGTAGGGCTTCTGGCGGGAGATGGAAGTCTTGAGCTCGCTGTCGTCCACAATACGGCCCTGTTCGGTGTCGACGAGGAACAACTTGCCGGGTTGCAGCCGGCCTTTGTAAAGCACTTCGTCGGCTGGGATGTCCAGCACACCAACCTCGGAAGCCATCACTACCAGGTTGTTTTTCGTGACGAGATATCGCGCCGGACGCAAACCGTTCCTGTCCAGCACAGCCCCAATGCTGATGCCGTCGGTAAAGGCCACCGCTGCGGGGCCATCCCAAGGCTCCATCAGGCAGGCGTGGTACTCATAGAAGCCTTTCTTGTCGGCGTCCATGCCGATGTTTTTGCTCCAGGCTTCCGGAATCAGCATCATCACCGCGTGTGGCAGTGAACGCCCACCTTGAAGCAGGAACTCCAGCGCGTTGTCCAGCGTGGCGCTATCGCTCCCGGTTTCGGTGACAATGGGAAAGAGCTTCTTGAGGTCGTCGCCGTAAACGTCGGATGACAGTGTGGCAGACCGGGCCCGCATCCAGTTGCGATTGCCGCGCAGCGTGTTGATTTCACCATTGTGAGCCAGGTAGCGAAACGGATGCGCCAGCCGCCAGGAAGGAAATGTGTTTGTGCTGAACCGCGAGTGAACCAGCGCCAAGCCACTTTTGATCGAGGTGTCGTTCAGGTCCAGAAAGAACGTGGCCATTTGCCTGGCCATCAGCTGCCCTTTGTAAATCAGGGTCCGGCTCGAGAGGCTGACGATGTAGAAGAAGCCGACATCTTCCATCACGGCAGCTTCTATGGTGGTGGTGGCCCGCCTCCGGATGACATAAAGCTTGCGTTCGAACTGGTGCGCATCAAGAAACGGGCTTTTCGTAATGAAGACCTGCCGAATGACAGGCTCTGCCTCGTGAGCGACACTGCCAATGGCGGAACTGTCAACCGGAACGTCACGCCAACCTATCGTCCTCTGACCCTCCTCCTGGATAATGCGCTCGAGGACTTGCTCGCAAAACTGGCGATGCTCCGGGTTGGGAGGCAGAAACACCATGCCCACGCCGTATTGCCCGGTGCCAGGAAGCTCAATCCCAATCTCGCCACATTTCTCCGCCAGGAACTCGTGCGGAACCTGAAGGGTAATTCCTGCTCCATCTCCCGACTCCGGATCGCAGCCGCAGGCGCCTCGATGCCGCAAATTCGTCAATACTTCCAGAGCTTGGCGCACAATGTGGTTGGAGCGCGTTCCGTCCATGTTCGCGACGAAACCGACGCCGCAACTGTCTTTCTCAAATTGCGGATCGTAAAGACCTTGCTTGGGAGGATACAGCGGAGAACTCATGGCAACCCTTCCTCGTCTTGGAGCGAATCAAAATGGGTAAGCATCACCCACGGGCTTGCACCATTTCAAATCCGGAAGCCCCGTTTGCCTGACCCACACTGGCCTGGCGATTAGATCTGTTTGGGAGAACTCAGTTCAGTAGGCTCAGGACTTCGCTGGCTTATCACTTTCCCAGATGCCCTATGTTACCTCAAACCCTATCTGGGATAATCCTGGAAAAGAACGACTTGAATTTTATTTGAAACAAGATCAACAGCTAAATTTATATTTTTTATGATTTCGATAAAGATTCCTTATTTAATCAAGGCGTAGCCTACACACCGGGCAAGACGGCCTTGCCTTTTGGTGGGCCGCGTCTTCGAAGCGGAGATGGTCATGACGCGCCAGCTCCCCTCCCGAGAGGGATTTTCTTAGGGAGACTCAACAATCTCACCTGCCGTGCTGCTCCTCAGGAAAATTCAGGCGCCGTAGGAGGTCTTGGAAGCGCGAGTCGGAGCGTAGAGGGTCGAGGTAGTGGTCAATCTTCAGGTGGATCAGTCCCCTGTCTCGTTGCTGGTAGGCTTTAGCCAGCCACTCAAATGCCAGCTCTTTCTCTCCCAAGGCTGCACAGATGAAGGCTATTTCGTAAGCGTGTAAGTATCCCTTCTCTGCCCGCTTTAGCCGTTCGATAATCTCACCGCCTTCGCGCGGTTGCCATCCTTGGCGTAGGCGTGGCCCAAGTGTCCTAGGTTGTCCAGGTTGCCGCCTAACAGCCACGCCTTTTCATGCTCCGCAATGGCATCTGGATACATTCCTTTTAGCTCGTAAACCAACCGAGGATGAAGTGTGAAAATCTGTGATTTGAGTGCGCCGCCAGCTTCATCCGTAACAGTTGTTCCGCTTTGTCAAGGTTGCGGGTCAGGTAGTACCCAAAGGCAGCGAATCCGCCTATGCCTATCCGTTCCACGAGCGGCTCAATTTCAAAGGCCCGATCCAACTCTCTTCTGGCTTCCTCAACCCGGCCCATGCGGGCCAGGAAATTACCGTACTGGCGGTGAATTTCAGCCGAGTTTGGGTTCAACTCGACGGCCCGCTTGAGATGCCGTTCCGTACCTGACCAATCCCAGTCCCAAGATTGCAGAACCACTGCCAGTGAGAGGTGTGCTTCGGGAACTGTTTCATCGATTTCGAGTGCCTTCGTGGCAGCGGTGTTTGCCTTTTCATAACTTTCCTTGATCGCCGCGCGATGTACGACGGCGAGCGACCAGAATGAATCGGCCAGGCCCACATATGCCAGGGCATACCTGGGGTCTCTGGCAATGGCCTGCTGGAAATACTCGACGCTTCGCTCAAGGTTTTTCGCATCTGCAACCCAGTTCAAGAAGTAGCGACCCTTCAGGTAAAGCTCATAGGCTTCGGCGTTTTCAGTGTAGCGGCGGGTAAGCAGCCTCTGCTCCTCGCCCGTCATCCGCAGACGCAACCTCTCCGAGATTTCTCTCGCCATCTCCTCCTGGATGGCGATGGCATCAGCCAGCTTCCGGCTGTATTGCTCCCCCCAGAGCTGCGAGCCATCTTTGACATCCATCATCTCGGTGCTGATCATCAAGGTCTGGCCCCGCAGTGCGACCCTGCCGGTCATCACGGCGCGGACTTTCAAGTCACCTCCGATTTTTCGGGCATCGATGTCGCGTCCTTTGTAGTGGAATACCACGCTGCGCGCCATGACCCGCAGTCGGGGCAAACGCGAAAGGGCGCTGATGATGCCCTCAGTGATGCCGTCACTCAGGTACTCGGTGTCAGGGTCACCTCCGACGTTCTTAAATGGCAGCACCGCGATCGAGTCAATAGCCTCGCGAGCAGCCTCCGCGGGTCCAAGCTCCTGCAAGGGAGCGACCCGGTCGAAACCCATACGATCAACCCTGGAAATGTAGAGCCCCAGGGCTAACACAGCCAGAACCGCGAAACCTGCCAGCAAAGCTTTCTTGTGACCTTTGAGCAAGCTGACCAGTCGCCTGGAGACAACTTCAGGTGACGGCCCTGGGCTGGGCTCGGCTCGATTGCCTGCTTCTGGCGGCCGCTCTACCTCCACCATCAACCGATAGCCCCGGCGGGCCAGGGTTTCCACAAATCGCGGCTCATCGGCTGAGTCGCCGAATGCCAAGCGAAGCCGACGGATCGCGGCATTGATGCTGTTTTCGAATTCAACGATGGTGTCGTCAGGCCAGAGTCTTTTCTGAATCTCCTCGCGGGTAACCAGCTCTCCAGGATGCTCAAGCAGCATCGCTAGAATCTGAAAGGACTGCTCCGGCAGCTTGAGCTTTAGTCCCTGCTTCCGCAGTTCTCTCACTCGAAGATCAACTTCAAAGACTCCAAAACGAATCAAATTGGAAGACCGGGCGACGGCCATAGGGTATTGAGGCCACCTGGGCGCCGCCAAGACCACAAAAGGGAGGCGACACCACGAGGAAAGAAGAGGTTTAGAGACATCCTGCCGCTCTCTCCGGCAGAGACAAATTCTCAGGAAACGAAACTAGACGCCAGTTTACCACCGCAGCTACTCCAATCTAACAGGACTTCGTCTGGCTGGAACGTGGCGAGTCGCCTTATACCGCCGAGACCCAACACACCGCCAAGCACGCAAAGAACGCCAAGAGCTTGGCTGCTGAAGCCTGCGGTAGAAAAAACTCGCCCGGTTATCCGGATCTAAGGGGTGCCTTAAAGGCTGGCGTGCGCAGGCTGAGGGCCGGCAGGAAACCCTCGTCATTCCGGCCAAGCGCAGCGCGAGCCGGAATCCAGGCTGGATTCCCGCTTTCGCGGGAATGACGAACCGAAGCACGACGGGCGGGCTCGGATTCCTTTCGCGTTCTTGACGCTCTTGGGGGTTTAAACTAAATGACAAATTTGACGGAATCTTGAACTTCGTTGCTACCAAGTGGACCTAGACGATTCACCACCCACCCAAGCGAAGCACGAATAACGCTTGTTAAGTCGTCCCAATTCAGAGAATTGTCTTTGTCATGCAAATGTCACTCACATGTCACGTCGCTTCCATTGAGCCAGCAGCTTTCTTGACCCAAAGTCGCCTTCACAACGCAGCTCATGGAGGAGGACAACATGGTCACAGAAGCAAGAAGCAGAAAGCGCTGCCTGGCATTCACTGTTGCGCTGATTCTCTGGGTGACAAACATCGGTCGAGCACAAACGCCACAGTCTCTCTCGGCTGCTTCTTACGTGGAACGAAGCAATGACTGGTACAAGAAAGGTGAACTCGATCGAGCCTTGGCCGATTTAGACATCGCTCTGACTTTCGATCCGCGTTGCGCTCCCGCCTATCAACTTCGAGGCCTCATTAGACAGAGCCGAGGGGACTCGGACGGAGCTCTGGAAGAGTTTGGCCGAGCTATCGAATTTCAGCCCCGGCTGGCGGAGGCTTACTGCAATCGAGCCCAGGTTCATCTCGTCAAACGGAACTTCAGTGCAGCTCTGGCTGACACCAACAAGGCCATCGAGACTAAACCTCGCTTTGCTGACGCCTACAACCAGCGAGGTGAAGCCTACTATTCAATGGGGGAATCTGATGCTGCCTGGCGCGACTTTGACAGGGCGATCGCATTGAATGCCCACCTCGCGGAGGCTTATAACAATCGTGGCGCTTTGATGTATCAAAAGGGGAACACTAAGCAAGCCCTGGCTGATTTCGACAGGGCTATCCAGACTAAACCAGCCTTGGCTAAAGCCTATAGCAACCGAGGCAATGCCCGAATCGATACAGGGAACCTTGCCGGTGCATTCTCGGACTTGGATAAGGCAATCGCGATTGACCCAGCCATGACGCCTGCTTACTACGGCCGAGCCAACGCCTGGAGAGCCAAGGGAGAGAAGGATCGGGCGGTTGCTGACTATAGCAAGGCCATCGAGCTGGAACCGCAACATCTTATGGCGCACATCAATCGTGGCACCGTCTACTTACTCCAACAAAAATGGAAGGAAGCGGTTCGGGACTACAACCTCGCCATTCAAGTTGATCCAGGCAATGCCGAAGCCTACCTCAACCGAGGGTTAGCCATGTTACTGACCGACAACCAACCCGATGCAGATCTGGACTTCGCTCAGTGCTTGCGGTTGGCAGGCCAGCGGAGAGAAACGTTTGAGAAGCAAATTGAAAGAATCAGGCAGCAGGTGGCGGGAAAACCGAAGCAATAGCCGAAGAGAAGATTCGTGGCGACCAAGAACAATCACTTTTCTGGATAAGGCAGTCTCCTGTCTCGGCTGCGGCGAAAGGTTTCGTGGGTCAGCGACGGTAGGGGACTGTGACAAAATCACCTTTTTGGAACGCTGCCTTGTTTATAATCCCGCCATGAACAAAACCACAAAGTTACTGATTGCTGCTGGAGTAGCCTTCTTTTTCGGATATGTGATCTATTCTTCAATGGGTTTAGACCAGTTCCGGTGCGAAGTCTGCATGGAGTTTCGCGGACAAACGGCCTGCTCTACCGCAGCCGGGACCAGTCGCCAGGAAGCTCAGCGCACCGCGACGGACACGGCTTGCGCCCAGATCTCCTCAGGCGTCACTGATAGCATCGCTTGCTCCCAAGCCCAGCCAAAGAGCGTCACTTTCAAGTGACGATTTCCTCACCCAAAATCGCGAGCGGCAGGTCCACTTCGCAGGTTGTCGCATGGCGTTCTCGCTGGAAAAGTCGAAGATCTATCAAGCCGTTCTGTGGGGCGGTTTGATAGCCGCGACGTTGGACATAACGGCTGCATTTGTCAACAGCGGTTTGGAAGGGGTTACCCCGATTCGGGTGCTACAAGCAATCGTAGTGGGTTGCTAGGGGCAGATTCCTTCAAGGGTGGTTTCGCTACCGGTGCCCTCGGTTTGGGGTTGGACTTCGTCATCGCGTTTGGCGCGACTGCGGTCTACTTTGCGGCGAGCCGCAGGTTCTCGTTTCGAGTCGAGAGAACTCTTGTTTGCGGATTGGTCTACGGAGTTGCTGTCTACCTGTTTATGAATCTCGTCGTGTTGCCGATTTCGGCTATTGCCTTCAAACCCGCCTGTTCACTAAGCGCAGTCGTTACTGGCTTGATGATCCATATACGCTACGTTGGGCTCGCTCATCGTGCGTCGGTACTCGAAATAGACCGCTCGAGAAGGGCAGAACTCAGGGCTCTCTCTGAATGACGTTGAGCATGTCCCATGAGTCTCTTGTTGGATATAGAGGTTGGTTAATGTCCCTTCCGGGGACTTATGCGATCTGAGGTTTTTCAAGAAGTGCAGCGGCAAGGAGGCGGCTGCTTCATCTTAAAAGCCCTGTAATGTAAGGGCGTCAGAAGTTAGCCCAGGGCAAGCGAGGGCAGGAGCGCGAGCACCGCCCTGGGTTAGCTTCACATTTCCAATCTTGGAGTGGTTCCGTCCGGGGACGCACACACCTCTGTTTCATATGGGCAAAGATCAGTTGGATAAGGAGGGAATGAAGCTTTGAGATCCTTCATCTGGCAGGAGAACCCATAACATGATGATTGAAACAGAAAATGTCGTGCGGCGTTCTTTACGGCACGCCCTCGAAATAACCGCCGGTGCGTTGCAGGCTGTAAACGCGGGAGACGGCAAGGATGGGTTTGCCGCTCAACGAGACGATTTCCAAGTGGTCCGAATTCTCCTGACATGCCCAGCTTCGCCAGGATGTCAGCGGAACTGAGGAAGCCGTTGCCTGGGATGACATCGATGGTCGAGGCTTTCACGTTCCCTTCAGCGTCTCGGAACTTGAACTCAACATTGACGGCTCCTGCATCTAGATTCGCCACAACCAGAGTGGATTTGAAACTAGCGGCATTCGTTGTGGAGGGAATCAGCAGCCTTATCTGGGGAACTCCCTTGCCAACTACCAGACTGGGATCCTGCGTGAGGTTGTCGATTTGAGAGGTCCAGCCAACGATGTTTTGATCGGATTCCAGCCGCAAGTAACCCTCACGATTTGCTGGTGTGGCAGCGCCAGCTAACGTGGTGTTGATGCTGTTAAGCTGTGTCAGCCCGCCGGGAGGCACTGTGGCCGCAAGGGTTCCGAGTGACAGACCATTCTTGTCGAGCAATCGCACGGTGACGTTCGCGAGGGCCGTTCCGAGATTGTTGATTCCGAGATTCGTTCGAAACTCCGTGTTCTCCACTGAATAAGGCAAAACGACAGTTCGGCCTGCCGCGTCGGCATCCACTCCTTCAAAATAGGCGCTGGTGCGCTCGCTCGAGGCGATTCGCTCCGTGGCCAAGACCCGGATGCCACTTAACGCTTCAATCTCGATGGGGCCAAAAGCATTGTTGAGTCCGGCAGCTTTGTGAATGTCCTCGAAGAACAGGTAGCCGTACCCGGCGATGGATCGATTCATCAGGGATGCCAGAATGGTTCCGGCACTGTCGCGAATTCGTAGATTGATCTGACCATCTGCGGCGGTTGTATTGATCACGATCAAGCTGGTTGAGAATCGTGAACTGGAGACCGACGACGGCATCAGGACTCGTGCGGCTGAATCTGAACGGGCCAACTCCATACTGGGATCGGCCGTGGCGTTGTCGATTTGCGACGCCCAGGCCCGGATGTCTTCATTGGATTCGAGGATCAAATAGCCTTCGCGCCCCGTCACCGTCGAAGCCGATTCGAGAACACGGGCAATGTTGTTGATTTGCCGCATCCCGAAGGGTGGAACGGTCGTCGTCGTTTCTGCAATCAGCAGGCCGTTGCCATCAACCAGCGAGATCTGGACAGACGCGATGGCACTCCCCAGATTGTTGATCCCCAGATTCGTGCGTGATTCCTGAGAGTCCACGACAAACGGGATCCGCAAAGCAGGGCGTTGAGATCCACCAGGTACCCGTGGAGCCACTTTGGCCAATTGCCGGTAGGTGAACGCATTGGCAAGTAGGGTGGTGCCTTCCGTCTGCGTCACCTCAAGCGGGTAGGAGCCAGCGGCGAGCGGCGGAGTCACTCCGGTCAGCTCAGCAGCACTCTTGAGAACGACCGCCGACAACGGGACGCCGCCGAGTCGCACGACTGCACCGGGCTGAAAATTCCGGCCCAGAACTTGGATGCGCGTTCCCCCGACGCTCGGCCCTGAGCTCGGATAGACGGCTGAAATTACGGGAGGCTCGCCTGGAGCTGCTGGTACTGGATTGGACCTTGAAAGTCCGATCGATGCGGGTGATGTTGCCTTGATTGTCTCTGACGCTGACGGTAAGCATGCCGCTCGGGAGGTCAGTCAAGGCCGGTGCGACAGTCATGCTCCAAATGTGGTCGGCGGTTTCGAAGAAGTAAGGCGCCAGTTCCGTTCCCGCCGGTTTGCCGTTGATCGCGAAATTGGCTTTGACTGAGAGGGAGCTGCGATCCAGTCCGGAGTAGTAGTCGAAAGCACCAAGACGAATCGTGTTCAAAGCTTGAGTCGAGACGCCCGCCCGAGGTGATGAGAGAGTCAGCGTGGGTCGAAGATCATCGAGAAACCAGCCGCTGTTGCGTCTTGCCGGATCAGGAGAGGTAATCGGCGCCCCCAGATCCACCCAGCGAGCAAACAGGATCTTTTCATCTTCTGTCAGAGGTGGAACTCCAGAACCGGGCGGAGGACAGCCAGTTCCAAGAAAGTCGAGGTCGGCTTCATTGGAGTTGGCTCCAGCCGGCAGCGTGCTTCGATCGCCTGGGACGGTTTCTGTGGGAAAGTCACTGTTGCTCCAGCCGTCCAGCCTGCGGCCAAATACTTTCCAGACCAGCAGACTGCGTCGCGATTGAAACATCCGAACGTAGCGCGAAGCATTTGTCTGCCTCCAAGTCCGATTGGAGATTACCGGAGGGATGCCGTAACGAGCTCCGTTGTCGTTCGCGAGTCGGTGGTAAGTGTTTTCGTAGCCACTGACCAGAGTGTCGTCATCCAGCACTAGCTGTGCTTCGTTAACGCCATTCTTGGAATGGCACTGCACGCAGGAGCGTTGAAGAATCGGTTTGATATCCCGGTAGTACTCCACATCCACCGATCGAACGGGCAGGGCAGCGAACGTTGGCTTGCCTGCACTGTCCTTGGTCAGCAATGGCGTCGAGCGCGTGAGGTCGGCGACGGTGTAGTCGGAGCGCGCGGCTGCAGTTGTTGCAAAGTCTGTTCCGAGCTGCGCGTGGGCATGACATCCGCCACAGTCCTTCCGCACCTCGCCCGGGCGCACCTGGTGCCAAGTTTGAGACATATTTAGCACCAGGCCATCTTTATCCAGTGTCTGAAAAGTAAACGGAACATCGGCGGGAATCTTGGCGAGAAAGCTGGTGTCAGGATTGCCGTCGCCGTCAAGAATGGGCTTGCCGGCCGAATCAAACTTGCGGAGAGGAATCTCGCCTAGAATCCGAAGCCGCTCGTTGGCGTGGTTGCTGTAGCTCGTTCCCTCGGCGGGTCCGTAACTGCGATGGCTGGTAGGTTCCATCGCGAGAATTCTGACAGCGTAGATTTCATCGTTGGTGTACTTGCCGGCATCGGCTCCCTGTGTTCCCCAGTTGCTGCTGTCGCCGTTTTCGGAAGTATTAAACGCGTCGAGACCGGCAAATCTCGAGTTGCCGATTCCTGGCTTCGAGTTGCGCTTATAGAAACTGGAAGAACCCACGAGCCCAAACGGCGTACCAACCGGGAGTTCCAGGGCTTGGCTGCCATCATTCGGCAGCCATGGAAGGGCCGTGGGTTGGTCAACGCCATAAATCTGCCGGTAAGGAACGACCGCCCGCGGCTGGATTTCGTTGTAGCCTGGGTTGTTCTTGATCAGGACGAGGTCTCGATGGTTGGTCAGCGTGACACCGCCGCGGATCAAATAAAGTCCCGCATCATAGGTGGGTGTACTGGTGGGCCGGTCCAGATCGTTGGCGGGACCCGGAGACCATACCAAGAGAACATCGTTGTTAGGGGCTCCGCTCGGATGAGTTACTTTGCCGGCCCAAGTGCCATCCAGCGCCCGTAGAAGAGGCTTCATCCTCTCCGTGAGTGAAGCCGCTAAGAGGATAGATTCCGTAGGGTGAGAAGGGATAGTTCTTGTAGCGTGGCTGCAGATGAGATGGATGGCCAGGAGAGAAATACCAGATACCGCGCTGGACACCCGGATTCGAAGAGTGGGATGGTCTCGGGTCACCAAACCAAGGTGTGTTAGCCGGCGGGCTCGGAGGAAACGCCAGCAGCGTGCCGAACCCGTTGTTGTTCTGATTGTAGTATTCGACGACCGCGAGGTGCTCATTGGAAAGTTGCGTCTGAAAGTGGAACGCGGCTGCGTCGGTAAAGCCACTCATGAGTGGTCCCCAATTGCCGGCCGTCGGGCCAGATGGACCAAAGACCCCAGATGCGCTGGTCGCGCAGTCCTTGGGCTTCGTAACTGGAAAACATGACGCGCCCATCTTTCAAGATTGTCGGATGCAGGGCGCTACCCAGGTTCAAATGGCCAATCTGCTCGACGTTTTTTCCATCATCATCCATCACGAACAGCTGCAGGTTTGGAAATGTGTAGTCTTTGTTCGGAAGAAAGCCATTCCGGCTGGAAGTGAACATCACACGGCCGTCTGGGAGTGGACATGGACCCAAGTTGAAAATGCCGTAGCCCAGATAGTACTTGCCTGAGGAGCTGGCACTGAGGTGATTGGTAGACCAATCGGCAGCGGCCGTGTTCGGTGTCCACTCCTGAAAGGTGAGTTGAACGACTTGTCGTGTTCCGAGATGGATCTTGAAGATGTCAGCGCCTGCCCGCGAGGCATCGCGTCGCTGGTAGTTCAATGTGGCCGTCCGTTGATCGTGAAACTTTGCGTAGTAGACCCACTGAGCGTCGAACGAGACGACCGGGTCTACAACCGCCCCGTTTCCGCCAACCACCAACACTTCCTCGCTTCCATCGGGATGCAGCAGGACGAGGTCGGCTCCGGGTTCCATCTGGATGGGGTCCTTCACCTCCGGCATCGAGACTCGGGTTGTATCGCCCGCGCGCTTAGCGCGAACGTAAACGATGTCGTAGTTGACGGGAGATTGGGCTGGCGCACAGAGAGGGAGCACCCAGAGGACAATCAGGCAGATGACAACGGATCGTCGGAGCATTCGTCCTTCCTTAGTTGTCGGCTGAAGCCTAACTGACTTCGCGCCCTGAGTATTCTTCGTCCACGGACAACGAGGCAAGGAGTGCAAGGCGTCTGCCAGCAGTGCCATATTGGTGCAGCTCGCCGATGGTAATTTTGTCGTCTGGAATGAGAGGTTTCCGGACAGGCCCGGCCCCATGAATGACGTTCAAAGCCTTGCCCACGATGCTTTTGTACTCGAAGGACCAGAATTGAATTTGGCGTGGATCCCGGGTCAGTTTTGCTTGCTTCCGAAGGGCTCCAAAACAGATGAAGCCCGGGCGAGTGGCAAGCGGCATCCGTCGATCGCCGTGTAGTCTCGAAGCCGCCTCCACTGTGACTACTGCGAACGCGAGAGCTAGTGTATGTCGGTCTATTTGACCAACCACTGGCGTGAGCCAGTGGCTGACGAAAGTGATTGCGGGATACCGACCGCGTGAGCGGTCGGAGGCTCAATTACGTGGCTGCTTAGGTGAAGCTCCGACCGCTGACGCAGTCGGTATCTGAAAAGGAGGCAGGACGCCGCGTCCCGCTGGCTTACGCCAGTGGTTGGATGTGGGGCATTCTGTCGTATCACTTAAGTGCGTGTGTATTAGTGCTGCGCGGCTGGATTTTTGACGTGCCGGGAGTCTATACTTATCTATCGATTTGTCATGGGACTCAAGGTATTGCGCCGGAAATCCATCCGGCTCAAGAGCCGCTGGTGTCCGTTTCAATCGGTCAGCAATGATGCCTGGACACAAAATGAGATTGGCTTGGCTGTTTGTCTTAGCAGCCACATTGAGTGGGCTAGAGGCAACCGCTGCTGATTTCACGCAAACGATCGCTCCGATCCTGGCTCGGCAATGCGCTGACTGCCATTCAGAGAAAACCAAAACCAGTGGCTACTCGGTGGCTGACCAAGCTTCTGTGATTGCGGGTGGCAACAAGCACGGGAAAGCCGTGTACGCCGGTGATCCTGTCCGCAGTCCACTGATTCGTCTTCTGAAAGGGGAGCTGCAGCCGGCGATGCCTTTAGGTAAGACTCTCGCAAAGGAAGACCTGGAGCAAATTGAGAATTGGATTCGATCGCTACCGCCTGAAGAGCCTCCGCGAGTATCCGAATGGCGCTGGCCTTTCGAACGGCCCGTGAAGGGAGAACCTCCGCGGGTTAAGAACGCAGACTGGGTGCGAAATCCGATTGATGCTTTTGTTCTGGCAAAGCTTGAGGAGAAAGGCATTGCGCCGGCATTGGCAGCTTCAAACCGAACACTCGCGCGAAGACTCTACCTTGATCTCGTTGGAGTGCCACCGACCCCGGAAGAGATGAAGCAATTCCTGAATGACGAATCGGCTCACGCGTATGAAAGCCTCATCAATCGATTGCTGGATGATCCACGCTATGGCGAGCGCTGGGGCCGCCACTGGCTTGATTTAGCGCGCTATGGAGAAACCAGCGGATTGGAGGGCGACGGTGCCATCGGGAACGCTTGGCGTTATCGGGACTGGGTGATTGAAGCGTTCAACGCCAACATGCCGTATGACCGTTTTCTGATCTTGCAACTCGCCGGAGGCGACGAGCACAGCCAGACCAAGAACAACTACGCGCCTGATGTTCAAGGCTTGATTCCGACGGGCTTCTTGCGCGTAGCGCCCTGGGACCGTTCCAACCTGGTCGCAGCCGAGGTCCGGCAGAACTACCTGAGTGAGGTGACTTCGACCACCGGTTCGGTGTTCCTGGGTCTGACGGTTGGGTGTGCGCGCTGTCACGATCACAAGTACGATCCAATTCCCACTCGCGACTTTTATCGCTTTCAAGCCTTTTTCAATAGCGTGCAAGCGGGCGCGCCTGTCGATGTCCCTTTCTCCGACAAGGCGCTCGCCGCGAAATCCTCACAGCAAATCGAGGCGTATTCAAAGCGCTTGGAGGATGGGCCAGAAAAGCGCGAACTTGACGCCTTCGAGGCACAGCTCTTGAAGAAGCTGATTACGGCGAAAGTTGAAGCCGCAAAGGGGAAGACGTTCGAGATTGCCGATTTGAGGCTCGAACTCAAGCTCAAACAGCAGCGCCTCTTTTCCGTGCAGGAGCAGCAGCACCATGCCGACCTTCTCGCCGCCGCAGAGCGAACCGGCGATCCCCCCGAAAAGAAGGCCCTGGATGCGTACGAGCAGACGCTCCTGAAGAAGCTGGTTGCAAGCTATGCTTCGGGATCGGTGGATGCGGCGGGCCGCTTTGAAGCTTTGGGTGTGAGCGACGTGCGTGCGGAGGTTCAGAGGAAGTACGCGGCGAATTCGATTTTCACGCTTGAGGAGAAGAACAGGCATACCGAACTCGCTGGTAGTCTCGAGATCTTCGAACGGCGAAAGGGCCGCTGGAGTTCCATGGCTCTCGTTGTGAGCAATGTTCCTGGGCCCCCAACGGGACCCGCTCCGGCACCGACACACGTCCTGATTCGTGGTGATTATTTGCAGCCCGGCGAAACTGTGGAGCCGGGGTTCCCAACTGCCCTGTCGGGCGATGGCAAACCTGCAACTCTTGAAACGGATCGTTATCGGCAGTTTCCGACGCGTGGCAGGCGCCTCACGCTAGCCAAATGGATTGCGAGTCCGGAGAATCCGCTAACGGCGCGTGTCATGGTCAATCGCATCTGGCAGCATCACTTCGGTCAGGGCATCGTCAGAACGCCCAGCGATTTCGGCAAGAATGGGGATCGCCCCAGCCATCCTGAGCTACTGGACTGGCTGGCCGTTCGCTTTGTCGAGTCGGGTTGGGACATCAAGGCCATGCACCGCCTCATCCTCTTGTCGAATACATACCGGCAATCAGCAGACAACACCTCTGATCCGGAAGCACTGAAGGATCCCGACAACCGTCTCTTCTCGCGCTTTGAAAGGCGGCGTCTGGAAGCCGAAGCCATCCGCGACAGCATCCTGTTTGTCAGCGGCCGGCTGAATCCCGAAATGGGCGGCCCCAGCGTGTTCCCGCCGCTTCCTGCGGATCTGGCCGATTTCGCGCGCTACGGTAGAACCGGCGGTGTGATGTGGGAACCGAATGAGAAGGAAGACGATGCGCGGCGGCGCTCTGTCTACATCTTTCAGCGACGTTCCCTGCCATTGCCATTGATGGCTTCCTTCGACGCGACGCCTTTTAGCGAATCTTGTGAGCGCAGGAGTTCCACGACGACGCCATTGCAGGCCTTGGGAATGATGAACGGAACTCTAGTACAGGAAGAAGCGGAGCATTTGGCTGCCCGCATTCGCAAGGAAGCGGGCGAAGAACGTTCGCTTCAAATTCAGAAGGCTTTTGAGATTGCCCTGGGGCGTCTGCCGACGTCCGGTGAGTTGAGGAAGTTCTCGACGTTTGATGGGTCGCTGGCATCCCTGTGTCTTGTTCTCCTGAATTCCAACGAGTTTCTCTACTTGGAGTAAGCCATGCACACACGGCGACAGTTTCTCTTCGATTCCTATCTTGGGCTGGGAAGCCTCGCGCTGTTCGATCTGCTAGGCGCTGAGGCAAGCCATGCGGCTGCCTCAGCCGCAGCCAACCCACTCAGTCCGCGACCGCAGCATCACGCTGCCAAGGCGAAGAACTGCATCTTTCTGTTCATGGAAGGCGGCGTGAGCCAGATGGATACGTTTGAGTACAAGCCCGCACTCTGGAAGTATGCGGGCCAGCAAATGCCACAAGCAGCGAGGACCGTGGGAGAGATTGCGACTTTTTCGGCAGCTCCAAATCGCATAATTCCACCTTCATGGCAGTTCAAGCAGCACGGTCAGTCGGGACGTTGGATGTCGGAGCTGTTGCCCAATCTGGCGACACGCGTCGATGACTTGGCTTTCATTCACGGGATCAAAGTCGACAACAACAACCACGGTCCGGCGGTGTATCACACGCTTACGGGGAGCCAGTTTCCGGGCAGTGCCTCGATCGGTGCATGGGTAACGTATGGCTTGGGATCGGAGAATCGGGATCTGCCCGGGTTTATCGTGCTCGGCGATCGGCGCGGTTCGACGATTGGCGGCGCGGGCGTTTGGGGCAACGGATTTCTCCCCGCAGCGTACCAGGGAACGTTGTTTCGCAATGGCGACACTCCCATCGTCGATCTGAAACGACCCACCGGAAAAACGGAGCTTGAACAGCGTCGCGAACTGGACTTGCTGAGTTGGTTCAACAAACAGCATCTTGAGGCGCGGCAGAACACGGCAGAGCTGGATGCGCGTATCGCTGCCTACGAGCTTGCCTTCCGCATGCAGAGCCAGGCTCCTGAACTGGTGGATATTTCGCGCGAATCAGAGGCAACGAAGAAACTCTATGGTCTGAATGACCCGGTTACAGAGCCCTTCGGGCGCCAGTGCCTGCTGGCTCGCCGCATGGTGGAGCGAGGCGTTCGGTTCGTAAAGCTTCTGCATGGCGCAGGAGGAGATCGCTGGGACGATCACGGCGCGATTCACGACCGGCTGCCAGTCCACTGCCAGGAAGTCGATAGGCCAATTGCTGGGCTGCTCCAGGATCTCAAGTCGCGCGGATTGCTTGACCAGACGCTAGTGGTTTGGGCTTCAGAGATGGGTCGCACGCCCTTCGACAACAACCTCACCACCGACAAGCCAGGCCGCGACCACAACCAGTATGGTCTGGTGGTCTGGATGGCGGGTGGTGGTATCCGAGGCGGAAGTTCCTTTGGAGAGACCGACGACTTTTCAGTTCGGGCTGCCGGAGAGGAGATACCGTTGAGAGATGTGCATGCAACGTTGCTTCACCTGCTGGGCTTGAATCAAGAACGGCTCAGTTTCTTGCACGCGGGACGCTACAAGAAGTTGACTGACATCGGCGGCCGGGTGATTCAGGAGATTCTGTGACGGGTCGCTACGGAAACGGCTGGCGACGTATGTCAGGACGGTCGGATTGTTTGTTTGAACCGCCAAGAACGCTAAGAGCGCCAAGCGGAAGCCTTCCCGCCATGGGGAGCTGTGAAATCAAGAGTTCAGATCCGCGTGGCCATCGGGCACTTCTACGAGGAGATTAGTCACGCACACTCTTGGCGCTCTTAGCGTCCTTGGCGGTTCGCTCGTTGTGCACAGTGAGCTAGGCGATTGGATTGCAGCTTAGTCAGAATCTAACTCTCGAAACTGGATGAGTTCGTGATCTCTCGATTCTTCCGCTGTACTCTCCTACTCAGCTCGCTCCTTGTCTTTGGGCAACCGTCCTGGCCCCTTACGACAAGTTATTCACAAGCCGACCCTGAAGACACCAGTCCGCTGTTGCTTTCGCTTTCTCCCTTAACCGCTCAACGAGGCGCAACCCTGCAGGTCGAGGTCCGAGGGAACCGGCTTGACGGCGTCTATGCTTTGTGGAGCGACGACAGTGGGAGTTACGGGTCGAGTCCTCAGACGTCGAAGAGGTCAAAGACCTGATCAAGCCAAGAGTGCGACCGTCCCAGCAAGAGATCAAACCCATACCTGTGTTTCGAGCGCTGATCGGCCTTCAGATCGATGCGACGACCAGCGTTGGAGTTCACTCTGTGCGGCTTGTCTCGCATCGCGGTATTTCGAATGCTTTCAGTTTCCCGGTGGTCGATGCTCCAGTAATGGTGGAAGCAGCGAGTTCTCATCAGACGATCGGACAGGCGCAACCGGCTACTTTTCCGGGATTCATCAGCGGAAAGCTTGGAGAACCGGGAGAGGTGGATTTCTATTCTTTCCAAGCCAGGAAGGGGCAGGAACTCCGATTTGAAGTTGTAGAGGGGCAGAGGTTCGATCCCTCGGCAGACGCCAACAAATTCTCCGCAGAAGTGGCGCTGTACCATGCAGCCGGCAGTTGGTTTGATCCGCATCGCCCCACGCGAGTGCTCTTCGAAGAGGAGCGGTCTTCGGACCTGATGGCTGCGAACCCTGGAGGAACGTACAGATTCTCTGAAGATGGCCAGTATTTCCTGCAGATTTCCGGCCTGTTTGGCCAGGGCTGCGCGGATTGTACCTATCAAGTACGGGCATTCCCCAGCGCAACCTGGGCTGAATCGACTTCTCAAACCCAACCAGTGAGCTCCGAATGGTTGGAGCGGAGTCTTGCGCGGCACCTGAAGGAAGGCTGGACAAAAGAGCTGGAAGCCCGTTCAGTCAAAGGATCGGAAGCTCCTGCCAAAGAGCTCCCCTCCGGCCAGGCAAGTTTTGTTCGGGTGGTCGCCTCTCCAGAACCTCCACAGGTCCGGACGTTGAGTCATCCAGTCGCAGTTTTGGAGCACGAACCGAATGATCAGGCTTCCCAGTCTGAAAGCATCTCGATCCCGGCCCTGATCGAGGGGACGATTGCCCGTCCCGGAGATCTGGACAGCTTCAGGTTCAAAGTGGAAGCCGGGCAGAAGCTGGCTTTTGAAGTGGAAACTCCGGATGCCAGGTCTCCTTACTTCAATCCAAGAATTGGGGTCGTTGACAGCCAGGACCGCGAACTCTTTTCAAATGTGGAGCGCCGGTTGTCGATGTACAACAACAATGCCGTCGCGGAGGTTTACCTTAAGGGAGCGCAGCCCAAAGCCACACACAGCTTTGAGCGCGCGGGAGAGTACGTTCTCCAGATTCGCGATGTCACATCGCGCTATGGGAATTCGAACTATCGCTACAGGATCTTGGTTCGGCCACAGATTCCGCATGTAGGCGAGATTTCGGTGATTCCCAAGGAGAACCTCGACGCGACTCCAGACGCAGTCAAGCGCAGCGAGGTCAAGCACCTCAACCTGGTACGCAACGAGCCAAGGAAGCTGATTCTCGTGGCCTCCTATGAAGAGGGCTTCACCGGCGATTTATCGTTTACCTTTACGGGCCTGCCGGAAGGCGTGCAGGCAATTCCAGCGATGCATTTCACTGAGGGACGCGCACCTCTGGAGGTCACCCAGAACCCTGACACGATCGCGCCCAAGCAGCAAAAGGCCGCGATGGTCCTGCTGGCAAGCCCTGAAGCGCCACTGACGAAGGGGCCCAGAAGCGTTCAACTCCGCTGCCAGTTGATTGCCAATGGAAAACTGGGACCAAGCTTGCTGGTTCGGGAATTGCCACTGATGGTGGTTGAAGGCGCGGCCGGGAAATAGGTGGCGGATACAGGCTTCGCTAGCTGGCTCTGCCGATTCAAAAATGTCTGCTGACATGAGTGTGAGACTACTAAATAGCCGATTTTTCTGCAGCTGGCTCATAATCGCTTTTGCGGCATTGCCCGCGCACGCTGCGCAAGAGAAACGTTTGGAGCCGGCACTCATCTCGCTCCGACTACTGCCGGACTCGGCGACTTTGTCCGGCGCACAGGCTTCACAGCAGTTTGTTGTCTTGGGTCAATACGCTGACGGGTTGGAACGAGACCTCACGTCCACGGCTCGCTTTTCTCTCTCAGATTCAGACAAGGGTGAGATCAACCAATCTGGAAAGCTTGTGGCACGGAGCTCCGGGGAATTGGTTCTGACGGCCGCCATAGGAAATCGGTCTGCCAAGGCTGCCATTCGTATCGAGGATGTCGAAAAGCCGCGCCGGGTGACCTTCGCGCGTGAGATCGAAGGAATACTGACCAAGCGGGGTTGCAACGACACGACGTGTCATGGCGGCGTGAAAGGACGAGGAGGATTCAGGCTCTCGGTGTATGGCATTTATCCGCGAGAGGACTACAAAACAGTTGTGGAGGGAGGAACGTTTCGGGTGTTGACAGCGGATGAGAATCCGAAGCATCCGCGCATCGACGTGAAGCAGCCCGAAAAAAGCTTGGTGCTGTTGAAACCGACCTTCAGCGTGCCTCATGAAGGCGGAGTCCGGTTTGAGGTGGGTTCCACAGACTACGAGACGATTCTGAACTGGGTTCGTTCGGGAGCGCCCTACGGTGACGAAGCCGGAAAACAACAGGCAACGGTCGAGCGGGTGGAAGTGTCACCCAAGGACGTAGTCCTCCAGGGTGGAACGCGTCAGCAACTGATCGTAACCGCCCATCTTTCCAATGGGCGGCGGGAAGACATCACGGAGCAAGTGCGCTACATCACGAGCGACTCAGGAGTTGCCGATGTCAGCGAGACCGGAGTGGTGCAGGCCAAGAAGACAGGTGAAACCAACATCCTGATTCGCACTCCGGGCAACACCCTGAATGCTGATGTGGGAGTAATCGAGAAGCCAATTGAGAAGTATCCGAAGATTGCAGCGCGCAACTACGTGGATCAGCATGTATTTGCCAAGCTACGCAAATTTCAGATCCTGCCCTCGGAATTGTCCAGCGATCAAGAGTTCCTGCGGCGCGTGTGTTTGGATCTGACCGGGACATTGCCCCCACCGCGGCGCGTCCGTGAGTTCGTGGCCGACAAGGATCCGCAAAAGCGCGACCGGCTCGTCGAAGTCCTGTTGAATTCTCCTGAGTATGTTGACTACTGGAGTTTCCGGTACGGTGACCTTCTGCGTGCCACCTACGTTACTTCGAACAATACGAAGGCAACCAGGGCCTACCAAAACTGGATTACCAACAGTATTGCAACTAACAAGCCTTACGACCAGATCGCCCGCGAGCGTATCGGTGCGCAGGGTTACAGCGCTCCAGCGCGAAACTTCTACTATATCTCCGAGCTGACAACGCCGGATGTGCTGATGCCCGAGCTGATCCGGCTTTTTATGGGTCGCCGCATCGAGTGCGCTCAATGTCACAGCCATCCATTCGAAGCGTGGAGCCAGAATCAATATTGGGGGTTGGCGGCGTTCTTTGGGGGCTATACAGAGGTGAGAGACTCCACTCTGATTGTGGATGTGCTCGGTGGCGGCCACGTGGATCAACCCAAAGACATGATGGTCATGAATCCACGCACAAAGGAGAAAGTCGTCCCTGCGTTTCTAGATGGGTCGAAGTTGCCAACGAGTGAATGGATGGATCCACGAATGCATTTGGCGAAGTGGGTGACGTCTCATCCTTACTTTGCCGAAGCGACCGTGAACCGCTTGTGGAGCTTCTTCTTTGGCCGGGGCATTGTCGAGCCTGTGGATGATTTCCGGAGCACCAATCCACCCACGCACCCGGAGCTGTTGCAAGCCTTGGCGAAGGACTTTAAAGACGGCGGATATGATTTGAAACGGTTGATGAGGACCATCGTCCAGTCACGAACCTATCAGTTGTCTGCGACGCCCAACGAAAGCAACAAACAGGACAAGATCGATTACTCGCATGCCCTGGCGCGGCCGCTGGAGGCAGCCGTATTGCTTGATGCCATTACGAGCGTGACGGGTGTGCCCGAGAAATTCGAGCTTCATCATATCGTCGGAGGCGGTGATGCGCCTCGCGGAACGCGCGCCATGCAAACAATTGCGGATATTTGCCCATCGCAGTTCATGGACGATTTCGGCCGTTCAACGCGACGGGCGCTGCCAGCGGGAAGTCCACAGCCAAGCTTGCTTGAGGCGCTCCACATGATGTCCGGTCCGGCATACAACGCGAAGGTCACCAGTGAAGGTGGAAGACTCAGCGGACTGCTGAAGAAAGGAGCTTCGGATGAGGAGATCCTGGATGAGTTCTACGTCGCGGCGTTGATGCGTCCTCCAACTAAAGAGGAAAAGTCGGAGTTGCTCAAGTTCCTTTCCGAGCGTCCGTCCCGCCGCGAGGAGACTATGGCAGGGCTCGTATGGGCAGTCCTTAATTCGCGGGAGTTTGCGTATAACCACTAGCCTGCACATGGAGTTCTATTCTACTTGTCCCCCTTTTTTTCAAGGGGGGCGCCACGTTTTCTGTGGCAGGGGGTCGGATTGAGTGACAACCCCCCTTGATCTCCCCCTTTTGCGCTTCGCAAGGGGGAGAAAGTATGTGGCCACAATAGAGTCGCCCAGTTTGAGGTGTTGACCGAAAGGTACCGATATGCAGAACACAAATTGTGAGCATTGCTTGGGTGCCTCTCACACACGTCGCGATTTTCTGCGAGTTGGTGCATTGAGTTTTATGGGCATAGGCCTCAGTGACTTTCTGTCTTTCCGCAACGCGCAGAGCACTGGCGTTGACTTCTTCGGCGATGGCAGCCCCACAGGCCAAAGCCCAGTCTGTTATTTTGGTTTGGCTGGAGGGCGGAATCAGCCATCTCGATAGTTGGGACGTAAAAGGGAATAGCGGCTTCAGGCCCATTGCCACGAATGCGACCGGAGTGCAGGTTTCTGAGATTTTCCCTGGCGTCGCGAAGCACATGGACAAGCTGTCCATTATTCGATCCATGAAGTCGGACGAAAGGAATCATCCGCAGGGAACGATCCAGACTCTCACCGGTCATCGTCCGAATCCGGCGTTGAAGTTTCCCAGTTTTGGCTCAATCGTCTCCAAGGAATTGGGCTTGCGTAACAACATGCCGCCTTTCGCGGCAGTGCCCATGCCCACAGAAGGTGACTTCTTCAACTATCAAGAGGCCTACCAGGCCGCGTTTATCGGGTCGGAGTATGACGCAATGATTCTGCCCGACCCGAGCAAGCCGGATTTTCAGTTGCCGAATCTGAATCTGCCCAAATCGGTGAGCGCCGAAGCCATTAACGACCGTCGCACGATGCTGAGTATCGTCGACCGGCATTTCCGCCAGAAAGAGGAACTGGCCGAGTTTGCCAAGATGGATGCGTTCCAGGAGCAGGCGCTCAAGATGCTTCTCGACCCTCGCGTGAAGCAAGCATTTGATCTTTCTCGAGAGTCTGAAAAAACGAAAGATCAGTATGGCCGCCATCGTGTGGGGCAAAGCGTGCTCCTGGCGCGTCGTTTGGTTGAAGCCGGCTGTCGATTCGTGACAGCAGCCGGGTACAAGCACGGCCAGTGGGACACACACGACAACAATGAGGAACGATTGCGCGGGACTTTGGCGCCGCTGCTCGATCAAAGTCTCTCGGCGTTGATGGAAGACCTGAAACAACGCGGTTTGCTCGAGAGCACGGTGGTGCTTGTGACCGGTGAGTTCGGACGAACGCCAGTGATCAATCCCAAAGGCGGCCGCGATCATTGGCCCGACTGCTGTTTCATTACTAGTCGGTGGCGGTGGCATTCATGGGGGCCGCATTGTGGGCGCCAGCGACAAAGATGGAGCCACGGTGGCCGACAAGCCTGTGTCCATCGGCGATCTCTACGCCACGGTTTACAAGGCTCTTGGAATCGACTGGACCAAAACCTACATGTCGCCCATTGCCCGGCCCATCTATATCGCCAACGGTTTCGAAGACACAGCCGGGAATCCCCTAAACGAGCTCTTTTAGCTAGGCAGTGACACCCTGCTGGTCCCAACAACCCTCCTAGCTCTTGTGCCTTGACCGGAGAACCTTGACGCTTCGGACTCCCCGGCTTAGAATCCTGTCGCTTTCACTCTCAGAACTCAGCCTGCTCCTTCAGGTCCACTGATTCTTATGCACACCGGCGATCATCTTGCTGAACTCTTGCTTCAGTGCGGTGCCACTCACGTCTTTGGCGTTCCCGGTGGCCAGACCAGCGCTCTGTTTGATGGCATCCTCAAGCGGGAGAATGTTCTTCACCACGTCGTGATGCGTGACGAGTGCAACGTCACGTTTGCGGCCGACGCATTTGCGCGCTTAACCCACCGCATCGGCATCTGCGATGTCACCGTTGGCCCTGGCTGCCTCAAACTGCCTTCTGGGCTGATGGAGGCTTATTACTCTTCGATTCCCATACTATGCATCATCAGTGAACTGCCAGTTTCGTGGCGTCATCTGTACGAGCGCGGTGCTGCGCTGCAAGCCATGGAGCAGGAAAAGCTGATTTCGCAGTTCTGCAAATGGGTAGCGACCCTTCACTCTCCCGCGCAACTGCCAACGCTTCTCTCGTCGCTGCTTCGTCGCGCTGTCAGCGGGCGTCCTGGGCCCGTGGCGCTGATCATCCCCCAAGACGTCTTCGATCAAGTAGGTGATGCACCAACCGCGGTGATCGATAGCAGTCTGGGACGATTTCCTTTATCTCGCTCGTGCCCTGCAGCCGCGGACATTGAGCGCGCGTCACTCTTGCTGGCTCAGGCAAGGTGCCCAGTTCTGGTCGCAGGTGGAGGCGTGCACATCGCCGATGCGGCAGTGGAAGCTCGAGACCTGGCGGAGTTACTGTCGATGCCTGTGGCCACAACATTCTCGGGCCGCGCCGTTCTGCCCGATGATCACTCCCTCTCAGTTGGGCTTCTTGGGAATATCGGTTCGGGATGTGCAAGAAATGCGGTTGAAGCTGCCGATGTGGTGTTCCTGGTTGGATTCAAATCGGGTCAAAATTCCACCTGCAACTGGACCTTGCCACGCGCTGACCAAAAGGTGATTCACCTGGATCTTGATCCTGCCGAGATTGGGAAGGTGTTTGCCACAGAAGTGGGACTTGCTGGGGACGCCCAACTGGGTCTGAGGGCACTTGGCGCTGCATTGAAGAAACAAGTTGCTCTTAATCCTCCCAATCGAGTCGCGCAAATCAGTGCCTGGCGGAACGATTGGCTTGGTGAGGTCGGCAAGGCACTGCATTCAGATGCGGTGCCGATCACGCCACAGCGGGTCATGCACGAACTGAATCAGGTCGCCAGAGTTGGCGACACGGTTTGCTGTGACGCCAGCTATGTCACCGGTTGGGGGATGCTCTTCTACCAGGCCCGGCGGGCGGGCAAAGTCATCCTCGCTCCGCGCGGGTCTGCAGGCCTCGGTTTCGGCATTCCGGCTGCGATTGGAGCGTCTTGCGCGCGACCCGACACCACCATCTGGGCCCTTTGTGGCGACCATGGTGTCTCTTACTCTATCGGTGAACTGTCCACTGCTGTCCACTATGGTCTAAACATCAAGGTGCTCGTCTTCAACAATCAAGGATCGCGCTGGATCGATCACTACCATCGCATCCTATTTCAAGGCAGCGGCGCACCTTTTCGCTGGGGCGACACGGACTTTGCAGCTGTGGGTCGAGGATTTGGCTGTTTTGGAGTGTCGGTGCTGGCAACCACAAGACATTGCACAGGCTTTGCGTCAAGCCGCCGAACATCAAGGTCCGGCAGTCATCAACCTGTCTGTTTCAGGTGAGGAGACGCCTGTGACATCGTATGAAAAGGCATTGCGGGAAAGACGACAGGGTTGAATAGTCGTCATTCCCGCGCAAGCCGGAATCCAAGATTCCCTTGGCAGTTACTGGATTCAGGCTTTCGCCGGAATGACGGTTTCGAACGGTTCGATCGCACATTCAAGGAGGAGCTATGACTCTAAACATGATTTAACCCGACGGCAGGTTTTGCAGACCATGACGCTGGCAGCGCTTCGACCCATCGGAGTCGTCGCTGCCCAGCCCAATATTCGTTGGGCTCTCGGAGCCGTCACGTGGGTTGTCAAGGCGGGAAAGAATTCTCCCCAGTGGTCAGATATTCTGGCTGACATCGCCGGTGCCGGTTTTGACGGGTTCGAGCCGTTCACGACGCGAACTCTGCCTGTGAATGACGAGAATATGGCCACACTCGAAAAACTGGCGCCACAGCACAAGCTTCGGATGAGTGGCATCTACTGGGGAGACGAATTTCACAAGGCGGAGAAGTTTGATGCCCTGGTGAAGGAATCGCACCGCTTTCTGGGTTATCTGAAGAGATTTGGAGCTGACCGTCTCATTATCGGGCCGCCGACTCCCGTGGTGGAGGATGAGAAGAAATCCATCTCCAATATGGCGAATCTGATGAATACGATCGGCAAGATAGCGCTCGATGAGTACCGTATCAAGGTGGCAGTCCATCCGCATGTCTCAGGTCTGATCGAGAATCCACGGCAGATCGATCAGTTGATGGAGGAGACCGATCCCCGGTATTTCAATCTCGCTCCGGACACAGCGCAGGTCTGGATGGGTGGGGGCGACCCGGTCCGCGTGATTGAGAAATACAAGCGCCGCGTAGTTTACCTTCACTACAAAGACATCCGTGCCTATCATCGCGGCTTGCCGAACTATCTCGACAATGTGATTGAATTGGGTCGGGGCGTGATCGATTTCCCGGCGATTCACAGAATTCTCAAGAGCGTTGCTTATCAGGGTTGGATCACCATCGATCTGGACAACGCTCGCATTTCACCGCTGGAAAGCGGCAAAGTCAACAGGGCCTATATCGACCAGGTGTTGAATCCGATTTATCGGTGAAACGTGGTGAATCAGATCATGCACGCGAAATCGAGCGAACCACTTCTCTAAGCTTGTCATTCCGGCGAAAGCCGGAATCCAGCTCGCTTCCGGACGGACCCCGGGATTCCAGCTTTGCCAGAATGACGCGGGACTGACGCTATTTTCCCAACCGCACAGGAGGCCAAGATTCTTGCCCACCAACAAAGGTGACACGTCAAGCCGACGTCGGTTCCTGCAGTTCCTGGCTGGAAGTCCGTTGCTGGCCTATGCTGGCATGGCAGCGACTTCGTCCGCCGGTTCCGAAATTGCGGCGCCATCAGAAACCATCAATGTCTTCGATCTCGAAGAGATCGCTCGAAAGAATCTTCCACCGGCGCATTTTGGCTTCATCGCTACTGGGGTGGACGATGAGGTCACGCTGCGAGCAAATCGTGAAGGCTTCTTGAAGTTCAAGATCCGCTCCCGCCGTCTTGTGGACACCCGGCAAATCGACACGCGCATCCAGCTCTTCGGCGCCGAATGGCCCACCCCTATCTTTTTAGCGCCCGTTGCAAGCCAGCGCGCTTTTCATGAAGACGGCGAGCTGGCTACTGCCAAGGCGGCCAGGGCGCGCAACCACCAGCTCATTCTGTCCACCAACACTACCGCTCCCGTTGAAGAGGTGACTGCAGCAAGGGGTGCGTCCGTGTGGTTTCAGCTCTATCCAACCGCAAAGTGGTCGGTCACCCAGGGACTCGTGAAGCGAGCCCAGGCCGCTGGCTGTCCCGTGGTTGCGCTCACCCTCGACCAGGCCACGGCCGGAAGCCGCGAGACTCTGGCACGGGCACGCCGACGCGATGAGCGCGTCTGTACCGATTGCCACGCTGGGACACCAGGCGCCGGCTTCATGCGCAAGCCTATGTACAAGGATCTAGACACCGCGGGACTCAGCGGCTCCTCGACACCCCATCTGACTTGGGAGTTCGTGGATCGGCTCAAGGACATGACCACCATGAAAGTGGTTCTCAAAGGGATCGTTACCGAAGAGGATGCCAAGCTGGCGGTCGAGCACGGTGTGGATGGCGTCATTGTGTCGAACCACGGTGGGCGAGGAGAGGAGAGCGGCCGTTCAACGATTGAATCTTTGCCCGAAGTCGTGGAAGCCATCGACGGCAAGATCCCGGTCCTGATCGACAGCGGCTTTCGCCGCGGGACCGACATTTTCAAAGCGCTGGCCCTTGGCGCCAAAGGTGTGTGTATCGGCCGACCTTATTTGTGGGGGCTGGCCGCATTTGGACAACCTGGAGTGGAGCGAGCTCTTGAGCTGCTCACAAAGGAGTTGGAAATGGCGATGCGAATGAACGGCGCCCCAACCATCCCGAGCATTACGCGACGGTTCGTCACGATGTGACGCAAAGCTCCACTAGATCTCGCAAAGAGCCTTGACGCGCAGCAGAATTAGACAGGCACCCAATAAACCTTACCAAGACAAAAGCCACTCACAGATCTGGCTTCGCATCGCTCATCATCTTCGCAAGCTTGAAGGATGCCTTGAGATTGATCTTGCCGGCCTGCGCCACAAACTCGACTTCATCATCTTCGGCTGTGAACCCAGGCATTCCGTCTATCTGCCTGGGAAACGAAAACAGTGCGACCCCGTCCTGGCGATCTTTTGGGGCTTCATACTTTTTGAGAGCGATCTTTTTTGCCTTGTTTTTCTTGGAAGTGAGGAAAGTCTTCTCCTGAAAACTGGCCAAACTCAGCTGGTTAAAGGCATCAAGCATCGGTCCCGTCACGGCAATCTGATAATCCTCCACTGTCGCTGCCGCGAACTTTCTGACCTCCGCTTCAGGCACGTTCTGCTGAAGCTGGCCCAGCCTGCCCAAAGCTTGGCGAATTCGCGTCGATGAGTGCCATCGGACAAAGAGAGGGACCGAATCTCCAGCGCCGAACGACACTCCTGTCTGCGATAATCCTGCGCCACTGTTGGAGCTGCCTGAACCCAACCTGGGCAGAGATTTAACCCGGTCGCTGTTCGACTGCTGTTGGACTCCCGACATTGTTCCAGCCATCACAGTCTGCGTTCGCGCCCAGGGAGATTCCGAGAGCAGCTTCATCGCTTCCTGCTCGGTCCACTGCGTGAACGGCTTCTCCTCCCAGAAGTCTTTTCCCCATATGGTGAATGTAGAGCCAAATGCCAGAACCGTAATGCAGCCAACTGCTCGCAGTCTTGCAGAAGACCAGTTTCGCATGAGTCCTCCTTCTCGCTGGCGAAGAGCCAAGAGACCTGTTGAAGTGACAGCAAGATTGACGCAAGGAGCTTACATGATTCCGCGAGTTACTTTAAGTGTTCCTGAGGATTCAAGCGGAGTCGGCTGACGACCTCCACAAGGGCGACCCGATCTCCCAGGATGTTAATCACGGGCGTAAGAACTGAGACGAAATCTCCCCTTTGGACGACGGTTTTGGGCTTCCCGGTTGCCAGGACTTCTGTCTGTGATACCTGAATAGTTGCGGATCAAGGCTTGCAGATTTTCGATCGAAACGGAGGGACAGAGAGTACGGAGTCTCTCCCACTTCTTTCACCACGACAAAGAACGAAACATAACCGTTCCGCGCTGCTCGCAGTTGAATCGTCCTAGGCCTGTGTAGACACTACTCTTGTGCGCCCTCTTACTACGGTCCGCCAATACGGCCTTGCCATCCGGCCCCGGGCGTTGGTATTCAGGAAAGACAGCGATGTCCAAAGCGAGCAACAATCGACCGCTCAGGATGACAAACATCAAGGCTGGAAAGATAAGATTTCGGCGTCTCATACCGGGGAGCAAGACGAGCTGAGCAGGGACACGATAAGCCAACGGGGGATGTGGGCCAAGTTGCTTTGAAAGAGCAATGACAATCGCTGGTAGGGTTGGGATTTCGACGAAGCGGCGAACCTAATTGACGGCTCGTACGTTCGCACTCGCTGGCTGTGCGGACTTATTCGGCTGGCATTCCCAGCTCTGGCATGGGGCGCGCTGCAAAAAGGAGGCGGCACGGACGGGCCAGCCAGCGCGCCCACTGCACGGATCGCGAAACGCGGGCGCTGTCGGTGGCAATGCCGGTGTTGGCATACATTTGCCGATAGAGCTTGGAAACAAGGACGAAAGCCAACCGCCCGCGCAGCGAGCGCACGGTACTGCACGATCGCGCCCAAACCTTAGGGAGACTGTAGAATCTGTCCCATACGGCCTGCGTCCGTGCACGGATCTCACCGGCAGAGAGCGTCGGATGTGGCGTGTAAACCTTCGGACGCCGGTTCTGTGGAATCAACCAATGCCGGGTGACTGGAATTCCATCGATGGCGACGCCATCTTGCTCGGTCTCGCGCTCCCAGCGCTGGAAATCGACTGTTCCAGGAAATGGTGTCAGCATGACGAACTGCGCAAAAGTGACACCAGCACGCTCTGCAAGCGAAACGGTTGCTTCAAAAGTCTCAGCGCGGTCGCTCGGTAGACCGAAAATGAAAGATCCGAGGACGTGGATGCCGCGCTGCTTGAAGGCCTGAAGGCGGTCTACCAAAGCTTCTCCTGCGTAGTTGAAGCCCTTGTAGATGTCCTTGAGGCCTTCCGGGGTAACGGACTCGACCCCGACGAGCGCTCCGCGAATGTGGGCGCGCCTCATCGCATCCAAGAACTCCGGGTCCTCGGCCGCTTCCATCGTGATCTGTGTGAAAAAAATCAGGTCGTTGGGTAGCCGGGCGAGCTGCGCCATCAGATCAAAGCGCTCTTGGCGCAACGCCTGAAGCTCATGAAGGCGGTGAGGATCGGTCTTGCGGGCTGCCGTCTCGAGGTCAGTCAGCGTCACGGGGTAAAAATTGTCGTCGGCGAGCGCGATAAACCGAAATCCCAAGCGGCGCAATTCCACCACTTCGCGGATGACGGCGTCAACGCCGCGCTGGCGAGGTTCTTGACCATCGGTGCGCCACACCGAGCAAAAGGAACAGTGCTTGGGACAGCCGCGCACCGTCTGCACCGAGGCCCACATATACCGCTCACGCTGCAGGAGATCCCAGCGAGCGGGTAGGAATTGATCGCCTCCGACACGTCCACCTTCATAAACACGCTCGGGTTGGCCGTCTGCACAGTCTTGGATGACGCGCGACCAAACCAAATCGCCATCGCCACGAACCACTGCGTGAGCGCCGCCCACTTCGTGAGCCTCATCCGGGAAAAGCGTTGCGTGAATGCCTCCAAAAACAACCCACGCGCCGCGCGCGCGAGCTTCTTTCCCGACTTCGTAGCCTCGAAGCGCGTTGCCTGTGTGCAGCCCAATGCCAACAACATCGCCAGGTTGAATCGTTGCGGCGTCGATCGGTTCAAGCGTCTCATCGACAATCAGAGGGTCGCCCCACGTTCTAGGAGTCGCGGCGGCAAGAACAAACAGCCACCGAGGAGTGATAACAGCCACGCCAAACGACACATGGCTGGGGTTAACTAGATGGACACGCACGCTCGGCCTCCACAAACGAAGAAAAAATGTTGGGGAACCGGATACCAGTGTCCTGGATCAGCACTGTCGGCAAGACTCTCCAACGGAAGGCCTGCATCATGTCACAAGCCCGAGCTGGGTACAAGGTTAACTTGAAGAGGCTTAAGCTTGCGGAATGACTTAAGGGAGGGCAAGGAAGGTAGAGGAACTGCATGGCATGCAATCAAATCGGTCCATTTGAATCAGATTCCTCGACCTTGACGCGAATCTGCCCTACACGAAACCCTTCCACTTTCTGAACGACAAACTGGAGTTTGTCGAAGCGCCACTCCGTGCCCTCCGCTGGAATCTCCTGCCAGCGATCCACCAGGTAGCCGCCCAGAGTCGCAGCATCATTTTCGTCGTCGAACCGGACACCAAAAGCCTCCTCAACATCGTGCAGGGGTGTGGCGCCGTCTACCAGGTACTCATTCTCCTGAATCTGCGTGATGAGAGGCTGTTCGTGATCAAACTCGTCTTGGATCTCGCCAACCATCTCTTCCAAAACATCCTCCATCGTGACCATTCCCAGCGTGCCACCGAACTCATCGACAATGATTGCCATGTGGCATTTCTTATCAAGAAACATGGAGAGCAGTGTCTCCAAACTCACAAGCTCTGGAACGTATAGAACGTCCCGTCGAATGGCTTCGATGTTGGCTTGGTCACGCTTGGCATGCATCTGCCACAGCAGATCCTTGACATGAACCATTCCGATGACTCGATCGATTGTCTCGCGACACAAAGGAAACCGCGTATGCCGGCTCGCTTCTGCGACCTTCAAGCTCGATTCAACGGGATGTCCCGTAAACAGTGCCACGATCTTGTTCCGGGGCAACATGATGTTCCGTGCTCTGAGGTCCTTCAGAGAAAATGCCTTCTGGGCGATTGCCCGGCTCAGGGAGTTGTCGGAAGCTGCTTGTCCGGATGCGGAGAGCAGCAGCCGAAGCTCTTCTTCTGAATGGCCTAACTCGGCCTCGCTTACAGGCTCAAGTCCAATAATTCTGAGAACCCAATTGGCGACCTGATTCAGTGCCCAAATCGCAGGGTAGAAAACCTTGTAAAAGAAGGTGAGCGGCACAGCCACCCACAGAGTGGTCTGCTGTGCCCGCTGAATTGCGAGTGATTTGGGCGCCAGTTCTCCCAGGACGATATGAAGAAAAGTGATGATGGCAAAGGCAACTCCCAGGGCAATCAACGACACAGCCTGGCGCGACTCGATGCCAACCGACAGCAAGGCAGACTCCAGCAACGCTGCTACGAACGGTTCACCCAGCCACCCGAGTCCGAGGCTGGCCAGTGTGATGCCCAGTTGCGTCGCAGACAAGTAGGCATCCAAGTGTTGAATAACATTGTCGGCCACGCGCGCTCGATGGTGATGACGCTTGACTAGAGTCTCAATCTGAGTGGAGCGAACCTTGACAATCGCGAATTCCGCAGCAACGAAGAATCCATTGAGTAAAACGAGAAAGAGCACCGCAAAGAGCCTGAAGGCAGTCTCGAGAAGGGAGTAATGGTGAGGTTCCATGAAGGAAACGGGTGCCAGCGGAGAGCGAGAAGATCGCGGCTATCTTAGCACTAACCGCTAGGGATCGTTGCAATATGGCTGGTCAGAGGCGAAGGAGCTCTTTCCGTCGAGAACTCCAGAATATTGGAAGGCCTAATTCTGCTACGGTGAGCTTGCAAAGCGAGGAAAACAAAACAAGTTAGTAGGACTCTTGGCAGGTTGAAGTCCAGTTATGACGACTCGTTACGAATTTCTGAAGAAATGGGCGCACTCCTTCAACTGCCTGGTGGACTCTGGCTGCAGACTCTACTAATTGAAAACAAATGGTTTGGAGAATTCTAGAGCGTTAGTCCGTTGGTTGGAATACGGAATGCACAAGGGTTAACATCGAGATGGGTCTGTTCTTTGAAGTACGCTTTGATTTCGTGGCTCTTGGTAGAAGTCGGGAAACCGGCTCTGGATTGCAGTCTCAAAGCCCTTGGGTTTTCTTGTTGATCCCAACGATAAGGAAAGGGCTTTGCGCCTTTAACTGGGCGCCCGCTGAGTTGGCCTCCTTTTTCTCACCAAGATGTGTTCAGGCGGTAAGCTTGAATCTCTCCGTAGCAACAAAAAGGGCGACACGCAAAAACAAGATTTTGCAATCCCCGACCAAGAGCCACGAATTTTTTGACTTGTCCTTCTGCTCCCTTCAAAATTTCTCTTCTCAATACGACCTAACGGCACGCTTGCCAATTTTGAGCCGCTAGCAGCATCCCAGTCTTCCGACCAGCTTCCGCCAAGGCTCCAGAACATCTAGTCCAGAGTATCTTGTCAGAGAGGGCAGGGGTCCTCCGACGGTGCACTTCCTTCGGCGTGTACAGCTGGACACAAGGAGTGAAGAAACACGATTGGGGCGCAGCGCTCAACCATACCTGCGAGAGGAGAGCCTACGAAGGCTGGTGTTGGTTGTTGTTCTCTGGTTTTCGACGCCAGCGGTCGTGGTTGATGTTGTGAATCTTGACCTTGTAGTTCAGAACCCTGCGGCTTACACCCAGAAGTTCAGCTGCGTCTTTCTGAACCCAATTCGTCATCTTCAGGGCTTCTATGATGGTGTTGCGCTCCAGGTCATCAAGCTTGATTCCGCTTGGGGGAATCTTGATTCCCAAGGCATCGATGGAGGATGCGTCTCCCTTGGTGGTATTCAGGGTGAGGTCTTCGACGCCAATCAGATTGGACTCCGCCATCAACACCGCCCGCTCGATGGTGTTCTGCAGCTCACGAATGTTTCCCGGCCAGTTGTGACGGGTGAGGTACTTCACGGCTTGCGGTGAGAAACCTGAAATGGTCTTCTTCAGTTCTTCGCTGTACTTCCTCGCAAAGAAGGTTGCCAGTGGCAGCACGTCTTCCTTACGCTCTCTCAAGGCAGGTGTTTCGATTGCAACCGTATTCAACCGGTAGTACAGATCTTCGCGGAAAGTATTGTTGGCAATCGCTTCCTTCAGGTTCTTGTTGGTGGCCGCAATGATGCGCACGTCCACCTTGATCGTCTTCATTCCACCCAGCCGTTCAAACTCCTGCTCTTGCAATACCCGCAGCACTTTCGCCTGGGTGCTGGCACTCATGTCTCCGATTTCATCGAGGAAGAGCGTGCCCCCATTGGCTTGCTCGAAACGGCCGATGCGCTGGCGGTCGGCGCTCGTGAAGGCACCCTTCTCGTGGCCGAAGAGCTCGCTTTCCAGCAGGTTCTCCTGCAATGCGGCGCAATTGACTTTCACAAAGCTCTGCTTGGCCCGCAAGCTGTTGTAGTGGGCGAGCGAAGCGATCAGCTCCTTGCCGGTACCAGTTTCACCAGTAATCAAAATGGACGCGTTGCTCCGCGCGATTTTCTTGATGATCTCAAAAATCTTTCGAATCTGCGGGCTGCTGCCGACGATGTTATTGTGTTCCAGGGCTTGGCTGGTCTGGCTGCGCAGTATCTGCAACACGCCGGTATCGCGGCGGTGCTCCAGCGCGCGATTGATTTTGACCTCCAGTTCTTCGAGTTCGAAAGGCTTCTGGATGTAGTCGTAGGCGCCACTCTTCATGGCCTCCACGGCGCTCTCGATCGTGCCAAACGCGGTCATCACGATCGCTACCGTGAGATCGTTCACCTGTTTTGCAAACCGCAGCACTTCGAGCCCGCTCTTCTTCGGCATGCGCATGTCGGTCAACACCACGTCGTAGCTCTCTTCTTGCAGGCGTTCGGTGGCTTCCTCGCCGTCGCCAACTTCCGAAACATTGTGACCGTTCTCAACCAGCGCCTGCACGACGCTGCTTCTCAATACATCATTGTCTTCAACAACCAGAATCTTCCCCATGGTTCAATCAATCCTTAACATGAAATGCCCGTAACTTCGGGTTGAACTAATGATTTCCCTGCAGTGGCAGCTTGATCGTGAACACCGTTCCTCGTCCAATTTCGCTCTCCACATCAATGCTGCCGTGATGGCTATCGACGATTTTCTGGGCGATTGCCAGCCCAATTCCCGATCCCTTTTCCTTCGTGGTAAAGAAGGGATAGAAGATTTTGCTCAACACTTCGTCTGAGATTCCCTGCCCATTGTCTTCAATACGTACCCAGGCAAACGGCGCCAAGTCGACTTGCCGGCTGAGGTTCGTCTCAGACACCTTGCCATGCAATGTCGAAGCGGTGCGCTGGAAAAATATGGAAGGACCGCAGGCGATTTGAATTCGGCCGTGCTCCCCGAGAGCCTGAAGAGCATTGACCATGATATTCACAAACACCTGTTTCATTTGAGCGTAGTCGATCGGTACAGTTGGTGTTTCCTGATAGTCCTTAACGATCTGAATGCCTTCGCGATCTACGGTAGACAGAGCGTTCCCAAGGGATTCCTCCAACAGAGACCTCAAAATAACTTTCTCGGGACTCACCTTCACCGGGCGTACGTACTCAAGACAGTCAGTCACGATCTTGTTGAGTTTCCGAACTTCGGATTGGATCGACTCCAACTGAGCCGTGTGCGCTGGTTGGTCGTGCATTTTCCGCTTGATCAAACTGGCTGTGAGCTCGATCGCGGCTAGAGGATTTCTTATCTCGTGTGCGAGTCCGGCCGCCATTTGCCCAAGGGCGGCAAGGCGATCCTTCAGCTTTTCCTGTTCATTCAACTGCTCCACCAGCGTCAGATCCTTGAAGAACAGCGAGACTCC
The DNA here is from genome assembly GCA_963791795.1 of uncultured Acidimicrobiia bacterium. GTDB lineage: Bacteria > Acidobacteriota > Terriglobia > Versatilivoradales > Versatilivoraceae > VFZK01. The sequence continues at coordinate 77,337 of CAWBTP010000013.1, forward strand.
GTCAACGGTACCCTCATCGTCTTTCGTGAAGGAGATCGTATAGCCCACGGTTCGGCTCTTACCATCTCGCAACTGCAAATCCAGTTCCGCGCGGCTGGGGAGATTCTTCATTTGGTACGCGTCGTTGAGAGTTTGAAGCAGTTGATGCTGATCGCCAAGAACCGCCTCCACATCCATACCGACGAAGTTCAGCGTTTCAAGCTCGAAGATTCGAATCGCAATCTCGTTGATGGCAGTAATTCGACGCTGGAGATCTACGGAGAGAATCCCGCAACGCAGGCTATTCAAGATCTTGAGACCGAAATCTTGGTCAGAAACTGTGTGAAACATAAGAGCACTAAACTCAATTACAAATTCGTTCTGATGTTTAGCGTTTAGCTATGTTTTTATCAATCATCTGGAAGCCAAGCAACCAGTTTTTTGACGCGAGGACCCAGTTAGGCTGTGCCCATGTCATTGTCATACAAAGCGTTCGGCTCCAGTACAAATCCGAACTCCAAACATATCGTCCAGAAGCGATAGCAGGATTAGTGCAAATTTGAAACCAGACTTGAACCAGCGCTAGGTAATTCCAGGGCGCTTAGGATTCAGAGTCTGTCACAAGTGCTGGAGTGTTAGCGAAAGATGGGGATCTAGCTGAAGTGAGCGCGGAGTTTGTGAAAAGTAGTTTCGAGACTCTCAGGCAGCACCCGAGTCTCGCCGGCGATCGTCATGAAGTTTGAGTCGCCGATCCAGCGGGGGACAACGTGCATATGAAGGTGATGCTCGACGCCAGCCCCGGCGCAACGGCCTAGGTTCATACCAACGTTGAACCCGTCCGGCTGATAGGTTTGCTGTAAGGCGAACTGGCAACGCTTCACCAGTTCCAGCATTTCCGATGATTCTTCTTGAGAGGATTTCTGAAAATCTGCCGTGTGGGTGTAGGGGGCAACCAGGAGGTGCCCCGTGGTGTAAGGAAAGATGTTTAGAATAACGAAGCAGGATTTCCCTCGAAAAACAACAAAATCCCTTTCGTCGTACTCCCCCGAGGACTCTAAGCAGAACACGCAACGGCTCGGATTTTTCAAGCTGGCAATGTACTGATACCTCCAGGGAGTCCAGAGATAATCCATAGTTAACTGGCAGCCGCCGTCGTGCTATTGATGAGGTCCTTCAGCTCCTTGCTGGGCTTGAAGTAGGGTACTTTCTTTTCAGGGACGCTGACTTTTTCTCCCGTCTTCGGATTCCTGCCTTGCCGGGCCTTTCGCTCGCGAATCCTAAAGCTTCCAAATCCGCGAACCTCCAGCTTGTCGCCGGTCTTGAGCGCCTTGATGATGCTGTCGAACAGTGTTTCAACGATGACTTCCGAGTCCTTGCGGCTGAGTTCTGTTACTTTAGAGACTTCGTCAATCAGGTCTGCTTTTGTCATGAGTTACTCCTTTAGGGTGTCGTGGAGAAATGGTTTGGCCGCTTTCTGTGGGCGAATGTGTGAAAGGTGAAAGGAACTAGAAACCCTCATGATTCGGAGACCTGATCGGGCCAATCAGGACGCCGTAACTTGTTCACTTCCAGAGATAAGAGAACTGAATGCGCTGGTCAGGCAATGCAGTCCCAATGGGAAATACAGAGCTCGCGTCGCCCAAGAAAAGATCCAGCAAACCCCTACGTTCACGGGCTGGATAAACCAAGTGAGGCTCGCCGGTTATTTTTGCCAACTTGGCAGTGATCTCAATCGCGTCTTGGAGGCCCCCAACCTCGTCAATCAACTTCTTCGACCTGGCGTCTCTTCCCGTGAAAACCCGGCCATCGGCGAGAGACTTCGCTTTCTCCAGGTCAAACTTTCGGCCTTCCGCAACCACCTGAACGAACTGAATGTACATATCATCAATAATGTTTTGCAAATACTTTTTTTCCTCGTCACTTAGCTCACGTACAGGTGAACCGGCATCCTTGAGCTCGCTGCTCTTGAGCACCACACTCTTGAGTTTTGCCCATTTGAGCAACTCTCCATAGTTCACCCACTCGGCAATGACGCCGATGCTCCCTGTAATGGACGCCGCGTTGGCCACGATTTTATCGGTGCCACACGCAATGTAATAGGCTCCAGAAGCTCCCACCGAGCCGATCGAAGACACAATCAGTTTGCGCTTCTCGCGGCGAATCCTGACGACTTCATTGTAAACCTCCTGAGAAGCGGCCACGCCACCACCGGGACTATCAATCCGCAGAATAATGGCCTTGATGGATGAGTTGTCGCCAAAACGGTGCAGCTGCTCGATCCAGGATTTGGAGTCAAAAATGACACCGGAGAGTTCGATGACGCCGATCTTGTTGCTGCTGAAACTGAAATCGCTATCTCCCTCGTCTTGCAACACATAGAGCAATAACGCAACAGTCGTCGTCACCGCAAGGACAAAGGAAGCAGAGGCCACGATGACCCAGACCAGCCACCGCGACTTTTTCTTTTCCATGAATGGCCCCCGAATTCCTGCAACTTGAAACCAACGCCTAAAGATATCGAAACGAATTGATGTGTCAACCTGAAAGCTTCGCAAAAGGGGAAGCTCGGTGGGACAGGACGCTCCGCCGCTTCGTCCTCTGAAGCGCAGTCCTCGCCTTCCAATCAGGCAGCTCGTTGCTTCAGCCCTTCGCCTACGAGCCAATCATAAACCCACGCCGCCTCCAATACCTCCGAGTAAGGGAGCGATCACAGGAACCCAAAACCAATAGTTTCCGGCAGCAAAGACCTGGGGTCCCCATCCGCCGACCAAAGTGAACAGCCGAGGTCCCAAATCACGAGCCGGATTGATGGCATACCCACTGTTGAATCCAAAGGTCATTCCAATCAGGACAACCAGCAATCCAATAATCAACGGGGCCATATTCCCAGCGGGCGCCAGGTTTTGGGTATCGGTGATTGCAAAAATGGCGAGGACGAGCAATGCGGTGCCAACAAACTGATCAACAAACCCTCCTGCAGTGGAAAGAAAGGACTGCGGATAGGTTGCGAATATCCCAGCCGTGGCTTTTTCCCCGATGACGCCCCGCATTCCGCCATCAAAGGCCAGTAAGGCGTCGTGATAGGTTAGAAATACAATTGCGGAAGCCACAAAGGCGCCCATGGTCTGGGCCAGGCAGTAAGGGGCAACTTTCGTCCAGGGGAAGCCGCGCCGGGCGGCCAACGCTAGAGTCACCGCCGGGTTCAGATGCGCCCCTGTGACACCGCCGGCAACGTAGATGCCCATGACCACAGCCAATCCCCAAGCCAGATTGATGGACAGATAGCTACCGTTTTGACCTCCACTGAGAACCACTTGCGCGACGACTCCAACACCAAAGACGATGAGAACGAAGGTGCCCAGAAATTCTGCCAGGAGCTCCTGTTTCAACGTGGTCTTCGCCATCGAGGCCTCCACAAATCGTGATCGAAGTTTGAAAGTGGGCTAAAGACTCGCGGAACTATAGCAGGGATAAATCAGGCGAAAAAGAAATCGTTGCGGAGCCGGAGCTCCAAGCCATGAGACTCTCTTAGTTCGTCAGCTCATGGACTACCAACTCCATCGTGAAGCGAGTGTCAACACTAGTACTCTTAATCTTGTCATCCACGCGAGCCAGACCGTGCAATGCATGGAAGAGACTTTGCCGTGAGAATCGCTTTGCTTGCTCCTGCATTCTTTGAGCGGTGGCCGCATTATAGACGCCCACCTGTTTTCCAACTACTGCGGCAGGTGCCTTTCCAGCCAACTCGCGGAACTGCAACCACTGCCGAAGTTGCTGGCCGAACCACCAAAATGCCAACCCGGTTTCCTTGCCCGTGAAAAATATCTCTTCAACCAGTTCAAGTGCCCGAGGTTTGTTCCGAGCGGCGATTGCGTCGAGAAATTCAAATAGCGTGTGCCCAGCAGCAAAGCCCGACACCGCTTCAGCCACCTCTAAGGTAACGCGCCTCGCGGCACCTGCGTGGAGCACTGCCTTTTCCAATTCCTGTTCCAACCGTCCGAGATCGGTTCCCTGCAAGTCCAGAAGAAACTGGATCGCCTCGGGGTCCAGCGTGCAGTCCCGGTTTTTGGCTTGATGCTGCAACCAAGCCGCGACCTCGCGCGGCGCCAGCGAAGCCAACTCCATAACGTGAGTCCCTGACGAAAGTATTTCGAAAATTTTCTTCTTCTTCTGATCTCTATCCAGATCCCCGGCCAGGAACAACGCGATGGTTTGCGGGTTTGGATTGGAAAAGTACTGAACGAGTCGTTTGCCCTGGTGTTCGCGCAGCTTCATCACGCCTTTCACCACGAGCAACTGTGTTGGGGCAAACATCGAAAGGCTCTGCGCTTTGTTTACGAATTCCTCCACGGACGTGTCGTCCAGGTCCACTGTGACTGGCGCAACCTGCCCTTCCTTTGCTTCCTGCAAGGCCCTCGTGATTCCTTTCACCGCCAGTTCAATCAGGAATGGATCCGCGCCAAACAAAAAGTAGTTTGCATGAAACTTCCGTCGTGCGAGATTGGCTTCAAAATCGGAGTAGCGAATTAGCATAGAACACAGCCGAGACGGCAAGAGACACGGAGAACAAGGCAGAACGCAGATTACACAGATGAACGCAGATCTGAAAGAGCAATGACGAAGTTCGAGTGACAAAGAAACCCGAAGCCCTAGTTAACGGCTAGATCATTTAGGCGTCGTTCCTTCTTCGGTCGTACACGCCTTTCTGGCGATACGACCTGGCTTTCTTCAAGCACCGTCTAATTCTATCTGCGTTCATCTGCGGAATCTGCGTCTCGCTCGGTCTCTGTCTCAGTCCGAGTATGGCAAGAGTTCAAAACGCTTCCAGAATGCTGCTCACCAGTGTTCTAGAGAATTCACGAGCCAACCGGTCCATCGCTGGTCCCTCTTCCGGAAAAAACTCCTTCGATCCTCGGCTGATTTCGAACTCTTCGCGAAAGTAGAAATTGTTATTCTCAAACAGCAGTTTGTTTGTCGTTGTGTCCTTCATCAGGACACGCATGCGAACTGTGACGAGAAACGTTGCGCCGGCGCCCCCTGCGAAGATGACGGGTGTTGAGGTGAATTCGATTACTTCACCCGTAAGCACCGCCTTCGCCTGGCTCGGCTCTGGAACAATCCGATAGCGTGTTCGGGCAACAAACTCATCCACAACTGCAGATGTAAGCCGCTGCTCAAGACGGTATTTGGTTGTCTTGTTATCGAAGATGGGAATGGAGACTGAATCGATGTGGGCAGGAATTGCAGTTGCTTTGCCCGCTAGCCGGTAACCACAACCCGGCGTAAGCGCCAGAAGAACCAAACAAAGGACGAAGCACGAAGTACGAAGTGCGAATGTCGAAGTACCAAATTCGACAAGTTTTATTCTGTGTGGTTTCCTCGCAGGCGCAAATTGCATTAGTCAACTATTGATCGCTTGGTATGGTTCTGCAGTTTCGTCCTGCGGAACTTGTATCTGCGCGTCGAGATTCGCACTTTGGCGCTCGGACATTCGTCAAACCACGACGTTGACGAGCTTCCCTGGAACGTAGATCACTTTTCTGGGGGCCTTGCCGTCCAGATGGCGCCGCACGGCTTCGTTTTCCAAAGCGACACCACGTGCCTGTTCTTCAGTCAACCCAACAGGCAATGTGATGCGTCCCCGAACCTTTCCATTCACCTGCAGAACCAAGGTGATGGATTCCTCAGCAGCAAGGGCGACATCGAACCCAGGCCACGTCTCCTGGTGAATCGAATAGGGACGCCCCTTGCGCGTCCAAATCTCCTCTGCCATGAACGGCGCTATCGGTGCCACCATCAGCAAGAGATTGTCGATTGCTTCGTTAAACGCAGCATCACTCACCGGCTGGCGCTGGGCATCGAATAGCGCGTTGGTAAATTCCATGAGCGAAGAGATAACGGTGTTGAAGTGAAATCCTTCGATATCTTTGGACACCTTTTGAATGGTTTTGTGCGTCCAGCGCCGCAAGTCGCGGTCGGCTTGCTCCGTTGTGGCATCGACGGAAGGGCGCGGAGCAGGATTCAGGATCACGTCCCAGGCCCGGCGCAGCCAGCGGTGCGTTCCTGCCAGTCCGTTAGAGTTCCAAGGCGTGGCCATTTCAAAATCGCTGATGAACATTTCGTAAGCACGCAGGGCGTCGGCACCCCACTCAGCCACGGTTTCATCGGGCGTGATGACGTTGCCTTTGCTCTTGGACATCTTCTCTTTGCCGTCCGGCGCCAGAATCATTCCCTGGTTTCGCAGTCGTTTGAATGGCTCAACAAACGGGACAAATCCCAAGTCGTGCAGTGCTTTGGTCCAGAACCTCGCATACAACAGATGCATCACCGCATGTTCGGCGCCCCCTACATACATATCCACGGGCAGCCAATAAGCAACCTGTTCTTTGTCAAATGCAGCCTCACTGTTGTGCGGATCGGCAAATCGCAGGTAGTACCACGCGGAACACGCAAACGTCCCCATCGTGTCGGTTTCGCGCTTACCTCTCGGCGTATTGACGAAGTCCGGAATCGCAGCCAGTGGCGATTCTCCGGTGTCGGTGGGTTCATAATGCTGGACGTCGGGCAACGTGACCGGTAGTTCCGCAGGTTCCTCGCCATCGGCGGTATGAATAATTGGAATCGGCGTGCCCCAATAGCGCTGACGGCTGATGCCCCAATCGCGTAGCTTGTAGTTGATCCGTCTGCTTCCTTTAGCTGATCCTGCCAGCCATTCGGTGACCTTGGCCACCGAAACATCGGTCGGTGTACCATCAAAGGAGCCGGAATTCACCATCCGCCCTTCGCCAGGCCAGGCTCCGGTCATGTCTTCTGCGTTCAGCGATTCCTTCGATTCAGGCTGAATCACCACACGGATGGGAAGATCGAATTTGCGTGCAAATTCAAAGTCTCGCTGGTCGTGTGCCGGAACTGCCATGATGGCACCGGTGCCATAGCCCATTAAGACATAGTCGGCTATCCAGATCGGAATCTCTTCGCCATTGACTGGATTCGTGGCCCGGGCTCCCGTAAAGACGCCGGTTTTTTCTTTGCCTTCGGCGGTGCGGTCGATGTCGCTCTTCTTCCGTGCCTCAGCGACATACGCTTGTACGTCGGACTGTCGTTCTGCGGATGTCAGCAGCGGAACAAACGGATGCTCCGGAGAAAGAACCATGAAGGTGGCACCCCACAACGTATCTGGACGCGTTGTGAAAATACGCAAGCCGCCCGCAGGTGTGTCGAAGATCACCTCAGCCCCTTCACTGCGACCGATCCAGTTGGCCTGCATCAGTTTGATGTTTTCGGGCCAATCAAGTCCCTGCAGATCGGCCAGCAGACGGTCGGCATAGGCAGTGATGCGAAAGAACCACTGCATGAGTGCCTTCTTTTCGACCAGGGCCCCGCTTCGCCATCCCCTCCCGTCGATCACTTCTTCGTTCGCGAGCACGGTCTTTTCCACCGGATCCCAGTTCACCGTGGAAGCAGCACGGTAAGCCAGTCGGAAATTGCTCAGGTAATCCTTGCGTTGACGTGTGTTGAGCGATCGCCATTGCTTTGCCGTCATGGGCGGCGCACCAGCAATGCCGACGCTTCCTTTCTCCGCCAGCTCAGCCTCCAGCGCCGCAATGGGTCGCGCGGAGTTCTGTCGCACGTCATACCAGGAATTGTAGAGTTGTAGGAAAATCCACTGCGTCCATCGGTAATACCCCGGTGTGGAAGAGTTGATCTCCCGCGTCCAGTCGAAGGAAATACCAATCAGATGAAACTGGCGCTTGTAGTTTGCTGAGAATTGCGCGATCAACTTGGCTGGATTGGTCTTCCGCTCGATCGCAGCATTTTCCGCAGGCAATCCGAAGGCATCCCATCCCATGGGGTGAAGCACGTTGTAGCCATGCATCCGATAGTAGCGGCTCAACACATCCGTGGGCACATAATTGCGGCAGTGGCCCACGCTCAAGCCATCACCAGACGGGTAAGGAAAGAAGTCGAGTATGTAGGCCTTGGGACGCTGGTCGGCCGAGTCCGTCCGATAAAGGTGATCCGCCTCCCAGCGTTCGGCCCACTTCGTCTCAAACTGCGTCGGATCGTAACGCTCGTTCATAGAATGTAGAAGGACGAGAAGAGTCGAGGGCAGCCGAAACCCAGATCCAACAAGGGTTTTCAGCTCTTCAGAGGCCAGGATGTTACAGTGGATTCCAGAAAGCGTCAAGGCGTTTCGGCGGAATGGCCTGGAACCCGATGGGCTTCAGGTCGCCGAGGTGAAGAGTAGAGTCTGCAGATGCCCAGTGCGAAATTCCCAAGGGCAGGTAAGCCGGTGTGATGACAACATCCCTTCGACTTTCACGCGTCCGGATCTCCAGTTCGCGACTTGATTCGACGCCGCTCCACTTCCGCGGAGTTCATCGCAGATGATCCATAGCCAATAGGCTCGGGCTTCTGCTATCGTCACCGAGCAGATCGACTGCACGGACGGAGGCCGGAATGACCAGGGAGGACGGAGCGATACAAACCATCTCCGCAGCCAAGGGATTCGGGGGCTTTCGCGTAGTGGCCTTTGAAACCCGGTTCGCCCAGGAGATGGCAAAGCTCATAGCGAGCCATGGCGGGGAACCGCTGGTCGCGCCTTCGATGGCTGAGGTCCCGTTGGGGCAGAACGTGAGCGCTTTCGGATTTGCGGAACGCTTGTTTCGTGGCGAGATTCCGGTGGTGATTTTCCTGACGGGAGTAGGAACTCGTGCACTCTTTGAGGTGCTTGAGACCCGGTATTCGCGAGCGCAGCTGGTTGAACGCCTGGGTCAGGTCGCGGTTGTTGCCCGGGGGCCAAAGCCAGTATCTGCGCTGCGAAGTTTCGGTGTCCCAATCAGCGTGACTGTTCCAGAACCGAATACTTGGCGCGAGCTGTTGGAGACCATGGACGCAAGTGATCGTTGCCCCGACGTGGGAGGGCTGGCGGTCGCCGTCCAGGAGTATGGAGTGCCTAACAGCGAACTGCTTCAGGAGCTCAAGAAGCGCGGGGCGCACGTTCTGCAGGTCCCTGTGTATCGTTGGGCGCTGCCGAACGACACCAGACCGTTGGAGCAGGCAATTCAGAGATTGATTAGCGGCGATTGTCAGGTGGCCTTGTTTACAAATGCGATGCAGGTTTCTCATCTATTTCAGGTAGCGGCGCAGATGGGGGTCGTCGATCCGTTGAGAAACGCACTGTCGGATACGGTTGTGGGTTCGGTGGGTCCGCTGTGCAGCCAGGCGCTGCGCGATACGGGACTCGTCGTCGATCTGGAGCCGCAACATCCAAAGATGGGGCAGCTGGTTGCCGAGGCGGCAGAACGCGCACAACAACTGCTAGCTCAGAAGAAAGCAGCTCCGGTTGGGACATCGGCTCTTGATGTGGAGCAGTCTGTTGCGGCAACCAGTTGGGACAAGCTGGAGGCAAGCGCCTTTATGCGCGCCTGCCGGCGATTGCCGACTGCGTTCACGCCGATCTGGCTCATGCGCCAGGCAGGGCGGTACATGCCGGAGTATCGGGAAATCAGGGCTAAAAACTCGTTTCTCGAGCTTTGCAAGAACTCGGACCTGGCTGCAGAGGTCACCGTGACAGCAGCGCACCGCCTCGGCGTGGACGCGGCAATTATCTTTGCCGACATTCTGCTGATTGTGGAGCCTCTGGGTTTGGGACTGCGATTCGAAAAGGGAGACGGGCCCTCGATCGACGGCATGATTCGAACTCATGCGGATGTGAGCCGATTGCGTGAAGTGGAACCTCAAGAGTCACTGAGTTATGTGTTTGATGCCGTTCGCAAGGCTCGGGCCGGCCTTCGTCCCGACATCCCTTTGATTGGCTTTGCCGGCGCACCCTTCACCTTGGCGTCCTACATTGTCGAAGGCGGCGCGTCGAAGAACTACCGGCACACAAAGGCTCTCATGTATAGCGAGCCTGCGGCATGGCATTCGATGATGTCGAGCATCGCTCGCAGTCTGGTGAAGTATCTCAACGGCCAGATAGCCGCCGGCGCACAGGCGGTGCAGCTGTTCGACAGTTGGGTAGGCTGCCTCAGTCCGGACGACTACCGAGAGTTCGTGCTGCCCTATACCAGCCAAGTGATTGCAGGAGTGAAACCAGGAATTCCCGTAATCAACTTCTCCACGGGAACAAGCAGTTATCTGGAAATTGTGAGCGAGGCTGGTGGTCACGTCATCGGCGTGGACTGGCGAGTGGATCTCGGAGAAGCTTGGTCGCGTGTTGGATTCGATAAAGGTATTCAGGGGAATCTCGATCCGCTGATCCTATTTGCCGATCCATCCACGATTCGAGCCCGGGCCTTGCGACTTCTTCAGAAAGCGGCTGGACGACCTGGATACATCTTCAATCTCGGCCACGGCATACTTCCTGAGACGCCTGTGGACAATGTCTTGGCACTTGTCGACGCGGTACACGAGTTGAGCCAGAGAAAGTCTTAAACGTGGGAGCCGGCCTCCGGACGGCGACACAGGTGGCATGCCGTACCCTGACACGCCAAGTAGGTTGGCCTTCGATCTCCTGCCCCTGCGAGAGCCAAGATGTGCTCTCGGCGGGGCTTCCTTGATCCTTGTCTGTGAAGATCGCCGTCCAGAGGCCGGCTCCCACGCCACGCAAACGGAGTGAATTCAGGCTGTAGGACGTGCCGCTTTGTGGCGCATCGATTCGGTGGAAGGATTGTGAGCTTGCTAGGCGGCGCACCCCACGTCTTTCTTCTAGCATGGCCATTGAGATTCGCAGCTGTCGTCCTTGCGCAACGAGGTCCATTCACAATGAAGCGACACAGGTTGGTCCCGGCAATCGGACTTCTGTTCCTGGCTTCGGCTCTTCAATCGCCGTTGCTATCCCAGGCACACCCAGGCCTCAAAAGTTACATTCCTAAGCTGGAAAGAAACCTGAAGGAAAACATTATTGCCTTCTGGCTTTCAAAGAGCCTCGATCGCACGAACGGCGGGTACACTATCAACTTTGGGCCGAAGGGCGAGCCTAAAGGACCCGGAACAAAGATGATTGTGACTCAAGCCCGCACCGTCTGGCTGTTTTCGCGGTTCGTGCGGGCGGGCTATGGTGGACCCGAACACCTGCAGGCTGCAGAGCATGGTTATCGCTTCTTAAAGGAAAAGATGTGGGACGCGAAGAACGGTGGCTTCTATTGGGAAGTGGATGCCAGCGGCAATCAGAAACTGAAACCACGAAAGCACCTCTATGGGCAAGCCTTCGGGCTTTACGCGCTTTCTGAGTACTACCTCGCAAGCAAGAAGAAGGATGTGTTGGAGCTTGCCATCCGTCTTTTCAACATACTTGAAAGCAAATCTCACGATAAGAACTATGCCGGCTACATCGAGTTCTTCAACGAGGATTGGACGCCCGCGCCAGCTAACGAGACATCCTACATGGGAGGAGGAACTTCGGCTCTGAAGCTGATGAACACGCATCTCCACCTGTTGGAAGCGGTCACAACATTCTACCGTGCCAGCAAACTGCCTCTGGCGCGAGAACGCTTGCTGGAGCTAATTGACATTGAGAGCAACGCAGTTGTGCGCAAAGGATTAGGGGCCTGCACCGACAAGTACGAGCGCGACTGGACGCCTCGGCTGGAAGGAGAATTTGCGCGGGTTTCGTACGGCCATGACCTGGAAAACATCTGGCTGCTAGTCGATGCTTGCGACGCCGCAGGAATTTCCAATCACCCCTTTCTGGATCTCTATCGCGCGCTGTTCGACTACTCTCTGCGCCACGGCTACGACGAGGACAAGGGTGGTTTCTATGACAGTGGCGCCTTCAACAAACCAGCCGACCGGCGCAGCAAGGTCTGGTGGGTGGAAGCGGAAGCGGTCGTGAGCGCGTTGTATATGCACCGGCTCACCAGCGATGCCAGGTACCTTGAGGTGTTCGAGAAAACCTATGACTTCATCGACAAGTACCAGACCGATTGGGAAAACGGCGAGTGGCACGCTACCATCACGCCTGAGGGAAAGGCCCTGGGTGATAAAGCGCAAATCTGGAAGGCCGGCTACCACAACGGTCGTGCGATGATTGAGTGTCTGGAGATTCTGAAGGCAATGAAGTGAGATGTGTTGAACCCTATCCGCAATCATGCCGTTCTACGTCATTCCGGCGAAAGCCGGAATCTAGGCTTTTCCAACTGGGGGGCTGGATTCCCGCTTTCGCGGGAATGACGGGATCTGTTCTGTCCCAGATTCATGATTTTCTATTTTCACACTCGCTGCGATTTTGATAATCTCTAGCCTTGGGTGAGAGGCGATCACCAGTCCAAATACCGGCTTTACAGATCCGCGTGCCGGGGCGTCAGGACATATCCACTGAGTGGATCTTGAATCCCGTTCATCGGGAGCGCCTGATCTGATTGTGACGTCCTCTCACCCATTTCTTATGCCTGCATGAAGCCTATCGTCCAGATTTCCCTTGACCTGACCAGCATCCCCGAAGCCCTTGAGACAGCCCACATGGCCATTCGTGCCGGCGTTGACTGGCTGGAGGCCGGGACGCCCCTTATCATTGCGGAAGGCATGAATGGCGTCCGCGCGTTACGTGCCGAGTTTCCGAAGACTCCGATTGTGGCTGATCTCAAGACGATGGACGGGGGCTGGTTGGAGGCCGAGCTGATGGCCAAAGCCGGAGCGAATCTCGTGGTGGTCATGGGGCAGGCTCATCGTGAAACTGTCGAACTGGTAGCGCGGGCGGGGAAGGATCTTGGCGTCAAAGTCATGGGTGACAATCTCGGCATGTCCGACATGGTTGCAGGCGCCAAGTTGCTGGAGGATGCCGGTTGCGATTATGTGATTCATCACATTGCTTATGATTTACGAACTGTGCTGAAGGAACAGGGCAAACCGTATCCCAGCCCACTCGACCAATTGCGTGATGTGGTGCGCGCCGTAAGCGTTCCCGTGCAAGCAGTAGGTGGACTTACCATCGAACAGGCAATTGAGACGCCGGCCTACGGCGCACCGCTGGTTGTGATTGGAGCGCCGCTGGCTATCGATGCCAAGGCATTTCGCACTGCCGGCGGCAATGTCGAAGCCGCTTTGCGACAGATTTGTGAACGCGTACACGCTTATGGCGATGTGCCGGTTGGAAAGGAGCAGTAAGAATGGCCAAGACGATGCCAGGGCTCGTGAACTACGCGCCTCAACATGGAAGCGTAGAGCTGCGGGAGGTCCCGGTACCAGAGATCGGTGAACAGGACGTGTTGCTGAAAGTCCAAGCCGTCAGTATTTGTGGCAGCGACCTTCACCAGTGGCATGGTACGCACAGCTGGAAAGTAAATTATCCCTGCATTCTCGGGCACGAATTCTGTGGCACGATTGAACAAGCTGGAAAGCGAGTGAAGAATTTCAAGGAAGGGGACCGCGTCATCAGCGAGACCGCAGCCGTGATTGATGAGTCTTCACCCTACACTCGACGTGGGCTCTACAACCTGGATCCCAACCGTCTCGGCTTCGGCTACGGCGTCAACGGCGCCATGACGCATTACGCCAAGGTTCCGGAACGATGCCTGCACGCAATGCCGGCTCGACTCCCCTTCGAGAAGGCGGCTCTTACGGAACCCTGTTGCGTTGCTTACAACGCAGTCTGCATGAATGCCCACATCCGGCCCGGCGACTCTGTGCTCGTCATCGGCCCCGGACCTATCGGGTTGTTATGCGCCTTGATGGCGAAGCTGAACGGAGCGGGGCACCTCATGGTTTGCGGCCTCCCGGTTGATGCTGGCAGGCTGGCCGTTGCCAAGCAACTCGGGGCCGATGCCACACTGGACGGGGGCGTCGTCGAGTATGTGAAGAATCTGGGTGACGGTTACGGTGTCGATGTCGTCATCGACGCAGCAGGCGTTTCGGCAACATTTCAATTGGCAATGCAGGTGGTCAGGCCCGCGGGCCAGATCATCAAAGTAGGTTGGGGACCTCAGCCGCTGGGCTTCAATCTCGACCCCATGGTTCAGAAAGCAGTCACCGTGCAAGGAAGTTTTTCCCACAACTGGCCCATCTGGGAGCGCGTCATTCACATGATCGCGACCGGCCAGATCAACCTCGACCTCATCATCAGCCGCGTTGCCAGCTTGCCCGATTGGAACAATTGTTTTGAGAAGATGCAGTCAGGTGAGTACGTCAAAGCGGTGTTGAATCCGCAGTTGTAGCGCAGACCCGCGTGGTGTGTGGGTCTGCGGTTTTTCGTTACAATCTGCCTGGCGGTTGGAGTTACTGGCGATCCTATGGAGTGCGCCGGCAGAGCGAAGCGGCGACGGCGCTTTTTTCTGTGGTTCGAACTTGCCCAAGCAGATCGCTCGTCCCGGCGCTGAAAGCTGTGTCGCGCTTTGCTTGCCACCGCACTCCAAAAATGGTTCTGCTAGTTTGTTTGAGTTCCTGCCGCAGACCGGCAGATGGCACCGGACTGCGCTACAACTGAGACCTTCTCTTGATCTCCCTATACCATTTGGGATGGTGCGATGCTGCCCAGGCTGGCCGGACCCATCCCTGAATCATGCCGCGAAAGGCTTCTGGAACTGCGGCGGTGCCCATGTAAATGTGGACGATGATGCCGCCCATTGAAATGATGGCGGCGATCGGGTGAATCAGGATGGCCGCCAAACGTAGTGAACGAGGCATGGTTTCGGGAAACCAGAGAACCAGACCGCTGAGAAACAGAAACAGTGTGGAGACGGACTGAGTCCAGAAGAGCATCTTTTGCCCAGCGTTAAAGCGCCCGGCCTCAGGCAGTCCCTCTTCGTCATGCACAGCATAGCGATGCGCCTGCCGCAGCCACGCCCGGTCATCTGCATCCAGCCGCATCTGTGCTGCCCAGTTGCGAAACATGAAGCCGAGAGTAAGCGAGAAGATCAGTCCGCCCCAGGGATGCCAACCGCGTACCGTATTCCCCCCGCCAAAGATCGAAGCCAGCCAGAAGAGCCGTGGCGACCAGAGCGCCAAACCTGTCAAAGCAGCGTAGAGAAAACTGAGCGCCGCGCACCAATGAATGGCTCGTTCCTCAAAGCTGAAGCGTGGCACTCGCTCCTCACTCTTCATCATCATGAACTCTCCGCGGGCCGTAACGCACATAGTGAAGGAATGCTCCCAGAATGCCTCCCACCAGCACCAGATTGCCCAGCCACTTCAGGGGGCCCTTCCAGAACCAGACGGACCAGGGGATTTGTGGGTCTCGAGGCAGCCCATACGCTTCGGGCCGGTCGGCGTGAGCGAGGACGTAGATAACGTTCGTACCGCCCACCCCGGCAGGATTGTAGACACCGGCCTGCTGGAACCCATCGGCACGCAGTTGCTGGGATCTGCGTTCGGCTTCGTCGAGCAGATCTTCGCGCTTTCCGAAACTCAGGCAATGGGTCGGACAAGCCTTGATACAGGCCGGCTCCAAACCAACTGCCGTCCGGTCCGAGCAGAGGGTGCACTTGTAAACCTTCGATGACTTCGGGCTCAAGCGGGGCACATCGAACGGACATCCGGTAATGCAATAGCCGCAGCCGATGCAGTTTTCGTGGTTGAAGTCGACTGTGCCGTTGGGCAATACGACAATCGCGCCGGGAGCGGGGCAGGCGCGCAGACAGCCAGGGTCGACGCAATGCATGCATTGGTACTTGGCCATGTTCCAGGCCATTTGTCCATCGTGCTCGGTTTCGTTGAATTTGATCAGGTTCCAGAAATTGTGGGCGAGATCGGGCTGCGTTTGGTAGGAACCGCCTGTGCCAAGGGTGAACTCCTGGTCATTCCACTCCTGGCAGGCGACCTCGCAGGCCTTGCAGCCAATGCAGGAGGAGGTGTCGATGAGTTTTGCGACGGTGTGAGGGATGCTCATGGAATTGTAGGCTTCAACACTTGCGATCCGCTCGGACATTCCCCCTTAAGAAAGGGGGAGGCAGGCGCCAGCCTGCGGGGGTTGTCATTGGTGCAGCTCCATGGCACAGACAACCCCCGAGGCCTTCCAGCCTCTGCCCCCTTTGTTAAGGGGGAGTTGCTTGTCGAGCCCAGCGCGTCAGTGTTTCGACGTTGTGTCGTCACTGCTACACTTTCTCCACATTCACCAAGAAACCCTTGTACTCTGGCGTGCCAGAATTGGGATCGAGCACCGAAGGGCTTAGGTTGTTGATGAGTGGCCCCTTCACTCGGCCGACAAATCCCCAATGAATCGGTAGACCGACCTGGTACACCGTCCGGCCATTTACTTTCAGAGGGCGGACCCGGCGCGTCACCAAAGCTTGCCCTTCGACTGCTCCACGCGCTGAGCGCACGCGTACGCGGCTGCCGCTCTCGATGCCTTTCTCACGAGCCAGCTCTTCCGGTAACTCCACAAAGAAACTCGGCTGCAACGCTGAACTTGATTTGACGTGTTTGGTCCAGTAGTGGAAGTGCTCGGTCAGGCGATAGGTAAGCGCCACGTAGGGATAATCTTTGGAAGTGCCCAGCGGGTCCAGGTCGCTGTGGAAGATCTTTGCCAGCGGGTTGCCGCTGACCTTTGGGTGCAACGCATTCTCCACTGGAGACTCGGCGGGTTCATAGTGTTCGGGAAACGGGCCCTCGGCAAAGTCAGGCGCGAAGAGCTTGGCCACGCCTTCACGCAGCATGATAAACGCGCCGAAGTTGTCGGGCGGTGCATCGGCCTTTGTGTCAGGGACATCACCCACCCACTTCTTTCCATCCCAACGGATTCCCGAGCGGGTCGGGTCCCAAGGTTTCCCTTCGCCGTCGGCAGAAGCGCGGTTGTACAGCACGCGGCGGTTGGCGGGCCAGTTCCAGCTCCAGCCCGGGAAGAAACCCAGCCCGGTCGGATCTTCCTGACCCCGGCGCGCCATCATGTTACCGGCTTCTGTGAAGCTGCCGGAATAAAGCCAGTTGCCGCAAAGCGTCGAGCCGTCATCCTTCAACTCGGCGAAGCTGGAAACTTGGCGCGCAGTGGCTACCTCGCGGCCATTGATTTCCTTTGCCACTTCTTCCAGCGACGGGCTGGCTAGATTCGCGTAGTTCCAGCTCATCTTGAGTACGGGCTCTGGCGATGCTCCACCTTCCTTTTGATAGAGTGCGCGCAGCTTCAGGAACAGAGCGGCAATGATCTCCTGATCCCGCTTAGCCAGCCCAGGCGGATCCAGCGCCGCGTGCTTCCATTGCACCCACCGGGAAGAATTGACGAACGCGCCGTCCTTCTCGGCAAAGCAAGCCGCCGGCAGCAGAAAAACTTCCGTGAATACGCGAGTGGGATCCTCGACCGCGGGATACTCCTTGGCAGCGAGTTTCTGGGCATTCCAAAAAGCGGCAGTCTCGGTCTCAAAATTTTCGGCCACGATCAGCCACTTCAGCTTGCCGAGTGCCTTGATCATCTTCAGAGAATTGGGACCGTTAGCCACCGGGTTCATGCCGAATGAGATGAGACCCTCCATTTGTCCCGCGTACATCTTGTCGAACAGGTAGCCCCAGCTATGGTTGTCGGAGGGACCAATCTTAGGCAGATAGTGATAGCCGAAGTCGTTCTCCTTGGTTGCGTGATCGCCGTAGTAAGACTTCAGCAAGCTCGCCATGAACTTGGGCGCATTGGACCAATAGTTCATCGCGTTGGGCCGTAGCGGTTTGGGCGTTGCGTCCTTTAGATAAGCCTGCAGCGAAGTCTGCTGTGCCTGGGGGACTTTCAGGTATCCCGGCAATGTGTCCCATCCGCCCATATCGGTGGCGCCCTGAATGTTGGAGTGACCCCGCTGAGCGTTGACGCCCCCGCCCGGAACGCCGATGTTTCCGAGCAGCAATTGCAGCATCGCGGCGGTGTGGATCAATTGAACGGAATGGCTGTGTTGCGTCCAGCCGAGCGCGTAGAGGATCGTGCCGCAGCGATCCGGTTTTCCAGTTGAGCAGATAATCTCTGCCGAGCGTGTGAAGTCTTCGACCGAACAGCCACAGATGGACGCCACTTGCTCGGGCGTGTAGCGGGAATAGTGTTTCTGCATCAGCTGGAAAACGGAGCGCGGGTGTTCAAGCGTTGGATCCACCTTGCCGTAGCCTTTGAAATCCAGTTCGTACTGCCAACTGGACTTGTCGTAGGCTTTTTTCTCCGAGTCCCAGCCGGAGAAATGCCCCTCACTGAAATCAAAGCCTTCTTGAATCAGGAAGGAAGCATTGGTATGAAGCCGTACATAGTCGGCATGGTGCAGCCTGCGGCTGAGTGTGTAATGAATGAGGCCACCCAAGTAGGCGATGTCGCTGCCGGCGCGGATAGGGACGTAGCAGTCAGAAAGCGCCGCCGTTCGATTGAAGCGCGGATCGATGCAGACTAGCTTGGCTTTGCGATTGCGTTTAGCTTCCATGACGAAGCGGAAGCCGACAGGATGATTCTCGGCCGGATTTCCACCCATCACCAGCACCACATCGGTGTTGGCAACGTCGGTCCAACCGTTGGTCATTGCGCCCCGTCCGAAAGTGGCGGCCAAACTGGCCACCGTGGGGCCATGTCAAAGCCGCGCCTGATTTTCGTAGGCAAGAATCCCAAGGCCAAAACGAAACTTTGAAAGGAGAAAGTTGATTTCATTCGTGTCGGTGCAACCGCCAATCAAGCCAACATTCGTCAGGCGGTTTACCTGCCGTCCTTCGGCATCTTCGGCCTCGAAGCCGCGGTCCCGCGTCTGCTTGATCAGCCGTGCCATGCGCTCGAAAGCTTCGTCCCAGGAGATGGCTGTCCATTCCGTTGTGCCTGGAGCGCGATAGAGTGGCCGAGTGAGTCGCTGGTCGTTGACGATGAATTCTTTCAGCCCGATCCCCTTGGAGCAAAGGGTGCCTCTATTAATGGGGCTGTCGGGATCGCCTTCCACGTGGACGACCGTCGGAGTCACATTGCGCGCCTTGTCACCCAACGTGTGGATGATGACGCTGCAACCTACCGCACAATAGGGACAGACGCTGCGCGTTTGCGTGGTGTGAGCAATTTTGAGTTCGCGCGGCGGCGTCGCTGCCTGCAAGTCCAAGGCAGACGCGGCCGTCAAGGAACCAGCCGATTGGAGAAACATCCGGCGAGTCAGATGAGAAGGCATCTCAAGAGAATCTCCGCAAGGTGACTTTGACTATGCTGTGGATTCTATCGGGAAGGGAATGTCTGTCAAGAAAAAGTCCCCCATTTGCCAAGGGAGCACTCACACCGGTGGGGAGTGCGGCGTGATGTGGGTAAGCACTTAGTCCCCTCTTGGGAGGGGATCTTTCTTCGGGGGTGAGGGTTCGCAGAAACCGCGCGGGGTTGTCGTGTCGAGGGTTTAGGAACCTGCCAAGACAAAACCCCCAAGGCCTTCGGGCTTTGCCCCTTTGATAAGGGGACTTTCACCACTTCACTTGCTTCAGGAATTTCAGGCTTTGCGGGATCTGTTGTGCGGCTGTTGGTGACTCATCTTCGATGAAGTAGTACTTCACA
Organism: uncultured Acidimicrobiia bacterium; assembly: GCA_963791795.1. Classification (GTDB taxonomy): domain Bacteria; phylum Acidobacteriota; class Terriglobia; order Versatilivoradales; family Versatilivoraceae; genus VFZK01. The sequence goes on from CAWBTP010000013.1 coordinate 96,721, forward strand.
CCAGCCTTCTCTGCGGCGTGGAGAATCGCCGGCCAGTTCATCTGGCCCGTTCCTAGTGTCACGTCGTTGCTGACGTCGGACTTTCCAGTCAGATCTCCCGTCTTAACGCCTTTCTTCATGTCCTTCACATGCATCAGTTCCCAGCGCTTGCCATACTTCGCCAGTAGCTTCACGGGATCCTGGCCTGGATGCACTACCCAGAAAACATCCATTTCGTAAGAGACATGCTCTGGCTTCGTTTCTGCCATAAGCAGGTCAAACAAAGTGCCCTGGCCATGGGGCTGAAATTCGTATCCATGCGTGTGATAGAAGAACTTCAAACCTTGCTTCGCCAGAATGGCGCCCGCCCGGTTGAACACCTCAATCGCGCCCCGGCATTGCTTCTCATCGAACGTACCTGTATGGGTGATCCAGGCACAGCCCGCGTATTGAACACCTAGAGCCTTGGCTTCGCGCGCAACTCCCTCCGGATCGTCGCGGAAACGGTCGTAAGAAAAATGACTGCTGACAGGCTGCAGATTGTGAGCAGCCAACAAGCCCCTGAACTTGTCAGGAGCCAAATCATATGTTCCCGCCAGTTCCACCAAGCGAATTCCGAAGCTTTGCACCTTCTTCAGTGTTCCGGGTACATCTTTCTTGAAGTCGTCGCGCAGGCTGTAGAGCTGAAGCCCGGCATTGGTCTTGAAGGAACCGGCTTGGACGATTGCCAAGGGAATCAGCAGCAGAACGCCAAGAACAATCAGAACTTTGGCTGGGGTATTCATCTCAGCACCTCATGGTTTGAACCCGTCAGTTTAGAGTTCAAGCTTCAGTTTGTTTTGATCCTTAACCCTGTTGTCTTTCGACAACCCGTTGCCTGAAGGCGGAGCTCTAAATTATCAAAAATCGAACAGGTAGTTGTACTTCACAAAAAAGGCGCGATTCATCGTGCGACGGTCAACCTGTTCGTGGGGATCCGTATAGTCGATCGTCGCGACACGGGAATTGTACACAACGAAAAGGCCGGTGCTCGACGTGGCGAGAAGGCCAAGTCGAAGATTCAGGCCCACTTGGTTGGTGCGGCTGTTGTACTGAACGAATGATTGAAAATAGCTCTTCGATGAAAGGGCCCAGTTGAAGCGCCAACCCACCAAGTCGGTATTGAAGTTGCCTTCTGGCAATCGAATCCAATTGCGCACATAGCTTCCAGTGAAGGTGAAATCGTACCCAATCCGGTAACCGCCGTTGGCGTTCACGGTGCGAATCGTACCGCCGTAGAAATCACCGATCGCCGTGTTGCCTGATGCAAAAAAAACGGCGCTGGGATCGGTGGACAAATTGACGACGGTCTCGTTGTACTGGTAGGCACCTGGTTGAATGTTGATGCCCGGGAAAATCTCAAACGGCTTGTCGATCCGCTCGAAGTTTCGATTGAAAGAAATTCCATACTGCGAGCCGTTCTGCCAACGCGAATCCAAATGGTAGTGCTCAAAGCCAGATTCCTGGCCCGTGGGGCGGCCGGCGATCGGAATCGTGTACCAGCGATTCCACTGGAAATGGGGAAAGATGCTGCGCAGATGCTTGCCCTCCGGCGTGAAGGTATAACGATAGCCAAACGAGGGTTTTCGGAATCCATAGCGCCTGACGAAGCCCACTTCTGGATTGAAGTTATGTCCGACTTCGGAGTAAGCCGCGTCAATCCGGTTGTGTCGATCATCATACGCCAGGGTCGTGGCTCCGGCCTGGTTGCTCGATGAGCTGCGTCCCGCCGTAAACGACTTGGCAAAATAGCTAAACACATTGGCGTACGGGCCCAGGCCAAGGTTGAGGTCCAGGCCAAAGGTGCTGTTGGTGGAGGCGTCGGGCAAATCAGCGCGTGAAGAAGTTGATTGCCGCGCCACGGCAATACCTCCGAGTGAGCTGCGTCGGCCAAACTCGCGGCTCACGCGAGCCACGCTGAAGTTGTTGGCCGGCGCAATGTCATCTACACGCCGCGTTTGGACATTTAGCAATCCCAGACTGTATTTGCCGACCTTTCCTGAAAGCCGCGCTCCCGCATTGATAGGCACTTGCGCCCCTGACTCATCGATGCCGATACGCCGCGAGAAGAATATTTCGGTTTCCTGCGGCGAACCGAAATCAAAGAAGCCTGAGTTCTCCAAAAAGAACGGGCGCTTTTCGGGAAAGAACAGGTCAAACCGCGTCAGGTTGATCTGTTCGTCGTCCACTTCAACCTGCGCAAAGTCGGTATTGATCGTGCCATCCAGCGTCAGGCTGTTGGTTACCCCGTATTTCAGGTCGATCCCGGCCGTGTGCTGCGGATCGGTGCGGTCGGTCAGGCGGGTGAAATCCTGCTTCACCCCTCCCAGTACGTAAGGCAGCAACTTGAGATTGCGATGAGGCTTGAGGCTCAAGTGCTCCAGTTGGCCCGCCATTTCGACTTGCGTGATGGTGTAAGCACGGGACAGCGGTGACCAGAACGATTGTTCGTTGTGCCGCCGGAGATTCCGCTTGATGTTCAAGCCCCAAGCGACATCGTCGCCAGGATTGTAACGGAGCGTTCGCAGGGGAATCTTGAACTCTGATTCCCAACCGCGCGCGCTGATCTGCGAGCGCACCGTCCAGACAGCGTCCCAGTTGATGTTCACAGCCGCAGCCCCGCCTCGTTGTGCGCCACCCGTTGTGCCGGCACCACCCGCCCGCGCCGGATTGCCGGCTCCGCCCCGACCTTGTCCGGCCTTTGTTACCTGAGCATCGTATTCAATACCTGTGGGACTGGTGCCAAAAACGAAACCATTCTGCTTGTCGTTAAACGTGTCAAACAAGATTTCGACCGAGTCTGTGTTTTCCAGGCTGGCATCGCGCCGGTTCTGCGTCACCACGATGTTGTCCGGCTGGCTGTCCAGACAGATCACACCCAGGTAGAGGTTGTCGTCATCGAAAGCAATGCGGACTTCCGTTTGTTCTGTGGAGGGTTCGCCGTTGTTGGGCTCCTGCTGGACGAAGCTGCCAGCCGGCTCCATCGTTGTCCAGATTGCCTCGGTCACCAAGCCGTCAATCGCAGGCGGAGTATCGATCCGGTAAGCACGCACAGAAGGGCGAGCCCGGCGATCGATGTCCGGCCGTCCATTTTGATCTCCATCCTTAGGCCGCGCCAGCAGCGCGAATGGAAGCGCAAGAAATGCGCCAAGCACTACGAGCCGATTGCCACGTGACCGTGCTGGTCGATAGCGATTTTCGAACGTATGACCAGGACGGAGAGTCACGAGCGAAGTGGACCAATCCTTTCGTAGGAATCGACTAAGGGAAACAGATCTGGACTCATTTGGATCTACGCACAAATCTCTCCCGACCGCCCTCGGGCCACGTGAGAAAAGTGCAGACCTCCGAACTGCGGAGGTCTGCGTTGTTGTTTGGGTAGGGAGTGAAGAGCAGCGGGCTTACACCTTCTCAGGAACGACATACGGGCTGCGATACTTCCGTCCCAGGTGGCTGTTGGCTTCCTTGTCGCCGGGGAACGTCTCGGTTTTCGGATCAAAGGTGAGAGTCCGGCCCAGGCGGTAGGAAATGTTGGCCAAGTGGGCCAGAGCGGTGGAGCGGTGGCCTTCCTCGATGTGGGCATTCAAAATCTCAGGCTTCCGCTGACGAATGGCATCGACGAAATTAGCAAAGTGATCGCCATCTTCCTTCCGCGATCCAGCGGGCTTGGCTTCCTTTCCGAGGAATATCCGATACTGGCCATAGCTGGGGATTTCCATGTAGCCCTTCGACCCAAGGAACAAAACGCCGACCTTCAAGTCGGTGCCTTCAACCGGCGTGTCCCAATGGCGCACTTCGAATGTCAGAAGCTTCTTCTCGGCTGGGTACATGAAAGCAGTGACTTGGGTGTTCGGGGTTTCCTGGTCGTCATCGAACATGAAGTGTCCACCCATTGACTGGACCTTGGAGGGCAGACTGACACCGAGACCCCAGCGAGCCACATCCAGTTGATGCACGCCCTGGTTGCCGATGTCGCCATTGCCATAGGTCCACTGCCAATGCCACTGATAGTGGAAACGGTTCTTCGTGAACGGGCGAGCCGGCGCAGGACCGGTCCACAGATCGTAGTGCACACCCTCAGGAACCCTTTCTTCGACCGCTTTTCCTATGGTGTCACGCCGTTTGTAACACAACCCTTTGGCCATGTAGACGTCGCCGATCACGCCATCACGCAGCATCTGCATGGCTTCTTTGATGGCTGGGCTGCTGCGAATCTGCGTTCCGTGTTGGACGATCCGGTTGTATTTGCGAGCAGCCTCCACCATCTGGCGGCCTTCGAAGATGTTGTGGCATGCCGGTTTTTCGACATACACGTCTTTCCCAGCCTGGCAGGCCCAGATGGTTCCCAGAGCGTGCCAATGGTTTGGCGTCGCAAACGAAACGGCGTCGATTGACTTATCCTCAAACACCTTGCGCATGTCGGTGAAAGCAACAGGCTTTTTCCCTGACTTCTGTTCTACCTGCGAAACTCGCTGGTTGAGCACGCTCTCGTCCACGTCGCAAAGCGCCGCCAATTCGACGTTGTCTTTGCTCAGGGCGGAAAAGCCGCGAATGTGCTCACCACCGCGCCCCTTGATGCCGATCACGGCGACGCGAACACGATTGTTGGCACCGTTTAACGAGGAGGCCCGACCTGCCAGTGGGGCTGCGGCAGCCAAGCCCGAAGACATCAGAAAATAACGACGGTTCACTTCATTCATAGATCCTTCCTTTCACCTGACTATGGTTTTGTAATAGAGACGCAAGACAAACATCCGAGGTTTCCTAATTTTAGAACAAAGTCTGCCCTAACAGAGGCCTGGGAGTCTTGCGGCTGGCTTCGGTCGGCCACGCCAGCGTTTCCCACCGTACTTGGTTTCAAAGGGTGGAGATGCTTTACTCCCGCTCCTTCAGTTTATATCCAGCAGGCACTTCAAACAGACCGCCGTCGACTGCCGATGTTGAGAAGTCTTTCAGTTCAGTCGTCGTTGTCATCAGAGTGGCACTTACTTTTTCCTCTGAATTTGTTGAAGGTTGCGATGTCTGAGCAGGTGGTGCCGGCTCTTCTTTCTTCTTTTTCTTGCCAAATCCGCCAAAGCCTCCAAACCCTCCCAAGGCTTTGCCAATAGCCGCACCCACGTTCTCAGGTTGCTCTTCTTCCTTCTTCGTCGGCGTCTGACGGGAGTTGGATTGCTCTTTGGTCTCGGCTGAGGGTGTTCCAGACAGGTTGAATGACATGATCGTCAGTATTGGAACTCCGTCCAGTCCCTCCATTTTCTTGCGCATCGCCGCCATAGACTCAGCCGTTTGCGGATTCTGTCCCATGCCCGGAGACGGTTTCACCGCTTTGACCAACTCTGGCGAAGCCATTTTCTGGGCGTACTTTGCATAGAACTTGTTCTGTTCGTCGAATCCGGAAATATCCTTTGTTAGCCAGAGCTCGGTATCAGCACCCATTGCTCCCTTGTCCTTCGTTTTTTGGTCCTCTCCTTCAATCTCAATGGTCAAGATCACCTTGCGCGTATTGAAACCATTGATCACCTTGGTTTCGCCTGTGTCTTTCACGTTGATCTTGGGCTCCACCTTCACGTCGGGCTTCTCAGGATCTGCTTTGGAAGGCGGCTGGCTCTTCGGCGGGGATTTCAGCGACGCCATCGCTTTTTCCATCTGTGCTTTCATTTCGGCGAAGGTCATCACCGAATAGGTCTTTTTCTTGTGGTCGAGGGAAACGATTTGCTCGCGATCCAATTGAATGATGCTACTCGACACCATGTCGGCGTTATTCAGTTGATCTTGACGCAGACGGTCGCCCTTGATGTAGGTCGATGTCGTACTCTTATCCAACCCTTTAGCCCCAAACATTGAAGCCATCTTCCCCAGACTTTCCATGATGCCGCCCTTGATCTCGGTAGTCTCGTCATATCGAAGGTCGGCCATGATGCAAACCGGCATCGTCAAGGCAACGGTGATGCATAGCCCCAAGGTTTTCTTGCATCGTCGGAACATGATTCCTCCTCGCAGGCCGCTCGAAAGGAACGGCGGGTTTCACTGGGTCGTGGAGACTTCAGACATTTGTTGTAAGAGTGTCGGACAACAACCTATGACACTTCATGCAAGAATCTTGTGTGCAACGTTTCCGTGCACGTCGGTCAGTCGAAACTTGCGGCCGCTGTAGAAATAAGTCAGTTTTGTGTGTTCGATGCCGAGCAGATGCAGAATCGTCGCGTGCAAGTCGTGAATATGCATGCGGTCTTCCACAGCGTAGTAGCCAAACTCGTCAGTGGCTCCATAAGTGATGCCGCCTTTCACGCCGCCACCGGCCATCCACAAGGAGTAGCCATAGGGATTGTGGTCACGTCCGTCGCCCTCTGCAATGGGTGTGCGGCCGAACTCGGCGCCCCAAAGGACGAGGGTGTCCTCCAGCAGCCCTCGAGATTTGAGGTCCCTCAGCAGGCCGGCAATCGGGCGGTCAACCTCTCGGGCATTCTTGGTGTGCAAACGTACCAGTTCGCTATGCTGATCCCACTTATAGCTGTGGGAGCACTGAATGAAACGGACGCCGCGCTCTGCCAGCCGCCGGGCCATCAGGCATTGCCAGCCGAAGTCGGCCGTCTCCTCTTGGTCCAGCCCATAGAGTTTCTTGGTTGCTTCTGTTTCCTTGTCGATCTCAAAAGCCTCCGGCGCTTCGGTCTGCATCCGGAAAGCGAGCTCAAACGCCTGAATGCGCCCCTCCAATTCCGGGTCGTGCTGGCGCGAGAATGCATGGCGCCGATTCTGCTTCTGGATCATGTCCAATTCGAACCGCTGCAGATCGGGTGAAACACCTTTGGAAATGAGATTCTCAATGGGCTCAGCCAGTTCCTTGACCTTCATTCCTGCATTGCCAATGGCGGTGCCCTGGTAGGCCGCGGGCAGGAAACCCGAACTCCAGTTCTTGGCACCACCATGTGCGAGGGAGGGTTTGATGGTAATGAAACCCGGCAGGTTCTTGTTCTCGCTTCCGAGGCCGTAGACAATCCAAGATCCCATGCTGGGCCGTGTGAAGGTATTCGAACCGGTGTGGAGCTGCAACAGCGCGCCACCATGCGCCACGCTGTCACCCACCATCGACCGAACCACGCATAAATCATCCACACACGTTGCGACATTCGGGAACAAGGCACTGACGGGAATGCCGCTCTTGCCTTGATTCTTGAACTCCCAGGGAGACTTCATCAGATTCCCTACACGGCCCTCCGCAAACGTCAGCGGACGTTTAAACGGAAGCGGCTTGTCATGATCCCGAATCAGCCGTGGTTTGGGATCCCAGGTGTCAATGCTCGATGGCCCACCGTGCATGAACAGAAAAATCACCCGTTTGGCCTTTGCTGGGAAATGCGTCTTCCTCAACGCCTCGCCGGCGGGGGCCTCTGGCAATGCCAGCAGTTGGTTTTCAGCCAGCAAGCCAGCCAGGCCGAGGGTTCCAAATCCGCAGGCAGCTTGGCGCAGCATCGCGCGGCGGGAGAGCGGTTGGGTTGCATTCCAATGTTTGAAATCGATCAAAGCATCCTCCTGAGAAAGCCTTCAGCAATCAGCGTCAGCTCTGTTTTGTCCCCTTAGACAAGGGAATGGAAGCTTTGAGAAAGCTTCCCCGCGTTTCGTGCGGCAGGGGGTTTTACATGGCGATTCCTATGACTAAACCTCACTGAAGTCCCCCCTTGTCCAAGTGGGGACGAGTGCTTTGAATGGGCTGACCGCTAATCCACATAAATAAACTCGTTTGACGATAGCAGTACCCGGCAGAAACTCTGCCAGGCATCCAGGCTCGGAGTGGTGACAGCCCCGCTCGTCTGAGCGGCGGCTAGCGACTTGCTTCGGTAGTTTTCCACGTAACCCAGCGACTCGCGAAGCTCTTCAGAGGTCGGGGTTCGACCCAAAGTTTGCTGGTACGCCAGCGTCATTCGCTGGTCGTCGGTGGTGCTTCCCTCCAGAAGGTTTCTCGCCATTTCGCGTGACCGCTTTGCGACGGATTCGCCATTCATCATGTACAGCGCCTGCGGCGAAACATTGGTGCGCGCCCGGCCTTCGCCCGGTGTTGTCGCGTCGCCGAAGTCGAACAGATTAAACAACGACGGCAAGTTGGACCGTCGGATAGGAAGATACACAGTGCGGCGCACGCTGGTATCAGGATTGACGCTCAGCCGCCCGCTGCTGTTTTCGCCATCCGTGCCGAAACCCGACTGCAGCGTGCCTCCCACGGTCAGGTCGAGCTGACCCGTCAGTGCCAGCATGCCATCGCGAATTTCCTCGGCATCCAGCCTCCGCCGGTTCATGTGTGAGAGTAACCGGTTATCTGGGTCCCTCTCGCCAGCTTTGCTGGAGGTTTCCGAACTCATCTGATAGGTGCTGGAGAGCATAATGAGCCGGTGCATTGCTTTGATAGACCATCCCTGTTTCACGAACTGCAGAGCCAGGTAATCCAGCAACTCGGGATGGGTGGGCATTTCGCCAAGCTTGCCGAAATTGCTTGGTGTGCGTACCAACCCTTCGCCAAAGTGCCACTGCCACAGGCGGTTCACCATCACACGCGGGGTCAGCGGGTGATCCGGTCGCGTTAGCCATTGGGCCAGCTCCAACCGGCCACTGCCTTTGGTCACCGGGGTTTGCTGCTCCCCGGCAATGATTCGCAGGAACTGCTTGGGCGCGTCCTCTCCTGGGTTGGCCCAGTTGCCGCGAATGAAGACTTTCTGCTGAATTGACGGACCCTCGGCAACGGCGCATGCCATGGGTGGTTCCGGCGGCGAGGCAGCTTTCAGAGTATCCAACTCTTTGCGCAGTTGAGTCAGCTTTGCCTGAGACTCCGCTGAGAACAGCTTTTCGGGCTCATTCTCCGGCAAAGCCAGAGGCCCCTTCTTGTCGGTGACATCCGTCAGGAACCGCAGTTTCGCAACATCGAAAGCCACCCGGTCGGGCAAGGGTTTTCCTTGACGGCGGGCTTCTTCGACCTTTTTCTTGTGCGCTTGTTGCGCTTCGTGTCTCTCAACTGCCAGAACTTTCAACTCCTCCTGAAATGAGCGTGCCACTTCCGCTAGGGCCGGTGGCGGGTCGGGCAGCGTTCGCTGTGTCTCAGAGCGGTTCAAGGCTGCAGTGGCAGCGTCGGTTGCTTCATACCAACGCTTGAGGTGTGGGCGAACATCAATAGAAGGTTTGAGATAAGTGATCCACCGCTCCAGCACCACAGCATCCAGGTTCTGCTGTCGGGCAAGATCAGCCAGCTTCAAGTCAGCCATCGTGCCCGGGCGATTCTCATACTGCCAGGCTGCCGGTAGATACTTCGGCATGAGCTCGCGCAGGGCTGCGGCATGTCGATCGGCCTCTACGCCAGTTACCTCGTCGATGTCTTCCTGCTTTGCTTTCACTCTTTCCTGATGCGAGTTGTAGCGATCCGCCACATCTTTCGGCACAAGTGGCGCGAAGTAGAGCTGCGAGACGGTGCCTTCGACTCTGGCGAGAGATTTGGTGCTGGCGAAGATCGAAGCCAGCGAGTAATAGTCCCGCGTTGGAATGGGATCGAACTTGTGGTCGTGACAGCGGGCGCACGCCACGGTCAGCCCCATGAAAGCGCGGGTGGCAACATCCAGTTGTTCGTCCACCATGTCGTAAACCATCTTCGGCTTGTCCTGCTCAGCCAGCAGCTTCGGCCCCACCTGGAGAAAGCCGGTGGCGACGATTCCGGTTGTATTTACGTCGCCCGGTTTCTCGGCCGGCAACAGATCGCCCGCGAGTTGCTGCTTGATGAATTCGTTGTAAGGCAGGTCCTTGTTGAACGCCTCGATCACGTAATCGCGATAACGGTAAGCGTAGGGATAGCGAATATCTTCATCGGCGCCGGCCGAGTCGGCATACCGCACCACGTCGAGCCAATGCCGTCCCCAGCGCTCGCCGTAGCGAGGCGAAGCCAGCAGGCGGTCCACCACTTTACCAAAGGCATTGGGCGAACGATCGGCCAGGAAGTCTGCGATTTCCTTTTCTGTGGGCGGCAGGCCGGTCAAATCAAACGTTGCACGGCGAAGCAGGGCCAGGTTGTTGGCCGGCCGGGCAGGCGAGAGGCCCTTCTTTTCCAACTCTGCCAGGACAAAGCGGTCCAGAGGTGACTTACTCCAGGCGACATTCCTGAACCTTGGGAGGCGCGTAGTCCTTCACCGGTTGAAATGCCCAGAACTTCTTCTGCTCTTCGGTAAACTGATAGCCCTTTGGCTTCTCAGCTTCCACCGGCACGGAACCAGCATTAGGCCAAGGTGCTCCAATCTTGATCCACGCAACGAGGTCGGCTATCTCTGCATCCGTCAATTTTCCAGTAGGCGGCATCTTGATCTGCCCCTGGTAGTTGACGGCGCTGATAAGGCGGCTGTTCTCTGGTTCGCCTTTCACAACAACCGGTCCGCTTTCACCTCCCATGAAGAACCCAGCCGCTGTTGAAAGATTCAGCTTTGCCATTTGTATCTCGCCGCCGTGGCAGGCAAAGCACTTGCTGGAGAGCAATGGGCGGATCTTGGTCTCAAAGAACTCCGTTTGCTCTGCGTTTTCTTGAGGTTTTGGGGTGGCAAACCCCAACACCCCACCGCAAAACAACAGCGGCGTCAACAGGAGAAAGAATCTTCGTTTCAACATAGTGCGTAGTATAGCAATGCAGGAAAGACCGGACAAACCCGAAATTCAGCTGTTTCAAGCCAGAGCGGCTAGCTTTTGGAAGTCAAGACCAGGTGGTTGAGTTCATGGCTCGGTACAAGTAAGGTTGTGCAGACAGCTCCGTTCAAACCTGCGGAGACCGTAAACAGCGCATGCGAGGGCCTTGCGGTGTTAATTCATGCTTAAGAAAATTGTTTCGGGCGGTCAGACGGGCGCGGATCGAGCGGCGCTCGACGTGGGACTTGAACAAGGGTTCGAAATCGGAGGTTGGATTCCCAAGGGACGGCTGGCTGAAGACGGACCGATCTCACTTCGCTACCGAGGGCTCGTTGAGACTGACTCTGCTGATCCTTCTGTCCGAACCACCCTTAACGTTCGGGACTCCGACGCGACACTGATTGTTTCGCGCGGGCCCCTGCAAGGCGGGTCGCTCTTAACGCTGGAAGAAGCGCGAAGGCTGGGGCGATCTGTCCTTCACATCGACCTCTCGGTAACGCCTCGGGCCTCAGCGACTACACGTCTTGCTGGGTGGCTTCGAAGTGTCAACCCGTCCATCCTGAATGTCGCCGGTCCCCGCGCCAGCGAAGATGCTTCCATCTATGGCTCAGTCTCGGAACTTCTGCGGGCGGCACTACCGCGGGTTTCGAGAACAGAGTGATGGCAGGTGAGAGCTCACCACCTGCAGTCGGCGCCATGAAACCGCTCTACCATCCCTTCAATTATCGCGAATCCACTGAGTGAAGTTTCAAAGGTGTGCAAGATTGCACAGACAGTGCAATGCACTCCGTGAAAGTTTGCGCGCATGACTTTTCTCTGAACCGTCGTACAAGTTGGCGAATCGACTAACGTCGTGGGCTGAGCTCATAATCCGGCGCAAGGACGCGTTCCGAGTGTCCTAACAGGACGTGCGACGGAGGGCAGGGTTCCCTAAGGGGTTCAACGGCGCCTGAGTGTTTATCCAGATTGGCAGGCTCGAACGATCAAGAACGATCAAGAAAAAGGAGGGGACATGGAAGCAAGAGACGCACAACGCAGCCGCGGTCCGTTAGAGGCACTCTCACGCCGCAGCTTTATTAAGGGCGCCACGGCGCTTGCTGCCGCCGCGAGTGTGCCAGAAGCTTTTGGTCAACAGCCAACCGGCGCCCCGCCCGGAACGGTTTGGCTTTACATCGGCACCTACACGGGTAACCCCGCATCCATTTATGGGAGAGGCCAGGGGATTTACTTATGCGAGCTCAATCTTTCCACGGGGAAGTTAACCGTCTTGAGGCTCGTAGCTCCGGTTTTGCCGGCGATGGGAATGACCACCACAGCGAGTCCATCTACGATTGATCTCAATCCGAAGCGGACGCACCTGTATGTCGGAAATGAATTCGGGCCGCCCGGAGCCGTGAGCGCTTATGCGATCAACCGGCTCACAGGCGATCTGACGCTCTTGAATGTTGTACCTACCGAGGGAGCTTCGGCTCATGTCAGCGTTGACCACGAGGGCAGGTATCTTTTCTCGGCCGAATACTCAGGCAGCTGGTTCGAAGTCTTCCCAATTTTGCCAAATGGGTCGCTCGGGACTGCGGTGTTTAAGATGCAAACTGACGGTAACGTTGACACTTCGTTTGCGAATAAGCCCGCCACCAACGCGCCTCCGGGGAGTTTCGCGATCAGCGCTCATGAGGGGCCGAATGGACATCCGCACCAAATGGAGGCGGACCCCTCGAATGGATGGGTTGTGGGCACGGATGCGGGGCAAGACCGGATTTACGTCTGGAAACTGACCCCGGGAGGCACCCCGCCCCTGACTCCGGCTGCGAACCCTTCGTGAACACGCCCGCGGGCGATGGGCCCCGGCACTTCGCGTTCCACCCCAACGGGATCTGGATGTACTCCATTCAAGAAGAAGGGTCCACTATCATCTTCTGGCGTTTCAATCCCGCTACGGGAGCTCTTTCGTCAGAACAGCAAATCCCGAGTCTGCCGCCGGGATTCACCGGTACGAACTTCACTTCGGAAATCCGCGTTGCCGCCGACGGCGACTTTGTCTACGGGGCAAACCGCCTGAACGACACCATCACCGTTTTCAAGGTCGGCCACGATGGCAGGCTTACTCAGGAAAGCCACGTGTCAACACTTGGGGATTATCCACGAATATTCACCATCGATCCCTCCGGGCGGTTCATGGCGGTTGGTAATCAGGCTGCCGACAACATTACGACTTTCAGTATTAACCCGGGAAACGGCTCGCTGAAATTCACAGGTAATTACACACCCGTGGGGAGCCCGTCAGGTATGGTTTACCTGATTTGATCCATTGTGGTGTACAAGAGCCGATGCGGGTTATCGCGCTTTCGGCTCTTGTACTGCCGCTCGGATTCATCGCGCAGGGAAGGTCGGAACACAACGGACCAACTCTTGCTTATGTCGGCTGCTACACCCCCATCAAGGCATCTACCTCTTCCACGCGGATCCCAAGACTGGGACATTGACGCAGATCAAAGTATTCCAGAGTTCTGCCGTTCCTCCAGTGTCAACTACAAATCCCTCCTGCCTCGCCTTCGATCCACAAAAGAAGTATTTGTACGCTGCGAACGAAATTTCAGATTTCAGCGGCCCTTTCGCGTGCACGTTCAAGGTGCCCCAGCTTGGGGCACCCGAGGCGGTATTTCTGGTAGCTTGAGAGGCTGAACGATCTGCAGCGCATCGTCGAAGGTGAGTCGAGTGGAGACAACGGTTCTCTGAAAGTCGCTGTTCTTAACCGCGACGGCAATGTTGCGTTTGTAGAAAAAAACTACTTTGAGCGTGAACTCGCCGCCGTAGCTGACGGGAAACCATACGCCCTCGTCAAATCTCTCGTAGGTGATCTTGAAACCCAGCCGCTGAACATTGGTTCCAAGGAGCACCTTGACGGCTAGCGGCAGGTCCTTGGCCAGACGTGTCGTAATCACAACGGGTTGATGCTCGGCGCGATCGACCAGAAGTTCCCCACTCCAGGGAGCATCACCAAACTCTTCCCAACCAGTTCCAGAGGGTTCAAAGCTGATTCGGTAAACAGGCCTGCCGCGATAGACTTCTTCGCCTTTCAGATGGAAGCGGTACTCGTTTTGCTTGTGGCTGGTCATCGGGAAGAAGTCTCGCGCGATTCCGTCGCGCGATCTCTTGTCTCCAGTAAATTCTTCCGCAAAAGAGTCGATGAGTTCTCCATCCAGATCCATTGACTTGGGACGAAATCCAAGCTGGTCATACTCCAGCATCTTGCCATCCTTCTCATACTTTCCCTGAAGACGAACCAGTGTCTTTTCAGTTTCCTTGGGGGCTGGTGTGACCTGCAGTTCGCGCAACTCTTCACGGACGAGTTTCTTGTTGCCCCGGGTGAGACGGACGATCACGTTTTGGCGGTAGATAAATTCACGGCGCAGATGCTGGGCGCGATCCTGATTCACGGCGACATCTTCCATAATCTGCTCAACCTGAGGCTTCTCGGTCGCCATCGACAGGGAAGACGCCAACAGCAATATGGCGCAGACAAGAAGGCTATGGTGGCGTCGCATGTGGCCTCCGATCTGGAAGTCCTTTTCCCTTCTTACGCGGTCGACTGGCTCAAGGTTCAATCAAAATACGTCTTTCTCGAAGAGATCCGACGGATCAGTAAGAGGCCCCGCGTTCTGGATGTCATCTTCGGCCTTCCTCCATCCATCTTGAGAGGTGCGGGTTGATAATCTGATTCAGATGATACTGGACCCTCAAAAGGCTGCCCAGAAAAAGCTCACAGGTGAAGAATCGAACACTCCACAACCCTGATATATGATGTGAGTTGAGTCTGCTCTACGGAAAAACTAGCGCCGGTGTGCAAACCATTCCCCCTTAGCAACGGGCAGAGCGACGCCAGTTACATCGCGCAAGGGGGCGCTGGTCAGGTTTCTCTACCGAGAGAAGGACAAGCAGCTGCAGACGCCCGTCCCTTGTCTCCTTCTTGAGCAAGCGGAATTATCGTTCGCCTTTCTACTGATGCAAGGAACTTTGATGGCAGGAAAACCAGGCTCTACTCATAGTAAGTGTGAGGATCGCTCTCTAGGAATGAGTAGTGCGATTACGCGGCGAGATTTTCTGAACGCTTCACTATTGGGCACAGGCGCGGCGCTGCTGCAGGCAGCGGCGCCGTTGGAAATTCGCGCTGACGACAGGGAATGGGATGGTTATGGGGGTGTGGGAGACTACGCCCGTTCGCATGGGAACACACAGGAAGTGCTGCGCGCGGCGCATGAGATCCGCGACGGGCGCTACGACTCGGCAACCGGCGAAACCGTTGACAGTGGCGAAGTGTTTGACCTGGTCGTAGTCGGCGGCGGCCTCAGTGGACTGAGTGCAGCTTACTATTTTCAAAAGCAGAAACGCCCTGGTCAAACCTGTCTGATTCTGGACAACCATCCAATGTTTGGAGGCGAGTCCAAGCGCAACGAGTTCCTGGTTCGCGGCGAACGTCTGATGGGTCCGCAAGGCGCTAACGAATTTGATATTCCTGCCGAGCCTGCCGAAGATGGGTATGCACTCTATGGGGAGCTTGGCATTCCTCGAGAATTCGACTATGCACCCTGGAGCCCCAAGCTTAAAAAACTTCACTTTGACCGTACCAACTATGCTTTCCAACTTTGGGTGGATGAATCGCCGAGCTTTGGGAGTTACTTTGGCACCGGGTTTGGCCGCAAACCAGGATGGGTTTCCGATTTGTGGGGCACCCGTTTGAAAGACGCTGCCTGGCCGGAGGAGGTGAAGACCGACTTTCTGTCGTGGCGGTATGGCGATCGCAAGGTTTACAACGGCGCTGATTTCGAGCGCTGGCTGGATACGATGACTTACCAGAACTACCTTGAAAAGGTGATGGGGCTGCGTCCAGAGGTGACTCGCTACATTGATCCTGTGCTGGCCGCAGCCGTTGGTCTGGGGAGCGATGCACTCTCAGCCTTTGCAGCGCAATCAGTTGGAATGCCAGGCTTCCAAAGCCTGTCGAAGGTGATGGCATACCCGCGCAAATGGGAAGAGGTCTCTCCTCTCACGTGGCATTCTTTCCCGGGTGGGAACGACGGTTTCGCGCGCTGCTTTGTAAAGGCTTTGATTCCAGACGCGATCACAGGTACACCCTCGTTCACTCAGGTCATGAATGGGCGGGTTCGCTTCGACGCGCTGGATCGGCGCCACCAGGAGGTGCGCCTCAGGCTGGGCTCGACCGTGGTTCGCGTGGAACATGTGGGCCCGGCCGGCAGCGCGAGGAGGGTTCGAGTGGCCTGGGTGCAGGGTGGCCAGGTGCGGCGCCTGGAGGCCAAAGCTGTGGTGATGGCTGGAGGCGGCTGGGTCACGCGGCGAGTCGTCAGGGATCTGCCCGAAGAACATCAAAAAGCCTATGCGCAGTTCTTTCACTCACCGATGTTGGTCGTGAACGTCGCTCTTAAGCACTGGCAGTTTTTGTACAAACTTGGCTTGACGGCGTTCCGCTGGTTTGAAGGTTTTGGATTCTGCTGCAACCTGAGGCATCCGATGTGGGTTGGCACCCACCAACCACCGCTCGATCCCAAGCAGCCGGCGTTGCTCACGTTCTATGTTCCTTTCTACTACCTGGGTCAGCCTATCCAGAAGCAAGGTTCAATGGGTCGCGCCGAGCTGCTTTCCACACCGTTCAGCAGTTATGAACGCAAGATTCGCCAGCAGCTCGCGGTGGTGTTTAGCGAAGCAGGCTTCAATCCGGAGCGAGATATTGCGGGAATCGTGCTGAACCGTTGGGGCCATGCCTACGTGAATCCGCAGCCCGGATTCTACTTTCAGCCGAATGGTGCGCCGGCGGCCCGAGACGTAATTCGCAGACCCTTTGGCAGGATTGCCTTCGGTCACTCGGAATTGGTCGGCCATCAGTACTGGCTGGGTGCCATCAATGAAGGCAAGCGGGCGATGGAGCAAGTGGCGGCGCTGACTTAGACGGGTTAACCAGGGAAGCCCGGCGCCTACTGCTTGACGCCCCAGCGGACCGGAGTGCAGCACTGCTCCGTTTCCTTCACACATGGGCAAAATTCGGAGCGTAGCAATCTCGATGAAAAACGCTGTCAGGATTCCAAGAACGCAGCCGGCCAGTCTCCGCTGTCTGCTGCTTTCCTGTTTCGTGGTTATCCTGCAAATCATCGGTGGGATGTCGGCGGCAAGCCAAACTGCTGACCGGAGCCAAAGCGACTGGGGTTCCCCGATTCATCTTGCCGATCTTGAGTACCAGCCCATCAAAGAGAGCAGCGGCCTCGCAGCTTCGAGCCGCAACCTGAATCTGTTGTGGACCCACAATGATAGTGGAGATGAGCCGTTCATCTACGCGTTTGATCGCAGTGGCAAGCATCGAGGCGTCTGGCGAGTTGTCGGTGCCAAAGCCCAAGACTGGGAGGATATGGCAATTGGCCCCGGGCCGAATCGAGGCGCTTCATACCTTTACCTCGGAGATATAGGTGACAATCTTAAGAAACGCGAAGAGATTGCTGTCTACAGAGTCGTCGAACCTCAGATTACTCCGACGGATTCGTCATCCTCGCGGGAGGATCCGCGCAACACACAAACAGCGGATCTGATTCGAATGAAGTATCCCGACGGTAAGCACAATGCAGAGACCCTCTTAGTTCACCCTTCGACCGGCGATCTTTATGTTGTTACCAAGGTGAGCGGAGAAGCTGCCAGCGTGTTTAAAGCCAAAGCGCCCCTTTCAAAGACGGCAATCATGATACTCAAGCAAGTCGGAGAAGTGCGTTTTCCAAATGCCTTTGCGGGGGTGATTACTGGAGGAAGTATCTCGCCGGATGGCCGTCGGGTGGTCCTGTGCGACTACATCGAAGCTTTTGAACTGCTCTTGTCGGAGCGAGGGGCTGCCTTTGATGCCATCTGGAAACAACCTCTTAGAAGTGTGGATATCGGGGCACGCCAACAAGGCGAATCCGTTTGCTATCGCCCGGATGGAATGGCTCTCCTCGCCACCAGCGAAGAACTCCCGTGTCCGCTGATTGAAGTGAAGCGAAGAATCTCAGACCGGTGATGGAGTACCTTGGGGAGAACGCAAAATGAAGCGCTCACGAAATATCCTGGTTGCATCGGGCCTTGTCGCCAGCTTGGGCTTGTCAGCGAGTGCACAAGTCAACCATCGCCTACTGCCCACGCCGAAAACGATCACATGGGGCTATTTCGATGCCAAGACTCCCCCCGCTCTTCGAGTACGCTCAGGGGATGTTGTTGAAATCGAAGCTCTAGTTGCTTTCACCGTGGAAGGACTTGAGGCCGCGGGTCTCAAGCGGGATCAAATTCAGCCCGCGCTCCTTGACATCGACCGCGAGGTAAAGGACCGTGGCCAAGTGCCTCACATTCTGACGGGTCCTATCTGGGTTGACGGCGCGGAGCCAGGGGATGTCCTTGAGGTCAAAATCATTTCGGTGGAGCCCACCGTTCCTTACGCGGTGAATTTCTTTGGACCGGGCAGAGGATTTCTGCAGGAAGAGTTTACGTATGAACATTACAAGCTCACTCCGCTCGATCTTGGACGCAAGGTCGCCAAATTCTCGAAAAACATCGAAATCCCGATAAGGCCCTTCTTCGGAGTTTTGGGAGTTGCGCCACCGCTGTTTTCAGGGCGGATCAGCAGTGGTCCTCCATGGATTCACACTGGCAATATGGACAACAAGGAGTTGGTAGCTGGATCGACGGTTTACCTTCCGGTTCACGTCAAAGGAGCTCTGTTCTCCGCAGGTGATGGACACGCCGCTCAAGGGGACGGGGAGATCTGTGTTACTGCCTTGGAGACCTCGTTGCGCGGCACGTTTCAGCTATCTGTTCGCAAGGGGAGGAGACTTTCCTGGCCTCGAGCCGAAACTCCCACCCACTTCATAACCATGGGGTTCGACGAGCAGCTTGACGCGGCAACTCGGATTGCAGTCAACGAAATGATGGACCTTCTCGTTAAGGAAAAGGGCCTCAACCGTGAGGACGCGTACATCCTGATTAGCGATGCTGTCGATTTGAGAATCACTCAACTGGTTGACGGAAAAAAGGGAGTCCACGCGCTCCTGTCGAAAGGAATTTTCATTCGCTAGTTTCGGATCTGTTGCGATCTTTTGCGCCAGCAACCAGCCTCCTGTTCCCAGCCTGTTCATAGAACTAGCAAGCTCCGATTTATGAACACTTTCAGTGATGGTTTCCCACAAACATCTTTAGATTGTCTGATTCTTCCTCCTTGACAGCATTCAACAAGCTAGGCGAGTGCCCCGAAAGTCAGCATCCCTCACGAAAATCGTTCAAGTTTCCCGCTCCTTCCAGCGATAAATCAAAGGTGAGATTCAACCTTAAAGCACTTTGACGACGGCTTGAATGCAATCAAGGTCAGTTGTCAAAGACCAATATAGGGGGCGCAATGCCGAATTCCATCGAGCATCAGGAAGTGAGCACGGAGGGAAGGGTAGACAAATCCCTTTTGAATGCGGAATGGGCAGTGAACGAATCCGCTAAACCTGGGGTTGTTCCGACTCAACAGAGCTTATTCGAAGGTGCGTCCAGCATGGTGGATTTGCCTAGCTCTCTAACGAATGAAGTGGATGCTATAGGTGCCGGCTCGGAACAGAGTCTCCGAAAGCTCCTCAACGATGCGCAGAAACTCAGGAAGCAGAGCCCTGCCCCCATCCCCGAACCCATTTCGGCTGAATCCTATATTCAACACTACCTGGAACGTGCGCGCGTGCACTATGCGAACCAGGACTTCAAAGCAAGCCTCGATATTCTGCATGATGGACTCAAACTCGTCCCTGGAAACCCGGAGATTCTTGCTTTTGCGGAAGAGGTGCGTGACGCCTCAGAGCGCCGCCAGACTGAGATGGAGGAATCGGGGTTGGCGGATCGCATTGCGCAGTCTAAAGCGGAAGCGATCAAGCTGTTTGAAGAGGGGCGGTATGGCGACTGTATTGAAAGGTTCAAGGTTCTGGCAGATCTCGACCCCACCAACAGCGATCTACGCGACTACCTGGAAGTAAGCCGCGAGCAGGTTGAGAAAGCACGGTCCAGCTTGGTTACTCCTCCTCACCAAGAAGTCGTGGAGCCTCCAGAAGCAGAAGTCTCGTCCAAAGACCCGCAGAATTCTAAGCCCGAGTTGCCTGCTCCCTACTCCAACCCGGAACCGCTCTACGTTCCGGTCGAGATCAAGGACGTGGCTGAGCCAGAGCTGTCCCGCCGCGATTCGGCACGCCTCTTCGAGCCAATCCAGCCAGAGTCGAAGGAGCCTTCCGCTGCGATTGGACACTCAGCAACGCAAGATCCATCGCCCGAGTACCCCGTGGCGGTCCAGGTTCAACAACTACGGTTAAAGGCTCGCGAAGAAGAGAGGAAACAGGCCGAACAGCAAGCCGCTGCCGATCCAGACCTGCCGGAGGACCCGTCGCAAACGGCCAGGAAGAAATTGACAATTGCGTGTCTGGCTGGAGTGGGTCTTGTTATCGGAGCAATCATGGGCGCCTGGCTGGCGCTTGCCCCTGCAAGGCATCCAAACGTTCCGGCAGAGACTGCAGTCGCGGCTGAGAGTGACCCTGCCGCGGTACAGCCCGTTGAGTCACCGGCGCCTTCCCCCGCTGCAACTGAAGTGATTGATCTTCAAGGTCAGGCGCACAAGGCGTTCCAACAAGGCAGGCTTCTGGAAGCCAATCGGCTTTGCGACGGTATCCTGCAATCCGCGCCCGATAACTCGTTCGCCTTGGATCTGAAGCAGCAGATTCGCGCCCGCTATCTGAAGATTGCGAGCCGGGCAGCAGCTGACCAGAAGTGGACGGATGCCTCCATGGCTTGGCACAACCTCCTTAAGGTGTCGCCGGGTGACCCTGAAGCAGTTCGACAGTTGAAGGCTGCGAAGGCCCATCTCAAGAAAGAAGAGCAGCTGGCGCTTGGCCTCAAGATGGAAGCTGAGCAACGCATCGCAGAACTCCATCAACAGATCACGCTGGCCATGCGCTCTGGCCGTCATTTGCCGCCCGGTCCAGGCAATGCCTTTGAACTGATACAGCAATTGGAGACGCAATCCCCGCAAGATGCATTTGCCCGAGATCAGCGGGAAGAGATCTTCCGGCACCTGCTGGCTTCGACAAATCGATCGTTACAGGCGAAGGACTCCGTCCGTGCCAGTGCTCTGGTTCGCCAGATTGAGACCTATTTCCCTGAAGCCCCCGAGCTGAAGGGATTGCGCGACGGACTTAAGAACGAACAAGCACGCCTGGCAGATGCTCGTACCTCATGGATGCAGAAAGCGGAGGCGGCTATGGCGGCCGGGCACTTTGTCACACCCGCGAGCGACAACGTGATGGCGTATTGCAGCGAACTTCTCGCACTGGAACCACAGAATGCACGGGCACTGGAGCTAAGGAAAACAAGCGTTGCGCGAGCCGGGATCCAGGCTAAAGCCTGGATTCAGGAAGGCAAATATGACGAAGCCAGGGCGGTGTACTCTGCGTTCCTCTATCTTCCCCAGTCTGAGATTCAGGCGCCACTCACCAGCGAGGAAATCAAGGCAGAAATCGAAAAGCTTACCTTCAGCGCTCATGCGGTAGTTCACGACCACGCGCTGGGAAGCTGCTCGGGACGGTTGAGATTCAACGGCTATCAGATCGCCTATGTTCCATCGTCTGACTCAAAAGACGGTTTCTCAGCAAAGGTGACGGAAGTTTCGCAGGTGGAAGCTGACGACAAATTGAAGATTCAGCTCAAAGGAAAAACCTACCGCTTTCAGATCAACGGCGTTAAGGATCCTCAGGAAATCCGGGCAAGGATTACTGATATCCAACGGCAGCTCAACGCTCTGGTTGCCAGTAAGTAGTGTCTCGGGCGGCTTGAAAAGACAACTGCAGTCACGTCCGTTCTGCCGTTCTGCGTCTCTTACGATTCTCGGGTATCGACGCTGAAATGGCGCCCTTCCCGCCGGTTTGATTTCTGTCTGGCCTCGTTTGGTACTAGAATACCGGCAGTTTCGGCTGTCGCAGCTCAGGGCTAGCCAAATTTCCTGCAGTGTTTCCTATTTCTAAAAACATCGTTGACGCGTTGAAGGAGTGGAACATTCGCGCCTATGAACCCACACATCCGGTTCCTCGCAGTTTTTCTGTCGCTAGTCACCATGGCCTTTAGCCAATCAGGGACCAAACGCTATCTATACATGAGCACCCCAGACGCCTCCCAGAAGGAAGGGCGCTCGGGCAACGGGATCTTGGTCTTCGATATTGATAATGGCCACAAGTTTGTGCGCCGGATCAGCGTCCCCATTTTTGAGGAGGGAATTCGCGGGTTTACAGGGAATCTCAAAACTCACTCTATCTACTACTCGACTTCGAATCGGCGGGTTGGCAGTTTCGATCTGGAAACAGAGAAAGTGGTTTGGGAGAAGACTTACGAAGTGGGCGCCGACCGATCCTCGATCACCATGGATGGGAAGAAACTCTATGTGCCTAGCGGATGGTGGGACAAGGGAGAAGATGGAGGGTTCCTCGTCGTCAACGCAACAAATGGAGAGCTCATCAAGCGCATTCGTGTTGGGCCTCAGGCACACAACAGTTTCGTCAGTTTGGATGGCAAGCGTGTGTACCTGGGCACCCAAACGATGCTGACGGTCTTCGATACCGTCAATGAAAAGGTCATCCAGCAGGTAAAGGACGTGGGTGAGTACGGGATCTTTCCTTACACAGTCAACAGCGCCAACACCATTGCCTATGTCTGCCTCGGAAAAACGGTGGGTTTCGACGTGGTGGATCTAAAGGCAGGCAAGGTTCTGCACCGTGTCACCGCAGGTAGCGAGCCGATTCGCCACCGAACGCATGGGGCGGGACTGACACCAGACGAAACGGAACTCTGGATCAGCGACCAGGAAGGCAAGAAGCTCTTCATCTTCGATGCCACCAAGATGCCCCCACAACCGAAAGGGCATGTCGAGTTGTCCATCGCCGGCCACGGCTGGGCTACTTTCAGCTTGGACGGGAAATATGCTTACTCGCATGCCCCAGACATCTTTGACGCCAAAACCAAGAAGCACTTGGGCACGTTCAAGGATGACCAAGGAAATCCCTTCGCCAGCTCAAAGTTCATCGAAGTTCATTTCCGGAATGGCAAGGTCACGCAGATGGGGAATGAGTTTGGGTTGGGGCGCAAGTAGAGCATTCCCCTCTGTTGTTGCGTCCGGCACATCGGTTGTTCAGGGTTTCGCGAGCAGTTCTTCAACGGTCCAGTAACGAGTCCGAGTCCCTGCGGCCCTTCGGACGCGCTTGACCGCTTCGGGCGTAATCGCGGCGCTGGATGCACCCCAACGGCGGCGGACAAACGAAAGCATGGCAGCCATCTCCCGGTCTGCCAGTTTGCTCCCCACACCCGGCATTTCCCGGTTGTACATCTTGTCCCGGACTTGAATCGGACCTCTCACTCCGTGCATGACAATGCGAATCAAACGGGTTTCAGGCCCCGCGACCCAGGACGAGCCGGCTAACGGCGGAGCTTCTCCGTCCGATGCCAATCCATCGCCGCCATGGCAGCCGGCGCAGAGTCTTTCATAGTGAGCCGCGCCAGAGGAGTCTGCCTTCGTCTGGGACCCATCCTCTGCAATCAGTTCCGAAGTTAGGAGCAGTGCCAAGACGAAAACTGGGAGCTTTCTCTTCATCAGCCTAAACAGGGCGACATAAGTCAATTAGCATGAGTACACCGCTCTGCTGCGGCTGCTCCTTCACTCCCGCCCTCTCTCCGTGGGAGAGGGTGGCCGAAGCGACGGCGGTCGCGGAGGCCGGGTGAGCTCGCGCTGCAGCTCTGCTCCTTACTTTTTTTGAATTTCAATAACGTTGGTTGCGGCACTCTCGGTGTCTCCTTCAAGTGCCACCACCACGTAATACGACCTGTCCTTCCCCGGCTCGTAGCTGACCTGAAAATCAACCTTTCGCTGATCAGCGGCGACCTTGACCACAGTTCGGTAGGGACCCTTGGGAGACGCAGCTTGCTTCAACGCAAAGCCACGAATTTTGGGTTCGCTCTCAACCGGGTAGTCCCAAGCGACCGTGACACGCGCTCCTGGCGCTCTTTTGGCAGATGTGGACGGATCAGCGTGATCGTTGCGACAGGCAATCAAAAAAACAAACAAGAGCAGCGTGCTCAGTCTGGGAGTTCTGACAGTCATTGGTCTTTAGTGGAAAGCATTTATTGATTAGTCCACTTCAACTACGAATGTACGAATGCGATTTCCCGTTCGGCTGGCAGCACAGTCCAATCCTCGGTTTGTGGCTTCAGACGCAACGGTACGGTAAGGCGGCCTATCGCATGTCTGGGTGATTTTTCCGGGCCGTTTGCGTAAGGGTTGTGCGGATAGACAGGCCAGACAATGCGCGCCGCCGGGTCAACGCTCAATTTCCAACCTTGATGCCGAATCCATCCACCGATGTCTGCGGGAGAAAGCTCAATTCGCTCTGCTCCCAGGACGAACGTTTTCCGCGTGGCGGTTTCAAGGATCTTGCCGGCCTTGAAACATAGCTGCAAGTTCAGGTGCTGCTCTGGAGCGGGATCGCCACGTCCCGTAATCAGAAAGCGGAACGACAGGCGCTTGTCCGACGGTGCCGGAACCAAGAGATCGCTGAAGAAGGTGTTGTAGGCCAGGGAAAGCCGGTCCTGCTCATCACCCATTTGAAGGCGGCTGCTGAGCGGCATATGGATCAGTTGTCCCGGCAGTTGTTCCGTCAACGTGGCGAGCTCCGGTTGACGCTTGGAATTGGCGCCCGTAATGATCAACCCAATCTTGTCGTGGAAAATGCTGAGATGACCCTGGCGGTCAAGATAGAACTGGCTGTTGATGGCTTGAGTGCTGATGAGACCCGACAATGACACTACCCATGAGCCAGATTTGCGAATGCCCGCTGGCAAGGAGAGCTGGCGTGAATAGCGCGGCAGATCCTGTGGAATCGGAGAGGAAGGACCGCGATGGTAGTAGAGCGCGTTCTGAGCCAGGCGCTCAAGGTCCTCACACCCGACGAGAGTCCGCCACGAAAGAAACTGGTTAGAAGCCGAGCGTATCGACGCCCATCGGGGAACCATGAAAATCCAAAGTGGCCCTTCGAAGCGGACTCGTCGTTTCCGCCCGGTGGGGACTTGGGATCCGGCCAGGTCGAGCCATCAGCGTCGCCCCATCCGGCGACGAGGGTGTACCGATTGCGATCGTCAAGGACTTCGACGGGAGCTCCATCCGGGTAGGTGAAGAACTTGTGGAAATCAAGTCCACGCCGCAGCGCTTTCATGGCCGCTGGGTCCCGAGACCATTCTGCGTACAGAGCCACGCTGGCGTAGGTGTTGTAGCCATAACCGGAAGTTGGCAACGAGCGCTCGTGCTCACCCCAGTAGCCATCAGGCGATTGCTCCTCAGAGGCAAAACGGTGCATGACACTCGCGCCCAGTTTCTCCCACTCACTCTGGCCGAAGATGCGCCCGGCGATGTACACCGTTGATGCCCAGAGCGCAAAATGATTGGGCGAGGTGCCAATGTAAGGTGACTGGTATCCAGGGAAATCCTTCCGGGCGGCGACATCACGAACCAGTTCGGCAACGCTTTTCCCTAACTCGCGCCGCCAGCGACGTTCACGCTCTGCTCCGAGTCGAGGTTTCAACAACCGATAAGCTTCCAGCCAGACATAGAGATCGCGGTCACTGTTCAGCCTCGATTCAAAGCGACCTTGCTCGGTTTCGCTGGCTAACAAATCGCCAATGTTCGTTGCGAGTGCAAGCATCTCAGGACGCTCATAGCTGTGGTTTGCCGGGTCACGCTTCGCATAAAGCACAGCGCCAACGAGCGCAGCATGTGACAAGAGCCGCCAGCTTTCGTCGCGGGATTCCAGCGTCGGCAAGTCTGCAGTGGGATGCGCAGCCAGATGTTGTTCGATGCGGCGCGCGCCGGCTTCGAGAAGGCGAAAGTATTGATCCGGGAGCGTTACCAGAGAACTCTTCGCAGGTGCCACAGGGGAAGTCGACGCAACATTGCCCTTCACGGCGGCGCAAGCGAGATCTGACGGCCTGCCAATGGCAGACAAGCACAAGAGAAGAAACAGACGCCGGCGATCGATCATCGAACTCACTGAAGGGAATCTTGTGAATGAGTTTGGAGACTCGCCCAAGATTGGCGTCGTACTCGGTTCTCCTTCGACGACAATTTCACGAAAAGCACTTGACGTGGGCACGGGAAGAGATTGTACCAGACCTATCCGATTCGATAACCACTCTACGTTCTGGTGTAAGATGCCGGTTACCGAACACCAGTAAAGGAGCATTCCTATGATGAAACGAAGAGAGTTCGGTCAGAAGCTTGCCTCCGTAGCGATCGGAGCCTCTGTCGCGAGTCCCGCGGCGGCCTCAGCGCAGGGATCGCGTACTCCGAGGACGAACGCGCTGATGCACGTTGGCGGCGACTATCACAGCGTCGCAGGGCCCGGAATCACTTCGAGACAGAACCTGGAATATAACCTGCGCTATGGAGTCAAGCACCTCACGGTGCAAGCGAAGAATCGTCCGGAAGGCGCAGGCTGGGATCTGGATGCTCTAAAGACGATGAAAGACAGCTGCGACCAGAATGGCGTCCAGCTCGAAGCGATCCGGATGGAGCCCAACTACATCACGCTGCCGAAAGGCGCTGACCGCGAACGCGAGATCGACATCATCATTGGGAATATCAAAAAGGCTTCTGAGGTGGGAGTCAAGATCCTTACCTACCACTGGACGGTGATCCCCATCAGACGAAACAAGGAGACATCGGGTCGGGGCAGGGTCACCTACTCGGGTTTCAAGCTCGAGGATAACTGGAAGGATTTGCCCGTGGGTAAATCAGGTAAGGTAAGTTCTGAAGACTACTGGGAACGTATCGCCTACTTTCTCGAAAAAGTGATCCCCGTCGCCAAACAGCACGGCGTGAGATTGGCCTGCCATCCTTACGATCCACCCGGTCTGCCGTTTGGCTACCAAGGCGCCGACAACTGGGATTCGCCGTCGATATTCGACTCCATCAAACGATACGAGTCGATTGTCGAGAGTCCGTACAACGGGTTTCAACTGTGTCTCGGTACCACAGCGGAGGGATTGAAGAACCCTGGCACCGGTGTCCTTCCAATTGTTCAATACCTTGGCGAACGGGGAAAGATCTACCAGATCCATATGCGCAACATCCGCGGCGGGCTTCACAGTTTCGAGGAAGTTTATCCCGATGAGGGAGAGATGGATTTCTTCAAGATCATGCGAATTCTTCGAGACACGCAGTTCGCCGGTTCGATCTGTCCCGATCACATGCCGCATCATCCAGACGATCCTGGAAGCCTGCAGTCGTTCGCGTTCGGATATGGCTATATCAAGGCCCTGATTCAAGCGGTGAATTCCGAAGTACGGGGATGATCCGAGACTCGTGGTTCAACCTTACCGAAAGCCGTGCGCAGGAAGAACCTCTGCACTGTGTGAATCGGTCAAGATACTGGCTATCGTCCTGCCTTTAGGGGATTCCCAAAATGGAGGAAGGAATGAATCGTTTGCTGAACAGCAGATTGCTCAGGGATTAGCCTCGTGTTCTGTCTGAGTGTGCTTGGGCCGCTATGTTTCGGCCAGGACCGCTCCACGGCGCGCTCAATGGTCATCACTCGCCACGGAATCGTCGCGACCAGTCATACGCTGGCCTCGCAGGCAGGCGCCCAAATTCTCGCGCGCGGTGGCTCTGCCGTCGATGCGGCGATTGCGGCCAATGCTGTTCTGGGTGTTACGGAGCCCATGATGTGCGGCGTTGGCGGCGATCTGTTTGTTCTCTATTGGGAAGCCAAGACCGGAAAGCTTACGGGTCTGAACGCAAGCGGTTGGGCGCCTAAGGCACTGACGCCGGAGATATCTCAGCAGCAAGGGACTCAAGGCCATGCCTCGCGATGGCATCCATAGCGTGAGCGTGCCGGGTTGTGTGGACGGCTGGTCGAAGATGCACACGAAGTTCGGCCGCTTGCCATGGCGCGATCTGTTTGCGGCGGCTACTCACTACGCTGCTGAGGGATATCCGGTGCCGGAATTGATTCACACGGCCTGGCGCAACTATGAGACCGTGCCCTTCTTTCTCCCGCAAGGCAAGCCACTGGCGGTTGGAGAGATCTTCGTCAATCGCGAAATGGCGCGCGCCATGAAGCTGCTCGCCGACCAAGGTCGTGATGCCTTTTACAAAGGAGAGATTGCGAAAGCGATTCTCTCAACTTCAGAGCGGCTGGGTGGAACGATGACCGCCGCCGATCTGGCTGAGTTTTCTTCAGAATGGGTGGAACCGGTGTCGGTCGATTACCGGGGTTGGAAAGTCTTTCAGTTGCCACCCAATGGTCAGGGAATGGC
This sequence comes from uncultured Acidimicrobiia bacterium, assembly GCA_963791795.1. GTDB lineage: Bacteria > Acidobacteriota > Terriglobia > Versatilivoradales > Versatilivoraceae > VFZK01. The sequence continues at coordinate 124,771 of CAWBTP010000013.1, forward strand.
GGCACTCCAGATGCTCAACATCCTCGAAAACTTCCCGTCGTCGTCGCAGGGCCAGAACTCAACCGAAGATTTGCATCGCAAGATTGAGGCCATGAAGCTGGCCTATGCCGACTTGTATCGCTATGTCGCCGACACTCGCTTTGTGCCGGTACCGCTCAAAGAACTGCTCTCCAAGCCTTATGCAGCCAAGCGCGCACGGCTCATCGATCCCAACAAAGCCAACTGCGACGTAAAGCCCGGCGAACCAACCTCCAGTGACACGACCTATCTGACGGTGGTGGATCGGGAAGGGAACATCGCCTCCTGGATCCAGAGCATCGCCGCGGCGTGGGGTTCGCGAGTGCTGGTAGACGACATGGGGTTCTTGCTGCACAACCGGGGATCTGGGTTTTCCCTCGATCCCAAACATCCCAATTTCCTGGCGGGGCGGAAGCGCCCCTTTCACACCATCATTCCCGCCTTCATGGAGAAGGATGACATTCACATCGGCTTCGGCATTATGGGTGGACAGCAACCAGCCGCTGGCTCATGCGCAGTTCGCATCGAACTTCATCGACTTCGGAATGAACCTTCAAGAAGCATTGGAAGCCCCGCGCTTTACTTCGCGGACCCGGACCGGTTGCGCAATCCTCGTCGAAACCCGAATTTCTCCACGAGTCCTTCAGGAACTTTCTGCCAAAGGCCATCAACTGGATCTGCGTAAAGAGCACTCAATGCTGATGGGTCGCGGCCAGGCGGTACTGCATAACTCCCGCACGAAGGTAAACTACGGCGCCTCCGACTCCCGCGCCGACGGCGCAGCCGTGCCAGAGCCGCTGCCTTAGGCTCCTCACCTCGCCTGAGTGGCACAGCGGAGTTTTTCATGTCGCGTTGCGGCACCACGTGCTATGAAACAGCGTCCCCCCTTTGACAAGGGGGGACTTCGGGGGGTTTTGGGGAGGGAGACCTACCCACCCCGGCTGCCCTCCGGCAGCCACCCCTCCGACGGAGGAGATCTTCAGAAGAGGACTCCGTCATTCCGGCGTAAGAGCGTCGCCCCAGTGGATAGTGTCAAAGGTGGTGTCTCTAGATCACCACTTCGATCAAGTACGGTCCGCTGCTCGCAATGCCGCGTTTGAATTCCTTCGCAAGCTCTTCAAGTGTGGTGGCGCGCCCAGCTTCCACGCCGTGACCTTTGGCTATCGATACCCAATCGAGATCGGGTCGTCCGATGGTAAGCATGTCGTTGGCATTCTTGCCAGGCTCGCCTAGGCCGAAGCCTGCCAGTTCGCCAAGCAGGATTTGATACGTGCGATTGGCAAACACCAGCATCGTCACGTCCAGCTGATTGCGGGCCATGGTCCATAGCGCTTGCAAGGTGTACATGCCGCTGCCGTCGCCTTCGAGCAAGATCACCTTGCGGTCCGGCGCGGCGACGGCGGCGCCTGTGGCGCAAGGAAAGCCAAACCCAATCGACCCACCCATGACGCTGAGCCAATCATGGGGTGGCGCACCGGCAGTGGGACCGCTGAATCCGCGACCCGATGTGACGGATTCATCGACGACGATCGCGTTTTGAGGTAGCAGCGCACCGAGTAGAGCGCCAACGCCTTCCGTCGTGATCGGACCACTGGGCAAGGCAGGGCGTGACAATTCAGCAACGCTTGCCGGCGGCGTGTTGATCGCACCGAGTTCACTAGCGACTGCTTCGAGTGCCGCTTCGATATCCTGTTCGATTGCAGCAAGCTGCGTCACATGGCAAGACGAGGGCGCCAGCAGGCTAGGCTTGTCGGGATAAGCGAAAAAGCCCACAGGGGACTTAGCACCCGCCAAGACCAACTGCGTGATCTTCTCGAACATCTTGGTGGCGTGCTCAATCACATAGGGAACGCGCATGAGTTGCACACGACCTGCGCCGCGTTCTAAACGCGACGAGTTGAATTCAGCCGAGATCAGGCAGCCAGTCTTGGCGGCAATGCGTCCAGCCAGCTCAAGCGCGCGTCCACGCACACCGACATCGCCGAGCAACAAACAAGCGGATGGGCCGCCGCGAGAAAGGGCCTTCGTGGCGAGGATAACCGCATCCGCCGATACAGGCATTCGCGGTGCAGAAGGGGTCGCGCAGACGACTTGCTCTGCTGCACCCCACGCGGTGTCGGCCGGGAGGATCAATGTCGCGATCTTTCCCGGCGGTTCGCGCGCCACACCAATCGCCGCAGCCGCATCGGCTGAGACCGACATGGACGTACTGGCCTTGCGCACCCAATGCGACATAGGGCGCGCCACGCCTTCGATGTCGGAGGTAAGCGGCGCGTCGTGCTTGATGTGGTACGTGGCATGATCGCCGACGATGTTGACGATGCCCGAGTTCGCCTTCTTTGCGTTATGCAGGTTGGCGAGACCATTGCCTAGCCCTGGTCCCAGGTGCAAGAGCGTAGAGGCGGGCTTGCCGGCAATGCGGTAGTAACCGTCCGCTGCGCCGGTCACTACGCCTTCGAACAGTCCGAGCACACAGCGCATGCCTGGGATGCGGTCCAGCGCAGCTACGAAGTGCATCTCCGAAGTGCCAGGATTGGTAAAGCACACATTGACGCCTTCATTCACGAGCGTATGTACCAGACTTTCTGCGCCATTCATTGGCTCTCCTTGGACGAAAACGCAACCGAAAGCATATCGCATCGCAGCATGTGCAGCTAACGTCAACGAAGCCAGACTCTGACGGATGCGTGTTCGTCGGTCTCGGCATAGAACACGATTCGCGGTATGATCCCTCCTTGAAATGATCGCCATCCCCCAAGGAGCTTTGACATGCGAAAGAACATCCGGCCTATCGTCTCCCCCTCACCAACCCGCCGACAGTTTCTGCAGGCCGGCTTTGCTGCAGGCACTGTGTTGTGCGGCGCCCCAGCATTCTTGCGCGGGCGAAACTTGAACGACAAGCTGAACATCGCTTGCATTGGTGTTGGTGGGCGCGGCGCATCGAATCTGGCGGGAGTTGCAAGTGAGAACATCGTAGCGTTGTGCGACGTTTCGCAGAATGCGGTCGACAAGGCAGCAGCAAAGTATCCTCAACGCCCGCAAGTTCTCGGATTTTCGCCGCGTGTATGACCATGCTCGCGAGTTCGACGCCGTGGTGGTCAGTACTTGCGAGCATACGCACGCGATGGCAACGATGGCGGCTCTGAAAGAAGGGAAGCACGTCTATTGCGAAAAGCCCCTGACGCACAATGTGTGGGAGGCTCGCTTGATTCGGGAGGCTGCTGCTAAGACAAAAGTGACGACCCAGATGGGCATTCAAATCCACGCCGGCGATAACTATCGTCGCGTCGTTGAACTTATCCGGGCACAAGCTATAGGCGCTGTCAGCGAGGTGCACGTTTGGGTAACGCGCGCCTGGGGTCTGCAAAGTGAGGAGGATGCCAAGAAGCACGAAGACATCGTGTTTGTGGAGGACAGGCCGAAAGAAGTTCATGCCGTTCCAAAAGAGCTTGATTGGGATTTATGGCTGGGACCTGCGCCCAAGAGACCCTTCAACGACGTCTATGTGCCAGGCCCCAAGTGGTATCGCTGGTGGGACTTTGGCAACGGCACGATGTCAGATTTGGGGAGCCATTGGAACGACCTCCCGTTCTGGGCTCTGGACCTGAAGGTGCCCCTGACCATTAAATCATCCGGGCCTCCGCCACACCCGGAAATTGCGCCGGCTTCTATGCAGGCGACCTATGAGTACGGTCCGCGTGACACCGCGCCGGCAGTTACGCTGACCTGGTACCAGGGTGTGAACAAGCCTCCGATTTGGGAGAACGGCGGTATTCCGCAGTGGAAGTCTGGAGTGTTGTTTGTCGGGGACAAGGGAATGTTGCTGGCCGACTACGGCAAGCATCTCTTGCTTCCTGAGAAACAGTTTGAAGGGTTCCAGCGTCCGGCTCAGTCCATTCCCAACTCGATTGGACATCATGCGGAATGGGTGAACGCATGCAAGACCGGAGAGCCGACAACTTGTAATTTCGAGTATTCCGGCTGGCTCACAGAAGCGAATCATCTGGGGAATGTGGCGTACCGCGTGGGGAAGAAACTGGAGTGGGATCCAGTTGCAATGCGGTGCAAGAGCGTCCCGGAGGCCGATGCCTTTCTGCGGCGCAAGTATCGTTCTGGCTGGAAATTGGAAACTTGACGCAAGAGGTTCTCAACACCGAGTGACTTGACCGTGTTTCTTTGAGGTTCTACGTCTTTCAGTCGAGACACACAATTGCGAATCGACAATCAGGAGGCATATTGTGAAATCATTGCGGAGTTTTGGTGTTGTAGCCTGCATCGTCGGCTTGACGCTGATAGCTACTCTGGGTCGCACAGATGAGACCGCGCAGCCTCGCAGAGCTTTCATCGATGGTGAGGGACCGGGTTGGAGATCGTTGGGTGGTGACGATTTCACCAATGTGAACTGCGATGCAGACACGTGGAGTGGAAAGAAGGGCCACGCGTACTGCACAGGCAAGCCGATCGGCGTGATCCGTAGCAAGAAGACGTTCAAGAATTTCGAACTCGTGGCGCAATGGCAGCACAAGAAGTCGGGTGGCAACTCAGGAATTTTTATCTGGGCGACGGACGACGGCATGAAGGACTTGAAACCTGACGATCTCCCGAAAACGGGCATTGAGGTGCAGGCACTCGACCATGGCTATCGCGAGCTGTACATGCAGAAATCGGACGGCAAGAAAGCGGACTGGTTTACGACTGATGGAGATATCTTTGCCGTCGGCCGCTCGAAACTGAAGCCGTTTCCTCCCCTCTCACCCAATGGATCGCGCAGCTTCCCACGAAAGAAATTGAGCAAAGGTTTCGGCGAATGGAATCACTACTACGTGCGCGCCATCAACGGAGAAGTTAGCGCTTGTGGGTGAACGGGGAAGAGGTGTCCGGTGGTTCCGATGCCATCCCAAGTGAGGGATACATTTGCCTGGAGTCAGAAGGCTCCCCGGTCGAGTTCAAAAACATCCGCATTCGCGAGTTGCCTTGAGGATTCACAAGAGGTCTAACACTCGCTGCATTTTTGCGCCTCAAACGTGCTCACTCCGTGACGCTCGACAGCGCGATTCAATTCACCTTGCTCCTTTCGAGTCTCTCCAGCCCCTAGCCCTCGGCGCCTCAAACCAAATCTGGTCGGCAATTGATTTAGCTGCTAATCGTCCTGCGGCGTCCCGGGAAACGAAGGTTCTTGTTGACAATGGGCGAACAAAAAGCGAATATTAGGTGCAGGAGGGAATCGAAATGAACTCTTGCCAGGAATCCTCACTGGTTGGAATTGCACGCTTGGCCTCAGAGAGCATGCCGCTTCTGGAGAAACGACAAGCCTCTTATTTTGAATTGGAAGCAAAATCAATTCTAAACCGTTGCTCGAATCCACAAATGCCCTTCTATTGGACCATTAATCCCTACCGAGGGTGCGAACTAGCGTGCAAGTACTGCTATGCGCGTTACACACATGAGTACATGGGAATGGAACAGGGAGAGGACTTTGAGCGGAAGATCTACAGCAAGAAGGATGCAGCCAAGGTGCTGGGCGAGGAGCTGTCGGCAGCCAAACTGCGAAACAGGCCCGTTGCGATCGGAACGGCCACCGATCCTTACCAACCGGCTGAGCGACGTTTCTTCACCACCCGAAGTCTGCTGGAAGTTTTGGCTATGCGGCCAGGAGTCGCGCTCTCGATCACAACGAAATCGGATCTTGTGATTCGGGATATCGATATCCTAAAGCAGATCCAGAAACAGGGAAGCGTACACGTCAACATTACGATCACGACGGTGAAGCCCCGATTGGCGCGGCAGCTTGAGCCGAAGGCGCCGACACCAAAACGGCGGCTGGCAGCCGTAAAGGCCCTGGCTGAGCAGGGCATCCCCGTCGGCGTCTTCATCATGCCCGTAATCCCTCTACTCACTGATGATGTGGAAAGTCTGACCCGGATTGCGAAGGATGCCAAAGCTGCAGGAGCGGGTTATCTGGGAGCACGGCCGCTATTCCTCATGCCGTCGGCCCGAAAAGTATTTCTACCGTTCATTGAGGAAAACTTTCCCCGATTGCTTAGTGCCTATCGAAAAGCTCTTCAGGTCTTCGGCGTATCTTGCCAGAAGCCTATGGATTGAGAATTCGAAAACAGATGGATTCAATTCGTTCAAGGTACAAACTGGCTGCGCGCCCGCCCGAGGACTTCATCACCGAAACTCTGCCACGATCTCCCGAACAGACGGTCTTTCCATTCAGCTCCGAGACCCAGGTTTAATGACAAGAGCGTTGGGCCTTTCGCGGTGTCTTTCTTTGCAGATTGCTTTATGATCGCGAAGTCCCTTGTCTTCCACGCTTCGAATCTCGCCTCGAAATGGCTGACACTCAAAGCCTCCCGCCAGTAAGCAGTCGCACGATTGCCTTTCCTAGAATGCGTTGGATTGCGATGACGTGGCTGCTAGTGTGGGGAACTTCCTACGCTCAGGTCTGGGGATGGGCCAACTTTCTGCACCTTTGTGACCTGGCTGTCATCCTCACCTGCCTCGGGCTCTGGAGAGGAAGTAGCTTGTTGATTTCGATGCAAGCGATCTCGTCGATTGTCCCGGCTTTGTTTTGGGACATGGACTTTTCCTGGCGGTTGTTCAGCGGCAAACACCTGGTTGGTGGAACCGAATACATGTGGGACCCGCGCTTTCCTCTGGGCGTGCGCTTGCTCTCTCTCTTCCATGTCGATCTGGCCGGCGTTGCTGATCTGGGCGCTGGCGCGGGTGAAATACGATCGGCGTGCATTTCCTTTTCAAGCAGCATTTGCTGTGGTTGTCCTTGTCGTGTCGCGTTGCCTCCCGTCAGATGCCAATCTCAACTTTGCCTGGCGCGACCCTTTCCTGCACCAGTCTCTGGGCCCCGCGTGGTTGCACCTCACCATCACCGCTAGCGCACTGGTCTTCTGCGTTTACTGGCCGACTCACTGGTTGTTGATCAGGCTTTTTCCGGTTGCTGCTTCTGGAGAGAGCAAAGCACTGTAGTGTAGTGGTTGCGGATCGCGAGAGTGCGGCACTGCTCCGATAGCGACGCTCACTGCTATTTTGCTTGCTTCCCTTCGAGTTCGAGGAGGGCGTTGGTGTACAGCATTGGCTTGAATTTCCAATTGCCAGCCATTTCGCGCTGGTCGCCGAAGTGCGGAGATTTAGGATTCTCATTCTGCCCCGGCGGCAGGATGCTAACACCACGAATGATCGGCTTCGATAGTTCAACCGCCTGGATATAGGTGCCGCGGCTGCTGGACGGAATTGGAGGCAACGGTAGGAAGTTGATCGTGGGTGCAATGTATCCCCAGAGTGCCGGCGCTGGACCGCGCTTCGCTGTCAGGTTTTGGAGTGCCGTCTGTAGCGCTTCGAGTTGAACCTGGTTGATAGATTTGCCATTGAGGAAATTGGTGCGCACCGGCACGCTGGCTTTAGGTCCCTGCAGGACGTGCAGAATGAGGCTGGGCTGGGTGAAGTTGTCGAAAAGGTCTTGATCGACCCCGCGCAGTTCATCGGCGAAAATGGCTTCACGTAGGGCCTGGAGCCACTCGTCGAATATCGTCTTGGCGACACTGCCCTCCACCGCGTGGTTGTCCCATACGCTCAGTAGCTCATAGGATTGCTTCCACAGCGGGTTGGTGGTTGCTGAGCTGGCGATTGCGTTGAGGAGCAGCGGCTTCAACGAGTTGGCAACTGGATCGTTCAGCCCAATGTCGACGGCGATGTCGCGGATCTGCTCGAAAGTAAGTTTGGGTCGAGCCTCGAGAAGATCGGTGATGCGATGGACTCGGAAAATCGCGCCCCAGACCGGACGTTCTCCGTTGTTCCAGTAAGCCGCCGGTTTGTTGTTCCAGTTGCAAATGAATCCCTGCTTTGGGTTGATCCATTGCGGAATTGCTTCTGGAGCCAGAACCCCTTTCCACTCCTTCTCCCCTATTCCTGGTGTTGGGAGTCTCGGATCAACCCCGTCAGCTCGCTGCGGCGGCCTGCCACAATGCCAATAGCCAATGTCACCGTCAACGGTAGCGACAAAGAAGTTGTGTGTCAGCCAAATGAGCTTGGCGCTGACGGCAAACTCATCCAGGGTACGAGCAGTCCAAAAGCCTGCAATAGCACGCATCGTCTCGAGTTCCTTGCCACGAAAGGCCCTCTTCAGGCTATAGGCGACAGGCTCTCTATCGTCCCACTCAAGTACTGGTCCATGGACTGTGCGACACACCTCAATGACTTCCGGCTTGCCGTTGCGCACCTGAATGGTTTCGGACCGACGCTCCATCTCGTGCCAGCGGCCCTGAAACCAATACTGATACTTGTTCGACGGATTGATTTTCTCCACGAACACATCTTCCATATCGGTCAGGCCGGAAGTGGTCGTCCAGGCGAGGTGATCATTGTGGCCGATCAGCACGCCGGGAATTCCAGCAAAGCCCATCCCGATGATGTTCAACCCAGCTCCGTTGAGATGGACCTCGTGGGCAATCTGTGGCGTAGAAAATCCCATTTGAGGTCCGCCGACAAGGACTGCGTTGCCGGAAGCTGAGCGAGCAGGCGATACCACCCACGCGTAGCTGCCCCACCCGGTGAACAATCCATTCTGTTCAGCGTACGAACGTACCTCAGTAAGATCTCCTGTGGACTCTGCGCGTGCCAGTGAGGTCTCAGAGAGATGGATACTCGGAGTGGGTGACAGATGTTTGGCAACGGCAGGAGCCTTGCTGCGGTAGGTGCTTACGTTCTCGATGATGGTTGTAGGTGAGGCGGGATCGTTCTGCCACATCAAGTCGTCGAAAATTTGCCGGCTGATTTCGCTGCCGAACTTGTTCTGAAGCTTGTTTAGATAACGCTGATTCCGCAGCTCAGCGCCACCGCCCGATCCAAAGCGCTGAGACATCAGGTCACTGATAGCAATCGAGTCGGTGACGCGAAACGGAGCCGGCTTGATCTGATTCTGTTCGTAGCCTTCCGGAAGTTTTCCAGCCGCCGATGCTTCGTTCATCCAGGCATTGACGCCTTCGATGTATGCCCTGATTTGCAGTTGATGTTTCGAGGTGAGGGTTTCAAAACGTTGCTGGCGTTCAGCCTCCGTGAAACCGAGCTTTCGCACATCGCGGTCACGTGCAAGCGCTTTCGGGTCAATTTCAGCCATCTCACCACGCCCATCACGCCGGTAGCGCTCCATTTGCCACAACCTGTCTTGGGCCACGGCGTAGCCGTTGCCATAAAACAAAGCACGTTCACTATTCGCGAAGATGTGTGGGACGCCGAAGCGATCGCGTTGAATGCGAATCTCTTCTCCATCGAGTCGTAGGATCTGCTGGCCTGTCGCCATTTGAACTAAAGCGAGAGTTCCCAGCAGCGTCAGGACGGCTGCTTTCATGCGTTTCACCTCACACATTCGATCCACGGAACCTTTTTGGATCATAGCCTGAAAATCAGGTTGCATCCAAACGGCTTTGTGCAAGCCACAACTTGGCACCGTGCGATTCATGTGTCGATCCGCGATGAGTTGTTGGTTTCTAAACGTGCGTGAACCGATCGCGCCGCCTGGGGACCTAGGTCGCTGGCCAAAGGGAGGAGACACAGTCGTCGTCGTACTAAGGTGTGGCGTGCGGATTCGGGGAGCAAGCGGTGAGTTCGATGACAACGCCTGCTGGGCCCCATGTTTGCGGAGTAGAAGACCGTGTTTTTTCGACGGGCTCATTGCGACTTCATGCTATCGTTACGCCTTCTTTGAGAAGCCACGGGTATGCGGCTTCCGTGAATCATAGGCAATCGCACTTAATCGAATCGGAGTGAATTCAAGGAGGAGAGGGATGGCTCGAAAGATAGGGATCAATGGTTTTGGACGCATTGGACGCCAGGTGTTGCGGGCGATCAAAGAGCGTCATGCCGATAGCATTGAAGTGGTGGCGATTAATGATTTATTTGATGCTCCCACGAACGCGCATTTGTTCAAGTACGACTCCACGTATGGTCCATTCCGCGGGACAGTGGAAGTGAAGGATGGGAATCTGGTTGTGGATGGCAGGAAAATTACGATCACGGCGGAAAAGGATCCCGGGGCGATTCGTTGGAAAGACCTCGGTGTTGAAGTGGTGATTGAGTCGACTGGAATCTTCACCGACGCGACGAAGGCGAAAGCGCATATCGAATCGGGCGGAGCGAAGAAGGTCATCATCTCAGCGCCTGCCAAGAACGAAGACATCACGATAGTGCTTGGCGTTAACGCAGAAAAGTACGACACGAGCAAGCATAACGTCGTTTCGAACGCATCCTGCACGACCAACGGACTGGCTCCTGTGGCAAAGGTATTGAACGACAAGTTTGGTATTCAGAAAGGGTTGCTCACCACTGTTCATGCCTATACCAACACCCAACGACTCCAGGATCTCGCGGCAAAGGATCTCCGTGATGCACGCTCGGCGGCGCAGAATATTGTTCCTTCGGAGACGGGGGCGGCTCGCGCAGTCGGCTTGGTGATCCCGGAGCTCAAAGGCAAGTTTGGCGGCATGGCCTTTCGTGTCCCGACACCCACGGTTTCGGTGATCGATTTCACAGCCATCCTGAACAAGGAAGCCAGCAAGGACCAGATTCGTGAGGCCATGGTGGAATACGCCAATGGGCCGATGAAGGGGATCCTGTCGGTGACCGATGACCCGCTGGTGTCCACGGACTTGAAAGGCAGCACTTTTTCGTCCATCTTCAGTGCACTGGACAGCCTCGTCATCGAGAACATGGTGAAGGTGGTTGCCTGGTATGACAACGAATGGGGTTATGCCTGCCGCACCGCCGACTTGACGGCCTTGCTAGCCAGCAAACTCCCAGCGTAGTATTTCCGAAACTCAAGCTGCCACGATTGGCGACCAGCACGCCAATCGTGGCTCCATGATTTAGCCGATCTTCTGGTTATCCCCGTTGTCGCCTCGCATTCCCAAAAAGCCCCTTTCCAGTATCGATCTCACCGCGCTGACTCCGTTCAACCTGACGCCCGACGAAGAGACCCATCTGGAGCGCGGAATCGCATTGTTCAATTCCGGGCAGTTCTGGGAAGCACATGAGGCTTGGGAGGAGATTTGGAAGAACCATCCTGAGGATGGACGATTCTTTCTCCAAGGTTTGATCCAGCTGGCGGCTGCGTATCATCAGCTTGGGAAGAAGATCTATCGCGGCGTCGTCATTCACTTAAAGCAGGCGCAGGAGCGATTGAAGCTCTTTCCGCCTGTGTTCTCTGGGAATTGAGGTGTTGCCCATCCTGCAAGTGATTGGCGATTCCCTGGATGCGATTGAAGCGCAACCGAGTCTGGCGGACGTGGACTGGGACGCTCTGAAGATCGCGCGGATTCGACAGCCGGAATTCTGCCCAGTGAGGGGCCTGGCCGACCAGGCCCAGGGCTTGGGCACTCAGGCTCCTTCGGGACTTACCTGAATTATCCGATTAGTCACTCTCTGTTTTGGCTATAATAGCGGGCCGAGCTTTTGCCTGTGTGCTCATTCTCGGGCCGCAAGGCGATTCATTAACGCTGGGAGCGATCATCCACGATGAAACCCAAAACGATGTTCGAAAAGATCTGGCAATCTCATGTCGTGCATGAGGAACCCGGAAAGCCCTCGCTGATCTATATCGATCGCCACCTGGTTCACGAAGTGACTTCTCCGCAGGCTTTCGAAAGTTTGCGACTGTCCGGCCGAAAGGTCAGGCGACCCGAGTTGACGTTTGCCACGATGGACCACAACGTCCCAACCACCTTGCGGTCGCTGCCGATTACCGATCCCATTTCCGCGCAGCAGATTGAAACGCTGCGGACAAATTGCCGGGAGTTTGGAGTCACATTGTTCGACTTGGACAGTCCGGAACAGGGAATCGTACATGTCATTGGACCTGAGCTCGGTGTGACGCTGCCGGGCGTGACTCTGGTTTGCGGTGACAGTCATACCTCGACTCATGGTGCGTTCGGGGCGCTGGCGTTCGGGATTGGCACCAGTGAGGTCGAGCACGTTTTAGCCACGCAGTGTTTGCTTCAGGAAAGGCCAAAGACTTTCCTGATTGAGGTGAATGGGCAGCGTCCTTATGGCGTTGAAGCCAAGGACATCATTCTTTCCATTATTGGACAGATCGGCACCGGCGGTGGTACAGGCAGCGTTGTGGAATACGCCGGCGATACGATTCGCGGCCTCAGCGTGGAAGAACGCATGACTGTCTGCAACATGTCGATTGAAGGCGGGCGCCCGCGCCGGAATGATTGCGCCTGACGAGAAGACTTTTGCCTATCTGCGCGGGAGGAAGTATGCACCTAAGGATTTCGACGCTGCTGTCGCACGCTGGAAGAATCTTCCGAGCGACCCAGGAGCGGTGTTTGATCGGAAGCTCGAAATCGACGCGGCCACGCTGACTCCTCAAGTCACGTGGGGAACAAACCCTGGCCAGGTGGTGGCTGTTGATTCGCGTGTTCCCAGCCCAGCTGATTTTACGAACCCGAACGATCGGAAGTCGGCCGAGCGCGCTCTGGAGTATATGGGGCTCAAGGCTGGCACGCCGATTTCAGACGTCGCGGTGGAACGCGTTTTCATCGGCTCATGTACAAATTCCCGTATCGAGGATTTGCGTGTCGCAGCGCAGTTCGTTCGCGGCAAGAAGGTTTCATCCAAAGTTTATGCCATGGTTGTGCCCGGTTCGCAGCCCGTAAAGAAGAAGGCTGAAGAAGAAGGCCTCGACCGCATTTTCAAAGAAGCCGGCTTCGATTGGCGCGAATCAGGGTGTTCAATGTGCCTGGGAATGAATCCGGACATTTTGAAGCCGGGCGAACGCTGTGCCTCAACGTCGAACCGAAATTTCGAAGGCCGTCAGGGAAAGGGCGGCAGGACTCACCTCGTCAGCCCATTATGGCGGCCGCAGCGGCCATCGAAGGCCATTTTGTGGACGTGAGGCAGTATCGATCAAACTGAACTGACTTGGATGCGAGCCGGCGCCTTTCACGCCTCACGTCTTCATCTATCAATCAACTCGAGGAATGCATGGAACCTTTCACGAAACTCAAAGGCATCGTGGCTCCACTGGATCTGCCCAACGTGGATACGGACCAGATTATTCCCAAGCAGTTCTTGAAGCGAATCGAGCGTACCGGATTCGGCCAGTATCTTTTCTTCGATTGGCGATTTCTCGACGGGCGGGAGCTCAATCCGGATTTTGAAATGAATCAGGCGCGGTATCGTGGTGCCCGGATTCTCGTGACACGCGCCAATTTTGGATGCGGTTCGTCGCGCGAACATGCGCCGTGGTCTCTTGAAGACTACGGCTTCCGCTGCATCATTGCTCCATCGTTCGCCGACATCTTCTACAACAACTGCTTCAAGAACGGCATGCTTCCCGTGCAGCTTCAGGAGGCGCAGGTCGAGGAAATCTTCCGGCGCGTTCGCCAAACGCCGGGGTACGAACTGGTCGTCGATCTTGTGGATCAGACCATTCAGTCAGAAGATGGACTGGTATTTCGATTTGAGGTAGATGGGTTTCGCCGTCATTGTCTGCTTAACGGACTCGACGACATCGGGCTTACGCTACAGTACGAGGAGAAGATCACGGAGTTCGAAAAGCGTGCGGCCGGGTAACGAGGCAGGCTGATGGTGCCCAGGGACGGAGTTGAACCGCCGACGCCAGCCTTTTCAGGGCTGCGCTCTACCGCCTGAGCTACCTGGGCACTCAGGCTTTCCTTGCAGAAAGCCCACGCAGTATAGAGAAGAGCCTTTCCGTTTTCAACCGATTTCTAGCCCCTGAAAAGCCACGATGAACGGGCTGGTTTGGTGTTCGTGCGTCGAGTAATTTCTCGCTAAGCGACGAGGCGATTGAACTCAAGTCTGGCATTCAGAACTCCTGGAACAGAACCTCTATGTCCCAACTGCGAAGGGTCGGCGGGTGGCGGTACCTCGACATCTTCGAGACGGTGGAAGGAACGTGACAGGCCAATCCTGGCGTATGGGCTCATGTTGCTGGCCGCGGTCAGCCTGGTTCTGAACTACTTCATCAAGTTCCCGACACTCCCCGATGAAACTGCCGCGAGTTTTCGCGAGTATCTGAACAAGAGGCTGTCGCTGCAGATCGAGACCAATGAAGCCAGAACATTGGAGCGCTATTTTGAAGCGAGAGGGTCGTTTTGCCGGCTGCAGATCCTAGACTCGCCCATGTACACGCTGAAGGGTGGACATGTGCTTCGGGTGCTGAATCGCAAAGCTAGTTGGATCGTCTATCAGAGCGCAGAAAAGCATCAATTCGTTTTTCAAGTGCATAAGGGAGGCATCGAAGAGCTGCCTGCTCCTACGGAGATCCGCTGGAGAGGAGGGCGGAGCTTCCACATCTATTTGCGGCAGGGGACGACGCTGGTGTTCTGGCAGGAGAAGGATCTGTGCTGGGCCTTGATTTCCGATGCAGATCCCGAAGAGGCGATTCGGCTTGCCCAAGCCAGCGCGAGAATTTGATTGCGGCGGGCGTAAGCAGAAACCTGGCTGTACCCGGTGTGCAGATTTCCCAACTCATGGCATCATAAAAGTGTCGTGAAGGCTCGGCAGATCGGGTCGCGAGCGGATGGCGGTGTTGTCTCTTTTTGCCAGTAGTGCTTAGGAGTTTTCATGCTGCGTTGCGGCCCGACGTAGAGAACCCCATCCCGGCGCTCCGCGACCGCGTGGAGTCTTCTCGAGACTCCACCTGCGCGCCACCCCTCCGCTGGAGGGATTTTCAAGGGCCCGCGCGTCGTAAAAAGAGCGTGTTGAATTGTCGAAGTAAGGTAGGGCCGCGAGGCGCCTGTAAACGCTGCTTGTCGGGCCAGCTATGTTTCGTGCGATACCTTCCTTATTGTTTTCTTGGTTCTCTATGAGACAACGATACTACCTGGTTGTTAGTTTCTTCTTACTCGCCTTCACCACCTTGTCTTGGAACCGGGCAATCTCGGCTCAACAAGCAGGAGCCGCACCGTCTACGAGCGTTGACTTTCAGCGCCAGGTTCGCCCGATTCTCTCGGACAACTGCTTTCATTGCCATGGGCCGGACGAGGCCACGCGCATGGTAAACCTTCGCCTTGACACTCAGGAAGGCGCGTTTGAAAAGCGCGAGAGCGGCTCCGTGATTGTGCCTGGCAATCCGAATGGGAGCTTGCTGTACCAGCGAATCACGGCCAAGGACGCAGCCCAACGAATGCCACCGGAGTCTTCCCACAAGGTACTGACTGACGACCAGAAGCGGATCTTGAAGGAGTGGATCGAGCAGGGTGCCGCGTGGAAGCAACACTGGTCGTTTGTCCCCGTGACACGGCCACCAGTGCCCGTGGTCAAGGGCCAGACCTGGGTGAAGAATCCACTTGATGCATTTATTCTGGCTAGGTTGGAAGCATCGGGATTGGAGCCGGCCGTTGAGGCTGACAAACGCACTCTGATTCGACGCGTCTCCCTGGACTTAACCGGACTGCCTCCTGAGCCGGCCGAAGTCGAGGCTTTTCTGAAAGACGATTCGAAGAATGCTTACGAAAAGGTTGTCGACAGGCTGTTGGCTTCAAAGCGCTGGGGCGAGCACCGCGCGCGCTATTGGCTCGACGCCGCGCGCTATGCCGACACGCATGGAGTCCACGTCGACAACTATCGCGAGATGTGGCCGTACCGCGACTGGGTCATCGATGCCTTCAATCGCAATCTTTCCTTTGACCGTTTTACAGTGGAGCAGGTTGCAGGCGACCTGCTGCCGAATCGGACTTTCGAGCAACAGATTGCTTCAGGCTTTCACCGCTGTAATGTGACTACGAACGAAGGCGGCGTAATTCCCGAAGAGGTGGATGCGATCTATGCCAAAGACCGGGTCGATACAACCGGGGCTGTTTGGCTTGGACTGACCGTGGGTTGCGCTACCTGCCACGACCATAAATTCGACCCTATTTCTTCAAAGGATTTCTACTCCCTCGCAGCGTTCTTCCGCAACACCACCCAGCCGACTATGGACGGCAACATCTCGGACACGCCGCCCATCGTGGTGGTACCGCGGCCGGAGGATCGGGCGCAGTGGGAACGGTTGAACCGCGAGACAGAAGAGGCGCGGAACCGGATGGAGCGCGCCCGCAGTGAGGAGAGTGGCGGATTTCGCAAGTGGCTAAAGTCGGAGGCCAGGCGATCGCTTGATACTCCCCTTGATGCTGCATCAGAGCTGCTCGCGCTAGAACTTGGCAGTGACCTCAGAGCGAAGCAAGGAGGAGAAAGCAGGACTGTGCCGCTGCCCGAAGGAATCACCGCAGGTGAAGGTGCTACAGCCACGACTCAGGCGTTGCATTTCGGAGCAAACGCCAAGCTGGAACTTCCGAACCTCGACTACTTTGCTTCGGACAAGCCATTTTCGATGGCAGTGTGGATGTACCAGCCGAAGCGCGAAGACAACATCACCATCGTCAGCCAGTCTGATCCGCAGGAGAAGGGCCGGGGTTGGGCTCTGGAAGTCAACTCCCGGCAGCCTTCCTTCAAGTTGGTCGGTGATGAGGGCAAGGGGGTGCGAGTTAGCGCGGGTTTCTTTGAGCAGTTCAAGGTCGGCACATGGAACCACCTGCTTGTGACCTATGACGGCAGCCGCCAGCCCGCGGGACTGGTTCTCTATCTCAACGGGAAGAAAAGCGGAGTGCAGATTGGGGACCAGGCTGAGCCACTGAAGGGAGAGATTCGGACCACCGCTCCGCTGCGGTTTGGCAGCGAGGGGACGCGATTTTTTCAAGGCGGCGCGATGCATGATTTCCGGGCGTTCAACCGCGTCTTGACAGAAGAAGAGGCTCGTCTGGTTTCGCTGTGGTCAACCATCGCAGGCGCCCTCCAGAAGCCGGCTGAGCAACTCAATCCATCGGAGCGTGAAGCGCTTCATGCCTATTTTTTGAATCATCGGGACTCTTCCTATCGAAAGCTGGCTGCGAAGCTTCATCAGTTCGCTGGCGAACGCCGCCAGATTCGGCAGCGCGGATCGGTCACATTGGTCATGGAGGAGCGGCCAGGGTCGAAGCCAGTGGCCAATATTCTTTACCGCGGCCAGTACGATCAGCCCCGAGAGCAGGTGGAACCTAATGTTCCTGCTGCCTTGCCACCGTTGCCAGCCTCCTTCACCAGAAACCGGTTGGGATTGGCACGCTGGCTGGTAGAGCCAGCGAATCCATTGATGGCGCGGGTCACGGTGAACCGATTCTGGCAGGAGATTTTCGGTACGGGCATCGTCAAGACAAGTGAAGACTTTGGTTCGCAAGGACAGCCGCCCACACATCCAGAACTACTCGACTGGTTGGCGGCGGAATTTCGCGAAACAGCGTGGGACGTGAAGCGGCTGTTCAGGCTCATGGTCACCTCAGCTGCCTACCAACAGTCAGCTTTGGCTAGCGACGAAAAGTTGCGAGCCGATCCAGACAATCGCCTGATCTCGCGAGGTCCGCGTTTCCGGATGGAAGGTGAAATGGTGCGCGACTATGCGCTTTGGGCCGGCGGCTTGCTAACTTCGAAGATTGGCGGTCCCAGTGTGAAGCCTTACCAGCCGGATGGGATCTGGGAGGCGGTTGCGATGGAGGGGAGCAACACCCGATTCTATAAGCGTGACACGGGCGACAAGCTTTATCGTCGCAGCCTCTACACATTCTGGAAAAGAAGCGCTCCGCCGGCGTCAATGGACATCTTCAACGCTCCGACACGCGAGAGCTGTACGGTGCGTCGTGAAAGGACCAACACTCCGCTGCAGGCGCTCGTGACGTTGAATGACCCTCAGTTTGTAGAGGCCGCCCGCCATCTTGCCCAGCGCGCCTTCCAGGAAGGGCATGGCCACTTCGATCGGCAGCTCGATTACATGACCTTGCGTTTGTTAGCGCGGACATTCCAACCCTCTGAGCGTGCGATTGCGACACGGGCCTACCAGGACTACCGGGAGTACTACGCGTCGCATCCGGAGGCCGCCACAAAGTTGCTGTCGGTTGGAGAATCGAAGCCTGAGGAAGGTTCTGGCGCCTGTCGATTCCGCTGCGCTGACAATGGTGGCGAACCAAATCATGAATCTGGATGAAGTATTGAATAAGTGAGATTCACGCCTGACGTTAGGCGCCTCGAAGGTGGGAGCCAGCCTTCGGGCGAGTATCGATACCTCTCGTCGAGGACGAGCGAGAATGATCTTTGACGGAGAGCACATGCATCCCTTTGATGAAGCGATCGTAACGGAAACCCGGCGGCAGTTCTTTGGAAGCGCGGCCCGAGGACTCGGTGTGGCCGCTCTCGCGACCTTGCTCGACAAGGGTCAACTTCTGGGCGACATCCTGAAGGCACCTGCCGGAAGTTCTCTTCCTGGGTTGCCACACTTTGCTCCCAAAGCGAAAAGGGCTATCTATTTGCACATGGTAGGTGCGCCCCCACAGATGGATTTGTTTGACTACAAGCCGGGCCTGAAGGACTGGTTCGACAAGGATCTTCCGGATTCTGTTCGACGTGGTCAGCGATTGACGACCATGACTTCAGGACAGACCCGTTTCCCCATCGCTCCTTCCGTTTTCAAGTTTCAACAACACGGGCAGAGCGGAGCTTGGGTTTCAGAGCTGCTGCCTCATACCGCGAAGATGGTGGATGATCTCGCGATCATCCGCTCCGTCCACACAGAAGCGATTAATCACGAGCCTGCGATCACCTTTATCCAGACAGGGAACATGATTGCCGGCAAGCCTTGCATGGGTGCGTGGATCGCGTATGGCCTGGGCAGCCTGAACCAGGATCTACCATCATTTGTGGTTCTCAATGCCAGCCACTCCCATCCCAAAGCCAACGTTCAGGCGATCTCTGCACGTCTCTGGAGCGCCGGATTTCTATCGGCGCAGTATGCAGGAGTGGCGTTGCGCTCAGGCGGGGATCCGGTCCTTTATATCAACAATCCCGAGGGCGTTCCCTCTCAGATTCGTAGACGCATGCTGGACGCGCTGGGTGAGTTGAATCGAATCGAACACGAGAAGGTTCGTGACCCGGAGACTCTGGTCCGAATCGCCCAGTTTGAAATGGCGTTTCGCATGCAATCCTCAGTTCCTGAGCTTACGGATTTATCCAAAGAACCCGAGAGTACGTACAAGTTGTATGGCGACGATGCCCGTAAAGGAGGCACCTTTGCTCACAGTTGCCTGATGGCGCGGCGACTCGTTGAGCGTGACGTGCGTTTTGTACAGGTTTATCACCGAGGGTGGGACGTTCACGGCAGTCTGCCCGAAGTTTTGCCTAGTCAGTGCCGGGATGTCGATCAGGCTTGTTGGGCGCTGGTGCAGGATCTTAAATCACGGGGTCTTCTGGACAGTACCTTGGTGATTTGGGGCGGCGAATTCGGTCGAACGGTCTATTCCCAAGGAAAGCTCACCGCAACCGATCATGGCCGCGATCATCATCCGCGCTGCTTTAGTCTTTGGATGGCTGGCGGAGGAGTCAAAGGTGGAACTGTTTACGGCGAAACTGACGACTTCTCTTACAACATTGTTCGGGACCCCGTTCATGTTCGAGATTTTCAAGCGACGATCCTTAGTCTGTTTGGCATCAACCACGAGAAGTTCACCTACAAATACCAAGGCCTGGATCAACGTCTGACGGGGGTCGAGCCCGCCAGCCCAGTCAAAGCGCTTGTGACCTAGGGTCGCGCTCAGTCTCCGGTCTTCTCGCCAATTTTTCGCAGGGCAATCCTTCGCAAACCTGCACGCGTTCGCCATGAGGCAACGCCGAATGGGCGGGATAACTCCACCTCGGGCCGAATGCTGATCTTACGGCCCGCCAATTCTTGATCAACTATTTTGCTGTCATCAATCCAGGCTTCAATTTTTTGCCGCGTCACTTTGAGGTGGATCGCGTACCACCTGTTGTGATCGAAGTTCATCAACCGGGATGTTTCGTTCTCTGAGGCGTCCAGCCCATCGATGCTTGAAAGGCCAACCACGGTCCCACCCCATCCGCCTAGAATGAGTGAGCAGGATGACTCGTTGACGGGAAAGGTCAGTCCGCAGAAGAAGTCGTTGCCGTCTTCGCGTCGAGCCTCAAGCCTCACTTCGTAATCGATCCGGGGCAGGGCGCCCTTCCAGGTAATCCCAGTCAGGTCGCTGCCGAACCCCAACACAATCCTTCCTCCTTCGATCTCTACATTCCCTTCACCTCCGAAATTCGTCGCCACCCAGTCTCCAAGCGCTTTACCGTCGAATAGCTCCACCCATTTTGCCTCTTCGGCTCGCACGATAGTCGAAAGCAAAAGGCCCAACAAGAGGAGCGACACGGATGAACCAAGCGAGAACTGGATAACTTTGCTGCGTTTACGAAAGCGCATGGCTCAGGTAGCTGATTCATTCTGAAGGTGATCTACGACTGGTTTGGTCGGCTATAGCTCAGGCCATCACCTAAAGTGCTGCTTACGTACGATTTTTGCTTGACGTTTTCCTCGGAGATGCTTAGGATTCGTCTTCTTGAAATTGAAATTCATTTTCAAGAAGCTTCGATCTCAGCGGAATCCTGTATTTAGTCTGGCCCTGCGGGCCTCTGTTGAGCTGGTCCGATAACCTGCGAGGAGACCTGTATTCAGTGAGCAAGAAATGCTGCAAAAGCTATAAGGAAGGTGAGGCCTGCAAGAAATGTCCTCGCTTTCGCGATTGGAACTACCTCATGAGTTGGCAACCAGTCCAACTCGAACCCCAAAACCAAGGAAGGGGAGAATGGCTCAAGGACTCCCTTTCTTCATGTGAGACTCGGCTACGGGGACCACACTGCTTGATGCAGGATCCACTGCCAGTCCTCGAATCTGTCTGACGGCGGCAGCTTTCGAATAAAAAGGGCCTCGGGTGCGGACACACCCAAGGCCCATGCAGTCACCAACCCGGTCAGCTTGGTCAACGTCGCGAGCAAGTGCGCAGTGGCATCCTAGCACGCTTTGCGACAAACGCATCATCGCCCTGCTAAGGAGGCCGTATGCACAATCTCACCTTTCAAGTTCGAATGCTTTCCCCGCGGACTTTGAATTCCTGGCGTCCGGTCGTTCGTTCCGGTTAACCCGTTCCCATTGTCTAGAGATCAACACGCTGTGGAGGTGCCCACTGGCCGCGACATGAGCCCACTCATTTGGGCCAATGGATCGAACCCCGTGAACGAATGAAAGGAGCGTTTCCGTGAGAATTAGAATCAAGAGGAGAAAGACAAAGAAGGAAAAACGAAGCTCCAGTGGTCCGAGGTATTGGATGGCAATGGGTACACTGGCGGCCTATACCACTTTTGGCACGAAGACAGTTGCACTTGCGCAAGCACCGAAGGCTCGCAGCGGATCGACCATCGGCGACAACCAGACGCAATCCCTGTCGGTCCGGCGCTTCAACATTCCGGCAGGCCCTCTCGACACAGTGGTGAGCGCATTTGAGAAACTGTCGGATCTCCACGTCACTTTTGCGAGCGACGACCTTCGTAATATCGCCTCTCCGGGAGTTTCGGGGCTGTATACGGTCGACCAGGCCCTGCAAAAGATTCTAGCCGGCACGAGCGTGAAATATCGCTTCACTGCTGTAGAAACGATGATGTTCGAGCTGCGCGGACCCGACTCTTCCATCGAGGTGACCGAGCAGGCGCCGCTGTCGTCTCCGAAGTACACGGAGCCGCTGCGCGACATTCCCCAAACGATCACGGTTATTTCGAAATCCATGATTGAGGAACAGGGGGCAACAACACTGCGGGATGTGTTACGCAATGTTCCTGGCTTGACGATGACCGCCGGAGAGGGAGGTACTGCCGCCGGTGACAACCTCACCCTTCGTGGCTTCAGCGCACGTAATGACATTTTCGTTGACGGTGTACGCGACATCAGCCCGCAATCGCGCGACCCCTTCAACTTGGAACAGGTCGAGGTGGTGAAAGGACCAGGATCCGCCTTCACGGGGCGCGGCTCCACGGGAGGCTCTATCAACCTGGTGAGCAAGGCACCGAGCCTCAATCGTCTGTTTGGAGGTACGTTCAACTTTGGAACCGACGGCACCAAGCGAGTCAGTGCTGATGTCAATGTGCCGCTTAGGTTCCTGGGAGAGCATACGGCTTTCCGGTTGAACGTTTTGGCCCACGATTCCGGGGTTGCAGGTCGTGACGTTGTGGACAACCAGCGGTGGGGTGCAGCCCCATCATTGGCGTTCGGCCTTGGCACCCCAACGCGGCTCACTCTGAGCTATTTCAAGTTGAAGCAAGATAACATCTCAGACTACGGGATTCCGTGGGTTCCGGCCACTAACAATGTTCTTAGGGAATACCGTGATAAACCAGCGCCGGTGCCTCGCGAAACCTTTTATGGATTCAGATCCCGAGACTACGAGCGAATGGGCGCGGACATGGCGACCGTCAAGTTCGAGCACGATTTCAGCGACGCCCTCCAAGTGCGCAACCAACTCCGCTACGGACGCTCTACACGGGATTCCAATGCTACCCCGCCACGTTTCGCCAGCAACGATTCGACCGTGATTAATCGTGAATTGAGGGCTTGGATTACCGAAGATGGCATCTGGGACAACCAGAGCGATCTGCGGGCCAACTTTGCCACGGGCCCGATCAAGCATGCCCTCATCGCAGGTGTGGCCTTGACGAATGAGAACAATATTCGCCAGACGCGCGTCGGTACAAACTCACCAACGACACTCCTAAATCCGAATCCCGATGACGTCTACCCCGGTGTCATCGTCACAAGTCCCAATATCGGTGATATCACTGGCAATACCCAGGCTCTGTATGTCTTCGATACCGTGAAGTTCGGTGAAAAGTTCGAAGTCAACGGCGGCACGCGGTGGGAGCGCTTCGACGTGGAGGGGGTCACTACCGCATTGGCTCCAGTCGCAAGGGTGGACAAGATGAACAGCATCCGAGGCGCAGCAATATTCAAGCCTAAGCAGAACGGCAGCTTCTATGCCTCGTATGGAACCGCACTGAATCCTTCACTGGAGGGGCTATCGTACAACACCGCGAATACAGCGATTGAGCCCGAAAAGACCTACACCACCGAGGTGGGCACCAAATGGGATCTGATCGGGGCGCGCCTTTCTGTCAATGGCGCCTTGTTCCGGGTCAGGAAGACGAACGCCAGAACTCCTGGACTTTTGCCTGATGACCCGCCACAGGTGCTGCAAGGCACGCAGAGAGTATCCGGTGTTGAGCTGGGGGCATCCGGCAGCTTTAGCCGGGCTTGGAAGATTTTTGGGGCTTACACCCTGCTCGACAGTGAAATCGAGAAGTCAAACGTTGCCGCGGAAGTCGGCAAGAGGATTCAGAACGCACCGAGAAACTCGTTCAACGTTTGGTCTACCTATCAGTTCAAGAAGCTTAGCGTCGGCGGCGGACCTCGCTTTGTTGGCCGGCGGTTTGGCAACAACCTCAACACTCGTGAAGTGGAAAGTTACTGGACGCTGGATGCTTTGGCTGCCTATCCCATCACAAGCAAACTCGACTTGCGGTTCAATTTGTACAACGTCAACAACGCTTATTATTTTGACCGCCTTGGTGGTGGGCACCTCGTGCCCGGTGCTGGCCGGTCAGTGATGTTAAGCACCAATTTCCGATTCTAGCGGCCTTGGGGAGAAGGGCGCAGGCACTAACCTTCCGGCAGTCAGAGCTGTGCCGGTGAAAAGCCGTGCTCGACGCGTGAGGTATCTGTTGGAAGGAAAGGAATACAGGCAATGCTATTGCAGATTCCTGATGTACTGACACCCGAGCAAGTCACCCAATGCTGGCAGATGCTGGACGAGGCCGAATGGATCGACGGCCGGGTCACGGCCGGATACCAATCCGCCCGAGCGAAAGACAACCTGCAGCTGCCCGAGAATCATCCCGTGGCGAGGCAACTGGGTGACTTGATCCTGGCAGCACTTGAAAAGAGTTCTCTCTTCATGGCGGCAGCGCTGCCGTTGCGGGTGTTTCCCCCACTCTTTAACCGTTACCAGGGCGGGCAGTCATTCGGCACTCACGTTGACAACGCGATCCGGCAGGTGGCTGGCACACCGCATCGCATCCGGACGGATCTCTCGGCCACATTGTTCCTTACGAATCCGGAAGAATACGACGGCGGCGAACTGCTGGTGGAAGACACCTATGGCACGCACAACGTCAAGCTGTCAGCAGGCAGTCTGGTGCTGTATCCGTCGACCAGTTTGCACCACGTCCGCCCGGTAACCCGCGGTGCGCGCGTGGCCTCGTTTTTCTGGATACAAAGCATGGTGCGTGACGACGGCCAGCGCACCCTGCTGTTTGATTTGGATATGGCGATCCAGCGCATCACTCAAGACGTACCTGATCACCCTTCGACCGTGCAGCTTACCGGTGTCTACCACAATCTTATTCGCCGCTGGGCGGACGTTTAATTAGCGTCGATTCCCATCGTCCTCGTTCTCGTCGTCGTCCTCGGTTTTTTGGGACTGTACAAGCCGAGACCGAGTACGAGCACGACGACGAGGACGACTTTCAGAGGAGCTCATGACCTTCCGCAAGGTTTTGTTTTGGTTTCATCTCTCGACGGGCGTGGTTGCCGGAACTGTTGTTCTGATCATGTCGGTCACGGGTGTTCTGCTGATGTACGAAAAGCAGATGACGGCCTGGGCGGACCGTGGCTACCGAGTAGCACCACCTTCTTCAGGAGCAACGCGCTTGCCGGTGGAAGCATTGCTCGGCAAGGTTCGTGAGCAACGAGCTGCACTTCCTTCAACCTTCACCTTGCGCTCTGATCCTTCTGCGCCGGCCGCGCTCGGTTTCGGGCGAGAGAGTATCGTCTACATCAATCCTTACACCGGAGAGATACTGGGAGAAGGAGCCAAAGGCATCCGAACTTTCTTCCGCGTGGTTACTGATTGGCATCGATGGCTTGGCGCGAAGGGTGAAAACCGCCCAATAGCCCGGGCCGTCACGGGAGCGTGCAACCTCGGCTTTCTATTTCTGGTTGTCAGCGGGTTTTTCATCTGGTGGCCGAAGCAATGGACTTGGTCCCAGCTTAGGAATGTGACCTGGTTCCGACGTGGGTTGCCTGGAAAAGCACGCGACTTCAACTGGCACAATGTGATCGGCTTCTGGTCAGCGATACCCCTCTTCATCGTCGTGCTCTCCGCAACGGTAATCTCGTATCCTTGGGCAAGCAACCTGGTCTACCGTTTGGTCGGAGAAGAACCGCCGGTGCAAGGTGGTGCGACGGGACAAACGTCTGCTTCGAGTGCCGTCGCCGCGCAGCCAACGGCTAAGGCCAGAAGGAGAAACGTCCCAAAGGTTGGAAGCTCAACGCGGCTCTGACGCTCGATTGAATCAAGAGCGCGAGGCTGGGATCCGCAGCGAAACTCCAGCGAGACCCGGTGGTGGGGGTCCGACGGCTGGACCGCCCACGGACTTGAACCTGGAGGGCTTCGAGAAGTCTTGGTCCCGTGCGGAGCAACAGCTTGCCGGTTGGCAGAGCATCACCTTGCGACTTCCTTCCTCGGCAAATGCGCCGCTGGTATTCACGATCGACCAAGGCAGCGGCGGCCAGCCCCAAAAGCGGGCTCAGCTCACTTTGAACCGGGCAACTGGCGAAGTTGTGCGTTGGGAACCATTCTCCAGCATGACGCTGGGCCGAAAGCTTCGGATGGGTTTGCGTTTCGCTCATACGGGCGAAGTAGCGGGTATTGTTGGCCAGACGATTGCCGGCGTTGTGTCGGCAGGTGCATCCGTGCTTGTTTACACCGGGCTCGCGCTGACATGGCGCCGCTTTCGCTCTTGGCAGGTGCGAAGAAGGTCGCAGGGATCGGTCGCGGCGCCTGAGACGACCGAGTCACACGGCAAGCCGATCTCTCCTTACCGAGAGGGGCCTCAAGGAGTTTGAAGCATCCTCGAGATCCTCCTTCTCGAAAGACTGGAAGGCTTGTCAAAGCCAGCATGCCTTCAATGCGGCAATTGAATCCTTGTAACACGCTCTTCTCTTTTTGGATTTCTGCGAACCACTTAGAGGGAATTTCCGCCTGAGTGCATTTGGTTTAATCTCCAAACCACAGCCAATGCGCTAGAATTCAGCACTACAAACAACGAGTGCCCGCAAGATCGACTGCACGGATAGATTCGACAGATGGCGTTGAACGCGACAATCCATAGCCTGACGATCGATCTGTCTGACATCGACCGTGGTGTCTACGAGTCTCTCGACTTACGGGTAGCTCGCCAGCCTTCCGAAACGCCCGAATTCATGCTGACGCGCATACTGGCCTACTGCCTGGAGTATGGTGAAGGGATTTCTTTCACCGAAGGAGTCGCCGCCGGGGACGAACCGGCGGTCTGTGTACGCGACCTTACGGGCCGACTCACAGCCTGGATCGAAGTCGGGATGCCCGATGCGGAAAGGCTGCACCGGGGCAGCAAGCTTGCCGGTCGTGCAGCGGTTTACACCCACCGCGATGCTGGACAACTCTTGCGACAATTTGCTGGCAAGAAGATCCACCGATCGGGCGAGATTCCGATATATGCTTTCGATCCTTGCTTTATTGACGAAGTCGCTGGGCTCATTGAGAGACGCACTGAGCTGGCTCTTTCAGTGACTGAACGCACGCTTTACCTTCAAGTTGGTGCGCGCTCGCTGTCTAGCACCGTGGTCGAGCACCGGATAAGGGAATGACTTCAGGGAGGGGCGTTAGAAATAGTTAGCAGTTGTGCCCCAGGCATCGTCATTCCGGCCAAGCGAAGGGCGAGCCGGAGAATCCAGTCGGCTGCGGAAACTGAGATCACTTCGACTAACACCTCATTGGATGAAAATCATGAAAACAACGCTTTCTCTTTTCTTGCTCCTTTGCGCAGGATCCGTTTGTGCAGCCGCTGACACCTCCTCGAGGAAGTTGCCGCGCAGCAGTCCAGAGAAGCAGGGGATTTCTTCGGCCGCAATCCTTGAATTCATCGAAGCTGCGAATGAAAAGATCGACACTATGAACAGCTTCATGCTCGTCCGGCACGGACATGTAGTGGCTGAGGGTTGGTGGGCTCCTTACGACGCAAAGAGCCCGCATATATTATTCTCGCTAAGCAAGAGTTTCACTTCGACCGCGGTTGGGTTGGCAATCGCAGATGGGAAACTTGCCCTCGACGATGAAGTGCTGAAGTTCTTTCCGGAAGACGCTCCCAGTGAACCTAGTGCCAATCTTAAGGCAATGCGAGTTCGCGACTTGCTGTGTATGTCTGCGGGGCATCAGGCCGAAGTGTCCTTGTTCGACATTAAGGAAACATGGACCAAAGCCTTTCTGAACCATCCTGTGCCGCACAAGCCGGGCACGCACTTCCTGTACAACACTCCGGCGACCTACATGCTTTCTGCCATTCTGCAGAAGGTGACTGGGATCACATTGCTCGACTATCTGCGCCCCAGATTATTCGAGCCTTTGGGGATTGAAAACCCGCAATGGGATACCAGCCCGCAGGGTATTTCGCTAGGGGGGTATGGATTGAGTGTGCGAACCGAAGACATTGCCCGTTTTGGGCAGCTCTATCTCCAGAAAGGTGTCTGGATGGGCAAGCGTTTGGTACCTTCCGCTTGGATTGACGCGGCGACCACGCGGCAGACGTCCACCGGCAGCAATCCAACGAGCGATTGGGAGCAAGGCTATGGCTATCAGTTCTGGCGCAGCCGGCACGGTTTGTACCGCGGAGACGGAGCGTTCGGACAGTTCTGCATCGTAATGCCGGAACAGGATGCTGTGGTCGCAATCACGAGTGGTGGCCGGGACATGCAAGCGGTGATGAACCTAGTATGGGAGAAGCTGCTGCCTGCGTTCAAGTCAGCACCGTTGCCAGCCGATGGCGTGGGTGCAGAAAAACTGAGCAAGCGACTGGCCGGCTTGGCGGTGCGCCCAGTGTTGGGGCAGGCCACTTCTTCTCGGTCAGCAGCGACCTCAGGGAAACGCTACGTCTTTGCGAGCAACTATCGCCAGATTGAGGCTGTGGCAATTGAATCTCGAGAGGACGGAGCGACAGTCAAGGTTTGGACGCCGCGCGGAGAAAGTCAGATCATTTGCGGGCCGGGCGTATGGAAAAGGGGACGTACGGCGTTCGTCAACGGCGTGGGCGGCCGAATGGTTTCAGCCATCCGAGCAACCAGTCGCAGCCAGTGGCGCTTGGACTCAGGACGATACATTCACCTTAAAACTGTGTCTCTACGAAACACCCTTCTACAGCACCATGGTCTTCCGCTTCTCTGGAGACCAACTTTTGTTAGACTCTGAACACAATGTCTCGTTTGGTGCGACCAAACTTCCGCAATTGGTCGGCGAGGCGCGACAGACCCACTAAGACAGAGTTCAACCCTGTTTGATCTTCAGTATCATTTCCACTTCAACTGAAGAGCCCAATGGCAATTGGGCCAGCCCCAGGGCCGTTCGAGCATGACGGCCTGACTCTCCGAAAACATCCCGCACCAGTTGAGAAGCACCATTGATCACAAGGTGCTCGTCGGTAAAGTCTGGATCGGCGTTCACATAGCCGGTGATGCGCAGAACGCGCTCGACCCGCTCCAGAGATCCAAGGCGTTTGCGCACAGCCCGCAGCACGTTGGCTGCGCACAGGGCCGCGGCCTGAGTTGCTGCCTCGACGCTAACCTGAGACGGGACCTTGCCCTTGCTGACCAATTGGTCGCCGTCGAAGGCTACCTGGCCGGACGCATAGAGCGTTTGACCTTCGACCACCAGCGCGTCGACGAGCTTGCTCTCGCGTGTGGTCTTCTCCAGCGGGTAACCGAGATCCTTCAGAATGTCATCGGGCGTTTTCATAGTTTGCACACCTCAACTGATTTGGAAGTACGTATGTCTGCAACTCGTAGTTTGGATAGACGCCTTGTAGACTTGGTAGGAGTGCTGCTGCTCGTCAAAAGCGTTGGGAAATGGATGAGGCGGCCGCCGATCGCGAATCCTACGATCGCAATCGGCAGCCGACGTCTATGTTACAGCCTTTCGGCGGATAGTCCTTTGTCTTTGGGGGTGCTCAGGTAGCCTGCAATCTTGTCCTTCTGGACATCATTCACTACAAGCTCGTAACGCAGTTTGGTTCGACCCACCAGAAACTGCACCGGTTCGTTCACGGTGCGATTCTTTTTTTCAAGTTGATTGTCGTCAACCACAATTCGAACGCCATAGCTTTTCTTTTTGGCGTTGGCGTCGAGCAACAGAATTCTTACGTCGCCCACCAAGGCCACTTTCTTCTTCTTGTCCAGTTCGAACTCGTAGAAATTACGTTCCCCTTTCAGCCTCAGCTGCTGCAGTTCGTCACGGTTGCGAGCGATCTGCTGGGTGAGAGTGTCTTTCACATCGACCAGATCGCGGCGAGTGCCTTCCAGTTCTTTGCGAGTTGTTTCCACATCGGTCCGGACCGCAGTGACGTCTTTGTTAACAGCACCAAACTTGGTCGTTGCCTCTTCCTTCAAGGCGCTCAACTGCTGGGTGTCCGCTTTCTGAGAGATCTGGGCGTTCAGGCGTTCAACGGATTGTTCCTGTTCTTCTTTCAGCCGCGAGGCGTAGGCACGGGCATTGTCGAGCTCCTTCTTGGTCACGCCCAACTTGTCTCCAACCACTTTGACATCGGAGTTCAGAGCAGCCAGAGACTTCTCGTGCTCGCTTGCCCACGAATCGAGCTTTGCCTCCAACGCTGCGAACTGGGTCTGCTGTGATTGCCTCAGCTCTCGCTTGGTTGACTGGAGGTCATAAAACGTATAGCCGAGGATGCCGAGCAGGATTAGAAAGCCAAACAAACCGTAGCGAGGGCTCGTATTACCGCGGCTGACGACGATGGGACTACTTGGAGTCGTCTGATCCAAGGGCTTGCCATCCGTAAAGCTATTCATATAAGGATACTTTCCTTTCGGAGTGATCTGATACGTCCTATCGAATTCTATCCATACTTGAAACAAAACGGTGAAGATTCTTTGTGTTAGAGACTCCACGCCTCTTGAAGCACTCGGCCTCTGACCTTGCGGTATCCAGTTGCCAACACCGGATGAGACGCTGAACCTTTCAAAAAAGATGCCGACCGGTTCGGAAGAATGCGTTTCTCAAAAGCCTCCCAGCCGAGCCCACAATTCATTGGTGGACCTGCACTTGGGCTTTTGACTCGCCTTACTTGTGAGCCAGGCAGGCTTTCATACCAAACCAGCGCGACAGGCGCGTTCGGTTTTTCGCCACGAGCTCGTACCCGACGATTTCCAGGAACAAAAGCGGGGGCACCACGTAGAGCAGCAACACGAGCAGTTTCCAGGGAAAGTAGTGGACAAGAAAGTTGTTCACGGCAAAGGCGCCACTGTGCACCTTTCCTTGGCGCGTAATCAATTGCAGTCTTCGAGCGCAATCTGCGTGGTTTATGCCGAATGTCTGGATCTCGGATTCCGCGACGCGCTGGTAGGGCTCGACATAAAAGAACCGCTGCACATCCATCCGCATCGCAAGATCTGCGAACCAGGTACAGATACCGCAGTCACCGTCGAACAGATGTATCCCCGTTGGCCGAGTTGAATCATTTGACAGTTCCAACATGGGCTGTGCTCAAGCCAGCCTAAAGCGCGGCCTCTAGCAGGTTGCTAAAACTCGGGAACCAGCGGCGGTTCTGGAACCGCCGAATTCAATGCACTGCAGGAGGCCGACGCTCGCAGAGCGTCCATCGATTTAAGAGCTGCGAGCTGCGCGCGCCTGCAGCACGTTGCGCGAGGCTTCTTCCGGGCTGGCAGCCAGAGCGGTCAGGTGACCCATCTTCCGTCCGGGCTTTGGAGTTAGCTTACCGTACAGGTGCACCTTCACGTCCGGGAACGCACATGCAGCACCCCAGTTAGGTTCTCCCTTCTGCCAGAGCGATCCCAGGAGATTCGCCATGGCCGCAGGGCGAAGCAATTCGGTCGAACCCAACGGTAAACCACACACGGTCCGGAGCTGCTGTTCGAACTGACTGGTGACGCAGGCGTCGAAGGTCAGGTGTCCAGAGTTATGGGGACGAGGTGCCAGCTCGTTGATCAGCAGCCCTCCATCGCGCTTAAGAAAGAACTCGACACACAGCAAACCAACGACATCCAATTTTTCGAGAACCGTCCGCGTTATTTCAACCGCGTCTCTGGCTACGCCTTCGTCTATGGCTGCTGGTGCGACGGAGACATCGAGGATGTGATTTCGATGGTCGTTTTGGATGACGCCCCAGTGGGCGAAACTGCCTTCCAATCCCCGTGCCCCGATGACCGAGACCTCGCACTGAAAGTCAACACGGGCCTCCAGCACGAATTCCTGCCCCGATACCGAAGACAACGCGGCTGCTGCCTGCTGCGGAGAAGTGGATTGTTATTTGTCCCTTGCCGTCGTAGCCGTAGCCTGCGGTTTTGAGCACGGCAGGACATCCCAACTCTTCGAGTGCGGACTGGAGATCCTGCAGACCTTCAACTTTTCGAAAGGGAGTGACCGGAAGTCCATGAGACGCCAGGAACGATTTCTCTCGCAGGCGGTTCTGCGTCGTGTGCAGAACCATTCCGTCGGGTCGTACCGGAGCGAATTCGGCCGCTGCCTTTGCGGTGATGGCAGGGACATTTTCGAACTCAAACGTGACTGCACTGACGCCCTGCGCAAACTTGCGGACGGCGTCCAGGTCCTGGTACGGGGCCGTGATTTCAACGTCGGCCACCTGACCCGTTGGGGTGTCGCTTTCGGGGGAGAAGGTATGGACGCGATAGCCCATTCTGCGGGCCGCAATTGCGAACATCCTCCCCAACTGGCCGCTTCCCAAAACTCCAATGGCCGCGCCTGGAAGAATTTGTCGGGGCTTTGGACTCAAGGCAACTGCTCGGTCATGACTCGGTCGGTCTGATTCTGGCGATACTGCTTCAGTCTTTGACGCAGCTCCGGACGTGAGTTTGAGAGAATCGCCGCGGCTAGCAGAGCGGCATTGGTGGCTCCAGCCTTGCCGATGGCGAGTGTGCCGACAGGAACTCCAGCAGGCATTTGCACGATCGAGAGGAGAGAGTCCACACCCTTCAGCACCTGGCTCTCCACCGGAACTCCCAGAACAGGCAGCACGGTCTGGGCGGCGGCCATCCCTGGAAGATGGGCTGCACCACCTGCGCCCGCAATGATCACTTCCAGTCCGCGGCCCTCAGCTTTGGCGGCGTACTCGGCAAGCCACAGTGGCGTGCGATGGGCGGAGACGATTTGGCATTCATGCGGCACTTCCAGGTGGGTCAGCAACTCATCTGCGTGCCGCAAGGTCTCCCAGTCAGACTTGCTGCCCATAATGACGCCTACAAGCGGCTTGGAGTCCTTGCTCATGGCAGTCGTATCTTAAAGGCGGCAAGCAGGAGGGTCAAGGTGAATTGCCCAGACGTCACTTGCAAGAGAAGACTTCGCTGCATCATGTTGTGTAGCGAAATGGAGCCGCGCCTTTTTGAAGCGAACCAGAGTACGACCACAATATCGACATCGGATAACGTGGAGAATTGCCGGGCCGAGAGAAGCGCGCATCTCAGCAGACAAACGAACAATCCCTCATTTCTGAACTGGTTGTGGTTTATACTCCTCGCCGCACATGTGAGTGCACACAACCTCGAAAGGACAAGCGCGCTATGAAAAAAACTGCTCTCGTTGGTCTGCTCTTCCTTCTGCTTCCCGTCGCCAGTTCGTCTGCCACTGAGCTGATACCCCTCCAGCAGCAGGTTGCGAGCGCCTCGCCCGTGATCACGATTCCGGTAATGACAAATGCTCCCGGTGCACTAGGCGGTGTCTTTAAGACCAAGGTAGTGGTTTTCAATCCAACGATATCCTCGTTTCCAATTGAGGTGTCTCTGTATGGCACGAATGGCTTCGTCGCCAAGACCACGATCACCCTGGCTGCTGGACAGGTCCGGAACTATGAAAATTTTTTGGCTGAAGTTTTTACGTATACAGGGGCTGGGACAGTGAATTTTGACAGTCTCTCACTCCCAGGTGGGAAACGCTAATTTGAAGTTTCTGGTTAGCGCCGAGGTTTATATCGACAGTCAGAACGGACGTTTCAAAACGGTGGTTTCCACGGGCCCGCCGCTCGACCCGGTTTCACCGACGGCCAGTGCCTACAGCATTGGCGTTACTGCTGACGGAGAAAATCGCACCAATCTGGGCTGCTTTAATACCTCCTTCAGTACGAACGTGATCAACGCCGACGTCTATGATTCGGCAAACCGCCTGGTGACAACGGTCGTGCTGACGGTAGGCGGTGGCAGTTGGACTCAAGTCGCCCTTTCCAGCCCGGTTTCAGGCGGCTACATTCGGTGGAGACCTGTAAGCGCCGCCTATTGCTATGCTGTCGTCGTCAACAACAAGTCGAACGACGGGACCTTCATCCCAGCGATTAACTACGTGCCCTGACGCGCCTCACCACAAGACAATCACGAGGACCAGCAGGCTTCGCGGGCATGTGGTCGCTGCCTTGCGCGCAACTGCGGCTTCACTATAATGCCTACCAAGTTTGAGGATTCGGGGCGTCCACGCGGATCTACATCGAAGAGCACCTGCCAGCAGTCATTCTTAAATTTCAGCAACACTTGCTGACATCTTCACGGGAACGCAATGGGACAGACACTCGCCGAAAAAATCTTCTCGAATCACTGCGGAAAGACGGTGCATGCCGGTGACTTCGTTCTGGCGGACCTCGATCTGGTGATGGCGCACGATACGACGTGTGCGTGGGCACTCGAGCCGTTCTACCAGATTGCCAAAAAGGTTTTCGATCCGAAGAAGATCTTTATTCCCTTCGACCATGCATTTCCGAGCCCGAACGTGGCAATGTCGAAGCTCCAGTCAGAGATTCGCAAGTTTGCGGAAGAGCAGGGAATTCCGATCAGTTACGAAGGCGTCTGTCATCAAGTGATGTCGGAGCGACTGATCAATCCTGGTAATCTCATTCTGGGAGCCGACTCCCACAGCCCGACGGGAGGCGGAGTTGGAGCGTTGACGATTGGAGTGGGTTCCACGGATGCCGCGATAGCCATGGCTACCGGCAAAGCCTGGTTTCGAGTGCCGCAAACCATTCGGATTAACATAACAGGCCAGCTCCCGCGTGGCAGCTATTCCAAGGATGTTGTTCTTACTGTGGCCCGTGAGATGGGTGCCGATGGTGCGAACTATCGAGTGATCGAGTATTGCGGGGAAACGGTGGAAAGGTTCAATGTTCCGGCACGTCTGACGCTCACAAACATGAGCGCAGAAATGGGGGCCAAGGCTGCGATCGTGGCGCCCGACGAGCAGACGCGGGCCTACTTACAGGAAAATGATCGCCTGATTGAATTCGAAGCATTGCGCAGCGACTCCGACGCAAACTTCGAGCGAGTGTTGAACTTCGATGTTTCAAGCCTGAAGCCGATGATCGCCTGCCCGCCAGATATCGACAACGATGTCCCTGTCGAGGATGTGCAAGCCGACAAGGTGGTTGTAGACCAGGTGTTCATTGGGTCCTGCACCAATTGCCGGATAGACGACTTGGAGGTTGTCTATCGGATGTGGAAAGGGCGGCAATTGAAGGAAGGACTGCGCATTATTGTCACGCCCGCCTCGCGCAAGGTTTACATGCAGGCATTGCAGCGCGGCTACATTGAGGAGTTTGTGAAGATGGGCGCTGTGGTGTCCAGCCCGGGTTGCGGTCCTTGCCTGGGACGGGCTGGTGGCGTTTTGTACGACAATGAGGTTTGTGTTTCCACAAGCAATCGTAATTTCGAAGGACGCATGGGGAGTCCGAAAGCAAAAATCTACCTGGCCAGCCCGGCAACGGCTGCAGCTTCAGCGCTGACGGGATACATCACGGATCCCAGGGAGTTTGTGAATTGAGAACGCCGAGGGGCAACCGCCAAGGCGCCAAGAACGCCAAGTCCTACTCGTTTGAAGTGGGTGAAACGTTGATCCGTCGTGAGACTTGTCCTGGCAACATCGTAATGTAGTTTGGTCTCCTCGGGCGCGTCCTCGCAAAATGCCGAGTATGACGACGAGAACGAAAGGCCTTTATCGACTGTGCCGCGGAGCAGCGGCATGCAGGTTTCCTTGTTCTTCGTTCTTGGCGTCTTGGCGGTTTGTCATAACGGCTTGAATCAGGAGTTCTATGAACTGGAGATTTGGCGACAATATCAACACGGACCTCATTACACCTGGCCGTTACAACATCACCACCGATCCCCGCGAACTGGCGAAAGCGTGCTTCATTGAGTTTCGTCCCGAATTCTCGAAACAGGTTAAGGCAGGGGATTTTGTAATTGCCGGGGAGAACTTTGGTTGCGGCAGCTCCCGTGAGACGGCGCCGGTTTCGTTGAAGTACTCAGACATCCGCGCCGTCATTGCGAAATCCTATGCGCGTATCTTCTTTCGGAATGCCATCAACCTTGGATTGCTTTGCGTGATTGCAGACACCGATGGGATCGATGAGTCCGATGAGTTGGAGTTGGATGCGTTGTCACAGACTCTCAGAAACAAAACCAAGGGGCAGGAGATCAAGATACAGATTCCGGCCATGATGCTTCGACTTTACCAGGAAGGCGGGATTATTCCCTATTTGAAGAAGCATGGGTTGTCCGCTTTGGGGGATCTGGAGAAGTTCTAGCGGCGAAAACGATTCATTGGATGCGCAAACCTCATGCCATCGTTCTCACCATCAGCGATTCCGCATCGCGTGGCGAGAGGACCGACCTTTCGGGACCGGCAGCTCGCGCCGAGAACTGGAGCGCTTGGGGTGCGAGGTTGTCTCAGTCGCAATCGTTCCTGACGACTTGGGGATGATTCGAGACAAGCTGCTCGAACAGTCAGAATCGGATGCAATCGATCTCATCGTCACGACAGGCGGCACGGGGCTTGCGCCTCGAGACGTCACGCCCGAAGCCACCCTGGAAGTGATTGAGAAATCCGTGCCTGGCCTGTGTGAGCTCATGCGGATGGAGGGGTTGAAGTCAAACCCGCGAGCCGCTTTGAGCAGGGCCATTGCCGGCCTTCGCAACAAAACCCTCATCATCAATCTGCCCGGTAGTGTCAGGGGAGTTCAGGAATCTCTGGCTGCGGTGGCTCCAATTCTTGGCCACGCGCTTGAAGTGGCCTCAGGCAATACGGTTCGCTGCGGAGGATAGAAGGCTGAAGGACCGCTCGGGGCTACTTGCACATCTGCTGTTC
Source organism: uncultured Acidimicrobiia bacterium (assembly GCA_963791795.1). Taxonomy (GTDB): domain Bacteria; phylum Acidobacteriota; class Terriglobia; order Versatilivoradales; family Versatilivoraceae; genus VFZK01. The sequence continues at coordinate 160,911 of CAWBTP010000013.1, forward strand.
CCACCCACTCTTGAACATATTCAGCTTCGCGTCCGGGTTTTCAGGGTGCGCCGCGATGAGTTTCTGGTCGACTTCGACGCCCCAGCCCGGACCGGTTGGAAGTTCGTAGAAGCCATCCTTGACGCGCGGGGTACCTGGAGTAAGGTCGCACCGCCAGGGAACATCGTAGTCTTCGAAGGTTTCCAGGATCTGAAAATTAGGAATATTGGCACAGAGATGCATCGCGATGACCGTCCCAAGGGGGCCGCGACAATTGTGCGGGGCGACACTGACGTAGTGGGTTTCTCCAATAGCTGCGATCTTCTTCGTCTCCATGAATCCGCCGCTGTAGACGATATCCGGCTGGATTACGTGCGCTGCTTTATGCGCCAGCAGGTCGAGAAAGCCAAAGCGGCTGTAGGTGTGCTCGCCGGTTGCGATGCGCAACGGCGAAGCGGCAACAACCTGAGCCATGGATTCATGGTTGTGCGCCGGAATAGGTTCCTCGCACCACCCAGGGCGATACGGAACCATCGCACGGATGCACTCCAACGCCGTAATCGGGCTGAATCTTCCGTGAAACTCCAACAACAGCTCGATGTCGTCACCGACGGCTTTGCGCACGGTTTCAACCACCAAACACGACTGTTTGAAGTCGTCGCGAGACATCTCGCGTCCCCCTGGGCCAAAGGGGTCAAACTTCAGAGCGCGATAACCGCGCCCCACCGCTTCCTGAGCGCGCCCCGACAGCTTCCCCAAGTCTCCGTCGTAGGCATACCACCCATTGGCGTAGGCCTTCAGTTTGTTACGAACACGACCGCCAACGAGGTTGTATACGGGCTGGCCAGTGGCCTTTCCCACGATGTCCCACAGTGCGGTTTCAATGCCAGCCATTGCGGCATACATGATCGGTCCCGTGTTGTGCTCAACTTGATAGAGCTGGAACCAGATCGATTCGATATCGAATGGGTTATGCCCAATGACGTAGCGCCGACCCAAGTCGAGAATCAAGTCACGGACTGTGCTCTCCTTCCATTCCAGCGTACCGTCACCCCAGCCAACGATGCCCTCATCCGTCGTCAGCTTGACAAATAGGAAATTTCGCCAGACCGCTGCGGTCAGGAAGACCTCAATTTTTGCAACTTTCATAGTTGTTCGAGACCTTCAAGAAGGGACTTGAGCTCAGCGCGGACCTCTGAGTCCACCGGAGCCAAGGGGCCACGTGACGTGCCTACCGGGATGCCACGCAGCACGGCTGCTTCCCGACAGACGGCCAGCCAGTGCGGATTGCCATCGGCGGTACCAAGTGCCCGGTATTCCAGATTGATCAAAGGCAGCAAACGAAACCAGAGGGCACGAGCGTCTTCCAGATTTTTCTCCACGGTCAAGAGCCGGTGCAAGCGTCGCGCCAGCGCCGGCACGATCATCGGCAAACCGCTAATCCATCCATCCGCCCCAACGGCCATGGCTTCGAAGGCAATGACGTCAATGCCTGCAAAAATCGGGAAGTTCGGGCCGCAGAGCAATCGGGTGTCGTGAATCCGCGATACCTCCAGATGCGACCACTTGACGGAATGCACCACGTCCTCTTCCGAAAGCATCTTGATTTCCTGAGGGGTGATTTCCGTGCCCGTGAGCAGGGGCACATTGTAGACCATGATCGGCAGACCCACCCGATCTCGAACTCGACGCAGATGGTTGAGTACATCTTGTTTTGGAGGCCGCAGGAAGAATGGCGTAATCAGCATCAAGCCATCGCAACCGAGTGACTTGGCGTGCAGACTCAATTCAATGGTGGCTTCTGTGCCATAGTCCCCTGTCCCGGCGTAGACGGGTACTTGGCCGGCATTCTCAGCTACGATTGCCTCCAGCAACGACTTTCGTTCGTCGATGGTTAACGCGACCGGTTCGCCCGCGCTGCCGAGTGGCGTCAGGCCGTCTGCACCGGAGTTCAACAGAAAGCGCACAAACTTCCGAGTGCCTTCCAGAGAAATCGAACCGTCGGAATGGTAGCCCGTAACGGTAGGGGCAAAGATTCCCGAGAGATGGTTACTTCTCGTTGTTTGCATGATGCCCCTCCCAAGCCATACGCCAATCTGGCGCAAGAATCGGGTCGTCTGCGAAAGCTGACTTTTACACAGGCCGCGTCGCTTCTGTCAAGGCAATTCTAAACTTCCGGATACGTTACCGCTATACGGAATCGCGTTCTTTGACCGGCTGAAAACGAACAAAAACCTGTTGTCCGGAGCGTGGAACGTCATCCCAAGGACTTCCATGATCTCCTTGACATTTCCGAATGCCGGACGTATAAAACCCCGTGTACAAGGACAACCGCACGTATTCCTGCCGGTAAGTCCTGTTTCTCAGGCCACGGAGCAGACTGGATGAAAAAGCGGGCGCAGAGTCCAAAGAGACTGCAGACCGACAAGAACTACATAGGCGTTACCGCTAAGATATTCGCTGTATTGGAGTACTTCATTCAGCAGGGGGCTCAGCAGCAGGCCGTATCGTTCCAGGAATTGTCGGGCGCCTTGCCATTTGCCCGCACAACGGTCCACCGGGTTCTTTACTCATTGGAGAAGCTGGGGTACGTCGAAAAGGCTGATGCCAAGGCACACTATCACTTGGGACCGAAGTTTTTCGCTTTAGCGCAGCCAGCAGTCCAGTTCAGGCGGCTTCAAGCGGTTGCGCACGCGGTGATGCTTGAACTTCTGGTCCGTCACTCCGAGACCGTAAACCTGGGTGTTTTGGACAATGGCCAGGTGGCGTACATAGACGTTGTTCAGAGTCCCAGTGCTCTCCGAATCGCTGCCAATCCCGGCGATCGCAACCCAGTGCATAGCACCTCTCTCGGCAAGGTCATCCTGGCCTATCTACCCGAGCCAGAAGTTGAAAAGGTGCTGAAGCAATATCCGCTCATCAGGATGACCTCCAAGACGATCACACAAAAAGCGCACCTTCTGGAGCATCTCGCCGCGGTGAGAGAGCAGGGCATCGCTTTTGATCTGGGTGAAAACGTGGATGGAGTCCTTTGTGTGGCGGGGCCAATTTTTGACCAGCATGGCCGCGCTGTAGCCGGTGTCAGCGTCTCAGGTCCGACGAGCCGCATGGAATCGAAACTAATGGCAATCCGGGACGATGTCCGGAACGCCGGTGTGAAGATTTCGCGGATGCTCGGGCCGCTTTCTGCCTCTGACGGTGCCGCTGCCAGGATTGCAGCGAGCTTCTCCGAAAGTCCTGCAACTGTCCAACCCTCCACTCCGACTGAATAGCTCGAAGAAGATGACGCCGGGAAGTTTCGCCCTCGCAATTGTCTTGGGTCCGTGCATCATCATGACTAGGGTTGTGTGAAGCGCTAACCCGTCAGTCTCGTCATGGGCCCACGAATCCAGCATCTTCATATGTTTTCCGTTATGCGGATAGAAGTCCGCAATTGTCGGTTGACAATTCTTGGTGGGATTTTTATTCTGTCGCGGCCTGCCCGGCACGAGAATTTCTTGTAGGGGACTTCGTGCCCATCAATATCCAAACTTATGAATCAAACCGTTGAAACCGATCGCAGAACGTTCTTCTTATCTTTTATCTACGGACTTTGGGGGCTGATGAGCCTAATGCTCACGATCCCCGCATCGATCTATCTTCTGTGGCCTCCGAAACCCAAGAAAGAGGACCCGTGGACCGAGGCGGGCAGAGTCAGTGAACTGCAGTTGGACACTCCCGCGGAACTCGTATTCCGACGGAACAGAGTCGATGGGTGGAAAGTAAGCAGCGAAAAAACCACCGCCTGGGCAGTGAAGATCTCAGAGAAGGAGGTTATCGCTTTTGCACCGCAATGTCCGCACCTTGGTTGTGCTTATCATTGGAATGCTGCAAAACACGAGTTCCTCTGCCCTTGTCATGCGTCCACATTTTCCATTCAAGGCGAGGTTTTGACCGGACCCGCGCAGCGGGCTCTTGACCGATACAAACTGAAGATCGAACAAGACAAGCTCCTGGTGGGGCCTGTACACAAGCAGGGAGAGAATCCTGCATGAGGCTCAAACGTAAAATTGTAGATTGGTTGGAACACCGCACCGGGCTGGAAAGTGCTGTGAAGAACTTTCTCTACGAAGACATTCCTGCATCGGCAGGGTGGCACCAGGTTCTTGGCAGCGTGGCAGTGTTTCTGTTCCTGATTCAGGCGTTCTCTGGAGTGCTGCTGGCCTTTAACTATGCGCCAACTCCAGGGGAGGCTTACAACAGCCTGAAGTACATCCTCACTGAGCTTACCGGAGGTAGCCTTATTCGAGGGCTCCATCATTGGGGTTCCAGCCTGATGATTGTGGTGGTCGTCCTGCACATGACGCAGGTGTTTGTTTGGGGAGCGTACAAAAAGCCGCGAGAAGCCACGTGGATGGTGGGTGTCGGGCTCTTGCTGATCACGCTGGCCTTCGGTCTTACTGGCTATCTGCTCCCCTGGGATAACCGCGCCTATTGGGGAACGGTGGTAACAACGCAGATCGCTAGCAATGCGCCACTTCTCGGACCGTATCTCACCCGGCTGTTGGGAAGCGAGGGGACTGTGGGCGCAGTCACGTTCGCCCGTTTTTTTGCGATGCATGTTCTCCTTCTGCCTCCGATCACGACCTTGTTGATCGCGATTCATGTCTATTTGGTCCGGAAGCACGGTGTGACTCCGTCACCCGAGGACCAGGGTGCCACGAAGAAATTCTTCCCGGGCCAGGTATTCAAAGACACCGTGGCCATCTTCATTTCCTTTGTCCTTTTGTTCGTCGCAGCCGTAACCGTCAAGGTTCCACTCGAAAGGCTGGCGGACCCCACCGATACGGGCTACATCCCACGCCCTGACTGGTACTTCCTGTTTTTGTTTGAGATTTTGAAGTATCTCGAGGGCCCTCTTGAACTCGTCGGCACCACTGTATTGCCAGCACTAGCCATCGGCTCGTTGCTTCTGGTTCCGTTTGTCGATCGAAAAGCAATCAGGAGGTGGACTCAGAGGACAACGGCACTTGGCGTGGTGGCGATGGCAGCTCTTGGCTGGACGGCGCTTACGGTCGCAGCAATTGTCACGACTCCGCCCTCGAAGACAGTTGCAGAAGTCGCACCTACGGAGATCAAGGACTGGCGCCAGCTTTCACCCGAAGCCTTGGCAGGTTTGCTTTACTATCGGAGAGAACAGTGCTCCAGTTGCCACAATTTGGCGCCCGGGCAAAAGGCCGTGGGACCGGATCTTGCAGTTGCTTCGGTCCGGAGAACGCCAGCCTGGATGATCATGCATTTCAAGAATGCTCCGGGGACCGTGCCCGGGAGTGCGATGCCGCCAGTTCATCTCGAGGACGCACAGCTAATGGCATTGGCTTCATTTCTGAAGAGCTTGACGGTGAATAATGTGAGTCAGATCGAATCTGCACCCGACGATATGGTCGCAGGCGCAGACGTTTACCAGGAGTACAAGTGTGCCGTATGCCATTCTGTGAATGGCACTGGCATGGCCGTTGGCCCTCCCCTGAATGGCTTGTCGCTTCGCCAGACCCGACCTTGGGTTGAAGCCCAAATCCGAAAGCCCGCAAAGCATAAGCCGGACAGTGTCATGCCCGAATACGACCTGAGCCCTGGCGAGATGAATGCTTTGGTTTCTTACCTCATGGCTCTCCCGGAGTGACAAATGACCTGCTCCTGAGGCGTTTCCGGATAACGGCAATTTCACCGTTTCTGTCGCGATCTTGCGCGGGAACCTCTTCGAGATTGAATTCCGTATTACGGATAGTCATCCATTTCCGGCAAGCGCTTCACCCTTCCTTGTTCACTGGCCTACCCGAGATTTTTTGTCGATGGTCGGCGTAGTTGACCAACCTCCCGACTCGAGTTGCAATCCAGGGCCTCGATAGACCAACGCTTCAGCGCACTGCTCGAACCTGAGATTCCTTCATCGAAAGGCTCGATCAGTGTATATTTCCTCAATGCGTCCAAAACCTTTCTTGCTGTCTTTACGCCTGTTGGTTTTCCTCGTGGCGACCGCAATGGCCTGGGCCCAAAAGGCGCCTTACCCTGCCTCGAAGCATGGCGGGAACTACATGTTCAACTATTATCTGCCTCCGGCGCCCAGCACGACGCCGTGGGCCCCAGCCTGGTCGCCTGACGGAAAGTGGCTTGCTGTGGCCATGTACGGATCGATCTGGCGAATCGATCCCAGAACGGCGACCGCAACCGAACTGACTTACGGCTCGAAATACCATTCATCGCCCGCGCTTTCGTCCGATGGCGAATGGTTGGTCTACACCGCGGACGACGATGGCCGAAGTATTCAACTTGAGACTCTAAACCTGAAGTCGGGCGAGACTCGAGTATTAACTCAGGATGAGCATTTGTACCTGGATCCGGTGTTTTCGCCAGACGGCACACAGTTGGCTTATGTTTCCACTCAGCCCAACGGCTACTTCAATGTCTACGTCCGGCCGTTTCGCCAAGGGGGCTGGGCAGGCCCCGCGATGGCGTTGACGCAAGATCGACACTTCGGACGAGATCGCCTGTACTTCGGACCTTGGGATATGCATACGCAGCCTGCCTGGCTTCCCGGCGGACGCGAGCTGCTTCTGGTGACCAATCGAGACGTGGCTCTGGGTTCGGGTGACGTCTGGCGAATTCCTGCGACGCCCACCAGGAGTTTCCGGTGGCAAGAAGGTTTTCAGTGAACAGACGTTGTATCGCACGCGTCCCGATGTGTCACCGGATGGCAAGCGCTTCGTCTATTCATCTACAGGAGGGGCAGCGGACCAGTACAGCCACTTGTATGTTCTGCCTGTCGATGGCGGCGCGCCCTACAAGTTGACGTTTGGCGAACACGACGACTTTCACCCGCGCTGGTCGCCTGACGGCGAGCAGATCGCATTCATCTCCAACCGGCCGGAGAAGGCCGGAGGCCTCAGGCCTTCCCGAGCTTTGGCTGTTGGAAACCTATGGTGGAAAGCTGACACGCGTCCGGCCTCGAGAACTGCGTTGGAAACGTCCGATGGGGACAGTCCGAGTTCAGGTTCTCGATTCGAGCACTGGCAAGACCACGCCCGCTCGCATTCACGGGCGTGCCTCCGACGGGAAATTCTATCCGCCTCGCAACAGCTATTCGCGAATCGGGGAACTCGGAGAACATCTCTTTCATAGCAACGGCGAGTTCAATCTTGAAGTGCCAGTCGGCAAGATGACTCTGCAAGCGGTCAAAGGATTTGAATACTGGCCTGCTCAGGAGCTCTTCGAGGTGCGGCCGGGCACGAATCCCACCGTGACGCTCACCGTCAAACCTATGGTGGATTTTGCTGCCAAGGGTTGGCTCAATGGTTCGACTCATGTTCACATGAACTACGGTGGCAATCTGCGGAATACGCTGCAAAATCTGATGTTCATGTCGAAGGCCGAAGATCAGGAAGTCGTAAACGAGCTGGTTGCGAATAAGGACAACCGGATTCTCGACTGGCAGTACTTTGTTCCGGGAGGTGGCGAGCATCCGATCTCAAAACTCGATCGGGATACTTTGGTGATTGTTGGCGAGGAGTATCGGCCTCCATTCTACGGCCATGTGTCTTTCATTGGACTTCGCGAGCACCTCATCAGCCCGTTCACGACAGGGTACGAAGGCACAGCGATCGAGAGCCTTTATCCAAGCAACTCGGACATGTTTCGGAAGGCCCGTGAGCAGGGCGCAGTCGTTGGGTACGTCCACGCCTTCAGTGGCGAAGCTGATCCGATAAACACTGACCTTGGCGTTGGAAAGGCCTTTCCGGTCGATGCGGCTCTGGGAACCATCCACACAATGGAGTGGTCCGCACCAAGTCGCGCAGCCATCAAGGTATGGCATCACGCCTTGAACAACGATCTCCCAATTGCGCCCGTAGGTGGGGAAGACTCCATCAGTAGCCTCCACCGTACAAAGCTCGTGGGAAGCTTGAGGACCTATGCCTACGTCGGGAAGCCAGATGGTGCAGCGGCTGGAGCAGGCAGAAACTTAAAACTCAAAGCTGAAAACTGGATCGGAGCTCTCAAAGAGGGCCGTACGTTCTTTTCAAGCGGACCCTTGCTTGAGCTCACTGTGAACGCGGCTGGTCCTGGAGAGACAATCAAACTCCCTGAGAAGGCCGACGTCGTCGTCAAAGCACAAGTCTGGTCCATTGCTCCTTTGAACCGAGTGGTGATCTATCGAAACGGGGAGGTTTGGCGAGAACTGCCTCTGGACGCCGGAGGCCGCGGCGCCAGGTTGCATGAGACTGTCCGCATCGACGAGAGCGCCTGGTTTTCTTTGACGGCTGAGGGCCCTGACAGAAGCCACCCCCTGGATGCTCTCTTTCCGCAAGCCGCGACTAACGCGGTGCGCGTGTATGTGGGAACCCAGAAGATTCGTAGCGGCCAGTCCGCGCAATATTTTGTGCGTTGGATTGAGAAGCTTCAGGCAATGGCAGAAGCCTGGCCCGGTTGGAGGTCGGAGAAAGAAAAGAGCCACGTTTTGGGCCAGTTTTCTGAGGCGTCTGATGTCTACAGGCGCCTCGCCTCGGAGGCGGCAGTGAGGTGAGATTGGGGATAGGTGTAGGCAATCAAGCCTGCTGACCTATGCTCTAACTGGCACTTAGTGATTTCGCAAGAGAACGCGAGAATAGGAAGAATATTTCTCAATGTGTCCCTGTCGATGTGGTAGTTGTGGGCCTTGATGGTAGCCCAGAATTGCAGATGCACCCGATGAATTTAGTTTCCGGAAAGCGAGAAGCGTCATTTCACAGCTCGAATCGCCCTTTTTTCGCGGAATTCTTGAACGAGTTTGGTCCGAGTGGCAAAACACAAGTCCCGCCGGATGTTTGGCAAGTGACATGCACTTCCTAGGGGTGCACAGCTGCTCCGTTGCTTCATAGGAGCGCCCTGAAAGACCTTATCCCATGTCGAATTTAGAGAAGCAGGCCCCCGAAGCATTCACGCCGCGCCAGTGTGTGCGCCAGAAAGTTGAGCTGCCATTCCACGTTGGTGGATTGGATTCACTGGGCCGTTTTTTCGAAGATCGCATCGTCACCCGGGATTTGAGTGAATGTGGAGGCAGCTTTGTCACGGAGCACTCGATTCAGGTGGGCTCGACGCTCAAGCTGGCAGATTCAACAGGCTTCCTGTCACTCATTCGCATCGCCTGGAGTCGGCCGGGCAGCGATCGATCGCAAGGCTACGGATTCGCGTTTGTTCACCCCCTCGAAGAACAGCTTGAAACAGCTCTCTAATCCTTTCGATTACAGCCAACCGCGCAATCTCCTCTTTAGCTGAACAAATTTGTTGAAAAATCCCAAGCAAGTGACCTATCGTCACGCTGCTTTTCAGGGGCTTTGGACCACGAATCGTAGTTGATGGCTCGCGACGAGTCCTGTTCAGTATCCAGTGCGAGAGTATTTCTTAGTCAGGAGCGTTAGCTATGGATGTTCTGACCCATGTACCCCATGCCTACGCGCGAAGGTTTCTTCCAGAGTCGGTTGATTTTTCTTCGTGGAGCAAGATTCAACCCTTTTTTCTCGACTTGGAAAGTCGCGAGCTGAACACCAAAGCTGCTGCCGAATCATGGATTGCTGACCGCAGCGAATTGATGGATGTGATCAACGAAGAAGGCAGCCTGCGATATATCCGGATGACCTGCGACACTGAAAACAAGGATTGGGAGAAAGCCTACATTCATTTTCTAGAAGAGATCTCTGAGAACGTCAAGGCAGCCGACGACCGGTTGAAGCGCCAATTCCTGAAATCGCCCGCACGAGCCCAGCTTGACCAGGAGCGCCTCTTCATCATGGACCGGAGCTTTCAAAACGATGTTGATCTTTTTCGTGAAGAGAACATTCCCCTTGAAACCGAGGAATCCAAGCTGTCACAGAGTTACCAGAAAGTCATGGGCTCTTTGACGGTGGAGTTCGAAGGCAAGGAACAAACTCTTCAGCAGATGGGCCGTTATCAGGAATATCCAGATCGCGGGTTGCGTGAATCCGCCTGGAAAGCCGTTGTCGATCGCCGCCTCCAGGAAGCGGAAAAACTGGAGGGAATTTTCGATGAGTTGCGATCGGTACGGGAGAAGATTTCGGCGAATGCGGGTTTCTCGTCCTATCGCGACTTCGCATTCAAACAACGCGAACGGTTCGACTACAGCGTCGACGACTGTCTCCGCTTTCATGAGGGTGTCGAGGCCGCCGTGGTTCCTTTGGCTAAGCGCCTGGATGAACTGCGCGCCCGGGATCTGGGAGTTCCTGAACTTCGCCCCTGGGATCTGAGCGTTGACCCGCTGAACCGGCCTCCGTTGAAACCGTTCACTCATGCCAGCGAACTGGTCGAAGGATGCTTGAAGATAGCAGGCAGGGTCGACGCACGCTTTGGGGAGTTCATTCGCACCATGCGCGCCACGGAACTGCTGAACCTGGAAAGCCGAAAAGGAAAGGCTCCCGGCGGCTACCAGTCCACTCTCACGGAGGCGCGACTGCCTTTCATTTTCATGAATGCCGTTGGGTTGGACGGCGATGTGCGGACACTCCTGCATGAAGCGGGCCACGCCTTTCACGTCTTCGCCACGCGGGATGAGCCCCTGGGGCACTATCGCCATGCGCCCATTGAGTTCTGCGAAGTGGCGTCGATGAGCATGGAACTGCTCGGCGGCGAACAACTCGACGAGTTCTATCAAAGTACGGAGGATCTTAGGCGCTCAAAAAAGAAGCACCTCGAAGGAGTGATCGATATTCTTCCCTGGATCGCGCGCGTCGATGCCTTTCAGCATTGGATTTACACACATCCGGGACATTCGATCGAAGATCGTAGGAAGCATTGGCTTGATCTCCACGAACGCTTTGGGGGCTTGGAAGACTGGACCGGCTTCGAGCTGGCCCAGGCCACAAGCTGGCATCGACAATTGCACATCTTCGAGCTGCCGTTCTATTACATCGAATACGCGATTGCACAGTTGGGCGCCTTGCAGGTGTGGATGAATTCCAGGAAGGATTTTTCAGGGGCGGTTGCCAGCTACTGGTCTGCTTTGCAGTTGGGCGGGAGCCGGCCGCTCCCGGAACTGTTCTCCAGGGCGAACATCCGTTTTGACTTCGGACCCTCGTCGCTGAAGCCTTTGATGGAAGCGGTGGAGAAAGAACTGGAAACGCTGTAGGATTCGCTGGAAATAGTAAAAGTTTCTAATTCCAGCCAGACCTGTTTGTGAGGATGGCTGGTTGCCTATGATTGCCGCCTGACAATTTGAGCTGATGTTGGCCTCCTGACGAGACGTGGGTCGTGCCGCGTCGGTACGATGCATTATTTCGTCCCGTCACGGCACTTGCCGCGGTTAGCTTGTTCCGCCGTCAGCTCAGTCCCTTTCTTCAATCCCCAACAATTCAAATTCAATGGAATGCGCAACGGTGCTGAGGCCGCGCTGGATTGTCCTGCGGCCTACCTCGTTGGGACGAGGTGGCAGGTTACGCTTCAAAAAAGCTTTTGGAGACAATCAACATGCAAAGCGACGCTTTGAGAAGATATGGGTGGGATGCCCGCTGTGAGTCGGGATTCGAGTCTTTTTGGAAGGAAGGCCTTGAGCCTGGGCGGGTGCTGGAGGAAAACCGTCAAGGCTTCCGTGTCTACGTACAGCACGGCGAAATCAGAGCAGAAGTATCCGGCAGGTTTCGCTTCAAGGCCGATGCAAGGGAGAGCTTTCCGGCAGTGGGCGATTGGGTGGCTCTGCGGCGGTTACCTGCGGAAGACCGTGCGATTATCGAGGCCGTGTTGCCGCGAAGAAGCCAGTTCATTCGAAAAGTTGCTGGCAAGCAGACTGAAGCACAAGTGGTCGGCGCCAACATGGACTGGGTGTTTGTGATGATGTCCCTCAATCAGGACTTCAGCGTGAGAAGGCTGGAACGATATTTGGTTCTGGCCTGGGAGAGTGGCGCTTCACCCGTTGTGATCCTGAGCAAGAGTGATCTCTGCGACAACAAGGAAGCTGCTGTTGACAGGATTCGCAGGGAAGCCTCGGGTGTTCCAATTCATGCGACCAGTGTGCTAACAGGGGAAGGTCTGCAAGAACTAGGGGGCTATTTCGCGGCCGGGAAGACCGTTGCCTTGTTGGGTTCGTCCGGAGTTGGAAAATCGACTCTCGTGAACGAGTTTCTCAAAAGTTCTTCACTGAAGACACAGCCGGTTCGCTCGCATGACGACTGCGGCCGGCACACCACCACAACTCGGCAGCTGCTCCTTTTACCCGGTGGGGCGATGGTTTTGGATACTCCTGGAATGCGGGAATTGCAGCTTTGGGAAGGCGAGGATGGAGTGCAGATGGCGTTTGAAGAAATTGAGCTCCGAGCCAGCCAGTGCCGCTTTCGGGACTGTGCCCACCGAATGAGCCCGGGTGCGCTGTTCGCGAAGCTCTGGCTGCTGGAACCCTGGACGCAGAGCGCTTTCAAAGTTACGAGAAGCTGAAGCGAGAAATGAGATACTTGGCTCTCAGACAAGATGGCCGCGCTGGACGACTCGAAAGGCAGCGATGGAAAGCGCTTTCGCGTTTGGCTAGAGACAGAGCCTTTGCCAAGCGCGAGGGAGACTAAGTCTTGGTTCGAGAGGGGCTTAGAAGTGAAGTGACCTGCTCGCGAACCTCAGAGATCTTCCCTGGTATTGACGCGAAGTGCCAAAGGATCGCACCCCGGCGACAACGGTTCCCAAAGTCCGCGGGCTGGGCTCTTTCAGTTCAGAGTGTCTGAGAAGCGCAGTCGCGTTCGACAGAGTTTGGTATAATGCTCTCGTCGTATCTGTGCGAACAGAGCGACCAATGTATAGCCGTTGCTATACTCGGCTGGCATGAAGGAAGTCTGTTAACTGCTCGCTGCGTTCAAAGAAACCTCTCGCTGAAAGGACAACCTCATGCTCCAGTGGCTGACCTATCTACTTTTGGTCCTCATATTTCTGCCGATGCCTGCTGATGCTGAGAATTGGCCGGGATTTCGCGGTCCTTCTGGACAGGGGATTTCCAGCGAGAAAGGACTGCCAACGGAATGGAGCAACACCTCGAACATCGCCTGGAAGACGGAGATTCCAGGTGAAGGCTGGTCATCGCCCGTAATTTATGGCGACCATATCTTTCTCACGACGGCAATCGATGCAGGCGTTTCCTGCCGCGTTCTTTGTTTGAAGCGGCAGACTGGAGAGGTTCTCTGGAACAAAGAGGTCATTCAACAGACTCCAAAGCGCAAGGAGAAGCGCAATTCCTATGCAACACCAACGCCGGTTACCGATGGCAAGCAGGTGTACGTCGCCTTTGGTGATGGCAGCATCGCAGCGCTTTCCATGAAGGGCGAAGTCATTTGGACCAACCGCGACTTCAAGTATTACAGCCAGCATGGACTGGGTGTTTCTCCCAGGCTCTATCGAGACGTGCTGATCATTCCATTCGACTGGAGCAGCGAAGGTGAAGACAAGAAGGTGGGTTGGCAGAAGCCGTGGGACAAGTCAGTGATCCTGGCCTTGGACAAGAACACCGGCAAGCTGCGCTGGAAGGGCCAGCGTGGCCTATCGCGTATCGGCCACGTAACACCCAACATCTTGAGCGAAAACGGACAAGACCAGCTGGTCAGCGGCGCAGGAGACGTCATCCAGGGTTTCAATCCCCACACAGGAGAAAGACTTTGGTGGGCGCGCAGCCAGGGCGAAGGAGTGGTGCCTTCGGTGGTCATTGGTGACGGATTGGTTTTCACAGCTTCCGGGTTTGAGCAGCCAACGATTCGTGCAGTTCGAACCGGAGGCAAGGGAGATATCACTCAAAGTCATATCGCCTGGGAGCAAACTCGCAACGTTCCCAGCGTGCCGTCGTTCGTGTATGTGAAGCCGCATCTGTTTACGATAACGGACAACGGCGTTGCCGCTTGTCTCAAGGCCGACACCGGCGAAGTCGTGTGGCAGGAACGGATTGGAGGCACCCATGCGGCTTCTCCGATCTACGCCGACGGAAAAATCTATTTCTTATCGATGGAGGGTGAGTCCGTCATCATCGATGCAAAGCCTGAGTTCAAGATCGTGGCTCGGAATTCAATTGGCGAGTATTGCCAGGCGTCCCCAGCGGCCTCTCAAGGACAGCTTTTCATTCGCTCTGAAAAACATCTCTATTGCATAGGCAAAACAGCCGCTCGGGATCGATAGACGTCCTCTGAAAATGAAAGTGGGATCCGCTGTTCCAGCGGCGATCTTCAACCCCCCTGAAGTCACCCCCTTGTCCAAGGGGGGACGCTGCACCATCGAGCACTCTTCCCGCAATTTGCCAAGCTCCCTTTCGCATCTTATAAGTACCGGTGCGCTGTCGGCGTGCGCCCTTTAAGCCGTTTACCACCGAGGCTGATAGATGAGATTACTTCGACGCGTGTCAGACAACTCCGCACCGGCACAGGGCTTGAGCTCCGGTGAGGGATCGACAGTTCGCGACGGGTTGCTGCTGGATGCATATTCGCAGGCCGTCATCAGCGCCACCGATCGGGTGAATCCTTCCGTGGTTCATATCAATGTGTCCCAGAAACAACCCTCGTCTAACAAACGGGGTGATGGCCCTCAGCAAAGAATGGGAAGCGGATCAGGATTTGTGTTTACTCCTGATGGATTTATCTTGACGAACAGCCACGTCGTCCACGGTACCAGCAGAGTGCGGGTCACAGTGTTTGACGGGCGTCAATTCGATGCACAGATCGTAGGTGATGATCCTGACACAGACTTGGCCGTCATCCGAATCACTGCGTCAAATCTTGTGCCGGCTACCCTGGGAGATTCTGAAAGAATTCGCGTTGGGCAAGTTGCCATTGCCATCGGGAACCCTTACGGATTTCAATGCTCGGTGACGGCTGGAGTGGTCAGCGCGCTCGGCCGGTCTCTGCGGTCAAACTCCGGAAGGCTGATCGACAATATTATCCAAACGGACGCGGCTCTGAATCCCGGCAACTCTGGTGGTCCTCTGGTCAACTCCCTCGGCGAGGTGATCGGGATCAATACTGCAGTCATTCTACCTGCACAGGGAATTTGCTTTGCGATTGCTGTAAACACCACCAAGTTTGTCGCGGGCCGGCTGATTCGCGACGGCAAGATCCGCCGAAGCTACATAGGTGTGGCTGGGCAAAATGTCCCACTGCACCGGCGTGTGGTGCGGTTCCATCGGCTTCCGGTTGAGCAGGGCGTTCTTGTCGTTTCCGTGGAGGCCAATAGTCCAGCTGAAAGAGCGGGGCTGCAAGAGGGTGACCTGATTGTGGGCTACGCTGCGCAACCCGTAAGCGGGATTGATGACCTCCATCGTCTCCTAACGGACGAGAGGCTCGGAATCCGTTCTCAGGTCACAATTTTGCGCGGCACCGAGAAACAGTTAGTGTGGATTGTTCCGGAAGAATCGCGCGGTGAAAACTCCGGTGAAGGCGGGAGCGGTCCTTAATAAACACTTACTGAATCAACAGCTCAAACAACCGCAGAGACGCGGAGACACGGAGAGTAACAAAGATAAGGCGGGGGCCGTCTCGCAAGAAGGCTCTCCGCGCCGCAGCGTCTCCGCGGTGACTCTTGCTTTTGTTTTCAGGGGCGTCAAGGCTGCTAGCTGCCTTTGGCAATCTCAGTCAGGATCTCCTGGGCGTGTTCGTCGGGCTTCACCTTCGGGAACACGGCGGCGATGCGTCCCGATTCGTCGATCAAATACGTTACGCGATAGGTTCCCAAATACTTCCGTCCATACATGCTCTTCTCGCCCCAGGCGCCGTACTCGTTAACGATCTTCTTTTCCGTGTCAGCCAGAAGCGTAAACGGCAGTTTGAATTTCTCTACAAACGATTTGTGAGATTTCTCACTGTCCACAGAGACACCCAACACTTCAACGCCAAGCTTCTTGAAATCTGCAAAATGGTCGCGGAACGCGCAAGCCTCCTTCGTACAACCGGGCGTGTCATCCTTCGGGTAGAAATACAGCACCACCTTCTTGCCGCGATAACCCTTTAGAGTCACTTTGTTTCCATTTTGATCCGTCGTGTTGAAGTCAGGGGCCTTTGATCCCACGTCTAAAAGATTCATCGAGATTTCCTCTCCAGTTGTGAGTGTGAGCTGCGTCGTCTAGACAGGACGACATAAGTAAATTCGCATGGTCGTCGCTCCGCTGCGGCTACCCCCTCACCCCCAGTCTCCCCTTGGGAGAGGATGGCCGAAGGTGAAGTCTTGAGAAGACTTCACGCGGTCGCGGCGGCTAGGTGAGGGTGCGATGGAATTAACGACGTCGTGTCTAAATGCGAAAGCGTTCGTCGATCTCTACCTGATAACCGCTGGCTAGCCGGTTCGATTCGTTGGCCATTCCAACCACGGCCATCAACTCAGCAAACATGCCATCCGTCATGCCAGCCCGGCGTGCCGCCGCCGTGTGGGAAGCGATGCAGTAGTTGCATTGATTGCTGGCACTCACAGCGAGGTAAATGAGCTCTTTCGTCAACGCATCCAGTGCTCCTGAGGCCATCACCTGCTTCACGCTTTCCCAAGTTCGTTTCATGGTCACCGGGTCGCGAGCCAGAGCTTTCCAGAAGTTGTTTACGTAGTCTGTCTGACGCGTGACCATGATGTCATCATAGACCGCTCGTACTTCAGCGCTGGCCGCGTCGTACTCAATCAAACCTAAAGTGGCCATGCGAGTTCCTCTCTTTGCGAGATGTCAAACTAACCAAGCCGTAGGGCGTCGTTGTGCATTTTCAACGCACCAAATTATCTGCCGGAGATGGTGCGTCAAAAAGGCGCGACGCACCCTCCAGAGCTATCCTTAACCCCCCTGAAGTTCCCCCTTGTCCAAGGGGGAACACCGTTTGCCTGTACGTAGCGCTGTTCCAGCGGCGCGAAAGACTTTCTTGAATGGATCCTTCCTGTTAAAGAACAGGCCGCCGGTGCGCTAGGTTCAAAGCAGTCTCCAAGGCTGCACCCACTCTCAAGATAAGTGCCTCCTGGAAACTAGGGCCAATAATCTGCAGCCCTAGAGGTAATCCCTCGTCGTCAAAGCCACAAGGAAGCGACAGCGCCGGCAGGCCCAGAACGTTGATACCGCGTGTAAATCGGGTGGAGGCGATACGCACATCTTCTTCGCCTCTGAGGTCGATCGTAGATTGGCCGATTTTGGGTGCGCTGGTTGGAGTCGTGGGCGTCAATAAACAGTCCACATGTTTCCAGACGGATTGAAACTCTCGCAGAAGCACGCGTCGCACCCTCTGTGCGTTGATGTAGTCGCTTGCAGGAATCAAGCGGCCCTGGTCGAGCAGAGCGCGAACATCGGAGCCGAAGTCCTCGCGGCGGTGGAGGTACCGGTCCATCGTCGCTGATGCCTCGCTGAGCAGGATGATGCGGCCAATGGTGTTAAGGCGGGCGACATCGGGAACACGCAGGGGCACGACAATTCCGCCCGCCTCCTCGGCAAGCCGAGCGGCATGTCTAACCGAGTCAGCGACGGCAGGACTGACGCGCTCGAAGTAGAAGTTTTCTGGGAGACCAATTCGCAATCCGTGGATGGCGACGGGTTCGGCAGGGAGATAGGCCTCTACCGGCCGACGGCTGGAGGTCTCATCGCGCAAATCGAATCCAGCGATGGCATTCAGAGTCAAAGCCGCGTCACGAACACATTGCGTGAGAGGACCCATGTGATCAAGTGAAAAGTCGAGAGGGAGTACTCCATAGCGGCTTACTCGGCCAAAACTCGGCTTCAGACCCACTGTGCCACAGAATGATGCAGGAATGCGGATGGATCCTCCGGTATCGCTTCCCATCGCCATGGGAACTATTCCGGCTGCGACCGCGCTTCCCGATCCGCCGCTGGAGCCCCCGGTGATGCGGTCCAAGTTCCAGGGGTTTCGAACGGTTCCGAAATGAGGGTTGGTGGAAGTCACACCGTAGGCAAGTTCATGCATGTTCGTTTTGCCCACGATAACAGCGCCAGCGGATCTCAAACGTTCGACTACTGCTGCATCGTATTCTGGAATGTAGTTTGCGAAGAGCCTCGATCCGCACGTTGTGCGAGTGCCCTGCGTGCAGAAAACATCCTTAACTGCGACTGGGATACCGTGCAGCGGCCCGCGATCCTTTCCGTCGGCCAGATCTTGGTCGGCCTGCCGGGCCTGTCTTTCTGCCATTTCGGTCGTGACTGTAATGAAGGCTTTCAGTTTGGGATCGAGCGCCGCGATGCTGCGCAGGGAATCTGTTACCAGTTCCTGCGAAGATACAGTTCCTTTTCGAAGAGCCTTAGCGCTTTCCTGAAGATTCACGCGGGATCCTCGGGTGAGTGGAACGACGGGAAGATGAGGGCGGGTTCCGTTTCATGCGGAAGACTCTGACGCAACGGGGCGAACTGCGTTTCCAAGGCCTGCAAAACGCTTACAACCTTCTCTAACTCGGGCTCGGGAATCTCGGGGGCAATACCTTTGGCAATCAGATTCCAGTCTCGTGACATATTGACTCCCTAACTATGCATGCCCAAAAAGGGAAATGATGGCGGAGGTGATATCCTATTCGTAAGAACGTCCTCGTCGTCGTTCTCGTTCTCGAAGAAGAGCTGCGAACGAAGCTAGTCTTCCTTTAGGAGTTCTTTGCTGTACAACGCATTCCTTGAAGCATCTTCTGGAGCACAACCCCCCTCAAGTCCCCCCTTGTCCAAGGGAGGACGATGGTTTTGATGCCTTGTGGCGCCGACAAAACCGCTGCGGAGGCCGAGAGCCTGATTTCGGTGAGCCACAACAAAACTGCTCATCTTAAAGCAGCTTCAAAATCGGATCCCCGCCAAGATTTGTCAGGCGTTGATCGCGTCCGCCGTAGTAGTAAGTGAGTTTGCGGTGATCGAGCCCTAAACAGTGGAGCAGTGTCGCATGCAGATCATGCACAGAATGAGGCTCATCTACAGCGCGATAACCCAACTCATCGGTTGAGCCAATCACCTGGCCGCCCTTTACTCCTCCGCCCGCCAGCCACACCGTGAAGCCATGCGGATTGTGATCACGCCCAATGGCGGATTGTGAGATGGGCATGCGGCCGAACTCGCCGCCCCAAACGACCAAAGTACTGTCAAGCAGGCCGCGCCGTTTCAGATCCTTCAGGAGCCCAGCAATCGGCTTGTCTGTCTCGGCACAATGCATCCGATGGTTCTCATCCAGCCCATAATGCGCGTCCCAGCTTTGCTGTTGATGGCCACCGCCACTATAAAGTTGGATGAAGCGAACCCCACGTTCCACGAGGCGGCGCGCGATGAGACACTGGCGGCCGAAATACTCGGTTTGCGAATCCTCCATTCCGTAAAGACGTCGCGTCTCAGCAGTTTCCTTGGACAAGTCCACGGCTTCGGGCGCATGCGTTTGCATCTGGAACGCCAGCTCATAGGAGGCGATCCGGGCTTCGAGATCGGAGCTGCCAGGATGCTGGCGAAGGTGTTCGCGATTCAGTTGCTCCACGAAATCGACCTGCCGCCGCTGAAGATGGGGATCGACCTCCGGTGGAGGCTGCAAATCCACAATGGGCTGGCCAGTGCCTCGAAAGGGAGTTCCCTGGTGAGCCGCTGGCATGAAACCCGCGCTCCAGTTGGGGGCGCCTCCGATAGGGCCGCCGCGCCAGTCATACATCACGATGAAAGCCGGAAGATTCTCATTCGAACTGCCGAGACCATAGGTGATCCAGGAACCAAGCGAAGGATTGCCGGGCCGAATGATGCCACTGTTCATCTGAAAAATGGCTGGGGAATGATTGTTGCTCTCGGTGAACATCGAACGAACGACGGCTAGATCGTCAACGCAGGTGGCGACGTTGGGAAAGAGTTCTGAGACATCGATGCCTGCCTGACCGTACTTCTTGAACTGATACGGGCTCGCCATCAAATTTCCCGGATTGCCAAAGAAGACATCAATCTCACCTTTGCCCGTCATCGGCTTGCCATGGTTGCGCGTCAGTTCGGGCTTAGGATCAAAGAGATCGACATGGCTGGGACCGCCGTACATGAACAGAAAAATGACCGATTTGGCACGAGCAGAAAAATGAGGTTGTCTTCCCTTGCGTGTCGGAAGGCACTGCGCCTGCGGTTACCTTGGATTCTGACAACGGACGGGCATGAAGAAGACCATCGCGATCCAGCAAGTGAGTCAATGCAAGTCCCGCGAAACCAGCGCCAGCGTTCAACAACAGGTCGCGACGCGACAGGCTACGTGGCAGCGGAGGGGATAGTCGAGTGGGCATCATTTTTCGTTTTTTCCTCCACCTACTCCAGATACAAGAACTCATTCAAGTTGAACATGGCATGGCAAAGGTCGGCCAGGGCTTGAAACCTCGCCGCCTCGGTTGCTGTCGGGAGAAAGCCAGAACCGGCCGGCGGCGAACTCCGTTGAGCGTTCTGCTCATGCGCTAGAGCTTGTGTCCCTAGAAAGTCGATTGACCATGCCAGCTCACGATCAGTCGCTCTCCTTCCCAAGGCAATCTGAAAGGCTCGATGTGTTCGATCTTCTGGCGCAGAGCCGGCTTCCTCAACTACTCGCCTGGCAAATCGCCGTGACTGTTCCAAAACGAAACTGTTGTTCAACAGCGCCAGTGCTTGCGGCGCGATGGTGGATGCGCTGCGCGAAGGAGACGAGACTGTGGAATCAGGGCAGTCAAAAACCTCGAGCAACGGCAGCACTACTGAGCGCTTTTGAAAAATATAGATACTGCGCCGCCAGGTAGCCGGGCCCTCTTGAACGTCAAGCGGCCACTTGTTTGTTGAACCCGTACCGATGACGGCACGATCGATCCGTGGATAGACGCCGGGGCCACCCATTTCACGGTTCAAGCTGCCGCTCGCCATGAGAATCGAGTCGCGAACATTCTCAGCCTCGATACGGCGAGGCGAAAAACGCCACAGCAAGCGGTTTTCCGGGTCTGCCTTCGCAGCCTGGGAATCCCATCGACTCGACTGACGATAGGCGCTGGAAGTCATGATGAGCCGATGCATTGACTTCATGCTCCAGCGACGAGCCACGAATTCTGTGGCCAGCCAATCCAACAGTTCTGGATGCGAGGGCCGTTCCCCGTTGACACCAAAGTCACTGGCAGTGCTCACCAGACCCCTGCCAAAGTGATACTGCCAAATCCGGTTGGCGGCAACGCGCGCAGTTAGAGGATGATTGGGACCCGTCAGCCACTGCGCCAACTGCGACCGGGCACCCGCACCTGGTTCGCCTACCTGAGCAGCGATGTCGCCGCCCGCAGGACTGAGCACTGAGAGGAAACCGGGAGACACTGCCTCGCCTTTCTGTCGATAGTCGCCGCGCTTCAGCAGGAATCCTTGCGGTGGCTTTCCTTCCATATTTGTGATGGCCATCGCTGAGGCCGGCGGTTTGGGTCGCGTTTGGTTGAGCTTCTCCACTTCCTTCATCAAAGCACGTCGCGCCTCGCGTTCGGCGGGTGACAGCCCCGCTTCAATCTCTTCCGGCTGGAGTTTCACGTCCCGTTCAAAACGAGCGGCCAGTTCCTTCTGATACTCAACCGTGTCCTTGTTCGCCAAGGCGCCTGCTTGCTGGGACAGGCGCGTGAATCGTTCTACTTTCTCTTCCAACAAGCTTTTGCGAACTGGCCTTCTCAATATCTGCAATCTTTTCCTTGAGGGGTGCGATTTGCTTGTCGATCTCTTGATTCCCCAGTTTGACGGCAGCCTGTTCAGTTCTCTGTTCCAAGGATTCGTTCCGTTTTCTTGCTGGAGAGGAAAATCGCCTGGAGCCGGTAATAGTCTTTCTGGGGAAGGGGGTCATATTTATGGTCATGGCAGCGGGCACAGCCGACCGTCAGGCCCATAAAAACTGAACTCGTGGTCGAGACAATGTCGTCCAACTCATCGACTCGTGTCTGTTCGTTGTTTGCGTTATCGACGGTTGGGCCATTGCGGCAGAACCCGGTGGCTATCAGCGTTTCCGGGTTGCCCGGTTGCAATTCGTCACCGGCCAGTTGTTCCTGGATGAAGCGGTCATAAGGCTTGTCATCGTTGAAGGAGCGAATAACATAATCCCTGATAGCGCCAGGCATGCGGACGATCTACGTCAAACTCGAAGCCACCGCTGTCGGCGTAGCGTGCCAGGTCCAGCCAATGCCGTCCCCATCGTTCTCCGTAGTGCGGTGAGGCGAGCAGACGTTCGACAACCCGCTCAAAAGCTTCCGGTGAACGGTCGTTCAGAAACGTCTCGACTTCTTCGGGAGACGGCGGCAGCCCAATCAGATCGAAGTAAGCGCGCCGGAGTAGCGTTGCCGGTTCAGCGGGAGGAGCCGGCTTCAATCCCTTCCGTTCGAGTGTTTGCAAGACGAAGGCATCAATTTCATTGCGCCCCCAGTTTTTCGTTTTGGTTTGTGGAATTGCCGGGCGAAGTGGCTTGAGAAACGACCAGAACTGGCGGTCCTGATCCGTGACAGGGCTGCCCGGTTCGCGAATTGGAGCAGAATGTTTTCCAGCTTCCGGCAATGCCTCATGTGGCGAAAGGCCATTGATCCAGGCGGCAACGGCTGCGACCTCATCACCGCCGAGTTTGCCGCCCATGGGCATTGCAGGTTCTTTTTGATGGGTGATGAGTTGGTAAAGCAGACTCTGCTGGGCATTGCCCAGGCGGAGCACGCGACCGTTGGCGCTGCCGCGCAGAACAGACTGTTTGCTTCGGAGATCGAGCCCCGCACGCTGTACCGAGCTGCCGTGACAAACGAGACAGTTTCGGTCAAAAACGGGGAATACTTTTTCCTGAAAAACTGTATCAACGGTTCCGGCCGGGGACTTCACTTCAGCCGATCCTTGAAAGGGATTCGCAACCGTCGCAGAGAAGGCTGCAAGCCAGAACAGTTCCCACACAGTAGCAACGACCCACACCCTTGAGAATTCGTGTCTCAACGGACTCTCCTTTTCAATCCCGCTGGTTGCCGATTCATTTCGGCCCCAAAAGATCCTTAGAGTGCCGTCGCCTAGCTGCTTAGCCTCAGCCTTGACTATCCTTAATTCTCAGGCTTGAGCCACACTTCCCGCAAGGGCAAATACTGAAAACCCAGCGGCGTCACTTGCAATGCCTGGACGCGGGCATGGAAAGCGATCGAATACTTCACCACCGAAAGCGGCAAGACGGGATGGTCTTTCATGATGATGCTCTCAATTTGGCTGTATAACCCGGCCCGGCTGCTGTCGTCGAGGGCCCGCTGAGCTTCAAGCAAGAGCCCGTCTACCTTGGAATTCGAATATCCGAATGGGTTCGCGGGGCTGGTCGAAAGGAAGAGGCGGTTGAGCAAAGCGTCTGGATCTGGATAGTCAAGTTGTTCGCCGAGGAGAAAAAGCTGTGTCTTTCCAGCGTAGATGTGACGGAGCAGTTCAGCCATGGAAGGCAGATTCTTGATTTCAACCGTGAAGCCAACCGATTCCAGTTGCGCTGCCATGCGCCGCAGGAGAGCTGTGCGGCTTTGTGAAGCCTGAGCGTGCGACAACTGTATCTTGGGTCTACGTTTGAGATTTCGTTTGAGAAGATCTCGAGCTGAACCTGGATCGTAAGGATCTGGATGACCCTGCGGTGTCGAACCCAGAAGCGACGGAGGCAACAAACCATGCATCACCGAATAGTCCAGATCGCTTCCAAAAAGTTCTGTCTTGTTGATGGCTGCGGCGACGGCTCTGCGGACGGCTTGGTCGCGCAGGAGTCGGTCTCGCAGATTCATGCCCAAGTACATGATGCGCAAAACAGGTCGGTTGATGAAGACCCATTTGGGCTCGCTTTGCACTATCGTTGCGTGTTCTTGCGGCACAAACGACAAGTCAAGCTTTCCATCGGCAAAGAGCTGGAAGGACTCACGCGAATTCAGCGCAGGGAGAGTGGTGATTCGCACTTTTTCCAGATAGGGTCGACCTGCATAGTGGTTGGGATTGGCACCCAAAAGGATCTCGGCTCCGGGAGTCCATCGCTCCAGATGAAATGCGCCCGTCCCAACTGGATTGTGGCTAAAAGGGTGTTCAGTACTCTCGACCAACTCCTTCGGAACTACAGAAGCGGGCTGTTGAGCCAGCAGCCGAAGAAAAGGGCTATACGGTTCGTCGAGAACGATTTGGAGTGTCGTCGGGTTCAATGCCTGCAGTCCCGAGACGGTCGAGCTGCGACCAGCCTGAAAGTCGGAGGCCCCCAGGATGTGCCCATAGTACTGAGCATCATTGGATTTCCATTTCGGATCCAAGAGCCGAGTCAGCGAGTAGACAAAGTCCTGCGCCGTTATCTCGCGCCCATGATGGAAGCGCACCCCTGGTCGGAGGGTGAAGACATAGGTGCGGCCGTCCGGTGAAACCCTCCAGTCTTGGGCAAGGGCAGCGACCGTGTTCAAATTGGCGTCGAAACGTACCAGTCCATCGAAGATCTGTAGTGCAATCTCTGATTCCCAGTAATTGTTTGACAGGATGGGATCCAAGGACTCCGGGGATTGGGCTGCCAGTCGCAACTCGCCGCCGGTTACAGGACCGGCCGCGAGGTCTGGAGGGCGTTGGTTCGGCCCCTTTGAGCAGCCCAGGATAAGGCAACCCAAAACTGGAAGGCAGGATGAACCAACGTGAGAGTGGCAATCTCATCGGGAAGAGCAACTCGAGAATGGTGGCGCATGGCTTGCAGGGGTATTCGTGCATAGCTTCATTTAATTTGGTGGCGTGGTCAAATGGATTTGGTGCCGGTCCGCCGACCGAGGAAGGTGCGCTGCACCACGTTGAGGTTATGTGTTATTGTGCTGTGAAGTTCAACTTAGCCTCGCACTAGTCTCGCAGCAGGTACTGCTCTCTTGTGATACGCTTTCGCGTAAAGAGCAGGTGCAAGTCTTGGCACTTTTGGGGGCATGCCCCTTTCGCCAGCAAACTCGTGCGATCTGCGCTCGGTGTGACAATGCTTTGCGGCACAATAGATTCCGGTCCACCTAGACCAATCAACGAATAAAGCCGAGGCAGTCAATTTGGAGAATCGCTGGGACTGCAATGGAACCGATGGACTTCGAATCTCCGACACCCAAATTAGCGGCACCCGTCTTCAAGTGGCGCATCCTGGTCGTTGACGACGAGGTTGGCATGGTGGAGAGTCTCCGGTTGCTGCTAACTCAGATGGGCTACGAGGTTACCACAGCCGTTGACGGCCACTCGGCTACGGATGAACTGCGACGGAATGACTATGACGTTGTCATCACCGATCTCATGATGGATGGCAGCACCGGCTACGACATCCTGGAGTTCGTCAGCTCAGAGCAGCTAAACATTCCCGTCCTCGTGCTGACGGGCCTCGGGTCGGTCGATGCAGCTGTGAAGGCGCTCAAACAGGGTGCCTACGACTACGTCCTAAAGCCGTTTCAGTTTGACAGCTTCCGTAGCTGTGTCCGGCGGGCGATCGAAAAACGGCAACTGGAGCTTATTCAGCGTCTTCAAAATCAACGTCTCACCGCCGTGGCTTCGATTGCCAAGGCGGTCACTTCGACTCTGAACCTCGATGAGATATTTCAGATCATTGTCAACCAGAGCCGTGAATTCGTGGAGTTTAGCAGTGCGGCCTTGGCGCTCCTCGGTGAACAAGAACAGTTCATTGACCTATTCACGCTTCTGCTCGACCGAAAATCAACACCACAATTTCGCCATCGAATCCCTTCAGGGTTCCCATTTCTTTGCGGAACTCTTTGAACGCCGAAGCGTTGTCGTTGTCTCTGAAGCAGCCGGACACATCCCGGGAGCAGATTCCGGACTGGTACTGTGTGAAGGAGTCAATTCGTTCGTCTTTGTCCCACTGCTGGTTAAAGACCGGCTCGTGGGTGCGATGTTCTTCGGCAGCAAGAGGGAAGGTGCGTATCACCAGCAGGAAGTGCAACTGCTCAGCTTGATGGCTGATCAGATTGCGGTGGCTGTAGACAATGCACGCTTGCTTGATCTGGAGCAACGACGATCCAGACAGTTGGAGCTGATTAACAGCATCGGTAAACGTCTAACCACCGCCTTGGTTGTCGAGAAGCTGATGGAGACGGCGGTGGTGCTGTTGAGGGATCATTTTCCGTGAGAGACGCATTGACCTTCTTTATTTCGACGCGGCGAAACGATCATTGATCCGAACCCAGCAGCCCGGATCTGAACAAGACAGGGATGGAAGCCCTGCCGAAGCTGTCGGCCGAGCAAGGTGCAGTTAGACGTGCTGCCGCCACCGGCACGACGGCCGTATTCGCGAGAAGAGAGGCATCAGACACCGTTCCTGGCACGATACCAATTGAATTGGCTGTGCCCCTAAAGTCAGAGGGTGAGGTCCTCGGGGTTCTCTCGGTTGAAGATACAGCAGGGAATCAGTTTACAGACAGTGAGATCGCATTTTTCGAGGCTGTTGCTTCACAGATCACCTTGGCATGGCGGAACGCGAGGTTGTTCGAACAAATTCGAAAGTCAAAAGTCTATCTTGAACTCGTGTTGAATGCCGCGGACGACACGTCGATCATGTCCATTGACCGCGAAGGCCGCATCATCACTTTCAATTCCGGCTCGGAGACCTTGCTCGGACTTTCGGCGGAAGACGCCATCGGGTGTCCCATCCATGAGATTATTGTCAGCCGGCGAACCCGCGCGATTTTCAGTAACCTTGGAAAAAGCCTCCGCCGCGATTGTGTCGAGGAAGAGGTGCGCATTTCCAGTTCTAAGAAGCGCGCATTCTGGGCACGCATCGTCATCCGCCCGATCGAGCCTGCCGTTGACCTGTACGTGGGCTTCCTCATTATTCTCACCGACATCACGCAGCGAGTGCGGCTGGAGCGAAAGCTGAAACAGCTCACCGTCACAGATGACTTGACGGGGCTCTTCAACCAGAGGCACTTTTTCCAACAGTTGCGACGCGAGATAGAAAGGGCCAGCCGGCGTGGTACCGGTTTTTCGCTATGTATTTTCGATCTCGACAAGTTTAAGCGCTACAACGACACTCAAGGTCACTTGGCCGGCGATCATTTGCTGAAAGCAATTGGGAAGCGCGTCGCAAAGGAAATTAGGACCAAGGTCGACACGGCTTTCCGCTATGGTGGAGACGAGTTTGTTCTCATTTTGCCGGACACAAGCTTGCCTCAGGCTGCCTCCTTGGTGGATCGATTGAGAGCCGCGGTTCAACGGGAATTTGACGGTGCCATCGGCATCAGTGCCGGGATCGCCGAGTATACCGACGGGCAAAGCGACAAGGAGTTTATCGAGGCCGCTGACCAGTTACTCTACGAAGCCAAGCGTCAGGGGGGCAATCGGGCGGTTTACCGACTGGCGCGTACGAATTCACCCTCGTAGAAAGGGGATGTCTCTAGATGAAGGGGGAGCGATTATTGGAGTTGGTGGCGCTGGTGGATCGTCTGCGCGGGCCAGGAGGATGTCCGTGGGACCGCGAGCAGACGTTTGACACGCTCAAACCAATGATGCTGGAAGAAGCCTATGAAGTGCTGGACGCGATGGATTCCGGCGACAGGCAGGAATTTGCTTCCGAACTCGGCGACTTGCTTTTTCAAGTGGTTTTTCTGTCGCGGGTAGCTGAGGACGAGGGTTCGTTTCATATTGATGAAGTCGCACAAGGGATCATCTCCAAGATGATTCGTCGTCATCCCCACGTGTTCGGTGCGGTGAACGCTTCGACTGCCGACGAGGTGGTTGAGAACTGGGAGACCATAAAACGCGCTGAGCGGGCGGGGCGACCCGGTACCAACGAAACCGGCTCACCAGCCGTCCATCTTGGAAGGGATTGCGCCGATGCCTGCGCTGCTCACTGCAAGCAAGCTCACGAGCAAAGGCGGCGCGCGTGGGATTCGATTGGCCGAACATCGAGGAGATTTTCGCCAAGCTGCACGAAGAGGTCGACGAATTGAAGGAGGCCTTGTTGGAGGCTCCGGCGGCTTCGGAAGGTTCCCGAATTGAACAGGAAGTAGGCGACCTGCTCTTTGTCGCCGTCAACATCGCGCGGTTCTTGCGCATCGATCCGGAAACCGCTCTAAGAAAAACGAACCGAAAGTTCGTGTCCCGTTTTCAACACATCGAACACCGTCTGAGGGAAGCAGGCAAGGACTTCAGCCAGAGCAATCTTGAAGAGATGGAGCGCTTCTGGCAGGAGGCAAAGAAGGAGGTCTAATGGCCATGGCTAAACTGTCGACTGAAGCGGTTCAGGCTGCACTCAATAAGTTGGGAGGCTGGAGCTTGAAGGACGGCGCGATCGGCAAACAATACACTTGGCCGTCGTTTCCGGATGCCATCAAATTTGTCAATCGAGTGGCCGATCTTGCGGAGCAAGCAGACCATCATCCGGACATACTGATCAACTATCGCCGCGTGACTCTGACGCTGTCGACTCACAGCGAAGGCGGGATTACTCAAAAGGACTTCGATCTGGCGCAGCGCATCGAAAAGGAAATCCCGAAGCAGGAATGACGAAGCGAACACGATCACGCTCGACCATCCCCCTGTGCCCAGGGCACGCCGAGAAGCGTGCTTTGCCCTGGGCTCGCGGATTGCGACGTCCTAAGCAACAGAAAACGTCTGCAGTGAACCCTAGTATCCCTTCTGCTTGTCCACAACGTTTACCAATGGCTTGCCATCAACGAAACGGCGAATGTTCTCCGCGATGGTGTCCCACATCCGATCGCGATCCTTATCTGATCGTCCCGCAATATGTGGTGTTACCACTACGTTGGCACACTTCCAAAGAGGATGTCCTTTTGGCAACGGCTCAGGGTCAGTCACATCAACACCTGCGCCCGCGAGGTGTTTGCTTTCCAGAGCCTTCACCAGACAGGTGAGGTCATAGAGCCCGCCACGGCTCACTGCAATGAAGTAGGCCCCCTTCTTCATCAAGTCAAACTGGCGAGGACCCAGCATTTTGTGGCTCATGGTGGTATGAGGCGCCGCGACGAAGACAACGTCGGCCTCAGGCAACACTTCGTCAATGCTGTCCGGTTTGACGACCTTGCTAATTACAGGCATGTACGGAATGTCCTCAGGATCAACGCCAATCACTTTCATTCCATGCGCCCATGCGCGAAACGCGATCTGAGTCCCAATTCCACCGACCCCGACGATGACCGCGGTACGGCCGTTGAGTTCAATCCCAGGATAAGGTCGCGGCTGCCAGAGTTCCTGCTGCGTGTGCATGTAAAACGTGTGGAGACCACGGGCGAGCATTAGCAGCATACCCATGGCGTGGTCGGCGATTTCCGGGCCTTGGACGATCTGGTTATTCGTCAAGATAATCTTGCTATCCCGCAGCTCGCTGCCGCCTGCAAGGTGCAGCACTCGCTCCGCACCGGCACTCATGATCTGCGCCCACTGCAGCTTCTTGCCTGCGCGTACATGCTCCGGCTTGATGCTGCCGATGAAAGCGTCTGCGTCGCCAATCTCGCGCATGACATTGTCGTTGGTGATCGGAACAATGGTGGCTTTGGCAGAGGCGCTTTGTAGTTTCTTCAGTAAAGCCGGATCGTTGCTTTCAAGAAGAATCTTTTTGGACTGTGCGAAAGAAGAAGCAGTCAGTGCACAGAACACGACCAACAGGAAGCGACGTTTCATTTCTTGTCTCCTTTAGCGAAGAATGGAACAAACAATTGGAAAAGCGTTTGCGTCAGAACAGGTAGAAGGGTCTTTTGCCTTAGTTGCCGAGTCGATTCGGGATGGTAGACCGCCAGCCGAAAATGGTCTTACCCGGACCTTGAATGGCAATCTTCAAGACCGAAATCAAATGGATCTGGAGATTCTACTGATCGGACTCCTGAAAATCGAGGAGAAAAGAATTGACGGGAAATGGGTGTATTGCGGCTAAGAGGCGCGGGCAGCCTCCAGAAGAAAGGCGCCCGCTCCAGTCTAGCGAGAAGACAGGTTGCTGCTACGAAAGTATTCCACGAGTTTGCTGACACCGATGGCGATGAGGATGGCAGGCCAGTAGCGCCAAAAGATCCTCCAGATATTGATGTGCGCCAGGTTCTGGATCAGGAACATCGTTCCAATTGTGATCAAGATTAAGGGACCGGCCAGTGACCTGGAATTTGTCGGGTTCGCGTTCATTCAAAGGGCTCCTGTCGGAATGTCTGCTAGTCTAACTCGGCAGATTCCTAACACAAACAACGAAAACCAGCCCGGAATGTTCCAAGCATTGTTTCGGGCAAACCCCTCTGTTTCACTCAAATATGCTGACTCTCGAAAAAAGAAGGCAAGAATGCAGGCCGGTCTCGTCTGAGTATACAAGATCCGAACGCTCAGAATGGGTGCTGCAAGCAGTTCCGAAAGGGGCTAAAGAGACATCAGCTGGAAACCGTTAGGTTAGGAGAACCCGAGACAGTTATGAATCGATGCCGAAATTGGCTTTGGCGTGTGAGGAGAAGAGTCATGGTTGCTCATCTGAAGGTTTCAAGGGTCTGTTGTCCATTGTTGGCTCTCATGGGTTTCGTTCTTAGCTCAGTAGGCGAGGTTGCGCTGAGCATCGATGCGAAGACGGTCCAGTCCATCGTTGCCGAAGGCAGATTCTCCGAGTTGAAATCGCTGGGAAGGGAAGTGCTCCCGATCATGGCCCGTCTGTACGAGTCTTCTGACACGGCGCAGCGAGCCCGCGTTGCTGAGGCGTTCTATTCCTTAGGCTGGAAGTCGGTTGAGGCCAAACGCGTCCTGATGAAGGATGTTCACACCACTGACCCGCGGCTTCGCCTCCAGGTGCAGTGGGCCTTAGGTCGCGTAAGCAGCGATGCTGACGTTGTGGAGGTACTCCTTGACAATATGCAACACGATGGCAATCCCCTGTTTCGCGACAAGGCGGCTTGTGCGTTGGCATCCGACCAGATCCACCTCACAGAGCGACAGAAAGTGACCTTGTTTGCCGGACTGATTCAGTCCCTTGGCGATTCGAAGTCTGATGTCCGTCGCATCGCCATGCTGGCACTCCAGATCCAAACAGGCCAGACCAAGGGATTCAACCCGGACGCGCCTCCAGCCGAGAGGGATGCCAAGATCCGCGAATGGAAGGTATGGCTCGAAGAATACAAATCCAACTTATAGCTCTCTTCTGCTTCCTTGCGACTGCAGCGTCCGGACAGACTGGCCCTTCGAACGTTCTGGTCAGCTATAGTTTCGATGATGGACAGCTTGCCACGGGACCGGATACCTTCGCGGTTTTTGCCAGGTCGCGGGGAACGGTCCGCTTGAATGCCGGGAACCGACTCAGTGGATATCGGTCCGTCGAGATTCGCGACGTGGCTGGAGACGGCGATTTCCCGGAGGTTCAGGGCTACTTCGCAGCCCGAAACAAGGGGAAGCTTTTTCTCCACTTTGCGTTCATGACGGCGACACCTTTCGAGGAGCTCAACATTGCTCTGGCTGGCCCTCAGTGGTTTAACCTGCGCAAAGATGGCATCGGGTTCTGGCTCAAGACGCGAGACGGCCACCTTTGCCAGGTTTCTGACAGCATGCCCAAGAAGTTGTTTCTACTGGAACCGTTTGTCTGGTACGTCGTGAATGCAGCCTATGACATTGACCAGGGCTCCTACGATCTCGTCATCCAAAAGGAAGGGCTCGAGAAACCCGTTGTTTCTCTGACTGGACAGGCTAACGCTTCGAACCAGCCTGGATCGGCGGTGGACAAGTTTTCGTTCATCGGAGACACGAACGAGGACAAATCAAACGTGGCCTATTACGTCGATGATGTCATGGTTGGAATCGACGAATCGATTGTTCACTTGCCTTTTGTCGCTCCAGGCCGAAAGAAACTCTTCATCGACTACTGGAATGAGGCGCAGCGCGCCAAACGCAACCGGCCTGCGCCAATCGACGCTGTTGGACTTTCTGATTTCGGGATTCGCCAAAAGGAAATGGAAGCCGTCAAAGCTGCAGGACTATGGGAACTGCTCTTGCGGTTCATCAATGGCCAGGCGATTTCATCGGAGGTGCCGCAGCAAGCTTCTATCGAAATCCGGCAGCTGCTCCAGGCTGTGGCGCTCTGGGGCGAAGGAACCAAGGCTCTGAACGACCAAAAGCCCGAGCAGGCATTGAAGAGATTTGATGAAGCCTCGGTTCTCGTCCCTTCAGCAAAGATCTACGCTATGAACGCGGTATTGTCGCTGGCTGCGTTGCAGCAGTGGGACGCGGTTGACGAGCGCCTTTCGAGAATCTATCAAGACTGGCACGATGATGTTCGTTTTGCTCCAGCAATGGCGACGATTGGCTTGTTGAGACAGCGCCTGGACGAAGCCGAGCAGTGGTTGCGGGGACCTGCGGAACAAGTGCCGGACGAAATAGGTCAAGATTTGCTGCGTCGACTGCGCAGTGGTGCGATGACGCCCGAGTTGCTTCAGAAGCTCAAAGTCCGGTTTCCAGACAACTGGGACGACTACATCAAAGACGTCTTTGTGGCGGAGCAATACTTCCTGGTGCTCCTTTGGAAGAATCAAGCGTCCGATGCCGAGCAGTTTGCTCAACGAATGACCGATCGTTATGAGACCCTGGGAATTCCGAGTTCGCGATGGGTTGAGCGGATGGGAGATGCCGCGTTCCAGCTGGGGAACTTTACGATGGCCCTTGAAAAATATGAGAAGGGCTCTTAAGGGACATGAACAGAACCCCGGCATCTTGGTGAAGTTGTCGGACGTCTACTTTCGTCTGGGCGACATGGAGAACGAGCGGCTTTATCGGGAGAAGATCTATGGAACCATTGGTCCTGAGTAGGAACGATTTCATCAAAAAACGCAGCCGACGATCGATTGTGCTGTTCCTATGTGGCTTGCTGGATCTGGGGAGGAACCTCGGTTTTCGCAATCAGCGTGGAGGATGCTTACCGAGCCATACCGCATCGGTACACTCCATTCGAATCAAAGTCGGTCAAGATGAATCCGACGGACGCTGCCTTCCTCCAGGAATTCTTTCGACTCCTGAACCTGGCAATTGTTGAACGAGTTCAGACGCAGGCCTGGTTTCAGTCTAATGGGAAGAAAGGCACAGCTTTCTCAAACTACCAGCGAGTCACCAACGGTTTGATAGCGCAACTGGAAGCTCTTGCCGTGCCGGACAAGCTCAAGACTGTGAACCGAAGTGTGATTGAGGCACTCAGAGATCAAGGGGCGTACTTTGAGGAGTGGCAGCGGATGGTCATCAGGCGAGAACCATTCAAACACGCGCTGGGAGCTGGGCCCCACCATCCCCGGATTCTCGCTGCCAGTCAGAAACTCCATGATGCCTACGGAAGACTGATGCAGGCTTATCCGCAAGAAACAGAGCGAACCAAGCAGGCATTCTTCGATCATTTGTGCGCCTTGGATTTCATCTGAGGCCAGCCACTGACAACCGCTTCGAGACTGGTCCGTCCTGTAGCCACCGACGTAAGGAGGTGGATGCTTCGAGAGTATGAACGCGAAACAAAAAGGAAAACTTCCCCGCTTGCAGCGAGAGTTTTACCGTGGGTACGCGGCTGTCTTCTGGACGTTGACGCTCGAGGGTCGTGCGCAGGGGTGGCTCAACACACTTTTTCATGCACGCTTCCGCGAACTGATGCTCCATGCAGCTGCGCGTATCCAACTGCTTTGTCCCACCTATTGCCTGATGCCCGATCACCTTCATCTGGTGTGGATGGGGCTGCACCAGCAAAGTGACCAACTCAATGCAATGAAGTTCCTGCGCATTCATCTTGAGCCCTATTTGGGCGACCAGCGTCAATGGCAGCACCAACCACACGACCGTGTGCTTCGGCCTGAGGAGCGTCAGCGAAATGCCTTTGGCCAGACGTGTGCATATATCCTGGCCAATCCGGTACGAGCTCAATTGGTGAAGAATGAAACCGATTGGCCTTACAGCGGTGCAATTTTTCCGGGATACCCTGAGCTGAATCCCCTCGACAAGAAATTCTGGCCGATCTTCTGGAAGATCTACGAGCGAGAGCGCACCGGAGAGGGAGCTGGCGTGTCAGAAGTCCTGAACACGTAACTACGCAACACCACCTCCTCACGTCGGTGGCTACCGTACTCGCTGCGTACTTTGCCCTCTACGTTTGCTATAATGCCGGCGGTTGATGACGAGAAAGTGTCTCAACCGCCTTAACTTACGGCGTCTCCATTCGCATTGCTTCATGATGATCTGGCTACGACTTCCCTTGGCTCATAGAAACCTTCGGGCCATGCTTTGTCCGATACTGTGGCTTCTGTGCTGCAGTTCAAGCCAGGCTCAGCTGCAGACCGTTGTGGTGCTTCCGTTCGCCAACCAGTCGAAGAATGCAGGCTTGCATTGGATGAGTGAGAGTTTCCCTGAGCTTCTGGAAGACCGATTGAAGGCGTCCAAACTGAACGTGCTTGGACGCGACGAGAGGCTGTTGGCATTCGACCGGATTGGAATCCCATACTCCAGCGGTCTCTCACAGGCCTCGCTGATCAAGATCGGGCAGGAGCTGGACGCAGACGTCTTGGTGCTTGGTAACTTCGATTCGGATGGCGCCCAAATCAAAACCACAGCGTCCATCCTGGACCTGCGAAAGAACGTTTTGAAGGGCCGCCTGGAGGAGAAAGCCCCACTGGATCAATTTCAGGGAACCTGCGGCCGGCTGGCGTGGAAGATTCTCGCGCAGCTGGATCCCATGTTTCCGTTGAGTTTGAATGCATTTCTCGAGAAGTTCTCCGTAATCCCAAATGTCGCATTGGAGAACTACGTTCGCGGATTGATTGAGTTGGACCGCGCCAAACAGATTCGCTACTTTCGCCAGGCTGATAAGGAGTACGCGAACTATACGAAGGCCATCTATCAACTCGGAAAGCTGTACCACCAGGAAAAAGATTACCCCACGTCAACGCTCTGGCTGCAGCGCTTGCTCAAGCTTGAAGCCGATATACCGGAGGCCAGTTTTTTGATTGGACTGAACTATCTGCATCTCAAGAACTACGACAAGGCAGCTGCTGAGTTCGAACGTCTCAGCCGCGTTATTCCGGCGAGCGAGATCTACACGAATCTGGCGATAGCCCTGAGTCTCAAGGGTTCCAAAGAAGCTGCGACAGAAGCTTTTCAGAAAGCGGTTGCCGGCGACCCCTCCGAAGCAGACTACGAATTCAACCTGGCGTACCATCGGTGGAAGGGCGGCGATTTTGCAGGGGCTCTGAAAGGCCTCACCCAGTTCACGGAGCGGAACGACTCAGATGCTGAAGTTCAATACCTCCTGTCGAAGTGCTACCGTGCGATAGGCAAGATGGAAGAATCGTCCGCGGCCTTGGCGCATGCACAAGAACTCAACCCCAAAATTGAAGGCTGGGAAACCCGAAGGCAGATGCCAGATTTGTTTCGGATCCATTCTGGATTTGACGCTTCGAGCTTTAAACAGCTGCAGTTGCATCTCAGGCAAACTCAGGAGGCAAAGGCTCGCGCGGGACAGAAAGACCAGTCCCGCGATGAATTCAAACCGGTTCAGGAAATGATGGCTACACAACGGTTCGACGAGGCGGAGAGATTTTTAGCGCAAGCGATACAGCGTGACCCGGCCTCCGCGAGAGCCCATCTCTTGATGGCGCAGGTTCTGGAAGCTCGTGGTGACAAGGAACGTGCGATTCCTGAACTGCGCGCCTCCCTTTGGTTGAAAGAGGACACCGCCGTCCGATTGCGATTGTCGCAACTGTACCTGTCGCTGCTGCGGCCTCAGGAGGCCGAGATGCAGGCCCGGAAAATTTTGGAACTAGAGCCTGGGAATCAGGCTGCCAAAGACATCCTGGCAAAGGCAAAACCGTGAGAAGTATTTGTTTGTCGCTATTCCTGGTGCTGGCCTGGAGCAGTCGAGGCGCAGCAGGTATTCTTAGACTCGATCTGGACGATGTGATTCATCCGATTTCTGCGGAGTATGTTATCCAGGGGATCGCGCAGGCCGAGTCGGAACAGGCAGCGGCAGTCATCATACGGTTGAGCACACCCGGTGGCCTCGATCCTTCGATGCGGCAAATCATCGAAAAGATCCTGGCCAGCAAGGTTCCGGTCATCATCTTCGTAGGTCCCAGCGGGGTGCGCGCTGCCTCAGCAGGATTCTTCATTCTGATGGCTGCAGACCTGGCCGTGATGGCGTCTGGCACA
Source organism: uncultured Acidimicrobiia bacterium (assembly GCA_963791795.1). Lineage (GTDB taxonomy): Bacteria > Acidobacteriota > Terriglobia > Versatilivoradales > Versatilivoraceae > VFZK01. Next base: position 196,942 of record CAWBTP010000013.1, read on the forward strand.
AATACGGGTGCCGCGCACCCGGTCAGCATAGGCGGTGGAAAGCCAGATGAGGCAATGGCCAAGAAGATTGAGAACGATGCCGCTGCCTACCTACGAAGCTTTACTGCCAAACGCGGGCGCAACGCAGCTGTTGCTGAGAAAGGGGTGACCGAAAGCAGGTCGTTCACCGAAACGGAAGCGCTGAAAGAGGGTCTGATCGATGGGATCGCGAGCGATGTTGATGCGATTGTCGAGCAATTTCACGGCAAGACAATCCATCGATTTGACGGAACTTCGGTCATTCTTAAGCTCAAAGGTGAAGGCATACGCACGGTGGCGATGTCGCTGCGACAACGTGTGCTGGCGAAAGCTCTGAATCCCAGCATCGCGTTGATGCTGGGGCTTATTGGTTTGATGGGGCTGTATATCGAGTTCACTCACCCCGGGTTGATCTTGCCGGGCGTTGTGGGCGGCCTGTGCCTTTTCATTGCCCTGGTAGCGTTGAACATCCTTCCCGTGAATGTACTTGGAGTTGTTTTCATCATTGCGGCCGTTGTTCTCTTCGTGCTGGAAGCAAAAGTCACTAGTTATGGCGCGCTTGCTGCTCTCGGAGTTGCGGCAATGGTTTTCGGGTCGTTGATCTTGGTTGATTCTCCTCTCCCAGAGCTGCGCGTCCAGCTCGGCACGGCAATCGCAATGACGCTGCCCTTCGCTGCAATTACTGTTTTCCTCATGCGTCTGGTGATCCTGGCACACCGGAACAAGTCGGTGACGGGTGAGGAAGGCTTGATGACCGAGACGGGTATTGCACTGACTCCCATCAACGGCGAAGGCGGGTGCGCGTGCACGGAGAGATTTGGCAGGCGAGTAGCGAAACTCCGATTTCAGCCGGCGAGCAGGTGAAGGTGTTGGCCGTCGACGGAATGAAGGTGCGGGTTGGCAGGATGTAGCCTCGGGCCTGGCGACACCACGTTCGATGAAAATAGCGTCCCCCTTTGGACAAGGGGGGACTTCAGGGGGGTGGGAAGGGAAACCAACCCACAGCGGCGTCACGCTGTCGGGGTGGTTCGATCAGTCGCCCATGAACACGGCGCACCAACCACCCCCGCCGTGGCCGTTGGCCCCGGCATCCCCTCCTCGACTGAGGAGGGGAGCTTATTCCCAGAGGAGTTGATATGGAATCTTTCAGCCCATCGTTAGCACTATTTGCCATCGCTTTCGCGGTGATCTGGCTTTTCAACTCCATCAATGTTCTGCGGGAGTACGAGCGCGGGCGTCATCTTTCGATTGGGACGGCTGCTGCCAGAAGCCAAAGGGCCTGGACTCATCTTTGTCGGATGGCCCATCGACAAGATTGTCAAGGTACCGCTTGCGAACCGTCACACTGGATGTGCCTCCTCAGGACATCATCACGAGAGACAATGTTTCTGTGAAGGTCAACGCGGTGGTCTACTTTCGTGTGATGAACGCCATCAAGGCCATCGTGGATGTTGAGAACTACCTGTACGCCACATCGCAATTAGCGCAGACCACGCTGCGGTCGATTTTGGGTGAAGTGGCGCTCGACGATCTGCTGAGCAAAAGGGAGACTCTGAACACCAAGCTGCAAACCATTCTGGACCAGCATACGGATGCCTGGGGCATCAAGGTTGCCTTGGTGGAAGTGAAGCAAGTGGATTTGCCGCAGGAAATGCAGCGGGCGATGGCCAAGCAGGCAGAAGCCGAACGCGAGAAACGGGCCAAGATCATTCACGCCGAAGGCGAGTACGAAGCGTCTGAAAAGCTGGCCCAAGCTGCTGCGGTTATCGCGCAGGAGCCTGTAGCGATCCAGTTGCGCTATCTGCAAACACTGACAGAGATTGGTGTTGAGAAAAATACCACGGTGATTTTTCCCATTCCCGTCGACGTGTTGCAGGCTTTCCTGAAGAAGTGATCCGATGGAGGTTTGCTTGCTGCCAACGAAGTTCAAACGTCGGTCAAACTTGTCACTTGTTCCTAACCGCCAAGAGGCCAAGAACACAAAGGGGTATCCGAGCTGTCATTTGGAATTGGAGAATCTCAAGTCACGGATGCTAGATTCAGATGGCCGTCGCGGGTTCTTGGAGGAAAGGCTTCAGCAGACAGGCGCTTGGCACTCTTTGCGTCCCTTGCGGTTCCCAGTTTTGAGCCTTGACAGTATGCAGTTGCTCTGCTACCCTTTGGTTCTTGCCTGAATTACTTTCACAGTGGAGTTGCCATGAGCGAAAGTCACGACACGAAATCCTTCCGAATTGACTATCGTCACCTGACATTCTTCTTTCTAGGTGCGGTCTGCGTTTGCGCAGTGTTCTTTTCCCTGGGATTTGTTGTCGGTCGCGCTCAGGCGTTTGAAACAGCCCTTAAAGAACAGGAAGACCCGAAGACCCTCTCTGGTGCTGCTGTCAGCAGTCCATCGGCGCCAAGCGATCTGGCCCCGGCGGCAACTAAAGAGGAATCTCTTCCTGTGAGTGAGGCTGACGCAAGCCAACGGGCAGCTCGTGCTGACTACCGAAAGGATTTGGATTTCTACAGTGCCGTGAAGGAGCAAAAGGTCGACCAGAACTTCCATCCGGAGTCTCCAAAATCGGATAGGCCTGCTGCGCCGTCAAAGAAGGAAAAACCTGAAACAGCAAGTGGAAGTAGTTCCTCAGGAGCACGGACCAGCGGCAGCCGGGCAGGGTTGGTAAGCTTGCAGGTCGCTGCCCTGAAAAGTTCGGGGGAGGCCGATCGTCTGGCGAAGACTCTGCGAACCAAGGGATATCCGGTTTTCATAGTGAACCCACTCAAAGAAGATTTGAGCAAACTGATTCGGGTTCAAATCGGTCCATACACGAGTGAAGCTGAAGCGACCAAGGTCAAGGCACGCTTGAGCACTGAAGGGTACACGGTCGATCACCAAGCATTAGCAGGAATGAATCAGAAATCATTGATCTGAGCTAAGGAGAAATAATGGCTGCGCAGAACACATTTGATATTGTGTCGAAGATCGAGATGCAAGAAGTGGACAACGCAATTAATCAGGCAATGAAAGAAGTAGTGGCGCGGTTTGATTTCAAAGGCAGCAAGAGCAAGATTCATCTGGAAGGCAAAGACAAGCTGATTTTGATCTCCGACGACGACTTCAAGCTCAAGAGCCTGAACGATATCTTCCAGCAAAAGCTGGTCAAGCGGGGTATCTCACTTAAGAGCTTGAGCTACAAGAAAGCGGTGCCTTCGGCCGATAGCACCGTGCGCCAGGAAGTGGACTTGCAGCAGGGAATTGCCACTGAAAAAGCCAAGGAAGTTGTGAAGATCATCAAAGATTCGAAGCTCAAGGTTCAGGCTTCCATCAATGGCGACTTCGTTCGGGTCAGCGGCAAGGATCGCGACACGCTGCAGGAAGTGATTAAGTTGCTCAAGTCCCGCGAGTTTGACTTCGATATGCAGTTTACGAACTACCGCAGCCAGTAAGGCAGTCGAAGATTGAAGATGGAGGATCGCGTTGCATTTCATCAACTGCGAATGATATCGCCAATTCATCCTCGACCTTCTATCCTCGATTCCATCGTCGCCGCTGGTGACACCAAGCAATTCTTATGTTCACTGCAGCAGCCCACAAACCTGTGACCCCCCAACAGATCTTTGGTTTGGTTAAAGACGAGCTTCAGGAAGTGGAACGCGAATTCGCTCGGCAAAGCGAATCCTCGGTTCGCACCATTTCCGATATTGGAAAGTACCTTCAAGAGAGTGGTGGAAAGCGGATTCGGCCTTGCCTGCTTGCTGCTATGCACAAAATTGTGCGGCCCCGCGGATCAGGCAGCGATCAAGCTTGCAGCGGTGGTCGAATTCATCCACGCAGCCACGCTGGTTCACGACGACATTATCGATGGAGCGGAAACCCGGCGCGGCCGCCCGGCCGTCAATCGAAAATGGGGCAATCAAGTTACGGTGCTGGCCGGCGATTGGCTGTACATGCAGTCGTTCGCTGTGGCCCTTCAGCAGCGGAATTTTCAGATTCTCGACATTCTCATCGATCTCACCCAGAGGATGGTGGAAGGCGAGCTGATCCAATTGACGTTCAATGGAAATCGCCGTATCAGCGAAACCGATGTTTTGGACATTGCCCGGCGCAAAACCGCCTACTTGTTTTCCGGATGTGCAAGGATCGGAGGTGTCTTAGGAAATGCCAGTTCAGAACAGCAAGCGGCCCTTGCGCGGTACGGCTTGTCGGTAGGTCTGGCCTTTCAGACAGTGGACGATATTCTGGACTTCAGTGCTCAACTCCAAGATCCTGGGCAAACCTGTGGTCAGCGATTTGAAGGAAGGCAAGATGACCTTGCCGATTGTCTACGCCATGGAGCAATGCACTCCGTCCGAAGCGCGACTGATCGAAACCGTCCTGCGAGAGCGGGAATTCAAGACAGTTTCACAGAAGGAAATTCTTTCTCTGGTGGACAAGTATCGAACGGTGGAAAAAGCTCGAAATCTGGCTCGCCGCTTCGCCGCCGAAGCCCACTCCGCATTGCAGCTCTTTCCGGAGTCTCCGTTCAAAGAAGCACTGGAAGCCATCCCGCAATTCATTCTCGATCGAGAGAAATAGAAGGATGTCGGGTCGGCGGGTTGTTCTTCTGCGTCTCCGATCAAATTGATTCTTCAGCCAGACTCGAGAACCATTCCAAACGCGGCCTATGGTCACTAGTTGGCAGAATATTGTCTACGCCACATCAGACGCCATCGGGGCACCGAACGGAGGGTTTCGAGTCGGCAGAGTCGGTTCCTAGTTGAATCACCAAATTTATCCTGTCGGAAATGCGAACTAAACGTCTGTTGATCAGAACACCATTGAAACACTCCTTCCTTTCCGTTCTGTGCTGCAGCCTTTCCCTGTCGGTGCCCGGTGATTTCCAAGCCGAGGACCCTGTTGTAGCCCGGGTCAACGGAGAAAGGATCGAGAAAAGCGCCTATGAGCGCAGCAGAGGGTACCTGGAGAAAAACTTAACCAAGCAGTTCGCAGGAAACAAGCTGAAGAGGAGAGGAGCTGTTGAAACGAGAACGAGACGTTTTGAAAACCCTGATTGACGAGCGAGTTCTACGGCAAGGAGCCAGAGATCTTGGGATTGAGATCGAAGCAGAACTCATCAAGTCTCTGGACCAAGTGCGGCGAGACAATGGATTGGACAATTTCGAGGCGCTTGAGCGATTTTTCGTCGCAAAGGGTGTGGACCCACGAGAATTCAAGAATGACTTGGAGCAGCAGCTTATCAAGGAGCGACTGCTGCGCATGGACGCCCACCGGCAGCCCAAAGACGCGGATCTTGGGATTGTCGACACCTCGACCCATGAGGAAGTAAATAGACGGCTGTCGGGTCCTGAACGAAAGGAAAAACTGACAGCCTCGGAGAACATACTTCACGACTACACTCAGAGGCTCAGACGCTCCAGCATCATCGAAGTGAAGCATGGATTCACTGACACAGGCGTGGTGTACACCAAGGACCTGAATGAGGATCTTCTCATCGCGGCCCGAGTTGGAGACATGGCCAAGATCCGCATGCTTCTGGCCGATGGAGCCAACCCAAACGCAGTTGCCACCAATGGGTATTCTGGTCTGATGCACGCAGCGGAGATGGGTTACAGAGACTCAGTTGAAGCTTTGCTCGCAGGGGGCGCCCAGCCAAATGCCAAGAATCACTCGGGCGATACGGCTCTGCTCTTGGCGACTGTAGAAGGCTACAAAGACATTGTGAAAGTCTTGCTGGCGAACATGGCGGACGGGAATGTTCATGACGGCGATGGAGTGACACCCCTGATCTACGCCTCCACCAACTGTAAGACGGAGATCGTCGGCTCCCTGCTTGAGCGAAATATCGATGTCAACTCTGCGGAGAAGGCGGGTAAAAAAGCCTTGATTGCAGCCACGGCGGAAGGTTGCATCAGCGTGGTCGCGGCTTTGGTGAGCGGCCAAGCAGATCCAAACCTGGTGGACAACGACGGAAGAACGGCTTTGATATATGCCGTTGAGTCAGGACGCAAGGATCTGATTCGACTCCTGCTCCAGAAAGGCGCTAGAGTTAACGCGAGGGACAACGAAGGGAAAACAGCTTTGATCTACGCAGTGCTTGCAGGTCGCCTCGACCTCCTTCAGCAGCTTCTCATGGAACCTACAGACGTCAACTCGAGCGGACAACGAATCCCACACCCCTCTGATGTATGCGGCGGCTGGTGGATCCGAACAGATGGTTCAACTTCTCCTTGACGCGGGTGCTGACACGAAACCGCAAACTTGGTCCCTGCGTCTCATCCGCTACAATCCCGTAGGTATTCCCATTGAGGCCTCGAAGCAGACCAGCCCAACTTATCTTCTGGCTTGACTGCTCTCGACATTGCAAAGAGAACGCGTCACAGTGGAGTTGTCGAACTTCTTGAGAAAGTTGGAGCAAAGCTTGAATAGCTGATTTGCGCGGATTTTTCGATTCCCAAAATAGATTTCTAAAGATCGTCCTGCGGGAGGGAACGGAGGCTGACAGAGGATCAAGCCAGATCAAACTGCTTGATCTCCACCTTTTTCTCGTCCCACTCACCCAGTCCCAAGGCGCCGGCGATCTCGACATGTTCCGGCTGGCGATTGAGAAAAGTGCTGTGCTCGTCGGGCTTCGACTCGGCAATGGACTTCATGCCTACCTGCTGTCGCTTCTCATCAATGACTTTCCAACCCACACGATCCAAGGCGACCGGGTCCGTCGCGAAGTACATCGTCTTGTGTTCCCAAACAAACTTCGGGTTCGGAATGCCAGGCCCGCCGTGATAAAGGGCCTTTGATCCCATCAAGAATGTGAAGAACTGTCTTCTCGCGAATCATCGGCAATGCGACGACCGCAGGAATAAAGGCTCCGCAGGCATTGAGCGTGTTGCTGGAGTGGCTGCAGAAGACATTGTTCACCAGTCCATGCGAAAGATTCTTCAGCGCCAGCGTCACCCCGGCAGATTGATGGTCTTTCAGCACTGGCAGGTTGATCAGCTTGTTGACTTCTTTACTGAGAAACTTGGCGACGTAGGATCGTCGTGCTTGCGGGTTGGCAGGTCCTGGCCCGGAGTCACCAAGGCCATGTCCAAGATAGTGATCGGGATCGTAGCCGTCGATGATCCATCTGCATGTTGTCGAAGTCTTCCACAGCAGAGTGACCAGCGAACACCTTCGGGCAGCATCTTGTCAAATCCAGCATTGAGGAACTGGGCGCGATAGCGATCGTACACGACGATATCTTTGGATTTCAGCCCTGCCGACTTCAGTCCAGCCACAATCTCGTGAATGACTTCGGCGCAGGAGATGACGTGAGGTTGTCCGACGGGATTCACCTTGATTCCTACCACATCGCCTGGCTCGACAAAAGTCGCCAGGCTTCGGCCCAGTCGCCGGCGCCGGTGAGTTCCGTCATCCCCTTGTGCATCATGTTGCGGATAGGCTCGGCCTGAAACTTGCATACGCGATGCAGGCCGGGTGCTGCACGGCCACGACCCGGCCACGAAAAGGTCCAGGAATGCCAAGCTTCGAAGCCAAGGGCTTCGAATAGGTCCACGAAGGCCGGGCCAACAGGCCCGCGGTGCCGGCAACTGAAGTGGCCATACATTTCTCGTCGAGTAATCATGGAGAAGTCTCCTTAATGTCCACGAAGGACACGAAGAAACACGAAGAGCTTGGCTCTGGGATAGAATCGGTGACCCACACGTAAGAGAGGTGAACTCATGACTGAACTACTTCTCAAAGAAGAAGTGTTCAAGATTGTGGGAGCTGCGATCGAGGTGCATCGAGAACTGGGATCTGGCTTTCTTGAGCCTGTCTATCAGGAGGCGATGGTCATTGAGCTGGCGTCCTGCTTCAATTCCTTTCGAAGCCCAGAAAGCACTCCAGATCATCTACAAAGGGCACAAGCTCAAGAAAGAGTATGTTCCTGATTTCGTCTGCTACCAACAGATTATTTTGGAGCTGCAAGGCCTTCGCTCAACTCAGCGGCGACGAGGAGGCTCAAGCTCTGAACTACTTGAAGGCACAAATTTCGAGTCGCACTCCTCCTGAATTTTGGAAGTCTGGCAAGTCTGGAATGGAAGCGGCTCGTCTTGTGAGAGCTTTCTTCGTGCCCTTTTGTCCTTCGTGGATGTCCTTCGTGGATCACGTCAGAATGTTTTCACCACTTCGCCATGGACATCGGTCAGCCGGAAATGCCGGCCTTGGAATTTGTAAGTCAGGCGCTTGTGGTCGATACCAAGACAGTGCAGCAGCGTCGCTTGCAGATCGTGGACATGCACGGGATCCTTGACGATGTTGTAGCAATAGTCGTCGGTCTCCCCGACGCTGATGCCGGCCTTGACTCCACCTCCGGCCACCCACATGGCAAAACAGCGCGGATGATGGTCGCGGCCGTAGTTCGTGTCTGTCAGCTTGCCTTGGCAGTAGATGGTCCTGCCGAATTCGCCACCCCACACCACGAGAGTCTCATCCAGAAGCCCTCTTTGCTTCAGATCCTGAATCAGCGCTGCAGATCCTTGGTCGGTTCCTTTGCACTGCAGCGCCAAGTCGCGTGGCAAGTCGTCATGCTGGTCCCAGCCGCGATGATAGAGCTGGACAAAGCGTACGCCGCGCTCTGACAGCCGCCGCGCCAGCAGGCAGTTGGCTGCGTAGGTGCCGGGCTTGCGCGAATCGGGTCCGTAGAGGTCGAACGTCGATTCAGGTTCGTCCTGAGATCCATGAGCGACGGCACCGAGGTCTGCATACGATAGGCCATTTCGTACTGCGCGATGCGCGTCTCGATTTCTGGATCGCCATAGGCTTCCGAGCGCATGCGATTGATCTTGCCACAACATCGAGCATGTTTCGACGTGTCGTGCGGTCGATCCCAGGAGCATCGGCGAGATAGAGCACCGGATCGCCTGAAGAGCGAAAGCGGACTCCTTGATAGCGAGAGGGCAAGAATCCGCTGCCCCAAAGCCGGGAGAACAGCGGCTGGTCAATGTTGAGAGCGTTCGCCTGAGAGAGCAGCACGACATAGGCGGGCAGGTTCTGGTTCTCGCTTCCCAAACCGTAGCTGACCCAGGATCCCATGCTGGGCCTGCCAGGCTGCTGGCTGCCGCTCTGTATGAAGGTAATCGCCGGGTCGTGATTGATCGCCTCGGTATTCATCGTCTTGATGATGGCGATGTCATCGACGATCTTGGCGGTATGCGGCAGCAACTCGCTCAGCCACGTGCCAGACTTGCCATGTTGCTTGAACTGAAGATGGGCGCCGCCACAGGGAAGGAATCCTGCCCTGAAGTCATGCCGGTGATGCGCTGGCCACGACGGATGGAATCGGGAAGCTCGGTGCCATGCAATTTCTTGAGGTTGGGCTTGTAGTCGAAGAGCTCGACCTGCGACGGGGCGCCCGACTGATGCAGAAAGATGACTCGTTTGGCTTTGGGCGCAAAGTGCGGCAGCTCTACCAGTCCGCCGGTTTTGGGATCGATCGTGGTTGTGTCTGCGATGAGATCGCTCGGGCAGCAGCGAGGCCAAAGCAGCAGTTCCGATACCCACGCTCGTGCGAGAGAACAGCTGCCGGCGAGTCAAGATCAGTTGGAGTTCTTTTTCAAAGTCCATGGAGTTCCTAAAGAATGACGAATGACTAAGCACGAATGACATGACGAAGTCCGAATGTCGAATGACGAACTTTGGTCGTCGGACTAGTGTGTTTCAATGGAGAATTTCAGTACCTTCCAGAAGCCGGCTGGCTTCCCACTTTCCAAGACTGCAGTGGGCCTGTCTGGCCATGAACTTCGTCATTCATTCGACATTCGCACTTCGACATTCCATTCATCATTCCTTCGTGATCGTTTCATCCAGATTCAAAATACTGCTGGCTACCATAGTCCAGGCGGCCAGTTCACTCGGGTTCAGTTTTTCGTTTACAGGCGACTCGCCTACGCGCACCAACTCTGGTCGCCCTGCTTGTTACCCCGATAGAGGGCCATCTGTTTCTGTGCCAGGACGTGAGCAGTTGAACTTCCTCCGCAGAGGGTCTTTCGCCCCGTGGCTTGCCGAAAGGCAAATTGGACCCGCTTTGCGGGATTGCCGTCCTGCCTCAACCAGGGTGCGCTGCGCCAGGGCACGGGCCGCTTCCACATAGGTCGGGTCGTTCATCAGGACCAGAGCCTGCAAAGGCGTGTTCGTCAACGCGCGACGGGCCGTGCACTTCTCACGGTCCGGTGCGTCGAAGGTTGCAAGGGACGGGGGCGGTACCGTCCGTTTCCAGAAGGTGTACATGCTCCGGCGGTAGAGATCCTTGCCTTTGCTTTGAAGTATAGGTCTGGGCTGAGAAAACATCTCCAAATGCCATCTCTTCCCAAAGTCCCTTGGGTTGGTAAGGAGAGACACTGGGACCACCAATTTCGCCGTTCAACAAGCCACTGGCTGCCAGTGCATTGTCGCGAACCATTTCGGCAGGCAAGCGGAACCGGGGGCCGCGCGCCAGCAGGCGATTTTCAGGGTCTCTCTCGACCAGTTCCGGCGTGACACGAGAGGATTGCCGATAGGCTTCCGACGTTACGATGAGGCGTTGCATTCGTCTTGATGTCCCACCCGCTTTGGATAAACTCCGTCGCCAACCAGTCCAGCAGCTCGGGATGAACCGGGGCCTCGCCTTGGGAGCCAAAGTCTTCGGCGGTTTTCACGATTCCATGTCCAAAATACATCTGCCAGTATCGGTTGACGGCGACTCGAGCTGTGAGTGGGTGCGAAGGATCGCACAACCAGCGGGCCAGGCCCAGGCGGCTTTGCGGTACGCCGGCTGGCAACGGTGGAAGGCTGGAAGGAACTCCGGGTTGGACTTTCTCGCCCAAATTGCGGTAGTCGCCGCGGCCCAGCACATGTGTCTCTCGCGCTTTCTCCATCTCCTCCATCACCATGGAAGTCGGCACAATCTTGTCCAGCGCGGCCTTTTCTTTCTTGAGTTGGGTCAGTTCGGCATAGTTTTGACGATAGGGTTCAGGGGCCTCGTAAGTGAGAAAGTACTCCCGCAACTTCTCCCGACGCGCTTTCATCTGAGTTTTCGCTGAGCTGCTTGCGCGGTTCGCTGATAGGGTGAATCGAATCGGTTCGTGCAACGAGAGCTGTTCGATCTCAGCCTGAGTCAACTCGCCGCTCATAAATTCGCAGGTCATCCAAGTTGCCCTTGTAAGGATCACCGAAACTCTTGTTTCCGATTTCCAGTTGGCCAGAATTCTGTATGGACCCGGTCAACTGATCCTGAATCACATCCACTTCAAGCGGCTTGGCGTCAAGAAAGAGCCGCAGTCCAGCAGCTTTTCCAGAGCCGTCATAGTTCATCACCAGGTGCTGCACGGCACCCATACGAACGCGAGTCTTTGTCTTGACCTGGATACCCTGCAAGGAATCGTCTTGCAAGCGAGAGACGAGGCGCACGTAGAGATGGGAACCTCGCTTCAGGTCGCCGACTGGCACCGACCCGTCGAACGTGAGCTCGTAACCACCCTGTCGAGGCGCCATTCTTTGGAGCAACGTCAGCTCTTGTCCTGCGCTGCCACCTTTATTGAACCAAAAGGCGATAGAAAAAGGCTTGTCGCGCTCTAAATCGCCAACCTCTCCTCCGAACGTCAGATGCGTTTCGCCGTTGAATTCGCCTCCCAAGCCGATTGCGTTGGACCCAAACGTAACTTCACCTCGCAGTGTCTTGGCATGATGATAGTGTCCAGAGGTATCGGACAAATGACCATCGAACTCGTAGTGTGCCACCAGCCCTTCTCGGGGAGGCGGAGTGGATAGGTTTCGAGACTTGCTCCAGTTCTGTTGCCACGTTTCCAGCAGTGGATCGACCTTGGCGTCAGGCAAGGACCTCTTCACGAACTTTGATCTCCTGTTTCAGGCGTTTCAGTTCGAGCCCTTGAGCGGTCGATGGCAGCTGAATCATGGGCTGAGCATTTCCCATGGTGCCATCGAGACCTTTTTCGGGAATGGTGTTGAAGAAGGCGAAGAAGCGATAGAAGTCCTTTTGCCGAATCGGGTCATATTTGTGGTCGTGGCAGCGAGCACAACCCATCGTCATGGCCATCCAGACCGCTGAGGTGGTCTCTACGCGATCGACCACATACTCGGTCTGATACTCCTCGGCAATCGCGCCACCTTCGAAGTTGATCATGTGGTTGCGATTGAATCCCGTGGCAAGCTTCTGCTCCGGCGTCGGATCAGGCAGCAGGTCTCCAGCCAACTGCTGAGTGGTGAACTGGTCAAACGGCAGGTTGCGGTTGAAGGCGCCGATCACCCAATCGCGCCAGTGCCACATATCCCGGTGGCTATCGATGTGATAACCGTGCGTATCGGCGTAGCGCGACAAATCGAGCCATTGCATCGCCATGCGCTCGCCGTAACGGGGAGAACCGAGCAACCGGTCCACTTGTTTCTCGTAAGCATCAGGTGAGGAGTCTGAAAGAAAGGCATCCAGTTCAGCCGCTGTGGGAGGCAAGCCGGTGAGATCAAAACTCAACCGCCGCAGCAACGTCGTCTTGTCAGCTTGAGGCGAAGGCTTCAAACCTTCGCGCTCCAGACGTGAAAGGATGAAGGCATCGATTGGATTCTTTGCCCAGGCGGAGTTCTTGACCGTCGGCAAAGAAGGTCGCTTCGGTGGGGCATAGGCCCAATGCGTGTCCCATCGGGCTCCTTCATCGATCCACCGCCGCAAAAGTTCAATTTGCTGTTGAGTGAGTTTGCGGTCCGCCGTCGGCGGGGGCATGCGCAAATGTTCTTCCTTCGCGCTGACTCGCTGAAAGAGCCGACTCTCGGCGGCTTTGCCCGGAATGATGATTTGATAGCCGCCTCGATCGGCAAACGCGCCTTCTTTGGTGTCGAGTCTCAATCCCGCCTGCTGTGTCTGCTCATCGGGTCCGTGGCAAGTGAAGCAAGTGTCAGAGAGAATGGGGCGAATATCCCGGTTAAAATCCACTGCTTTTTGCGCGGAGCGAGTTTGAGCGATGCTTGTTGGATCCGTGTTGATCAAAGCGAGCGACACAAGAAGCATGGCAGACACAAACCCGGCGAATCGATGTTTCAAGAGAGTCCTCCATCAGCTTGATAATGCAGAGTCTACAGTTCATGAGCAATGCCGTCAAATGGACGACTGTCGCAGTTAACGGCGTGGAAAAGGGAATGGCAACGTCCCAGCCAGAAGCATCAGTTTCCAGCAAAGAAAGGGCACGTCCGCTACTAAGCTATCTATGTACGATGTGCTTGAACAGAGAACGGTGGCGCTTCCGAGGCCGGTGCTAACAGCGATGATTGCCCGCCATCCGGAACCGCCTCAAGGCACTGCGACCTCAGTGCCGGGAGAGCGACACGGCGTCTACCGTCCGGGCGGGGTAGCTGGAGGGCTCGTTTTCAGTTCGGCGGGCTTGGTGCACTCCCCCCACTTCCAACTGGTCAATGCATATTCCTTCTGCAGGTTTCGATGGATAACGGTCTCAGCCCGCTTTGAGGTTCCGTTCACTTTCACTTTCAGACACAACTTGTAATTAGTACCTGAGACCACCTGCCGTTGAGCGTACACCATCGACGAAAACACAATGTTCTTGCCAAGCTTTTCACCTTCCAGGCGGACAGCGACCTTGGCTGCTGCCACGGACTCGGGATCATCGTTTGAAACCAGGCGATATCCGCCTGGTGCTTGCGCGAGCGCGTCGAAAGCAAGCATTGAGATGAGGCAGCATGAAAGAAAAAACAACTGCGTTATATGGATCTTGCGCATCGTCTCGCCTCGCTGTGGAGTACGGGTGATGGCAGAGATTTCCCAGGTGCGGATAAATGGTACCTTCAGCGAGCCTGGCCGTCCACCAGAATGCTCGGGTCTGCCAAAAGCGCCCGTGACGCGCACCTGCCGCCAAGGCCGAGCCTTTCGTACTTTGCTGCAAAGCGTCTCCTTCCCAGCCCTGTCACCCAAATTTTTCTAGGTGACTGCTTGATGCGCGCCCTTCCTCAGCTACCTGCTGAGACCGGTTCGCCACAGCCACACTCCAAACACGAGAAAGGCCACGCTTGATCCACCATGAAGCAGCAGCGCCGTTGTGCTGTGGCGTGCATTCAAGAAGACGTTGATGAAGTCGCCAATCGGAATCAAGGCCACGGCAATCAGCGAGGCGCCCATCGTTTTCCGGCGGACTCGAAGGGTCGAGGAGGGCCAGGAACCAACATCCAATTGCGAAGTCACGCGTCGCGGTTGCCCTAATGTAGGCACGTGCCTCATTTCCTTGGACGGGGATGCCGAACATGACGGCGGCGGCCTCAGGCGCGGCAACGGCGAAAGCGCCGACGGCAACCAGCCCGACGCCAATGAGTGCTACGGCGGCGTTTGCGATCACATCGTCTCTCAAGTTGACCTCAAATTGCAGCTCGCCGTTCGATTTTCATCTTCATTCCAAACTTTGGACGCAAGGTCACCAAGGGTCGCGGCACTACTGGGTGGCCCGGAAGCAGGCGCAAGCGCCAGCGTTGCGCCAACGTGGCCACCAGGAGAATCCCTTCCATCCAAGCGAAGGATTCGCCGATGCATTGTCGGGAACCTCCACCAAACGGGAAGTAAGAGAAGCGTGGACGGGCAGCCTTCGCTTCGGGGGTCCAGCGCTCGGGATCAAATCGCAGAGGGTCCGGAAAGTAGCGGGCATCGCGATGCATGATGAACGGGCTCATCAGAATAAGAGTATTCGCTGGCAAGCGATGGCCCGCGGTCTCATAGTCTTGAAGCGTTCGGCGGCCAATGATCCAGGCCGGGGGATACAGGCGCATCGATTCGGCCACCACTTTCTCCGCGAAGACGAGCTGAGGAAGGTCATCCGCCTGAGGCAGCCGTCCTCCGAGTACCCTGTCTAGTTCTTCATGCAGTCTGCTCTCCACGTCGGGGTGTTGCGACAGCAAATACCAAGTCCAGGTCAAGGCGTTCGCGGTCGTTTCATGACCCGCCAGGAAGAGCGTCATGAGTTCGTCGCGAAGCTGCAAGTCGCTCATACTGCCGCCGTCACCCTCCGAATCCTGCGCCGCCATCAACATACTGAGCAGATCGCCCCGATCGGTAGGATCGGATCGGCGTTCCCCGATGATGCGGTAGATAGTCTCGTCCAGCCGGGCGCGGGCTTCCCTAAAGCGACGGAAGCTGGGCAAGGGGAGCTTTTCCAGCAACTCAGAGAACGGGAGCATCAGCTGGCGCCACGATTCCATGGTAGTCGTAAGGGCTTGACCGATGGCTTCAGCCTCGCCGGTCACATTTGCGTCAAAGAGCGTCTTTGCCACAATGGCCAGGGTCAGGCGCGTCATCTCGTGGTCAATGTCCAGCGTGCTCCCGTCGTGCCAAGCCTGCCGCATCTCATCTGCATACTTCGTCATTACCGATCCATAGCTGTGGACACGTTGCCGATGAAATGCGGGTTGCGCAAGCCGGCGTTGGCGTCGATGGAAGTTGCCTTCGCTGGTCAGCAACCCCTCTCCGAGCAGGCGCTTGGCTCGCTGCAGGCCTCGGCCTTTGCCGAAAGCATGGTCATGAGTCACCAGTACGTCTTTGATCAGCTCAGGATTATTCACAAATACCGCCCACTGAGTGCCAAAGCGGAATCCAACCAGGTCACCATAGCGTTGTGCCGACGGCTGAGAAATCCAATGGGATCTCTTCGAAACGACAGGAAAGAGAGTCCCAGAGACTTGCTGGGTGGTCCGGGAGGTAAGGTGTAGGTTGACATGAATCAACTCTAGCCAAGCGCGATAGCAGGTGTCGTGCCCTTGTCGCACTGAGTAGGGGCAACGATAGTCTAACTGGAACAGAAATTCAAATGTGATGAAACACGACAGTAGCAAAAGCAACCGCAGAGACGCAAAGACGCGGAGAACTTCTTGAGAACTGCCAGGCGTCAGCACTTCAGAACGGTTGTTAAACACAGTGTAGCCGGATTTTTTTTCACCTTTTGGTTAGAGGAAAATGCGGAACAGTCATGGCGTATTCATGTTTTATCTCTGCGTCTCCGCGTCTCTGCGGTTGCTTGAGCCGCCTTCTTCACTGAATAAGAATCGCTTATGCCGGGCATAAAATAAATAATCTTGACCCCTCGGCATTTATGACTAGACTGTGCAGCAAGTTTGGTACAGAGCTGTATCGAACCAGCACTCGTAAATAGAACAGCATTAAGACCCGGGACGGTTCCGGGTTTGGACAGAGACGTCCATTGGCGGTGGATACCTATCCCCCCAGTGGGCGTCTTTTTTTTGCCCTCCAGGATCATCCTGGATCACTTAAACCCAACTCTTCGGGAAATTGGCTGGCAGCCGCCAAATTCTCCAACTTCAATGGGAGGAATCGGATGAAAATTTCACCTGTTAGACGGTTTGCTTCAGCGCTGTTGAGCCTGAGCCTGCTTGTGCCGCAAGGTTTGTTGGCACAAACAGTGAGTACCGATCAACTGATGGAAACGATCAAGAAGCTGGAAGCCCGCATCGCTGAGCTGGAATCAAGAGCGGGAGCGCCTGCTGCATCGGGAACGCCGGCTGCGACTGTTGTTGTAGCGACGGCGCAAACGAGCGTTGCAGAACTAAAGAAAGAGGTCGACGAGGTCAAGAAGCAGCAGGAAGAAGCCGCCCCCACCTTGAGCTTTTTCAAATCGACACAAGTGAGCGGCTACGTTGACACCTACTATGGATACAACCTCAACCATCCGGCAGATCAGTCAATCGTCTTCGAGGCACGACATATAACCACAACAGTTTTCAGTTCAACGCTGCCAAGTTGAGCTTTAACCGGCCCACCAATGGACCGAATTCGCTTGGGTTACCGCTTCGATTTGGTTTACGGCCCGCTGGCTGATTCATTCAAGTTCCTTTATGAGTTTCCCGTTGAAGGTCGTACGCAGGACTCTATTCAGAAAAACATCCTGAATGCCTATGTCAGCTACACCGCGCCAATTGGAAGGGGTCTGACCTTCGATGTCGGAAAATTCACGACATTCATCGGCGCGGAAGTTTTGACACGTTCGACAATTGGAACTATCAGCAGGGTGTCATGTTTTCCTATGCGCAGCCGTTCTACCATACAGGTTTGCGCATGAACTATGCTGCCACCGACAAAGTGGGTGTGGGGTTTTACCTCGTAAACGGCTGGAACAACTCCTTTGACCAGAACACTGGTAAGAGCGTGGGTTTTTCGCTCACACTGACCCCCAGTTCCAAGTTCCAGATCATCCAGAACTACCTGGGCGGTCCGGAGAATTCCATTTCAAATACAGGCTGGCGGCACCTCTACGATGGCGTCATCAATGCCACAATCAATCCGAATGTTGCTTTGAGATTTAACTACGACATCGGAACGAACAAGCCGCTTATTTCGTCCGATCCAAACGCCAAATGGAGAGGCATTGCCAGTTCGATTCGCTTCAGCAAGGCAGACGGCAAGATCGCGTTGGCGCCGCGTTTTGAATACCTCTATGACAGCGCAGGATTTGCCACAGGAACTCCGTCAAGACCTGAAGACCTTTACCCTCACCAACGAGTACCGCATCAAGCCGAATTTCAGCACCAAGCTTGAGTACCGGTACGACTTCTCGAACCAGGAAGTCTTCAAGAAAGGCACAGACGAATTCTCGAACCGGCAGAATGTCTTTATGGTCGGTCTGGTCTATTCATTCGGAATTGGCAAAGAGTAGGAAGGGCGGAGCGGCATTCTCTCGATTGCGCGGTGGGGTGTATGACCGACACGCCCCACTGCAACGTTTCTCTCGATCAAGAGTAGTTAGATTAGAAATCATCCCGCGGGGTCTAAGCCTAAAACATGGACTACTCGGCAGCCAGAACAGCAATTGCTTGCGCGCCGCCAACACCACCTGCCAAGACGCCGGTGCCCCCAATGACCCCACCCGCTGGATTCTCCTATTCTCCAGAGCCTAGAAAGAGAGGCGAGTCTCTTCTTGAGTATGGCCAAAGGCTGCATCGATCTGAGTTACGGCGACTCAAGATGAAACACCGGGCCGGTATGGGGGGAAGGGAAGTGTCCCTGTATCGAAGCGAAGTACTGGATCATCTGGTTCGCGAAATGTATGCGGAGGGCCTGGCGAAAGACGCCACCAGCAATACGTCGGTCATCGCCATAGGTGGTTATGGGCGCAAGGAGCTGGCACCGTTTTCAGACGTGGACCTGATGTTCCTGGTCAAGAGCCGCCGATCTCAAAGAGAGGCCCAGCAAATTCAGTTCATGCTCTGTCTGCTCTGGGACATGGGCTTGCAGGTCGGGCACAGTGTGCGAACCCTTAAGGAAGCAATAGCGATGGGGAATGAGGATTTGGTGTCGCTGAACTCAATGCTGGATGCGCGCTTCCTCGTGGGCTGCCAGGAGCATTACGAAGAGTTTGAAGAGAAACTTGGTCAGTCGATCAAACGCAATCGAAAATCGGTCGTGGACAAGATGCTCCGCACGATCGAAGAACGCCACTTGAGCCAGGGGGGCACAGCATTCATTCAAGAGCCCGACGTCAAGGAAGCCAAAGGCGGCCTGCGTGATTTTCACTTTACAGGCTGGATCGCCAAGGCCTTCTATCCGGGACAGCGAATGGAGCAGGTGCTGCAGCAACACCAGGTCACGCCGGCAGAATGGACGAGGGCGCGCCAGTCTTACGAGTTTCTGCAGCGCCTGCGCAATGAACTGCACTTCTGCAGCAATCGCAAGACCGACGTTCTCTCGCATAGCGTGTTGCCGACGGTGGCCAGGAGTTTCAGTTTCCGCAAGAGTCGCACGCAGAAAGACTCGGAAGCCCTCCTGCATCGCTATTATCTGGAGGTTCGGCGGATCGAGCGGGTGCTTGATGCTTTGACTTCCCGCCTTCAGCAGGAAACCAAGCCCAGTTCAACCTGGTTTTCATCAAAGCTCATTCGCTTAACACCTGGAAAGACCAACCTCAGACAGCAGAAGTCAGGACCATCGGCTGTAGAGACCACTCCAGAGCAATGGATGCGTGCCTTTCGCTATTCTCAGGGAGGAGCTGTTCCCTTGGACGATGCGACGCAAAGCGCCATTCGTCAGAACAGCCCCCGTTTCCGGCGTGGTGCTTTTGCGACACCTCAGATTGGCGCGGACTTTCGCGCCATCTTGCGCAGCAAGGGCAAAGCTGCCCCAGCCATTCGCCAGATGCACGCGTTGGGTTTTCTTGGACGGGTTCTCCCGGAGTTCGGCCGGCTCACCTGCCAGGTACAGCACGATCTGTATCACAAATACACAACCGATGAGCACACGCTGCGAGCGCTTGACATCCTGGATTCCATTGCCGACGGCGAGGATTCAAGGCACGCGCCGTATCGCAAGGTGCTGAACGAAATTCACGACTCTTCATCACTCTATTTTGCCGTCCTGATGCACGACACGGGAAAGGGTCTCGGTAAGGGGCACTCAGCGAAGGGAGCGACCCTTGTCGGCAGAGCCCTCGAGCGGCTGGGATTCGATCCTGACGAGGGAGAGAAGGTTCAGGTCCTGGTGCGGCATCATCTGCTCATGGGGCATGTGTCGCAGCGGAGGAACCTCGACGATGCGCACACCATTGAAGAGTTCGTGAAGGTGGTAGACCGGCTCGATGTCCTCAACATGCTGCTCTTGCTCACCTATGCGGATGCGCAGGCGGTTGCGCCAGGCGTCTGGACAGACTGGAAGGACTACCTGCTTTGGGACCTGTACCACAAGGCCTCGGAGCGGCTCATGTTTGCGGGCTCCGTTTCGCGGGCGAGCCATGCTGACGCCGAAAGTATTCGGAAGCAGGTTCTGTCTCTGCTGAAGGACGAGATGAGCGCGGAGGCCTTGCAACAGCACTTTGCAGGGCTTCCCGAGAGCTACCTGCTTTACACGGCGTCAGCACAGATAGTGCTCCAACTGCGGTTGCTCCGGAAGCTTGAAACCGCCGATGTCGTGATCGGATGGGTTGACCACACGGAGCAGGGATATAGCGATCTGGTTCTGGTCACTCGCGACCACCCTGGTCTGTTCGCGCAGATTGCAGGCGGCCTGTCAGCATTCAATCTCAACATTCTGAGCGCGCAGCTTAGCACGCGCGAAGACGGTTTGGTGTTCGATGTGTTTCAGGTTGGCAGCATTGGTGGCACACATCAGCTCCATCAAGAAGACCAGCCACGTGTCGAAAAACTGCTAAAGAAGGTTATTTCCGGGCAGGTGGATGTTGACGACTATCTCAAGAGCCGTTCCAAACCTCGAACGGGAAACGATGGCCCAAGGCTGTCGTTCCCCTCGCGGGTTCGAATTGACAATGACGTTTCGCCGACCGCGACGGTAATTGAGGTCCAGGCAGGTGATCGGCTTGGATTGGGATACCGTATAGCCCGCGCCCTGGCCAGTTTCAATCTCAATATCATCTTTGCCAAGTTGGCGACGGAGAAGTCCCATGCGTTCGACGTCTTCTACGTGCGCGATGCCAGCGGGGGAAAAATCACCGATCCTGGCCGGCTGCAGGAGATCGAAGAACGGCTGTGCGCGGACGCCATGGAACTGGCTTGACCCGGTCGTTCTCCGGTGAAGTAGCTGGGTTGGTTGGCGCGAACCGGTCGGGTCCTACTTCAGAGCTCAAGGCATTAAGTTTGCCTAGTAAGCCACAAATCGCCGTACGTCAGCGATAGTAGAGTTTCTCAAATCCATAAGGAGAGGAAGCACTATGAAAAAGCTGGAGTGTATTGTCAGGCCGCACAAACTCGAAGAGGTGAAGGGTGCTCTCGAAGGATTGGGAGTGCACGGCATGACTGTCTCGGAGGTGCGCGGCGTGGGGCGGCAGAAGGGACACACCGAACATTATCGTGGCAGCGAATATACGGTGGATTTCTTGCCCAAGGTAAAGATCGAAGTGATTGTTGGAGACGAACTGCTGTCCCAGGCTACTGATGCCATCATCAAGTCTGCCAAGACCGGCAAGTTTGGTGACGGCAAGATCTTCGTGTTTCCGGTTGAAGAAGTCATTCGCATCAGGACCGGCGAGGTTGGAGCCCAGGCAATTTAGTCTGGCTTGGATGGGACGGAATAGGTTGGCCAGAACCTTCTTTGCTTCCTGTATGACGTGGCCCAAGCAGAGCGGATCGGTTTGGGTCTCGTTCAGTTCAATGCCGTGCTTCTAGAGCACGGCTCACTTTGACTAAGGAGACAATTGACTATGAAGAGCCTTCAGAGAGAATCAACCCGCCTGGGATGGGCGGCCTTCTTTATGGTGCTGATGGCGTTTATGGTCACACGGCCGATGTTCGCACAGGATGCGGCGCCTGTGGACCCGATGAAAGCCATGATGGACAACAGCAGCGCTATGCGCATCGGTGTTGACACGGTTTGGGTGCTCGTAACGGCGATGCTGGTGTTCTGGATGAATGCGGGTTTCGCTTTGGTGGAAAGCGGACTCTGCCAGGCGAAGAACTGCACCAATATCCTGGCCAAGAACTTTATTGTGTTTGCCGCCTCGACGATCTCCTTCTACGTGCTCGGTTGGGGACTGATGTTCGGGGATGGAAACGGTTTCGTTGGGCTCAGTGGGCTGTGGTTTGTGTCGGGAGCCGACAATTCTCCAGCTCTTGGCGAGGCCTATGCGGCTGCGAACCCGTTCTCCACGGCCAAGTATGAGGGAGTCTATGGTGCCATTAACTGGACTCCAGTTCCGTTGTGGGCCAAGTTCTTCTTCCAGCTCGTGTTTGCTGGCACGGCAGCGACAATCGTGTCTGGGGCGGTGGCCGAGCGGATCAAGTTTGGCGCCTTTCTGATTTTCAGTTTTCTGCTAGTAGCGCTTGTTTACCCCATCACCGGCCATTGGATCTGGGGCGGCGGCTTCCTAGGCTCCAACAATTTCCGTGATTTCGCCGGCTCGAGCGTTGTGCACTCAGTAGGTGGTTGGGCGGCGCTGGCAGGTGTGATGGTGTTGGGTCCCCGCCTGGGGAAGTACACGAAGGACGGCAGGATCAAAGCCATCCCAGGACACAGCATGACCTCGGCTTCGTTGGGTGTTTTCATCCTTTGGTTAGGCTGGTTCGGTTTCAATCCCGGCTCGACGATGTCGGCAGGAAACGGGGTTGCCATCGCCCACGTGCTGGTAAACACCAACATGGCAGCTGCAACCGGAGCACTGGGGGCCCTCATCACCGCTTGGGTTTTGTTGAAGAAGCCTGACCTCTCAATGATTCTTAACGGCTGTCTGGCAGGTTTGGTCGCGGTCACCGCACCGTGCGCGTTTGTGAGCATTGCCTCAGGAGCGGTGATTGGATTGATTGGCGGCGTCCTGGTGGTTCTGGCCGTGGTCATGTTTGACCGGATCAAACTGGACGATCCAGTCGGCGCGTTGAGCGTTCACCTGGTCAACGGCATTTGGGGCACGCTGGCTTTGGGCCTATTTTACGACAATCAGATTGCGACCGACATCGCCGCTCTGGCAACCGGGTTGACTCGCACCCAGCAGTTCATAGTGCAGTTGAAAGGCGTGTTCTGGGTTGCCCTGTTCGCGCTTGGAGCGTCCATGGCTTTCTGGTACGCGCTGAAGCTGGCAATGGGCATTCGGGTGTCGGTGGAAGAAGAAATCGAAGGTCTGGATATCGGCGAACATGGCAACCGCGCCTATCCTGATTTCGTGGTGACTGGATCCTCATCTATGCAGCCGGCGGCTGGGGCCTACCTTGCAGAACCCGCGCTCAAGCCGTCGATGGCAAAGAGTACGTCAGCCTAGGTTTGCACGTCCTTCTGAGAGTGGCAAAGGCTGGCGAGTAGAGCACGAAACAAGCGCCGTTACTTGAGCGGCGCTTGCTGATCCCTCAGACCTGTTCACATTAAATTCTAAGGAGCACTTCCACAATGAAGAGGCTATGCATAAGCAGAGGCTGTGCGGGAATGCTGTTAATGCTGGTTGTGCTGGCGTTTGCAACGCCAGTTATCGCCCAAGAAGGCGCGGCGGCAGCCCCTGCAGCCAGCGCCCCAAGTGCGAGCGCACCGGCAGCCGATGAGGCCCTCCTGAACCGGATCGCGGATCTCGAGGCTTACATCAATAACACAGCTCCGAAGGCGCTGGTGAATGTCGCTGGTCCTGGACACAACGCGTTCATGATGATCTGTGCAGCCCTCGTGCTTTTCATGACGCTGCCCGGCCTCGCGCTGTTCTATGGCGGCCTGGTTCGCGCGAAGAACATTCTGTCCGTAATGGCTCAATGTCTCGGATGCGCGGGGCTCGTCACGATTCTGTGGTGGGCGTTCGGCTACAGCTTCGTGTTCGACGCTGGTTCGCCGTTTCTCGGTGGGTTGAACTTGGCGTTTCTAAGAGGAGTCTCGGCTGCACCGAATACAAACTACGCGTATTGGGTTTCTCAGAACGTATTCTCGATGTATCAGTTGATGTTCGCGATCATCACGCCAGGCTTGATCGTTGGCGCAATCGCAGAGCGTATGAAATACAGCGCCATCATGCTCTTCATTCTTGGGTGGATGCTGGTAGTTTACTTCCCGCTGGCACACATGGTTTGGGGTATCGATGGTTTCATGAACGGAGTTTGGAACGCCGCCGCGACGATCAAGGCTATCGATTTCGCGGGTGGTACCGTCGTGCATATGTCTTCAGGGTGGTCTGCACTGGTTCTCTGTTTGATGCTCGGAAAGCGTGAAGGGTTCGGCAAAAAAATGATGGCGCCGCATAGCCTCGCGCTGACGATGGTTGGCACGGGCATGCTCTGGGTGGGCTGGTACGGCTTCAACGCCGGAAGCGCGGTAGCAGCAGACGGCATCGCAGCGAATGCGTTCATGACGACTACCCTGTCCGCGGCTGTTGCAGGGTTTACGTGGCCTTTGCTCGAATGGATTACCCGGGGCAAACCAACCGTGCTGGGATTCTGCTCTGGAATCGTAGCAGGCTTGGTTGTTATTACTCCAGCCGCCGGATTCGTGAATGCATCAGGAGCGGTTATCATCGGCGTGCTTGCAGGCGTAGTGCCCTTCCTGGCCTGTACCAAGCTCAAGAGCATGCTGAACTATGACGACTCTCTCGATACCTTCGGTGTCCATGGTGTCGGCGGTACGCTGGGTGCGTTTATCACAGGTGTGCTGGCCACAGCTGAAGTGAATGGCAACCTGAGTACCAATCTGAAAGACATCGTCGGTCACACCTTGTGGCTCGAGCAGTTGAAGGCGATCGTATTGACGATGGTTCTGGCGATCGTCGGGACAGTAGTCCTGACACTAATCGTCAAGGCAGTTGTCGGCTTGCGCCCAACCACCGAAGAGGAAATTCAAGGTTTGGACTTCACGGATCACGGCGAAGTGGGCTACCACTACGAGGAAGCGTAGTACTGGTAGATTAGCTGTCACGCCCCGAGCGACGACGATGGTATTCGGGGCCGCGAAGTCGCCGCTGAGGAAAGCGGTTCCAAACCTAAGGTATTGTCTATTGGAGAGCTTTTCGCGACGAAATCGATTTCAGAGTGGTATCATTCCGCCCGTTGAGATCTTCGCGCGCGACACCAACCAGACCCGAAGCAGCAAGGCAATGCTTACAGCGTTGCCGTAAATATGTCTTGTTTTCTAAAAGGCACGGAACGTGAGTTCCGTGCCTTTTTTTGTCTACACCACCACCGGAGGGGAGTGTAAATCCTGCTAACTCAGTTTACCTTGGAGTTTTGTTGGATGCCCGCGTTCGGAAGAAATACCGAACAGGACTGTGTTGGATCTTGCTGGCACATGGCGGGAAGCCGAACTTTCTTGAACGTGCCGACGCGCAAAGGCAGTTCATGGAGCTTTGTGACCCTGTGCGGTGCTGCGTTCCATAAAATTGATTCCTCGTACTCAGCTCTTCTTCGAGGACGAGTACAATTGTGAGCGGAGGTATCGTCCCCGCATGAGTTCATTCAAACGCTGGCTGGTTGGCGATCCCATCTCGACTGAACGGGCTCAACACGAGAGGCTTAACAAGAAGACTGCACTCGCCGTCTTTTCCTCTGACGCGCTTTCCTCGGTGGCTTATTCAACGGAAGCGATCCTGCTAGTCCTGCTGGCTGCTGGCAGCGTTACGATTGGGTATCTCGTGCCGATTGCCGTGAGTCTGGTTTTTCTGCTGGCTCTGCTGACTTTGTCTTACCGACAGACCATTCATGCGTACCCTTCGGGTGGGGGAGCCTACATTGTTGCCAAGGACAACCTGGGCACGATGCCGGGTTTGATTGCCGCGGCATCTCTGCTGGTGGATTATATTCTGACAGTCGCCGTGTCGATTTCAGCAGGTGTGGCGGCTATCACTTCCGCTGCGCACGGTACACGTTTTTCATTTCTGGAAGAGCATCGAGTTATCTTCGGTGTCGGGTTGATCGCGATCATCGCCTGGGTGAACCTTCGCGGTGTAAGGGAATCGGGCGCCATTTTTGCCGGTCCCACCTATCTCTTCATCTTTTCCATGCTCGCGCTGGTGGTTTTTGGATTCTTTCGTCTCTATTCCACCGGAGAGATCATGCCGACGCCCGCGACCGAGGATCTTCACTTCGACCGGTCGGTGGGAACGACGCCGCACGGCTTGCTGACTGGGGCGCGTTGCTGTGGCTGCTGCTGCGGGCTTTTGCGGCCGGATGCACTGCCCTGACCGGCGTGGAAGCGATCTCTAACGGGATTCAGGCATTCCAGAAACCGGAGTCCCGCAACGCCGCCACAACCTTGACCTGGATGGCGGCCATCATGACCACCCTGATTCTGGGCACCGGTTTCCTGGCCTATAAGCTCAACGCACATCCGCTGCCTGGGCAAACGTTGGTTTCTGCTGTAGCTCGGCATACCTTTGGGTCGGGGATCATTTATTACTGTGTTCAGTCCGCCACGGCCGCGATTCTTGTTCTGGCCGCGAATACGGCGTTTGCCGATTTCCCACGATTGGCCAGTCTGCTTTCTGCCGACCGATTCTTGCCCCGCCAGCTTGCCAACCGCGGCGATCGTTTGGTTTTCTCCAATGGAGTTCTGATTCTGGCGGGCTTTGCGGCCGTGCTGGTGATTCTCTTTAAGGGCGAAGAGCAAGCTATGCTGCCTCTTTACGCCCTCGGAGTTTTCCTGTCCTTCACCCTGTCTCAATCTGGAATGGTTGTCCATTGGCTGCGCGAGCGCAAGGCTGAGGAAGCTAAGCTGAGAATCGTAGCAGACGAGAAACGAGAGCACCCATTGCCTGCTGTATTAGACCCTGCTGAAGCCGACCACGCGGAGGAACGGCTCGAAGCTCTGGAGCAGGACCGCGGCGGGCACTGGCTAACGTCAATTCTCATCAATGGCACAGGTGCCGTGATTACCTTTGCCGTCCTCATCGTTATCACTTTGACTAAGTTCACACACGGCGCCTGGGCCGTGGTCGGGCTGATCCCATTAATTGTCCTGATGTTTCGTTCCATCCACGGGCATTACCGGCTGGTTGCGGCGCAGCTCTCGCTGGACCATGCCGGCCACTCCCTTCACTGAAGAATCGCTTGATCATACCGCTTTCGGGAGTCCATCGGGGCGTATTGCCGGCACTGCAGTATGCTCGAAGTCTCGTGGGGAATGGGGACGGGCACGCCACCGCGGTTTACGTGGAGATTAATCCGCAGCACACTGCGGAAATGCTGAAGGAATGGGAGGTCTGGGGAAGTGGAATTTCGTTGAAGGTGATCCAGTCGCCTTACCGTTCACTCATCGATCCATTGATGGATTTCATCGATGCGGAGGCCGAGCAGCACAAAGACGCAATCATCACTGTCCTCCTGCCAGAGTTCGTGCCTCGCGCCTGGTGGCAACATTTGCTCCATAACCAGACAGCGCTTATGCTCAAAGGCCGGCTGCTGTTTCGTCCAAGTATCGTGGTCACCAGCGTGCCGCATCACCTCCGCCGCTAGGACCGGGTGGCATCAAAGGTCGGATGCGTGCGTTCACAGTTGGATGTCGAGGTGGCCGGGCTATTTTTTGGCTCCAAAACAGTAGAGTGCGGCCACGGTTCGAATGAAGATCCGGTCTTTGTCGATTGCCGGTGTTGCAAAGATGTCTTCGTCCAGGTTATTCGCGCTCAGTAGTTCTTGGTCTTCGCCCGCTTTGAGAACTGCTACAACCCCGGATTGTGAGGCAATGAAGACCTTGCCATCGGCGGCGACGATTGATGCAAGATAAGAACCCGGCACGCCCCGCAGGCGGGCCTGCTTGAACACGCGTCCTGTCGTTGGATCAAGCGTCGTGAGAATTCCACCATCATTAATCATGTACAGAACGCCGCGATAAACCACTGTTGAGGGGACCTGGGGAATTGCCCGTTGGTATTTCCAGAGGACATTGCTCGCCGTCAGATCCCCAGAACCGCCCAGCCGGTAGGCCAGCAGCGCATTCTCAGATGTCATTAGTGTGCGGTACTTATCCCACTCCTCCCGGTCGAGCTTGCTGTCACGGTTGAGATCGATAAACTGCCACGCTGCCTTGGCTCGGGGATCGCGGGCCTCGTCTTTGGCGATGAAATCGTCGTTGTTAATGTCCTCTGCTGCCAGCCCTTCTTCGAAAGACGGCACGGGCCGTATGTTGCCCGGCTCATTATCTGGCCAAGCGTATCCATTCACAAATATGCGCCGCCCGTCGAGAACTGGCTGCGACTTCATTTCTCCCGGAAGCCCGGTGACATACCACAGAACCTCGCCTGTGTTTGCGTCATGGGCGTCCATCCGGTGGCTGGAGGGCGCGATGACCTGGAACGGTTTACCGGGTTCATGATAAAGGACCGGCACTGAAGAGCCGCTAAGTGCGTGGGGTCGCATTTTCTTCCAGCGGAGAGATCCATCTGACTTGTTGAAAGCTGCAATGTAAGAGTCTCGCAACTGATCCACGACCAGCACAACGTTGTCTCCCGCAACAATGGGCGAAACGCCCATGCCATAAATGTTGTTGAACGGGCCAAGAGGGGTGCGCCACAGCTCTTTACCGTCCCTGGTGTAACACACTAATCCATAGTCCCCGAAGAAAGCATACACCCGTGCACCGTCCGAGGCCGGGGTCCCAGAGGCCGGATTGTTGAGTTTGTGGAGCCGCTCAACACGCACCCGCGGTGATTCTTGCCGCCAGACGATGTTGCCGCTGCGTCGGTGCATCGCGATCAGGTAGAGCTTGTCCTTTTCCACACCGGTCAAAAAGATTCGATCGCGGCTCAAGATTGGCGAGGAGTGACCCGGAGGCAGTGAGGTTTTCCATATCAGGTTCTGGTTGGCGCCAAAGATCTCCGGCAGGCCGGTGGCTTCAGCGATTCCCGATCCGTTCGGTCCGCGGAAGCGGTCCCAGTCAGCGCCACTGCTCAGCGTCGCTAACAGCAAAACCCAGCTCCATCGCAAATGTCGTAACACAGGCGTCCTCTGTTTCGACAGGCAAGTCAAGATTTGAAGGCAGCATCTTACGAAGCTTGCCCGGATTCCGCAACCCGATCGGGTTCCAGGAATCACTCGATTCTCGTGAATCTCATTTCCAGAATTCGAGTTCCTGCGCGCACTAGACAATCTCCCTTGTTGGCTTATAATGCCGATTCATGTCCACCGAATCATCCGCGGAAGGTCATCCTTCGTCGTCTTCAGACCCGCCCGGATCGAATGGAAAGACAGGCTCTCTCCGCCAATGGTTTCTTGAGTCCGATAATTCCTCCGAACAACTAGAGGAAGCCTCACCGCACACCGACTCCTGGTGGCGCGTCATGTGCCTGACGGGTGTGGACTACTTTTCCACGTTGGGTTACCAGCCTGGCATTGCATTTCTCATGGCTGGCATCATTTCCCCGATTGCGACTTTTGTTCTGGTGCTCGTGACACTCTTCGTGGCCTTGCCGATCTATCGGCAGGTCGCGGCACGGAGTCCGCATGGGCAGGGCAGCATCATCATGCTGGAAGAGTTGTTGCCACGCTGGCGAGGCAAGGTCTTCATTCTTTTCCTGCTGGGTTTTGCACTCACTGATTTTGTGATCACCATCACGCTGTCAGCCGCTGACGCCACGGCACACATCCTCATGAATCCCTTTGTGCCGGGGGCCTTCCGTCATCCTGTGGCGGTAACGTTGGTGTTGCTAGGTTTGTTGGGAGCGGTTTTCTTGAAGGGGTTCAAAGAAGCGCTGTGGATTGCCGTGCTGTTTGTTGGCACCTATCTGCTCCTGAATGCCATCCTGCTGGCTGTGAGTTTCTATCAGGTCTGGATTCATCCGGAAGCGTGGCTTAACTGGAAGAATGCCTTGATGGCGGAGCATTCGAATCCATGGATGATTCTAGGTATCGCGCTGATTTTGTTTCCGAAGCTCGCTCTGGGACTTTCGGGTTTCGAAACCGGCGTGGCCGTGATGACGCATGTGAAGGGGGCTCCGGGGGACACCACCCGCCATCCAATCGGGAGAATTCGTAACACGCAAAAGCTGTTGCTCGCGGCTGCGCTTATCATGAGCTTTGCATTAATGGCCAGCAGCATTGTGACCACGCTGCTGATTCCTCCTCAAGCCTTTGCGGAAGGCGGCGAGGCCAACGGACGTGCACTCGCCTATCTCGCGCACAAATATCTCGGCCATGGCTTTGGGACCCTGTACGATACAGCCACCATTTGCATCCTTTGGTTCGCCGGAGCGTCGGCGATGGCTGGATTGCTGAATCTGGTCCCAAAATACTTGCCTCCGTATGGCATGGCGCCCGATTGGGCCCGGGCCCGCCGGCCTCTGGTGCTGGTATTCATTGCAATCACGTTTACTGTGACGATCCTGTTTGACGCTAATGTGGATGCACAGAGCGGTGCCTACGCAACCGGTGTGTTGTTTCTGATGTCCTCGGCGGCGGTTGCTGTGACGATCGCCACATGGCAAACCCCGCAGCGGTGGCTCTACTTGCCGATGGCCGCCATCTTTGCCTATACCACCATCTTGAATATTTTCGAAAGGCCTGAGGGAATCAAGATCGCATCTTTCTTCATTGCAGCAATTGTCGCGACCTCGCTGCTTTCGCGGGTTATCCGATCGACCGAATTGCGAATCCAGGGTGTCGCACTCACGCAAAGCGCACAGGCGATGATCGACGAGATCAAGGGAAAGGGCGACGCAGTTCGAATCATTGCACATCGCCCCGATAAGAGGACTGTTGAGGAATACGACAAGAAGGAGATGCAGGCTCGCGAAGATCACAGCCTGGATAACGCGGAGCCAGTGGTGTTCTTGGAGGTTTCTCAGGGTGATGCTTCCGACTTCAGCGACGAAATCCTGGTGCGTGGAGTCAAGGTCGGCAGGCACAACGTCCTGAGGTGTAAGAGTCCAGCAATTCCAAACGCCATAGCCGCACTTCTGCTGCATTTGCGGGATACAACTGGAATTCTTCCGCACGCCTACTTTGGTTGGACGGAGGGAAATCCCATAGTCTATGTGTTGAAGTATCTGGCACTCGGCGAAGGGGATACAGCTCCAGTGACCCGAGAGGTACTGAGACAGACCGTTGAGAATCCTCTCGACCGGCCTCGAATTCATGTCGGGTAAGACACGCTCGCCTTCGCTATCTCCCGCAACCTTCTGCAGCAGGACGTCTAGTACTTCAGTCGTGACCAACCGGCCGAACCAATGGCCTGCAGTGATTCTCACACACCTGCTCTTCTACCCGTTATTCCGGCGCAAGCCAGAATCCGGGGACGAAGATGGAAATAACACCCAGACAAATCTTTGCGGAATTTGAGTGAGGGGAATGAAATGAATCGAGAGATTCCGAGCCGTGACTTAGCTAGAGTCCCAGTTTCTTTAACGAGAGAGCATCAGGCTTGCCAGTCGTGCGGAAGCCGTTGTCCTGCTGGTAGGTACTCATCGCTTTGCTGGTAGAGTCATCCCACTCGCCGTTCGGTTGTGTTTTGAAATAGCCGGCAGCAGCCAAGGCATTCTGGATTTCAACTACGCGGGCTGACTCAATGGTCCGTTGGCCGCGAACCGGCGGCTTGCGGCGCTTCTTGGTGCGAGATGCGACCTTCTTGCTTTTGGAACCACTTTTGGAAGACTGAACGCCAGACTGTTTCACTGGCTTGGAAACGGTGGAACCTGGCTTAGAAGTCGTCGTTGGTACTTTCGAGGAGGCTTGGAGAGCAAGGATGGGGGAAGTAAAGAGTCTGAGGCTGGAAACAACTGCCAGGCATACCAGAACCAGATTTAGTGTCGTCAATCGTTGATCTGGCAAGGGTGGCTGTAACTTCACGCAAATCTCCTGAATCTACATAGATTTCCTTCGACAGAGCGTTAACCCAAGTTTAGCGAAAACAAGCTGCAAACACACAGACTACCTCGTAGAATTGACGCTCAAAGGCCGCTCCAGGCGAATGACTTGGCGCGTTCCCGCTGGGATTTCAATTTCTTTGCCTTTGCGTCGCATCGAATCAGCGAGGCCGATCAAGCCGCCAACACCCGCTCCAATCGCCGCACCCTTTCCACCGCCTGCAATCGCTCCGATGCCAGCCCCCGCTGCAGCACCACCACCTACTTCGGCCGCATCGCGCTTTCGAGAAGACTCTCCCTTGATAGTGCCCTCTTTGCGGTCGACCTCTTCTTTCTGCGTCTCATCCAGATCAGCTAGAGAGGCAACAATGGTTTCAGAAACACCGTTTGGGAAAATGAGGCGCTCATACGACAGGTTCATCTCGGATCGACCCTTTACACGACCGGCGGTCTTGACCTCGGCGACTCGGCCTTCCACAGTCGTACCGGCCGGAATCACCTCTTTCCCATTGACCATGATCGCTTCGACAACTTTGGCTGTAAAGCGGTCGCCGGTACGATGGGTCTTTGAATTCAGCGTCGTTTCGAGCCGAACCTGAACTCGGGTTCCGTCGGGTACGGTATAGGTCTCGCTCGCTTGCGCCCGAACAAACGGCGCCACTGCAGCCGCCACAAACACCCACATCATAGAAGCGAAAGCAGTTTTCTTCATTTGTTTCTCCTTGTTTCGGCGCACACAACCTCAGCCCTGCCACGGTCTATTGGGACAGCCAATTCGATGAGGCCAGTTATTATAGGGTTGTCTCGGGGAGTAGATCAAGCGGAAGGAACCAACAAACCGCGAAGGGATGGCTGCGGTTGCTAAACTCCCTATTAATTTAAGGATATAGGGTGAAATTCACCCTGGTGATGACCGCGAGAGTCATCACCAGGGTGCCTGAAGGGTTGCGGGTCAGGGAAGTGTTGCCGCAAGGTACAAAGTGACGACGTCACCAGACTGCCTGTCCATTCGTTTGATCAGGAAGAGTACCTCGGATTCCGGTTTCAGCTTGGACACGATGCTTCGAAGTTCTTCGGCGCTACGAACTGAGACCTTGTTGATCTGCAGGATAACGTCGCGGGCGCGCAGTCCAGCTTCGTCAGCAACGCCTCCCACCTGAACGTCGGTTACCAGCACGCCTTCACCTTGCTGGATATCGAAGTCGCGCGCTTGTTGTGGGCTCAGGCCTTGGACTGTCATTCCAAGTTTGGTTCCACCGGGCTCTGGCTCAGCCTGTTCGGCAGGATCTCCGTCGTCTCGAGTGAAGATCTTCGACCGATCATCAATCGTCAGGGAGGCCGTCTGCTCCTTGCCATCCCGCAGATACTTGAGCGTGACGCTCTTCCCGGGTGCCAATTCGGCCACTACCGAGCTAAGCTCCAGACTGTCGTTGAGCTTTCGGCCGTTGATCTCGCGAATCACGTCACCCTGTTTTAACCCTGCCCGGGCTGCAGGGCCATCGGCGGGATGGATCTTGCTAACCACGACTCCTTTACCATCAGGTGCACCGAGCGCTCGCAAGGCGGTGCTGGTAACGTCGGGCTGCATCTGGATTCCGATGGCCCCACGAGTGACCTTGCCTGTTTTTACTAATTGGTTATAGACGTTGGTCGCCGTATTCGCCGGCAAGGCGAATCCGACACCCGCATTTTGCCCCGTTTGAGTGAGAATAGCCGTATTGACGCCAATGACTTCCCCTGCCATGTTGACCAGCGGGCCGCCGCTGTTGCCCTGGTTGATCGCTGCGTCGGTCTGCAAGAAGCGCTGATACTGCGACCCGCTGCGTCCGGTGGCGCTGATGATACCTGCCGTAACCGTCTGCTCAAGGCCAAATGGGCTCCCAATCGCGAGAACCCAGTCCCCCTGCGTCATCCCGTCGGAATTCCCAAGTCTGGCTACCGGCAGTTCTTTTTTCGCTTCGATCTTAAGCACGGCGATGTCGGTGCCTTGATCTTTGCCGACGACCTTCGCCTTGTACTCATCACCTGAAGCAAGGCTCACATTAATTGTGTCCGCCTTTTCAACAACGTGGAAATTCGTGATGATGTAGCCTGCCTTGTCCACCACAAATCCCGATCCGAGCGCGCGTGTCTTCATATCGCGCCTTGGTCCGTCCATGGGTCCGCCAAAAAACCTCTCAAATAGATCAAACGGCTCATCCTGTTGGTTTCCAAAGGGAGACTGCCTCCGCTCGCGCGTAGGCGCCTTAATGATCGTTTCTGTATTGATGTTCACGACTGCCGGTTCCACCTGCTTGGCGATCTTCGAGAACTCCGAAGAAAGTTGGGATGGTGAGGGAATCGCAATCGCTGTCGCCCCAGGCGAGATCCCGGGTTTGTCCGCATTCACGGAACGATTGATTACGGTGCCAATCACAACGCCAATGGCGAGTGTGGCGAGGATTAGAGAGAAGAATAGAAGCTTTCGTCTTCTCATGGTGTCTATCATCCTTTCGATTAATGAAATCATGGGTTGTCGACCTTCAGACTGCTGTTTCGGTTCAGGGACAGTGCAATGGAGATTCCAAAACAAGCTTATTCAGGCGATCTTCAAGGAACCGCATTATTTTTGCTATAGTTTCTCAAAACGTCCGACTCGAATTGATTTTGATCACCCCAGGTTCAGATGCTGTTTTGGCAGATTTACGAGAAAGGGAAGTGCGAAAACCGCAGATGACACGACCATCCCGAGTGCAACCAAGTTCCTCAGCAGAGCCGCCGAACGCAAAAAGAAAAAGAGAACCCTTCCGCTGGCGCCGGGTCGGGATCGGAATTCTGATGTTCCATTGCGTTATCGTGTCGGAAAGCTTGGCGCAGCGGCCGGCACGGCCAAGGCCCAGCCCTCCCACCACTCCCAAGGGCACAGGCAGCTCAGCGCCGGCGCTCCCTACCTTTACCAACGAAGAGCTGGCTGGTATGCAAGCGGTGCTGGAGACTTCCCAAGGACAGATTGTTCTGGAGTTCTATACGGATTTGGCGCCGGCTCACGTGAAGTACTTTGCGGGGCTGGTGAAGACGGGCTTCTACGATGGCACGACCTTTCACCGCGTGATCTTGCGTGGAATTATCCAAGGCGGTGATCCGTTGTCGAAGGATCCAGCAAAGAAGTCTCTCTATGGAACTGGCGGTCTAAAGAAGCTCAAGCCAGAATTCAGCAAACAGCCACACGCGCGCGGAACGGTGTCAGCCGTCTTGTTGCCTGGCGACCCCAACAGTGCCGGGTCACAGTTCTTTGTTTGTGTATCTGACCAGCTCCAGCTCGACGGGCAATACACGGCTTGGGGCCGAGTGGTGGAAGGAATGGAGGTTGTAGACAAGATTTCCGAGTCCCCTGCAGATCCAGACCAAATGGCCAAGGAACGCATTGAGATCAAAAAAGCCTATTTGCGTCCCATTCCTCCTCCTCAGCCTATTCCTTTTGCCGACGCCACGGCCGAAACGATGAAGCGGCATCAAGTCCGGCTTATTACCACGCTGGGAAATGTTGATATCGAAGTTTTTCCAGAGAAGGCGCCCGAGACGGTACGAAACTTTCTCAAGCTGAGCAAGGCAGGTTTGTTCGACGACACTGTCTGGCACCGAATCGTCGCCGGTTTCGTGGTTCAAGGTGGCGATGTGGCGACGCGGACAATTCCCCTTACTGCTGAGCAAGCCGCCAAGTTTGTGAAGAACCTCCAACCGGAATTCAGCGACCTGAAACATGAGAAGGGAAGTGTCTCCATGGCCCGTGGTGAAGCCCTGGATAGTGCCAGCACATCGTTTTTCATTTGCCTTGCGCCACAGCCGACGCTCGACGGTAAGTTCACCGTGTTCGGAAAAGTAGTCGCCGGTCTTGACGTAGTCGACAAGATGGGAGCGGTTCCGGTGTTCGACAACGAAAAACCCAAAGATCGCCTCGACCTCATTCGTGCCGAAGTGGTGGAGACGCCATAGTCTTGCTTGGGAGCGACGGCCTGTCCACGAAGGTCACGAAGAAACACGAATGAGAACTGCGCACCTTCGTGGATTTGCGCGTAGCCTGATCAGTTTCTGACCGTCATTCCGGCGAAATCCGGAATCCAGCGCCCGCCTCTAATATTCGACTATGCCTAATTGTCCAGAGGGCCGCAGTTCCTTCCTCAGAGGTCAGGCTGGAAAGCCTGACGTACAGGGCCAAACGGACCGGTTTTCGTTGGAAAGACTCCAACGGCCAGATTGACAGCCTCAACATTCCAGCGCAACCTTTTACCCCTTCTTGTGTTGAATCTGTAGCCCGTCGTCATGGAGGTCTCGAATGCCAGCACCCAAAGGCCTTCGGCGGCCGTTGGTTTTGCCGCTGATTCTTTCTCAGGTCTTATGCCTGTCACCGGCATTCCAATCGCGACAAAAGCTGCAAACAACTTCTCTACTGAAGAGCAGAAGATAGTGCATGTCTTAAACCGAACGGGCTTCGGGCCGCGGCCGGGGGATGTCGAAAGAGTGCGGAGGATGGGACATCAGAACTACCTTGAGTTGCAGCTTCATCCTTTGAAAATCGAAGATTCCGCAGCCGAGTCAAGGCTGTCGGGACTCAAGACTTTGACGATGGGTTCACCTGAACTGATTAGACAGTATCCTCCACGGAAGCAGCGAAACCTTTCGCAGGACGAGAGACGGCTTGGCGTGACGCCGAAGCAAGGCGCCGAGGAGTCCGAGGAAATGGAACGGCCTCGGGCTCAGGTACTGAACGGGCCCGCACGTATCATCGGAGAGTTGGCACAAGCGAAGCTGCTCCGTGCTGTATACAGCGAACGGCAGTTATACGAAGTGATGGTGGATTTCTGGAGCAATCATTTCAACGTGTTCGCCGCGAAGGGAGCCAACAGATGGCTGATAACCGCCTACGATAGCGACGTCATTCGGCCTCACGCCATGGGCAAGTTCAGAGATCTGCTTGAGGCAACCGCGAAGAGCCCAGCCATGTTGTTCTACCTCGACAACTGGATGAGCGCCGATCCCAACGCCTCGTTGGATCTTTCCCGACTTCGGGAACTGCGATCCATGCGCAATGGAGTGAACACGCGAAGAGGACTGGGCTTGTCAGGTGCTCCGGATGACGCGGAACGGATGATGGAGAACGATCCGGCCGTACCAGGCAAGGCCAAGCGGAAACTGGGACTGAACGAGAACTACGCGCGCGAATTGATGGAGTTGCACACGCTGGGTGTTGACGGCGGATACACTCAGCAAGATATCGTCGAGGTGGCACGGTGCTTCACCGGTTGGACGATCTTGAGACCCAGACAGGAAGGAGCATTCAGGTTCGCGAAGATTCTGCACGACGACGGCGAGAAGACGGTGTTGGGACACAAGATAGAAGCTGGCGGCGGTATCCGTGACGGAGAACGCGTACTTGAAATCCTGGCAACGCACCCTTCAACGGCTAAATTCATCGCGCTTAAGCTTGCGCGCCGCTTTGTTTCCGACGAGCCTCCAGCTTCCCTGGTAGGACGAC
Organism: uncultured Acidimicrobiia bacterium; assembly: GCA_963791795.1. GTDB lineage: Bacteria > Acidobacteriota > Terriglobia > Versatilivoradales > Versatilivoraceae > VFZK01. The sequence goes on from CAWBTP010000013.1 coordinate 233,672, forward strand.
TGGCTGATGTTTTCAGGAAGACGGATGGGGATATCACAGCGATGCTGCGAGCGATCTTCAGTTCGCCTGAGTTTAACTCTCCCGCTGTCTATCGAGCCAAAGTGAAAACTCCGTTTGAACTGGTGGTCAGTTCCATGCGTGTACTTGGCGCCGAGACGCAAGCCGCCCTGCCGCTCCTGCGGGCTGTCGCTCAAATGGGCGAGCCGTTGTACCTGTGCCAGCCTCCGACTGGATATCCCGAGTTGGCTGAGGCGTGGGTCAGTACAGGTGCGCTGGTCCACCGCCTGAACTTTGGATTGGCCCTCGCTGGGAATCGACTACCGGCCACGCGGGTCAGTTTGGAGTCGTTGGTGGCAGGTCGCGGTCAGGTTTCGCAAGACTTACTCCAGCGTCTAGCTGCCTCGATTTTGCATGGCGACTTGAGCCGAGGGACGCTCGAGACTTTGAAGAAGCAGATGCAGGCACCTCCAACGGATGGGAGCAGCGATCCAGAGGGTTCCGGTTCCATAGGTCCGGCAAAAATCGCAGGGCTGCTGCTAGGATCGCCGGAGTTTCAGAGACAGTAAGGGGTGTAGCCGCAGACCGCTGCGAAGGGATTCCCCCTTAACTAACGGGAGCGGCGCGAAGCGACGGCGGTCGCGCGGGGCTAGCGGGTCGTGTGTCGGCCTTCCCAAACCTATCAAGACAACCCCCTGAAGGCTTCGCGACCGCTGTCGCTTCGCCTTCTTCCCCTTTTTGAGGGGGATTTGGAGTGATTCCATGAACATCAACCGTCGAGTGTTTCTAAAGAGTAGCGGGCTTTCTTTATTGGGCCTTAGCGCTCTTCCTCCTTTCCTTCAGAGATTGACTCTATGCAACACCTCGGGAAGCAAGAAAATTCTCGTGACCGTATTCCAACGCGGAGCCGCAGACGGTCTCAACGTGGTCGCGCCATTCGGGGAAAAGCTGTACTACCGACTGCGTCCATCAATCGCGATACCGGAACCCCGCGCAGGCGACGGAAAGTCTCTCATTGATCTGGATGGATTCTTTGGCCTTCATCCTTCCCTTAGCTCTCTAAAGCCGCTCTACGACCAGAAACATCTCGCAATAGTGCATGCAGTCGGCTCCCCTGACAGCACACGGTCGCACTTTGATGCACAAGACTTCATGGAAACCGGGACTCCCGGTGTCAAGAGCACACGCGACGGCTGGCTTAACCGTCACCTTCAAAGCAAAAAAGTCTCGGGTGAGACGGCCTTTCGCGCGGTTGCAATGACCGCGAATTTGCCCAGAACGCTGCGAGGCTACGAGCCAGCTCTGGCTCTGAGCCGCTTGAATGACTTCGACCTTAGGACAGGTGGTCAGAATGCGGTGGTCAAAGCCAGCTTCGAGAGCATGTATGAACAATCGGTGGACGCAGTCCTCGGCGGGACTGGCTCCGATGCCTTCGAAGCGATTCGGTTCCTGAAGAAAGCCAATCCTGAGCAGTATCAACCCGGAAGCGGAGTCCAGTATCCTCGGAGTCCATTCGGCAGCAGCCTTCGACAAGTGGCACAGATGATCAAGGCGAGCGTTGGACTCGAAGTCGCCTTTGTCGAATCGAATGGTTGGGATCACCATGTGGCCGAGGGCGGTGTACAAGGCCAATTGGCGGCTCGCTTGTCTGATTTGGCTCAGGGGTTGTCGGCTTTCTACAAAGACATGGAAGTTCACATGGATGAGATCGTCGTTCTGACGATGTCAGAGTTTGGCCGTACCGTGCGCGAGAATGGAAATCGCGGGACAGATCACGGACATGCGACAAGCCTCTTCGTTCTCGGCGGACCGGTTCGAGGTGGCAAGGTTTACGGACAGTGGCCAGGGCTGCAGGCGGAGCAGTTGTTCGAAGGCCGTGACCTGGCGTTGACCACAGACTTCCGCATCGTATTTGGGGAGATCATTCTCAAGCATCTCGGTAACCCTAACCTGAGCACGGTTTTTCCAAACTATGGCGTGAAGTCCGATCAGTTCAGAAACTTACTGGCGTAAAGAACATCCACTAAGGTCACGAAGAAACACGAAGGAGCCATTCGTCATCCACGCGAAGGAAAGTCACCCGGCGGATCTTACGGAGCAGCGGAAACCCAGTCTTCGGCACGCCTGCGTAGTTTTGCACCCGCCTGGATTCCGGCCATTACCGGAAAGACGAAATCGGCGGCAACGATCCGCAAAAATTGGCCGCCAGCTTTGGGACAATGGGCCCTTGGGTAAGTCAAGAGGGTCACGCAAAGGAAAACAGGGATGACGAAAATTTTGAATTCCGGCCTTCGCCGGAATGACAAACGGCGCTTCAAGTTCCTTCGTGCTCTTCGTGGATCTGCATCCCAATTTCCCGCTTGATTCTCGATTGCCTTGTGGTAGTATCCCCGCGTTCCGATCCGTAAATTCGTCTTACCTATACAGTCATCAACGTTCGAAAACTGGGAGGTTCCGGCAGCATGCCGATGGTGCTTCAGTTTGCCAATGTCCTGGTATTCTTGGCAGTGGGCATCTTTTTTCTGGTCTTCAGCTTGACCCTTTCCAGTCTCTTCAGGCCTTCCAAGTACAGTGCTGAGAAGTTGACCTCTTACGAGTGCGGCGAGAATCCCACTGGCAGCCCATGGATTCAGTTCAACATCCGGTTCTACGTATTTGCTTTGATTTTCGTCATTTTCGACGTCGAAGTCGCGTTCCTGGTTCCGTGGGCCGTTGCCTTCAAGAAGCTTGGAATGTTTGCCTTCATTGAGGGTCTGATTTTCATTGCGATTCTGGCTGTCGGCCTGGCCTATGTTTGGGCCAAAGGAGATTTGCAGTGGGTACGCCCTGAAGAGCGAGGCAGCCAGACTCCGCCGGAAGCGTGAACCTCTTGACGCCATAATTGAGCGATAATGGAATAGCGAAGTTCGGCAGGGCCACTAACCTTTGTTAGGATGGATGATGAGCGTACTCGAGAATCGGTTCAGCGATAACATTGTCGTGACCACTGTGGACAGCCTTTTCAACTGGGCAAGGGCGTCGGCGCTCTGGCCGATGACGTTCGGACTGGCATGCTGCGCCATTGAGATGATGGCCACGGGAGCCTCGCGCTTTGACTGGGAGCGCTTCGGGCTCATTCCACGCGCTACTCCGCGCCAGGCGGATCTCATGATTGTCGCTGGAACGGTCACATTGAAGATGGCGACTCGCGTCAAACGCCTGTACGAACAGATGGCCGAGCCGAAATATGTCATCTCCATGGGGAGCTGCGCGAACAACGGTGGGCCCTATTGGAAGCATGGCTACCACGTCCTGAACGGCGTGGATCACGTCATTCCGGTCGACGTATACGTCCCCGGTTGCCCTCCGCGTCCCGAGGCACTCTTGTTCGGGATCATGAAACTTCAGGAAAAAATCATGCGCGAGCGGGTGCTTCGCAAGAAGGGGGCCGCCTAAGTCAATGAAGACGGCGCCGGAAATCCTTCAGCTCCTTCAGGCGCAATTCCCTGAAAAAATCGTGAAGTCAGAGATGAGCGTTTTGGACCCTTGGGCTTTTGTCGAGGCGGGTTCCATCGTCGAGATCTGCACATTCATGAAGAACCACAAAGATCTGGCGTTCGATACGCTGGCCTGCCTGAGTGGTGTGGACTATAAGGGCATGAAGGGCGAGGCAGAGCGGCTGGAAGTTGTTTACCATCTGTTCTCGATGAAATTGCGCCACAAATTTGTGCTCAAGGTGGAGCTGCCACGCGACAACCCGAAGATTGGGACGGTTGAAGGGGTTTGGGCTATAGCGAACTGGCACGAACGGGAAGCTTTCGATATGTTCGGCATCCGGTTTGAAGGACACAGCGACCTTCGACGCATTCTCTGTCCCGATGACTGGGAAGGGTATCCGTTGCGCAAGGACTACGAGCAGCCGGAAACCTATCGCGGCATGCCCGTCAAGCCGGTAAAGCAGTTTGTAGAGATGGCCAACGAAGGTTTGCCGGTGGGCACGAACCCGTTCAAGGCGTAACCGTTCAAAGCATAAAGGGAAGGGAAGGCCAGCTCCACCACTCAGCAGAGCTCTGGAATGCGAAATTGAATGACGAATGACGAAGCACTAATGTTAAAAGAAATCCGAAGCACGCAGGTTGGAAGTTGATGCTTGGAGCTTCGTCATTCGTCTTAGTCATTCGTCACTAAGCACCAGGGGGTTTTGTGCAAGTTGAGGCCTACGAAGGCGAGGAGATGATTCTCAACATGGGGCCGCAGCATCCCAGCACGCACGGTGTGCTGAGACTCGAGCTCCAGACGGATGGCGAGGTGGTGCAGAAGATCACGCCGCACATCGGGTATCTCCATCGCTGTTTCGAAAAGCACGCGGAAAATGTGGACTATCCCGGGGTGATTCCGTACACCGACCGGATGGACTACATTGCTTCCATGAACAACAGTCTGGGCTACGCGCTGGCTGTTGAGAAGCTCATGGGGATTGAAGTGAACGAACGGGTGAAAGCCCTCCGGGTCCTCGTAGCCGAGCTTAACCGCATTGCCAGTCATCTGCTCTCCGTCGGAACTTACGCGATGGACATCGGGGCCTATACGCCGTTCCTCCACTGCTTTCGTGAACGGGAAAAGATCCTCGACCTGTTTGAATGGACCTGCGGCGCACGGCTGCTTTACAACTACAACTGGGTGGGCGGACTCTCGCACGATATCCCCGAGGGATTTGTCGAGAAAACCCGCCAGTTTCTGGCCGAGTTTGAACCTGTAATTGCGGAACAAAACGAGCTGCTGTCGTTCAACAAGATCTTCATCGAGCGGACTGCCGGCGTAGGCATCTTGAGTGAGGAACTTGCGCTTTCGTACAACGTGACGGGGCCTAACCTGCGCGGGTCTGGCGTTTCGTGGGATTTGCGCAAGGCGGAGCCTTACTGCGGATACGAAACCTACAATTTCGCTGTCCCCGTGGGCCAGGGTAAGTTTGGGCCGCTCGGCTCCTGCTGGGACCGGTATTACGTTCGTGTTCGCGAGATGGAAGAATGCCTCAAGATCATTCGCCAAGCACTCGACCGGCTTCCCGAAGGTGACGTTCAGGAAAAAGTCCCAAAGAAAGTCAAGCCGCCCAAGGGCGAGGTTTATGGAAAGACCGAAACACCGCGGGGTGAACTCGGTTACTACATCGTGAGCGATGGCAGCCTGAATCCATTTCGCGTGAAAATCAAGTCGCCTTGCTTCACGGCACTTGCGGTCTTGCCGGTGATCTCCAAGGGAGAGATGATCGCAGATATCATTGCTGTGATCGGCAGCATCGACATCGTCATGGGGGAACTCGATCGGTAGATAGCCCTTGTTCGTCATTCCGGCGGAAGCCGGAATCTAGACCCATACTCTTCTGGATTCCCGCTTTCGCGGGAACGACGGAACCAAGTCCTAGCGCAGCGTTAACCTTAATATGGAAGCACTGCTGAAACTCTTGACTGAGAATGTTGCTGGCTACGGAGGGCTTCCTTCGCCGCTGCAGAATCTGCTGGCCATGCTGCTGGCTTGCCTGCTCTGCATTGCCTTGGTGGCACTGTTTCCCATCGTTGCAGTATACGCTGAGCGCAAAGTCGCGGCCCACATGCAGGATCGCCTGGGTCCCATGCGCGTGGGGGGCTGGCACGGATGGGCCCAGACCATTGCGGATGGCCTCAAGCTTCTCTTAAAGGAAGACATCATTCCCACGGAAGCCGACCGGCTGCTCTTCAAGCTTGCCCCGCTGGTGGTGTTTGCCGGAGGCTTCGCCTCTCTGGTCGTCCTTCCGTTTGGCGCCAGCGTCATCGTCAGCGACTTGAATATTGGCGTTCTTTATATCGTCGCGATTTCCTCGCTCGGTGTCGTTGGCATCATCATGGCGGGGTGGGCATCAAACAACAAATATGCCCTCTTCGGGGGTATGCGGGCCGCAGCGCAGATTGTCAGCTATGAAATTCCGGCTGTGATGGCCATTCTCACGGTTGTTATTCCAGTTGGAAGCCTGGGCATGCAGGACATCGTTCGTGCACAAGAAGGCGGCTGGCTAGGCATCGGGAACTGGTTCATTTTTAAACCGGTGACTTTCGTCGCGTTCTTTGTGTACTACCTGGCGTCGCTGGCTGAGGTCAATCGCACGCCCTTCGATATTCCGGAAGCTGAGTCCGAGCTGGTGGCGGGCTATCACACGGAATACAGCGGGATGCGGTTTGCGTTTTTTATGCTCGCTGAGTACGTGAACATGTTCGTGGTGAGTGCCATTGCTGCAACTTTGTTTCTGGGTGGCTGGAACAGCCCGGTGTTGGGTGGACCCGTCGCATTCATGCTGAAGTCAGTGGCGCTGGTCTTCGTCCAATTCTGGCTGCGTTGGACGCTGCCCCGTCTTCGCGTTGATCAGTTAATGTATGTTAGTTGGAAGGTCTTGTTGCCGGCTTCGTTTGTGCTGGTGATTGCTGCCGGGGCCTTGGCTGTGATGTGACCCGTCTCTTCTCCTTTGCCAAGATTGACTTAGGAGTCTCTGCATGAAGAAGTACTTTAGCGACATTTTCCAATCCGTTTGGACTGTATTGCTCGGAATGCGGATTACCTGGAAGCACCTGTTCACTCGAGCTTGCACGATGCAATACCCAGACCAGAAATGGGTGCTGCCAGAACGGTCTCGGATGCGGCTCTTTAACAAGATCGAAGACTGCATCGGCTGCGGTCAGTGTGTGCGCGCCTGCCCGGTCGATTGCATCTACATGACAACGGAAAAGCGGACCAAGGAGGAAGCCCCGGTATTCGCTTCGGATGGCACTCCCATCAAGCTTCGGGTTACGCAGTTTGATATCGACATGTCGCTCTGTTGCTACTGCAACCTTTGTACCTATCCTTGCCCGACGCATTGCCTGGTCATGACGCCGGAGTACGAGTTTGCGGTCTATTCCAAGCAGGACTTTTTGTATCGTTTCGCCAAGGATCAGTCGGTCGCCCCGCCCAAACCGGCTCATCACGCGCCGGCTCCCGAGCCCGCCAAGTAACCTGCTGCGCTTTCTGTTGCGCAGCCGACAAGGAATTGAGCATGAGCGCTTTCGACGTACTCTTCTGTGTTGTTGCTTTGGTGACGGTGGGTTCTGCTGCGATTGTGGTGCTGTCACGCAGCCTGATCTATTCCGCCTTCGCGCTGCTGTTTACTTTCTTTGGCGTCGCAATTGTTTACGTCTTTCTGGGGGCCGATTTCCTGGCGGCCACTCAGGTGTTGATTTACGTTGGCGGCATTCTGATTCTCTTGTTGTTCGGCGTGATGCTGACGCACCGTCTCTACAGCCTGAACCTCAAGACCGAAACCTTTCAGCTCATTCCTGGCATGTTGATTGCGATGGCTGTGTTTACATCCCTGGCTCTGGCAGCCACGCAGACTCGCTGGAAGCTGGTGCCCGAAAAATCGGCTGAACCCACCACCGAAGCCATCGGTAAGCTTTTCATGGGAGAGTATCTGCTCCCGTTTGAAATTGCTTCCATTCTCCTGCTTGTCGCCTTGATCGGCGCCGCCATGCTGGTTCGCCGGAGGAGTGACGCGTGATTACGTTACAGCATTACTTGTTGCTGAGCGCCGCGCTGTTTTCATTAGGGATCTTTGGCGTGCTCACACGGAAGAACGCGGTCAATGTCCTGATGGGGATTGAGCTCATTCTTAATTCGGCCAACATCAATCTGATCGCTTTCTCGCGCTACAGCTCGCATGGCCTGGATGGCCAGATGTTCGCTGTCTTCGTCATCGTGGTCGCCGCGGCTGAAGTCGCCGTGGCGCTCGCGATTGTTCTCACCATGTACCGGCTCCTTAAGACGGTCAGCCTCGACCAGGCGGACACGTTGAGACGCTAACCGGACGAGACCCATTCATGATCCTGGACAATCTGCAAAGCCTGAAGTTCTTCCTTCCAGAATTGACGCTTACCGTCGGCATTCTGCTGGTGATCCTCTGCGACATCTCACTGAAGAGCCTGCGCAATCGTTTGAATCCCATCCTGACAGTGTTGACGCTTGTTCTGGCGGCCTACTATACGTTCCAGTTGCAAGACACCACTGCGGCAAGCTTGTTTCATGGAATGCTGGCGATCGACAGCTTTGCCCAGTTCTTCAAGCTGTTTTTGCTGCTGGCTGCCGTGCTGGTTGTTTTAGCTTCGCTGCATTCGGCTGAGCTTGCCCCGTTTCATCAGGGTGAATTCTTTGCCTTGCTGCTGGCGGTGACTCTGGGAATGGTGTTGCTCGCCAACTCAACTAATTTGGCAATGTTGTACCTGTCGCTGGAGCTGGTTTCTCTCACGTCTTACATCATGGTTGGTTACTTGAAGACGGACCGGCTATCCAACGAGGCTTCGTTGAAGTATATCCTCTTCGGTGCGATCTCCACGGGCTCGATGCTTTACGGTCTGTCGCTCCTTTATGGTATGACCGGCAGCCTGAACCTTTACACCATTCGCGACGCGTTTCTCAGCCAAGGCATCCAGGGTGTCGACCAGTTTACCGTTCTCTTGATACTGGTGTTGACGATGGCGGGGTTCGGATTCAAGACCGCCGCCGTTCCATTTCATTTCTGGTGCCCGGATGTTTACGCGGGGGCACCGACGCCTGTCACGGCGTTTCTGTCTGTGGCGCCCAAGGCCGCCGGCTTCGCCGTGCTTTTGAGATTCTTCTTCAGTGGGATGAGTCAGACCAGCGGCGGCCAGTGGGTGATGGTTAGCGGCATCAACTGGCCGATGGTGTTGATCGGAATTTCAGTTCTAACGATGACCTTGGGCAACGTGGCTGCGCTAACACAGAACAACCTGAAGCGTATGCTGGCATACTCCAGCATTGCACATGCGGGCTACATCCTCATGGGGGCGGTCGTCCTGACGGGCGATGGGATTAAATCCATCCTGGTGTACCTGTTCGTCTATTTGTTCATGAATCTCGGGGCCTTCCTGGTGGTCACGATCATCTATGACAGTGACAAGACCTTTGAGATTGACGACTACAACGGCATGTTCAAACGCTCGCCTTTTGTCGCCGTGGCCATGGCAATCTTCATGCTTTCTCTTATTGGCATCCCGCCGTTTTCCGGCTTCATGGGCAAGCTGTACGTCTTCGGATCTGTGATCGACAAGGGACTGTATTGGTTTGCGGCCATCGGAGCACTGAATGCGGCAGTTGGAGCGTTCTATTACATGCGCGTTCTGAAAGCGATGCTGATCGAAGATGGAAGTGGCTCAACTGCCCCATTGCAGGTGTCTTTCCTCAATCAGGCCCTCCTCGTTGCTCTCCTCCTGCCGAACGTCCTTCTTATCGTCTTCTGGAATCCCATCGATCGTTGGACTGCTGCCTCCGTGCAGTTGTTCGGCGGAGTCTAGACAGAGACTGATCTAAAGCGTTCAGAAGTTATATCTCTCCCGCAACACTCGTGCCCGGTCACGGCTCAAGGGCACGCAGGTACGAGCCGCATCGTTCAGATAGACGTCATAAACCCCACTTTGCGCCGGAACGATCTCTTTGATGCGGTTCAGATTGATGATGGTGGAGCGGTGTGTTCGAAAAAACACCTGAGAGTCCAGGATTCCCTCCATTTCGGCGAGCGGATAACTCGCCCAATATTCTCCGCTTTGAGTCACCACGATCGTGACACCTTGCTCTGACCGCAGGTAGTGGATGTCGGCAGGATTCATCAGGACAATCCTTCGTCCTCGCCGCAGCGGAATATGGGGCAGGCTGTTCTTCGGCCGCTCCATGTTCAGGATGAACTGGCGGATCTTCTCGTACTCATCGGCGATTGCTCGTCCAGTGTCGTTGAGCTTGCCAATGGCCTGCTGCAGGCGTGCTTCGTCAATGGGTTTGAGAAGATAGTCGATGGCGTTCACTTCGAACGCCTTTACAGCGTACTGGTCAAAGGCTGTAACAAAGATAACCTGTGGTTTGGGTTTGATCGTGAGAGCGCGCAACACCTCGAAGCCATTCAATCCGGGCATCTGAATATCGAGAAACACCAGGTCAGGTTTGCGCAACTCAATTTTCTCAATGGCTTGGATCCCATCTGCCGCCTCATCCACGATTTCAATGTGCGAATAAGGCTTCAGCAGTTTCTTCAGCGAAACCCGGGAGAACTTTTCATCGTCAACAATCAGGGAACGAATAGTTTGCATGCGCTAGATTTCCTCAAGAAAAAGTTCACCTTATCTTTAGTAATCCGGCTTTGTCGTCTGTCTATCCTGATCTTGATCAGACGGAAACTCGGTAACCTCCTGCTAGAAACGGTTCGAAGACAAACACCGCCAGCAAAGCCCCTTCACTTCCGGCCTCAAAGCGATGCCGAACCCCAGCCGGAATCTCCACCAGATGGCCTGCTTCGTAGACGTGCGATTGATTCTCGATCCCCAGTATGCCACCACCACTGACACAGAATGTCAACACGTCAGACGGATGATCGTGGTCGGCGAGGTACCAACCCGGACGACAATCCATAAGGCTCGTAATCCGGGTTCGCGAGGAGTTCGTTGAAAGTTCTGCGATGCGTGCTCCTGGGTCGTTCGCTCTGCGCGCCGGAATTTCATTCCAGGCAAGCATCCTAAAATCCACAACCGCAACCGGCGGTTTGCCTTGTGGAGGGGCACCGTTGTCATTTCCCGGTGCGTTGCCGAAGAGCATGCGCAACAACACCGCTCCTGTGTTACCAGCGCAAAACGACGGCGGGGACTGTTCTGGCGTGAGACACAGATACATGTCTCTATAGGCATTCTGGTTGGAATCGAAGCTGCCGTGAATCAGAAGAATCTCTTCCCACAGCTGATCTGAAAACCGCTCGAGGTGCGTTCCAGACGCCAGGTCTTCCAGCCAACACTGGATGGGAAGCTGGGTCGATTCAAATAAGAGTTTTCGCTGAGAACCTTGCAGCAAGGCATCCTTACCCAATCGGAGATTTGATTTCGTCATAGCCCAAAGTCAGAAACGCGCTCGAACTCTCGAACCTACTTGCCATCCTGGGACCAGACGGATTTAAAGCCCTCCAACCGCACCCGCTACTCAGAGGCCCTCAAACTTGCGATGAGGTTGCGGTTGAACTACCAGTGCATGACGAATCCGCCATCCACGTTAATGGTCTGCCCCGTCACGTGAGCCGAACGGTCTGACGATAGAAAGACGATCATGTCGGCGATGGCCTCGGGTGTTTGCCATTGGCCTAGCGGCACGACTGCACGAATCTTCCGCTGCGCCCACTCGTCGTAGGACAACTGCTCGGCGGGCGGAGTTTGATCATGCCACGCCTGCCAAACAGACCGGTTGAGAGGTGTCCGGACCATTCCCGGGCAGACCGTGTTCGCGCGGACTCCATTGGCTGCGAGGTCTTTCGCCATGCATTGAGCAAAGTTGATGTTGGCGGCCTTTGACGCGCTGTAAGGCGGATCGGTTTGCGAGCCGATCTGCCCCGCGACCGACGCGACAAACACCATCGTTCCACTTTGCCGCTCAACCATCCGCGGCGCAATGGCATGCGCAACATGCACCATGCCCATCACGTTTACCTGCAGGACGCGCAGCCAGTCAGCCGGACGCAAATTCGTGAACGGAAATCCGAACTTTCCCGATCCAATTCCGGCTGCGTGCACCAGGTGATTGATTGGACCGAGTATTTTGATTGTTTGCTCCGTTGCTGCGAGCACCGCTGACTCATCGGTCACATCCGCGGAAATGCCGATCGCGCGGACAGGAAACGCCTTTTCAATCTCCTCTGCAACTTTCGTAGCGTTGTCACCCAGGTCCCAGATAGCGACGTTCGTGCCTTCGGCTGCGAACGTCAGTGCGGTCGCCCGGCCGATTCCGCTGCCGCCACCTGTGACTACAACGACATGATTCTTCAGATCCAAGTCCATTGACGATTGAAGTTACGTCCCTGATTCCGACGAGTTCGGGATTCGAGTTCTATACCTAGTCAAAGGGATTGAACATGATGGAACTGCAAAAAAGTGGGTTGGTTTTTATCGAGTGCCTACTCATTCGCTACAAATCGGTATCCCACCCAGGGCTCGGTGATGAGGTAGCGCGGATGGCTGGCATCGCTCTCGATCTTGCGACGCAACTGATTAATGAAGACGCGTAAATACTCAGTTTGATCGGTGGACTCCCACCCCCAAACTGTTTGAAGCAAAGCACGATGGGTAACGACCTTGCCGGCATTGTTGACCAGGTATTTGAAGACATCAAACTCCTTGGGGGTCAGCCGGATCTCCTTACCGGCAACCACCACGCGTCGTTCGTCGATATCGATAGTCACGTCACCCACTGCAACCACGCGGTCATTTGTGGTCGACAAGCGTCGAAGGACCGCTCGTGCACGCGCCAGCAATTCATCCATTCCGAACGGCTTGGTGACGTAGTCATCGGCGCCTAGATCCAAGGCAGCCACTTTATCGCTTTCGGAACCCTTAGCCGACAGAACGATGATGGGAACGGAGGAGAATTCGCGTACGCGGCGGCAGACCTCGAGACCAGACATCTCAGGCATTGCCAGATCGAGAATAACCAGGTCGGGAACCTGTTTGTTCAATTGATTCAGGGCGTCCTCGCCCGATGTGGCAGTGAGAACTTCGTACCCTCGGATGGGCAAGCTGGCGCGCATGACGCGTAATATCTGCGGTTCGTCGTCCACAACGAGCACGATCGGTTTTGTCATACATGATCTCCGATCGTAGCCAACTGCGAGGCCATCCTGACCTCGACGGGTATACTCGAGAAAAAGGTGCTTCCGAGTCCGGGTGTGCTCTCAACCCAAATCCTGCCCCCAAGGGCTTCGACGATGCCCCGAGCAATTGCCAATCCCATTCCAGTTCCTTCGCGACGGTTCACCGAGCGGCTGGAACCGCGATAGAACTTGTCAAAGACTCGCGGCAAATCCTGAGCCAGGATGCCAGGCCCTTCATCCTGGATACTCAGGGTCAGGGTGTTCGCATGGAACTCTCCACGCACAACCACCTCACTTTGCGCCGCGGAATACTGAGCGGCGTTCTCCAGAAGATTGGCCAGGGCACTAGTCAACAGACGTGCATCAACCTTGACGACGGGCAGCCCCTCCTTCAGCTCGACGCGCACGCGATGGTTGGCAAGAGCCGCCGCGCAGCGATCCAGCACCGTCTTGATTATTTCCGTAACGGATGACCACTCCTTCACCGGATTCAATTCACCCGCTTCAATGCGAGCCATTTCCAAGAGATTTTGAACCAGTCGCGTCAGGCGACTGACCTCTTCGCTGATGATCACATGAAACTCGCGCAGGGCTTCTCGATCCCAATCCAAACTCTTATCCAGCAGGTTATCCACGGCTGCGCGCATGGACGTTAGCGGCGTTCGTAAATCATGGGAAACAGAGGCTAGAAGCGCCGACTTCAACTCATCGCTTTGCCGTAACGCTTCGGTTCGGCTCAGCTCTTTCAGGAAGCGAGCCCGTTCCAAGGCCAGTGCCACCAACCCGCTGATGGCTTCAACCGTTCCAGGAGATAGCGCGGCAGATCTCAGGAAAAGAACTCCGGTTACCCGGACGCCTATCTTCAATGGCGCATAGGTCTGGCCAGTTCTTTCATCCAGCCTCAACTCATTCTTCTCAAAAACCTCCTGGACGGATTCTCTGGAGACGGCTGGGATCCCAACGTCAGCAGCAAGACCCGTTAGCTGGCCCGACTCGTTCGGGACAAAGACGTCACATTCACCGATGTCAAAAACCTCGCGAACCTGGTTGGCAATGCTGGAAACTGCGGTGTCAGGATCTGGTGTAATGATGATCGCACGGCTCAACTGATAGAGTTTCCAAACTTCTTCACGGCCCTTCTCTGCCTCCTGAGCGGTTTTCCGGGCAGTCGAGGACAACTGGCTGGCGAGGATTGCGGTGGCGATAAACGCAAAGAGCGCAAGCCAATCCTGCGGATCATGAACCGTGAGGGTACCGACCGGAGGCAGGAAGAAGAAATTAAGGCAAATCATTCCAGCGACAGAAGCCAGGATCGATGGACCGATGCCTTGAGACGCAGCCGTAAAAAGAACAACCAACAGGTAGCTTAGGGCGATGGTCGTGGAATTAGCCGACCTGACTAGAACCTGATAGAAGCCGGTAACGCCGGCTACGCCGAAGAGCGGCAGGAGATAACCCATCCATCCATGACGAGAGAGGTTACGCATCTGCCACCATTATATACTTATATACTGCGGTCATCGCTCGTAGCAGCCATTCGCAGCCACCGGTCTATTCTTCCGCTGTGTTGGCCTTTGTCTTGAGGAGAATTTGTGGAGCAACCTTGGTCTCGTTTTGATTTCGCTACAGGTCTTGGAATATTCTACGTGTGTGTTTCGTACCACTTCCCAATCCGATGATTGTCCGGCGATTTCATCAGGTTCAGTGACAGTAGGAATTCGATCGCATATGGCGTTGCTCCGCACCCGAGCCGAGGCCCTCCGGATGGTCCTCATGACCTTGTCTTTGAGTGCGATGATTGGTTGCGACGTCAATTCTGCTTTGGAGCAGGTGTCGCGGGCGCGCCACCTTTCTGCAGATCTTCTGATTCAATTCTCTGTGGCCGGCGACGCCGCTAACAGAGCCGTGATGGCAGACACGGACGAAGCGTCCATAGCGTTTGCTCGCGAGGCCGAGCAGGCAAAGAAAAAGATCCAGAGTGACATCGACGCGTTAAGACCCATTCTCGAAAGTCTTAACTACTCCGACGAGGGCCGTTTGCTCCAGGAATTCGTCAATCGATTTGCGGAATATTGTGAGTTGGATCGTCGTATTCTCGACCTGGCTGTTGAAAATACGAACCTCAAGGCCCAGCGCCTTTCTTTCGGCCCTGCCCAGGAGGCAGCTGATTCTTTCCGCGATTCCCTCAAGGCAGTTGCGCCCCTGGTCCCTGCGGATAAGTGGCGCGTCGCGGCCCTCGTCGCAACCGCCGTGGCAACGGTTCGGGAGATTCAGGTGCTTCAGGCGCCCCATATTGCGGATGCCGACGAGGCAGTAATGACCCGCATGGAGAAAAGCATGGCGACATCAGAGGCAGCCGCGCGGAGCGCACTCAAAACGCTCTCATCCCTCGTCGCACAGGACGTCCAGCCAAGGATCGTCGCCGCAACGGCCGCTTTGGACCGATTCGTGGCGGTCAACCAACAGATCATTTCCCTTTCGCGCCGCAACACGAATGTACGTTCGCTGGCACTTTCGTTGAACCAAAAGAGACAAGTGATTCCTGAGTGTGAGAACGTTTTGTACGCACTCCGAGAGGCTCTGTCGAAGCGCGGTTCCACCGGCACTCGATAGGGTCTCTTCACGGGTGGTTGTGTCAGCAGCTCAGCCGAGATCTGTATTCTCTGTCTCAGGGCCAGCCCGTAGCGAGCAACCTCATACCGCCGAGGGTTGGGTCTCCGTTTCAGACTGACCCCTCACCCGGCCTCCGCGACCGCGTGAAGTCTTCTCAAGACTTCACCTTCGGCCACCCTCTCCCAATGGGAGAGGGGCTGGGGGTGAGGGGGCAGCAAGTTAACAAAACTTGACCGAAGTTTGAACTTCATCGCCGCCTAGTGACGCTAGGAAGGGTTGTCGACTCTATCGCTGGGCGGGATGACCTGGACGGCCGCACCTTTGACTTCGGCGAGAAACCGATTGAGGACGGAGCCTTGCAGCAGGATGTCCCAGCGCGTACGCGACGACTGTCCAAAGATGACGTGGGTGATTCCTTCCCGCTTGGCGAATTCGATCAGTCCATCGGCCGGCTTTTTGGCTTTCACTTTGACCACTGTGGCCCCTAGCTCTTCGGCCATTTGGATGCTTTCCGCGAGCTGGCGTGCGTCCTCGGGTCGGATTCGCGTGGATTGCTCCCGAGGGGTCTCCACGTAAACGGCGTACCAAACCGCTCCGATCCTTCCCGCAATACGGGCTCCCGCTCGCAGCAATGGCTTGGCGGTCTGGTTTGAGGACATGCAGACCATCACTTTTTCCGGAATCAGGGACGGTTCCAGTCCTTCGCGAGCCCGGTATTGTGCGGCCTTTGAACCAACCTCTTCTGCAACAACACGCAGGGCCAGCTCGCGCAAGGTGGACAGATTGCCCTTGCGAAAGAAATTATTCAGCGCCTGCTCAATTTTCTCTGGCCGGTAAACCTTGCCTTGTTTCAAACGGGTGCGCAGCTCATCGATGGTTACATCCACATTGACCACCTCGTCCGCTCTTTTCAAAAAGCTATCGGGCACTGTTTCTCGCACCCGAATGGTAGAGGAGCGGGCCACAGCATCATTCAAGGTCTCGAGGTGCTGAATATTGATGGCAGTCATCACATGGATGCCCGCATCCAACAAGTCCAGAACATCTTCGTAGCGTTTCTTGTTTTTGGAACCTGGAACGTTCGTGTGTGCCAGCTCGTCCACCAGACACATCTCGGGTCTGCGAGCCAGGATCCCTTCCAGATCCATCTCTTCGAGCACGACCCCTCGATATTCAATCTTTTTTCGGGGAATGATCTCCAGGTCGCCAATTTTGGCTTCGGTATCGCTCCGTCCATAGGTTTCAACGAAGCCAATGACGACACCATAGCCCTGCTTCCGCAGCAGATGGGCGTCCTCCAGCATCTGATATGTCTTGCCAACGCCCGGAGCTGCACCAATGTAGACGCGCAAGCGGGCGTGCTCAGCCTGCTGAAATTTGGTGAGCAGAGCCTCTGCGCTTGGCCTGGCATCAGTGCCTTGAGGCATGGAGTATTCCTTTCCTCTGAGAGGCTGCCAAGAGCATCAGGGTCTAGGAGGGTAAGAGTGAGCGTTGACCTTCAATGCGAAGCGGGTGAGACCGATTGCAGCCATGACGCGTCCTTAAGGGCGATGGCCCTGACTGGGCAGGACACGACTAACCCGTGGCCCTCTGTGGTCTTGCGCACACCTTGTTGCTCGTGCCACATCACTAGCAGCGCGCTCGCAACAAAGATCGATGAGTACGTGCCCACCACGATGCCGATAAACAGGGCAAAGGCGATTCCGTTCAGCACTTCGCCTCCCAGAAAGTACAGCGCCAGACAGGCCAGCAGCGTCGGACCTGCAGTCAGGAGCGTGCGGCTTAGCGTCTGGTTGATCGATCGGTTGACGAGGTCGAGGAATGAGCCTTTGGAGCCTTTCTTGCGCTGTTTTCCCGTACACGATCAAACACGACAATTTTGTCGTTCATCGAGTAGCCGATCAGCGTAAGCAGAGCGGCGATGATCGTCAGGTTGATCTCTCGATTCGTGAGAGAGAACAGGCCCAGCGTGATGACAACGTCGTGAATGGTCGCAATGATCGCTGCGGCGCCTGCAATCCACTGGAACCGGAAAGCAATGTAGACCAGCATACCGCCCAGAGCATAAAGAGTCGCCATCAGGGCCTGCTGCCGCAGTCGCTCGCCGGCGCGGGGGCCTACGATCTCCACCGAACGGAGGTTGAAAGTGCCCAGCCCACATTCCTGCTTGATGGCGGTTAGCACCTTCTCATTGATGCCAGAGACCTTGGTGAGTTCGTCCAGGTTGGAGATAAGGCCGTTTTTTCGCGGTCGCGATAGCTGAGGAGCCGAGCTGCCAGGTTTTTCAGTTCAGGTCATTGAGATTCACGCCAGCGGCCGGTAATGCATTCCGCAACCGGTCCTCCAGCGCCGCCTGATTGGCATTGTTCAAGTCCAGTTTACCGCCCAGATTTGCATATTTCTCCCGTAGCGTTTGCTCCACAGCCTGCCGTGCTTGTTCCAGGCTCTTTCGTCGGCCAGCTCGGTTCCAATGATGAATTCGCCTGTACCCTGGGTTTCCTGCACGCTGATCTCCCCCTGTAGCTTGGCCGACAGGGCCTTTCGGAGGTCGTCTATCGCGGGCTTCGGCTCGAACCTGACATACATTAATGTGCCACCCCGGAAGTCCAGGCCATATTTGGGCCCGCCCTTTATCACCAGACTGGCAATGCTAACGAGGACAGCCACAACCGAGAAGCCGAGCGTCAGATTGCGCTTAGAGAGGAAGTCGAGGTTCGCTTCCTTGAACACTTCCATTCGTCCGCTTCCAATGTTCAGATCCGCCAACTTCGGTTTCCGCCAAAGCTGAACATCAAAAATGGCCCGCGACACGAATACGGCGGTGAACAAGTTCGCAATCAGTCCGATGACCAGAGTTACAGCGAAGCCACGTACTGGACCTGTGCCGAAGACAAACAGGAACGCGCTGGCCACCACAGTCGTCACGTGCGTATCAATGATCGTGACCAAGCGCGCTCGAAACCTGTTGAAATTGCAGAGGGATGCCTTTCCCGGATCGCTTCTCTTCTTTGATTCGCTCAAAGATCAACACGTTTGAATCCACGGCCATGCCAATCGAAAGCACCAGAGCCCGCGATGCCCGGCAAAGTCCAGGCCGCTTCAAAATAGCTCAAGGCCGCAATCGTCATGATCGTGTTGAGGAGCAAGAGCCAGCACGGCATTCAAGCCGGCGCCGCGGTAGTACACGACCATCGATGCCACCACGAGCGCCAGGCCCACGATGCCGGCGGTGATACCTCGGCGAATCGAGTCGGCGCCCAGCGAAGGGCCAACGGTCCGCTCTTCGATCACTCTGACGCCCGCGGGCAGCGAGCCGGCGCGCAGGTTAAGCGCCAAATCTGCCGCCTCCTCGTGATTCGTCGCTCCCGTGATCCGACCCTGATCGGAGATTCTGTTTTCGATCCGCGGCGCACTCAGTACGAGATTGTCGAGCACTATGGCGAGCCGGTTGTTGATGTTTGCCTCCGTAAAGCGCCCAAAGCGCTCAGCCGCATCCTGCGTGAGTATGAAATTGGTCTCCCACTGGCTGGGGAACTCGCCTTGCTGGGGCTGCGCGTCCCGCAAGTCGCGACCTGTGACGACAGGAGACCGGGCGAGCAGCCACCAGGTCTCTTCGCTTCCTTCGCCCGACCTTCGCGAGCCGCGGACGAGTTTCATGTCGGAAGGCAAGACTCCGCTATGGTTGCTCGAGCGCCGCGTCGCGCGACGGGAACGGACCCCCTTTCACTTCGCAAAGTTCGAGCAGCGCGGCAGTCTGCAGAATCCCTTTCACACGTGCCGGATCGTCGACACCTGGCAACTGGACCAGAATCTCGGCTTCCCGCCGCTGCCTCCGCGCTGTTGCACGCTGGCTTCGGCAACACCCAGGGCGTTCACCTTCTTCTCCATGGTGGTCATCGTTTGCGTCACAGTGTCTTGGCGCAACTTCAGCGCTGCCTCGCTCCGAATATTTAGTCTGTGTAGTCTGCCTCGCTTTCCGACGACAGAAGCCATTGCTGGCTTAAGGCATCGTTCACCAATCGCCGAAAGTCATTGGTTTTGGCTGCTGGAACGCCTTTGATGTTGATTTGGATCGTTTCGGCAGCCTCGATCGAGGCCGGCTCGTTTCGGTCTATCGAGACATACTCAATGTTCTCCGTTTTCAGTAACTCCTTGAGGCGCTCAATCACCAGATCGGCTTCTGCTCTGAAGGCATCCTGCACCTGAATCTGTAGGACGATATGGGTACCCCCTTTCAGATCCAAGCCCAGCCGGATGTTCTTCTTCAAGTTGGCCGTAGCTCTGCCGTGGACTTGGGGGTTCCGATGATGCCAAGCACAGCACCCCAACACTGCGACAGCAATCAAGATCCATTTCCAACGCAGGTTCTTTGGCACTCTACTTCTCCTTTCCGTCCTCTCGCGGCTCTACGAAAAACCACCGTTTTGCGCGCCGGTTTTGAGCCAACACAGAACTGCCCACACGGGCCGCCGTTATGAAATCGTGGCTTTACCAGTCTCAGCCCTTCCTTCGAGAAAGCTCACAGCTGAGTCGGAGACTGGGAGGGTGAACGTGAATGCTGATCCCTCACCGATCCGGCTCTCGACACTGACTTGTCCTCCTTGGGCCTCGACCAATCTTTTGACCAAGGCCAGACCCAAGCCCGTGCCCCCACCAGGCTTGGCTCCGACTTGTACAAAGCGGCCAAACAGCGTGGCAAGAAACTCTTGAGGAATGCCTTCACCTGTGTCTTTTACCGCGAAAAACATCTTGCCGGAGCGTTCAGAAGCGGAGACTGTAACACGCCCATTGTGGCCTGTGTGCCGAATCGCGTTCGACAGGAGGTTGTCAAGGATTCGCCTAACTGCCTCACTATCAGCAATGACGCGCGGCAGGTCCGGCCACACGTCGACCTCCAGTTCGACATGTTTACATTCTGCCGCAGGAAGATGGCGCTCTACCACGGGTCGGACCAGTTCCACTGGCCGAAAAGACGCCAATGTCAGGCGACGTGTCCCCGACTCGATTTCGGCAAGCTCTAGCAGGTCACTCATCAGCTCGTCCAGCTGATCGGCTTGCTCCCGAGCGGTACGCGCCATGTCTCTCTGAGATTCACTCAACTCTCCACTATAACCTTCAACGAGTGCATGCAAGGCCATTTGGAGAGCACGGAGCGGCGCGCGCAGTTTAGCCGAAGCCACAGAAATGAACTGAGTCTTCAGTTGATCGAGTTCTCGAAGCGCCGTAATGTCTTCCAGGACCGTGACCGAGCCAACCAGTCGTCTGTCTTCATCACGGATCGGGTTTGTGCGAAGCCGGTAGCTCCGTTCGCGACCTCCCAGCTTCACAGGAACGAGAGCCGCTTCGCCTTCGGCAGCAACAGGCCGTTGCATGGAGACGGCATCCTGAACCGCTTTCAACACCTGTTGGCGCGCGCCGAGATCTGAAAACGACGGCTCGTCTGTCACGGTATCAGGTGGCGTTCCATCGAAAAGTCCTTTGGCGGCCCGGTTCATTTTGGTTACCTGGCCACGAGCATCAGTGACGATAACGGGCTCGTAAATCGAGTCGATCACCGCATCCGATTTCTTTTGTTCCAACAACAGGCGCCAATACTCTGACTTGCGTACGTCGCGCAAGCGCAGCGCCATGCGATTGAATTCGGCGGCGAGCACGCCTATTTCGTCATGCGACTGAACCTCGATGTGTTGGTCGAAGTCTCCCTCCGAAATGCGCTTGGCTTTGTCTGTGAGGGTTGAAATCGGCTGGACGACATATGCGGTGAACCGCCAGGCGAACAGGAGAGCCAATCCCAATGCCATCAGCGCAAAGATAGCCATCGAAGTCTGCGCCCGCCGGGATTCCGTCTTCGCGCGGTCACTGGCCCGTACCATGGCTTGCTGGTTCAAGCGTAGCAAATCGTCGAGTCTACTCTTTAGTCTGAGAAAGGCGGGCTCTAGCTGCGTGAAATAATGAGCGGAGCGATCGGCTCCAACAGTGGCCTCTGTTGAGCTTAGGATGCTTTCCAGTTCCTGTCGGTAAGTGGAATACGTTGTCTGGATGCCCGAGACGATTTCCTTTTCGCCCGGCTCTGTGACGTTCTTGGCTGCAACACTCCAATTCGCCCAAGAACTTCTGACGGTTTGCGACGAATTGCTGCGATGCCTTCTCGACCCTGGCCGGCAATCCAAAACAGAACGGCTGAATCCTGGCGCTCGAGAGCCTCCTTCATGTTCTCAGCGGCAACGATACTCTTGTAGTTATTCACCAGGATGATGTCAACGGCGCGTCCCAGCCTGGAAAAATGATAGATCCCCCACAAGCATGCCGCCAGCATGACGAGGATCAGGAGGCCATAGCTGAATTGCAGCTTCTGCTTTAGGCTTCCCATATCCACGCATCATCCGAATTTGGCATGATCGGCTGGCTCACGTCGGAGAGACCACCGTGGTGCAGAGGCCCCAGGGCGGACGACGTGTCCTTTCTGCGAACGACAAGTATGCAGCGACCGGCTTGCCAAGTCGAGTCTTGAGATCCTTTAAGCTTGCTCTGCTTAAAGGCGTCATGCAGGGCTGGTAGCAGTACCACGAATTGCGACTTCACCCGCCAGGCTGCTTCCAAATGCCGATCGTCCGCAGCATCTCGGTATCAGACTGAACTGTCTTTCTATTCCTTGCCGAAGCCAAAGGAATAGACCAAGCCGAGAAGGAACACATGTTGATCGTTGACGAGCTGGTCTGCTTCTTTCTTGAAGATGTTCTGGTTCGAAAAATCATAGCGATACTCCAGCTTGGTGCTGAAGTTCGGCTTGATTCGGTATTCGTTGGTCAGAGTCAAAGTCTTCAGGTCTTGTCTTGCTCCGGTCGCGAAGCCACTGTTGTCGTACAAATACTCAAACCGAGGCGCCAGTGCGATCTTGCCGCCGGCGCCACTGAAGCGGATAGAACTTGCGATGCCTCTCCAGTCCTGCCTGGGGTCGGACGAGATCAGGGGTCTATTGGTACCAATGTCGTAGTTGAACTTTAAAGCAACATTCTCATTGATCGTGGCATTGAGAATGCCGTCATAGAGGTGCCTCCAACCGGAATTGGAGCCGCTGTTCTCAGGGCCACCCAGATAGTTCTGGATGAGCTGGAATTTGGAGCTTGGCGTCAGTGTCAGTGAAAATCCAACGCTCTTGCCCGTATTGTTGTCGAACGAGTTGTTCCAGCCATTGACGAGATAAAAGCCCAGACCCAACTTATCGTTGGGCGCATAGCTGGCTCGCAGACCCGTGTGGTAATAGGGCTGGGCGAAGGAAAACATGATTCCTTGCTGGTAATTCCAATTGTCAATCGTGTCGAAGACCTCAGCGCCAATGAAGGTAGTGAACTTCCCAAAGTCCAGGTTCAGTCCCTTTCCTACAGGCACCGAGTAACTCAGGTAGCCATTGAGAATGTTGCGCTGCACGGAGAAGCCCGCGTTGGCATGTTCAAACGAAACGTTAAATGAGTCGGCCAACGGACCGTAAACCAGGTCTAAGCGATATCCAAGACTGCCAGGCCCTGTAAGAGCTCGGTTAAAGCTCAGTTTCGCCGCATTAAACTGAAAGCTGTTGTGGTTGGTGGTGACGCCGCGAGCGCCAATCGACTGATCGGCGGGGTCATTCAGGTTGACAGCATAATAGCCGTCGACGTAGCCGCTCAGTTGAGTCGATTTGAAAAAATTGAGAATCGGTGCACTTTCCGAGTCCTTTTTCTTGATCGTTTCAACTTCCTGCTGAATCGCGGTCAAGTCCGGCTTAGGAGTTCCTGTTTCTGCAGACGCTGTCCTCGGACTCGACTTCGCCTCCAGTTCGGCGAGGCGAGCCTCCAACTTCTTGATGGTCTGTAACAGCTCTTCGTTGGTTGGTGCTTGCCCGTATGCTATCGTTGTCAGAACTAACAGCACCATGACTGCACTCAAGACAACAGCAATTCCGTGACGTTTCATTGCATTCTCCAGTGGTTTATTCATATGAATCCAACTATTAAGACGCCGGCCGGCATGACCGCATCGAGATCTGATAGCCCAGACGCCCTCAACCACCGCGTACGGGAAAACAGAACTGAGCGGAATCGAAACTTGGGTGCGCTTTTCGGTCCATCGTTGTTTCGGACCCCAGCCGCCGCCTACCGAGCCGCGCTTTGGGCAGCAGGTCGCAATTGATCGAGCTCCAGATTTAACTCCAGAACATTCACACCTACCTCACCCAGGATCCCTAGCGTCCGGCCTTCTGTGTGTTTTTGAACAAGCCGCCGCACTTCCTCTTCGCTGATCTTTCGTTCGCGACTAATGCGTGGCACTTGAAACTCAGCCGCCGCGGGGGTGATGTGCGGGTCCAGCCCTGAGGCTGACGCAGTGACAAGATCGATTGGCACTGGCGAGTTTGGATTTTCCGCGCGCCGCTGTTCAGCGGCTGGCTGCACCATCTGCTCCATCAGCTTCTTACTGGTAGGGCCTAGATTCGTGCCGGCGGAAGCCGTCCCGTCATAACCGCTCCCAGCCGCGGACGGCCGCGAATGGAAGTAGCCTGGTCCAACAAAGGGTTGCCCGATCAAGCGAGATCCTACGACCTTGCCGTCTCGCACAATCAAACTTCCCTGCGCTTTGTCCTTGAATAGAACGTATGCCAGACCCGTGATCGCATAAGGATAGATGATCCCAGTAAGCACGGTCAGGACAACGGTCATGGCTAAAGCTGGATAAATATGTTTGATGAGATTCATGTGTTCTCCTGAAAATCGGCCCTAAACCTGATCCGGTAGGGACGCGGTGCTCCGCGTCCGTCTAGGTTCCCCCTCGCGGCCGCGCCGCAGCGCGGCCCTACCACCTCGCTACGCCAAGCCCACCGCGGTGATGATCACGTCAATGATCTTGATTCCAATGAACGGAATGATCACACCGCCGACGCCATAGATGAAGATGTTGCGTCTTAGAACTGCAGCCGCTCCCAGAGGGCGGTACTTGATCCCGCGTAAGGCCAAGGGAACGAGCGCGATAATGATCAAGGCGTTGAAAATCACGGCTGACAAGATCGCGGATTCCGGAGTCTGCAGTCCCATCACGTTGAGCGCTGAAAGCGGCCCTTCCTTTGAACCAGCCAGAGCGTACAAACCAGCAAACATCGCTGGAATGATGGCGAAGTACTTCGCGACGTCATTGGCAATAGAAAAGGTCGTCAACGCGCCACGCGTCATCAGTAGTTGTTTGCCGATCTCAACAATTTCGATCAGCTTGGTCGGATTCGAGTCCAGATCGACCATGTTGCCTGCTTCCTTAGCGGCCATGGTTCCCGTATTCATGGCCACGCCAACGTCAGACTGAGCCAGCGCCGGTGCATCGTTGGTTCCGTCTCCAGTCATGGCGACCAGCTTGCCCTCGGCTTGTTCGCGGCGAATCAGGGCCATCTTGTCTTCTGGCTTGGCTTCGGCTAGAAAGTCATCCACTCCAGCTTCTGCAGCAATGGCCGCGGCGGTCAGTGGATTGTCGCCCGTGATCATCACTGTTTTGATGCCCATCTTTCTTAGCTGCACAAATCGTTCACGCATCCCACCCTTGACGATATCTTTGAGGTGGATCACTCCCAGTGCCTTTCTTCCCTCCGCAACCACGAGGGGAGTACCCCCGGTTCTGGAGATCTGTTCAACGGCTGCTTTGAGCTCCCCAGGAATAGTGCCTCCCTGAGAATTGACAAACTCAACAACTGCGTCATGGGCTCCCTTGCGAACCGAGCGACCATTGAAATCGACACCCGACATGCGAGTCTGTGCGGAAAAGGGAATGAAACGGGCTTCGTGTTGTCCGACTTCCCGCCCTCTCAAGCCATACTTCGATTTAGCCAGCACCACGATGGAGCGGCCTTCGGGTGTCTCATCGGACAGACTGGACAGTTGCGCGGCGTCGGCCAGTTCACTCTCCTTGATTCCTGGCAAGGGAGTAAACTCGACGGCCTGGCGATTTCCCAACGTAATCGTTCCAGTCTTATCGAGCAGCAGAGTGTTCACGTCGCCCGCTGCCTCTACAGCCCGGCCCGACATTGCCAGCACGTTGTGTTGGATGACGCGATCCATTCCCGCGATACCGATGGCTGACAAGAGTCCGCCGATGGTGGTGGGGATCAGGCAGACCAGTAGGGCGACCAGCACGGTGATTGAAGGCGGAGCAGCTTCGGCGAAAACACCGGCTGCCTTAGCGGCTCCTACGCTGTAGATGGCGTACGGAAGCAGGCTTACGACTGCAAAGACGAATACAATCGTCAGCCCAGCGAGCAGAATATTTAAGGCAATCTCGTTCGGCGTTTTCTGCCGTTCTGCACCTTCCACCAAAGCGATCATGCGATCCAGGAAAGTCTCACCTGGATTGGAAGTGATGCGGACCTTGATCCAATCGGAGAGGACTTTGGTGCCGCCCGTGACGGCTGAGCGGTCTCCACCCGACTCACGAATCACCGGAGCGCTCTCACCAGTAATTGCCGATTCATCCACCGAAGCCACACCTTCGATTACTTCACCGTCGCCCGGGATGAATTCTCCCGCCTTAACGAGCACCAAGTCGCCTTTGCGAAGCTGTGGCGCAGGAACAGTTTCGATCCTGACACCCGCAATTCCCGGAGTCTTATCCTGCACGATCCGATGACCTAGCGTTTCCGTCTTGGTTTTGCGAAGGGTGTCGGCCTGAGCCTTGCCACGCCCTTCCGCCATTGCCTCAGCGAAATTGGCAAAGATGACGGTGAACCACAGCCAGAAAGCAACCTGGCTGGTGAAGAGCAGATTCTCCGTATGCCCAGTGGCGATGTCGCGGACGATCAGCAGCGTCGTCAACAGACTCCCAATTTCAACCACAAACATCACTGGGTTACGCGCTACCCATCGCGGGTCTAACTTTTTGAAGGAGTCCTTAATCGCCCGCTTCACAATGGGGGGATCAAACAAGGGTCGCTTCTGTGCTGTCTCTGCCATGTTCTCTCCTAGTGGTTTGTCCCCCTTGGCAAGGGGGACCGCGCCTGAGGCGCGAGGGGGTCTCCGGTGCTAGATCACCCCCTCTTGATCTCCCCCTTATTCGCTTCGCAAGGGGGAGAAATGCGGCGTCCGCCTTGGAAAAGGGGGACAAATGTTCAATAGAAACTCCAACAAACAAATCAAAGCGTCGTGCCTGCGTTCATCAGAAAATGCTCCACGATGGGGCCCAACGACAGCATCGGGAAGAACGTCAACGCCCCCACAATCAAGATCACGCCGACGAGCAAGCCTACGAACAGAGGCGTATGGACAGGGAAGGTGCCTGCCGATGGAGGCGCTGCCTTTTTGCTGGCCAGACTACCGGCAATTGCCATCATCGGGATGATCATGAAGAACCGCCCAAACAGCATCGCCAATCCCAACGTTGTGTTGTACCAGTGAGTGTTGACACCAATTCCGGCGAAGGCTGAACCGTTGTTGCCGGTCGCCGAGGTGTAGGCGTAGACGATTTCCGAAAGGCCGTGCGGCCCATTGTTGTTGAGGGTTGCCGTTCCATAGTCGGCCACACTGGACCAGGCGCTGAAACCCAGGATGGACAAGGCGAATATCAGCACGTAGAGCATCGCCATCTTGACGTCTTTAGCCTCGATCTTTTTGCCCAGGTACTCGGGAGTGCGCCCAACCATCAGTCCAGCAATAAAGACGGTCAGAACGACCATCACCAGCATCCCGTACATCCCGGCACCGACGCCGCCAAAGATGATCTCGCCCAGCATGATGTTCAGCAGAGGGATCATTCCGCCCAGCGGGGTGAAAGAGTCGTGCCAGGAATTGATAGCACCACAAGAAGCATCGGTGGTCACAGTAGCCCAGAGAGCTGAATTCATGATGCCGAAGCGGACTTCTTTGCCCTCCATATTCCCGCCCGATTGCTCCTTTCCAGGAACTTCGCTAGCGGTTTGAGAGATCCCGTGCTGATTGAAAATTGGATTACCTTGAGCCTCGAAATAGTAAGAAACAAAGAAACCACCCAGAAAAAGGACTGCCATGGCGGCAAACACCGCCCAGCCATGCTTCTGGTTGCCGGTCATCCGTCCCAATGTGTATGTCAGGCTTGCTCCGATAGCAAAAATGGCAAACATCTCGATGAAGTTAGTCAGCGGAGTGGGGTTTTCATACGGATGAGCTGAGTTGGCATTGAAAAAGCCGCCACCGTTCGTGCCGAGCTCCTTAATAATCTCTTGGGAAGCAACGGGTCCCTGAGCGATCGTCTGCTCTGTGACGGTTTCTGTCGTCTTTGCGCCATTCTCACCTGTCTTCTCGATCTTTTGCGGTTCGACCAGGGTTGCTTTCGTGTAAGGGCTGAAGTTTTGAACGACCCCTTGCGAAACCAGAACAAGCGCCCCGACAATGCAGAACGGCAGCAGGACGTAGAGCGTGGTGCGAGTCAAGTCAACCCAGAAGTTCCCCAAGGTGGTGGCTGCCCGGCGAGCAATGCCACGAATGAAAGCCACAGCCAAAGCGATGCCGGTCGCCGCTGATACAAAGTTGTGATAGGCAAGCGCGGCCATTTGCGTCAGGTAACTCATGGTGGACTCGCCCGAGTAGGCCTGCCAGTTCGTGTTGGTGGTGAAGCTGACCGCCGTATTGAAGGCGAAGTCGGCGCCACACCGGCGAATCCTTGCGGGTTGTGCGGCAGAAAATACTGAAGCCGCTCGAACGCATAGAGTAGTAACAGGCCAGCCAGATTGAACATCAGCATGGCAGCCGTATAGGCCGTCCAGTGCTGTTCCTGGCTTTCCTCGACTCGGCAGATGCGGTAGATCAATCGCTCCACGGGACGCAGGATTCTCCCGATCAGCGTTGGCTCTCCCGAGAAGATCTTAGCCATGAAGAGCCCCAGTGGTTTGGTCACCGCAAGAATGGCCAGGAAATAGATCGCAAGCTGCAGAAAGCCATTGGCTGTCATTGTTTCTCCTTATCTGCTGGCAGGCACCAGTTCTTTCAAATTGCTCACACTCACTCCGGGTGGCCGGACTCGACTGTGGGTCAAAACTTCTCCGGCTTCAGCAGCGCGTATGTCAAGTACACCAGCAGAGCCACCGTGATAAGCCCGCTGATCAAGTATTCCAAGTTCATACCTACCTCCTTTCTGTTTAAACCCGCTCACAAAAGACGACGTACCAAAAGGAAAGGGCAAAAAAGAACAAGACTAAGATGATAAAGATGAGGTCCAGCATGCGTTTCCTCCAAGCGGCCCAGCTTAAGCTTGAGTCGCGCATTTGCTGCCACTTCTTGGTGTTTCGCCAAATAGAAAAGGAGTTGCGGTCATCGCCTGGTGATCTCCCTGCTGACTCATTACGGGATCACCGGAGCTTGTGAGGTCTGAGCAGCACGTAAGTCAGGTACCAAAGCGAGACAAAAGCGATCAATCCGGTGATTACTTCCCAGCTCATAAGCCCTCCAGTCAAAGCAGGTCGCTGCCGCGCACTGACCTTCGATCCAGAGATCTCAGTCAGAGTTTTTTGCGGGTTCGCCTCCATAGGATGAACCGAGCTAAACAGAGAGAGGTGAACAGGTCGATGTCGTTCATGAACAGAATCACGCGCTCTCGAAAGATCGCGCCAGCGTTCTTAACACTGCTGCGAAAGCGAACTCTTGCGGTGGTTGCAGTCAACACCACCTGTTGGAACAATTGACCACCTAGACGATCCGAATGAATCGACATCCTTTTACGCCTCGCATCTGCCCGAGATCTCCAGTCACCGTGAATACGGTAAACTCCGGGACCTAAGGAAGTCATAAAGGGTTTATAAGAATGTGGTTAGAAGACCATTAAAAGATGGTGAGTCAAGCTTATAAGAACTGGCTGTGTTGCAGTGGAGGGGCAGGTGGTTCTTGTAGCACTCCGGTTCGGATCTGTTCAGCTTGCCGCCAACGATTGACCGGTTCACGAAGTAGAGGCTTATGACTAGAGCTCAAGCAACGTTTTCTAGCGGAAGGCATCTAGTGGGCCTATGCCAGCATGACAAATCGGGTCTTCAAACGATCACCCGGATCTCGGACTCTCTGGATTCTCCCTATTTCGGTTGCATAGTTCTTGGCGTATTTGAAACTTCAATTGTGGGTAAAATCTGACGCCAAATTCCCCGTAAGTGATTTTTTCTAAAACTTTTTGGGCCTTGCAACGTCTAATTCAGAGACACGCTATTATTAAGATACGGATGGTCCCACCCGTTGTCTGCAAAACGAAAATTCGTAGTCCCTCTGGCGGTTTTGGTTCTGCTTGGGCTGATAGGCTGGCGGTACTGGCATCAACGACGATCGGATGCCATGGCTGGCGGGCACGCCTGCGCTTAGCACAATCAAGGCAGAACGCCGGGATTTCGTGCACAAACTGCGCATCCACGGAATCGTCGAAGCGGTTCAAGCTTATACGGTGACTGCGCCCCGGTTGGCGAGTTCAGGTCCCACGGGTACTGGGACTGGGGGAGGGGGCGGTGGTGGTGGCGGCGGTGGATTTGGTGGCGGAGGCAGTGCGCCTCTGGTCATTACAACCCTGATTCGCTCGGGAACGCTGGTGAAGAAAGGTGACCTGCTTGTGGAGTTTGACCGCCAGGGTCAGATCAAGGCGTCGCTTGACAGGCGAGCTGAGTTTCTCGACTTCGAGCAACAGATCGCCAAGAAGCAAGCGGATCAACAAGCTGCCCGAGCCAAAGACGAATCGGAGCTGAAACAGGCCGAGAATGCAGTTGAAAAGGCCGCTTTGGATATGCGGAAGAACGAGATCGTTTCAAAAATCGACGCTGAGAAGAACCGTCAATACCTTGAAGAAGCCAAAGCCAACCATCAGCAGTTGCTGGAAACCCTCGAACTGAAGAAGCGTGCGGCCACCGCCGAGCTAAAAGTCCTGGAGATCCAGCGTGACCGCGCCAAGGCCGCGATGCGCTATGCCGAGGGCAACTCTGAAAAGATGAGTATTCGTGCCCCGCTGGACGGATTGGCCGTTGTGAGCTCCATTTGGAAAGGCGGGCGCATGGATGAGGTGTTGGAGGGGGAAGAGGTTCGGCCGGGCTTGCCAATCCTTCAAGTGGTGAATCCAGCCCTAATGCAGGTCCGTTCGCGCATCAATCAGTCCGATTTGTCTTATCTCAAAGTCGCACAGTCCGTGCAGGTGATTCTTGACGCATATCCAGAACTGCAATTCAAGGGCAAGCTTGAACAGATTGCGCCGATCGGCCTGAAAAGCAATTTCTCGCAGAAAATGTACACGTTCGTTTCACTGTTCTCCATCGAGGGGTCTGATCCCAAGCTGATTCCAGATCTATCTGCCGCCGTGGACGTGGAACTTGAACGCATTCCAAACGCCATCGTTGTGCCACGAGACGCAGTCTCGTCCGAGAACGGGCAGTCTTTCGTTCGTGTCAAGAACGTGTTCGGTTTCGAATCGCGGAAAGTAGACTTGGGAGCGATGAGCGATTTTGAGGTGGTGATTCAATCCGGTCTTGAGCCGGGAACCGTTGTTCTGCGGCACTTGCAGGCGCAGGAAGGAAGGGCATCATGAACGCTCTCTTGCTGGTTTTGAGCAAACGCCGCCGCTGGGTGATGGTTGCCGCTGGCCTCTTGGTTCTCGCGGGTGTGAGTACATTCAAGCTGCGGATGCCAAAAGCCGCCCCTAAAGTCAATATGGCCGAAGTCAAGCGGGGGGAGTTCGTGGAGAACGTACAGGTGCGCGGTGAACTTAAGGCGCTCAGGTCAATTGTGCTCACCGCGCCCTCTGGTGCGGGCGACATTCAAATCATTCGGCTCGTGAAAAATGGCACCCAGGTGAAGAAAGGGGAGGTCGTGGTCCTGTTCGATACCAGCACGTTGCAGCGAACGTTGGACCAAAAGCTCTCCGAATTGAAGACAGCCGAAGGTGAAATCGAAAAAATCCGGGCACAAGCCCGTCTGAAGGACGAAGAAAACAAGACCCAACTTACCAAAAACACCTATGACGTTGAGCGCGCCAAGCTGGAGGTCTCCAAGCAGGAGATTCTTGCCGAGATCGAAGGCGAGAAAGCCAAAATCGCGTTGAGCGATGCAGGACACAAGTTGCAAGAAGTTGGGATCAAGCTGAAGTCCGACGAGTCATCCGCCAACGCCGACGTCGAAATCCAAAAGCAGAAGAAAGAAAAAGCGACGTTTGAAGTCCGCGAGGCAGAGCGAAGCATTGCGGCTATGTCTCTCAAGGCACCCGTCGATGGCATGGTAACTCTCATGCCCAATTGGCGCGCACAAGTGAACTGGGGTAGCGCTCCAGAATTCAAGGAGGGCGACCGGGCGTGGCCGGGAGCTGGCATTGTCGAGTTGCCGGATCTGACCAGCGTGCGCGTCACCGGGCGGGTGGAGGAAACGGAACGGGGCCGATTGAAAACCGGGCAGACGGCGATCGTGAGGATTGACGCCATCCCCGCCAAAGACTTTGATGCCACTCTTGTCGACATCAGCCCACTGGCCAAACTGGATGTTTCTACCTGGCCTCCACCAAAGAATTTTGACACGGCTCTGCAACTCCGAGATAGCGATCCGAAAATCCGGCCCGGAATGAGTGCCACGGCGCGTATTGCTGTCGAGCGTGTGCCGAATGTAATTCTGATTCCTGCTGAAGCATCGTTCCAGAGAAAGGGCCGCAGCGTGGCGTATGTTTTGAAGGGGACAGTATTCGAGGAGCGTGTCATCGAGATCACACGACGCTCGGGCTCGCAGCTCTGGATCGCAAAAGGACTGACTCCCGGAGAGAAAGTGGCGCTGAAGGACCCTACACCTGAGGGGCAGATGTGACGAAGTGCGAATCGCGAAGTACGAATGTCGAATTGCCAAGTTGGTATTTGAAATCCTGATCATCAATGAAAATTCGCAAAACCATTTCGATTGTCCTGGCCTTGCTTGTTCTCATCGCTCTTGGAGCGGGCGCAGTTGTCGCTCTCAATCAAATGAAGCGTCCTGAGCGCGAAGTGCCCACGGTGGCTCTGAAGCGCGGCAATGTGGAAATGAAAATCCACACCTATGGAGAATTGCGCGCGGTGCGTAGTGCGACCTTGGTAGCCCCCGCGGTTGGCGGGGCACTGCAAATCGTGAAACTGGCGAAAACAGGGTCGCATGTTGAAGCGAACGACGTATTGATTGAGTTCGATCCAAGCGACCAGGAGCATATTCTGGAGCAGAACCGCTACGAGTTGCAGCAGGCAGAGCAAGAAATTGCCAAAGGGAAGGCGGATAGCATTGTTCAAGCAGCACAGGACAAAGTCGCTCTTCTAAAGGCCCGCTACGAAGTGCGCCGTGCGGAGCTGGAAGTGAGTCGCAACGAGTTGGTGAGTGCGATTGACGCGAAGAAAAATTTGCTAACTCTTGAGGAAACCAAACGGCGGTTGGAACAGCTGGAGCAGGATATCAAGTCGCACGCGGCGTCGAACCAGGCCAGCGAGAAGGTACTCCAGGAAAAACGGAATAAAGCTCTCTTGATGATGCAGCAGGCGCAGAAGAATATTGAGAACATGCGGGTGACAACGCCCATCGCAGGCCTGGTGGCTGTAAAGGAGAATCGCGACGCCATGGGCGGTCCAAACTTTGGCCTCCAGATGCCTGACTATCGCGAGGGCGATCAGGTTTTCCCTGGACGTCAGGTTGTTCAAGTACACGCCGTGGACGAGATGGAGATTTCGTCGAAGGTGAACGAAAGCGACCGGGCGAACTTTAATACCGGCCAACCGATCCATGTGCTCATAGACGCAATTCCGGGAAAGACCTTTGGCGGCAAGACGAAAACCGTCGCCGGAATGGCTGCCCGCGACTGGTCCATGGGTGACATGCGCCGATTCGATGCCACATTCCAACTCAGCGAAGCCGACCCGAGTATTCGCCCTGGAGTTACGGCACAAGTGACAATTACAGGTGAAGTGGTGAAGGATGCGTTGTATCTGCCGCGGCAGGCCCTTTTCGAGAAAGACGGCAAACCGCTTGTTTACGTAAGAACCGGCAGCGACTTCCTGGCGCAGGAGGTAAAGATCAAGGCACGCAACGAGAGCCAGGTGGTTGTTGAAGGATTGAACGAGGGAACGGTTGTCGCACTTGTGAACCCAGATGACGCGGTGAAGAAGACAGGCAGCGCCAGTGGTCCGTTGACGCCAGGAGCGAGCCGATGATTCGCAAACTGCCAGCTGCTGAGAAGCTCACGATGCCGGGATGGCGGCAGTTCCTGCCCGATTTCCGGCTCGGTTTCCAGAATCTTGTTGCTCACAAGCTGCGCACACTGTTGACGATGTTGGGCATGATTTTCGGTGTGGCCGCCGTGGTTTCCATGCTTTCGATTGGAGCCGGAGCCCAGCAGAAGGTCATGGCATTCATCGAGCAGTTGGGTGTGCGGAACCTGATTGTCGAAGCGCGTGAAGCCAACAACTGGCAGGAAATGCAGAAGGTACGAAAACTCTCCCAGGGATTGTCGTTCCAGGACCTGCGCGTGATTCGCGCCAATGTGAATGGAATCTCGGCAGCGACCGGACGGAAGCGCTTCATTCCCTCGAAGCTGTTTCCCAAGCCGCAGCGTGATTTCCCGGCCGTGTTTGGCGTCAGCGCAAACTATCAGCGTATTGGGGGCCTGCGTGTTGCCGAGGGCCGCTTCTTTGCCCAGGAGGAAGACGATCGCTCTGCGCCCGTATGCGTCCTGGGCGAGGGTGCCAAAGTGAACCTCTTTGGATACGACGAAGCCCTCGGAAAGTACGTGAAAGTCAACGAGCAGTGGTATCGGGTGATTGGTATCGTGGGTCCGCAAATCAGTGCCCAGACGGAAATGGCTGGCATTCCCACCCAGGACCGCAACAATCTAGTTTACGTTCCGTTGAATTCGGCCATCTTTCGTACCGAAGACAACATGAGCTGGATGAAGGATGAGATTGATGGTCTCTATCTCCAGATGGAACCCCAGGCAGACAGCGTATCTGCCGCAGATCTGGTTCGTGGCATCCTGAACACAGCGCATCGTGGTGCCGGAGACTTCAGCGTAATTGTACCGGCGGAATTGCTGGCTGAGCAGCGGCGCACACAGCGCATTTTTGACATGGTGATGGTGGCCATTGCTTCTATTTCGCTGCTCGTGGGCGGCATCGGCATCATGAACATTATGCTGGCCAGCATCCTCGAAAGAACCCGCGAAATCGGCATCCGTCGCGCACTGGGCGCTCGCCAAAAGGACATCATCCGCCAGTTTCTCATCGAGGCCATGCTGATCTCGTTTGTCGGCGGATTGATGGGCATCGGCTTTGGATTTGGCATGTCCCGGCTGATCGCCATGCTGGCTGGCTGGTCTACCATCGTTACCGCCACATCGATCATCCTGGCGTTTCTTGTTTCAGTCTCCGTGGGTTTGGTCTTCGGCATTTATCCCGCTAAGAAAGCCGCACGACTGGATCCCGTGGAAGCCATCCGGTACGAGTGAGGCTTCCCAGAATCCTTAAGGCAGAGACGCGGAGACGCAGAGAAAAGCTCTTAGAGTCCGCCAAGACCATTCACTCCCCAACTAAACATTTCTGTACTGTCTATGACCAACTCAAATCGGCCAGTATCAACTCGTCTGTTCGCGTTCATCTACTCAATGCAGATGCACCTCAAGGTCTGCAATCGGCCTCTGCGCCTCTGCGTCTCCGCGGTAGCCTTTTTGCTGTTGAGCCTTAAGGCCACTGACGGGATAGCACAAACTTTCCCAACACCCGACTATTTCCGACGCGTCTGGTCTGCGCAGCCGATTCCGGAAACAATTCCCGGCCCGGAGAAGTTACGCGACTACGTGATCAGTGGGCGCTTGCGATTGACCTTGGAAGACGCCATCCGGCTGACTCTGTTGAACAACACCGAGGTCAAACTGAACCAATTGCAGTACGAAGGAATCAAGTATTCAGTATTGCGCTCATACCAGCCGTTTGATCCGTTTCTGTTCTCCAGCTTCAACGCCAACCGGCAGACAACGCCGACCATTTCAGAATTGGAAGGCGCTCCTACGCTGAGCAATCTGAGCCAGAACTCACTGTTTAGTTTGAGCCAGCTCTTCGAAACGGGCACGCGTGGCACATTTTCATTCAACGCCAACAGGCAGTCGAACAACAGCGTG
Source organism: uncultured Acidimicrobiia bacterium (assembly GCA_963791795.1). GTDB lineage: Bacteria > Acidobacteriota > Terriglobia > Versatilivoradales > Versatilivoraceae > VFZK01. Next base: position 269,052 of record CAWBTP010000013.1, read on the forward strand.
TTTACGCTGTTCAATCCTTCTCTGACCACCACGATGAACGTTTCGTTGGCGCAGCCGTTACTTCGGAACCGCGGGTTCTTTCCGAACCGTGCACCCATCGTGATTGCCCAACGGAACGTGAAGCGGTCCCTGGCTGACTTTGAGGCTTCAGTCAACGACTCTCTTTTTCGCGCAGTGGACCAGTATTGGACGGTCATTCAAACGAGGGAGAACCTCAAAGTCCTCCAGAATTCCTTGGAACTGGCGGAAGCATTTTACCGGCAGAACAAGCGAGCCTTGGAATTAGGCGCCTTGCCGCCGCTCGACATCTATCGTTCTGAGTCTCAAGTGGCAAGCCGGCGGGTTGCGGTGATTCAGTCAGAGTACAACCTAAAGCAGGTTGAAGACGCAATGCGACGAATCCTAGGCGCAGACCTCGATCCGACAGTGAGTCCGCTTGACTTGGAACTCGTCGAACCCTCCGAACCGGGCAGCGACTTATTCGCGATTGACTCGACTGAGGCGTTGGCGCGAGCCATGCAGAAACGGCCTGAGTTAGAGTCGGTTCGTCAGCAGTTGGCCAATGATGACACCAGCATCAAGTTGGCGCACCACAACCTTCAACCAGACTTGACTCTCCAAGGATTCTATTCGTCGAGTGGACGGGGAGGGAATCAGATCGATCCGGATACCCTGCCTCCCATTGTTATCAGCCAGGGTGGCCTGGGAGACGCTCTGCGTCAGTTGCGCGGCTTCGATTTTCCGGCTTATGGGTTTAGCTTGCAATTGCGCCTGCCAGTAAAGGACAGGGGCGTTCAGGCAGACTTGGGGACTGCGCTGGTCGGCAAACGGCGCAGCCTTTACCAGCTACGCTCTTTGGAACAGGCAATCACTCTGGAGGTGCGCAATGCCGTCCATCAGTTGGAGCAGTCCAAGCTCTCCATGACAGCTGCACGTCTCTCACGCGACCTTATGCAGAAGAATTTGGAAGCTGAGCAGCGCAAGTATGAGCTTGGAACCCAACCGGTGTTCTTCGTTCTCGACGCCCAGACTCAGTTGGTGCAAGCGGAGCTGGTCCTTGTGCAGGCACAACTCGGTTACCAGAGATCCGTGGCTTCAGTACAGACTGCGACCGGAGAGTTGCTGGAGAAGCACCGGGTCCAGATCACCACAGATTGAGAAGTGAGGGAAAGGCAAACCACAGAGGCACGCAGAGCAAGTGCGAAGGTCGAAGTACAAATTGTGAAGCAGAAGCAAGAGCTAATAACGGCAAACCTCAAAAGCCTGTCATGTTCACGAAACCCAACCCACCGGCTACACACTGGTTGACTTGGCGGCAGCGAGGTTCAAGATTTGGTCTATTTGCATTTGTTTGAACCGCCAAGGACGCAAAGACCGCCAAGAGTCGGCGGTAAGATGTCGCTCGCTCCAAATTAGCTAGCTTCGCACTTCGAAATTCGCACTTCACTCAATCTTCAGTACAATCTTTCCGAATTGACCTCCTTGCTCCATGCGTCGATGCGCTGCCGGCGCCTCGGACAAAGGAACCACTTGGTCGATGACCGGTCGCAGGTGGTTCGCTTCATAGAATTTCAGCGCGGCTCCAAACTCCTGCGCCGTCCCCATTGTCGATCCCATGATGTTCAATTGCTTCCAGAAGATCCGCCGCACTTCCACCTGCCGCGCAGGACCTGTGGTGGCACCATACGTGACTACACGTCCCCCGGGCGAGACCACATCGAGGGCCTGCTCGAAGGTCTCTCCACCCGCGCTGTCGATGACGACTTGCAACCCGCGGCCGTCGCAGAGCTCAGTGATCTTCTTTCCCCAGTCGGGCGTGTGATAGTTAGCGCCCCCTGCGGCTCCCATTTCTCGGGCGCGCTCAAGCTTGGCTTCGCTACCAGAAGTCACCAGGACCCGAGCTCCGCTTGCCACCGCCAATTGCACCAAGAAGCTGGCCACCCCACCGCCGATGCCTGTGATTAGGCAGTTCTCCCGAGCCTGGATCTGGGCTCGGGTCATCAGTGCTCGGTAGGCAGTGAGCAGCGCCAGAGGAAGAGCAGCGGATTCCTCGAATGACAGCGAAGCAGGTTTCGGAAAAACATGGGTTGCTGGCACAGCGATGAGTTGTGCATACGTCCCGTTATCTGGCAAGCCCAGGATTTTGAACGCAGGTCCTGGTGCTCTATGGTCAGTCCCCCAATTCATCGCTGGATAGATGACCACTGGACGTCCCTGTAGGCTTCGATCAACGCTTGTACCAACCTCGAGAACTTCTCCCGCCCCATCGGAGCCCAGAATAATGGGCAGCTTGATGCCAGCGTAGCGGCCGGTGCGAATCCAGATGTCACGATGGTTCAATGCTGCCGCTTTGAGACTTATGAGCACTTCTTCCGGCCCAAGGCCGGGATCGGGTACAGACTCCATTTGAAGCTTCTCGGGCTCTCCCAATTCGCGGAGAATAATGGCTTTCATGAAAGCTCCTTCTGCGACTGTTGGTGTTCGTGTGTGACAGAACTCAGTGTAACGTCAAACCGGCCGTGTGAGCTGGCCCAAAACCAAAAAGCAGACCTCAGAGACACTGAGGCCACGGAGAATAAGAACTAATCGGCCAATGTCGAAGTACGCGAGTATGTCTAGAAAGGGCTTCAGCAGGCGAGGTCTTGGCGCTCTTTGCGACCCTTGGCGTTTGTTGTTTTGGGTCCGGTCGATGCGATCTCGCTCGCCAGCTAGAAACCAGCGAGCTTCGTACTTCACACTTCGACATTCGCACATACTCATTCTCCGTGCCACTGTGTCTCTGTCGTTTGCTTTTCTGGGCAATTGGGCTTGCATCAGAATCCTTTATTCATTCCATCAAAAGAATCAATTTGTAGTCTGTTAGAGGTTTCCCTACATTTGCCGCCAGTACCAAGCGGTACGAACTCATAAAGGCTGAGTGAACCCGTCCTTCACCAGCTTTGCTTAACCCTTCCAAGGACCAAGGCGTCCTGGAGTAGTCATAGTGTTGGCTACCCTGGGGCGCCTTTTCTTTTGCCGTTCCGGCGCCTGCTCGTACACCTCGACTCTTACATGGAGGTTCCCATGAAGCACTGCAGCGCCGTGTTGTTGGTTTGTTGTTGCCTTGGTGGCTTTGAAACGGAGCGAGTTTTTGCGCAACCTCCGCCCGCGGCAAAGAACTCCGTGGTTTCCGAGTATGTGAATGAACGCCTGCCGGATTGGCTCAGCATCGGTGGCGAATTGCGTTCGCGGCTGGAGGGCTTCTCTGGTGGCGGCTTTCGCCAGGATAACGACGATTTGTACATGCTGACACGCGTTCGCTTGAATCTCGGGATCAAACCGACCGGCTGGATGAAGTTTCAGTTTCAAGCGCAGGATGCGCAAGTTTTTGGCAAGAACACAAGTCCGGACGCGCCGCCTTTTGAAGACACCTTCGATTTGCGAATGGCGTATGTCGAGCTTGGCGACAGTGAAAAGAAACCCATCGGTTTGCGGGTTGGACGTCAGGAGCTTGTCTTTGGCGAGCAACGTCTGATCGGTCATGTGAGCTGGCTGAATACAGCGCGGAGTTTCGACGCAGTGCGCGCCACATTCCGGCACAAGGGCTATCGGCTCGACGCCTTTGCTTCGTCTGTCGTAAACGTACGCGAAGGTGAGTTCAACAAACGGGCAGACGGTAACAACTTCCATGGATTGTACGGAGGGATTGAGAAGCTGGTGCCGCAAGCCGTCATTGAACCCTATTTGCTATGGCGATTGGCACCGAGGCTCCGCTTGGAGCTGGGTGGTCTGGGCAATCTGGATCACAAGACCGTCGGTTTTCGTTGGGCAGGGAAGTTGCCGGCGGCCTTCGATTACAGCATCGAGATGGCCAACCAGCGTGGTTCAGTGGGGACTGACCAGGTGCGAGCCTGGGCGGGGCATTGGCTGCTGGGCCGGACGATAGATCGTTTGCCTTACAAGCCACGCTTCATCCTGGAATACAACTACGCTTCAGGCGACAAGAATCCGGGCGACGGGGTGCTTGGAACATTCGATCAACTTTACCCGACGCCCCACGACAAGACCGGATTGGCAGACCAGATCGGCTGGCGAAACATTCATCATCTTCGATCCGGTATTGAATTGAAACCCGCGCCCAAGTGGCTGTTGAGCAGCAGCTATCACTCCTTCTGGCTGGCCGACCGGCATGATGGTCTCTACGGTGTGAACGGCGCCTTGATTGTTCGCGTGGCTGATGGCTCGGCAGGTCGATTCGTCGGACAGGAGTTGGACGTACAAGCTCTCTGGAACACCAGCAAGACGATTCAGATCGCCGGAGGGTACGCGTATCTCTTTCCCGGAACTTTCCTGAAAAACACGACTCCTGGCAGTGCGTATGGATTTCCATTTGTCTCAGTGAACTATTTGTTTTGAGGACCTCCTGGTTGGAGGTCTTCTCTGTCTAGACGAGAGATTCAGGAGAAAACATGTCAACCACACGAAGAAAGTTTCTTCAGCAGGCCTCCGGATCTGCCATCGCCGGACTTCTGTCGGGCCTTCCTGACGGCTGGGTTGGCAGCGTATATGCCAACGGAGGACCGGAGGTCTCTCAGATCCGATTCGGGATCATCGCGCTCACAGACTGCGCTTCCATCGTGATGGCCCATGAACTCGGGTACTTCAAGAAGTATGGGATTGAGTCTGTGATCTCAAAGGAGGCCTCATGGGCTGTTATCCGTGACAAGCTCAGCCTGGGTGAAAACCAGGCAACACATATGTTGTTCGGCATGCCATTCGCTTCGACGATGGGGCTGGCAGGTTCACCTGTGAAGCCCATGGTCATTCCCTGGTTGCTCAATCGGAACGGGCAGGCGATTACCCTTGCCAGTAAGCTGAACCCCGCGAAGACGGCGGCACAACTGAAGCCGATCGTTGATCAGGCGAAAGCCTCCGGCAAGCCCATGACCTTTGCGATGACCTTTCCACCAGGGACCCATGCCATGTGGATGCGCTACTGGTTGGCGTCGGGCGGGATTCATCCCGACAAGGACGTCAGTTTGATCACCATTCCTCCTCCACAGATGGTGGCAAACATGAAAGTTGGGAAAATGGACGGCTTTTGTGTCGGAGAACCGTGGAACCAACGCGCCATCACGGATGGCATCGGTTACACAGCCGTAACCACCCAGCAGATTTGGCGTGACCATCCTGAAAAAGTTTGCGCTTTTACCGAGGACTTTGCGCTTCGGAATCCGCGAACGGTGAAAGCCATTCTCAAAGCGTTGCACGAATCCAGCCTCTATATCGACAAGGTGGAGAATCGCCCGCGCGTGGCAGAAGCCGTGTCACAGGCCAGCTATATCAACTGTCCCAAGGAGGTCATTCTGTCGCGCCTGCAGGGCAAGTACGAGTATGGAGACGGCAGGAGTGAGCAGGACCCCTGGAGCATGACCTTCTCCGCTCGTGAATGTAACGCACCGCGCAGGTCTTTTGGACTTTGGTGGCTGAGCCAGTTCCGCCGCTGGGGCTTCGTCAAGGCAGTGCCCGACTATCAAGGGATCGTCAAGAAGGTTGTTCGCACGGATCTTTATCTCGAAGCAATGAAAGAGATCGGCGTCACGCCCAAGGTGCTGGACATGCAAAAAGAGAAGTTCTTCGACGGCAGCTTTGATCCCGCCGACCCGGAGAAGTATGCACGAAGTTTTGCCGTGAATAGCCTCGCTTAAGAGCGATAAGTAACTGCGATTTCGAAATAAAGCCCGAAGGAGACTGATTTCATGTCCGGACAGCGCATTCTCAACTTCTTCCTTCCTTGTTTGGGACTCCTGATGGTGGGGGTCCTTTGGTGGCTGGCCAGCGTTTACGTGTCCAAGGACCTGCCTTCACCATGGCGGTCTTGGGAAGAGAGCAAGCTCTACGTTCTGAAACCATTCGAAAAAAGGGGCGAAACCGACCAAGGAATTGGCCTGCTGACACTCTACAGCCTGGAAAGAGTTGCAAAGGGTTTCACGCTCGGAATTGGTTTGGCCACGCCTTTGGGGTTTTTGGTCGGACTCTCGACAAGTTTCCACCGAATGCTGGATCCGGTGATTCAAATTCTGAGGCCGATCTCGCCCCTAGCCTGGCTGCCGCTCGGCTTGGTGCTGTTTCAAAGTTCAGAACCGGCAGCGTTATTTGCGATTGCCCTTTGTTCCATGTGGCCAACGGTCTTGAACACTATGGCTGGAGTGCGCTCCATTCCTCAGGACTACTGGAATGTGGCCAAAGTCCTCCGGCTTTCGAAAACCAAAACCTTTGTCAAGATTCTGTTACCAGCCACGCTGCCACACATCTTCACGGGCTATCGGTTGAGTCTCGGCATTGCCTGGCTCGTGATTGTCGCCAGCGAAATGCTGACGGGGACTCCGGGTATCGGGGGTTTTCTGTGGCAGGAATACAACAGCCTGATTTATGCACATATCCTGCTGTGCATCCTCGCCATCGGCTTGGTGGGGTTTGTACTCGATCGAATGATGGGTCTTGTGGAAGCCCGCCTGAGATCGATTTAAGTGTTCCTGATTGGAAGCGTAACTGTCGGAAGCGATAACCAAAAGGAACCAACGTGGCCTTCATTGAACTGAGAAACGTGGCCAAGACCTTTCATTCTGGAAGAGTCCGTCGAGAGGTTCTTGACAACATCAACTTGTTTGTTGAGGAAGGAGAGTTTCTTTCAATCGTCGGTTACACCGGATCTGGAAAGTCCACGTTGCTGGCCATCGCGGCTGGATTGCTGGCTGCTGACCGCGGTCAGATCAGGCTAGCCGGAGATCTCGTCACCAAGTTCTCCGCCCAGGCGTCTATCGTTTTTCAGAACTACTCGCTCCTGCCTTGGTTCTCCGCATTGGAGAACGTGCGTCTGGCAGTGGAAGGCATGTTTCCCCGCTGGTCTCGTGAACGCCAGCATGAACACTCCGTGCGCTATCTGGAAATGGTCGGGCTCGGCAAGGCGCTGCAAAAACGTCCCGGACAACTCTCGGGTGGAATGCGACAACGCGTGGCCATCGCACGAGCATTCGCTGTTGAACCCACTGTCCTCTTCCTGGACGAACCCTTTGGCGCATTGGACGCACTCACGCGTGCCAACCTTCAACAGGAACTAGGCAGGCTTTGTCGCGAAGCCGGAAGAACGGTGACGACACTGATGATCACGAATAACGTTGATGAGGCGATTCTGCTTTCTGACCGCATTGTGCCGTTGACGCGCGGGCCGCGTGCCACATTGGGTGTTCCGGTGGAAGTGCCGCTCAGCAAACCAAGGAGTGCCGCTCAACTTATGCACGACGAAGCAGTAGTCCGAATACGCTCGCATATAGTCGAAAGCCTGACGGGAGTCCTGACAGCGACTTCCGCGGTGAGAATGCCGTCGCCCGCACTGATTCAACCGCACGTGGCTGTTGCTTCGGCGGTCACGGAAGGTGACTCATGATGCATCCCCTCGAAATCAGTTCCCTGAGCAAAAGCTTTGAAACAAGCGCTGGAGTCTTTCCAGCAGTGAAGGATTTTAGTGTCAAGATCGGCTCCGGCGAGTTTGTTTCCATCGTTGGACACTCCGGATGCGGCAAGTCCACAGTCCTTTCCATTATCGCCGGGTTGCAACAAGCCACGACCGGCGGCGTTTGCATTGACGGCAAAGAAGTCTTGGCGCCTGGAACAGACCGAGGCGTTGTTTTCCAATCACCCTGCCTGCTTCCATGGTTTACCGCTTTGGAGAACACGACACTTGCTGCAGTGCAGGCACTTCCGAATCTTTCCAAACGGGAGCAACGAGAACACGCTCGGAAGTATCTGGCGCTGGTCGGTGTTGAAGAAGTGGCAAACCACCATCCCGTCGAACTTTCTCTCGGCACGCAACAACGGGTGGCCATTGCCCGGGCCCTGACATTGGACCCTCGGTTTTTGTTGCTCGACGAACCCTTCGGCATGCTTGATTCGTTGACGCGCTTTGAGTTGCAGGACGTCCTGCTTCAGGTCTGGGAGAGAAGCCGCAAGACTGTGGTGATGGTAACGCACGATGTGGACGAAGCTCTGTATCTTTCCGATCGGATTTTGCTGATGACGGACGGGCCCGGTGCAACGTTGGGCGAGGTACTGGAAGTCGCCTTTGGTAGGCCGCGTGTGAGGACAGAGGTCCTGGAGCATTCTGCCTATTACCGATACCGCCGCCGGGTCATCGATTTTCTGGAGCACCATGCTTCACAAAACGTCGAGGCAGATTCCCACCGCGCTGATGCGAAGATTGAGGAGCCAATCAATGCTTAGGTTCGTTCGCTCGCTTGATGCCCGCGGGGCTGCCGCTGGTCTTTGCGCCATGACCCTGATGTTCCTTGGCATTTTGACCGGTTCGCGCAGGCTGCGTGACTACGACCCGGCGTTACTTACCTACACATTTGGAACTCTGTTTGCCGCGTTTGGCGTTGCTTATCGCTACGCGGTCTGGCTACAGCGTCCTGCCACACGGGTTTACTGGCGCCGCGGTTGGCACCTAATGTTTGAACGGGGTCAGATCTGGCGAAACCTGGCACTGTTGGGCCGGGGCACCGGGTCAAACCTGCTGGCGCAGAATTTCATTCGAAAGCGCAGCCAGATGCGGTGGTTTGCTCATTTCTGCTTTGCCTGGGGATGCCTGTTGGCCACCGCCGTGACCTTCCCGCTCGTCTTTGGATGGGTCCATTTCGAAACGCGACCCGATGACCCTCTAATCTACCGGGTGTTCCTGTTTGGCTTGATGGTCGACGAGTTTCACGTCGCTTCAATCAAGCGCTATGTGATCTTTAACCTCCTGAACGTTTCAGCGGTCATGGTCATCGCGGGTGTCTCGCTAGCCCTGCGGCGGCGGTTGAAGGATCCCGGCTCAATTGCACGACAGCAATTCGGCAACGATATCGTACCGCTACTCCTCTTGCTGGCGATTGCCGTGACGGGTCTAATGCTCACCTTCAGCACGCACGCCCTGCACGGCTATGGTTACGCCGCCATCTCGCTGATCCATGCACTGACGGTAGTAGCCACGTTGCTTTACCTCCCTTTTGGAAAGTTCTTCCATATCTTCCAACGTCCCGCCCAACTCAGCGTTGCCATCTATAAGCGAGCCAACGCAGTGAAGCCGTCCGCGACGTGCCGCACATGCAAGGAGGCATTCGCAGGAGCGATGCACGTGCAGGATCTTAAGACGGTGCTGGCGGAAGTGGGTTTGGACTGGCATTTGAACGGGGGTGTGGGGCATTACGCCGACATTTGCCCCCGCTGCCGGCGGAGATTGATTGGATTTTCACAAGCACAAGTGATCGCTAGAAGCCGCGGCACGGTTTTGACCGAGAAAGACATTCAGCAGTCTGAGCAAGGCACGGAAGCAGATTCAGCATCGCTGGCGGATTTCAGCAGGGCTCTGGTGAACTGATTCAATGGCACAGATTCCGCAACCCATTTCTGAACTCATCGCGCTGTACGGGCCCCACCTTCATGACTTACCGCCTGGAGGCTGGAACCAAAGTGAGGAGCCGGACCGCCTGGTGAAGACCCATTGCTGCTTCTGCGGTGTGCAGTGCGGGATTCAGCTCAAAGTCAAAGACAACCAGGTGACTGGTTTTGAACCGTGGGAAGACTTTCCGGTCAACCGAGGAATGCTTTGCCCGAAAGGCGTGAAGCGTTACTTACAGGCGAGCCATCCAGACCGGCTGCTTTCCCCGTTAGTGCGCACCAGCAGTGGATTTCGCGAGGCAAGCTGGACGGAGGCGAACGATCGGGTTGTTGAGAACGTTAAACGGATTCAAGGAAAGTACGGAAAGGATGCTTTCGCCGTGCTTTCAGGAGCATCACTAACGAACGAGAAAGCCTACCTGATGGGAAAGTTTGCGCGAGTCGCGCTGGGAACGCGGCACATCGACTACAACGGCAGGCTCTGCATGGTGTCAGCAGGAACTGCAAACAAGCTGGCTTTTGGGATTGATCGCGCTGCCAATCCTTGGAGTGATATCCCGTTGGCCAAATGTCTCATCTTGGCCGGAACGAACATAGGAGAGTGTTTCCCGATTCTTACGGACTACATCTGGAGAGCTCGGGACAATGGCGCGCGGATTATTGTGGTCGATCCCAGGATGACTCCTATTGCACGCACCGCCGATCTTTTCATCCCTATTAAGCCGGGGCGCGATAGTGCACTGATGAACGGTCTGTTGCATGTTTGCCTGGAGCACGGCTGGGTCGACGACGAATTCGTCGAAAAACACACCTCCGGATTTGAAGCGGTGCGTCAAGCGGTTGCGCCCTACACTCCCGCACGAGTGGCAGAGATCTGCGGCATTCCATCACGGGCTGTAGTTCAGGCCGCGGAATGGTGGGCGACGGCTGAGACTGGAATGCTGCTTCATGCCCGCGGTATTGAACACCACAGCAAGGGCACCGAAAACTGCCTGGCGTGCATAAACCTCGTCCTCGCTACTGGAAAGATAGGCAGACCCGGCTGTGGTTACTCCACGATAACGGGCCAGGGTAACGGGCAGGGAGGGCGGGAACATGGCCAGCGCTGCAATCAGCTCCCGGGTGCTCGCGATATCGAAAACCCCATGGATCGCCAGATTGTTGCCGAGCGATGGAAAGTGAAGGAATCGGATCTGCCGCACTCTGGCATGGCTTCGACAGAAATGATGGCAGCCATTCACCGGGGAGAAATTCGAGGCCTGTTGTCGATTTGCTTCAACCCGTTGGTGTCGCTGCCGGACGCTGAACATACGCGCAAGGCTCTGGACAAACTCGAGTTCTTTGGGGTTATCGATTTCTTCCTATCGGAAACTGCAAGACATGCTGACGTGGTTCTTGCCGGATCCCTACATGAAGAGGACGAAGGCACCGTGACGACGGCTGAAGGCAGGGTTGTGCGCATCCAGAAAGCTGTCGAGCCACCGGCGAACGCCCGCGCCGATTGGGAGATTGTCTGCGACCTCGCCCGGCGTTTTGTGCCATTCGAGCAGTTCCCATACGCAGGCGTCGAAGACATCTTCCGGGAGCTGTGCCACGTTTCCAGCGGCTCGGTCTGTGACTACTCAGGAATGACCTACCACAGAATCGAAAGCAACTACGGGCTGTTCTGGCCATGCCCCTCGCTGACCCATCCCGGCACACCTAGGCTGTATGAGGCCGGAAGGTTCTATCACGCGGATGGGAAAGCGCGGTTCAACGCCGTGGAGTATCGGCCTCCGGCCGAGGATACAGACCGTGAGTACCCGGTGATTCTGACTACGGGCCGTGTCGTGTCGCAATTCCTGAGCGGCACGCAAACGCGCCGGATTGGGCCCCTTGTTCAGCAGTATCCCGAACCCCTCCTGGAGCTGCACCCGGCCCTGGCAGAGAAACGGGGAATTGTCGACGGTGACTCGGTTCGTGTGTGGAGCCGCCGCGGGAGTGTGACATTGCGCTGTCAAGTGCTGAAAACGATTCGCCCGGATACGGTCTTTATTCCCTACCACTGGGCCGACGAGAAGTCAGCAAACCGATTGACGAACAATGCGCTCGATCCGATTTCGAAGATTCCAGAGTTCAAGGTGTGCGCGGTACAGATTGCCAAGGCATAGCGATACAACCACAAGGGGTCTTCATCAGATAAGAGGAGGCAGTATGGACGAGGATGACACCTTCTATGACGTGGATGAGCCAGTGAACGACGAAGACGAACCAGACGACGACTGGGGTGCATGGTTGCTCGACAACGATACGGCGATCAACTGAGGCTCAATGATTGATCCACAGATGCAGTTCTTTATTGATCCGTCGCGCTGCATTGGCTGTCAAGCCTGCTATCACGCTTGCGCTGAATGTGAAACGCACCGTGGCATCTCCATGATCCACCTGGAATACGTGGACCGTGCAGAGTCGCCTCAAACTGTGCCCGTGGTGTGCATGCACTGCGAGGATCCAGCCTGCGCCAAGGTGTGTCCTGCCGATGCGATCAAGAAGACCCCGGATGGGGTTGTGCAGTCGGCTCTAAAGCCGCGCTGCATTGGCTGTTCCAACTGCGTGCTTGCCTGCCCATTTGGGGTGCCGCGCTACGTCGTGGATTTCGACCAGATGATGAAGTGCGACATGTGCTACGACCGAACCTCGGCGGGAAAGCGACCGATGTGCGCGACGGTCTGTCCGAGCGGTGCGCTTGCCTATGGACTCAAAAGTGATATCGAGCGGCAAAGACAAATGCAGGCCCGAAGCACATTTGTATTCGGCCCACAGATCGTACAAACAAAGGTTCAAATGATGCTGCCTGCCGAAGAAACCGAGTTGGAACTGGATGTGGCCGCGTTTATGAAGTAGCTAGAGTGCGTGCTGTTGAGGCGACATGAACGGAGAATTCGCACGACGATGAGGACGATTTACAGAGGTTTAGAGTTCGGCCTTAAGGCTGTCTTCCACTTCATGCAAGCTAAAGCTTGAACTCCAAACTGATTTTCAAGCGAGTTTTCATGCCGCGTTGCAGCGCCACTTTCGATGAAAACAGCGTCCCCTCTTGGAGAAGGGGGGACTTCAGGGGGGGTTAGGAGTGCGTTGTCAAGACCGGCCTTCCCAAACCGCTCACGACAACCCCCTGAAGGCTTCACGACTGAGTCGTTTCGCCTTCTTTCCCCCTTTGGAAAGGGGGATTCTCAGAGGAGTAACCGATGTCTGATTCGCCAGCATGGAAGGAAGATTTCCCGATTGCATGGACCGACGATCACTTTGTGACACGCCGGGAATTCACCAAGTCGCTTGTTTTGGTGTCATGTGCCACTTTCGCTGCCAATGCGACAGTGTCCACGTTGGGTCTGCTTCAGAAGCCAGGCCAGCAATCCTTTCCTGAAATCCGAGTGGCGAACGCGAGTGCTTTGACTGTTGGCGGCAGCCTGGTTTTCAACTACCCGGGCCCGAGCGACGCCTGCCTCTTGGTGCGCGTCGATAGCGAGCGATTCGTTGCATTCAGCCAGAGTTGTACCCACCTGGGCTGCCCAGTCCATTTTCAGGCCGAGTCCCGAAGACTCTACTGTCCCTGCCATGAGGGATTCTTCAGTTCTGACGATGGGCGCGTACTGGCTGGGCCTCCGCCACGACCGTTGCCGCGAATTCTGATTGAGAAGAGAGGAGACGAACTATGGGCTACCGGGAGAGTGGGATAGACCGTCATGTATCTCACAAGCATCGAGCGCCGCAGATGGCGTCGATTTACGCCGTCATGCTGTGCGTATTCATCCTTCTTTTCCTGCAGTTCCTGATGCTGACCGCTGCGCTCGAAGGTTATTTGGGAGGGAAGCAGTTGTTCATTCTACCGACCGTTGTGGCATCCGGACTCTGTTGCGCCCTGGCTTGCAAGCTCATTGGGTACGTGCTGATGCCGCGATAGGGTTGGACTCACCCGCCACTGTTGATGAAAGACGATCGTTTTTGTCCCTTATGTGTTGAGAAGCTACCGGCAGAACACCAGGACGAACATGGCAAAGAGGACGATTGACAGAAAGGAACTCGCGATGTCTTCCAAACAGCAACTAGTTGTTATTGGGAATGGGATGGCCGGAGCTCGCTTCGTGGAGGATCTTTTGGCACGCGGAGGCGGCGAGCAGCACCAGATTGTCATGTTCGGAGATGAGCCGTATGGCAACTACAACCGCATCCTGCTTTCGGGTGTCTTGTCTGGGACGCATGATCCAAAGGAGATCTTCATCAATCCCCTAAGCTGGTATTCAGAGAAGGGAATTTGCCTGCATTCGGATGTGCGAGTATCGGCCATCGACCGCGCCCGGCGTCAGGTGTTGGCCGGCGACGGCATCAGCGCATCCTATGATCGGCTGGTGATTGCAACCGGAAGCCGCCCGTTCGTTCCACCGCTGGAAGGACTCAGACTAAGTTCCGGCCGGTTCAGGGAGGGGGTATTTCTTTTTCGCACGCTGCAAGACTGCGACGGCATCATCAAGTTTGCCGGCCGATGCCGCAGAGCGGCCGTGATCGGCGGAGGACTCCTTGGGCTGGAGGCGGCCCGTGGGCTGCTGAACCTCGGAGTTGAAACACATGTGGTCCACTTGATGAGCCACTTGATGGAGGTCCAACTCGACGACCAGGCTGGTGCTGTCCTTAGGACGACCCTCCAGCACCTCGGCGTGCACGTTCATCTCGAGAAAGCCACTACGGCAATTCTCGGTGACAACCACGTGACAGGGTTGCAATTCAAGGACGGTACGAGCCTCGATTGTGACATGGTGGTCATTTCGGCTGGTATTCGTGCCAACACCGAGCTTGCCCGTGAGGCTGGCCTGAAAGTAGAGCGCGGCATTGTCGTGGATGATGGTCTGAACTGTCCAGACGACCTGAGGATCTTTGCGGTGGGCGAGTGCGCACAGCACCGCAACCAAGTTTACGGATTGGTGGCGCCGCTGTTTGAGCAAACCGCAGTGCTGGCTGACCGGTTGAGTGGCCGAAATCCTCAGGCGAGCTATCCCGGTTCGAAGGTTTCCGCCAAACTGAAGGTCATGGGAGTCGAACTGGCGGTGATGGGGGACAAGCACCCCGGGAGCCTGGCGACGAGGAAGTCAGCTACGTCGAACGGTCACGCGGCATCTATAAAAAGCTCATCATCCGGAACGGCCAGTTGGCAGGGGCTATCCTTTTGGGAGATTCGCTGCGCGCTGCCTCACTGCACCAGTACTTCGATCAAGGCTCCGAACTGCCTGAGAATCGAGCGGAACTGCTATTTCCCATGTCTGGCGAGGCGAAACCGTTGACGATGGCCTATGTTCCGGACTCCGCGCAGATTTGCAATTGTAATGGCGTTTCGAAAGGAAGGCTCGTTCAAGCAATTCAAGGTGGCTGCCGCAGCCTCAAGTCGCTGTGCGAGGCGACTCGCGCTGGTACAGGCTGCGGCTCCTGCAAGCCGCAAGTGCAGGCGATTCTTGAGATGGCGTCCGAAGGCCTGATGGTTGAGGATCCCTCGGCACACTATTACGTCCCGGGAGTTCCGCTAACGAAATCAGCCCTGATTCAAGCGATCAAGGAGCAGGATTTACGAAGCGTCTCCGAGGTTTTTGGAGGTTTGGCGGAAGGCAGGGAAGACGCAGGCAGCAAGGCAGGCCTCGCGTCCCTCCTGAAAACCGTGTGGGGCAAAGACTATGACGACGAGCGAGATGCGCGCTTCATCAACGATCGTGTTCATGCAAACGTTCAGAACGACCGGACATTCAGCGTTGTTCCTCGGATCTACGGCGGCGTGACCAGCGCAGCGGAGCTGCGGCGGATTGCCGATGTTGCAGACAAGTACAACGTCCGCATGGTCAAGATCACGGGTGGGCAGCGAATTGACTTGCTTGGCATTAGCAAGGAAAACCTGCCAAGTGTCTGGCAGGATCTCGGCATGCCGTCCGGACATGCGTACACCAAGGCATTTCGGACTTGCAAAACATGCGTAGGCACTGAGTTCTGCCGATATGGAGTCGGGGACAGTACGACTTTAGGGATCGAAATCGAGAAACGCTTTCAGGGCATCGAGTCCCCGCACAAAATGAAACTCGCAACCGCCGGCTGTCCACGAAACTGTTCCGAAGCGACCACTAAAGATCTTGGAGCAGTAGCCATAGAGGGAGGAAGGTGGGAGATCTACATTGGGGGAGCCGCCGGGTCGCGAGTTCGAAAAGGAGACATTCTCTGCGTCGTCGACACCCATGGGGAAGTGTTGAGCTTCATGGGCCGCTTCATGCAGTACTATCGGGAAAATGGCAAGTACCTGGAAAGAACCTATGATTTTGTGGAACGCATTGGCATTGAGAGACTACGGAGGCTTCTCGTGGATGATTCGGAGGGTATCTGCCAGCGACTGGATGAAGAGATCCAGAGGGCCGTTGACGCGTATAGGGACCCCTGGCAGGAAGCGATCCGTCAAGTGCATCCAGCTCAATTTTCGGATGTGCTCGTTCCCGCAGAGACCTGAACGCAGCTAGCGGGTTGCCTGGCTGTTTTCTTTCCATCTCCTTCGGAGGGTGTTCACCTTTGTCCAACCAATCCAACAAGAATTTGATTCATGCTCTCGGTCCGGCTTCGCAGATTCCTGTTGGTGAGGGGAAGACCTTTCAAGTCGGAGGGCAGAAGATAGCGGTGTTTCGATCGCGCGACGGGCGGCTATTTTCAACGCAGGCATTTTGTCCGCACAAGAATGCCTTGCTGGCCGACGGCATCACTGGTTCCGGGAAGGTGATTTGCCCGCTTCATGCTTATAAGTTCGATCTGGAAACCGGAAGACCCGTCGGCAACGATTGCGAGCCGTTACAAACATTTCGGGTCGAGCTGTCGGCAGGGGGCGATTTGCAGCTGCATCTGGAAACACAGGAATGAAAGAGCGTGAGGCATTCCACGGATCTTCGGCTAAAGGAACTCTAGAAAACCCATCCGGGCAGGGCTCCTGCGGCGCTACGAAATGCTGAACCGCTATGCAGATAGCGGTAGCCTCGCCCTTCACCTTCGCCCTCTTGCTGCCTATCGTAGTCCACAAACCGGCTCGCCTGGGAGGATGGTTATTTTGCCTTCCGGTACTCCTTTAAGAAACCCACGAACATGATCTTGTGTGCCTCTTCCGAGCTCAGTAACCTGATACAAAGATCTTGTGTGACGTAGTCCAATCCATCGCAAAGGCGGATGATTTTGTTGTACTGGTTGATGGCACCCTCTTCCGCTTCAATGACACCCTCGATGACGCTTGTAACATCTGTCGTATCTTTCGGCGGTTGCAAGCATTTCTGGTCGAACTTCAAGGCAAGGGATCCGGGAACAAAGCCACTTAGCTGTTTGATCCTCTCTCCAAGCTGGCGGGCGTGCATCAGTTCCTCGGTAATGTCTGCGGCTAGTGCTTTCTTGATCTCTTCCGCACGAACTCCGTCCAAGTCTATGGAAATTGCCAGGTAGTTTGTTACGGTTTCCAACTCCATTCGATAAGATTCCTGAAGTTCTTTGATGATGGTGTTTTGACTAGCCTTCGGCATGAGAGCTCCTTGAGGAATTGGTTGGAAGATATCGCAGCTGGCTGCAGGCGCCATCTGACCTGACGGCGCGTTGATTCTATTCGATTGAGCGACGGGAACACAATCGGGTTCATCGAGCCGGCCGTTCGCGGCGATTCGCGAGATCCGTGCTGCTTATCAGGCTGCCGAGGACACAATTTTCACTGAATGTGAAGGGAGGTTTTGCGGTAGACTCAGACGGATCGTGAATCCACTCTTCAAACAACGAGGACATCTATGAGCAGAATCCATCGGCGTCAATTCGTTTCTCATACGTTAGCCGGGGCAGCCGCTTTGTGGACGGGCGTTCATCGGGCCCCTTGGCTTTCGGCGGCTCCACTGGTAAAGAAGGCGGCAACCGACCGCGTGGTTTTGGGCAATACGGGGATTAAGCTTTCCCGCCTGGCGATGGGTAGCGGCACCAGCGGAACGAACTATTCCTCAGACCAGGTTCGCCTGGGCTTGAAGGGATTCTCGGATCTACTGGTCTATAGCTTCGACCAAGGCGTCAACTTTTGGGAGGCTGCTGACCAATACGGCAGTCATGCTTGCCTGAATGCGGGAGCGAAGCAGGTAGGCCGCGATAAGCTGGTTTTGCTGACAAAAACGCATGCGCGAACTGCACCGCAAATGCGGGCTGACCTGGATCGTTTTCGAAAGGAACTCGGCACAGATTACATCGACATCGTCCTGCTTCATTGCATGATGAGCGCAAAGTGGCCTGAAGAGCGGCGGGGCGCCATGGATGCGCTGGAAGAAGCCCGCGAGAAGGGAATCATTCGAGCTCATGGAGTCTCGTGCCACACGTTGGAAGCCCTGCAAGTTGCGGCACAGAATCCCTGGGTTCAAGTCGACCTAGCCCGCATCAACCCCATTCAGGCATACATGGACGCAGATCCAGCCACAGTGATTTCGGTCCTGCGCGAGATGAAGAAAGCGGGAAAGGGTGTGATTGGGATGAAGATTATGGGGCAGGGAAAGCTATCCCACGACCCAAGCCGTGCCATCGAACATGCAGCCAAGCTCGACTGCATCGATTGCTTTACGATTGGCTTTACGAATTCAAAGCAGTTGGATGAAGTGGTGAGTAAGGTCCCAAGCTTGTCCGTGGCCTAACCCAGCTCCCGGACTAGCAGACGACGGACGCAAACCCGCAGACTGATCTCCGTTAGCGATTCAGCTCTTAGCCTCGTGCTTTCTTCGCCAAAGGGCTCTGGTGAATGGTTAACTGCGTAGGCTCTCTCTTGGTTTCGAACTTCTGAACCTCAGCAGGCTCGTTCTGTTGCTGGCTGCGCGGGAAACTCCTTCTCAACGGCGCGGCCAAGATAAAACGAGAACCACTTTCCCCCTTTGGTGCAAATCTTCTCGATACCCTCCAGGTTTGCCTCTACTTTCTTTTCGAAATCCTGCAGCGACCGGGTTAGCAGCTCCACGACAACCTTGTCCACGTATTGCGACTTGAGAGCCGGATCATAAGTGCTTTTCAGCTCGGTCACAGCTTGACGGATGCTTGTTGTGAACTTGTTTCCTAACAGCATCAAGTCTTCACAACCTTGCATGAATTTTTGAACTTCCTCTTCGCTCAATTTCTTGTTCTGCATTGAAACTCCTTTAACCTAAGGAAGCGCTCTTGGTCTTAGCCTTGACGTCCTGATCGGTGTCTGGGTTTGCAGGTGGCTCGAACTTGGCGACCTAAAGCGCTCCCAAAGCAGAACGCGTACCATTGGCCACCCTCTGTGCAAATGCGGTTAATGCCCTCCAGATTGCTCCGAGTTTCACGTTCAAACTCAGAAAACGTTTGAGCTAGCATCTCGGCGACGGCTTTCTCCATGAAGTGGGTCTTGAGAAATGCCTCCATTCGAACCTTGAAGCCATCCAGAGCGACGTTGATATTCCCCCTGAAGGTTTCCCCCATTCTCATCAATTCTTCGTTGGCCTTAAAGAAACGATCCAGAGATTCCTGTGACGGTTGGGTGGTATTCATGGCTTTCTCCAGGGAGACTGATTGCCCAAATGATAGCTCAAGTCGCAAGCATCCTGTAGGAGAAAGTGGATCGATAGTGTTGAGGCTGAAGCGTTAAATGGCGGGATGGAGAAGATTGAGGGAACTTACTCAAAGTGCCTAAGGGGCGCCATCAACTCCATGCCAACCAGGTGCTCCTGGTCGTTGCCGGTCTGTCGGGCCCAAACTACGCGTCCGCGAACTTTCTCGCGGCCCTCGAACTCAAGGGATACCGGGCTATCCTTGTGCATCGATCGAGAGAGGGTCAGGCATGCTCCTAAGCGACTGATATTCTTGGTCATGGTCACTTCTTCGAACGCGTTATTTGCCAAGTCATGCCCACGTAGTGTCGTCATGATCTGTACATCGAAGCGCTTCGCATCGCGCTTTCGCTGTTCGATTGCCACGCGATAGGTATCGTAAATGGAAATACCCCAAATTAGAGGTGGAACTATTGCTAGGAGAGCGATGAGCCAGGCATGAACTCTGGGAGCAGAGTTCCCCAGCATGAGCAAAAGCAAAGCAAGAGAAAAGCTGAACAGAGCAATGATTACGGTACCCTTGAACGTCTCGCCGTTGGACAACTGTCCAAGACCTGGGAAGCATGCGCCTTTCTTGGCTGCCTGAATCCCAATCTGAGTCTGGTAATTTGTACCGTCTCCCATGTTACCTCTCGCAAGCATGCGCCTTGATGTTTCATATCGGCGTCAACCCACAGAGGCTTGATGCTTTTTTGCCAAGTTTCCCACTTTCAGTGGCGGATTGCAGGCTCTATTCTCAGGGAATCATGGCGTCTTCGCCGAGAGTTGTGGAACGGCAAATCACAGTATAGGAAAGCTATGGCAGTTATATAGAGTCCGATCGCCACAATCAAGGCCTGATTGAATCCAAGGCTAACAGCGATCATCATGGTGAGAATCGAACCGAGGACGGAGGCAGCTCCATTGATACCCCAAGCCCATGGGATTAGTGTCGGAGCGGTCTGTCGCAGCCAGCTAATCCCGAGGGGCATCGGCATACCCATTACGAAGCCCAAGGGTGCTAGAAACGCGATCGACAACAACGCTTTCAACACAGTTGGCAACCCAACAAGGCGATACAGAAAGAACGGCAGCACGGCAAGATAGACAAGCGTCAGCGCCGCTATCACAAGGCAGATCAGGGAAATGTTTCGCCGCAAGCTCTCGCTGGACAATCGGGCTGAACAGAAGCTCCCCAGACCACTAAAAAGCAACGTCGAAAACAGAACAATGCTAAGGGCATATACCGGGCGACCCAGAAAGAGAATGAACTTCTGGACTAGAGTCATTTCAATCAGGATAAAACCCAACCCAAGGCAGACAAAGTAACCAACCTCGGGCCCGGCCTGCCGCCGATTGAGGGCATCCTTACGAAACCAGAAAAGAGGGACGAGGATAAAGAGAACTACGAGACTGAGTGCTGCCAAGAAGACAACAAAAAGGACTAGCAAGCCGACGTTTGTTTTCTTGGATTCCCACGATAGAAACAATGAACTCCAAAGCTGGTGTAGCCTTACGGTGTGAAAAAAGAACGGGCTGTTGTCGCGGGGTGGAGCCACATCGTATGCATAGTGACGATAAAAACTCTTTGGGTCTTCGGCAGTGATCAGCCTGGTAAATGGGTTGTCGGGTCGCGTGAGTGGTGTGTAGAGTACTTCGAAGGCATTCGCGCGGCTCACGTCCTCGATCGTCCGTACCTCCGTATCTGTAAATCCTGATTTCTTGAAGAGGAAGTTGCATTCCACCGCTTCGCGCTGGAGCTTTTCGCGAACCACAACTATCGAGCGTTCGTGGTTGGCCAGTCCCAGTTCCTGCATCGCCGCTCGCGTCAGTGAAACGAGGCGCAAGTCCTGCTGAGGAGGATCGAGGTTCCACCGCGTAAACGTCAAAATCCCGTCGTCTTTGAGCTTCGCAAAGTAGTCTTGGAAAGCTTCAACTGTGTACAGGTTGTTTTCCGTCAATGCAAAAGCGCCGGCAGCTGTGGCAGCCCAGGTGTCTACGAGCGTGGCTTGGATGATGTCATAGGGATTCGCTGCGCGGCGGATGAAGCTGCGTCCCTCTTCGACGTGAATCTGCACTTCAGGCCGAAAGTAGAGGTCGCCCGTGAAGTTTCGAAATGCCCCTCGCATCACATCGTCAACGGTGATCGGGTTGATTTCTACACCGGTGATATCGCGGGTCCCGAAGGTCAGGGCGGTGAGAACATCGATGCCTCCGCCCGGGCCTACAATCAACGTCCGGGCTGAGGGCTTGATGTGGTAGGCCAGCGAAGAGACCCGACCTTGCAGGAACCTCCACGCCCCGAGGTCGCCTTCGAAGTCAGGTAATAGGGTGCCTGCGTCGCCATCCATGATGATCCAGGTGTTTTTCCTGTCCCTATTTACCTGAACGACTGTAATGCGCGAAGACGAGTTCCACTTGGTGAAAAGAGCTTCACCCTCATCCCGACCCTTAACATACCGCAGCTTCAGCCACGGATGGCTCGGCTCCAACACGAGAGAAGTGCTCAGCAGAATCACAGGGAACAGGGGAAGGAGATAGAAGACTTTCGGAGAGCCTGCAGGGACAAGGAACCAACAGGCAACCGCTGCCAACGCCGCGATCGCAAGCATGGCTTGCGGACCACCCAGTACATTGAGCAAAGGAATCACGAGCAGGCAGCCGCAAGCCGCACCGGCCAGATCACAACCGTAAAGGCGGCTGATGTTGTCAGCAAAATGCGTCATGGCTAGCGAAAGGCACAAGCCACCCAGGAAGAAGGGAACTGCAGGAATGCCATAGAGCAGAACAATTCGCCAGAGCTGTCGCAGCGTAAAGTCGAATTGGAAGTCAAGTCTCAGGATAAAACCCAATGTCAAGGGAATCGAGGCAGCAAATAGACAGCTGAACATGAAAAGTTGAGCTTGGAGTCGCGCTGGCCGGAAGAATTTTGGAAACAAATAGACGTATACGCCGCTGGCACCCGATCCCAACAGTGCCAGCGAAATCACCATGAAGGCGTAGTGGTAGTAGAGTTTGACGGAAAAAATGCGCGTCAATACCAACTCGAGCATCAGGATGGAAGCACTGATCAAGAACACGGAGAGATAGATTCGACTGCTGCGCATACGAGGGCTAAGAGTCATGAGTGATGTTGGGTGAGTGGTTGTGGATTCCAAGCCGCAGGCGATTGTGTCTGCCGGTGAGAGGGCGAGCAGGAAGGAAATCTCATCGATCTTACCGAAGCGAAGGCGACGCGTCGACTCAGAACAACAGATACCCTTGCCCCTTGGCTCGCCACTAAAGCGCGGAGGATTCTAACAACTTCCGGTACAACCCGCGCAACGAAATGTGGCAAGCAGCGGAGGTTCTTCATGGACCGTGGTTGCCGGATTCGCCTCGCCGAGATAAGCCACCGAGCGTGTTGCGAAGCCACCCGAGTTGTCCAGTCCCCGAAAGGCACTGTCTTGTAGCGACTACCCACGATGGGAGCCCATCCCTGTGTTGCAGACCCAAGAACTCAACGGACTCTTGAGTGTGGGGATTATTGTGTTGACGCATGCTAACCGCGCCTCTAGAATCAAGCCGCTTCCAAAAGACTTGAAATAATACTGGCGTGCCACGAGACTCTCGGCGGCATGGTACTTCTCCACAAGTCGAGGTCATTTCCGCCCATGATACAGCGTTCAAGTGCTCGTCCAACGCGCGCCCGGCATTGGGTGATCGTCTTTGCGGTGACACTCTCGGTCATCACGTACATTGACCGGGTTTGTATTTCCCAAGCCACACCTTTGATCATGCGGGACTTGGGCTTGGACAAAGCGAGCATGGGGCTGGCGCTGTCGGCCTTTGCCTGGGCTTATGCACTGTTTGAGGTCCCAGGAGGATGGCTGGCCGACTACATGGGACCGCGTCGCGTGCTTATGCGGATTGTGATCTGGTGGTCGTTCTTCACCGCCGCCACGGGTTGGGTAAAGGGGTTGGGGTCGCTGGTCGTTGTTCGCGCGCTTTTCGGGGCCGGCGAGGCAGGCTGCTACCCCAATCTGACGAAAGCCTTTACCACCTGGCTCCCTCAGGACGAGCGAGTGCGCGCCCAAGGCATCACCTGGATGAGTTCCCGCTGGGGAGGGGCATTCACGCCGCTCCTGGTCGTCTACATGTATAACTTCATGAGCTGGCGGCAGACTTTTGAGTTCTTTGGAGCTTTAGGTGTGGTCTGGGCGCTGGTCTTTTTTTGGTGGTATCGAGACAACCCCAAAGACCACAAGAGTGTGAACAGTGCCGAGCTCGCTTTGCTTAAAGGGGCCGAGCATACCGCCTCGGGGCATGGGAACGTGCCTTGGCGCAAGTTGTGTTTCTCCCCGAACATTTGGCTATTATGGCTTCAGTATGCAGCGCTGGCTTATCCCTGGTATTTCTACATCACCTGGTTGCCTACCTACCTCAAAGAGTCCTATCAGCTTGAGCCGCAGAAAGCGGCGATCCTGGCCGGGCTTCCACTCTTCTTCGGAGGTATCGGCTCATTCTTCGGCGGCTGGATTTCTCCCATTGTCGCGCGGAGAATCGGGAGCCTTACCAAAACTCGCCGTTTCTTCGGGATTCTCGGGTTTTGCATGGCTTCAGCTCTGCTTTTCATTTCCGGGCACATCAAGGACCCTGTGATTGCTTCTCTTTTCATGGGATTCGCCAGCTTCTCCAACGACCTTGTCATGCCTGGCAGTTGGGGAGCGTGTATGGATATTGGCGGCAAGTACGCTGGCACACTCTCTGGCTCGATGAATATGATGGGTAACTTCGGGGGCGCCCTGGCCCCGGTAATCACCGGTTACGTCCTGCAAGCAACCAACAACAACTGGATGATGTCGTTCTACATCGGTGCCGCCGTTTATCTGGTGGGCGCCGTCTGCTGGCTGTTTATCGACCCCGTCTCACCGCTCGAAGGGTCCTCCTTGGCCGAGGTTCATCCCTGATAGCTATGTCAAGGCGCTTGAGGGACAACTCAAGACTGGGGTAGAGCCCTGTGTTGGGGTTGGGGGCCAGTTTCTTTACACCCCTAATGTTCCGTGCTATTGTCTGGCCTTCATTTCGAGCCGTCCGAATCCAATTAGGAGTCGACCTATCATGGCAACTGCAACAAACATAAAGGCAGACGTGAAAGATTTAGGGCTTGCAGCCAAGGGCAAAAAGCGCATCGAGTGGGCCTCTCGTTCGATGCCAGTGCTTGAGCTGATTCGAAAGCGCTTCCTGAAGGAGAAGCCTCTGGCGGGCCTAAGAGTCTCGGCATGCCTTCATGTGACTACGGAGACGGCGAATCTGATGACAACGTTGCGGGATGGTGGCGCCGACGCTGTGATTTGTGCTTCGAATCCTCTGAGCACACAAGACGACGTGGCTGCCTCGCTCGTGCAGGACTTCGGTATTCCTGTATTTGCAATCAAAGGTGAAGACAATAAGACCTACTATTCGCACATCACCGCGGCTCTTGATCATCAACCCCACATCACGATGGACGACGGCGCCGATCTTGTTTCCACGATTCACTCCAACCGACGTGATCTTCTACCCAACATCGTTGGCGGCACCGAGGAAACGACGACAGGCGTTATCCGGTTGCGCAGCATGGCTAAGGATGGCGTGCTGATGTTTCCCATTGTCTCGGTGAACGATGCAGATACCAAGCATCTGTTCGACAATCGCTATGGGACAGGGCAGTCCACGCTCGATGGTGTGATTCGGGCCACCAATCTGCTCATTGCCGGCCTGAATATTGTAGTGGCCGGTTATGGGTGGTGCGGCCGTGGGGTGGCCTCGCGGGCGCGAGGTATGGGCGCCAAAGTGATTGTGACCGAGATCGATCCGACGAAAGCCATCGAAGCCGTCATGGATGGTTTCTACGTGATGCCGATGTCTGCAGCGGCTCCGTTAGGCGATATCTTTGTGACCGTTACCGGCAACAAAAAGGTGATTCGGAAGGAACACTTCGAGGCTATGAAAGACGGTGCTGTGATCTGCAACTCAGGTCACTTTAATGTCGAGATTGACATTCCCGCTCTGGAGTCGATGTCGAAGAGCCACACGGAGGCCCGCGAGTTCGTTGAGGAATATCAGATTGCTGACGGCCGGAAAATCTTCCTGCTCGGGGAGGGAAGACTGATCAACTTGGCAAGCGCTGAGGGACATCCAGCGTCCGTGATGGACATGAGCTTCGCCAATCAGGCACTCTCGGCCGAATACATGGCTAAGAATCACAAGTCGCTCGAAAAGAAGGTCTACGCGGTTCCGCAGGCGATCGATAAGGAGATTGCCCGCCTCAAGCTGCAATCAATGGGCTCGTTCATCGATGTGCTAACAACGGAACAAGAAGCGTACCTTGCCTCTTGGGCCGAAGGCACGTAACTCGAACGTGACTGACGAAGTGCGAATGTCGAATCGCTAGAATCAGAGGAGTTCGACCTCGCACTTTGAACTTCGCATTTCCCTCAGGTTCGAATCGTAAACAGGAAGTACACTCCGCTGGCGCCAAAAATCAAATTGGGCGCCCATGCTGCCAGCAAGGGTAGTAGTTTCCCAGCTCCACCTACCTGTTCGAAGAATTCCAACATTACCCAGTACGTGATGCCAATCATGATGCTCAATCCCACACCGTAAAGAGAGCCTCGCTTTGCCCATGGAAAACGAGAATGGAATCGCGATCAGGCACATGATAAGGCTGATGACCGGAAACGATAGTTTCTTGTGCAGAGCCACGGTAAGGCGGACGACGTCAAAGCCGCTTTGTTTCAAATCCTCGATATAGTTTCGCAGTTCCAGGTAGCTCATCTGGCTCGACTGCTTGACCTCTTTCTTGAAATAACGCGGGTCTTCTGTGATCTCGGGGAAGCGTTCCCGTTCAAATCGAACAAACTCCTTCGCAACGGCCCGCTGATCGCGAAAAACTTGCGACCATCCATCCTCCAGAACCCAGGTCCCGTGGGTTTCATCCCAACTGGCCCGAGTGGCATAGATTCTGCGTTTGATTTCGAAGCTGGCGGGATCAAACTCAAAGACTGAAAGGTCGCCGAACAGGTTTCGGTGCTCGTCAAAGAAGTTGTAGTAGAAAATCTTGCTCTGCTCACCCATCATGCACTTTCGATCGGGCCTGAGGTAAGTCTGCGGGCGCCGGCCTTTGATAACGTCTCTGAGGGCATCCTGCTTTTGATTGCAGCCGGGCAACACGTACTCCTGCATGGCAAATGACAGACCGCTCATCAACAGAGTGACGGCCATGAGAGACAGCGCCAGTCGGTAAAGGCTGATGCCAGAAGCTTTCATGGCAACGATTTGTGAGGTTCGCGCCAGCACTCCAAAGTTAACGAGAACGGCAACGAGGACGCTCATGGGGAGCATATAGAAGACGATTTGGGGCAACAAGTAGCGAAAGTAATTCAGCACCACCAGGATTGGAGTTTGGTTGGCGACGACGTCTTCCAGCAGTTCGAAGAACGTGAAGACAATAAAGATAATCACGAAGGAGGAGAGAACCAGTAGGAAATACCTAAGAAAGCCAGAGATGACATACTTATCCAGAATCAGCGGCACGCTCCAACGGACGCCCCTGCCTGCGACTTGATTCGCGCTGCCGTTTTGGGCCTGGAGTTGAGCCTCCCGTGAACGAAATCTTGCGGAAAGAGCTGCTAACATCTTCGACAGCGGGCGGATCAACCTAGACCAACCGGTTTCCTTTTCCGAGACCGCCAGCAAGTAGAGCGCAAGAATCAGGAACACCACGTTACCAACCCAAGGGCCCAGAATCGGCGATAGGCGACCACTTTTGGCAAAACCCTCACCCAGAGAGAGCAGAAGAAAATAGACCAAGAAGATTCCCAGGCTGACGACAAACCCGTAGGATTTGCCACCCTTCTTGGAGATGACGCCGAGTGGCACCGCCAGAAGTGAAAAAATAATGACGCCGAGCGGCACCGCCATCCGTTTACTCAATTCCACCAGCTGCTCACGATTTTCCTTCTGCGCTTCGTCGCTTGCGCCGTTGCTTCCGAGCCGCCAACGTGCAAGAAGCTCCCCCGAATCCATTTCTGCGAGCCGCCGAGCCTGTGCCTGGAGATCCTGCATCGAGCCGTTTAGAGAGGCCACCGGGATGTCGGTTTCGTTGAAAGTCGCCAAATCGTAAAGGCCCTGGGTCCGATTGGAAACAGAATGGGTGGCGCCATTGGAAAGGTGGAGCTGGAGCTTCTTTTCCCGGGTGTCGTTAAATAGAGTGCCTGTCTGAGCAATAGTGATCTTGGGCTGGTCCTTTTTGGAAATATCCGCCAGAAACACACCCTTCCAAGTCGACTTGTCCGGAGTGGCATCTCGGATATACAACACCAAGTTGGAAAATCCCTCTTCGAAGACGCCCGGCTGGATGGCGGTGCTGATGGACTTCAACGCTATCTCACTGCGGATTGCACGCAATTTCTGGTTCGAGTGTGGTTGCCAATAGTTGCTGTTAAAAAGTGCTGCAAGAAAGACAAAAGAGGCAAAAACCACTACGGGAGGCACCAACCGTCGAATGCTGACTCCGCTGGATCGGATAGCCGTGACTTCATTGTCAGCTGACAGCCGACCAAAGCTGATCAAAATGGCCAGTAGTGCAGCCATCGGAAGAGAGAACATCAGTATTGTTGGAAGGATATATCCAAGAATCAAAAGTATCTCTTGAGGAGTTACATTCTTCTGAACCAGCAACTCAAGCGGTCGGCTAGAAACCGGCAGACGTGGGATGATGACAAAGCTGAAAACGACCAAACCCAAAACGAAGGGACCCAACAGTTCTCGGAAAACGTAGCGATTCAGAATGGTCATGTCAGAGTTCGCTTCGGCATTGGGTTGAAGGCCAAAGACTCAAGAGGTGGCGGGATAGTAGCACGTAAACTGGATGTGAGTCAGCGGCTTCATAGACTGGTTGAGGAAAGGGTACACACTGGACTACATCAACAAAACGTCTGATAATTTATATTATGTAGATATAGATGCTGGCTGGGCTTGTATTCTGACCCTCGCCCCGGAGATCGCTTCCGCTCTCTCAAGATCGTCCTCCTACTCTCTACCCCTTGCACAGACAGCGAGGACAAGACCAAGGACGAAAATCCTTATCGAACGTGATTACTCCGCCTTCCGGCGCCGACATCCGTGTGGCAGAAGGCTCCAACTGGACATTTCTTTCCGGGCCATGTGGATTTCACTGGTGGTCGCGTCTGCACATTTCGGCCCTTGACAAACAAGATTGTCCTGACTATAACAGCGCTTGTTTTTAGCACTCGATCAAGATGAGTGCTAATAATACTAACCACAACTCTTTATCTT
Organism: uncultured Acidimicrobiia bacterium; assembly: GCA_963791795.1. Taxonomy (GTDB): domain Bacteria; phylum Acidobacteriota; class Terriglobia; order Versatilivoradales; family Versatilivoraceae; genus VFZK01. The sequence continues at coordinate 297,389 of CAWBTP010000013.1, forward strand.
TACCGAACTAGGAGAATGCGTATGAGCCTCAGACCTCTGCATGACCGGATTCTGGTCCGACGGATTGATGCCGCCGAGCAAGCCAAGGGTGGAATCATCATTCCAGACACCGCCAAAGAGAAGCCACAGGAAGGCGTTGTGGTCGCCGTAGGAAACGGAAAGATCCTTGACAGCGGGGCCCGCCTGGAAATGTCTGTCAAGGCAGGCGATCACATCCTGTTCGGCAAGTATACGGGAAGCGAAGTCAAGCTTGACGGCGAGGAACTGCTGATCCTTCGGGAGGACGAAGTCCTGGCCATTACCGAAGGTGCAACCCGCTCGAAGTCGTCTAGCAAATAGTTCGATTCAAAAACACACGAAAAGGAGGCTTACATGGCAAAGCAGATTGTTTCTGGAGAAGCGTCTCGGCAGGCCCTGTTAAAGGGTGTGAATCAGCTCGCTGACGCCGTCAAAATCACCTTGGGCCCCAAGGGTCGCAACGTGGTACTGAGCAAGAAATTCGGCTCCCCGACGATCACCAAGGACGGCGTGACAGTGGCGAAAGAGATCGAGCTTCTGGATGGGTTGGAGAACATGGGAGCACAGATGGTTCGTGAAGTTGCTTCAAAAACCAGCGATGTGGCTGGCGACGGCACCACGACGGCTACTGTTCTGGCCCAGGCTATCTTTAGAGAAGGTTGCAAGACGGTTGCCGCGGGTGCAAACCCGATGGCCTTGAAGCGCGGAATCGAAAGGGCCGTGGAGGAAGTGGTGTCCGAGATCCGGCGGCTCTCGAAGCCGGTCAAGGGGGACATGATTGCCCAAGTGGGAACCATCTCTGCAAATGGGGACACGAAGATTGGCAGCATCATCGCTGAAGCGATGAACAAGGTCGGCAAAGACGGCGTGATCACCGTTGAAGAGGCCAAGACGATGGAGACCACGCTGGACATCGTCGAGGGCATGCAGTTTGATCGTGGCTATCTTTCCCCGTACTTCGTAACCGACTCTGACCGGATGGAATGTGTTTTAGAAGACGCTCTGATCTTGATCCATGAGAAGAAGATCAGCAGCATGAAGGATCTGCTTCCTGTACTGGAACAAGTTGCCAAACTGGGGCGTCCGCTTCTGATCATTGCTGAGGAGGTCGAGGGCGAAGCGCTCGCCACCTTGGTTGTCAACAAGCTCCGCGGCACGTTGAATGCGGCAGCAGTGAAAGCACCCGGCTTCGGTGACCGGCGCAAAGCGATGCTGGAAGACATCGCGATTCTGACGGGTGGCAAAGCCATCACCGAGGATTTGGGCCTGAAGCTGGAGAACCTGAAGATCGAGGATTTGGGTCGAGCCAAGCACATTGTGATCGACAAGGACAACACCACGATTGTCGAGGGTGGTGGCAAATCGAAGGAGATTGAAGGCCGGGTGAAACAGATCCGGGCCCAAGTGGAAGACACGACTTCCGACTACGATCGCGAAAAACTCCAGGAGCGGCTTGCCAAGCTGGTTGGGGGCGTTGCCGTGATCAAAGTCGGCGCGGCGACTGAAACCGAGCTGAAAGAGAAGAAAGCGCGCGTTGAAGACGCCATGCACGCCACCCGCGCGGCAGTTGAAGAAGGAATCGTTGCAGGCGGCGGTGTCGCCTTCATTCGTGCTATTCCAGCCGTGGCCAAGCTGAAGCTGGGAGAGGATGAGCAAATCGGCGTCGATATTGTGCGCCGCTCTCTGGAAGAACCTCTGCGCCAGATTGCACTTAACGCCGGCGTAGAAGGTTCCATCGTGGTGGAGCAAGTAAAGTCGGAGAAGAAGGAGTCCTTCGGGTTGAATGCGCAGACAGGAGATTTTGAAGACCTGATTGCCGCTGGCGTCATCGATCCCGCCAAGGTAACGCGGACAGCGCTGCAGAACGCAGCCTCTGTCGCCGGACTCTTGCTAACAACAGAAGCTCTGATTTCGGAGATTCCCGAGAAGAAGAAGGAACCTGCCATGCCTCATGGAGGCGGAGGCGACATGTACTAAGAGCATCTTCCCTGCTCTCCCAGGCGGCCCGTGTTAGAATGGGCCGCCTTTTTTTCGTCATGGTCCCGTCATCCACTCTCAAGAAATTTCTGCTGCTTGGAGCTATCGCCATTGTGTCGGCGTCGGTGCTGATGCCTCCGGTGTGCGATCTTCTGTTCAAGTGCGGCTGTTCATGGCTCTGGACGACGGCTGCAGCGCATTGCAACGTCCATAATGCCCTGCCACCGCACTGTCCATGGTGCAGTCATGGTGCGGCGGGCTACTACCTGCCTTATGTGGGTTTTATTGCTGGACAGTTCCTCGCCGGGGCCTTGGTGTTTCGATTGACCGGACAGCTGATTCTGGGGGCCGTGAGCACCATCGTGGCGATGTTGCCTGTTGGATACTTGATGGGACTTGTCACTCGCCAGCTTGTGAACTATCCGCTTTGGATTTTCTCGTAGCGACCAAGCCAGACAAGGCGAAAAGCCCGACTGGTCCCAGTTCAATTCCTGGCCAAGATTGAGGAATCGTTGTGCTAAGATAGCGCCCATCAGATCGGTACGAGGGCCGACACATGGAGCGTGTTCCGCAGTTTAAGATGGATGGCGACTTGAGTTTAAGCGTCCCCGTAGCCCAAGGTTTCGACAAGATTCTTCATGATTTTGTTCTACTAGCCGCCTCCAGAAGCGGCTTCGCGAGTGAAGACTCCAGCCGGATGGCCAGCAAAGTCTCGACCTTGTTTCAAGAGCAACTGAAAGGGCTTCTGGAGAATGGCCGACCCGCTCAACTGCAGATCAGCCTTACTCACCACCCCGGTCGCCTCACGATCACGTCAACTATTGCCGCAACCAACTTTTCGAGAGAAGAGCATTTCCAAATACACCCAGGTTAAATGATGGCTGCCATTCTAGACGCTTTCCTCTCTGAAGAGCTGGACGACCTTCGCCAAAAACACCTCTTCAGAAACCTACGCGTCCTAGAGGGGCGGCAGCTCCCCGAAGGTCGCTTTGACGGTCATTCCGTCATCAACCTGTCATCGAACAACTATCTTGGTTTGAACACGCACCCTCGGCTGGTGGATGCAGCCAAGCAGGCAACGGAGACTTTCGGCGTTGGGTCGGGAGCCGTTCGGACAATCGCTGGCACGATGCAGATCCACCTGGAATTGGAAGAGGCCATTGCGCGCTTCAAGCAGGTGGAGGCCAGCGTTGTCTTTCAGTCGGGATTCACAGCCAATGCGGGAACGGTCTCTTCAATCCTTGGCAAGGGTGATCTCATTATCTCCGACGAACTCAATCATGCGAGCATCATCGATGGTTGCCGGTTGTCGCGGGCTGAGATTCGGGTGTTCCCTCACAAAGACCTCAACCATTTGGAGGGGATACTGAAGGAGACTGCCCACTTTCCGGGCAAGAAGCTGCTGATCACAGACGGAGTTTTTTCCATGGATGGCGACATTGCGCCGCTGCCTGACCTGGTTGAATTGGGAGAGCGGTATGGTGCCATTCTGATGGTTGATGACGCTCACTCCAGCGGTGTTCTAGGCAAAGATGGGCGAGGCACGGTGGATCATTTCAACCTGCACGGTCGCGTCGATATTCAGGTGGGTACGCTGTCAAAAGCAATTGGTTCTCTCGGTGGTTACGTCTGCGGGAGCCGAAACCTGATCGACTTCCTATATCACCGGGCGCGCCCTTTCCTGTTTTCCACCTCGCACCCACCGGCCGTGGCGGCATCCTGTTTGGCAGCCTTTCAGGTGCTTCAGGAAGAGCCACAATGGATCGAGCGCCTCTGGCAGAACACAAGATTCTTTAAAGCCGGCCTGGACCGGTTAGGCTTCAATACGGGTCAAAGTGAAACGCCGATTACTCCCATCATCGTCGGCAAGGGCGATCTGGCCATGCGCTTCTCTGACGAGCTCTTTGCCAACGGAGTGTTTGCTCAGGGGATCGGCTTCCCTACCGTTCCCGAGGCCCGTTCGAGGGTTCGCACGATTGTGACGGCAACCCATACCCAGGGCCAGTTGCAGCGTGCACTCGACGTCATGGGCCAGGTGGGACGTCGGTTGGGCATTATTTGAAACCGCTGCAATCCCCGCGAAAGCGAGAGTCCAGTCGCTAGCACCGAGGAATTCATGGGCAGGACATGCTAACCCATCGAACAACGATCTTCGAAGTGCCTCATGAAGCCTTAGGGCGTACTCTCGTCCTATCGGTCATCACGCATGTCTTGTTGGTTTTTTCAGTCTTTTTTCTGCCAGGTATCGTCAGCTCCACCAAGGAGCCTTGGGGAGATGCGAACGCTGGCGGCGGCGGCGCGATTTCCGTCGGAATGGTCCAGAACATTCGGGGTTTGAATTTGCCACAGCCAGAAATGACCACCGAGACCAAGATTGCTTCGGAATCAAAAGGCCTGGGACAGACGGAACCAGCGAAGACAGAAGTCAAAGCGCCTGAGGTTCCAGATCCGAAAGCTTTCGAGATTGAGGAGAAGAAGAAAGAACCCAAGAAGCAGGAGCGGCCTGCCCAGAAGGCACCTCCACAGATGGCCCAGAACGCTCCGCCCAAGGAAGTCGTGCCGTTCGGAGAAGGAGGAACTCCCGGCTTCACCTACTCGCAGTTCAGTGCTGCGGGCGGTTCAGGCGGCATCGGAGTGGGCGATGGCATGTTTGGATCGAAGTATGGCTGGTACGTCAGGCAGATTCGCGACATTGTCAGCGCAAACTGGCAGCGCAGCATGGTAGATGCCAATGTACGTTCGGCGCCTCGGGCGTACATCTATTTTGAGATTCAGCGGGACGGCAGCGTCGCCAATGAATCAATGAAAGAATCCAGCGGAGTCCCCTCGCTCGATCGATCGGGCTTACGGGCCATTCGTGCCTCTCGATTTCCTCCTTTGCCCGGAGGCGAAACGCGCCTGACGGTGGAGTTCTACTTTGAGTATTCCCGGTAGTCAGCATCAGGAGCGACCCTGACGTCTTCTGTGTACGCGGCGATGATCGAAGTTTGTAGTCGAGAGTGCATCTCTAAACTTGGCCTCAGCATCGTGTGACGTCGAGGCGAATCAGAACACTAGAATCTAGGAACCTTCTCTCATGAAACAAAAGCTCTCTTCACTGCTCGTGGCGGCAGGCCTTTTTGCCTCCATTCAGTATTACTTTTCCCAGCAGGCTCAGGTGGAAATCGGGACGAAGACTGGCGTCCGGGCCCGTTTGGCTGTAGCAGACTTTCAACTGCGGGGCTCCGACCCGCAACTCGCTTCTATGACCCGTATCTTCAATGAGGTTTTGTGGAACGATCTGGACATGTCGGGTGTCTTCGATTTGGTTCCGAAAAGCTTTTACCCGGTGAAACTTCCTTCACAGCCGCTCGAAGTGATTTACGAACAATGGCAGTCGAACGAGGTCAAAGCGCAGGATCTGGCCTATGGCAATACCAGCACTGACCGCGGAGAGTTTGTTGCGGAGTGCCGGCTCGTGGATGTCAGCACGCAGGAATCCATCGCGGGCCTGAGGTATCGTGTCGCGCTTGATGAGCCCGGCGTCCGCGCCGCGGCTCATAAGTTTGCTGATGAGATTGTTCTCAAGATCGGAGGCGGAATTCCAGGCGTCGGCCAGACCTCCATTTGCTTCGCCTCCGATCGAACCGGGAACAAGGAGATCTGGGTGATGGACTACGATGGTTACGGCCAGCGCGCCGTGACCAACCACCGTTCGATCTCACTCACTCCGCGCTGGTCCCGCGACAACTCAAAAATCGCCTACACCAGCTATCGTCGTGGTAATCCGGATCTGTCCATTCAGTCACTCATTGATAACCGATTGCTCAGCTTCCCCAGCTTTGGCGGTTTGACGACAACGCCTGCCTGGGCTCCCGACGGAGAGCGAATCGCCTTTACATCCAGCCAGACGCAGGACCCTGAGATCTACGTGTCGGACATTCGCGGTCGCAATCTGAAAAGGCTGACGAACAGCCGCGGTGTCGATATTTCGCCGACCTGGAATCCAAGGACGGGGCGTGAGCTGGCATTTGTCTCGGACCGCAGTGGTTCTCCGCAGATCTTCGTGATGGACGACGAAGGTGCGAACGTGCGGCGTCTGGTCACTGAAGGTGGCGAAGCTGTCGGGCCATCGTGGAGTCCAGATGGTGCCCTGATTGCATTTTCTTGGCGTAAAGCTTTGACGGGAAATTTCGATATCTTCATCATGGACGTGGTTAAAGGCGAGCCTTTCCAGCTTACGCGGAGTGGGGGCAATAACGAACACCCTGTCTGGTCGCCAGACAGTCGGCATCTTGCGTTTGAATCGAACCGAACGGGAACGAAACAGATCTACATCATGCTGGCCGATGGTACACGACAGAAAGCCATTACCAGCAGCGGGCGAAACACGGCTCCGAGCTGGTCACATTTTCCCGAGAAGTGATTTTTCCTGTTTTACTTCGGCAATGTATCGACTACACTACGCGCGGCACTTCTTCAGTTCGCTTCACGATCCAAATCAAACCCACACAATTCCATGGAGGAGAAGGATAAATGAACACACAGAAGTATCTCAGCCGGGCCTCGATTGTCCTGTGTCTGATGTTGCTGATGCTCGCAGGAGGCTGCAAAAAGAAAGCTCCGGTGGCGCCGCCACCACCGCCTCCACCACCTCCGCCAGCATCTGCACCCACCGCTACCCTATCGGCGAATCCCAGCACAATTGAACGGGGTCAGTCGTCAACACTCTCATGGACGACAACCGGCGCCACGAGTGTCTCCATCGACCAAGGCATCGGCGATGTGAGCACCAGCGGCTCGCGAACTGTGTCTCCGAGCTCTTCCACAACCTATACCCTCTCGGCGAAAGGCGAAGGTGGGACCACAACGGCAACCGCTCGGATCACTGTAACTGCGCCTCCTCCGCCGCCCGCACCTGCACCAGCTCCTCGTGTGGAGACCCTTGAAGAGGGGTTCACCAAGAACGTTCGCGATGTCTATTTCGACTACGACAAATCCGACGTTCGTGATGACCAGAAATCGACCCTCGCTGATGCAGCCAGCTTCCTGAAGGCCAATTCTGGAGTCAAGTTCAGCATTGAAGGTCATTGCGACGAACGTGGCAGTGAAGAATACAACTTGGGCTTGGGGGACCGCCGTGCCAATGCTGTGAAGAACTACCTCATTTCGCTTGGCATCGATGCCGGACGAATGAATCCGATCAGCTATGGCAAGGAACGGCCGCAGTGTCGCGAGGCTTCGGAAGACTGCTACCAAAAGAACCGGCGCGGTCACTTCGTTATGACAGGACGGTAGACTCAGCGGTTAGTATGGTTTCAACAACAACCCTGGCAAAGCCCAGGGTTGTTGTGTTTTATCCGTCTGACAGCCGCTTTCAGACAGACATTACTCGCAAAGTTTCCACAGACTTTTTAGAGTCAAGCTGCTATTCTTTCGTTAATTCCAGACGAAATGAGGTGATTGCCATTGTTCAATAAGACTCTTGTTTTGATTGCGTTGACAGTGACTCTGACTCCGGTTGGCGGATTGGCGGTAAGCAAAGAAATTGTGCGCCTTCAGGCCGACGTGACGCTCCTACAGCAGCAGGTGCGCGATCTGCAGAAGAGCTTTGACACTCAAAACGCCGTGCTTCAAAAACTCGTGGAGCAACTGACCGATCAGGTCAACATCCTGAAGCGAAGCGTTGAAGACGTTAAAGGCTCCAACCAACAGACTCAGGCCGCAGTTTCGTCCCGAGTTGAATCGGTTGCGGGACAGTTCTCGGCGGTGAATTCAAGCCTGGACCTGGTGCTGGAACGAATCGCCAAGCTGTCACAACAACTGGCAGAAACAAAGGCGAAGGTTGAAGTGCTCGACACGCCTCCACCGAGCTCTGGCGCTGCGCCACGCACCGGGCCGCCCTCGGCTGAGGAGCTGTACAACACGGCTTTCGGCGATCTTAACAAAGGCAGCTACGATCTGGCGCGCCAGGGATTCGAGGAGTACTTGAAGAACTATCCGGACACGGAGCTTTCAGACAACGCTCAGTACTGGATAGGCGAGTCTCACTACATTCAGCGCAAATTCAGCGATGCCATACAGGGTTTTGACAAGGTACTAACAAACTACCCCAAAGGCGACAAGGCACCCGCGGCGGCACTGAAGAAGGGTTATAGCCTGCTGGAAACCAAGAACAACGACGCCGGGATTCGAGAGCTTCGGCAACTTATCCAGAAATATCCGAACTCGGACTCGGCGCCACTCGCGAAAGATCGCCTGAATGCGATGGGGATATCCACCACCGCTACATCCACGCGAAGGGTTGGAAGGTAATCCGACGTTCAAGGCAGGTCGCCTTCATTGTGGGATGATCACACAGAACTGTGGGTTTGGCAGGCTACACGTTTCTATACAGCACAATCAGAGGCACGGAGGAGATCATGGCGAGCTCAGTGAACAAAGTCATTCTTGTGGGCCGGCTGGGAAAGGATCCTGAGTTGAAGTACACCCAGGGAGGTACTCCGGTTGCGAAGTTTTCGATCGCTACCGACGAGACTTGGAAGGACCAAAGCGGCGAAAAGCAGCAACGCACGGAGTGGCATAACATTGTTGCCTGGCGGAAGCTCGCTGAAATCTGCGGCCAGTACTTGAACAAAGGCAAACTGGTCTACATCGAGGGAAAATTGCAGACGCGTAGTTGGGACGACAAGGAAGGCCATAAACGGTATACCACCGAAGTGGTTGCCGACAACATGGTAATGCTGAGTGGGAAAGGCGACGATGCCCGGAACGAGCGCAGTGCGGCTGCAGCTGCTTCCTCACACGCGGCCGATGGGAATCTCGATTCCCAGATCACTGATGACGACATTCCATTCTAAGAGAACGTACTCTGTGTTCGCTCGTCGGCAGTTCGTGATACCAGGTTCCCTGGATTGCCTATGCCCAAGTGCAAAAGCTGTGGTAAGCATGTGGCGTGGTTTCAGATGCTCAAGAACCCGCTGATGCTGCGCAATTGGAAAGTTCTCAATGCCTACCTTTTCGAAACCCTTTGTCTCGAATGTGTGGCGAGTTGGAATACTTACTTTGAGTGGATCCGCAAGTACCAAGGGTCTTCTCGAAAATCCGAATGAGAAAACTGATTGGAGTCATTTGCTATGTGTTGGGCGGCGCCGCCGGTGTACTTGCATTGCAGCTCTTGATTAGCTGTGAGCTTCTTTCGGGTTTCAGCAGAGTTGAGAACCAGCGTTACGACTTTTGGGACTTTGTTCTTATCACCAATGGTCATCACCTCGCCTATCCAAACGGCTATCTCGTTCATCTCCTGCGCGATCTCTTCGTCATGGTCTGGGCTGTTGTCGTTATTCGATTTGGTCGCGAACAGTTTGTCTATCGGAGCAAGACACGCTCCGACAAAGTCGAGTTGGTCAATTGCCCTGACTGCGGAAAGAAGACCTACGCGGATGCCTTCTGCCGGTTTTGCGGATTCAATTTGATTACGCACAAGCCGGCCACTGACAATCGCGCTTGGCTGCCGGTCTGGAAGGTATCTGTACTTGCCTACTGCGGGATTTCGGTAGTCCTTTTGCTTATCAATCTGCTTTTCAGCAGGTGAGAGTTTCACCTATCCTGATTGCCTGCAACGGTGCCACTGGATCAGTCGACCCCCTCTCCCACTGGCGAACTTCCCGAAAGAAGGAATCGCTCTTGAGCCGCACCAAGATCATGGGTTTGTTCGTCTGCTGGTTGATTGGCTTGGCATTTGCAGCCGTCTCCTCTACTCACGCATTAAACTACATCGGTCACCCCCGTTCGTATTTCTTCTTCGATACCCTCCTTCCCGTTAGCCTGATTCTAGGCCTGTTGGTTGCCACGTTGAGACAGATGCGATGACGTCGCTCATTGGACAGAATATTGGAAGCTATCGGGTTCTAGCCACAACGCAACTTGGCGAAAGCGGTTTGGTGCACAAGGCCCTACATATAGCGAAACGGCAAACCTATGCACTGAAGCTGCTGCATGGTGCTTTGACAGTGGAGAGCCCACTGCAGAGGCAGTTCCTCGATAGACTTCGCGCTGCGGAAAGCCTCGATCACCCACACATAGGCCGAACCTACGCCGTCGAAGTTGCTGATGATCTCTCGATCATCCCACTTGAGTTTGTCTATGGCCGGAATCTCTCGGAGAAGATAGCTGAGGGCGCATCCACCACCGATTTCGTGCTTCGAGTCGCACTGCAAACAGCCGAAGCCCTTCAATATGCCCATGCCAAAGACGTCATTCATGGACGGCTGACTTCCAACAATCTGCTTCTTTGCACGGATGATCACATCAAATTGATTGATTTTGGCCTCGACGGGATCCCAGAGGAGATGCTGATTTCTGAAGCTTCCATTGGAACGAGCCAGCCTGCGTTCTCCGTGCCTCCCCGCCCTCCGCTGTCGCGGTTCGCATACCAAGCTCCCGAGCAGATTCGAGGAGAACCTGCCAGCAAGCGCTCGGATTTGTTTTCGCTGGGGGTGGTTCTCTATGAGTTGCTGGCGGGAGAATTTCTCTTTGAAGGAACCGACCGTGGGGAACTCTTTCGGCAAATCCAGTCCAGAGACATGCCGAAGATCTCAGAAGTTCATCCAGGTGCTGGAACGAGTTGGACCAAGATCCTTCGCGCTCTCCTGGAAAAGAAATCTGCCGATCGCTATCCCTCCGCACAAGCGCTACTTGAGGATCTTCGCAAACTCAACTACGGCCTCAGGCTGGACCGCTTGAGTTTCCAAACCACGCAGCCCCCGCTTTCACGACGCTCATTCTTCCGAAGGTTTCTGGGTGAGGTAGAAGACTAGCTGAGAGCTTGCTACACAAGGCTTCGTGGCACCGGCTAGCTGTTCTAGATATGCAACGGCCAACAATGGAAGGAATGACACACGGCCGTTCGTTGCGGTAACAATCCAGCGAGCTTCAAGGCGAATCAGGTTTCCGATCTTCGCCGGGGCCCTTCCCTGCCGCCACGATCGCGGTTTTCTCCATAGTTTGGGTCGTTCTTCGAATCTCCTTACCCTAGTCACTCGGCGGGATGAAGGCCAACGGTTGACTCCTCGGGCGTCGTTCATTTGACGCTCAGACTGCGCAGCGCCAAGCGACCATCCTCAGTTTACGAGATGCTGCACAACCGCATCCGTAAACTGCGACGTGGATGAATCGCCTCCCAAATCTGCTGTCCGGAGTTTTCCGTTGGCATATACCTTCTCAACTGCCGAGGCAATCAACGCCGCTTTTTCAGTTTCTCCAAGGTGTTGGAACATTAAGACGGCTGAAAGCAACATGGCGGTCGGATTTGCCATGTTCCTTCCAGCGATCTTGGGTGCGCTGCCGTGGACGGGTTCAAAGATTGCACAGGTTTCGCCCAAGTTTGCGCCGGGCACGAGCCCAAGCCCGCCCACGAGTCCCGCACCGAGGTCGCTGACAATGTCTCCATAAAGATTTTCCAGCAGCATGACATCGAATTGCTGCGGGTCCAACACCATTTGCATGCAGGTATTGTCCACAATCATCTCTTCGTAGGTGATTTCCGGGAACAGCTGCGCGATATTTCTCACGCACTCCAGGAAGAGCCCGTCGCTAAGCTTCATAATGTTGGCTTTGTGAACCGATGTGATTTTCTTGCGCCCATGCTTGCGGGCGTATTCGAACGCAAAACGGGCAATCCTTGTGGACGCTTCTGCGGTGATGATCTTCAAACTCTCCACAACCCCAGGGACCACGATGTGCTCCAAGCCGGAGTACAAATCTTCGGTATTCTCACGAACCACGATGATGTCCACGTCGTCGAAACGAGTTTTGACACCAGGCAGATTCTTGATGGGCCTGAAATTGGCATAGAGCGTCAATGCCTTTCGCAGAGCCACATTAATGCTGGAGAATCCCTTCCCGATCGGAGTCGAAATGGGACCCTTAATAGCCACACGCGTGCGTTGAATCGACTCCATCAATTCGTCGGGAAGATATTGACCGTGCTTTTCAAATGCGTCTTTACCCGCGTTGATGGTTTCCCACTCCACTTCAAGGCCTGCTGCTTCGATCACCTTGAGTGTCGCTGCGGTAACTTCAGGGCCGATGCCATCGCCCGGAATCAGCGTGATCTTGTGTTTCATTATTCCCCTTTCAATTTGGAGATGAATAAGGCCCTGCTATCCTGCGCATTCGATCGTCGAGTCAGCCCTGAACTTTGCTGGCGTCTTTCAAGATGCCGGACGGCCGAATCACTGCCACTCGGCCCAACGCAATATAAACCATTTAGCTCTCGAACGACCAGCAGCGTGACAGGAAGGGATCCCTAGGCTGACCATTAGACAAATCCTGGGGTTGGGAAAATCACAAAAACTTCTCGAATCGATCTTGCGTTCATCAAGACCTTGGTTTACACTCGGAGCCTTCGTTTAAGTAGAGGCACGTCTAGCTTTTGGAGATAGCGAACCAGAAAGAGGGCCCTCTACCAAAAAGTGTTGCCCAGCGTCTTACAACCGATTACCCGATTTCTGCTGTCTAAGGACTGATTGGTCCCGTTTGGGTGGCCAGCACTGGAATTCCTAAAGTAGTTCGAGTAGTTCTTTGAGATCGAGAATCAGCATTCCCTGCGAGTCTGGGGAGCAAATCAAGGAGGCTTGAAAGTCATGTCTAGTTTCAAAAAGTGGGCGGCCAGCGCATCTGCAGCTTGTCTATTGCTGAGCCTGAGTGTTGCTCCGCTCTTTTCGCAGGCCGCAGCCGAACAGAAGTCGCCCCAAGCCAAGACCAAGGCTGAATACGACGCCTACATGCTTCTCTACAACGAGGCGGCACCTGCCAAAAAGGCCGAACTGGCGGGGAAGTTTCTGACAGACCACCCGGAAACAGAGTTCAAGATGTTCGTGTACCAGATGCAGATTGACAGTTACGCGCGTCTACAGCCTCCAAATGTGGACAAAGTCGTGGAAACGGGCGAGAAGTTTGAAAAAGATTTTCCGCAGGCAGACAACGCCACCAAGAAGTTCGTCATGCAACGGATGATGACGGCCTACCAGCAGAAGAACGACTTCGCCAAAACCGTCGAATACGGCGACAAGCTGTTGGCGATCGACCCCAAGGATCTTCCATCGCTCGCTGACTCTATCCAGCATCTTGCCGGAACGGCTCCCGACCGAGGAAGACAAGAAAGCCGCGCAGCTTGATAAGGCTTTAGACTACTCCAATCGAGCCAAAGCCGAGACTCGAAGCGCTCCAAAAGCCGGCACAAGGGTTCACCGATGAGCAGTGGACGACTGAGAAGAACAAACTGCTGGCAACCGTCAACTCATCGATCGGGCTCGTGCATTTGAATAAGAAGGAGTATGAGAAGGCCAGCCAGCAGTACGAGATCTCGACGAAACTAGCCAAGACCAATCCGATTGATTTTTATCGGTTGGGAGTCGCTTATACGTTTCTGGCAAGGAACAAGGCCAAGGAACTTAACGACTTGGTGGCAGCCATGAACCAGGCGCAAACCGAGCTGCAGAATGCGCAGGATGCTGCGGTGAAAGACGAGAAACAAAAGAAGCTGCTGGAGTTGAAAGAGAAGTCGCAGGACAGCGAAAAACAGTTTCCTGAAATGCGCGACAAGGCTATCGATTCTCTGGCAAAGTCGGTCTTCCTGAAAGGCATTACCGAAGCGTCAGCACGCACGGAGTTGGAGCGGCTGTACAAATCAAAGAACAACAACACACTGGATGGTCTTGATACACTGATCGCTCAGGCGGGTGAATCACTCAAAAAACCTGCTCAGTAGATCAAACCAACGATACAAAAACAAAAGGCCAAGGTCGAGAACCTTGGCCTTTTGTTTTTGTGCTCGCACTTGATCCTCTATCAGTTCAGCCGCTCTAGCATTCGATCCAACTCTACAGGTCCGGTGGTCGTAACATTCACACCAAGCAAACCGCGCGGGTTGCTGTCAAATTCCACGACGACGTCTGGATCTGCACAAACATCAGTAAAGAAGGTTCTCAACTCCGCTTGAACCCCATCTGTCGCGTGGCTCCCATTCGGAGCCAGCATTCGGTCGTTTACGAACAACTTCATGTTCTGTCGGTCGAAACGCACAGTGCCATTGAGTTTCTCGTCTGCCTCGAGTTTCTGGCACGCCAACAACGCCGCGCGCAGGGCCTGCGAAAAGCGGTCTCGATTGCTTCCGCCAAGCGCTGCTTTACGGTTGTACCGAATACCAAGGCGGTTGTCCGTATTGTCAACACTGTAGTCCGCCTGATGTCCAATCAGCACCACTCCAGGTCCGGCATGGACATGCCTGTAATCGGCGACATCGATTAGCAGTTCCTCACATGCCTTGTTTTGAATCCACCCATGAAAAACCGGAACGAGCGTTTCCAGTTTTACCGCTTGGGGCTCCCGGAGATAGAGTTTGATATTGACGTGCTGCAGTTCCATGTTTCCCTTCCAAGGTGGCTCGCTAGACTTTGACCACGGAGGTTACCTGCGGTCCCATTCGGTTGTAGCAACTATGAGAAGCTTCGATAAACAGCTGTGCTTCCTCAACCAGATGATGAGCCGTTTCCGCAGAGTATGGAACGGCCGCTTTCTCATGGGCGACGAACAAGTATTGGGCGAATTTGCCCCCCGCAAATGGATCGAAAAACTTCTCAGTATCGTAAAATCGTTTGCGAAACTCCCCAACAATGCTCTCTGTGTCATCAGGAATGTCCCAGTGCTCCGTCTTGATCAATGCCTTGGCGGCATGCAGCATCGACCCGTAGGCAGTCTGACCCGCACTCTGCGCGTCACCGCGTTCGAGCAGCAACTGTGCCTCGAAGACTTCTCGTTCTGCCGCCGCCAAATCGAACTCAATTGAGGAAACCACCTCGCCTGCGCACTCTCCCACTCCAATGTCATCAATACTGTATTCGCGCGGATCCCCCCAATCGCTGAAATAGAAACGATTCTCGCGATCGGCAGGCACGCGCGTGAGATCGTCGACGAGCCTGCGCACCTCAGCCTTCCCGATGCGTTTGATGAACTGCTGAAAACTTTCACCCCGCTCGCGAGTCAACAAATAACGTTCGGTGATGCGCTCCACCAGAGTCGGAATATTCTTGGAAGGAATCGCTACCGCCGGGAGTCCGTAAGAACCTGCGTTGTTGGTCCATTCTCCGCCCAGCACTACCTGGAAGTGCGGCACAGCATATCCAGACACTTTGCGGCTCACGCCATAAAAACCAAGATCTGCAACATGGTGCTGCCCACAGCTGTTAAAACAGCCGCTGATCTTGATATGCAGATTCTGGATAGCCTCATCCATCTGAATGCTTTTGGCAGCAAGGCGCGTTCTCAATTCCGCTGCCAGCCCCCGAGACGACGAAATGCCCAGCTTGCAGGTGTCTGTTCCAGGGCAGGCTACGATGTCAACGATGCTCCCAGCACCCGGCTGGCCCAGGCCTGCAGCTTCCAGCGTATCGAACAAGGCGGGCAGATCACCCTTGCTGACCCAGCGGATGACGAAGTTCTGTTCAACGGTAGTGCGAATGGTTTCACGAGTAAACCTTCGCGCGACGTCAGCCAAGACTCGAAGCTGAGTCGGAGTGACATCTCCCAGCGGAAGCGTCACCGTGGCCACCACGTATCCATCCTGTTTTTGCGGTCGAATGTTGGTTTTCAACCATCGCTGAAACTGCTCTGAACCTCCGTCAGGCATTGGGGTCGGTGGTGTCAGCGGTTGTTCCGCTTCTTTCAGTGCTTCCTTCACATACTCAGTCCACCGGGTATCGTGCGGCAGAATCTTTCGCTCTTCCCATCACGAGATTCTTGAACTTCTCGATGCCCAGCTCATTTACCAGGAATTTGATGCGTGCCCGGTTGCGATTCTTCTTTTCACCAAGCCGGCCAAAAACCCGTGCAATGGCCTGGGTGATCGGTAGCAGTTCCTCCGGCGCGAGAAATTCATCAAACAGCTTTGCCTGATAAGGGACCGATCCTAGACCACCGCCGACAACAAGCCTGAGGCCCCTTCTTTCGTGTCCATCAACGACTCGAGTTTCGGCGACGACGCCGAGATCATGCATACTCACCAAGCCACACGCGTGTTGATGGCATCCACTGAAAGCGGGCTTGAATTTCCGCCCAAAGTCCTGGCAGTCTGGGTGCCCAAGCAGAAATCGCGACAGCGCTCGGGCGTATGGGGTGACGTCGAAGGCTTCGTCTGGGCAGACTCCCGCATAGGGGCACGCAGTCACATTCCGCACCGAGTTCCCGCACGCTTCACGGGTTGTGATTCCAACCGAGGCCAACCGCCGCATGACCGTGGGCGTATCTTCGATGTGTACAAAGTGCAGTTGAACATCCTGCCGGGTTGTAATATGGGCGATTCCATCGGAGTACTCCTCAGCCAGATCTGCGAGTACTTCCAGCTGATTTGCGTTCAGCCCGCCATACGGAATCTTGATTCGTTGCATCCCGGGTGCGTCCCAGAAAGTATGAGGTCCTTTGGTCGGGTTCTCATTGGGATAGCGAAGCTGCTGCACCTGTTTCCCGTCGTGTCTTTGCCCATTGTCATAACGCTGTCCGTAGACGCCTCTCCGCAACCGGCTCTCCGCGAAGAGCCGTTCCTCCACTTTCTCCTGCTTCCTTAGCACAATCTGAGTCTCGAAGATGTCGATCTCTCGACTCAGTTCATCAGGTAGTTTTCCTGCCAGCTTGTCTTTCCAGAGGGCGTTGGAGGCCTTCATGCGGTGTCGCTCCGTCGTAGGGATTGTTCCGTTAAGTTAAAGTATTGATGAATCTTAGACAGGGATCTACGAGAACTGCACCTGTAGGAACATATCGTTATATTAGTGCGTTGAACGAAAAACGCAAGGTGAACGTTAAGTTGGGGTTGAGAGTGCCGGCGGAGGAATGATGGTGTCCTTGGCTTCAACCTGGTCAACCCATCTTTGATCTAGTGAGTTAGTTTCTTTTCCAATCAATCAGGAGGGATTTAGTTGGAGGGAAATACGTTGCGAGAAGATGAACTTACCCAAGATCGAAGCCAAGGATACTCAATCATGAGCAAGCCACATGCCATGCCAGCTAGCAGCAGAATTGCTCGTAAGGAGCGGTAGAATTCACTAGGGCTTAGTGCAATGCCTACTAACCACCTCTGAAAGTAGGCGAGCAAAAAATGCTTGGGAACTTGTAGATCGCGAAAAAATTATAGCCGAAGGGAAGTTCGAAACAGGACGACTCTCAGATACGCCAGCTGACGTGCCGGACGCGGGTGCATCCGGCACCTGTGGATGAGGCTATTGCTCCTGAATATACCCTAGCCGGACGAAAACCTCGCCTGGTCTGCTGCGCAGTTTCACCGTGACCTCTTTAAAGTCTTTTTCGGTGCGTTTCTGCGTCTGGGGAACATAAGAAAGCGAATACTGGTTTTTCAGTTCTTCAACCAGCACGTCGTAGATGTTCTTCAAGTCAGCATAGCCCGCGGAAAAAATGATGCGTCCGCCGTTGCGAGAGACAAGGTCTAGAAACTCATTCTGAGCATCAATGTAAGCCAAAAAGTACTTGCTGACGTTCTTCAGCTTGATTCGGTTGTTCTTCGCCATTTCTCTAAAATGCTGGGATTGCGGGAACGAGTGAATAATGGGGTACACAGTCACTTCCCGTTCTGCCGCCAGCTTCATTACTCGAGCCAGGGATTTGCTGCTGGAATTGTCGACTCCATCGCTCAGTACGATGATGGCCTTCTTGCCCTGGACCTTGTCGAACATGTCCTCAATCACGTATTCCATTGAATCGTAGAGTGCTGTTTTACCAAAGGTCTTGATATTCCTCAGAATGTTCTGCATTGAAGCCAGGTCAGTGGTCCAGTCGAGCACCTTGATGGGTTTGTGCGCAAAGATCACAGCCGCATATTTATCGTCTTTCCTTAAGTGGCCTGCGAAAGTTACGGCGGCGTCAATAATGTTAGGCAGAACATCGTTAACGCTGTAACTGGCATCCACCAGGAAAACAACGTTGACCGGCACGGTGTCCTGCTTGAAGAAGCTGATGGGCTGCTCATCGCCATCTTCGAGAACCAGGAAGTCGTTTGCCTTCAAGCTTGATATGTAGTCGCCCTTCGTGTTGCGCGCAGTCACGAGAATCGACACGGCATCCAGATTAACGCCCACGATCAAACTGTCCTGGGGCCGCTTCGTAACCTCGGCTGGAGTGTCCCCGGTCGCAGTCGTTTCCCGGAATGCCTGTGCGGACATCCGCTGAGAGAGGGAGCAGAACACGATGACAAGCAAAACAAACCAGGTTGGAATCTTGCGAAACGAAACACATGTAAATGGATAACGACTGAGCATGGCTAGTCTCCTCCCAGGAAGTGGTACCATTGCCTCTTTGTCAGTGCGAGCGCTCGTAATGGATCGACCTGCCGATGTCGCCAAGGAATGCGGCTGTCCCGTGATCCGTGGCGGATTGCGGTTGCCCGAAAGCAACACGCAAAAAACATCACTGCCCTAGTGAGAATAAACTCATAACCGAAGCAGCATTGAGGTCGGGCGTACACTGAAAGGTGATTTGAATATACGCCCCGAAAATTGGCCTTGCAACACTAAAGTTACAAGTCTATCCCCAGCCGGAGGTTTATTCCGGTGGGAGGTCGATTTTGCAATCTAGAACGGCACAGGACCAGTGCGAGACGATAGTCAGCACCGGCAAAAGAGCTGATTCAGTGGTTGAAACGAAATCTCTGATGGCGATCTGGGGAGAGGCAATGATATAAAAGGAACTCACTCCTGTCTTGCAACACCCTTACCCGAAAAAAATATCAACACTTAAGGAGGCTTTGTCACATGGTGAAGAATGAGCAACGAACAATTTCCGGTTCCGTCTTGTTCGACAGCCGCCGGAATTTTTTGTCGAAGACTCTGGCCTTGGGGGCGGCGGCCTTCACCGTGCCTGGAGCGTTTGCCGCGGAGCTTGTGAAGACGCCTTCACAGACCGAGGGGCCTTTTTATCCGAACCACCTTCCACTCGACACAGACAATGACTTGATTGTGATCAACGAGTCCTTGACACCTGCCATCGGTGAGATCACGTACCTCAGCGGACGTATACTGGACGCACGCGGAGAGCCAATACGGAGCGCGTTGGTTGAGATTTGGCAGGTTGACAAGAACGGTTCGTATCTTCACACCAAGAGCGACAACTACGCCAAACGTGATGCCAACTTTCAAGGTTTTGGACGGTTCTTGACCGGTTCAACGGGAGAATACTTGTTCCGCACCATCAAACCGGTGCCATACCCAGGGCGCACGCCTCACATCCACTTTGCGATCAAGCTCAAAGGTCGCGAGAAATTTACGACGCAATGCTATCTGAAAGGCGAACCGTTGAACGAAAAGGATGGAGTTCTCAAGCAGCTTCCGCCGTCGAAAGGAAAGGACTCTCTGATGATCGACTTCTCGCCCATCAAGGGCTCGCGCGCGGCCGAGTTGGCCGCTCGTTTCGACATTGTCATGGGGTTTACGCCTGAGGCTTAGCACAAAAACGGATTCACGCGTCGCAGCCAACTTCTGTCTTCCAGGGAGCCGAAACTTCTGTTCATGAAAATCGGCATCGATAGTTACTGTTACCACCGCTACTTTGGCGAGGTCTATCCTTTTCAGAGACCGAGCCAAAAACGCTGGACCGCTGATGATTTTGTCAACCGCGCAGCGGAGCTTCAGGTGGATGGTGTTTCTCTGGAAACCTGTTTCCTGCCAGGTTCAGCGCCCGGCTTCTGGCAGCGGCTCAAAGAGAAGCTTGAAGCTAACCGTCTGGAAGCGGTTCTGGCCTGGGGCCATCCAGATGGTCTGGAGGGCGGGACAAACACCGGGGCCTTGGCTGACCTGGTGCGGTCTATTTTTGTAGCCAGAGAGTTAGGTTGCCGGGTGATGCGTATTGTGGGTAGCAGTCTTAGATTTCGAGATGAACCCCACGGACCACAGCTCCGACAGCTCGCTGATATGCTGCGCGAAGCGACAAAGATAGCCGCAGACCAGGGAGTCATTCTGGCGATAGAGAACCACATCGACTTCACGGCCAACGAACTCCTGCAGCTCATCGAGGAAGTCGGATCGACTAACTTCGGAGTGAATTTCGACACCGGTAATGCGCTGCGTTTGTTTGAAGATCCTGTGGAAGAAGCAAGGCTATTGGCTCCCTACATTCACGCAACGCACATCAAGGATCTGAGTCCCCGCCGGGGCGGTTCACCCAGGGATTGGAATTTCTGGGAGAGTGTACCAGCCGGCCAGGGGATCGTAGATATTCCAGGAGTGATGAGGGTTTTGCAGGACCAAGGATTTCCGGGAGTCTTGTGTGTTGAAGTCGACTGCTTGCGTGCCTCATGGGAGGAAGACGATGCAGTTGCCATGAGCGTTGATTATCTCAGGACGGCCCGGATGAATCTGCAGAGGGATAGCTCTGCCAGTGCAGGCTCGCCAGGGTAAGCAAGTTTCCACTGCCGGTGATGAAATGCAAGACTTGTCGAAGACAGCCTCGCCCGAAACCCAAGGAACCATGCCCATTCGTAAATCTACACCGCACGTCAATCAGAACGAAGGCTTGATTTTTGAACGAAGCGCTCCCGGTCGTGTGGGCTACGACCTTCCTGCACTCGATGTCCCTGCGGCTGATCTCTCTGCTGCTTTGGGAAGCAATAGCAACGTCCGCGAGCCTATCAGCGACTTTCCCGAAGTCAGCGAGATGGATGTCGTCCGCCACTTCACTCGCCTTTCCACATGGAATTACAGCATCGATGCTGGCATGTATCCGCTGGGATCCTGCACCATGAAATACAACCCGAAGATCAACGAGCGTGTGGCGCGGCTCGAAGGAATTGCTGCAACGCATCCGCTGGCTCCGGAGCTCTTGGTACAGGGTAATCTCGAAATCTTGAAGACCTTGGGTGACCTGTTAGCTGAGGTCACGGGAATGGATGGCGTCAGTCTCCAGCCCCCGGCCGGCGCCAGTGGTGAGTTGGCAGGCGTAATGATGATTCGGGCTTGTCTGACCGAGCGAGGAAATCCCCGCCAAAAGGTCCTGATTCCCGATTCAGCACATGGGACCAACCCCGCCAGCGCCGTCATTGCCGGATATAAAGTGGAAAGTTTGAAGTCAGATGCCCACGGATGCGTGAGCCTGGAAGCTCTTGAGTCGGCCATGAATGACGATGTGGCTGCTTTGATGCTCACGAATCCCAACACGCTTGGAATCTTCGAAAGGAACATCTCCCGCATTACCGAGATCGTACATCAACGCGGCGGATTGGTTTACATGGACGGGGCGAATCTGAATGCCCTGATGGGCCTCACGCGGCCCGGTGACTTTGGCATTGACGTCATGCACATGAATCTTCACAAGACCATGTCAACGCCGCACGGCGGTGGCGGGCCAGGCGCGGGACCCGTGGCGGTCAAGAAGATACTGGTGCCATATCTTCCCTGCCCGGTCGTCGAGCGTAATCCGCAGGGTAAGTATTTCCTCAACCACGACCGGCCCCACTCGATTGGCAAAGTAAAAGCTTTCTACGGAAACTTCGGAACTTTGGTGCGAGCTCTTTGCTACATCCTCGCCAACGGACCCGAGGGACTCAGGGAAACGAGTTCGGTTGCCGTGCTCAACGCCAACTACATCAAGCACAAGCTCAGTGACTATTACGACCTTCCCTACGACGAGCCCGTGTTGCACGAGGTCGTGTTCTCAAGCAAGAAGCAGGCGCAGCAGCATCTCTCCGTCATGGACATCGCCAAGCGGCTGATGGACTACGGATTTCATCCGCCAACTGTGGCGTTTCCGCTCATTGTTCCAGGCGCACTGATGATTGAACCCACCGAAACCGAAGGGAAGGAAGAACTCGATCTTTTCATCGACGCGATGAAGGAGATTGCGGCTGAAGCCGAAAGTAATCCTGATACGCTTCGACACGCACCCCATACCACCAGGGTAAAGCGCCTGGACGAGGTCCAGGCGGCACGCCGCCCTGTGCTCCGTTGGAAGCCGTAGAGCACCGCTGTTCGACGCACGTCGCAAGAAATTGCGACACTCCCGAAGGTTCTCATCCCAACGCATGGCAGATTGAAAGCAGCTTCGGATTACCTGCTGCCGGAGTAGCCACATAGAACCGGCGTCATTCTTGAGATAGCCTGTCCATGAGATCTCCTCGCCAAGCACCTGCCTTGGGCTGGGCACTTTTCTCCTATGTTCTTCTGGTCACTCTGGTCATTACCCTTTTCCCCTTTCGCTTTCAGTGGCCAGGACGGATCCATTTTCTCTGGTTTGGCGGCTGGTCCGATACTTTGCTCAATGTCCTGTTCTTTATTCCTCTTGGATTTCTTTACAAGCTGATACGGCCGGAAGACTCGACTCGCACGGATCGTCGGACTTGGATTGGGGCTCAGCTGCGCAATCGAAGTGGCTCAGATTTCATTGGTGGAGCGATTCCCTTCGCCAATGGACGTGTTGACTAACGGGGCGGGAGCTTGGTTGGGAACGCTGCTCCTGGACAGAGCGCAGAATCAATTGAGCAAGCGATGGATTGGCAGTCTGGCATTGGAACTGCCTTTGATGAATGTGGTCTACCTCTTGATTCCACTGATTTGGCTCAATGGTCTGGCGGCTGAAAAGGACTATTTCCACCATGGCCTGGCAATGCTCCTCGGCCTCTGTGGATGTCTCATCGTCTCGGCTGTCTATCTGCACCTTCTGGAATCGTCCGGGGCACCGCGGTCGAAGTGGGTTGCCTTGAGCGCAACTGGATGGTTTCTGATCGGGAGCTTGCCTCGTGTTTCGGAATCTCCTGCCCTGGTTGTGTTCGGCAGTGCTCTGGTGGCAATGGCAACCCGTGCCCTCGTCATGTTTCCCTGGCTCAGAAAGAGCGATCAGAGACGCTTTGAGATTCCCGTGCTGAAGCGGGTGTGGCCTATTTATTCGGTTTACCTGATCTTGTTGTCCCTCAGCCCGTTGCCGTCGCGATATCAGAATTGGTCGGGCGTTTGGGGCTTCTACAACCTGGGCGAACAATTCTCCGTTCCTGTTTGGTTGCTTACAGAATACTTTGCGGCGTTCACCCTACTTGGATACATCGTGGCGGAGTCTCATGGGCGCCGGAACATCTCCCAAATGACGTCTATTCTTTGGAGTTGCTTCTGGTGTGGACTAGCAGCCGCTCTTCTCGAAGTCTGTCGTGGCTTTCATCCACGGTACGCTGCAAGTTTCCTGCAGGGGTTGTTTGCCTTCACGGGTAGCCTGTACGGATCTCTGATCTACTGGCTACAACTCCATGCCATTCAGCACATGGTTGGACACCGCTCGGCTGGCGGTCTTGGCTCCACGTCGGGCGTGGTGTTGCCCAAATAGTTGGTAACACATCACCGCCTAGCCTATTCTACAAGGTCTCGTTCTCACACAGGATTTGTTGGTTTTCATCGAGGGTGACTTTAAGCGGCTTGGTCTTGAGGGTGAAGCGAAAATCGGTTTCCTTCCCCGAAACAACGACGCGTCCGATGCGGGTCACTTTGTCGGGACCAAAATGGCCAAACACGTCAACAGGCATCATGAAATATTCCGAAACATTTGCCTGCTTGATCTTGCCTTTCAGAACAAAACCGCCAGTCTTCACAGCTGTTACCGAGGAGTCGAGACGATAGGTTGGGATGCCGGTTTCATAGACCCATTGATCGAAAAACCAGTCGAGCGTTCGGTTGCCCTCCAGATCCAAGGCACGAGGCATATGCTTGTTGACGATCTTCTGAAAATCGGCAGACTCTACGAGGCCACCAGCGTGCGTCGAAACAAAGTCGCGCATGAGAATCCGGAAAGGTTGGTCGGAGCCTGAAACAGGATCCGAAAACAAATAACGCAGCATGTGCAAAACCCACGCTCCCTTTTCGTACACCAGCGTTCCATAACCGGAACGAAACTTTGAAGATGACAGGCGAGCTCCCAACCAAATGGGCCCGGCACTTTCGAGGGTTTGCCCATCCGAGTTCTTGTCGAGCAGTTTTTCCCGGCCGAATCGAAGCAGGTCCGCAAATTGTCTCCCCTCGGGATATTTCTCGCGCAAGGAGAGATAGGCCAGGTAGGTGCTGAAGCCTTCGAACATCCACAGGTCGTGGTAGCTTTTCCATCCCATCTGGTTCCCCCACCATTGATGCGCAATCTCGTGCGCGTGCAGGCACTCCAGGTAGAACGCCTCCCGGTCTCCTTCGAGTCCAAGGCGCGTGCGTTGTGATGGGCTCAGAAAGGAAAGGCTCGAAGCATAGAGCAGCGATGGCCATCCCTGGCTGAAGCGCCCGGGAATCTGCGATACTGCCAGCTTCCGATAGGGATACTGCCCCAGATACCTTTCAAAGAAAGCCAGAGTGCTGACCACTTGCGTAGAGATCTCTCTGGCAAAGCGCGTAGTATCAAAGTCGAGGAAGTTCGGCATGACAGGAAATGGGTCGTCCAGGCGAGGGTTAACGGCTCTTCGGTTGCGCGGGTTCAGTGCTTGCTGCCGCTGCATGGCCCTCACATACTCCATTCGGCCAATCACTTCCTGGTACACGTTTTCAATTCCACGATTGGCATATACCTCCACTTGAACACTGCCCGCCGGAGCCACGGTTCGGTTGTAATCTCCGTAGTTGAAGCCAGCGACCGGCACCTCTTCCTGGACGGTCCAAAGGGAACATCGGCGATCCCCTTCCTCCCAGGACTTGACCAAGTCTCCGGTCGCCACAATCGTGAAGAGCTTGGGATGTTTGAAGCCCAGCGTGTAGCGGGCACGATCGGTCGTTCCCAGGTTCGGATACCAGCTTCCACGCGAGCCGACGTAGAACACACCGCTCCCAAGGCGCGAAATCACCTCGCCCGAATAGGTGAACTTGAGTTTCTTCACATCACCACGACGCATCCCTCCGGCATTAGGACAATGACGACGTCGTGACCAAGGCGGCTGATTTCTTCGTCCTTCGTCATTTCACTGTTCTGAAAGAAACGGAGCGATCTCCCCTGCTCGTCCTCAACTCTCGACACCTTAAGGAATCGCGAGAGATCGAACGTTAGCATCCATCCATCGTCCTGTTCGCAGCGAAACTCGGCCTCGGTAGTGCCGGAAAGCCGGTCGTTCCGGTCGATCTCCGTGTCGATACGATAGTGGCGCACATCGATGATCCTCCTCGCGGTTGCATCCCGATTGCCTCCGGTTTCCTTCGAATCTCTGGAATAGCTGCACCAACTGTTGTAGATCGTGCGCTCGTGTTCGGTATTGAACTGGCCGATATGGACCGCCTCGGTCTTGCGCGGATCATAGACCAGGTCAATGATGCCCAATCGGCTGCCGGCAACCTTGCCCGAAAACATTGGCGCTTTTCTTCCGTCGAGCAAATCAGCCAGCACCCGGTAGTTGCTGAGTACTTCGCGTCGGAGGAGTTGCTGGAACTGGGCCAATCCAGCCGATTCATCGATTGGCTCCTCCTCTGGAGAGGCTGAGATCTGGGCAGCTAGCTCCGCGTGGGTGTCGTCGGAAAAACGGAGAAATGCTTCTCCAAACTGCTCACTGAGAGTGGGGGATCCCGTAAACAAGTTGAGCTGTTGTTTCTCAATCTTGTGGGGCGGTACTGCAACCAGTGTGCCCTGCCCCCAAAACAACAACCCCGTGACAACTCCGTTCACCGGCTCCAGAAAAATGAGTCGACCGCGATCGAAGTTCAAGGTTATGGCGTCACGCCGGATGCTGAGATCGCGGACTCGGTAAACATGCTTCAAGTCGAATCGAATCTCTTCCAGAGCCTTCAACAAGCTTTCTGGGCCGAGCCTCTGCTCCCGCTCCGCCTGGCCAAAAGAGGCGGCCGGCAAGCCAAATGATAAGAGCGAGCCCAAGCGACCCTGTGACATAAGTTTTGAATGAATGCCGCAAGACGACCTCTTCACCAGCCCTGATAGGCTCGATTCTAACGAGTCGTTAGCTCAGTGGCAAGGCAGGCGCCACGGGAGGTCAGTTTGAAAGAGTTGCTCTAGGTTTAGGCCAAAAGACGCGTTGACAACGTAGATTGAATGAGTTCTATGTGAGCACCACGGGACCGACGAATGCGACTCCGAGGGCGTTCGATCTCGGCGAATAGTTAGTTGCTGCACAAAGGCTTTGCGGCATAACCGTCCATGCCACCCAGGACTACTTTTCCCCTATCAGCAGGCATGGCGCTGGCGGTCACTGCGATGACTGGAATTCCACCAAGGTCAGCATAGCTCCTTCGATATGCCGATCCGGGCGAGCTGGGATCTCCACGCCGCACTTCAGCTTCCCACAGCCCAGTCTCATCCCTTCATGACGGCAATGGGTCGCAGCTTCGCCACCTTGCGCGCTATACCCGCGTTGTGCACTACGCTCACAACCTCGCTCACATCCTTGTAAGCATCCGGTTTCTCTTCAGTTAAGCCAGAGCGAGTCTGTCCTTTCACCAGAATCCCTTTCTGCCGGAGATCCTCAAGAAGCTGTTCAGGCGTCGTCTCACGCTTGGCTTGCGTGCGGCTCTTGGAGCGGCCCGCTCCGTGGCAACAAGAGCCAAAGGTCTCTTTCATCGCTAGATCGGTCCCCACCAAAACATAGGAACACGTTCCCATACTGCCCGGAATTAGCACGGGTTGCCCCAACTCGCGCAACTCGGGAGGCAGCGACTGGTGTCCAGGGGGAAAGGCGCGTGTCGCTCCCTTGCGATGTACCAGCACTTCCTTGCGAACCGAGCCAATCTGATGTTCTTCCTTCTTAGCAATGTTGTGGCAAACGTCGTACACCACGTTCAGCTGGCCAGCTCCAAGAATGCGCCCGAATCCTTGGCGAGTCCAATGAGTGATCATCTGACGATTGGCGAAAGCAAAGTTCGCCGCCGCAGCCATGGCTGCCAGGTAATCCTGCCCTTCCTGGGAGCCAACCGGAACACAGGCCAGCTGTCTATCGACCACGGAAATAGCGTAGCGTTTGAGACAACCCTGCATGAGGTCGAGGTAGTCCGTGCAAACCTGGTGGCCCAGTCCCCGTGAACCGCTGTGCATCAGGACAACCACCTGGCTGGTCTCTAGACCAAAGCTTTGAGCAAGCTTCTCATCGAAGACTTCTTCCACAACTTGAATTTCGAGAAAGTGGTTTCCAGAACCAAGAGTTCCCAACTGGTCATGTCCCCGCTCTTTGGCTCGCGAACTCACTTTGGAAGGACCAGCCCCTGGATTCGTCCATAGTCTTCGACATGAGCAATGTCACTCGAATCGCCATAGCCTTGCTTGACGGCCCACTGGGCACCTTCTTCGAGAACGGAATTCATGTCAGCCTTCGTCATGGCCAGGAGACCATGTCGTCCCGTGCCACAAGGAATGTCTCGAAAGAGCTGGTTGAGAAGAGCTCCAGCTTCGGGCGGAGCAGCTTCCTCGTTCCATGAGGAAGCGAGCAGCCGGACTCCACAATTGATATCGAACCCCACTCCGCCAGCAGAAACCACACCCTGCTTTAGATCCGCGGCGGCCACGCCGCCAATGCAAAAT
This sequence comes from uncultured Acidimicrobiia bacterium, assembly GCA_963791795.1. Lineage (GTDB taxonomy): Bacteria > Acidobacteriota > Terriglobia > Versatilivoradales > Versatilivoraceae > VFZK01. The sequence continues at coordinate 324,887 of CAWBTP010000013.1, forward strand.
CCGTAGCCTTGATGAGCATCTGGCATCGCTAAAGAACGCCCCACCCAACCTGGAAGCGTCGCGACATTAGCCACCTGATCGACGGTTTGATCGTTTTCAATCTGACGGATCAGCGAGTCGTTCGCATAAATCAATCCCTCAACCAGCATGCCTTTCTTGTGAGTAGTGGGGACGAGGTAACGATAGCTGTCGAGTTTCTTGAGCATACACTCTCGGCGCAACTTAAGTTTCTTCAGACGACTAAATATCTAGAAACACCCGAACACGGGCACCAGCTTCATTGTCTTCGCACAGCAACTGGTGATAGGTAATTGCCTTGACATCGAGCCGAGTCAGGTGCCGGTCTTGAGAGAAAGGCTCGCCAAGAACCTCGGCCGACAGTGCGGTCGATGTCAACTCATCAATCTGGAATCGTGCCGCGACAAACTTCGCACCGTCGTAGAGATATAGAATCTCGGTCAACCACTTGACCAGCAGCTGCTCCGGATCTGCAGCTTGCAGCGAGATGACCTGACGATCACGACACTCGACCGACTCAACATCCAGGATGGTGGAGATGAGTCCGAGGGCTGCTTGCTCGAAAGCTTCAATCAAGCTGGAACCATAGGCTTCAATTCCGAGGTCTGCTGGGTGATCAAGCAAGCGATATCCACAACGTCGTTCACTCATGGCAGAAATCCAGAGCCCTTGCATTTGAGCAAAGGCGGAAACGACCTTTGACGGAATCTAAAGCTACTCGTTACCAGGATGCGACGCCCGATGGTCCCGCTGGAGACTCCCAGGCTATTCCGCGCGTAAGGGGTTGGGTAGACTTGATTTGAGGAAAATCGGGAGAGCAGCAATTCTTGGACTGATGCATCAGGCGGCAGGAACTGCCAGGATGATGTGATCTAGTAGAAGGGGGTAGCAACGCAGCCCCCTTCTTTCGATCCTACAGCTCCTCAGTTTGTAGCAAAACAATAGAAGAATCCATCGCCGCCAGTGCCTCGCAAGTTTTCCTGGCTGCAGCCCCGGGACGGATGTGAGGAGTTCCACGAAGTCGGATTTGGGCCACCACCCTGGCGATCATGGTGGCCGACCAGCGCACTTCCTTCACCGCTGCTGGTCCAGTTGCCACACGTTGTCGTCGCAGCATCGCCGGCCGACGCCGTCCCGTCTGGCTGCGAGCCTGTCAAAATATCGTGTCGATTAGGCTGGTCACCGCGTCCGTTCACTATCTCGCCTTTCTCGGTAAGGATCGTCTGCTTGGTCAGATTGTTGCGGTCTGAGTGCAGGTCCGCGACGCTTTCTGCAATCCGAACACCCTTCACGTTAGACCAGGGACCTTTCCCAATCCGATCCCGAGCATTGACAGCTGCTGCACTGCCGGAACCCGTGATGCTGAGGTAGGCGTGCCAGGTGCGATTCCCCGCTCCTGCAGCGGCAGCCAAACTCTGGCAGTGCCGGTCGGCTCCTGCCAGCCCACCGAGATCCGCTCCTTTGCCAGGACCCGAACTCGTGATGAAAAAGGTCATATTATTCTGAGCAAATGCCAGGTAGGCACCCAGAATACCAAGCGTGATAGCAGCAACCCCCGTGCGCATTCTGATCATAGCGTTCTCCTCCGTCGCTCGATTGTTCAATGACGACAATCGTCCGGCTTCCGCGGCGATTGCCTCAATACATTTAGATCAATGGCTCGAATTGTTTCGATCCTGGAAAGAAGTGTGGAGAGAACTGTCGAAATAATCAACCGCTTTCAAGCAATGGGAGCTTGTGGGAACCTCACTCTGAAACCCTGAAATCCTCATCAGAATGAACGCTGAGTGGCAACCGAATGGAGAAGCTGCTTCCCTGCCCCAGCTTGCTCTTGACAAAAACTTCCCCGCCATGGGCGGCCACGATGCGCTTGACGATGGCCAATCCCAGCCCGCTCCCGATGCCGGAATTCTGGGTGTTGGCCTGATAGTAGGGATCGAAAATGAATGGAAGGTCGTGTGGAGGAATGCCATCGCCCGAATCGATCACCTCAATCAGAACTTCCGGAGACGCGTCTTCACGACTCTCGGAACGCTGTACCTCGACATGCAAACCAATGGTTCCGCCCCGTGGCGTAAACTTCACCGCGTTAGAAAGCAGATTCGTTAAGGCGCGCTGCAGCTTGTAACTGTCGGCCCGAATTACTGGCGACTCTTGGGGCAGACGAAGGTCCAGGGAAATATCCTTCTTTTTCGCGAGCACGGTGGCCTGGCGGAAGGGTTCCTCAACCAACCGCTGAAGGCTCATCCTTGTTAGCGAAAGCACCATGGTCGTAGACTCGGACCGGAAGATTTCCATCAGGTCGCTGGTCAGTTCGAATAGCTCGTTACAACTGGCGAGGGACTCGCGAATGAGAGTCTGGTACTCGGACTGGGCAACCAGGGCGTCGCTTTCGAGCATTTGGAGGGTGACCTGGACCACTGAGAGGGGCGACCGCAGGTCGTGTACCAGCATCGCAGTAAATCCAGCTTTGATTCGATCCAGCTCTTTCAGACGCTCGTTGGCTTCTTCCAGTTTTCGGGTGTGCTCATGCAGTTTGCGATTGGCTTGCTGCAATTCATCCTGTGCATCCTTCAGGCGCAGGGTTGCCCTGACACGCGCGCGCAATTCGGAATTCACGAAGGGCTTGACAATGTAGTCGTCCGCGCGACTGTCGAAACCCTCGATAATTTCGTCGGTTTGCCCCTTGGCTGAGACAATGATTACCGGAATATGCCCAGTCTCGGCATCTGTCTTCATCCGCTGGCATACTTCATAGCCATTGATGCCTGGCATCATGACGTCCAGTAGAACCACATCGGGATGGCGTTCACGGATGAGTTGCAAGGCTGCCGTTCCATCTTCGGCGTGGATCAGGTCGAAGTCCTCCTCAAAGATCTCCTCACAAATGGCACGGTTCTTTGGGTTGTCGTCTACAATCAAGATTTTCTGTCGTTTCAACACGCCTTTCCCTTTCCAAGAAATCCGTTTCGGGAGCTGAGATTCAGCTTTAGGCTTGCGGTGCCGCGCTCGACATCGCTTCGGCTTGTAGGGCGGGGAGCATGAAGTAGAACGTGCTGCCGAGGTTCGGGCCGGCACTCTCCGCCCAGATACGCCCCTCGTGGGCTTCAATAATTCCGCGGCATATCGAAAGGCCGAGGCCTGTTCCGCTGCTGCCTTTCCGGGCGTGAAGACTGCTTTGGACGAATTTGTCGAAAATCACATCGAGTTCTTCCGGATAGATTCCTTGCCCCGAATCCCGCACTGCGAAGAGATAGCCTTCATCGCCCACCTCGCCGAACACGGTAATCTGTCCACCTGTTGGAGTGAATTTGATGGCGTTACCCAACAGGTTGATGAACACACGCAACAGCATTTCATAGTCTCCATAGACCTGCCACTCTTTCGGAATCGAAGTGGCGCTGAGAGAAATACTCTTCTCTTCGGCCAGTCGTGAAACCCGGTAGCAGGCATCGTCCACAACGACTCCCATCGTCAGAGCAGACCGGCGGTAGAGCATTTTCCCGGCCTCAATCTTGGAAAGATCCAGCAGGTCGTTGATCAACTCGAGCAACAGGGCGCCGCTGTCCTGAATTTCGAAGAAGTAGCGCTTTAGCCGATCACGATCGGCATGCGCTACGCGCTCCAAGCCGAAGTCAGCATAGCTCAAGATAGCGTGCAACGGAGTCCGCAGTTCGTGAGAAATCGTGGCCAGAAACTCAGACTTCATCCGGCTGGCTTCTTCCGCCCGGTCGCGCTGCTTGGCCAGATCTTCTTCCAAGCGCTTGCGTACTGTGATGTCGCGGACAATGGCCTGATAGAATCCATTCCCCAAACTGACCGTATTGATCTCCACAGGGATTGACCTGCCGTCCTTGTGCAGAAGATTCACCGATTCCAGGAGGTTTCCACGTTCAACCAGGTGTTGCAACTCCCCTGTCAGACGTTGACGATACTCAGGGCTGACCAAATCCAGAAGGCGTAGACGGGCAAATTCCTGCTCCGTGTATCCCAGCAGCTTGAGAGCCATGGGATTGACCGAATCCAAGAGACCCTTTCCATCGATGACAAAGATAGCATCTCCGGCCTGCTCAACCAGTGTTCGATACTTCGATTCGGATGCACTGATGTCTTGATAAAGCTCTGCGTTACGCGTCGCTACAGCCGCCTGGTTGGCGAAGGTCGTCAGCAACGACAGGTCGCGCTCATTAAAGGGAGTGCCCGAGTCTTCGCGCCCGAGGGCAAGGATGCCCACAACCCGATTGCTCGAAACCATCGGAACCATGACGATTTGGCACGGGATGAGCATCTTTCGCAGAACGGGTTGCGTTACGCGCGTGCGAATCTCATCCCAGGGCAGAATGCGACTTTCCCGAGTCTCAATCACCTCCCAACTGATGGTCTCCTTGACGGGAAGCGTCAGCCCCTTCAGCTTGGACGCCAGACCTAGCGCTTGCGTCACATGAACGGACTGTGTCGCCCAAATATAGTCAATAAGGAATCCGCCCGGGCAGTTCAGTAGAGACATGGATGCCTCGAGGATCAGCCTACCCAGGTCTACCTTGTCTAAAGTGCCGCTGATCGCAGCGCTGGTGTTCTGTAACGCCTGGAGCTCCAAATTAGTCTGAGCCAGGAGCTCCTTCTGTTCCGTTACTTCTCGGGTACGAATGCGAACGTTGGCCTCGAGTTCCTGGTTCAACCGGCGGATCCGGAGAACCCTCCATTTAAAAATACCCGATATCACGCCAGCGCCAGCCAGCAATGACAGGCCTACGAAAAGTGGAGTCTGATAAAAGAATGGCAGGATGCGCAGGTCGGCACTTGCAGCCTCGCTCCAGTTTTCTTCATCACTGGATGACTGGACACGGAAACGGTAACGGCCTGGCGGCAGGTTGGTGTACTTCGCGAAACGCAAATCGGTCGGGGCGGACCAAGTCGGCTCAATATTTTCGAGGAAGTAGCGATACCGCACGCGACTCTCGTCCCGAAACGAGAGGCCGACGAATGTGAACGTCAACTGGTTCTCCTCCGGGCGCAGTTCGTTGAGCCGTGCGCGGGGCAAAGGCTGGTCAAACATTCGAATGTCATCCAGATGGACCAGAGGCGGGACGGGTGCACTGTCTCGATAGTCGGGGTCGCAACGAGTGACTCCTGCATTGCTTCCGAACCATAAATTTCCATCCCGGTCGAGAAGGCAGGCTCCCTCCATCATGGCGTTCGATAGCAGTCCATCACGAGTGCTGAAGTTACGAAATCGCCCGCGCGACGGGTCGAACTGGGAAAGACCCTTGCGCGTCCCAATCCAAAGCTGGCCAGTCCGATCGAACTGCAGGAAATGAATAAACTGATCGGGAAGGCCGTCAGCCACTGAGTAGGTCTTGAAGTTCAGGCCATCGAAATAGCTGAGTCCGGAATCGGTGCCAAACCACATGGAGCCCTTCGAATCTTCCGCGATTGCGCCGACCTTGCCGGCCCCCAACCCGTCTTTGCTGTCGTAGCTGCGAAAGACCCCGCCTTCGAGGACGGTGACTCCCTGGTCAGTCCCGAACCAGATTCGGCGCGAACGATCTTCCCAAAGACTGCTGATCCGGTCGTTGAGCAAACCATCGTCAGACGAATAGCGCGTGAAATATTTGCCATCAAACCGAACTGCCCCTCCTTCAAAAGTGCCAATCCACAACTGTCCTTGGTGATCCATGCGTAAAGCTTTGAGGATGTTACTGGGAAGGCCATCCTTGGTGGTGTAGTTGCGAAATTGTCCAGCCTCCAGAATCCTCAACCCACCGTCAGTCGCAACGTAAACACGGTCTTTTGAGTCGATGAGAATGTCTTCCACCTGGTCGTGGAGCAGCCCTTGGTTGGTCGTTAGCTGTGTGAAGTGCTTTCCATCAAACTTGCAGAGGCCGCTGCTGAGACTGCCGAACCAAAAGTTCCCTTTCGAATCCTGAGCAACTGCGTGGATCAGGCCGCGGTGCAAGTCCTTGGGCTGAGGTGTAATTCACAAAGCGTTCGCCAGCAAATTTGGAAACCCCTCCCCCCTGAGTTCCGACCCAAATATTTCCTTCCCGATCTTCTAGCAGAGCCATTACCTGATCATGAGCGAGGCCATTCTGCTCCTGGTACAAGGTAAGCTTGCCACCTTGCAGTTTGGCCAAACCTTGGCCGTATAGACCAAGCCACAAGGCCCCCCGTTGATCTTTCAGCATGGTAGGGACGCCCATCCCTTTCCTAATCCCAAGATCAACCGGATGAAAACGAACTCCATCAAACCAACCCAATCCTTGTCGCGTACCGACCCAAAGCTCTATCCTCGTTGTCGACAAGCAAACTGGAGACCACCCATCCACTTGGCAGCCCTTCACGAGTTGAGTAGTTCGTGAAGGTTTTGCCATCGAAAGAATGCAGTCCCTCGCTCGAGCCAATCCACAGCTTCCCTTGTCGATCGAAACGCAGGACCCAGATAGTTTTCGCCGTCAGCCCGTGAGACTCACCATAGTTCTGAAACGTCCGACCGTCAAAATAGCTCAGTCCGCCTCCACGAGTCCCGATCCAAAAGTTCCCAACCTTGTCTTCCAAGACCCACTCGACGGAATCGTGTGGCAACCCATCCCGCTTCGTGTAGTTTTTAAAGACAGGCTTGGCGTTGAAAGTACCGGCGTTCTTCTCCAGACAACTGATTCCTCCGGTCGTAGAGAACCACAGCCGACCCTGACTGTCTTCGTAGATCTCCCGCGCCGCGTTGCTCACGAGACCATCCGCTATGGTGAAGTTCTTGAACTCGACGCCGTCATAGCGGCTGACTCCGGCGGAGGTTGCAAACCACAGCCAGCCCTGCCGGTCCTGTTGAATGCTAAAGACAAAATTGTCGGAGAGTCCTTGTGCATCCGCCGCCGTGTAGTTGCGGAACTGATAGACCTGCGCAGACGCCTCGATAAGCAGCCCAGACCAGACTGCGCACGCCAGCAAGAAGCTGCGCCAGATCTTAGTGCTCAAAATCGTGAACTGCATGTTGGTCCGGAGGCTTCCTAATGAGGGTCTTGATCTGCAAATTCTGATCGGCGCCTAGGCAGCAGATCGTTAGACGGCAAAAGAATAGAGAGGAAAACGGAGTACGACGAGCACATGGCCTGAACGTCGTCTTCTCAATACCGGCGGCTTTGCTGCCGTCGAATATCAAATTTGGCTGTGTCGGCTATCGCCATGACCGCCATGACACCCGCCTGAACCGGATCGCTAACAACTAAGTCGGCTGCGTCGGGGACGCTGCCAGCCATATTCAGCGAGAGAACCAATATTCCCTTCTCACGGACTTCTGTGACAGCCTTGGAAATCTCGCCTCCCATAAGAGCGCCGGCCATAACCAGAGCTCTCGCCCTAGGAAGGCGTGCGACGGCCCGAACGGCCGCAGCCAAATCGGCTTCTCCCACCAGCGGGATCGTGTCCACTGAGATCCGCTCGCCGCGAATGTTGTGCCGGTCGGCCTCACTAATGGCTCCCAGCGCAACCTGTCCAACCTGAGCCCCGCCACCAATGATGATCACCCGCTTGCCGTAGATCTTCTGAAAGGTGTCCATCTGCTCGATGGACCGTACCACTGGCACGGCCTGCAGATCGCTGACGAGTTGCTCGGGGTTTGCAACGTCCTGAAGTTCGAGATAAACGCTCGCACTTCCGGAGAGTTTCCCGACAATGTCGATGGTTGTGATGTTTGCCCGGTGCGACGCAATCACCCGCGTCAACTGGAACAAAACGCCTGGTTGATCGTCACCCTGAATCAACAGCGCAAGCTTACCGGATGCCACTGGATGCCTTTCCTCGCCCACTGGGCGCCTTGTCGAAAACGCAGCTTCGAAGCGTAAAGCATAGATTTGTCCAAGTCAAGACAGGCTCGGCCTTGGCAGGATTGAATCAAAATCACGCGGTCGCAGCAACGCAACCGCACTGGGTGCGGTTCTCATCGATATCCGAATGGCAAGCGCGATGCTCGGGTTCGGTTAAATTTCAGCCACCAATGAGAGAGCGGAGACAGATCAGAGGGAACCAGCTCGAGCGATGGTTTCTGGTGCGGACGAGAACGCCCGCACCAGAACTGGAGGCAACCGGTGCATGAATTGTAGTGCAGGTTTTCGGGACTTCCCGCGAAAGGCGGGGTTCAGGAGAGTGGCCGGACAACCTGTGGTTCTGAAATGATGAAGACTGAGGTTTGCACAGTCCTAGTTCACGTAATTCAACACCTTCTGCTTGAAGGCATCCATACTCAGTTTGCCGGTTTTGTAGTCGGTAATGACCGATTTCTGAACCGACAAAATCTCCCGTTGCGCTCGATCGACAGAATCATCGCCGAAGCCGACCCAGCGGCTTCCTTCGTCAACGATAACTAGGTTCACATACTCACCAGGCTTGACTACAGTCAATGAATCGCCATGGTTGGCCATCGCTTCCATCAGGAAGACCTTCAGCTGCGACAGGCTTTCACGAAATTTGGCTTGCCTGGCTTCTTCCTCTGCGCCACGCTGCTTCACCTTCTCTTGCAGTTCTGAAAGCTTGCTCCGGAGTTGTTTTTCTCGGGCTGCGTCCTTCGACTGCCCGGGTTGCGAAGGTTTTGGGGCAGGTACAGGAGAAGCTGCTGCGACTGCCGGGGCAGCCGGCACCGGTGGTGATGGAGGCGTTGGCACTGCAGCCAACGCTGCAACCCCCTCAAAACCAAAGCTATCCTCTAGCTGTGCGTGCAGCTCATTGATCTGTTGTCCCAGTTGCTCCATCCAGGGTCCATTCCAACCCAGATCCTTCATCCCCGGAGCTAAGGCAAAAGCCATCTTGCCTTCTCGCGCGCCCATCATGTCTCGAACGCTGGACGTGGGAATGGTAAAAACGGCACCCTGCCCGGCGAGATAAAACGCTCCGATGTTGAATTCGCCGCCACGGCCAAACACAAGACGCTTTGGCACTGTTTTGGTTTCCACTTTGTCGCTCTTAAAGTTGGAAGCCAGTTCCTGAGAAGCAAATCTCAAGGTCGTACGCAGAATTCCCTTCATGACTTCCAACTCTTGCTGACACTTCCGCAAATCGAACGGCTGCACCTGTGCGCCTTGAGAGCCGTTCAATGACAACAAGACGACGCCGATCACCGCAACAGTCACGAAACAATTCCTTTTCATAATAGTCTCCCTAAAGTACCCAGTTCACCGGCACGCGGCTATCGATAGCCGACTAGACTTGATTACTTCTCTGGCAAACGCGCCGCCTGCAATAAGGCCAACAAGATCTGGTCCGTTTCCTGCTCCTTCAACTCTCCTTGCGTTGCAAGCTGTTCCAGCCGGGTGCGTGTCAGCGCCAGGTCTTGCTGGCGCTGGCGCTGCAAGGCCCGGAATACATTGTTGGTGGAACGCTGCATGTCAGCCGTCAGTGCAATCGCATTGTCTTCCATGCGGTTGTTCAAGCGAGTTTCGAGAGTCGCCAAAGCAGCACTCAACTGCCTCTGTTGCCGGCTGTTGTAGCGATTGGATTCTTTGATTTCCTGTTGCAGTACATTCATCCACTCCGCACGCTCAGTGCGCGACATGGCTTGCAATAATCCCGTCAGCTCTGCCCTCAACGCCTCAATCCGGGCTGCCGGATGCTCTGCGGGAGTAACAACCGGGAGAGGGCGGCCAAAACTGAAGGAATAAATCCCTTGCTCAGCCCGGAACTGAAAACGCGCCGCCACCAAGACTGCAAGAATTACCAAGATTCCAACCGCCAGACTGGAAGCCAGCTTCCAGCCTGGAGTGAACCCGCGCAGAAACCCCACGAAGAAAGACCGGCGCTCTTCGGGATAGACAAAGAAGTGCTTTGGAACCGGAACGTCTGAAACCGACCGGACCTGGCTCAAGGTATCGATATAGATCCGCTGCTCGCCTGCGCAGGTAACACAGTCAGCCAGGTGGGCATTGAGTGACCGCTCCTCGGCGGGCGTCAGGTCGCTCATCAAAGCTCGCGGAATCCAGTCGCGCATTTCTTCACACGTGGTTTGCATCAACGCCCTCCAATACCTGCCTGATCTCGCGCTGCACCCCGCCCCAAGCGGATCTTAAGAATTTCCAGCCCATGGTAAAGCCGGGACTTTACCGTGCTCAGGGGTGCTTCGACGACCAGCGCAATCTGCTCAAAAGTCATTTCCTGAAAAAACTTCAGCTCGACGACGATGCGCTGCTCAGGCTGCAGAAGGTCGAGAGCGCCGCGGACTCTATGATCGCTTTCGCGACGGAGAAATTCACGCTCCGGGCACTCCGCCGCCGGAAGACTACGCCCGGCCTCAGATCCCTCTTCCGAGCCATCCAGCGACAGATGCACACCCGGAGGACGCTTTCGAAGCCGTGAGGTGCAATGATTGGCAGCGATCCGGTAGAGCCACGTGGAAAACTGGGCGTCAAGTCGAAACTTGCGGATGCCCTTGAACGCCAGAAGAAACACTTCCTGAGTTGCCTCGGCCGCCTCATCCGCGTCACGCAGCATGCGCAAGGAGAGGTTATAAATGGGCCGTTCCCACCTCAAAACAAGCCGATTAAAGGACACCGCATCACCACGCTGGCTGGCGGCAACCCAGGCAGCTTCTTGGGAAGTGTCAGCGTTTTGCGTAGTGAGCGTTCGTGTGTGCGACAGGGTCGAATCCAAAATGTTTTCCATCCGTCCGAACATGCAGCCCAGGGTCGCCCGCCTTGCCTTTACACCCCATTTAGACAGCAGGTTGCAGAAAATAGTCTAAAAATTATGGCTGCCATTCTAATCGGCCTTCGCCAGGCAGTAGCCCATCAGGAGATTGTATTCCTCCCGCGCGATGGCCTGAAGCAGAGCCGTATCCCCCGTCTTGTTACTTGCCGCATGCTCCATCGCATCTACAAACCGAAATGGATCCCAGTTCCTTAACCCGGTCAAATCAGCCGTGGTTGATTGCGAGTTGATCTCGAGCTGGCGCACGGTTGCCAGCAAGTCCGGAAAAATTGCATGACGGCCTACTCGCTGGTACCAGTACTTTGAATTACTGAAGTCCCCTTCGCTTCGATGCATCAATGCATGCCAGTAGGAACCCTCGGCGGAGGCAAGTCCCTGTGCAATGGAATGAGACTCATCCAAGAATCCGTACAACCAAAGGGCCCCGGCGCGGAGCAGCTCTCCATTCCTGGCTTTGGCTAGGTTCGTCCAATCAAGACGTTCCAGGCTCTTCAGCGTCTCATTGGTCCCACGAGGGGGACGAATAGGCACCGGAAGTCCCATCGGCGCTGGGTGGAAGAGTTCTGTGTTCAAGACCTAGTGCCTCCTTTTTTCAAGAGTGACAGCCGTTTTCCTCAATATCCATCGAAATCTTAAACAGTATGGAGAGGAGGCTTCGCTGTCGATTGTGCTATCATGCGCGCCGTCTTTTCAACACTCCAAGAGGCAAGTGGTCTAAGAAGAGTCAAATTTGCAGCCTCAGATATCCTGCGCTGCAACATTCCCGTCTTCATGAAGAAACTTTTCGCTGTCGAAAATTCGTTGAACTGGCTTCTCATTTTTCTGCCAGTGACCGCTTTCCTGGAGTTCAGCCATGCCCCCCTGTCGCCATCTTTGTGACCTCCTGTCTTGCGATTGTCCCTGGGTAAGGCGACAGAGCAACCTGGCAGAGAAGATGGGTGCCGGCATTGGCGGGCTGCTCAATGCGACGTTCGGAAACGCCGCGGAACTCATTATCGCTGCTTTGGCTCTGCACAAGGGGCTCCATGGCGTTGTTAAAGCCTCCATTACAGGCTCGATTATTGGCAACATCCTTCTGGTGTTGGGGCTGAGCATTTTGGCGGGCGGAGTGAAGTTCACGCATCAACGATTCAACCGAACCGCTGCAGGATTGGGGTCAACACTGTTGGCACTCAGCGTCGTCGCCTTGTTGATTCCAGCGCTGTTCCATGCGGTGGCAGAAGACAAGCTCCGCCGCGGCACAATTACGCAGATCCAGGAAACGGTATTGGAACGGGGCCTGAGCCTCGAGATCCCCATCGTTCTATTTCTGGTTTACGTTTTGAGCTTGATCTTCTCGCTGAAGACGCACAAGGATCTGTTTCTGGGGAAGAGGGCGGACACCAGGCGCACGAGGAATTCAAGAAGGGTTGGAGGCTTCGGATGTCAGCGACCGCTTTGCTTCTGGCAACCACCGGAGTCGCGGTGGTCAGTGAGTTTCTGGTCGGCGCTGTCGAGGCTACAGCGCATGGATTGGGCCTTACTGAGGTGTTCGTCGGTGTCATCGTGGTGGCCGTTATCGGGAACGCAGCCGAACATAGCACCGCGGTGCTCATGGCAATGAAGAACAAGATGGATTTGGCAATCAATATTGCCGTCGGATCAAGCATTCAAGTAGCCCTGTTCGTCGCGCCTGTCCTGGTGTTTCTGAGCTATGCCTTCGGAAACCCAATGGATTTGCGATTTACGTCGTTTGAAGTGCTGGCTGTCGCGATGGCAGTTGGAGTGGTGAACCTGGTCGCCCAAGACGGCGAATCCCACTGGATGGAAGGGGTGCTCCTGCTGGCGGTCTACCTTGTGATTGGCATTGCGTTCTACTTTCTTCCCGCATAACGTCTTGATTCGGCAATACTTATAAAATAGAAGCGCGGCAAAGCCGTTGCGACGACGGGAGTATCCCCTGTTGGTCGTAGTCCACATATCCTAGCGAAAATCAACTCGATAGGTGATTGTTTGCTGGTCGTTTAGACCCTAGACTTGGCAGCGTAAAGGAGTCCAAGATGACGGCGAACGCTGTATCAGACAATTCAGAAATCATCGTCAGCGGTAAGGACATGTTTGGCGCTCCCTTTAGCGAAAGAGCTTATCTCCTGTTTCTCGACCGGTCCGAGTTTTCGTTTTCCTTGTTTCGCCCGGTCGCTGAGCACCAGGCGCTGCAAGTTAGCTTTGCGCCACAGACGTCCAATCATTCTGTCGAAGGACTCGTTACCAGAGTCAAGAACCGGCTGGATGGCATGCAAACCGTTGAGGTCAAGGTACTGAATAGCAAGAACTGAATTGCCCACTGAGCGCAATTCCGGAACCTCTCCGGGCGCACCGGCTCAGACTCCTCTCCCCATCCCCTTCCCTTTCGAGGGGAACTCCACCACAGCCAAATTTTATCTCAGCTAGTTGGGACCAATCTGGATAGGCACAGCTTTTATTGTCTTCTTTGTCTTTGGCGGGTTGTCCTTTGAACTGGGCTTGGTGGATTTTGTAGCGACCCCCATTCCCACCATCTTGCGGCTGGCAGCTTCACTGACATCGAAAGGGAGTTGAGTATTCGCATCGAAAACTGCCCCGGCGAGGTTGGTTGTCTTGAAACTGACATCGAGGGCACGAAAGGCCAGCGTTTGCCCAACGTCACCAACGACTCCTTCCCGGAGATTTGCGCCCCGTAGGTCGGCCTTTCGAAAATCAGAACCATAGAGCGTAGCACCCGACAAGTCTGCACCCTGCAGCATGCTGCCCCGAAGGCTGGCATTCATGAGATTGGCCCCACGCAAGATGGCTTTTGAAAGATTACCCTCGCTGAGGTCGGAAGCGACCAGGTTTGCTTCGCTGAAATCTGTGGCTTCCATGCCCGCCCGGCAGAACCTAGCCTGGCTGAGTTCGGCCTTGTAAAACCTCGCTCCGGTCAAAGTGGCATCACTCATGTCCGCTTGCACAAACTTGGCAAACTCCAGGTTGGCCTTCTCGAGTAAGACGCCAGTCAGCTCTGATTGATCGAACCAGCCTCCGCTCACGTCAACACCAACCATGTTTGCCCGATTCAATTTCGACCACGCGATATCCGCACCTCGCAGCCGAACCTGGCGCAGGTCCACTCCGCTCAAATCCACCTTGAACAGTTTTGCCTTCGCCAAGTTTGCCGCGGTCAGCTTCGTGGTCCGCAGATTCAAATGATGGAGAGCGGCACCGCCAAGGTCTGCTCCGGACAGATTCGCTTTCTCAAGACTGGTATTGAGCAACTTTGCTTCAGCCAACGTGGCACCAGTCAGATCAGCACCCGACAGGTTGGCATCTATCAGACTCGCCTCCCTCAGGTCGGCATTCTTCAGCACCGCCCCGTCGAGCCTGACACCCGTCAAATCAGCACCGCGCAACAGCGCACCAGTCAAATCTTTTCCGCGCAGATCGAATTCCTTGAGGTTTGCGTGCTGCAGGTCGCCGCACGGTGCCAGCAACCGTCCGTTAGTGCCCTTCTTGCCATCCGCGTTGCGGCACTCACCCGCTGCCGTGTCATAGCGATACTCAACCTGGTCTGGGGACGTTATGGGAAGAACGGGCTGCGAGGTTTCATCATTCTGTGCATATGACGGAACCGTTTGGCAGGCGATGAAAAGTAGCACTGAAATCGCCACTAATGAAGGCCTCACTCTCTTGGAAGAAAGCTGTCGCGACATGGTTATCAACCAGAAGGAACACCTGAAAAAATGATAACTCACACCGGAGTCAAATGCCAGTTTCACTCGAATTCCCAGAATTGAGGTCAGAGCCATCGGGCAGCACTCCGGCCCTTTACACGCTTACTCTCCTGTTGCGGGGCTTTGCGAAACCGCCTATTCTATCTGCTGATTGGCACTATTCTCTTGGAGCTGGATCACTCGATCGGCTCCGTTCGAACACATGCCTGGCAGGGCCGGCACGAGGGATTGCCAACCTTGAAGCGATGTTCTGCTTCATCGTTTTTTGAGCTCATCCACCTTCCAGGAGGAGGGAACTATGAAAGACAAAGCGCGACGCAAGTTTCTCAAACAATCGATTGGCTTGGGAGCAGCCGGTACCGCGCTGCTCGCGCGACCGATGTCAGCTGCCGCCTATTCGCGCGTGCTTGGTTCCAACGACCGTATTCGAGTGGCTCTCATCGGCTGCGGGGGCATGGGACGCGGCGATCTGCGCGATTTCTTGAAAGTGAAGAATGTGGAGTGCGTGGCCCTGTGCGATGTGGACGAGGCGCAAATCGGCAAGACGACCAAAGATATTGTGGAACCCGCATCGGCTGCGGTACCCAGCGTCAAGACATCGGACTTCCGAAAAGTGCTGGATATCAAGGAACTGGAAGCCGTGATCGTTGCTACGCCGGATCATTGGCACGCGCTACCGACAGTGATGGCTTGTCAGGCTGGCAAAGACGTTTATGTGGAGAAGCCGCTTTCAGTCAGCATTGGCGAAGGCCGCGTCATGGTCGATGTGGCCCGCAAGCATGATCGCGTCGTGCAGATGGGTACGCAGCAGCGCAGCGCACCCCACTACACCGAAGCCGTTGATTATGTAAAGAGTGGAAAGCTTGGCAGGGTACGACTGGTACGCGCATGGGCCTATCTGGACTGGAAAGGCGAGACTCCACCGCAGCCCGACGCTCAGGCACCGGCTGGAGTCGACTACGACATGTGGCTGGGGCCTGCCCGAAAACGGCCTTTCAATCTGAATCGTTTTCACTTCACCTTCCGTTGGTATTGGGACTACTCCGGTGGCTTGATGACGGATTGGGGCGCGCACATGATCGACATCGCAAATTGGGGCATGGGTATTAAGGCGCCCAGTTCAGCGGTCTCCATTGGCGGGAAATTTGGATACCCCAACGATGCGATGGAGACACCAGATACTCAGCAAGTGATGTGGGCTTTCCCTGGCTTCAGCATGATCTGGGAGCACGCGCTGGGCGTGGGACGCGGACCCGAAGCCCGCGAACACGGCATCCAGTTCCATGGCGAGCAGGGTGTACTAGTTGTCGATCGTAATAGCTGGGAGGTTTTTCCAGAAACTGACCGCATCGACAAGCCCGGTCGAACCTACAAGTCAGCTGGTGTCCCGCGCAGGGCCAGCTCGGGCGATATGCACCTGCTGCATGTCCAGAACTTCATCGATTGCATGCGCTCTCGCAAGCGGCCAAACTCCGACGTGGAGATCGGCCATAATTCGATGATTGCTTGCCATCTCGGAAACATCGCGCAACGCTTGGGCCGACAGGTGAAGTGGGACGTTGACAAGGAAATGATCATCGGCGACAAGGAAGCGCAAAGCTACGTCATGCGCGAGTATCGTGCGCCGTGGAAGTTGGTGACATAGGCATAGTCTGGTCACCTGTCAATGAGCAGACCTGAATGAAGAAAATGGTGACGAAGCTCGAATGACGAAAGAATGACGACTGCCGAATCCCTAGTGAACAAGGGAAGAGTTTGTCATTCGGACTTCGGGCTTCTTTTAGGCATTCGTGCTTTGTCATTGGGCATTCCAGTTCCCTTCTTGCTGCACGCCCTTCCACGTTGCCGTCAGGAGAATCATGTCCAGGAAAATGCAACGTCGCGATTTCCTTCGCAATAGTGCCTTGGCTGCTCTGACAGGCAGTGGATTGAGATCGGCCCCCGCTTTCGCTCAGTCCCCTTCGAGCTCCACTGTGAGCCCGAGCGACAAGGTAACCGTCGGCTTTATCGGGACAGGCCGTATGGGGCAGTCCAATCTCGCAACATTTATGAAGCATCCCGAAGTCGACGTAGCGGCGCTCTGCGACGTATACAGAACAAATCTCGACGCAGCCGTGAAAATTGCTGGCACCAAGGCAAAGGCGTTGAAGGATTTTCGCGACGTGCTTGAGATGAAGGAGATTCAGGCAGTCGTTGTCTCTTCTCCAGACCACTGGCACCCGTTACACACCATACTCGCCTGCCAGGCCGGCAAGGATGTCTACGTCGAAAAACCTGTTTCTGTCTGCCTCGAAGAAGGCAGGCTCATGGTGGAGGCAGCCAGCCGCTACAAACGCATCGTTCAAGTGGGCACTCAGCAGCGTTCGGGGCTTCACTTCCAGAAAGCCGTGGAGTTGGTTCGAAACGGCGCTATCGGCAAGGTGAGTTTCATCCGAACTTGGAACTACGGCAATAGTTTCCCGGAAGGTATCGGAAATCCTCCGGACGGCGACCCACCTCCGGACCTGGATTGGGACCTTTGGCTCGGGCCTGCTCCCAAAGTACCCTTCAACGCCAGCCGCTTTGGTGTTCACCCCGAAAGGTTTTCCAGTTTCCGATGGTTTTGGCACTATGCCGGAGGCATGATGACGGACTGGGGAGTGCACCTGCTCGATATCGTCCAGTGGGCGATGAACGTGGAAGGACCTTCGGAAATTTCAGCTCAAGGCGGCAAACTGTATCTTCAGGATAATCGCGAAACGCCAGACACTCTGCAAGTCACCTATCAATACCCTGGGTTTGTCTGTGTTTATGAGAACCGGGAGTGCAATGGCGCCCGCCTTGACGGCCATGGATACGGCATCTGCTTCCACGGGTCGCTGGGAACGATGTTTCTCGACCGTGCCGGATTCGAAATCATTCCAGAAAAGACCTCCAAAGGCGTCAACAAATGCGAACCGGTCGCTGAGAAGAGCTCTAACAATCACAACCTGGCGCACAGCCGCAACTTCCTCGATTGCATCAAGAGCCGCCAACTGCCGATTTGCGACATTGAGATCGGACATCGTTCCACCTCCGTTGCCCAGCTTGGCAACATTGCCTACCGCACAAAGAGCCACTTGATATGGGATACCAAGAACGAGGAATTTAAAGGCAACAAAAAGGCCAGCAAACTGCTGTCAATCAAATATCGGAAACCTTGGAAGCTTGCCGTCTAACCCCTTGTACAAGTTCCTGCAAGAGACGCTCTCCCTAGTGACAAAGACTGGACTCCCGATCACCCTAGCCCGCCAACGACCATGCCAGTCCGCCGTTATCAGCTGCTGCCTCACGCCAAGGAGGTCATCCGCGATCGCGATTTCAAAATGCTCGCCCAAATCGTCCGGGATTGGACTCCGTCAGATCTGGCTGAACTGGTGGAGAGCCTGCCCGGTGCCGACCAAGTCCTCGCATTGCGCCATCTTTCCCGTCCGCAAGCTACTGCTGCATTCCAGTACCTGATCCCTGTAGCCCAACAGCGACTACTGCAGCGGCTCGCAAATGATGAAGCGGCCGAGATGCTGAACGCTCTTCCGCAAGATGATTTGACACTGCTACTGAGCGAACTGAAGGCTCACGAGTCTGGCGAAGTCTTGCGCCTGCTGGCACCGGACAAGCGCCACTCAGTGAAGTCGCTGCTCGAGTATCCAGAGGATAGCGCCGGGCGGCTGATGACGCCGGCCTATCTGGCGATTCGACCCGACTGGACGGTTCAACACACTCTCGACCACGTGTGTGAGTACGGGCGCGACCGGGAAACCATTAATGCGCTCTATGTCCTCGATGAGAACGGCGTTCTACTGGATGACATCCGCATCAGCGTGCTTCTGCTGGCGCCGCTGACCGCTCGCATCGCTGAACTGATGGATAGAAACTTTGTGGCTCTCAGCGTTACTGATAGCAGGGATACGGCGGTGGCCATCTTTCGGCGGGAGGATCGCACCGTGCTCCCGGTGGTGGAGGCCGATGGCCGCCTGGTGGGTATTATCACGGCAGACGATGTGTTGGACGTGGCCGAAGCTGCGGCGACTGAAGACATCCACAAGATTGGTGGTATGGAGGCATTTGATGAGCCTTACTTCCAGATCTCTTTTGCTCGGATGATTCGTAAGCGGGCGGGTTGGCTGGTGCTGCTGTTCTTGGGTGAAATGCTGACGGCGACTGCGATGGGGTTCTTCGAGAAGGAAATTGCGCGTGCCGTTGTCCTGGCGCTGTTCATCCCTCTCATTATTTCCAGCGGCGGCAACTCCGGCTCGCAGGCATCCACACTGGTAATCCGCGCGCTCGCTCTCGGTGAACTTACTCTTGGCGACTGGTACCGGGTTCTTCGACGCGAACTTATTTCGGGCCTCGCACTGGGCTCTGTGCTCGGTTCCATCGGGTTCCTTCGTATTGCCATCTGGTCGGGCTTTTCGGACCTGTATGGTCCGCATTGGTTGTTGGTAGCTTTTACCGTAGCTGGTGCATTGATGGGAGTGGTTATCTGGGGAACACTCGCCGGTTCGCTGCTTCCCTTCTTGCTGCGCCGGCTTGGGTTCGATCCGGCCGCCTCTTCAGCACCTTTCGTGGCCACACTGGTAGATGTGACAGGCCTCGTCATCTACTTCACTGTCGCCGCATTTATCCTGCGCGGGACACTCCTCTAAGTGCTTCAAGACCACTCAGAGACCACTGAGCTTGAGGTGGATCTGCCCGACCTTGCCTTGCAGAGACTTCCCAACGGGCAAGGTGCTCGAGCAAATGCCGGAGAAATGTGTAACCGGCCGTATCTTTTTTCCGATGGAGCTTTTGTTAGCACACTTCAAATAGTTGGCGTTTGCTCGACTAAGCCGCTCTGGTGGATCGCAAGGAGGCCTCAATGAAAAGCAATCTTCCTCTTGTTATTCTTGTGGTTGTTCCTTGGATTTCGACTGGATGTTCTTCGTCTGGGAAAAGCCAGACCACTACCGCGCTCAAACTCCAAAGTCAGGAGAAGAAATCACCTGCAGATAGTGCGAAGGTCGCGAGACTGCAAGTCGATCCAAGTCTCCTGCTTAGGCGTGGGTTGCTGGACCTGTTGCAGCAGGACAAATTCTCTGAGCTCAACTCACGTCTGGAGTCACTTCAGCAGGATTTTGAGAGAGATTTCCAAAAAGAAAGGGTTCTGGAAGAAGCTTTTGGGGCGTTCGAGGCCTACGATCCATCGATGGAAAGCCGCCTGCATAGGTGGGTACAGGAATCTCCGTCCTCCTATTCCGCTTTGCTCGCACGCGCCTCTTATTTCCTGTCGCGTGCTTGGGCAAGTCGTGGCTGGCGTTGGGCCAAAGATACTTCATCCACGCAATTCGCCCACATGGAACTCAATCTTCAGAAAGCCAGCGAGGACGTAACCTCGGCGCTCAAACTAAGAGCCGACCTCATTGTGGGATTTGCGCACCTGATCTCCATCGAAAGGCTGGTTCCGTCATCGGCGAGCGATCGACCCCTGGTTGATCGGGCACTAACGGATTGGCCGAATTCCTTCCTGATTCGGAAAGTTTACCTGCGCGCTCTCACACCCCGCTGGGGAGGGTCATACAAAGAGATGCGTGCGTTGGCTGACGAGGCCCAGGTTTTTGCGGACGCTAATCCCCGTCTGAAGTTCCTGCGTGGCTTCATCTTTGCCGATCAAGGAGAGATGCTGAGCTCCGAGAAACAATTCGACCGAGCGATTCAGGCCCACACTCAGGCACTCACCTATGGTGACTACTCGTATTTTCGTCACGAACGGGCTGATACCTACTATCGCAAGGAAGACTATCCTGCAGCTTTGGAGGATGTGACTCGTGCCATTGCTCTTTATCCGCAGAGCGAGGGAAACTACATTCTGCGGTCGAAGATCCTCTTTGAAATGGATCGTTTCGCTGAGGGCATGAACGACCTCCGGATGGCAAGCGATATTTGGCCGTACGAAGGCTCAGTCAAGGAATGGGTTCGCGGGGCTGCAGTCCATCTGGTCTACAAAGGTCATCAGCTCTACAAACAGAACGACTACTCAACCGCCCTCGCAAGGTACAACTTGGCGGAGCAGTGCGACGCCAGTCATGCTGAGACCTACTACTGGCGTGGAGTTCTCTTGATGCGCCAGGGAAATCTAGCTGTGGCACAGCGGGATCTCGAGAGGGCCGTGCAATTGAATCCGAGACACTTCGAGTCGTATCAATCTTTAGATTGGGTGTTGGCCAAGCAAGGTAAATGGGAAGTTATCGTTGAGCATTGGAACCGGTTTTTGGAACTTGAACCTAACCACGCCAAGGCATATCTGGAAAGGGGCGGAACGTTCTTTCACAAGGGTGATCTGAAGAGGGCTTTCGAAGATGCTCAAAAGGCCTGCCAACTTGGAGAACAGGAAGCCTGCGCCCGAAGCGAAAGCCTGAGGCAACGAAGCTAGCTTTCCAACTTGCACCCTTGGAAAGGCATCGCCGTGTGATCTTGAACGATTGGAGGACGCCGATCTCCCGAAGAGAAAGCGCAGCGTTCAAGCCCAAGCAGAACGGTTCCTGACCGAGTTCCCCGCCGCTGAACGTTGGTGCTGCTGGCGTGGAAAAACCCAGCTCATTCGAATGCCACGGTCGCCTTGGGCCGCGATTCGGTTTCGTACGTGAGTTCGAAGTACCTCTACTTAATCTTTGAGTAGTCCGTAGCTTCCAAGTAGATTGAATCAACCTTGGCTGTTAGCACGCCGTTGACTTCAGACTCTTGTTTCACTTTTAACCATTCCGGGTCTTTGCGAAATTCCTCCCATGCTTTCTTTGCCCCTTCGCGATCTGAGTGCGACACGATATAGATGAGTGTGTTCTTTGATAGAGGCTCATCCAGCGGCTTCCAATACCCGACATTCGTCATGCCATACTTCTCGAACAGCCTGGTTGTGTGGTTGCGAAATCGGGCATGCAGAGCATCAAGCTTCCCCTCATTAGTCGTATAGGTTCGGATCTCGAAGACTCTTCCCTTGCCGGCGGCATCGGCTGTGGTGGTCTTGCCAACCCATACACCAGCCACGAAGATCACGACTACGGCACTGCACTGAACCAGGATTGTTTTCATAGTGTCCTCTCTTCGTTGTTAAGGAATTCGTTCCACCTTTACGTACACCCATCCAGAAACTCGCTTCCCTTGCCCGGCAATCAACAAATGCGCCTCTTTTTCCAACCCTTTCGAATACAGGTTGTGGGCATCCGTCGAGCAAGTCTGATTCTCCATACAAAAAAATGGTCTGCCTGGCGGCGTGTACACCACCATGTGTGTGAACTCCGGTGAGCCCCCTAGGCTCACCTTGATCCCTTTGTCCCGGGCTTCGTAGCCTGGAATATCCTTTGGCGTCAGCCCCCAAAAAACATCATCCAGCTTCAGCATTTCCAATGACACCGATTTGCGCAGGTCAAACGGAGTTCCAGCCAGATCCGCCAAGTTGCCGGTAGGCAACAATCCCTCGGCCTCCATGTGCTTCTGAGCCGGAACCTGTAAATAGGTCTCTGCGCGGCTTCCGAGAATTTGAAACCAGGGGTGGAAAGCAAAGCCAAACGGGAGACGCTTCGTGTCTTGATTGTCCACGGTAAATGTCAACTTCACGCCGTGCGGATCCAAAGTGAATCGCAAGCTGAGCCGGTGCTTGATCGGAAACAACTTGAAGTCGGGTTGACTCGAATCCCAGTCAAGATAGGTTTCCATCGACGCTGACTTTGCGTCTGTTGAGGCTGCACCTGCTTTCCATGGCAGCTTGTGAACCAGGCCATGAATAAAATGAGTTCGTTCGTTCGCCGGGAAAGTGTAGGTTTGGCCATCGAAGGTGAATTTACTGTCGCGCACCCGGTTGGGCGTTGGGAACAGTACCGGGAACCCGTAACGCAGACTCGGCGTCGTTCCCCATTCTGCAGGCTGCACGAGCACTTCGGTGTCACCAATCCTAAGCGAATACAAATTACTTCCAACTTCTGGAACGATACGCGCTTCAAGGCTGCGTTTTGGATCGCTTGGATGGGTATATTGGAGAACGGCAATGTTCCATCCTGTTTTTGGGTCGCCTTGTACCGTTGCACTGAAAGGATGATTAATCATTGTTTTTTCGGGGGAGGGAGTCTTGTCCTTGCCCTGCAAAGGTAGCTGCAGGCACAGCATCAAGACGACGGAGGCGCGACAAAGCCATGCTGCGCGAATCATCCGAGGTTCCTCTGTCAAAAATAGCGGCAATAATAGCATGAGTTCAAAACACTAATTCTGAATTCTATCTAACTGAGGGCTGTCGTCCTTGATATCCCAAGTAGGGTGCGTTGCGCTCTTCAACGCACCAAATCATCGCGGATAATGCGTCGAAAAACCTGACGCACCCTACAGGCTGCCCCAAAGCGTGACGTCGTAAGGAGATTCGGCGTAGTTGGAGGTTGTCGACGGAGGACAGTCCCAGCCGCACAAATCCCTTGCCGCGCTGTTTTGGGGCACCCTATAATCTCGCGACCGTGCAACCCTCAACGCTCATCTCCGGCGCTTCTCTTCATGGATGTCAAGGCGGCGACTGAACACCGAGAGCTTCAAGCTTCGCTCCGACGACGCAACGGATCGCTGAGCGAAACCTCCTATCGCCTGCGTGGAGAGGTTTTCCGTGTCGGACGTGATCCGGAAAATAACCTCGTCATCGAGGGTCCCGAGGCTGCCATCGTTTCCTCCCGCCACCTCGAGATTCGTCGTTCTGAAAACACATTTCGTCTCGTGGACCTGGACAGCACCAACGGAACATATCTCGACAGCCAACGCATCTCGGAAGGCGTCCTTCACAATCACTCTTTGATCACGATGGGCCCGGGCGGGCCGGAGTTCGAATTCGAGCTCGAAGAGGCCGGCGGGACCGATTTGAGCCAAACGCTCCGTTTGCCTGTCACACCTTCGCGGCTTCCTGCCCAGGCTCCGGGCCAAGTCTCGATTGTGGTGCCGGCTCCCTCGACCGGCAGACAAGACGAACTCTTGAAGGAAGCCGTGAAGCGCGCGCGGCAGGCGAGGCGCTCCGGCATCGGTGGGCAGACCAGCATCATCATGCGGGACATGCTGGATAAGGCGCTCCACCGATCGAGTCGGAAATTCAAGATCACTATCGGCGTCTTGGCCTTCGCACTCATCGGCGTCAGCGCGTACGCAGGCTGGACCATTCAGAACCTCAAGAAGCAGAAGAGCCAGATTGACGTCGAGATCAATCAGGTCGAGGCAGAGCTCCAGTCCGCGGGAGACGACCCAAAACGGGTAGATGAACTGCTTGAGAAGCTTAACGGTTACCAGCGGCAGGCGATCACGATGCAGAAAACTTTGCTATACCGGCTCGGCGTGCGCAGCGAGGAAGAGGATTTCGTCGAGTCCGAGATCAAGGCTCTGCTCAAAGAATTCGGCGCAGAGGAGTACCGCATTTCCAGAGAGTTTACTCAGCAGGTACGGCGCTTTATCCGCCAGTATCAGGAGCGAGATCGGCCACACATGGAACGGGCGCTGGGACGCTCGCGCAAGGAAGTGGAGGCGGTAAAGAAACAATTAGAGGCCGACAAGCTGCCCCCTGACCTCGCCTATATGGCACTGGTTGAAAGTGCCTTCATCGGCGGCAGCACCAGTTCAGCCGGAGCCGCTGGGCTTTGGCAGTTCACTCCGACCACCGCGAAGGCCTACGGACTTAAGGTGGGAGACGGTGTTGACGAACGGCTGGACGCCAGGAAATCCACGGCAGCAGCAGGACGTTACATCCGCGAATTGATTCTCGACTTTGGGTCGGGCAGTTCAGTCATGCTGGCCTTGGCGGCTTACAATTCAGGACCTGGCAAAGTGAAGCGAGCCATTCGAACCGTGGCGGACCCTATCAAACAGCGCGACTTCTGGTACCTTTACCGCACCAATGCCCTGCCGCCAGAAACTCGGGAGTACATACCAAAAACGATCGGCGTGATTATCATTGGACGACACCCGGCGCGATTTGGCTTCTCGTAGAGGCCCCAACCTCCAAGGTGCGAAGAACCAAGAATGCTTCCTCGTCAAACGACCACATTGAGTCCTGTAGGAATCCAACGTACCAGGAAATTGTGAGACCAGAACAATTTCCTCAAGCTCCAAGGCTTGTTACTTGCCGCCCTTGGCGCCTTTGCGGTTAAACTTGTCCATGCTTCAGAAACTTGGCCGGTATGAAATCATCGAAGAACTTGGCCGGGGCGCGATGGGCGTCATCTACAAGGCCAAGGATCCGGTGATCGGCCGCTATGTTGCCATCAAGACCATCCGACTGGGAGACTTCACGGATTCGTCCCATGTGGCGGAACTGCACTCGCGGTTGATGCGCGAGGCACAGTCAGCTGGAGTCTTGTCTCATCCAAACATCATCACGATCTTCGACGTTGGTGAAGAAGGTGGCCTGGCATACTTCGCCATGGAGCTGGTGGAAGGAGCAACGCTTGAGCACATCATTGAAAGTGACCAGGGCCTGGACGAATCCACGATAGTTAACATTGCCCGCCAGACAGCCGACGCGCTGGGCTTTGCGCATCAACGCGGCATTGTTCATCGGGATATCAAACCCGCCAACATCATGCTCACACAGGACGGTCGCGTGAAAGTGGCCGATTTCGGGATTGCCAAGGTAGGTTCCACCAAGATGACCCAAACGGGGATGCTTCTGGGATCGCCCAGCTACATGGCTCCCGAACACTTTCTCGGCAGACCCTTGGACGGTCGGTCCGATATCTTTGCTCTCGGCATTCTGCTCTACGAACTCATCACGGGACAGCCGCCCTTCAACGCTGAGAACCTGGGAACGCTGAGCTACAAAATCGTGCATGAAGACCCTGTACCGCCAATCAACGTCAAGCCGGGCATGAACCCGAGACTGAATGCCCTGGTTGTCAAAGCGCTGGCGCGTGATCCTGCAGCCCGTTTTCAAACCGCCCAGGAAGTGTGCGAAGCGCTGGACCAGTTGGGCGTCGCACGTGTAGGGACCAAACGCGAGCGGACTGAGCCGCTGCTGGTCCACACGGTGGCGGTGACCATACCTGTCAAGAAACGCGGGAGAAAAGGTCTTTGGTTTCTTGTCTTCCTGCTATTGCTCACCGGCGCCACGGCTGGAGTCGCTATTCTTTATCCTGAAGAATTCAAGCAAGCGTTTCATCTCACAATGGCGAGGCTGCAGCCGTGGATTAATCGAGTCAAGCAGGCTGCTTCGGGCCAGCAGCCAGATTCTCCGACGGCTGTCCCAGAAACTCCGGCAGGACCACCGCAGGCAGCCAGTGACACAGCGGATAGCGGGAAGGATGAAGCAACTCCTGCCGGGACTCCAGCCAATCCCGTCGAGACTTCCACCGAGTCAGTTGACCCACCGGCGACAGTTCCTGCGGAGCCGCTGTCATCCGCTAGTTCGAACAATGCCGCGCCGAGTTCGACAGGGACGCAGACCCCAGCACCCTCCAAGGGCGCCCCAGTGCTGCCAGGCGCCGTCTCGACAGTACCCGGTATCATTCAGGTGACTTCTAGTCCATCGGGCGCTGAGATCATTTTTGATGACCGGCAGAACAATTCTTGGACCACACCCTATACGTTCCAAAACGTTTCCAAAGGGAGGCACACCCTTGAAGTTCGAAAATCAGGCTACGTAACGGAACGACGTATTGTGGTCCTGCTGGGTAATGAAAGCCAACGGGTGAGCGTGGTTCTTACGATGGCGGCGGGCATGCTGAAAGTCAGCACGGTTCCTGGCGGAGCCAGCATTTATGTGGATGGAGAGCTGAAGCGCGAAGTCACACCGGCCAACCTGAAGATCCCCGCGGGAACCCGACGCATTTTGCTGCAAAAAGAAGGCTATCGGGACGTCGAGCAGGTGATCGAAATCGAGGATAATTCGATCACGACTCTTAACCAGCAGTTGGTCCCGACGCCCTGAACACTTCTTCTGAACCCGCCAACAGGGCTGCTCTAGGGCTTCGGTGCGACTGCCCGCAATACCGGATAGAACTGTGTGAACACGTTATCGGTTGCGGCCTTCTGATCGTGGCAAGACCAGCAGCGGTCTTTTGGAAAAGGCTTGGCCTTGCTGACCGGCTTTCCATCCGGACCTTCAAAGCTGAAATAGGCCCACTCTTCCGCGAACCGTTTGCTGTCCTTCACCGTCGCCTCCAGCGCAACAAACTCGTTTTGGTACGACCCTTGCAGCCTTGGCTCTTTCTTCACGCCGGCGCTTGCCAGTTCCAAAACCAGGATGGTCCCGTCTGGAAACTTGCCGCTGCTTGCGAAAGCCTTATAGCTGGACGGGTTGATATAGACGTTGTGGTAAAGCCCAAGATCGGTCGTGGGTTTATCAGCACCTGCAGGATTCTCCTTGTAGCTAAGCCCTAGAGAGCTGCCCACGAAGATCCATTCACGATAACCTTCTGGCCTGAGGAGAGTATCTTTGCCTTCAAATCGGGCAGGCAGGGCGTCTTCAGCGCGGAACCAACCTGTACCGGCAAAGGAAGCAACCAAGGCAAAACACAATGCACGTGCGGCAAGTTTCATACGCAATCTCCTCAGAGTCCGATCGAGCACAAAGGTTGCAAATTCGCTGTGCTATACTACCACCGTTTTCGGGCAGTCGTTCATCTTGAGCGGATTTGAGGTGCATCATGGAGAAGGAAGAAAGTGGATTCAAAGTGGCCGACAGACGCCTGTTTACTGCGGACGGCGATCTTCGTGACAAGGAGCCCGCCGAGTCGGCGTCGACTGATGGAGCCATACCCACTCTGAACGCTTCGCCGGCACCGGAATCGCACGCAGAGGGTGACGTGCCGATGACGTTTGAGGCACTGATATTCTCCCTGAGCACCACGGCTCTTCTGCAGTTAGGAATGGCTCCGCATCCTGAAACAGGACGACAGGAAAAGGACCTGCCAGGCGCAAAACAGACCATCGATATTCTGGAGATGCTTCAAGAAAAGACCCGTGGCAACCTGACAGCCGACGAAGGGCAATTGCTTGAGGAATGCCTCTACGACCTGAAGATGACGTACGTCAAGACCCTTCAGGCCACCAAGCCTTAGTCCCACGCGCAGCCGTCCCGCCCATCGATGAAGATCCTGCACGACTACCGGCAATTCCCTTCTTCGCACCGAAGCTCAGTAACCATAGGAAACTTTGACGGGCTGCATCTCGGCCATCGGCGAATTCTGGAAGATCTGATCCGAACGGCGAAAGCGTCAGGCACGGCTTCAGTTGTGATGACGTTCTCACCGCACCCTTTGCAGATCCTTCATCCAGGCAAAGCCCCCAAACTGATCGTTCCGACCGAAGACAAGCTCGCTCGAATCGAATCCCTCGGCGTTGACTATCTCGTGCTCGTGCGGTTTGATGAGGCCCTTTCCCGGATGAGCGGTGAGGCATTCATCCGGCAGATCCTGGTGGGTTCACTGAGAGTTCAACATGTTTTCGTGGGACACAACTTTGTGTTCGGCCACAAACGCTCAGGCAATGTTGCTCTGCTGGAAACGTTAGGGAGGGAATGCGGCTATTCCGTTCACGTCATCCCTCCGGTCGCAGTGCGTGGCAATCGCGTGAGCAGCACGGAGATTCGGGAACTGATTCGAGCCGGCCGGATTAGTCAAGCCAACCGGTTGCTGGGACGTCATTACAGCCTTCAAGGGAGGGTGGTTTCCGGAGCGGGCTTGGGGAGAACGCTCCTGTTTCCAACCTTGAATCTGGAAGCCCAAAATGAAATTCTGCCTGGAAACGGTGTCTACGCGACGCTTGCCTGTTTCAGCGGGGAGAGCCATGAAGCCGTGACCAACGTCGGCACGCGACCGACTCTTTCCGGAACTGGTTTGTCGATTGAAACTCATCTCCTGCAGCACACTCCAGAGGTGTCGCCTTCGAATCTGGATTTGCAATTTATGCACCGCCTCCGGGATGAACGCAAATTCCCGTCGGTGGATGAACTGAGGGAACAGATCGGGAAGGATATCCAGCGTGCCAAGCGCTTCTTTGGATTGCTTAAGAAGCTGCAGCAGAGCTGCTAGCCGGCAGGGTTGACCAGCAACGATTCACACTGAAACCCTCGGAGTTGATTTAACCGCGGAGACGCAGAGATGGGAGAGATGCGGCACTCAGGCTACCAGATGGGAGTGATCACAACCCCTTCGAACCGAGCTGTCCGTTTGGTGAAACTGACGTGATGGGTGCTTTCAAGAGAAACGCTCTATGTCTCAGCGTCTCCGCGGTAGGTTTTGGTGCTATTGGTCGGATTATTTCTTCAAACTGACACAAACCAGACTGCTCTCGTTCCTCACGTAGAGACGTCCTTGCGCCAGAGCAGGATAGGCGCGGACAGTGCCGGCAATGATCTGAGCCTTGGCCACGAGGCGGAATGCTTTCGGATCGGCCGCAGCAATCGCAAGCTCACCCCCCTCCCTGGTTAATATCAGATGTGGACCCGCTAATGTCAGCGTTCCTGATCCAAATGAGTCAACACTCCACATCACCTTGCCTGTCTGCAACTCCACACAGCGTAGACTCGGCCCATGTTCTTGACGGCCGTGAAATCCGTACAGGTAACCGTTGTGGGTAACGCTACTGGCATAGTGATTGGAGAGGACATCGTCAGACGACCACACCTTCTTGATCGCCGAACCCGCGATCTGCAGCAATGCAGCTCCCGTCTGATAGCTGGCAGAAATGAAGACGAAATCGCCCGCGACGAGCGGCGCCGCTGCGTTCACCGAGGCTTGCATGCGAGCGCGCCAGGGGAACTCGAATCGCAGGCTTCCATTGGCCGGATCTGCTCCGATGAGTCCATTCCGCGTGAAGCAGAAGACCGTCCGCAAGCCGCCCACCGTCGCCACGACCGGCGATGAATAGCCAGCTTCGTCCCGCGACACCGCCCACAATACCTTTCCCGTTTCGTGATCGAACGCAACCAAGCCGGAGGGCTTCGAGCCTCCAATATTGAGCAGAACGGCTCGGCCTTCAGCAAGCGGAGAGCAGGCGGCGCCGAAGAAACCCTTGCGAACGTTGAACTGTTGATGCGTATCGACGGCCCACAATTTCTTTCCGGTGGCAAAGTCGAGACAGTGAAGCATGCCCTCGGCGCCGAAGGTGTAAACGCGCCCGTACGCAACCAAGGGCGTCGAACGTGGACCCTCGTCAAAGCCGAAGTCGTCGCGATAACGAGTGAGGTATTCAAAGCGCCAGATCTCTTTGCCGGTCGCTGCATCGAGACCTTCGACAACTTCTTTGTCTCCCAGGCGGTGAAACAGAACCAGCTTACCCTCCGCAACCACCGCTCCGCTGAAGCCCTGCCCGATTGCTTTCTTCCAGACAACCGGAGGACCTGACTTCGGGAGGATTGTCGTCAGGTCACTACCTGAGTACTTGCCATTCCGCATGGGCCCCAGGAACTGCGGCCAGTCCTGCGCGTGCGCCACTGGAGCCGGTCGGACCGAAGAAAAAAGAACGACGATGGTGAGAATGACGTAGGGCAAAGTCTGTAACCGACGACGAAGAGGTGGCTCTCCTGCCGAGCACAAGTCTTCCCTAACAATGAGTAGCTGTGAAAAGAATTTGGGAGGGCGTGGCCTCTGCCGAGCCGCGCAGCCGCAGGCTCCCTGTTCACAAGGCACTCTGGGAGCTCCGCCCCCGATCACTTTTGACCCTGCGGCTTGACGGATACAGGCTTTAACCCATGATACAACGCATCCAGCTTGAACGTTCCCCTCCACGGATTTGGAATCGGAAGTCCCAAGCTCCAATGAATCCCGTTGATCACCAGCCGCTGGACCGCCTCCACCTTGAAGTCCTCTGGATGGCCGAGAGTTGTGAAGAACACTCGTCCACCAAACCTGTTCTTCCAGGTCCACGCGACTGGATTCTCTTGAGCAGGCTTGTTTGGATTGACGGCTTTGCCTTGCAGTAACTCCACTGCACCTGCGGGTGGCCAGTTGGGTTTCACCTGGTAAAGCCACGACCGGACGTGAAATGGACCCGTGACACCCTTCAGCACGGGATGCTCCGTTGCAGCAGGAATTACAGATACATCGGTACTGGATTCATGGCCATAGTGGGTGTGACCCTCCTTCCCCCAACCTGGGGGAGTACCGAAAGCCTCGGCGCCAAACACATTCCACTGCTCCAATGCGTGGCCTTTTGGGTAGTTGAAGGCATGTGAACTGGTGCGGAATCCCATCACCGGTTTTCCACTGTCGAGGTAAGCCTTGATGTGCGCCACCTGCGGCGCGGGAAGCTGCCGCCAGCGAAGGAAGAACACGGTGAGGTCTGCCTTCGCCAGTGCCTCCAGCCCAGGAATGTTTGTCTCGGCGTCTTGATCCGGGTACGCCTTCAACACCGTCGTCTTCATCCGATAGTTCTTCTCAAGTTCGCGCGCGAGAAGCGGCATGGTCTCTTCTCCGCTGTACTCGTGATCGCCCGTAACGAAAACCACATGGGGAGTTGAACCGGAAAGCGTGGCGCTGAGCAAAGGGAGCACTGCAACCATCAGGCAAAGCGTGGTCAGCAGATTTTGGGCGTTCATGCGACCTCCGAATCATCCAGGTACTGGTATCGCGATACGTGCTGGCTGGATTCCCGCTTTCGCAGGAATGACGGAGAGCCAGAGTGTTTCCGATGAAAACCGTTGCTTCTGGAGCTACTCTCTCCCCCTGTCCCCTGTCACCTAAAGCCTACTCACTCGCCCTCAAGTCATAACACAGAAGACGCGGCGGTTCACCGTTCAGCAGCCCCCGCGAATTCTGACAGACATAGAGCAACCCACGGCTGAGCACGGGCAATGTCCAGCTCTCGCGCGCTGCAAATAACCAAGTACGCGAGATTTCGCGGTATCCCTGTGGAGTCAGATCAAGCCGGAGCAGATGACCCAGTTCTCCCAGGCACAGAAACGCTCCATCGGCCCAGAGCAACGACCCCCGAAACGTTCCCAATGTTTGTTTCTGTGGAGATCCGTTTCTCTGAAACATTTCCTCCCACTCAGGGGAAACTCGCCACAGGGTTTTCCCACTGGCCAGCTCGACACAGGCCAGCGCTGCGTCGGGTTCATTGCGTCCGTCGAACCCATACAGATAGCCATTCCGATGAATGGGCGTGTTCCAATGCAACCCGAACTCCTGCGTCGTCCAGGCTACTTTGTAATTGCCGTCGGGCAGTAGGTTGAGCAGCGCTCCTCCTGTCTTGTAGCTTGCCGAAACAAATACTCGATTGCCAATCGCCACGGGGCAAGACGCGTTCACCGACTCATAGCTCCGGCTTCGCCAGGGAAACTGGAAGTCGATCTTTCCAGTCGCAGGATCAATGCCCAGCAAGCCTCCGGTTGGCGGCTGGCTCTCGCCCCCTGCGAACACGAGCAGGCGCCTCTTCCCATGTAGCACGGCCGGCACCGGGGAAGCATAACCGGCGCCCCAAAGATCACCGGCACCCCACAGCATTTTGCCGGTGCCCTTATCAAGCGCCACCACGCAGGGACCGCCCGGAGCACCAACATTGATGATGAGAGAATCACCTTCGATAAGCGGAGTTGACGCGACACCAAAAAAATCCTGTGGCACCTTGAACTCGGCCGCAATGTCACGCTTCCAAGCCAGTTGTCCGGTTTCAAGTTTTAAACAATGCAGCTTGCCCTCAGCCCCTATTGCATAGACCCGATCTCCATCAATGACAGGACTCGCCCTGGGGCCATTGTTATAGCCGTAACGGTCAGAGAATTGGGTCGGGTAGCTGAATTTCCAGTAGCGGGCTCCAGTCTCGGCGTGAAGGCATTCCAGCAGCTCTTCGTTTCCGATCCGATGGATGTATACCAACCGATTCCCCGCGACAGCGGGCGAACTATAGCCAGTTCCCTTGCGCATCTCCCAAAGGAGTGTCGGTCCGCTCGCCGGCCAGCTCCTTAACAGCTTGGTTTCTGAAGAAACCGCATTGTGAGTGGGGCCCAGAAACGCCTTCCAATCGTGCGTCACAGCGCCAGGTGGCAAAGGCCTGGGCTTGGCGTGAACCTTCACATCGGGGTGCGGCGAGGCCCCCGGCGGATCCATCAGGGTGAGTCTCTGAATGCGGGGCGGAGCAGGATCTGTGAATACTCGGGGCGTCCCCTCCGATGCCGCCCTCTGCGTCGCGGGAAGTCTGCCTGTGAACCACAGTCCAACGCACAAAACACCGATGACAAAGTCACGCAAGCAACGCTGGGGCGTCATTCTCTCCTGTTCAAGTCTGGAGTTGCTGGAACAAGAATGCTTGGCTGATGAGTTCAATCTAGTGGACAAGACAAAGAAACAGAGCCGACTGGCAGACCAGACATACTAAGTCGCAAACTATGGACACGGATTGTTGTCGTCGTCGTACTCGGCTTAATCCCGACAGCAACGGGGACGTCAATCGGCGAAGTCTCTCACACGACGTCTTGGAACCAAGCTCAGTGGATAATGCGAGGACCGGAGTGAGGAAATCCTCGGCAATAAAAGATCTGGCACATCATACGTCGCTCGGCTGGCTTCACCTTCAACGGAATTGTTCGATGTACCCTTGGAACAGTCTCTCCGCGCAATCGGGGCAAAGCCCGTGCGTAAAGTCAGCTTCAGAGTGTTGGTGGATGTAGGTTTCCAGCTGCGTCCAGTAGCCCTGGTCATCCCTAATTTTCTTGCAACTCGAACAGATTGGAAGCAGGCCGCGCAAGACCTTGACGCTATCGATTGCCTGCTGCAACTGCGCGGTGCGTTCAGTGACGCGTTCTTCCAAGAGGTCGTGCGACTTCTTCAAATCTTCTTGAATCTGTTCGCGTTCAGCGATCTCTGATTTGAGTTGCGCGATGAGATGCCCATTTGTCACCTCAAGGGTCAGCAGCGTCAAGGCGGTCCGAAACCAGCGCCAGGAGATATCGACCATCAGAACCAGGAACAACCCAACCATGCCTCCCATGGAGACGTGGAGAGGGCCGCCTTCGCTGAACAACCGGAGCGTGAGTGGCAGCAAGACGGGAATGAGATAAGCCAAAACAACACGAAAATTGGCAGACAGCGTTGTCACCGCGCCCGCCGACATTCCACCCAGTACAAACGTAAGGAATGTTTGATGGGGAACCGAACCGGGAGTGAACAACAGCACTCCCGCTGCGCCCCAACAAACTCCCGAAACCAGAGTCCCAAGAAAAAACCAGCGGCCCCAACGTTCGTCTTTCGGGCTACGGCGGTATTTCACAATCAAGATCAAACGGAGAAACGCCATGACTTGAACGCAGACCAGCCACCCTAAGAGGACACGATGGGAGACATGATTCCAAAGAGCCAGAGTTAGGAGCGCCGAATTCACCGAGGTTGCCAGAAGAATGACCGGCAAATGGCTGAACAGCAAACCTACCTGTTTTGCCCTGACCTCTGGAGAACCTGATCCAACTGGAAGGAGCGACATGCCAGAGCCTGCGGATCCAAAGAAGTAAGTTAACTCGGTTGACCTGAAGCTTGGGTGAGGACTATTGCCCGGACTCAGAGCCCGAAAAGCTGATTGCGCTAAGGGGGATCGAATACTGTCACTACTATATCATCAGGTGCTCTCTACTTCTATCTCGTGTTTCTTCAAGTGATCTAGCTCCCTGCTTGCCATCTGCTTGTGTCGTGTGTTTCAAGTGCAGAACATGGAGACGACACGGAACACGTCTCGGTTACGATGATTCTGTGACCCATTCGTGAAATTCTCCGCACAAGATCAAATGCTAACAATAGTAAAGATTCTCTTACCCAGCGCCGACAAGAAGGAAGTAATTCATCCCGCAGGACTTTGAAATGTTTACTACAACACCCCACATTCAAATTGGCCGACGCAAGGTCCGACGAGTCAAAGTGCGGATTCGCTTCACCGTCACGGGTTTTGACCAGTATGGAATGCCTTTCACCGACCTCGTCGAGACTGAAAATGTTTCAAGAACCGGAGGATGCCTGGTGTTTGACCGCGATCTCCGTAGAAATCAATCCATTCGACTTGAAGCACGGAATGGTCTTCAGTTTCCAGCCAGGGTGCGTTGGTGCGTACATGTTGACGGAATCTTGCGGCGTTGTGGATTTGAGTTGACTCCCAGCTCACAGAGAAACAATGGATGGGTTGTTGCGGATCCGACGCGCCAGCATTCGAGGAACAGCGAATCAGTACCTGACCTACAGCTATGGTTTCCTTTCGTGGCGGACGATGTTCAATCTAGTGCGCCATCCGACTCCTGAATCCTGAAGCCCCCAACGATGCCGGCTTCACTGAGATTCGCTGTTTTGAAGAAGCTAAGAACAGGCATCGATGCCGTCAAAGGGCGATCCGGCCTTCTCGCTCCGGAACACAACTGCATGTATCTTCCGCTCAACCCGGCTGACCATCGAGGCTCTTTAATTCGCGATTGCCGGAGTGATTGTGGCCAACCAGGATGGCTGCGGCGGCTTGAGCGACCTCAACAACGAAGAATTCCAAGATCGGAAAAGGCCTCGCCTCTTTAAACCCTGTGTACCTGGAGCACTTCTTCCACGTTAAGGGTTCCAAAACGGAAGGTCGATACAGCGGCAATGATTTGCAGTAAATGTGACAACCTTATCCGAAAATTCAAGCTGCGTTGCCCGAAGTGCGACGCGAGGCTAATCTCCCCAGCAACGGTCGGACTCTGGATGTTAACCGTCCTCGTATTTGCCTGGATCGTGAATTCTTGGTTGCAAGAAATTCGATAGCGTTGATTCTCTCCGAATCGGTGCTAAAGTCTGCATCGTCTCACTTCCATAATTTCAGCTTACTGGTGGCGTGCCAGAGAGTGGCCACTGCAATGTGCAACGGGTGTCTCTGAAGGGTCGCCCTTACGACCACGATGGTGAACTGCAGCTCATGAAGGGTCTCGGTAAACGCCCGGGAGTTCGAAAACCTCCGGGGAAGCCGTTATAGGTGGGTCAAAGAAGACGACGTCACTCAATGGTTTCGCTGCAGTCAAATCAGCGCGTGAAAAGGGCCAGGAGAGCAAAGGACCAAGTCTCTTGTAAGAAGTTTCAGAGAGAGTTCGGCACGTTTCATTGACAGATCGAAAAGCGGTGTCTGCATTTTTTCCAAACGCGGTAAAGAGCGGGCGTTCATAGAACCTGAGGGGACAGGAGTATCGCGTGCGTGCACTCCGAAGGCTGGGGCTCGTGATTGACCGAGTGCCTTCGGGGCTGCTCCTCCTCTGTGGTCTCTCCGTTGCATAATCCGACCCTAGGAGGTTCCCTACTAACAAGCTAGGAATTTTCCTAAAGTTTCCCAAAAACTCCGCGATAAGCAAAAGGCCCAGCAAGGGCGTTTTTGCACAACTCAACCTTAGTTTTTTCCAGCACGGATGCTGGAAACCACTGATTTCACGGAGGAAATCACCATGGCAAGTTTTTCAGTTGTTAATAACATCGGTTCGGTCAATGCTCAGTCAAAGCTTTATGAGACCAACATTGGGTTGTCGCGCACCCTGGAACGCCTTTCCAGCGGCTTGCGCATCAACCAGTCTGGCGACGATGCTGCCGGTTTGGCCGTTGCCAACAAGTTTCGTTCTGACGTTGCCATCCTGAACGTCGGCGTACGAAACGCCAATGACGGATTGAGCGCGCTGCAGATTGCCGACGGCGCTCTGGACAACATCTCCAGACTGCTGGATCGGGCGGCGACTCTGGCTACCCAGTCTGCGACAGGTACCACCACGGCTGCCAGCCGCACCGTATTGCAGGAAGAATTCGCATCAATCCTCAACGAAATTGATCGGGAAGCCGGCATCGCCAGCCTGACCACGGGCACCAGCTACTCGGTCTACATCTCCAACGACGGCTCCAACGGAACAGTGAACGTGAGCTTCGGTGCCGCAACTGCCTCTACTCTGGGCATCTCCTCGGCAACGATCGCGACCTCCGCCGGTGCCAGCTCCGCAATCACGAGCCTCCAGGCAGCCATCACCGCTCTGGGTTCAGTGCAAGGTTCGGTCGGTGCGGCTCAAAACCGTTTGAGCTTCGCCGTCAGCATTGCGCAGTCCCAGATCGTCAACAAGACGGCAGCGCAGAGCCGAATCCGCGATGCCAACATTGCTGAAGAGAGCGCCAACCTCACCCGGTTCAACATCCTGACTCAGAGCGGTTTGGCTTCACTGGCCCAGGCGAACCAGACGACCTCAGCAGTTCTCTTGCTCCTGCGGTAGACCTTGAAGTAACTCTAGTTCGTTTTGCCGGCGGGGGATGATCGAGATCCCCCGTCGGGAGGTTTGCTTGAACCTTTGGACGAATCCGAGCATTTGTGATGTCAATCACAGTTCTTCTAGCGGAGGATGACCACCCTTTGCGAAACGCTTTGGAAGAGCTCCTCACGATAGTGGGATATTTTGTCGTTCCGGCAAAAACGGTCGAGAGGCCGTCGAGGTACCACCCCTCGCCTAGCACCGGGTGATCGAGCAGCGAGATTTCAAGTTCGCGACAAACGCGTTTCAGATCCTGCGTCACCCTTGCGTCATCTACGCTCGGATCCGGGTTGCCCGAAGGATGATTGTGGCCAACGATGATGGGCGCAGCACTGCACAGTAGGGCTCTCTTCACAACCTCAGGAGGATAAACAGGAGCACTGCTGACTGTGCGAGATCAACCGATGCTTCGTGTCCAGGTAAAGGACACTGAAAGTCGATCCCCTCCTCTGGCAGCGCACGGAAAAGCCTCTCGGCTTCCATGGAGCAAAGGCAGCTATGCGCCCGTTCTGAAACTCACTGTTTCCTTCGCTGCCAACATGCTTTCGCTGAGGTTCCGCGAAGGCTCGGTGTCTTCGAAAGCGAATTCCCAATTCATGAGAGCCACATTTTGCAGGATCAGCGGCTTTCCTGAGTAGTGAATCTCTACCTCCACAACCCCTACGTTCCGTATGTCTTCCCCGTCTAAATTGACCGCACCTCCACGTTCTTGGATCGCAGGAACCCCACCTTCTTTATTCAGATTCTCCCCGATTGATTCAAGGGGTCTTGTTGGCCTCTGCAACCGTGATACGCTCTTGTCGCTTCCCACCTCTTTCGAAAACGAAGTCAACGCGTACCCCACTCTCGCTAGGCCCGGCTGCGTTCGTAGCTGGGTCAAAGCCCGTTCCAAGGATGTCGAAGTAGTTCCCCCAGACGCTCAGAACCGGATTGGGGCGGAGTTTGGCAGTAACGATTTGTGCGTCGGCGATCGGAATCCTATGCCGCTCGGCAAGCAAGTCGAGATTCCTGTCGATAGCTTCGCCTACCGCTTGCCCGATCGGCAGAGGCTCTAACTCCCTGGACTGCAGCGCCTGAGCCAGGCAAGGTGCCGTGACGACCATCAAGCAAAGCAGCAATAGTTTTTGTT
Source organism: uncultured Acidimicrobiia bacterium (assembly GCA_963791795.1). Classification (GTDB taxonomy): domain Bacteria; phylum Acidobacteriota; class Terriglobia; order Versatilivoradales; family Versatilivoraceae; genus VFZK01. The sequence continues at coordinate 362,670 of CAWBTP010000013.1, forward strand.
GCTTGTCGCTTCGCGCGTGTTCCATGACCGGGCAGCTAGCAAGAACGGTGCCACATAGAGATTCTCTCCTGAATTGGATCGTTGTAAGTGGCTCAGACAGATCCCGCGTCAAATCCGTACGCTAGATGTACGGTTTTCGGACGCTGTCCTGTGTGTCATTGTCAGAGCGATAGGTACCTGCAAGAGAGCGAAGGCCAATTTGTTGGCTGACGGATTGCTTTCCGTTAGTCAATGCGGCCCAGCCAGCAAAGTGTGTCGTTGGGGACTATTGGGAATCGCGGATGATCGGTTGACTCTAGATTGAACTGGCACCCCGTTACCCGACGCCAGTCGGACGGGACGACTCTGGTAGACGTGACTGGCTTGATAATCTATTTCTGCATCGCTGCCATCATCTTAAGAGATTCACGCCTCCAGTGATGTGACAGATGACCGCTTATCGAGGGAACAGAAGACTGGGAAGATTGCTCGTTCTCGCTGATGCCTCAATTGACCCGGTTGCCCAGGGGGTTATAACTAAATAGTTCAATCGCCCATTCGATCGCTATCCAAAAAGTAAAGCATTACCAAGCAGATCGTCTTGAGCTTTCCCTCGAGGTACTACCATGCGGAAAGACGATTCTCGAGCCTACCTATTCTCATTTGCTTATCTTTTTATCGGGACGATTCTTTGCCTGGTACTGGTCTGTCGCTTCTTCGCTCAAGACTCTCCCACGTTCTCCGAATCCCCAGCTCCCGGCGAACAGCACGGCGTCAGTCAAAGTGGATGTTGATTTGGTGCTGGTCAATGCCACGGTGACAGATCCGAGTAATCGGTTTGTAACGGGGCTGGAGAAAGAATCACTTCAAAGTTTTTGAAGACAAGGTAGAGCAGAAGGTCTCGCAGTTCAGCACTGAAGACCTCCCGGTTTCCATTGGACTGCTTTTTGATGTGAGCAGTAGCATGGGGGAAAAGATCTCCAGAGCCAAGGACGCTGCGGTTGCGTTCCTGAAGACCACAAATCCCGAAGATGAGTTTTTCCTGCTGACCTTTGCTGACCAGCCCAAAGTCGAGGAGGAGTTCACAACCGATGTCAGCGAAATTCAGAACCGATTGGCCTTTGCACGCGCCAAAGGGTCCACGACTCTGTACGACGCTGTTTACCTGAGCCTGGAGAAAATGAAGCATGGACATAATCCGAAGAAGGCCATTCTGCTGATCACCGATGGCGAAGACACGCGCAGCCGCTACTCTCTGGTGAACGTTCGCAACGCGGTGAAAGAGTCCGATACACAAATCTACGCGATTGGCATTGTGGATTTTTATTACTCTGATTTCTCTCAGGGACGCAGCGGCCGTGCCGTGTTGGAAGAGATGACCGAAACGACGGGGGGGAAGGCATACTTCCCGAACTCCGTTTATGAGCTTGAGGACATTTGTGTGAAGATTGCTCTCGAACTCAAGAATCAGTATGTCCTGGGGTATTCGTCAACTAACCCTGCCAAAGACGGCCGGTGGCGCAAAATCAAAGTGAAGCTGAATCCACCAAAAGGCCTGCCCTCCTTGTCTGTGCGCTCCAAAACCGGTTACTACGCACCCCAAAGTTGAAGTGAGTTGGAACGGGATTCACGAATGTTGGAATGTCGAGCAAAGGTCACACTTTTCTGCCTAATCCCTCTTGCGGTAGCCCCTGACAAGCTGGCCTTCCAGCGCAATTCTTGATTCATGTGACCGAGGAAGTCCTATGGTCATTCATCGATTTTGGCTTTCGCCCAACGTCAAGCAGGTGATCCGCTCAGGAGACCTTGTGACGCTGGCCGCCGTCCTGAAGGATCGAACCCCGAACGACTTGGCAGATCTGATCACAGACCTGCTGCCGTCAGAACAGCTCGTTGTGTTCAGGCACCTGCCACGAAAGGCGGCTGTCGACACGTTTCAGTATTTGCTTCGAAGCGTACAGGAGCGCCTGCTCAAAGAAATAACTCCCGAAGAAGCGGCTGAAATCTTGAACGCAATGTCGCCTGATGACCGCACCGTTCTGCTGGAGAAGCTGCCCGACCCGGCATCTCAGGAGGTTTTGAAACTACTGACTCCGGCTGAACGTGCTGTCGCTGTCTCGCTGCTTGAATTTCCGGAGCATAGTGTCGGTCGTTTGATGACCCCGGATTATGTCTCGGTTCGGGAACACTGGTCCGTGCAGCAGGTCCTCGATTACATTCGTACTCACGGCCACGACAGTGAGACGCTCAACCATGTCTACGTAGTGGATGAGAAGCGAACTCTAATTGACGACATTCGGATGCGGCAGTTTCTTTTGGCTGGGCTGACTGACCGCGTTTCCGACCTGATGGATCACCAGTTTGTGACTTTACGAGCTACCGACAGCCAGGAGACGGCAGTTGCAGTCTTCAGGCGGGAAGATCGTACGGCCTTGCCCGTTATTGACGAGCAAGGAAAGCTCGTAGGCATTGTCACGATCGATGATGTGCTGGATGTGGCTGAGGAAGAGGCCACCGAAGACATTCAAAAGATCGGCGGCATGGAAGCCCTTGATGAGCCCTATATGGAAATATCCTTGCTACGGATGGTGAGGAAGAGGGCCGGCTGGCTGGTTCTCCTCTTCCTCGGTGAGATGCTGACAGCAACTGCCATGGGCTATTTTGAAAAAGAAATCGAGAGGGCTGTTGTCCTCGCTCTTTTCATCCCTTTGATTATTTCCAGCGGAGGGAACTCAGGATCACAAGCGTCAACACTCGTAATCCGTTCCCTGGCACTGAGTGAAGTAGCGCTTCGCGACTGGTGGAAGGTCATGCGCCGGGAAATCTTGTCGGGATTAGCTTTAGGATCTGTGCTTGGTTCGATCGGGTTCCTTCGAATCACACTCTGGTCTGCATTTTCGGACGTCTACGGTCCACATTGGTTTGGGGTTGCATTGACGGTCGCCCTCGCGCTGATCGGCGTCGTGCTTTGGGGTACGCTGGCGGGATCGATGCTGCCGTTTGCTTTGCGACGCTTGGGTTTCGATCCGGCAACCTCCTCCGCCCCGTTCGTGGCCACGCTGGTGGACGTGACCGGCTTGATCATCTATTTCAGTATTGCTGCGGTCATTTTGAGAGATTCACTCCTCCGGTGATGCAAGATGACCCTGGTCGAATGAACAGAAAACGGGGGAGGGATTCTTGTCTGCCATTGTCTGCATTTTGCGGGCGGGACGCCCGCAATCGTAGCCGCAGGCCATTGGAGCGGCCTCCCGCCGCTCTGGGGCGGGCGGACGCCCGCGCTCCCAGGGTGGTTTCGGCAAACGGGCAAACTGGAAAGACTGCCCCACGTTGTTTGTTGCCGAACAGCAGCAGATCCTCAGGATCAGGTATTAATTGACCCTCTTGCCCAAAGCGCTATGATTGAAAAGCTAATCTGCATGTTCGCCCGTTCGACCGCTGTCCAAAAACGTAAAGCATTACCAAGCACATCGTCTTGAGCTTTCGCTCGAGGTGCTACCATGCGGAGAGACGATTCTCGAGCCTACTTATTCACATTTGCTTATCTTTTTATCGGGACGTTTTTTTGCCTGGTATTGGTCTGCCGGTTCTTCGCGCAAGAAGCTCCCACACCTTCGAATTCGCAGACAACAACTAACAGCACACCTTCAGTGAAAGTGGATGTTGACTTGGTTCTAGTCAACGCCACGGTGACTGATCCGATGAACCGATTTGTCACAGGTCTGGAGAAGGACCACTTCAAGATTTTTGAAGACAAGGTTGAGCAACGAGTCTCTCAGTTCAGCACCGAAGACATGCCTGTCTCGATCGGACTCCTCTTCGATGTGAGCAGCAGTATGGGCGAAAAAATCGGACGAGCAAAAGATGCCGCGATTGCTTTCCTCAAGACGACTAATCCCGAAGATGAATTCTTCCTCCTGACCTTCGCAGATCAGCCCAAGGTATTGGAAGAGTTCACTTCAGATTTCAGCGAAATCCAGAATCGATTGGCCTTCGCCCGCGCCAAAGGATCTACGACACTCTACGACGCCGTTTACCTTGGCCTGGAGAAGATGAAACACGGACACAATCCGAAGAAGGCCATCCTGCTGATCACGGATGGTGAGGACACCCGGAGTCGCTATTCTTTAGTGAACGTTCGGAACGCGGTGAAAGAGTCCGACACGCAAATCTACGCCATCGGGATTGTCGATTCCTATTACTCTTCGTTCTCTCAGGGACGGAGTGGCCGAGCCGTACTGGAAGAGATGACCGACGTCACCGGCGGGAAGGCTTACTTCCCGAACTCGGTCTATGAACTCGAAGACATTTGCGTGAAGATTGCTCTCGAACTTAAGAATCAATATGTATTGGGGTATTCTTCGACAAACCCTGCCAAAGATGGCCGCTGGCGCAAGATCAAAGTAAAACTCAATGCGCCGAAAGGCCTGCCCTCCTTGTCCGTGCGATCTAAGACCGGCTACTACGCGCCCCATAGTTGAAGTGAAGCGGAACGGCATTGGCCAATGCTCTTGACCTGCCTGCAGAGCTGCACTCGCTCAAAGGCAACTCCACCTACTTGCTGGGGTAATAGCCTTCTCGTGCCCTGACGGTGTAATTGGGATCGCTGACGCGGATCTCGATCTTCCGAAACTCTTTATTGTCTGGTTTTTCCCTGGGATAGTAGCCCAGATAGTATTGAGTTCGAAGCTCGTCGCTGATATTGGCGTAGGACGCACGCAGCGATTCTGCCGATGAGACTTTGAAGAAGCGCCCTCCAGTTCTGTTAGCCAAGAAAATCATCGTGTGTTCGCCGGCCAAATTGCGTCCCACTTCCCCTTTGATGGGTTGAACGACCAAGGCATAGAGCACCGCCTCTGAGTTCTGCGTTGTCCTTAAACATTCATGCAACGAAACCTCGCTGGTTGTGTCTTCACCATCAGAGACCACCACGATCACTCTGCGCCCCGACTGTGTGAGAGACTCTCTGCAGCCAGAGACACCGCATTGTAAAGAGAAGTCCCACCGCCCGGCTTGATCGAGCGGATGGCGCGATTGAGAGGCTCCAAACGGCTCCCAAATTTGTGTAGCTGCTCGACTTCGTCCGAAAACTGAAAAATAGACACGCGATCGATCCGCGGGCGAAAGATGGACTGCAGGAACTCGATGGCAGCGTCTTGTTGTGTTTTCAACGCCGAGGCGATGCTGGCCGAACTGTCAAAAAGCAGGCAGAGGCGGAGTGGTTGGTCTGCCTCCTTGGAAAAAACAGCGATCTCCTGAAGCTGCCCATTCTCGTAGAGGTGAAAGTCTGTTGATTTCAAACCGGAAACCAGTGCTCCCTCGGTTGTGGTGACCGTTGCCAGCACTCCAACGAGATCCACGCTGACGGTCAGTTTGTAGTCGCCCTTCTTGTTGGTGTTAGACTGGCTGAGCAGAGGAAATGCGAAGAGCGGGAAGAACAGGAGAAATGAAGGAACGTGGGGAAGCAAGCCGTTCTCCCTTTAGCTCACGTTTGAACGCCTGAGCTGGTCAATGGGCTGGGATGGCAGTTCTTCCCAACAAGTTGCAGGTCACTTAGTCCTTCGGCACAAAGTAGCTGGTCCGGGTGCGAACCCGGTAACGCGGGTCTCTGACCTCTACCCGGATCTTTCGCATCGTGCCGTCACGGTCAGTATTCTTCGAATAGTAAGCGAGACTGAACGTGTTACGAAGCTCATGAGCAACTTTGGCGTACTCGTCGGCCAGATCCGCCAGATCAGCAACCAGGAAGATCTTCCCTCCGGTTTCGTCCGTCATGGTCTGCAGCCTTTCAGCCTGAATCTGATAGACCTCTTCCAGAACTGACACGCTGAATTTCGCATTTTCAACGTAAGAAGCAAGGTCAGGCTTCTTCTTATCCGCATTCTTGATGAAGTCCTCCAACATGTCTTTCTGGCTTCCTTTGTTCAAAATGGTCACAGGGTAAAATACGACATCAGACTGAGCTAGCAGCCGGCGGAGGTCCTCAAACTTGATGCGACTGGAATTTTCCATTCCATCGCTCAGTATTATGATGGCCTTGCGACCTCCTTCTGCCTTTTGGAGTCGCTTGGCCGCATCGGCCACGCCGTCATAGATCCTCGAGCCGCCACTGACGGCTGTGGCGATTCGGTCGATCGCCTTTTTAAGCTTTCGGCGATCACTGGTGAATCCCTGGATATCCCTGATCGAGGAGTTGATCTCCAAAATGGCGATTTGATCTGAAGAACGGAGCTGATCGGTGAAATTGCTCGCAGCCTTTTTGATCAGGGTTAAGCTGGAGCGTGTGCTAATGCTGGTGTCCAAAGCCAGTACCAAGTGGAAGGGAGCTTCGACCGGCAAAAAGTCCGCCACTTGCTGCTCCACATCGTCCTCGTACACACAAAATCTTGCTTTCTCAGCGAGGTGACATTGGCGCCTTTCTCGTCCACAACGGCGACATTCAGAATCACGAGATTAACGTCAACTTTCAGAGAAAACGGCGGACGATCGGATGTCTGTTGTGCGGCTGCCTCGATGCTGAGCGGCATCGAGGACAGGGCTCCGCACAGGATGATCGGTTTGAGGAGTAGCTCTAAACTGCGATGTCGCAATCTATGGCGCCCCATAAAGGCTTATCATCGTAGCATGTATGAAGAGGTGCTGTTCACGGCTTGATTGGCTTCAAGCTTTCTGGGCATTTGAACTACAAAGTAGGTGATGATCCCAATGAAAACCAATGCCAGCGCAACAATGACCAGTACCACCCTGTTGAATCCCCCGCCTCCTGCGTGTCGTCGAGGCCTGACTTCTGTTCACGGCTCTCCGAAGAATATGACTTTTCAGTCTCTCGAAAATCCAATTCATCCTCTCTTTGGTGTTGATATCCTGCCTGCCTCATAGCCATTTGATTCTTCGAAAGTAGGAAAAGATCGCCAGACCCAGCGGGCTGACATCGACAGCAGTACCCGATAGTCCATACTTGCATTTTCCCGACCAAACTGCCCTATAAGAACCACGTGCTTCCAGCTCTCTTGAGGGTTAGCCTTTCAGAAGGGATAGGTTAGGGGGAAAGCCCAAGAGTGCACCTGAAGCAGAGTTGAGTAGGGAACAAACGAGACTTGTGGGAACCTTCAATTTTTGTGTGGTGAGCAATTCAGTCGTGAATCGCGACAGGGCCTACGTGCGCAGATGAATGGAGAGGCCCGCGACCGCTAAGTCGCCCAGTGTCTACCAAAAACAAGTCAAGTTGACGTATGACG
>CAWBTP010000014.1:0-42514 GCA_963791795.1 uncultured Acidimicrobiia bacterium
GTCTTGACCCCGCCCAACGTGCACTCTAACTGGTAGACGCTACTCTTCTTTTTCTCTGAAAAAGGGAAATAGAGATAACCTGCCACGGGTCGACTGACGGTACCTTCGGGCAAACCTTTCTTGGTGAGCTCGAGTTCCATCATTTCGCGGTCTCTTTCCGTCCTTGCAGGGCCACCTCTGGTGCCAATCCCCACACCCGCTCCCGTTGAAGTGTAGACCCCGCTTTCCTTCCGTTCCTTACCTGTCGCCGGATCAGAGACACGACGATTCTCATACCCGATCCCGACTTGCTGGTACACATCGGTTTCAAGGCCTTCACCGGAAGGTCGTTCCGCTGTCTGAGCTGCGGCCCCGGGGTGCAACGGCTTCGATGCTTTATGGCTGCCCTCTGCTCGAATTGCAAAGGCTGATCGCGAGACATCGATAGATTTTCCCTTCTCGGGGTACACCGCCACTTCAACGACAAGTACGCTCCGATGCAGCTCAGTGGAAAAGGCTTGACGAACCTGCTCGATCGTCAGCCATTGGGCTCCGATGCTGAGTTGCGCCTGCTGAGCGCTCGCGGGATATCGCGACGCCTCGACTCGGGCGTCCTTTCCATAAATGTCGCTTGCCCAGACCCGAGGTGCAAAAAGAACGAACATCAACCCCAGATTCAAGAACCTCATGGCTGCTCTCCTTTCACCGCCATCAGATTGGCTTCGATCTTCAGCGTCTTCCCGCTGAGCACATAAACTTTGCGGGCAAAGCCTGGTCGACCCTCCGCCTCAATTCTGAGGTCATAGACACCGGGCTCGAGGGACATGGATCTTAGATCCTGCACCCGTCCGGCGTAGGCGTCGTTGATGAACACAGAGGCAGTCACAGGTTCTGCATGCAGCTTAATCTCGCCCATGCTTGGACCACGCTGAAAATTGTAAGCCGCGTAGAAACCTGAGAAAGCCGCTCCGTCGTACGGGAAGGGTGGCTGCCAAGAAGGAGCAAAAAACGGAGAATTATAATATCCGTAGTAGGGTGGTCCCCAATAGGCAGGACCGGAGTAGCGGCTGTATCCGCCTGTGAGAGAGACTCCGCCCAACAGGACCCGTGATTGTTGGGACGCTTCCACACTGCCTATGGTGTTGCTGGAAGGAGGGCTGGACCCCTTGGGTTGATCGTCAGCCAAGCCCAAATGACTGGATAACAACCCGATGAGCACTACTCTGATCACGCCGTTGCGCGTCATGATCCACCTCCTGTGATCGATTGCCTTCAAAGTATGGCGCTGGCCAGGAGTTGTCAACGATAAGCTGTATGGATTGGAGCGCGCGTCGGAAGGTTGCTTATGGTTTTATGTGACGGAGACCGGAGGATCTGGATGGGCTTCTCATAGCTGGGCTCCGACCCACAGGAGAGCCTTCGAAAATCGTTTTGGGATTGATATCGGCTGGAACTGGTGCGGAAGGCGGGACTTGAACCCGCATGGCTTGCGCCGCCACCCCCTCAAGATGGTGTGTCTGCCAATTCCACCACTTCCGCGTCAAGGCAGGGTCCACAATCACCACATCACGTGGCTGTGGGAAACGTGATACGAGGTGCTCGCAGCCAGCCAACAAAAGACTGACTGGAGCAATTACGGCTTCGGTTGCGCCGGAGATGCCGGAGGATTTTGAACCGGAGGAGCAGGTGCCGGCGATCCGGACTGGGCTGGGGCTGTCTGCTTCTGGGCCGGCTTGGCGCCTTCCATGACGGAACTCCCCTGGTCGCGAGTCGTGAACAACGAGAGCGCAAACGAGGTGAGCATGAACACGACCGCTGCACCTGTAGTCAACTTGGAAAGAAATGTTGCCGTGCCGCGAGCTCCAAAAGCCGTCTGGGACCCGCCACCGCCAAACGCGCCGGCCAAATCGGCTCCCTTTCCCGACTGCAGGAGAACAATCAGAACCAGAATCAAACAAACCAGTACATGAATAATGGATAACAGAATGACCATGATGCCTCTAAACCACCCTCTAAAAGTTCACGATGGAAGCAAACGAGTCAGCTTTTAAGCTCGCGCCGCCTACCAGCGCTCCGTCAATGTCTACTTGGGCCATCAACCCTTTGATATTGTCTGGCTTGACGCTTCCGCCGTAAAGAATTCTCAACTCGCGGGAACCTTCCGAACCAAATTTCTGTTGGGCGAGCTGGCGAATATGCTTGTGGACTTCCACGGCCATTTCGGGGGTTGCCGTTCGCCCGGTTCCAATGGCCCAGACAGGCTCGTAGGCGACGACTATACGGAAAAAGTCCTGCGCAGTCAAATTGTTGAGACCCTCATCGAACTGGGTTTGGATCACGGTGCCGGTCTGGTTGGCTTCGCGTTCTGCTAGCGTTTCGCCGATGCAAACGATCGGAATTAACCCTGCCGCCAGAGCAGCTTGGGTCTTTCGCCTTACCGTCTCGTTGGTTTCGCCAAAGTACTGCCTGCGCTCGGAATGTCCAATGATGCAGTAGCGGCACCCCACGTCAGCCAACATTGACGCGGACACTTCTCCAGTAAAAGCACCCTCTTTCTCCCAGAAGAGATCCTGTCCTGAAATCCCGATGTTACTTCCGGTTGCGGCGCGGGCCGCGTCACCGAGAGCTGTAAACGTCGGGGCGACCACGATGTCGCAATGGCTGGAGTCTCGAACCAGCGGTTTGAGCTGCTCTATGAACTCAACGGCTTCCTTGACAGTCTTGTAAAGCTTCCAATTGCCTGCGATAACTGGACGTCGCATTGATGAAACCTTTCGTATTTGGAAATGCCGGAACAGAGTCAAACACAATCAATCATCGTCATTCCGGCCAAGCGAAGCGAGAGCCGGAATCCAGCCCGGCAACGACTTCTATTTCTTACGACAACGGATCTGGATTCCCGCCCCGGCTTTCCCGGCTTACTATCCGCCGGGATGACATCCGCCGGGGTGACGTTCTTTCGCGGGAATGACGTACGGACCCGGCCGATCCGTATCCCGATCTTCACTTCTCGCTCAACGCCTCCACTCCAGGCAATTTGGCGCCGCCCAAGGAACTCCAATGAAGCGCCGCCGCCGGTTGAAATGTGGCTGATCTTGTCCTCAACACCTGCTTTGGTAACTGCAGCGATGGAGTCTCCACCACCAATAATGGAAGTAGCGGAACTCTCTGCCACTGCTTGCGCAATGGCCAGTGTCCCCTGAGCAAACTTTTCCATCTCAAAAACTCCGAGAGGACCGTTCCAAAGAATGGTTTTGGCGTTCGCAATCTGCGCCTTGAACCGGGATGTAGTTTCCGGGCCAATATCCAACCCCATCCATTCCATGGGAGTTTCTTGAATTGAAGTGACTTTCGAATCTGCCGCTGCATCAAACTGGCTCGCCACCACGTGGTCCACTGGCAGAAGCAGTTTCACCTTACGCTCTTGAGCCTTCTTGAGCAACGATTCGGCCAAGGGCACTTTGTCGGCTTCAACCAGCGACTTGCCGACCTCGTATTCCTCCGCAACCAGGAAGGTGTACGCCATGCCGCCTCCGATCAGGAGGACATCGACAACGTTCAGGAGGTTGTCGATCACCTCAATCTTGTCAGAGACCTTGGCGCCTCCGATGATCGCGACGTAAGGTCGGTCGGGATTCGAAATGGCCTTGCCAAGGTACGACAGTTCTTTCTCCATCAACAAGCCAGCGCCGGCCTTGCCTACGAAAGGAATCATTCCCACCGTCGAGGCATGGGCGCGATGCGCGGTGCCAAATGCGTCGTTCACGTAGACATCGCAAAGCGCAGCCAACTTCTTCGAGAACTCAGTATCGTTTGCCTCCTCTTCAGCATGGAAGCGCAGGTTTTCGAGCAGTAGAACGTCGCCGTCGTTCAAGGCTTTGGATTGATTCAACACATCGTTGCCCACACAGTCTGAAGCCAGCTTCACTTTCTTTCCAAGAAGCCCACTCAGGGCGGTTGCGACCGGTCTGAGACTCATCTTGGCGTTGGGCTTGCCTTTGGGACGGCCGAGGTGGGACGCGAGCAGGACTCTTGCTCCCTTGGACAGAGCGTACTGAATGGTCGGAAGGCTTGCTTGGATGCGGGCATCATTTGTGATCTTGCCCTCTTCGTCGAGTGGAACATTGAAGTCGACGCGGATAAACACACGCTTCGACTTCAAGTCCAGGTCGGTAATCGAAAGTTTTGCCATAGGCGCTCCTGAAGAGACGTCTGGTTGGGGCAAGGGACCGGTCTCACTCTCAGCTAGCTTTTGTCGCGAAGCTGGAGGAGTAAGCTCCCCCCTCGGATGAGGAGGGGATGTGGCGCGCCCGCGCCACGGGGGTGGTGCGCGAGTTGCTGCACTCTAGCTACTGGCTTATTTTACTGCCCAATGATCAAACCACCCCACCGCGGCCTGTGCCCCGGTCTCCCCTCCTTATCCAAGGAGGGGAGCTTATTGAGAAGGTCGCGACTGAAACATCTAAGCCCGCATCACAAACGGAATCAAATCCCGAACCCGGCAACTGTAGCCCCACTCATTGTCGTACCAACTCAAAATCTTTGCCATTCGATCACCCATCATTCGAGTGAACGGCGCGTCTACGATGGAGGAATGAGGATCGCCCTTGAAATCCACCGAAACCAGCGGCTCGTTGGAAACCTTCAAGATCCCTTTCATCGGCCCTTCAGCCGCTTCGATCATGGCTGCGTTGACCGCCTCTACCGTGGCAGGTTTTTCGAGAGTCGCGACGAAGTCGACGACCGAAACGTTCGGGGTTGGAACTCGGATGGCGATTCCGTCCAGCTTTCCCTTCAATTCAGGGAGTACCAGCGCCACCGCTTTGGCTGCCCCAGTAGTCGTAGGAATCATCGAAACGGCTGCCGCTCGCGCGCGGCGCAAATCCGAATGCGGCAGATCGAGAATCCGCTGGTCGTTGGTATAAGAATGCACTGTAGTCATCGACCCGCTGGTAATGCCAAATCTCTGGTGTAGTACCTTGGCAACCGGTGCGAGACAGTTTGTGGTGCAGGAAGCATTCGAGATCACGTGGTGGCGCGACGGGTCATACTTTTCGTCGTTCACACCCATCACCAGCGTCAAGTCTTCGTTTTTGGCCGGCGCCGAGATGATGACTTTTCGAACAGTGCCCTGCAGATGCTTCTGTGCGTCATCCTTCTTCGTGAACAATCCAGTCGACTCAATCACGATCTGAACACCCAGACTGCTCCAGTCGATCCGGGCTGGATCTCGTTCCTTGAAAACCTTGATCCGCCTGCCGTTGATGGCCAGAAAATCCTCGGCTGCGGCAATGGCTGCGTCCGAGGTACCCAGTACGGAGTCGTACTTCAACAGATGTGCCAGCGTCTTGGGATCCGTTACATCGTTGACTGCCACGAACTCGATCCCTTGAGCTCCGAGTGCGGCCCTCAGCACGTTCCTTCCAATCCGGCCAAAACCATTTATGCCAACCCGAATAGGCACGCCTTCACTCCCGGAGAACTTGTGTCCGAAGCCTCGTTCGTGTTTCGCAGGGCCCTCTGACAGCGCTCTCCGACTGCGCAAGACCGGCCAATATATCGGCTTCGCCAAAGTCTTGTCAACGTTTTAGCTTGGTGCAGAAACCCACCGGCGCTATAATCGCCCCGGCGCAAACCCAGAATGGGAGCGGCTTTCAGGGCTCTCTGCCCAAGGCGCCGGAACGGCATGCACCTCCTCTACAGCCTGGTTTTCACCGTCGGCTTCGTTGCGGCCCTCCCCTATTTTCTGTTTCAGGCGCTCCTGCATCGGAAATACTTCGCCAGTTTCTGGCAGCGGTTTGGCATCCTGCCGGAGGCGCTTTCCTCGCGACCGAAACAAGAGTATTTGGATTCACGCGGTGTCGGTTGGGGAGGTGCTGGCGGTGTTGCCTCTGGTGCAAGCGGTGCAAGCTCGCTGGCCTGGACGGCAATTGTTTGTTTCCACGGTGACCCTTACGGGTCAAACACTGGCTCGAAAGAAACTCGCAAGTGACATCGGAGTATTCTATTTTCCCCTCGACTGGCGATTCGCAGTCCGGAAGAGCCTCGACACACTGCAGCCTTCCATCATGTTGATTGCCGAAACAGAAGTCTGGCCCAACTTTCTTCGGGAGTGTGGCGAGCGCTCAATTCCAGTGCTGCTGGTCAACGGCCGAATCTCCGACCGGTCCGTGAGTCGGTACCGTGCGATCAAGCCATTCATGCGTCGTGTCTTGAAAAACCTCTCCTTTTGTTGCATGCAGACTGAACTTGATCGCGACAGGCTGCTCAGTCTGGGCGCCGATCCTGCGAAAGTGGAAGTTGCCGGCAACCTAAAGTACGAGATCGTGGCGCCGCTAGCACTCGAGGCCAAGACCGAGGAGTATCGCCAGTTGCTTGGACTGCCACTGAACCGATTTGTGGTTGTGGCCGGCAGCACCATGAAAGACGAGGAACCGTTGGTGTTGGCTGCTTTCGATATGCTGCTGGCCGTCTGTCCGGAAGCTGTGCTCGTGATTGCGCCACGTCACCCTGAACGATTTCGGGAGGTTGAGAAGTTGCTTTCCGACCGATCGGTTGAGTACGTCAAGCGATCGGATCTGAAACCAGGCACACAGGGCGCATGCCAGAACCGCCAGGTGCTGCTGCTGGATAGCATGGGGGAGCTAGCCACCCTGTATGCCCTCGCCAGTGTCGTCTTTATCGGCGGCAGCCTTGTGCCCACGGGCGGGCACAACATCCTGGAACCGGCACTCTTCCGGAGGCCGATGCTTTTCGGGCCTAGCATGAGCAATTTTCGGGAAATGTCGGAATACTTCCTCCAACATCAGGCTGCGGTTCAGGTGAAAGATTCGGTGGAACTGGGAAACGAACTTGTAAGGATGTTTCGTGATGCAGAATTGCGTCAGCAGATTGGTGATCGTGGCCACGGGATTCTGATGGCCAACCGGGGCGCCGCTCAGAGAATTGTGAACCGGATAGAGTCAGTCGAGGGAAGGACGAAGGACGAACGTCGAAATGCGAAGTATGAAGTTCGAACTGGTGAATAGGGACGAAGTGCGAATGTCGAAGTTTCGACCGTTCACCGTCATTCCGGCCAAGCGAAGCGCGAGCCGGAATCCAGTTCGCTTTGGGGCATACAACTGCGGTTCCAGCAAGACGGTCCTGGATTCCCGCCCCGGCTTACCATCCGCCGGGGTGACGTTCTTTCGCGGGAATGACGTCTTCAAACTTCGAACTTCGCACTTGGCACTTCGAGACTCGAACTTCGAAAATGAACCTGCTTTCTCCCATTGTCATGTTGTATGAAGCCGCAATCCGGCTTCGTTGCTGGGGCTACGCCGCTGGTGTTTTGCCGACTGCCAGACTACGGGCGCCCGTGATCAGCATTGGCAACCTGACGATGGGCGGAACAGGGAAGACACCCATCACGATTGCGCTGGGAAAGCGTTTGCTCGATTCCGGTCATCGGGTCGCGATTCTTTCGAGGGGATACAAGGGGAACCATGGAGGCGGTCCGCTTTTGGTTTCTGATGGCCAGCGAATTCACGCGACGGCAAATGAAGCTGGCGATGAGGCCGTCGTCATTGCCAGACACCTGCCACGCGCTTTGGTTGCCGTGGCTAAAAGGCGGTCGGAGGCAGGGGCTTGGCTGGAACAGCGTTTCGGCGTGGATATTTATCTTTTAGACGATGGATTCCAACACTTGCAGTTGCACCGTGACCTGAATCTGCTCGTGGTCGACGTAACGAATCCATTCGGTGGGGGCCTGCCACCCCGAGGGCGCTTGCGGGAACCGCTGGACGCCATTCGACGAGCGGACACCGTGATTCTTTCCCGATGCGAAGTGGGCCACGACTACGATGAGCTGATCGACATGATTCAACGCTATAAGCCCGGCATCCCATGCCTGCTGGCACGTCAAAGGCTGGTCAGCTTACGCAAACTGGGAGAGGAAACAGCGCTGCCTCTGGCGTCGCTGAGTGGGATGGATATTGGCGCCTTCGCTGGGATTGGCAATCCGGCCCAGTTCCTGACGACGCTGGGGCAGGCTGGCATTCAGGTCAAGCAGTCGTTCTCCTTTCCCGATCATCACCAGTACGGAGCGCAGGACTACCAGCGTCTGAAACGCGAGTGCGAGAAACTGGGTGTGACCGTCTTGATCACAACTGAAAAAGACGCCGAGAAGCTTTCGGCTGCCGAGCTCCGGCCACGAGAGGTGTTCGTTGCCAACGTAGCTTTCGAGTTCGAGGATGAGCCCCGCTTGTCCAGGCTGTTGTCGGACGTTGCAGGAGTTGCAGCGCGATGAAGGCATTCGATCCTGGCACCGTGCGCCGGTTGCTGATTCGTGGAACCAACTGGGTGGGCGATTCCATCTTGTCTCTTCCAGCGCTGAAACGGGTGCGACTTGAATTCCCTCAGGCAAAGATCACGCTGCTCGTTCTCCCCTGGGTTGCGGGTATCTATGAAGGCAGTACCGCGATTGACGACATCTGGCTTTACGATCGGAAGGGCATTTACCGCGGATTGACCGGCAAGCTGCGGCTGATTCGTGAATTGCGGCAGCGACGCTTCGACGCTGCCCTGCTGTTTCAGAACGCGTTCGAAGCGGCGGTACTAACCCGGTTGGCGGGAATTCCTGTGCGCGCGGGATATGATCGCGATGGTCGCGGCTGGCTGCTTTCTCATAAAGTACCAGTTGACCCGCGCGTTACCAAGCTTCACCAGACCTACTACTACCGGGATCTCCTGGAACAACTTCTGGGCCGTGCCCGAACTGCGCCGGGTCTTAAATCGAAGCCCCCATCGCAGTTTGTTGGCGAGGCGATGCCAGACATTACCTTGGCTGTCAGTCCCGAGCGGAAACAGGCGGCTCAAATCCGGTTGCAGTCACAAGGAGTGGATTTCAATCGCACCGTGGTCGGTGTCAATCCGGGCGCGTTCTACGGCTCAGCCAAGCGGTGGTTGAGCGAACGCTACGCTGCCGTGCTGGACCGTCTTATTGAAGAACGCGAGGCGTCGGTCGTGATCTTTGGTTCTCCCAACGAAGTTGCCATTGCTGAAGCTATTCAATCTGGGATGCGCAGACGCCCGGTGATTCTTTCGGGCCGGACGGAATTGAGCGAGTTGATCGCCATGATCGCCTGTTGCGACCTGTTTCTCACCAACGATTCCGGACCGATGCATCTCGCCGCGGCGCTGCGTGTTTCGACGCTGGCGATTTTCGGCTCGACCGACGAAATTGCCACGGGACCGATGAGTCCGGCGGCTGTGGTGCTGAACAAAAGGGTTGAGTGCAGTCCATGCCTTTTGCGAGAATGCCCGATTGATCATCGCTGCATGACGCGGATTACCGCTGAAGAAGTAGCCCTGCAAGCGTTTCAAATGATCGACCTCGATCAGAAGCTGAGCCGTACTCCCACAAGACAAAAAAGCGAACCGCGAAGACGCGAAGAACGCTAAGGAAAAATCTGTCAAAAGAGAACGCCGATCGACTTGCTTGCTCATTGCCCCAGTGACACCAGGATGACGTCTTTCACCTTCGCAACATTACTTTTGATTTTGCTGGTTTTCTTGGCGCTCTTCGCGTCTTCGCGGTTAGAATCTCGTCTGCCATGCCCCAAAACATAGGCATTTTCATCGACCGGGATGGCACGATCAGCGAGGAGGTCGGTTACGTCAACCACCTCTCCCGCTACCAGGTCTATCCATGGACCGCCGAGGCCGTTCGCAACCTAAATGAGGCGGGCCTCAAGGTGTTTGTGGTCACTAACCAGGCGGGAGTGGCGCGCGGCTACTTCAAGGAAGAACTGGTGAAACAAGTGCATGAGAAGCTTGTGACGGAGATGACACTGGCGGGGGCTCACTTCGACGCGATCTACTATTGTCCGCACCATCCATCGGTTGGCGAAGCGCCCTACCGGCAGTCTTGCAACTGCCGCAAGCCGAAGACGGGAATGCTGGAGCGTGCTGCTGCGGAGTTTGGGATTGACGTGACGTGTTCTTTCGTTATCGGAGACCGTTACGGAGACATTGAGTTTGCCCACAACGCAGGCGCCAGGTCCATCTTCGTCTTGTCGGGATACGGTCTCGGCGAGTACGAGTACCAGAGGCACAGTTGGAAGCACCAGCCTGAGTGGATCGCCAAGGATCTTCTCGAGGCATCTCGCTTAGTGCTTCAGACGATCAGACGATAGCCACGATGCCATCTTCCCGAAGGTTTCTGCTTGAAAGGAAACTCGTCCTCGTCGTCGTGCTCGTACTCGTTCTCGACAGATGACACGTACAAGGACGAAAGCGAAGGCAAAACGCAGCGTTGCCAATGGCCAGTAACCCGATTCCCAAAGCACGATACCTGGAAATCATCGGGCAGTTTCGCGGCTGCCCGATCGCCGTTTATGGTGACTTGGTCGCCGACGAGTTTGTCTATGGCGAGATTTCTCGCGTCTCCCGCGAAGCTCCTGTGCTCATTCTCAACTACCGGGAATCATCCATCGTTCCCGGTGGAGCGGCCAACGCCATCAACAACCTTCACGCCCTTGGAGCCCGTCCCGTCCCGTTGGGAATTCTGGGAAACGACGAAGCTGGCAAAGCCCTGCGGCGCCAGTTCAGCCGTGCGAAGATTCCCCTTTCGAACGTTCAGGCTGTGAAGGACTACAAGACACCCACCAAGAGCCGCTACGCAGCCGGGTCAGCTCACTCTGCCCGCCAGCAGGTTCTTCGCATCGATCGCGGGTGTGCGTTTGTGCATTCAGCTGAGAGTGCCAGAGCCACTCGGAAGGAACTGGCGACTTTGGTGAAAGAGTGCAAGGGCGTCTTGGTTTCTGACTATGGCTTCGGCTTTGTGAGCCCGGAGATCATTGCGAAGGCAGTTTCAAGCAAGAACTCATTACCAGTCACTGTAGACTCGCGTTTCAGTCTGCTCCAGCACCAGGGCGTTACCGCCTGCACGCCCAACGAGTCGGAGGTCGAACAAGCTCTGGGTATCAAGATCGGCAGCGACACGCACAAGCTCGAAGAGGCCGGCGCAAAATTGCTGAAGCAACTACAAGTCGAGGCGGTGCTGATCACGCGTGGGCGCGACGGCATGGCCTTGTTCGTTTCGGGGGAAAAGCCTGTTCACATTCCGATCTTTGGAACCGACGAGATTGCCGACGTTACTGGTGCGGGTGACACGGTGATTGCCGTGTTTACTCTGGCTTTGGCAGTGGGAGCTAGTTTTATGGAGGCTGCCCGATTGTCGAACTATGCGGGCGGAATCGTGGTCATGAAGCGGGGCACTGCGACTCTCTCTGCCGAAGAACTGCGGCAAGCTGTGATGCAAGGTTAGAATCCCCCTGAGCAGGGGGAGCTGTCAGATAGCCAGAACCCGTGGTTGCGAGGAATTCCCCCTTAGGAAAGGGGGAAGCGCCAGAGGCGTGGGGGTTATCTTTCGAGGCGGGAGGTTAGGAGATGAGGCTTTGCACAATTTGCAGGACAACCCCCTGGCGGTTTAGCGACCGCTGTCGTTGGAGCGACCGCTGTCGCTAAACCGCCGCCCCCTTTGACTAAGGGGGAATTTTCTTGCAACCCCAAAGCCTCCGGCCTTTTCCCCTTTGGTAAGATTTGATTAGGGTGACTTTAGAAACGCCATGACTGTTCCCAACAAGCTATTTCCGCTCGAATCACTCGAACCTGTCGTCGCGGCTCTGAAGGCCTCAGGCAAAACTGTGGTCCTAGCCAATGGGTGCTTCGATTTGCTGCACGTTGGGCATATTCGCTATTTGCAGGGTGCCCGACATCTGGGTGATGCCTTGGTTGTGGGCTTGAATAGCGATGACTCCGTACGCCGTCTGAAAGGGCCACAACGTCCTTTGATGCCGGAAGACGAGAGGGCTGAGATTCTGGCTGCGCTGGCATGCGTCGACTATTTCGTGATCTTCGCGGAACCGACGGTGGAGAGGTTGCTGAAGGTGTTAAAACCCGACATCCAGTGCAAGGGCACCGACTATACGGAAGAAACTGTTCCCGAACGCGAGGTCGTCCGCTCCTATGGCGGCCGCGTTGCGATTGCCGGTGATCCCAAGGACCATTCAACACGCGATTTGATTCGAGACATCTTGAGCAGAAGCTCTCGGCCGGAGTCAGGCTAATCCTGAGAAAACCATGGAATCACCCCGCCGGATCTTGATCATCAAACTTGGGTCGATCGGCGATGTGGTCCATACCCTTCCCGCTTTAGCAGATTTGAAACGGTCTTTCCCTGACGCAGAAATCGACTGGCTGGTTGAATCCAAAGCGCGCGTGCTTCTGAACGGCAACCCATGGCTGCATGACGTGGTTGAGATCGACACCCACAAATGGCGTCGTTCCTGGTCATTCGCGACTCTGAGTGACATGCGCCGGATTGCCGGCAAGCTCAGGAGTCGCCACTACGATGTCGCGCTCGATTTCCAGGGACTCTGGAAATCAGCGGTGCTGGGTAAGGTCTCAGGCGCTCGCAAGCTCGTTGGGTTTGACCGAGACAACGCTCAAGGAGCCTGGATGCCGGATATTCTACGATGAGCCGATCAAACCGACTGTGACGGCGCGGCATGTGATCGACATTTACAAGGAGTTGCTGCGTAGCCTGCAAGTTGCTACCCGGTCCCCACTGCTTCCACCTGTCTGTTCCCGAGCGAAGACCAGCAATACATTTCAAAGCAGCTGTCCTCACGCCAGATCGGCGATTTTGTCGTCCTGAATCCTGGTGGTGGCTGGGACACCAAGAACTGGGCTCCGGAAAATTACGCGCTCCTGCATGACAGGCTTTGGCAGGAAACCGGCTTGTCTAGCGTTTTGACCTGGGGACCTGGTGAAGAGCCGCTTGTGGACAGGCTTCGGAGCGCATGCAGTGGAACGCCGCCGGTCAATTTTCCAACCTCGCTGCTTCAACTTGTCGCTCTTCTCAAGCGGGCGAAGCTCTTTGTCGGGGGCGACACCGGACCGCTGCATCTGGCAGCCGCTTGCGGAACGCCGATCGTCGGGATCTATGGACCCACCGACCCTCAACGGAACGGACCGTTCTCTACCGAGGACATTGTAGTTTCGCATCAGGTGCCTTGTGGCCCCTGCTACAAACGCACCTGCCCCATCTATAGCAAGGAGTGTCTGCGACTAGTACAAGTGGAGGAAGTGTTTCATGCAGTGCTGCGTCGGTTGAATGTCAAAGAACAGATGATCGAGCCTCCCCTGTCCCCAACGCCGAAACAACTGGGCTGATCAGCAGAGCACCGCGCAGAGTGCGACGGCACTGCTCACCGACTGGCCGCAGAACAAGCTTGACCGTGGCTTGGACTAAACGGAGAGACAGGCTGGATAACTAGTAGGACACGTCATCGAATTTCTTCCACCACAAGATCGTCAAATGCTGCGTGGCCCTTTTCAGTCAAGATCATCCCGGTAATGCCGCCCGAAAAGCTGTCGTCCAAGAGACTGCCAGCGGGTTGGTCATTAACATACAGCTTGATCGAATGTCCTACACACCGGACACGCAGACGATAGCTGTGCAAAGCGCCTTCCGATCGCTTGTCGGGCCACAGAGTCCGAGGTATAAGCTCAATGGTTTTCTTGGGCTTCACTTCTTGCTTGATGAGCCGGTATTGTTTGTGACCCACGAGAGAATAGTCGGAAATCAGGAGTGCATAGTACCCGTTTTCATTGAGACGAAAAACAAGACCAGCCTCCGGCGATAGAGCAACTACTTTGCGCGGAGCAACAGGCCAATACTCCGATCCGTCTCTCAGTTCAACCGTGACGGAAGCATCGAAGTCTTTAAGCCAGGGGCCGTTGGCTGCGCGGGCGTCTGCCTCGGTCAAGTGATATTCTCCGCCCCTATAGAAGGAAGCCGAACTGCTAGGCCATCCACTGCCCGAATCTGCGAAGTCTTCCCGATAGATCACCCGACCGCCTTTCCGCTCGAGTTTGCTTTGGTATCTGCTTTCGTCCGGTTGAGTCGAGCCAGAGAGGTCTTGCCGTTTTGCAGGGGCCGCGACGCTTGACGGCGCCTCTCCTTGCGACTCCAGAATCCTGAACCCGTGCCTTGCCCGTACTTTCAGACCCCTTCCCTTAACGCGCACCTGGAGTCGATGGTAGCTATTGTCCTGTGACCACTTCGAACTGTGATAGGCGAGGGTATACTGCAGCCTGAGTTCCTCGGCTATGGTCCCGATGACCCCAGACAAGTCGGCCGAGGAATTCACGAAGAAGCACTCTGCTCCCGATTCTTCGGCCAATCTCTTGAAGACATACCGAGGATTATCAACTTCTTTTCCAGTCAGCAGTCTCACGGTCTTCCCGCTGGATTGGAAGACTTGGTCCTCCTCACTGTCGAAGTAACCGATCAAATAGATTTGAGCGAGAGAGGCCTGTACAGCTTGGATCAACTCCTCAAGGTTGTGCCGGCTGTGCTGGTCAGCTCGCTCGCTGATGACCACGAGGACCTGGCGGGGCAGGTTCGCTTTCGACAGATGATCCAAGGCTTCAATGATGGGATCGTACAGGCTGGTGCCGGCATTTTCCGACATGCTTCTGGCAATGGCTGCTTTGACTCGCTCTCGGTCTGTAACCGGACCAATGACAGGGACTGCTTCATGGTGGTAGGGCAGGTAAGAAATCTCAGTATCCGGGTGACTGGCCTCCACCAAAGTCAGCACAGCTTTCTTGGCCTCATCGAACTTTCCGGTGCTTCCCATCCTGCCGTTCCGGTCTACCAAAAGAGCCAAACTGACGGGTTGTTGGGCCGCGGAAAAGAACGAAGCCTCCTGAAGTTTTTCGTCCTCGTAGATTGAGAAGTCTGTCGTCGTGAGCCCCTGGATCGCACGATTCTTGCGATCCGTCACATAGACTCCCACAGTTACTAGATTGACATCCACACGAAGCGTTTGCTGACCGTCGTCGTGCGACTGCTGTTTCTCCTGCTGAGGTGCGTGGAAAGATAATGCAAGGATGGCGAGTACCAACAAAGTTGAACGAGACATGGACACGGGCCATTGAAGCCTGGAAAACAGGCCAACGAACACTACCCGACTCGGGGCGCTTTCCAGTGTGGGGAAAGGGAGAACCTGGCTGCTCAGCTCGCGACGGCCAGCTCATACAGGTACTGGACGAAGGAAAACACCGCACCATCCAGCCCTTGCACCTTCGGGTTCTTTGACTCTATGACGTAGTATTCATCCGGTGCGTGTGCGCCACTTCCATGGCCGAGGCCGAAGTGGCCTGCCGGCAGGCGCAGCGGTTCTCCTGTGAACACGTAGCCAGGCCAGGAGCCAGCGCTGCGCGGCCAGAGTACCGGGTCGATCCCGGATCGCCGGTACACTGCGGCCTGCGCACGGATGAGTGAGGTGTCGGCCGAGGTGCTCGTGGGATCGTACCCGCCAGTCATGCGGACCTCAATATCGCCAAAGCCACGCTTCGCGAGGTGCGCCTTCAGAGCAGCCAGCGCCTCGCTTGCCGTCATGTCTGGCACGAGCCGGAGGTCGAGCTTCGCCGCCGCCCGGTGGGGAAGAATTGTCTTCCCACCAGGGCCGGTATAACCGCCGACGAGGCCCTGGATGTTGACTGTGGGCCGGGACACGAGGAGTTCCAGCGCCTCGCGCCAGCTCACATCGCGCACCCAACGATCAACGCCGAGCTGCTTTTTTGCGATCGATTCATCGAGTCTCCGCGCTCCTTCCGCGATCATCGACTTCTCAGATTCCGAAAGCGGGCGCGCCTTGTCAGCGAAGCCCTCGATGGCGGGATCGTTACCGTCGGCCGAGACGAGGGTTGTGAGTGCCTGCACGAGATGCCAGGCCGGGCTGTCTACCCGCGCCTTGTTGCTGGAGTGAATGTCTTGGCGTGGTCCCCGACCCCAGCGCTCACCACTGGAGACGAGCTCGAGTTCCACGACTCCCTTGCCACCCAGGTTGATGGTCACATTGCCATCGAGCCCTTGCGCGGCCGAAGGCATGATGACCCCAATCGAAGACTTGAATGCGGCTTGCACTTCGGGCCGGCGCACGATCTGCGGGAAGTTCGGCGAGCCGATCTCCTCCTCGCCTTCCGCGACCAGCACCAGGTTTACCGGCAGCTTCCGGCCTGCGCCGCGAATGGCGTGGAGCGCGGCCAGCAGACATGATTGTGGGCCTTTCTGGTTCACGGCGCCTCGGCCCATGAGCACTTTTCCCGACGCCGGGCTTTTCGACGAGCGCAGCGGCCCAAGGTGGCGATGACCATTCCGCAGGATCCACGTGCTTTACATCGTACATGAAATAGACGCCCACCGTTCGCGGCGCACCCGCGTCGAGCGTGGCCAAAATGCCGGGCTGTCCGTCGGTGGGTATCTTCGTCACCTTGCCGAATCCTGCGTCTCGAAGGAGGCGCATGGTAAGGTCGCAGCCTTCGCTGACACCTTTGTTCTCGGCGGCAATCGACGGTTGCCGGATCCACTCCTGCAGACGCTGCAGGGCTTCGTGGTGGCGCTTCTCGACCTGCGCGCGAACAGGTCCGAGGTCGCCCGCATCGGCCCGTGCCCGAAGCGGCCAGGCCAGGGTCGTCGCGCCCGCGACCGCACCTTGAAGGAAAGCTCGCCTATGCAGACGCGCTGAGCACGGTCGCGAGCCGGACGTACGCGCTCCGCTGCTTTCATCCTTACAATGGTAGATCGGGGCTCCGCTTTCGACTGCGGTTGCATCACGCTGCTCGGACTGATTCGGCAGAGTCCCATCCGCTGCTTGCGCCATTAGAGTCTCCTCCTTTGTTGCCCTCCATACCGCGCGTGGCTGCTCACCAATGCAAAAAGGGTCCCCGTGCCATGATGGCTACTTCACAATTCCGAGCTGACTGAGGATGAATGCATAATCAAATGCCGTATCCTTCAAAGCGTCATATCTTCCCGACGCACCGCCGTGCCCACCAGGCTCGAGTTTGATTTTGAACAACAACAAATTGCTGTCAGTCTTCGTGGCACGCAATTTGGCCACATACTTTGCCGGCTCCCAGTACATCACTTGACTGTCATTGAGAGAAGTCCTGATCAACATTATTGGATAAGACTTCGCCTCGATGTTGTCATAAGGTGAATAGCTCTTCATGTAGTCATAGGCTGGTTTTTCATTCGGATTGCCCCATTCGAGATACTCCTGCACCGTGAGGGGCAATGATGCATCGAGCATCGTGTTCATGACGTCCACAAATGGCACGTAAGACACAACAGCCTTGAAGAGATCAGGCCGCATGTTCGTTACTGCACCCATCAACAGGCCGCCAGCGCTGCCGCCGGTAATGATCAGCCGATCTTTCGACGTGTACTTCTCTTGGATCAAATGTTCGGCACAGGCAATGAAGTCGGTAAAAGTATTCCGCTTCGACATCATCTTGCCTTGATCATGCCACTCTTTGCCGAGTTCACCGCCACCGCGAATGTGTGCGATTCCAAAGATCACTCCCCGGTTGAGCAAACTTAAACGCGTTGACGAAAAGTTAACGTCGCTGGGAGCACCGTAAGAACCGTAACCTCCTAATAACATCGCTCGCAACCCGTCGCGCTGCAGATCCTTCTTGTAGACTATGGAGATTGGGATCTTCGTTCCGTCTAAGGCAGTCGCATTGATACGCTCCGATTGATACTGTTTCGCATCATAGCCGCCGAGCACAGGCTGCTGTTTGAGCAGCTTCCGTTGGCGCGTCTTGATGTCGTAGTCATAAACGGATCTTGGGGTCAGGAAGGATTGGTAGTTTATCCGATAGGCTGTTGTGCTGAACTCGGCGTTGTGCCCCGGGGAGGCCATATAAACCGGTTCAGGAAATTCAATACTGTGAGATTGGTTGCTGCTCAGGTCCGTTACCCGCATCTTCGGGATGCCATTCTCCCGTTCCAGCACAATGTAATGATCAGAAAAGCAATCGACATTTTTGATCATCACGTTCCGGCGATGTGGGATCACCTCTTTCCAATTCTCCTTTTGTGGATTGTTCACCGGCGCCGTGACGAGGCGAAAATTCTTGCCTTGATCGTTTGTGCGAACGTAGAAGAGGTCGCGTAGGTGGTCAACGTAATACTCGTGGTTCTCTCGGCGCGGCAGAAAGACTCTCAGTGGATCATTCGGGCGGCTGGCAGAGACGTAATTTACCTCGCTAGTCGTCTTGCTCCGTGAAACCAGCAGGATGAATTCTTTGCTGCGCGTGCGTTCTGCTGCAATGTCATAGAGTTCGTCTTTCTCTTCGTAAAGCAACTTATCGTTGTTGATGCCCAGTCGGTGACGCAAGAACTTGTTCGAACGCTTCGTCACCGCATCCTCCTGCGTATAGAAGACCGTTTTGTTGTCATCGGCCCACGCGACAGAAGTCACCCGTTCAGCCGTGTCGGTCAGAATCTTTCCAGTCCGTAGGTCCTTGACGTGGAGTTCATACTGGCGAAAGCCGGTGGTGTCAGTCGAGTATGCGAGCAAATTGCCGTCGTCGCTTACGTCGTATCCACCGATACTGAAGAACGGATGGCCCTTCGCCATTTCGTTCATATCAAGAGTGACCTCTTCAGCTCCTTCCACACTGCCCTTCTTGCGGCAGAAAACTGGATACTGTTTCCCTTCTTCTGTGCGCGTGTAGTAAAAGTAGTCGCCTTTTTTGTAGGGGACCTCCATGTCGGTCTCTTTGATGCGGGCGAGCATCTCCTTGTACAACGCCTCGCGAAAACCTTTTGTGGACTCCATGATGACGTCGGCATACGCGTTTTCTGTTTTGAGATATTCGACAACCGCAGAATTGTCTTTTTCGCGCAGCCAGAAGTAATCGTCCACACGTGTCTCGCCATGGATCTGTGTGGTCTTGGGAATTTTCTTCGCCACGGGCGGGCGAGGCAGGTTGTCGCCTAATATTGATTGATTGTCCATTAGACTAACCACCATCACTAGTAGTAAGACGTCAGCGATCTGTTTCATTTGCGTCTCCGCCTAAGCCACGTTCACGCAGCTTCCATGTGCCTGCCGTTTGCAGCATGTTTGAGGGTGTCATGTGGCTACTGGGTCCAGACACGATTCCTAGCAAAGGGAACGCCGCTTTGTTCGCGGCGGGGCTCTAGCCCGATCCAAGCCTTTGGAGACAATAGAAAACCAGAAAAAGTCCTTTCCAGCTTATGGCAGCGCGAACACGAAGATCGAGAATCCTGCTGCGATGGCAACGTACTGGCGTCCATCCACTGAAAATGAGATGGGATTGGAGCGAATAGCGCCGCCCGTTTGAAAGTCCCACAATGGCTTCCCCGTTTCAGCGTCGAGTGCGAAGAGACTGCCTTCGTTTGTACCCCCGAACACCAAACCGCCCGCTGTAGACAGAACTCCGCTCCAGAGCGGCGACTGCAACCGAAATTCCCACTTCAACTTGCCGGTCAGCACGTCAAGAGCACGAATGGCGCCATAAGCGTCGTCGCCAAGCAGCGCCTGTTCACCACCCGCCATGAATTCTTTTCCGGGAACGTACTTGGCTTCACCCTTGAAGTAATACGCGCCCATCTCTCGCACAGGCACGTAAAAAAGACGGGTCAGCGGGCTGTAGGACGGACTAAACCAATTCGTTGCTCCCTGCAGACTTGGATACGCCAGGTTGCCTTCGATGGTGGGGTCGGTATTAGGAAGCACGATGGGCCGGCCACGCTTGTCCAGGCCTTTCGCCCAGGTCTGCCGGGCGTACTGGGTGCCGAGGAGAAACTCGCCCATTCTCGCGGTCGAGCAGATAGTAGAACGCGTTGCGGTTGGCCGTCGCTAGCAACTTGCGTTGTCGTCCCGCCACCATGCCCTCGAGCAAAATAGGGACCTGATTCGAATCCCAGTCGTGCGTGTCATGCGGTGTGAACTGAAAATGCCATTTCAGTTTGCCGCTTGACGCGTCGAGCGCTACCACCGAGCACGTGTACAAGTTGTCTCCGGCGCGTACGTCTCCATTCCAGTCCGGACCCGGATTCCCTATGCCCCAGTACAGAAGGTTCAAATCCGGGTCGTAGGATCCTGTCACCCAGGTCGCGCCGGCGCCGGTCTTCCAACTGTCTCCGGCCCAGGTTTCATGGCCCGGCTCGCCGGGACCAGGAATCGTATAGAAACGCCAGGCCCGTTCGCCGGTCTTCGCATCATAGGCGTCGAGAAAGCCGCGAATCCCGGCTTCACCGCCGCTGGTTCCGACAATGATCTTGTCATTGATAGCCAGCGGCGCAACCGTGATGGCATAGCCAACCGTGTTGTCGGCAATCACCTTGTCCCATCGCACCGCGCCCGATTTTGCATCCAGCGCCACCAGATGAGCGTCAAGCGTGCCAACGAAGACAGTTTCACCCAGGAGCGCCACACCACGGTTCACGGGTGGAAACCCGAGGGCTCGAACATCCCGAGGCATGGCGCGCGACCACTTCCAGAGGGGGCGTCCTGAGCGGACGTCCAGGGCTGTGACCGTGCTGGGCGGCTCGGTCAGGTACATGACCCCATCTGCCACAAGTGGAGTCGTCTCGGTCAGGCCGGGCTCCCTGATCTGATACACCCACACTGGCTTCAGCTTTACCACATTCTCAGAAGTGATCTGTTTCAGGGCTGAAAAGCGGTGTGACCTATAGCTTCCGGAATAGGTCAGCCAATTTTCAGATTCAGTGTCGGCTCGCACGAGGCGTTCATAAGAAACTTGAGCAAACAAGCCAAACGGCGTCAGAAGGAGGAGCAGGCTCACCCATCTCATCGCTCACCTCGCAGGCTGGCCAGATAAGCGATCAAATCGTCGATCTCGGCTGGGGAGAATACTGTCTCGTAACTCGGCATCAGGCTTCCGTTGGATTCTCGGGTCACCTCTTTCAGGTCGTTTTTTCGGAAGGAATGGACACGGTTGTCAGCATCTCGAAGCTGGAGAGTGAAGGTGTCCTCGTTGATTCGTATGCCTCGCACCTCACGCCCATCCTGAGTGACGACTCGCATCACCAGAAAACTGATGTATCCGGAGCTGTCACGAGCCTTGCTGCTGCCAGGGTTTAGCAGCGCGCTGCGCAGGTGAGCAATGCCCCGACGAGCGCCGATTTCCGTTAGGTCCGGACCCAAACTGCCTCCTCGTCCCCGCACGATGTGACATGTGGTGCATTGCCCCTTGGTCTCATAGAGCCGCTTCCCACGTTCGGGTTCTCCGGGCAATGGGACTCGGGCCGTGCGGCCCAGCGACCGCACATAGCCAGCCACCTGCCAGATTTCTTGTTCGATCATCTGCCAGGCTGCGGGCATCTCAGTACTGCGGATACCTTCCTTGATGACTGAAAAAAGTGCCTGGTCATCAGGTGCGCGTCCAAGAACGGAACGGTTCAGGCCAGGACCTGTGCCACCGGCTCCGTCCATACCGTGGCAACGAGCGCACTGACCCTGGAACAATCGTCGGCCGTGCGTCAGATCATCAGGAGTCTGCTTAGAAATTGGCGACTCAGCCAGGGCTGCAGAGGCGGCTAGGATAATCGTGAGGAAAACGGCGAAGGTGCTTAGGACTCTGCGAAGCCCCACAAGAATGCTAGGTTTGAAGGAAGCAAACATTCTCACCTCCGTCGTAAGCCTGTGCGCCTAGTCCAGATTGCAAGCCTGCTATGCGCGTCATGCCATTGCACCGATCGACAATTCAATCTCGTAAGGCCCGAGGCATTTCAAGATTGAGCGACATAAGAATGGCCCGAGAATATCACCTTCCTGGCGCCTTGTGGAACGCTGGCCAACCACGATATTCAACCGTAGCCAACGCGCCGCAGCACGATTGTTGGACAGCTCTCAATCAGGAGAGTCGGCAGGCAGACGATCGGGGCTGCCTTGCTTCAAGCTCACGGATCACGTACGATGAAATTCATGTCGCGGAGTCTGGAAAATCTGCTCGTATTTCGCTCAGTCTATGAAAGTCCCATCGTCAGCGTGCGCGATTACTGCTGCCGCATCTCTCGCAGCGGGCCCGCGAGCGAGGAAAACTGTGACACCAATAACATCGTCCTGATGCGCCACGGCGCTTTCTCCAAACACTTTGGCCGTCGGAGCGTGACTGCCGATGTCAATCAGACCGTATTTTTCTCAAAAGGATCGAGCTATCGGGTCAGCCATCCGGCTGACTGCGGCGATCGCGGCACCGTTTTCATCCCTTCGCCGCGCGTGCTCAACGATATTGTGCGCGAACTCGACCCCGCGATTGATGAACATTCGGAAGGACCGTTTCCATTCGTTACGGGTCCTTGCGACTCGGATGTTTTCTGGCGGCACCGCGAACTTGTGCAGCGGCTTGAGGCGGCCGAATCTGAACCGCTCGAACCGCTTTGGGCGGATGTGACAGCGCTTCAACTCGTCGCCGACGTGCTGGAAGCCGCGTTCGTGCGACACGGACAGCCGTGCAAGACCCGAACCAGCACCGACGCTGATCACGCCGAGCGAGCCGAGGCGGCCAAAACTTACCTCGCGAGCCAACTGAGTGAGCGCATCACACTCGAGGATGTCGCCCGCGCCGTCTACGCATCACCCTTTCATCTTGCCCGCCTCTTTCAGCAACAGACCGGCGTGCCTGTCCATCGCTACTTGACCCGCCTTCGCCTGCGCGCCTCGCTCGAACGACTTGCGGACGGCGCAATCGATCTGACTGCGCTTGCCCTCGAACTGGGGTTTTCCAGCCATAGCCACTTCACCGACACCTTCCGACGTGAGTTCGGCCGTGCGCCCTCCGCCGTACGCCGCAACGCCAGTTGCCGAACGCTTCGCGAAATGAGCAAGAATCTGGAAGTTTGATTTTTCCCGCCCGGCTACCATGTCTCCATGAGAGTCGCCCGACGGATCGCAGCGACTCTTAGGACCATTTAAAATCCAAGGAGGTATGCCATGAAGACGAAGAAATGCCCCGTGTGCGACTGGGAAATCAAAGATGGTGGAATCCGGGTAAAAGTCGGCGGCAGTGAAATCACGGTGTGCTGTGACGACTGCGCGAAGAAGGCCAAGGCGAGTCCGGCGAAATATGCAGGCGCAGCCAAGTAGCTGGGCTATTGCTCCCGGCGCTCATTTTGTACCGCAGTATTAGCGGACTCGCCACAAACCTTTGAATCATGTCTGCTGGCGCATCCGTCGGACCACCGCACGCCGCTAAGCGACCGACGTCGTCATGCGGCGTTTCCCCTCCTCATTTGAGGAGGGGAGTTTTCGGCTGCTGGGTCCCTCGTTCGCCCGAGCCACCAAACGAGGCCTTCGGCCTCGCACGGGCAGGCGAGACGGATGCGCTCCCAGAAGTTCCAAGCATCTGACCTATCTGACGGAGCCTGACCGCACCGGGCTACAGCTTGGACAAATCCAATTCCAGGCTTGCCGTGTGCGCGGCGATGACTTGCCATTGAGCTTGACGCTTCATCCACACGTTTGTCGTCCGGTACCGGCGATTCACGTCAATGCCGTCTCCTTTGATCTTAACCACGAACCGATAGCTGGAAATAGCGAGGTCGCCGTGTGAAATAACTTTGATGTCTTCTTTGTCATAGGAAGTCACGAACTTCTTTCCGGCCGCAATGGCGCCTTCACGTTGAGCGATACCCTGTCTGGCCTCCTCGATCATGGTGTTCTTGCTGCAAACTTCGCCAGTGACACCCGTCACCATGATGTCATTCGCGTAGATACTGTCGAGCGCTGCGACGTCGAGATTCCGTGTCGCTTGGGTGAGATTTTCTTCCTGTGCTAGGATTTCTTGCTCGATATTTCTGTCCATTGGTTGTATCTCCTTTCGTGGGATGAATGCTGCCGCAGCGGAGGCAGGAAGTCCTTTGAAAGTCCGGAAAAATTTCGGAAAAGTAACCGACAAATGACTTACGAGTTCGGGCCCTTCCGTGTGGACGCGCGCGAACGCGCGCTCCGGCGCAACGGCGAGTTGGTACCGCTTACGCCGAAGGTTTTCGACATTCTCCTCGTTCTTGTCCAAAACAGCGGGCGTGTCCTGACGAAGAATGAAATGATGAATCTCGTTTGGCCCGAGACGGCAGTGGAAGAATCCAATCTCGGGCGTAACGTTTCTACCCTTAGAAAAGCCTTAGGTGACGGCCCGGACGAACATCGCTACATTGAGACTATCCCATGGCGGGGCTACCGATTCATCGCGAAGGTTCGCCAGTGCAGCGATGAACGGGCCGCCATCGATTCTCTAGCGGTCCTTCCTTTCCTGAACGAGAACGCGGATTCAGCCACGAACTACCTGGCCGAAGGAATCACCGATAGTCTGATCAACAAGCTCTCACGACTGGCCAACCTGAAGGTGATGTCGCGGAATTCAGTGTTTCGCTACAAGGCCGGCGATGCGAAAGGCAGTTTTCCAGATGCAAGAACCGTCGGACGTGAATTGGGTGTGCGGGCCGTGTTGATTGGCCACCTCAGACAGGTCGATGGCATCATGATCGTGAGCGTGGAATTGATTGACGCTGCCGACAATACGCACCTTTGGGGTGGCCAATACAACCGGGAACTTTCAGACCTCTTAGCCATGCAAGACAGCATTTCACAACAGATCGCCGAGGTCCTGCGAGTTCGGCTGACCTCCGCCGACAAGCTGGAGCTGACGAAACGCCAGACGGAAAACAGCGAAGCCTATCATCTCTATCTCAAAGGACGCTTCTACTGGAACAAGTTGACAATGGAAGGCGTGCGCAAAGGCATTGAACTGTTCGAAGAAGCCCTCCAAAAAGATCCGAAATACGCTTTGGCCTATACTGGCCTACTCGATTGCTACACCTACTTGAACAACCCGGTTGAGGCCCGGAAGGCTGCAGTCAAAGCCTTGGAACTGGATCCAACGGTGGGTGAGGCGCACGCCTCTCTGGGCTTCTTCACATTTCTTTATGATTGGGATTGGTTGAAAACAGAAGTGGAATTCAAGCGAGCCATCGACTTGAGTCCGAATTATGCCCAGGCTCACCACTGGTATTCAATCTACCTGGCGCACATGGGGCGGCACGAGGAGGCGATCCAGGAAGCACGACTTGCGCAGCAACTCGATCCCCTGTCGTTACTCATGAATCAAACGGCGGGAATGGTTCTATGCCTTGCGCGCCAGTACGATCGGGCAATGGAAGAACTGCGCAAGGTCATCGATATGGATGCAAACTATGCTGCAGCTCACGGAACGCTGGGACTCGTTTATGCACGAAAGGGAATGTGCGAGCAGGCGATCGACGAATTTGCAACAGTGGCCTCCCTTGCCGGCGGGCATCCTGCAGTGGCGACGTCCGTCAAAGCCCTGACCGCGTACACCTATGCTGTGTGTAACAGGACGGATAAAGCCAGAGCATTAGTTAATGAGATTTCTGCCGAGCCTACGGCATCGGCGTATCTGCTGGCGACAATCTATGCTTCGTTGGGCGAACACGATCGAGCTTTGGACTGGTTGGACCGAGCCTATGCCGACCGTGACGTTCAGGTCGTCGCCCTAAAGGTGGACCCAGCCGTTGACCCACTTCGCCCTACTACCCGCTTCCAAGAACTTGTCGCACGCATCGGACTGCCCGAGTAAATCAACTGCTCACGCCGGCTCTACTTGTTGAATGGACTTAAGGCGGGAGGCTCTTCGAGATCCTTCGAGCTGAACGGAGATCCAAAAGAGGCAACCGCCAAGGACACAACGATTGCCAAGAACATGCCTGATGAAGGCTTTAATAGAACTACCGATTGGCCGATCTACGATCCCAGAGGCAGCTCGGATTGCCCTTGGCGTACTTGGCGGTTCAAACAAATGCGAATTTGACCAAACCTTGAACTTCGATGCCACCAGGCGAACCTAGCAACTGGTCTGGTCGCGCACGAGTTCGCCGAAGAGTTCCGGCCTTCGGGTTTTCAGCATGTAGTTCGCTAGAGATCGTTCCTGCGCCATGAGCGCGGAATCCAGAGTCGCCACGATCATCTCTTCTTTGATGCGCTCCACCTGAGTGCTCGCGATCAGCTCTCCATCAGGTCCCCAGATCAAAGCGCCCCCCGCATGGTGGGGCTGATTCTCGCTGTTCCGGGGCCACGAATCCACGTTTCCCGCCCTGCCGACTTGGTCAGTCAGGACAGCAAAACAGGCGTTCTCACGGGCCCGCAACGCATAGGGTTTGAAAAAGTCATGTGAATAGCGTCGCGCCGCCGCCTCGCTAGCAGGGTTATCGTCCCACATCTTCATCCGTCCTGCGTGCGGCATCAGCATCACCTCGGCGCCTCGTAGTGCGAGAACACGGCTGATCTCGGGAAATTGATTGTCGTAGCAAATCACGATTCCGACTTTGCACGGGCCAATGTCGAAAACGTTAATGTCACGGCCACCCTTGTAGTAAAACCCCTCGTCGCGCGACAGGTGGAGCTTTCGCTGCTTCCCGATGTAGCCGTCTGGACCTATCAAAACCTGCGTGTTGTAGACGATGTCGCGCTCCTTTTCGCTCATGCCTGCGCACAGCACCACGCGATGTCGCTTGGCGACGTTCACCAGAGCCGCCACGCTTGGGCCGTCGGGTACAGACTCGGCCAGGGTCCACGTGTTTGGCGTACAGTGACCGTGAATGACCAGTTCCGGAAATAACACCAACTCAACTTTCTCGGCCACTGCCTGTTCACACCAATGGTCGATAGCCTTCAATATTCGTTCCGGTTCGCCCAAAAATCCGTTCATGCTAACTGCAGCTACGCGCATCGTTCTCATCGTTAATGACTCCCTTGTGGAATTGTTCCGAGCTTTCGAGTTTGACAGAATTTAATGTCTCACAAAATCACCTTGAATTCGTCCAATTTGACGATATCTAATACAACTCGAACTGTGAGATCAACTCAGGAGGCAAAATCGATGCGTTCCCACTCTTGCGTTCTTTGGTTCTCGATGTTGCTGATCGTCGCCCAGATTGCCGGCAGTCGCTTTTCGGCGCAGGCTCAAGCAGGCCAGGCAGCGCCGGCTGAATCGTCGCAGGCCGCCAGTTATACGCCATCAACGGCCAACCTGGCTTCGCGGCAGGCGTTTCAGGATGCGAAGTTTGGTCTCTTCATCCACTGGGGAGTGTACAGTGTTCTGGGTGATGGCGAATGGGTGATGAACAACAAGAAGATAACGATCGCCGAATACGAAAAGCTGCCCCCACAGTTCAACCCCACCGCGTTCAACGCCGCCGAATGGGTTAGCATGGCGAAGGCAGCCGGCATGAAGTACATCACGATTACCAGCAAGCATCATGACGGTTTTGCCATCTTCGATTCTAAGACTTCGGACTACGACATCGTTGACCGCACGCCTTACAAGAAAGACGTTCTAAAAATGCTGGCGGACGAGTGTCGCAAGCAGGGAATCAAACTGTATTTCTACCATTCCCACCTCGACTGGCATCATCCAGATTATTTCCCGCTCGGCCGAACGGGTCACGCCAGCGGGCGCGAGCAGAAAGGCGACTGGTACCGTTACCTCGACTACATGGACAACCAGATCCGGGAACTCTGCACCAACTATGGTGAAATCGGTGGCATCTGGTTTGACGGTTGGTGGGATAGACCCACCGCCGACTGGCGATTGGACAAAACCTACAAACTGATTCACGACCTGCAGCCCAAGGCCTTGATTGGCAACAACCATCATCGAAAGCCGTTCCCTGGCGAGGATTTTCAGATGTTCGAGAAAGACCTCCCGGGTGGCAACACGGCCGGCTTCAACGCAGAGTCGGAGATCGGAAGCCTGCCACTGGAGACCTGCGAGACCATCAACAAATCATGGGGTTACAATCAGAATGACAAGTCCTTCAAGAAGGATAAAGAATTGCTGCACTACCTGATCCGTGCGGCGGGCCACAACGCGAACTTTCTCTTAAACATAGGACCGATGCCGGATGGGCGGATCCAGCCCGAGTTCGTCACGCAGTTGAAAAGCATGGGAGAGTGGCTTGGCAAGAATGGTGAAAGCATTTATGGAACGCGTGGCGGTCCGGTGACGCCCCGCCCGTGGGGTGTGACGACGCAGAAGGGGAAGAAAATCTACTTCCACATCCTCGACTGGCAGGACACGCTGCTGCCCATGCCCAAAATGCCTGGCATCATCCGCAGCGCCAAATTTCTGAAGACGGGTCGCAAAGCAGACATTATCGATACGGGTGCCGGGTTGGTTTTCAATCTGCCGAAGGAAGCCATGGACCCGATTGACACGGTAATCGTGTTGGAGATGTAGCTGACGTCAACCGGCTCTGGACCTGCTTGAAATCGTTTTCGCCGTCGCGCTCGACAGAAGCCGAGTACGACGACGAGAGCCACAACGAGAGCGAATGATTTTCATCGAAAGTGCGGCTCGCAACCGAACATGATGCTCTTATCCATCCTGCGAAAGTCGAATCCGAATGAGTCGTATTGCAAGGCATCGATTCTTGGACTAACCCATGAGCAAACTGTGTTGCATTGCCTTTGCTGTGCGGTCTGATGTTTCCCCTCAGCGCGAATTCCCAGGCAGTCCTTAAGCACAACGTGCATACCTGGGAAAGCGTGGGCGAGGTGATTGAGGTCAACGCGAAAACCGTTAAACTCCGTCAGAAGCTGAAGCTGTCGGAAGCAACTTGGAGCTTGTTGCCTGGAGCGGTGGCCGAAGCCAAACAACTGACTACTGGCGACCAGGTTCATGCTAAAGGGAGCACGTTACCAGACGGCACCTATGACACAAAGCGCATCTTCCTGATCGCGGAATCAAGTTCGCGGCAGACGGCAACGGGGGGCGGCGTTGTACAGGGAGCGGACCATGGAGCTCCGGAAAGCCAGCAGGTGCCTCGCGAAGTGACTGACCCAGGGGGGCCGCCCGGACTTGAGGGCCGCGGAAGAACAGATTCGCCCGGAAGCCGCGTGCCAACCGGCCGCCCGGGCGGGGGCAAAGGTCCGGTGGGTGGGCTGCAAAGCTCGCGGGCTTCGACGGCCCAGCGATTTCTTCCCGGAGATGTTGAAGGCGTTGTCGAACAGGTCGCTCCGCAACAAGTGATTCTCACCCAAACCCTCTTCGTCGACAAGGAATCCATGGTGGTGGGAACTACTGGCGAGCTCTTGAAGGGTAAAGACCTCAAGCCCGGTCAGCGCGTAGCAGTTACCATCAAGGATGTCATCGACGAGAAGACTCAAGCCAGAAGAGCCGCAGTGATTCGAATCCTGCCATAACAACGACACCAAGACGCCAGCTCATTTGTGAGCTGGCTCTCCGTACAGCTTTGCTTCAGCCAGCCTCATCTGCACGAAGGCGGCCGTGTTGGACCGAGCCCCCTTGCCACCTCAGGAAAGCAGCCTCTGATTCATCTTCAGGATCCGCCCGCGTCGAAATCCGGTTGTAGCCTATTCAAGGAGTGGAAATCTGCTCGTTACGGGTACAGGCAAAACGGGATCACCGAATTGAACATTTTGTTCAACCTGTCGAGAAGCCGAACGAACAGAATCCAGCAGATGAGCTGTTTTACCAAGAAAATCCGCTTATGAACCTCCCACGCCCTGTTGCCAAGACCATTGCGCACGGGTTCTAAATCGGTATCATCGTCGCGTGAAATGTTCCAGAGGACAAATTTGGGTTTGGATTCTGGTTGTTGGGTGGAGTGCGTTTGGGCTTGGAGGTTTGATGCAAGACGGAGGGGCAGCGGCAGCGCAAGATGCCTGGAACCCCGGCTTGGCAGACTTTGTGTTGCCTTCAAAAGCGACCTTTCCGCCTGAGATGCCGCGCTATCCGAATGTTTGGTTCTATGTCGACCAAGCCCTGGTTGCCAACTATCGGGAAGCCGTAGGCCTTGTGACAAGAGCAGTGCAGGACGCGATGCGGCTGCGCGAAATCCCGGGTCCGTTAGATAACCCTGAAGGGTGCGATTCTGACTTTCGGCTCGAACACCTGCAACCTTGGGAAACCCGTGAACACCGTGCTCTGCAACACTCTCACGCTTTCCATCTGCGCTATTACCATACCGCTCTGGAAGCGAAGCAGACTTACAAGGCCCGGCTGAAGATGCCAGCAGGAGAGAAGCTTTTTCTGCGTTTGGCCGCCAGTGTCCACTATGAGGTTGAGCACACCAATCCCAATCACGCCGATGTCGAGATTTGTCCTGTTTGCGGACGCACGGGTCAGTTTGGCGAGCTGAATGGAAACCTGGTTGAGATGGTGCACGATCCTTTGGGCCTGGAACTCTTACTTAAGGGCACAATTCGTGGCGAGACGGTTCGGTTCGAAGACTGGAAACAGGAGCCGGTGGGGAGCATCGCAAAGCTGAGCGGTCGGGTTACCGTTAAGCACTTTGAGTATCCAGGACTCACGGGCGACCGGAATACGTTGCGGATAGGCGTTGTTGTTTTCTCCAGCAGGAAATGAATCGTAACTTAGTGAAGCTCGTTTTTTTAAAAAAAAAAAAAAAAAAAAAAAAAAAAAAAAAAAAAAAAAAAAAAAAAAAAAAAAAAAAAAAAAAAAAAAAAAAAAAAAAAAAAAAAAAAAAAAAAAAAAAAAAAAAAAAAAAAAAAAAAAAAAAAAAAAAAAAAAAAAAAAAAAAAAAAAAAAAAAAAAAAAAAAAAAAAAAAAAAAAAAAAAAAAAAAAAAAAAAAAAAAAAAAAAAAAAAAAAAAAAAAAAAAAAAAAAAAAAAAAAAAAAAAAAAAAAAAAAAAAAAAAAAAAAAAAAAAAAAAAAAAAAAAAAAAAAAAAAAAAAAAAAAAAAAAAAAAAAAAAAAAAAAAAAAAAAAAAAAAAAAAAAAAAAAAAAAAAAAAAAAAAAAAAAAAAAAAAAAAAAAAAAAAAAAAAAAAAAAAAAAAAAAATCTCCTGACCAACGCGCCTGGGGTGCAACAGGGCTATGCCCAGGTGCGACGGACCGCAGGAGTCAATCCGTTTGTGACTTATGCGGTGATCAATGATGGCGCCGGGCCCGGGGAGCGGACCGGTGACGGGGCTTACATTGGCAGCAGTGAATAACTGTCATGCCGCGGTAAGTCTCTGATTGACGAGTGCTTTTACCCGGTGCGGTAGAGGGTTGTGCGCCTGGCTCATCCGTTGAGTGACGATCGCGTCTAGTCCCAACGCTACCGGTCCTTACAGCAGAGTCGTCGACCACTTGCGACAGGAGGCACGATTATCCTAGATTTCCAGATATCTTGATCTAGACAATTCCATTGGCTTCAGCGAGACATTTGGGCAATAATCCACACGGTATTTTGTCCGCGAACAACTGAGAGAAAGCCATGAGATCAAGGAAAGCAGGAATGATTGCTGGCTTCTGTCGACAATGTCATTCTGACGTTCAACTGGCCAATGGAACTTATTTTTGTCAGTGTGGCAGCGCGAGTGACAAGTCTTACTACTTCCCACCGAGCTGGGCGTTTAAGCTGAACCAGGCCGCGGATGTGCTCGTCAGCCGCGCAGCCAAGGCTGCGTCTGGGAAGCAAATTGGGTGAAGTTTTCAGGGGTTCACGAGAACCGTCGGAATGCTTCGCGACCTGGGAATTCTACATTTCCTTTAGGTCCTACTCCAACATCGGTTCCATCTCTCCGGCCTGCCGTGGAGCTAGTTGATTCCGCATAATCATCCGAGCGCAGGCATTCCAGCGAAGCAAGGCATCATCATTACCCAAGGGACGAATGGCCTCGGCTTCTTCATACCACGACATCGCCTCTCGCAACCACTCATAGGCATCAAACGTCGCGCCGGGAACAGCTTGCCGTAGCTGCGCTTTGGCGCGGCGCTCGCAGACCAAGCCATGATAGTACTTCTGTTCATACTCTCCCACTAGACGGGCCAGGGCTTCCTCGACTTGAGTGGAGCCGATGCCATATCCCTTTCCGAACCGGTCCGTCAGAGCCAGTAGCAAAATGACAATCGCTTCCTGGTTGTCTGGATCGACCTGCAACACATCGAGACAGATACTCTCTGCTTCGCCTGGTTCGTTCAACAGCCTGTAACGAGTAGCCCTTTCCAAAGCCCCGGGAACGGCATCGCGGGATAGCGGCTTCAGTTCAAACATAGTGTCCTCCTCGGTTGAGCCTCGAGACTGCTTTGTCGCTGCTGAATGGATTGTCATCGAGCCCGGAACCTCCTGAATAGTCTCGTCAAGGGATCATAGAAATCATCTACCACCCGCTCTTTGAGTGGAATGATGGCGTTATCGGTTATGGTGATGTTCTCCGGGCAAACCTTCGTACAACACTTGGTGATGTTGCAGAAGCCAATGCCGTGAACCTCCTTCAGTTCTTCGCTGCGGGTTTCGACGTCCAGCGGGTGCATTTCTAAGGATGCTACGTGCACCAGAAAACGAGGGCCAATGAAAGCGTCATGCAGATGATGGTCGCGAAGGACGTGACAGACGTCCTGGCAAAGGAAGCATTCGATGCACTTGCGAAACTCCTGCACCCGGTCGATGTCCTGCTGGTCCATGCGCCAACTGCCGTCTGGCGCGTCGGGCCGGCGCGGCTTGAACTTCTTGATTGATTTCTTGACTCGAAAGTTCCATGAAACGTCGGTCACAAGATCTCTGATCAGAGGAAACGCCTTCATTGGCTCCAGAGTAACCGGCTGATCGAGTGGAATCGCGTTTAGACGTGTCATGCACATCAGCTTGGGCTTGCCGTTGATCTCGGCCGAACAGGAGCCACATTTCCCTGCCTTGCAATTCCAGCGCACAGCCAGATCGTTGGCTTGCCGGGCCTGAATGCTATGAACTGCATCCAGAACCACCATGCCTTCCGAAACTTCTGTCGTGTAGTCCTGAAAATGACCTTCAGCGGAAGTGCCGCGCCAAATGCGGAACGTAGCGTCAGCCATCAGTGGAACTCCTCGCTAAGAAACTCGGCTCGGCAGGAACTTCGCCTCGCCACTCCGTCTTCCATGCCTCATACCAAGGACAATCGCCTTATTTCATTTTTTCGATAATCTGTTGTAACTCGTCGGGCATCGGCGCAACGTTCCGCTGCTCGATGTTCATCGAGCCATCGGGTCGCTTCGAAACCACGAGGTTCATCTTTCCAAGCGCCGCATCCTTGGTGGAATGGTCTTCTCGGAAGTGCGCCCCTCGACTCTCTTTCCGCCGCAGCGCTGATTGCGTGATGGCTTCTGCCACAGTGAGCAGATTTGGTAGATCCAGTGCAGTGTGCCAGCCGGAGTTGTATTCACGATTGCCCGCGACACTCACCTTACGCGCTCGCTTCCAGAGGTCAGCAATGCCATCCAAAGACTGTTGCATCTCTGCTTCGATGCGCACAATCCCAACTAGGCGCTGCATCATTTTTTGTAGGTCCTCTTGAACCTTGTAGGGTCCTTCCTCGGGGGCTCGTGCATCGGCCTTGCGTTCGAAGGGCAGGAGAGCTTGGCGGACAGCCGCTTCAACCACTCCTGTGTCGATGGAAGCGGCCCCGTGGTCCTTCGAAAATTGTGCCGCGCTCGCCCCGGCGCGTTTGCCGAACACCAGCAGGTCCGAGAGGGAGTTGCCCCCCAGGCGGTTCGCGCCGTGCAATCCAGCGGCACATTCACCTGCTGCAAAAAGGCCAGGCACAGTCGACATCTGAGAATCGGCGTCTACGCGAATGCCGCCCATCATGTAGTGGGTTGTCGGACCCACTTCCATCGGTTCCTGGGTGATGTCAATGTCCGCGAGTTGCTTGAATTGATGATACATGCTGGGCAGTTTCTTCTTGATGTGCTCGGCGGCCTTCGGAAGCCGCTGCCGAATCCAGGAAATGTCGAGAAAAACGCCGTCATGAGGCGTTCCGCGTCCTTCCTTGATCTCGCGAACAATGCAGCGTGCCACGTGGTCCCGTGTGAGCAGCTCGGGCGGCCGGCGAGCTTCCTTGTCCCCTTGTGTGTAGCGCCAGCCTTCCTCTTCGTTGTCGGCCGTCTGGTTGCGATAAAGTTCGGGAATGTCGTCGAACATGAAACGGCGCTTGTCCTTGTTGAGCAAGATGCCGCCTTCTCCTCGAACACCTTCAGTCACCAGAATTCCCCGAACACTGGGTGGCCAGACCATCCCCGTCGGATGAAACTGGACGAATTCCATGTCGATCAGCTCGGCGCCAGCCTCATAGGCCATCGCGATGCCGTCTCCAGTGTATTCCCAGCTATTGCTTGTGATTTCGTACGCGCGCCCGACGCCTCCCGTCGCCAACACAATGGCTTTCGCTTGAAAGAGCCGAAACCGGCCGCGTTCCCGGTCGTAGGCAAGCGCACCGGCAACACGGTCGCCGTCCTTCAGCAAGGTGATGACGGTGCACTCCATATGCACGTCGATGCCTTGATGAATGCCATGATCCTGCA
Source organism: uncultured Acidimicrobiia bacterium (assembly GCA_963791795.1). GTDB lineage: Bacteria > Acidobacteriota > Terriglobia > Versatilivoradales > Versatilivoraceae > VFZK01. The sequence continues at coordinate 34,200 of CAWBTP010000014.1, forward strand.
GCGTGCGGATCATCTCCAGGCCGGTCCGGTCTCCAACATGCGCGAGTCGGGGATACTTGTGACCACCAAAGTTGCGCTGGAGAATGCGGCCGTCGTGTGTCCTGTCAAAGAGCGCGCCCCATGACTCCAGCTCATGCACGCATTGGGGAGCCTCGCGGGCATGAAGTTCGGCCATTCGCCAATTGTTGAGATACTGGCCTCCCCGCATGGTGTCGGCGAAGTGGACTTTCCAGTTGTCCCGCTCGTCAACGTTGGCGAGAGCTGCAGCGATGCCGCCCTCGGCCATGACCGTATGGGCTTTGCCCAAAAGGGATTTGCAGATGATGCCGACGGAGACTCCGGCTGCAGAGGCTTCAATGGCGGCGCGTAGTCCGGCACCCCCAGCTCCGATCACCAAGACGTCGTGCTCGAGCGTTTCGTATTGGGCCATTCTAGATCAGCCTCCAGTCTGACCAGACGCCCATCGAGCACATCCGGACGTAGAGATCGGAGAATGCCACCATAAACAGGCTCAACCAGGCCCAGAGCATGTGCTTTCGGTTCATACAACTCACACAGTTGTAGGCCTTCAGGCGAAAGGGCACCGCTGAAATTTGATCCAGGAATCCGCCGGCCAGATGCCGCAATGAATGGCAACTGAACGTGTAGCTTCCGAGCAAGGCGAGATTCGCAGCGAGCACCAACGTGCCGACTCCAATGCCGAAACCAACCCTGCCTGTCGCGGGATCCAGGAACCACAAGGCTTTCCAGACATCCCAGGCGAGCACAATCAGAAACAGCAGGGCAAGGTAGAGAAAGTAGCGATGAATGTTTTGCAAAATCAGCGGAAAGGAGTTTTCACCCCGGTAGACCTTACGCGACTCTCCGACGGTGCAGGAGGGAGGATCGGCCCAGAAGGCTTTGTAGTACGCTCCGCGATAGTAATAGCAGGTGAGGCGAAACCCCCCGGGAGCCCACAGAATCAGCAGGGCAGGAGAGAACGGCAACCAACCGGGCCACCAATCGGGCTTGGGGCCGAACCAACTGTGCGCGGAAGCGCCAAAAATCTCCGGGGAGTAGAAAGGAGACAGGTAGGGCCCCCAAGCATAATGGTCGCCCTGTAGTGCCGCCCATGTGGCGTAGACGACAAATGAAGAGAGCGTGGCAAACACCAGCAGTGGCTGCAGCCACCAGGCATCTCGCCGTGCCGTTTGACCAAATTTGGGAACGGGAACCGTGACACCGGACATAAGCGGCTCCTGGTTAGCACAGACTGTGTAAGACGCCAGTCGAACTAGAGAGCACTGCGGTTCTACTACCCGGGCTAGGAATGAACGCAGCAGAGAGTACATGACAGGGAGTTGAGAATCAAGTGAGCCTCGAACGAGAATCACAAAGGTCGCGTGGGTCCCTGACGCAGTGCCAAGGTAGAACGGACGGCGATTCCCTTGCAGTCCTGTCTGAGATAAGATGACAGTCGCAACAAATTCTCAAAAGCAGCCTCAGGAGGTTGATATGCGTCGTTCATCCCGCCGGGAATTCATTAAGGTCTCTGCCCTGGCAGCAGTGCCGGCCAGAGTTCTCGTCAAACCCGGCATGGCCAGGCCGAGTCCCAATGAAACCGTGAATGTAGCCGTCATGGGGATTCGAGGGCAGGGCGCTTTCCACCTCAAGAACTACCCAAAGGTGCCGAACGTCAACGTCGCAGCGGTCTGCGATATTGATGAACGCTTGTTTCCGAAAGCGGTGGCCGGAGTCGAAGCCGCAAGTGGTCGCCGGCCCAAGACCTATACCGACATTCGGCGCCTGCTGGAAGACAAAGACATCGACGCGATCTCAATCGCTGCACCCAACCATTGGCATGCGCTCGCCACCGTCTGGGCCTGCCAGGCCGGCAAGGATGTCTACGTGGAGAAGCCGGCTTGTTACAGCATCGAAGAAGGCCGCCGAATGGTGCAGGCTGCCTCCAAGCACCAGCGCGTCGTTCAAGTGGGCACCCACCATCGCAGCCGACCGGTCATGCGCTCAGCAGTGGAGTATCTCCACTCGGGCAAGCTCGGGAAGATCTACATGATCAAATGCGTCTGCTTTCGGCCGCGTGAGGACATCGGCCACAAGCCCGATTCGGCAGTGCCGGCAGGGCGTTCACTACGATCTGTTTCGCGGACCCGCTCCGATGATTCCGTTCAACGAGAACCGTTTTCACTACAACTGGCACTGGTTTTGGGACACCGGCAACGGGGAGACCGGAAACAACGGGCCACACATGGTTGATATGGCCCGCCACATCCTTAAGAAGCGCGAACACCCCAGACGTGTCATGAGCATGGGAGGCCTGGACGTCTATGCGGGTACCCAGGAAACACCGAATTCGCAGTTGTCTTCCGATGGAATATGCGGACGGAACCCGCGTTCAATTAGAAGTTCGCGGCCTGTATACCAATGCCGAAGACAAGATCACTATGGGACTGCTGGTCTACGGTTCGGAAGGCTGGATGCACCTGGACTTCGACGAGTGGTCAACCTTCTTTGGCCGCAAGAATGAGCCAGGTGAGCGTTGTGGTGAGGCTGACGCCAACGCGGCGTCTGACGCTTATCAAAAGTTTGGCGGAGACGGCCCCATCCACTATGCAAACTTCATCGATGCAGTACGCTCACGCAAGGTGGAAAACCTGCACACGAACGTCGAAGAAGGCCACTGGTCGGCCGCGATGTGCCATCTGAGCAACATCGCCTATCGCACTGGCCGGACACTGGTATTCGATAGCAAGGAGGAAAAGTTTGTAAATGACAAAGATGCTGATCGCCTGCTGACACGAGAGTATCGTGCCCCTTTCGTGGTGCCGGAGAAGGTGTAAACTGGTTAGTAGGAGACTCGGACGGGGACATCCCGTCATTCCCGCGAAAGCGGGAATCCATGTGCGAGATTGCCAGATAGCGCTTTCCGCAGCTCGATCGCGACGACGAGAGTTTGTCATGCCGTGCGCGGCGCCACGTTCGATGAACAGCGTCCCCCTTGGACAAGGGGGGACTTCAGAGCAGCGCACAAGCTGCTTTGTCAGCAGCTTCGCGCGGATTCCAGTTCCGGCCCGCCGCGTCAAGACAACCCCCTGAAGGTGTAACGACCGCTGTCGTTTCGCCTTCCTTACCCCTTTTATAAGGGGGATTTTCGGAGGAACGATTGACAGTTCGGACCCGAGAAACCAGCGCCCTCGAAGACGTTCTCTCGGAGCGTACCGTCGAGGGCAGTCTCTACGAGAAACTTCACGATAACCGCGTGCGATGCGTCGCGTGTGGGCATCGATGTGTCATTCTGGAGGGGCTGCCGGGCATCTGCAAAGTTCGCTTCAACCAGGCAGGAACGCTTTACGTTCCTCAGGGCTACGTTGGAGCGCTGCAATGCGATCCGGTCGAGAAGAAACCTTTCTTTCATGCCTTGCCCGGATCGCTGGCAATGAGCTTCGGGATGCTGGGCTGCGACTACCACTGCGCCTACTGCCAAAACTGGTTTACTTCACAGACGCTTCGCGATCCCGAATTCCACAGCCTCTCCTCGCGATCTGACCGCAGAGGATCTGGTTCGCCTCACAGTTAGCCATCGAGCCAGGATCATCGCCAGCACCTACAACGAACCGCTCATCACCAGCGAGTGGGCCGTGGAAGTCTTTCGCGCAGCGAGGCGAGAAGGACTGAAGACCGCCTACATCTCGAATGGGAACGGAACGCCTGAAGTCATCGACTATCTTCGCCCCTGGGTCGACCTCTACAAAGTGGACCTCAAGAGCTTTCGCGACCGAAACTATCGGAAACTCGGCGGCCGGCTGGACGGCGTGCTGGACACCATTCAGCGGCTCCATCACAAGGGTTTCTGGCTCGAGGTGGTTACGCTGATCATTCCAGGTTTCAACGACTCGAGCGAAGAACTGAGTGACATCGCTAAATTCCTTGCCGATATTTCACCCAACATCCCATGGCACGTTACAGCCTTCCACAAGGACTACCGGATGACCGATCCGGATAACACCTCAGTCGCAACTCTTATAGGTGCTGCAGAGATTGGTAGATCCGCCGGCCTCCGCTACGTGTATGCCGGGAATATCCCAGGTCACGTCGGCGGCTGGGAGAATACCTATTGTCCCTCCTGCAACACGCTTCTCATCGAACGACGCGGTTTCCGTGTCCAGCAGAACCGCCTGCAAGCGGGGCGTTGTCCCTCCTGTCAATCTGCCATTCCCGGGGTTTGGAACTAGCCACCCTTGAAAATCCCCCTTCCAAAGGGGAAAGAAGGCGAAGCCTCTCATGCCGCTTGGCGGCATCACGTTCGATCGAACGAGTATTCCCCCTTAGCAAAGGGGCCAGGGGTTGTCGGTCGTGAGCGGCTTGGCAAGGCCGATCCCCAATTCTTGTCGTTTTTCCACAAAAACACGACTTCAATAAAATTGAACTTGACTTCAATATTATTGAAGCTATATTTGAGCCCATGCCGGCAGATTCAACCTCATGGTTTGCGGAACTGGAGGAAGAAGATCAACAGTTCGTCAAGCGGCTGGTCCTGGCTTCTGGCTCACTCAAGGAGCTGGCCGAGGGCTACGACGTTTCCTACCCGACAATTCGGCTGAGATTGGATCGCCTGATCGAGCGTATACGAACTGCGGAAGATCCTTTGAGTGACCCGTTCGAGACGAAGATCCGCCAGCTTGTTGCTGAAGGCGACGTCTCCGCCAAGATTGGGAAGCAGCTGCTTCAATTTCACAAGGAAACAAAGAAAGGAGGGAGCAAATGAACGAAGAATGGTTCTCTGCTGGAATCTAGTCGAAACCTGGTGTGGTTTTCCTTGCTGTCGGTCCTAAGTGGGCTGAGCGTCTACGTGGAGCGGGGGCGCCATCGCAGCCTTGTTTTGTCCATTTGGGCGGCTGTGTTCGCGCTGGGTGTTTTGTGCTTGGCGGCCTGTGCCGTTGGCCTGACCGTCGGGCAACCCAGTCATGTCTTCCGGCCCTTGCTGGTTGTAGGAGTGGTCGTGACCGTGACTTTTGGAGCTACGTTTAACTCGATTCGTCGCGCTTATCAGGACGCCGAACTTCGCAAGACGATTGCCCGTGATATCTGAATTTCGAGGTGGGTCGAGGCTTCGCGATTCAGGACGTGGAGATCGACCCACCATCGAGCCTCGTCATGCCCTCGGTTCAGAGTTCGAATCGGTACACTCGGACGGATGCACGTTCCTGCAGACCAATCGCCAGGTGTGCCTGGAAGTGCGTAGCTCTAGAGACTGTCACGTGACAGTCGCGTGCCGTAGCTCCGCGAGAGACTCTGCTAATTCGCTGTAACCGCCGGCCCTTCATCATCGCGATTTCGTCTCGTTTGGCTCAATTCAGTTAGTATTATAAAAAGAGGAAAGAAAGAAAGAATAGGAAGTGGAGGAAGAGAAGGAGATGATTTGGAGAGATGGTGTAGTTGGACGGATAGAAAAATGAATGGTTGGAAGGGAGAGGAAAGAGGTTGGTATTGATGGGATAAATAGAAGATGAAAAAAGAAAGGTAGAGGTGAGTTTATAAGATAATGAGGGGAAGGTGAAGGTTTGGAAGATAAGGAGATAGGTAAAGAGATATGGGATTATTTGAAGTGTGTATATGGAAAAAGAAACGAATATGGGTGTGTGGAAAGGAACAGAAGGAGGAAAAAATGAAGGGGTGGGAGAAGTGGAAAAGAGATTTTAAGAGGGAGATGAGTGAGATGGGGGTGGAAGTGATAGAAGAGGATTAATGGTGGTGAAGGGGTGAATCGAGCGGTTGTTAAGAAATTGAAGGAAAGACTGGTAAAGGAACTAAGTCTGGCTGGGGCTTAGATCTGGTGGAGGAAAAAAGTTTGAAATTTTTTTTGACATCCTCAGCGGCTTTGGAGTAGATTCGGCCCACATTTTCTCTCGTCATCTGGTTTCTATGTCGGACGACAGCAGCAGGCCTGCTTCAGGCGCGGTGTCGCTGTGCGGGGCATTTGCAGCGCAATGCTCTTGGGGGAGTTTTCCCCGAGCCTGGCATGGCTCTGTCCGCGAATCGGTGGGAGTTACTAATCTCTGGCTCACCAACCGTTCCCATGATTCGCGCAGTCAGGCGCTCCCCTCGATGCGGATCCGCTGGTCTCCGCTCCGTGAAATGCTGGCAGAGAGAATATCCCCTTTGAGCATCCCAGGAAAATCTCGTCGTTGCATTCCGGCAGGAGGTTTTGAGGGTCTGGCGGAAGAGTAAGGAGACCTATGTCTTACCGAATCTATGTCGGGAACCTGTCCTATCGGGCCTCCGAACAGGAATTGCAGGATTTGTTTGGCAGCGAGGGCAGCCGCGTGGAAGCCGTAAAGATTGTGAACGACTTTAACACCGGCAAGTCGCGTGGCTTTGGTTTTGTCGAGGTTGCGACGCGCGAAGAAATGGAAAAAGAAACAAAGCGGTTGAACGGGTTCCTGTTCAAGGGGCGGAACCTGGTGGTTGGCGAAGCCAAGGCCAATCTTGAAAAAGTCGAGAAACGCCGCGCGACTCACCCCTGAAAAGGCCGATTGTGCAGGCTCGACAGCTGATTCGCTGCAACAAGCAGCTTGTGCCATCGGGATGCTTTGACCCTTCCCTGGAAACCGGCAGATCCTCGTTGCGCTCACCGGGGAACTAATCTACAATCCCACGCGCTTAACAGTCGGGGCGTAGCGCAGCCTGGTAGCGCACCTGCCTTGGGCGCAGGGGGTCGTAGGTTCAAATCCTATCGCCCCGACCAAAATATCAATCACTTGCCAGGGTTTTCATTAATGTAATTGGCGGTAATTGGCGGTAATTCAATTTCAATTTACTTTCTCCCTGCACTGGATTGATTTCAACCGTCTTCCTTGTTTTCGTTCTCTGATCAATAGCTGAAGTTCCCGATCCCATCGTTCGACCGCGTGCGAACGCTCTCTGGCGCTTCCTGAACATACTCACCGATTGTAGGTCTCAGCAATTACATGGCGTAGGTGCTGTCAGTATCTTTCAGAGTGCCCGAATCTTGCGGCTGTGCATTTGGGTGGCGACAGTACGCCTTAAAACCTGGTAGGTGAAGCCGTATATCCCTAGCTCGGGGCAATCAGCTCTAGCGGTGGCCATGCAGGTAACTTCGGCCATCCATGGGCTCCCGTGATGGCGTGCCTGAGAAGAAAACGAATCTTTGTGCTCTGTCCAATTTGCATTGCTGTTTCCACAAGGCTAGTTCGAGTTCTAGCGATGTGGGTATGGCCACATATCCATTTGAGGTTTCGGTCTTTGGGTCCCCCAGCTCGTTGCGGTAGACGCGTTCGTCAATGCGAATGCGACCGGGCTCGATGTCTTCCCATCGAAGCGCAAACGTCTCACCTGGACGCGACGGCACCGACCAGAAAGCAGTGCAAGATGAGGTGGTCCTTCCCCTTCGGAGCCTTCTTGAATAGCTTCTCGAATTTCTTCGGGGCTGAGGTGTCGTTTGCAGTAATGTAGCTCTCCGCGGGTCTTCGGCATCCCGACTTTGCGCATCGGATTTTTGCCGAGGTAGTCGTTTTCCAGGGCCTCTTCGAAAACGGCGCGTAGAAGATAGGTGTAGGCTTTGTCGACAACCGATCGGAGTAGTGTTTGGCCAATTTGTTGAAAAAGTTGAAGGTGAAACTTGCCATATCCTCCAGCTTCGATTCCCGAACTCCGGTATACGTGGCTCTGCATTGCGTAGCGAAGCTTGCTGCTGGAGTTTTCGCTCCATTTACTCTCTACCTGTGGCAAGCAGCGCCGGTTTACAGAACCAAGGTGAAGGTGGTTTCAGGATCCGGTCTTGCGGGGATGCTGCCATTTTCTTTTTTCGATAAATGGTCGTGCGCTTCTCCTCGGCTTGCCACTTAGTGGCAGCTCCGCCTTGGTTTCCAAGATCCGCGAAGTGTTCCGAATTCGTTCCTGGCCGTCGTCGCCTGCGATGTAAAGATGGAAAGCCCTTCCATTTTTACGCGCTTGCCCACTGAAACGTTAGACATATCCCCGGCTGATATCGTTTATCGCGTGGCATATTTGCCCCCGAGTCTGTCGCGTCGGTTACGGCGGGACATGCGATCGCTCCTTTTCCATTTTTCAAATTTTCGACGCGTTTACCCAGCCAAGCCTGCACGTCATCTGGATTGAAGCGGACAGCGCCACCCAAGCGGAAGGCTGGGAATAATGGGGCGTCGCCGTTTCAAATGGCTATATACCCAGGAGACATGTACGCGCAGGCTTGCCGCACTCTGGGCAGCGAGGAGTGGTTTCACGCAAAAACCTCCGCCAACCAGGGCGATTGTGTTGCTCAATATGATGATGGCCGA
>CAWBTP010000015.1:0-255586 GCA_963791795.1 uncultured Acidimicrobiia bacterium
CACAAGCGAAAGCGGTGAAGTCTGCTGATTGGCAGGGAGAAAAGCGGGATCTATGAGCAACACTCTGCGGAGATGTTTTGTAGAGTGTGGGCAAGGTCGCCGTCCGGAGGACGACTCCCACAGTCTGGGTTTGGTATGACCTGAAGTGAAGCGAAGCGGGCCCAACCACCCCGGCGCTGCGCGACCTCTGTCGCTGCGCGCCACCCCTCCTTGTCAAGGAGGGGAATCCCAAATTCGACGGGACAATCGTGAACTCAAATCAGAGGAGCAAAAATCTGCTCTCTCTGCGTCTTCGTGTCTCTGCGGTTCTCCGCTCGCGACTCAACGAGTCATATTCACATCGGGTGGTTTGTATTTTTCAACCTTTTCGAAAGCGTCAGCAATGAGGCGGGTATCGATGTCGTCCACAGCCAGAGCTCCCGCTTGTGACAGGTAGCGCCAAGTCAGGGAGTAGTCTTCGGGCGACAGGATCGGATAGCTGCGTTCAAGCCCGTCGAAGAAGGCCGTCAGCGCCACGCTGATAAAGAAATCGACCGCCGCACCCCGGCTGCGTTCCGCCTTGGCTGCATCCCAGAGGTATTCTCCCGCATTGGCGGTCTCGAAGTCGTCCACGATTCTTTCCAGATCTTCGCTGCGCGCCGTGACCCCCTCGAGCTTGGCGCCAGGTTTGAGCGCAAAAATCTGCCAGCAGTTGCCGCAGGTGGAGCGGCCCTGACGAAGCACAAATTCCCAGACTGGCGCGGCTTTGAATGGGGTGCCACATTCCGGGCAGTTTACGTCGGAGAGGAAGTCGGTCGGTTCTGAGAAAACTCCATCACCACGGTCGGGCATGGGGGTTCCTTTCGGTTAGTTCGAGAGGTAGAAAGCCAGGACAAGTCTTGTTTCAAACTCCAGTTTTCCCAGGGCGCTGCCCTGGGCTGGACGTACTTGGGCCCTTCAGGCCCAATAGGCAGTCGCATTCCGCGTCCCTCACGCGGAGTCATCGATTTAGCCTGATCTCGGCGTCTCTGCGGTTATGGATCTCGTTGGGATTTCAACCCCTGTTTTGCAGCAACAGATGTTGAATTCCAATGATGGTTTTGGCGTCGCGAAATCGTCCCGTGTTGCAGATGCTCTTCAACCTCCGCTCGCGTCAGTCGAACGATTTCCAGTTCCTCATCGTCGTCGCCGGCTGCTTGTGTTGGGGCCAGGTCTTCCGCCACATAGATATGCAGCTTCTCGTCGCAGAAGCCCGGTGTCGAATAGCATTCGGCAATCTTGGTGAGGCGCCCGGCCTTGTATCCCACTTCTTCTGCCAGCTCCCGCGCCGCCGTTTCTTCGGGTGGTTCCCCGCCATCGATCTTTCCGGCTGGGAGTTCCAGAAGATACTCCTGCATCGGGTAACGAAACTGCCGCACCAGCAGGACATCGCCTCCCGGCAAGACCGGAACGACTGCAGCGCCGCCGGGATGTTGAAAGACTTCCCGAATCGTGTTGATGCCCTGATCGGTGGTGATGTCATCGACAATCAGATTGACGATCCTGCCCCGATAAACTTCCTTGCGATGGTTCAGGGTGTGAGGGAGTTTCAAGATGTTCCTCGTCTAGCGATAGGACCAGCAGGCGTCCGTGGACGCGAGAAGGACGCCCACACTCTAAACAAAAAATCCCCAGTGAAACACTGGGGATCAGAAAACAAGCTGATGTTCGAAACCGGTTCTACTCTTCGCTCTTTGCAGCCTTGGGCTTCTTGGCAGTCTTGGCTTTTTCCGCTGCGGCCTTGGCGGCAGCCTTCTCAGCCTTCTTAACCGAGAGCTCGCTGCCCAGCAGCTCAATGATTGCCAAGTCTGCCCCGTCACCCTCTCGATATCCCAGCTTGATGATGCGCGTGTAGCCGCCGTTGCGGTCGGCATACCGGCCGGCAATGTTATCGAAGAGCTTCTGGAGCACAGCGGCCTTGAACACAAAGCCGGCCGCCTGGCGCCGGGCGTGGAGACTGCCCACTTTGCCCAATGTGATGAGCTTTTCAGCCATGGGCCGCATCTCTTTGGCTTTTTGAACGGTGGTGGTTACGCGCTCGTGCTCAAACAGCGAAGTGCACAGGTTTCTCAGCAGCGCGATGCGATGGGGAGTCGGTCTTCCCAGTTTTCGACCATGGACTCTATGCCGCATTTCAATCTATCTCCTTGCTCAATTCGAGGAATCAGTTTCCAGCGGCCGCTGGGACCGGATGCCCTGCTTCGTCAAGCGTCATTCCCAGGCTGAGACCCATTCCAGACAGGATCTCCTTGATTTCGTTCAGAGACTTGCGGCCGAAGTTCTTGGTCTTCAGCATCTCCGATTCCGACTTCTGAACCAATTCGCCAATGGTCTTGATGTTGGCGTTCTTCAGACAGTTGTAGGAGCGGACGGACAGCTCGAGTTCTTCCACCGACTTGGACAGGTTTTCGTTGGCAACGTCGGTGCCGCGCTCGGCCTTCTCTTCACGGGCTTCGGGCTGTTCTTCGAAGTTGATGAAGATGGCCATGTGGTCCTTCACGAGCTTGGCGGCGAAGCCAATCGCATCCTGCGGATTGATGCAGCCATTGGTCCAGACGTCCAGGGTCAGTTTGTCGTAGTCGGTCATCTGTCCCAGGCGAGCCGGCTCAACCGTGTAGTTGACTTTCTTCACCGGCGAATGCACCGAGTCGATGGGGATATACCCAATTGAAAGGTCCTCATCGAAATTCTTGTCGGCCGAAACGTAGCCGCGACCAATTTTCAAACGCATCTCGACATGCAGCTTCCCACCTTCGCTGATGGTTGCCAGATACACATTCTTGTCGAGAATTTCGACGTCGCCATCCGCTCTGATGTTCGCCGAGGTCAGCACTCCTGAGGCGTCAGACTCGAGGTAAATCGTCTTCGGCCCTTCGCTGTTCAAACGAAACGGGACCTGCTTCAGATTCAGAATGATATCGGTAGCATCTTCGACGACACCCGGAATTGGAGAAAACTCGTGCAAAATCCCTTCAATCTTGACAGCCGTGACTGCCGCGCCTTCAATGGAGGACAGCAACACGCGGCGCAACGCGTTTCCAATGGTTGTCCCGAAGCCCCGCTCAAAGGGCTGGGCGGAGAATTGGCCGTAGTTCCGCTCGGCCTCACCGGTGTTTACAGATAATCTTTTGGGTTTCTGAAAGCCTTTCCATAACATAGCTGCCAATGCCTCCCAGCTCTTGCTGGACTGTCCAACAAGACTTGACTAATTGTGATCGAAGGATCTGATCCGGAAATTTGCGAGCCCGATGACGTTACTTCGAATAGAGCTCAACGATGAGGCGCTCCTGCACCGGCAGGTTGGTATCTTCCCGCTTGGGCAATGCAAGCACTTTACCCGTGAATTTCGAGCCGTCCAGTTCCAGCCAGCTCGGAACTCCGCGGCTTCCAACCATCTCCAGGGAATTGATGATCGTGGGAATCTTCTGGCTCTTATCGTGGATGGAAATCACATCGCCTGGCTTCACCTGGAAGGAAGGGATGTTAACCTTCACATTGTTAACCCGCACATGCCCGTGCCCAACCAACTGGCGGCCCTGGGAGCGGGATGAGGCGAAACCCAGGCGATAGACGGTGTTGTCCAGCCGACGCTCCAGCATCTGAAGCAGGGTTTCACCGGTAACTCCCTTGGAACGCTCGGCCTTTTCGAAGTAGTTTCTGAACTGGCCTTCCATGAGGCCGTAAATGCGCTTCACCTTCTGCTTTTCGCGCAATTGCAGGCCATAGCCGACGACCTTCGACTTCCTGCTCTGCCCATGCTGGCCCGGGGCGAAGTTTCTCTTCTCAATCGCGCAGGAATCCTTGAAGCAACGGTCACCCTTCAAGAATAACTTCATGCCTTCCCGGCGGCACAAGCGGCAAACTGACTCACGATACCTTGCCAAATTCGTATTCCTCCATCATAGCGATGCTGTGGTACACAACTCTAAGCCCGAACAAAAGCTCTTACACACGACGCCGCTTCGGCGGGCGGCAGCCGTTGTGCGGAATGGGCGTCACGTCCCGGATCGATTTCACTTCCAATCCAACGGTCTGCAGTGCGCGGATGGCCGACTCCCGGCCCGAACCGGGTCCACGAACCAAAACCTCCACCGTCTTCATGCCATGCTCACGAGCCTTGCTGGCAACGGTACTGGAAGCCTGTTGCGCGGCGAAAGGAGTTCCCTTTCGAGATCCCTTGAATCCCAGTGAACCCGCGCTGGACCAGCAAATCAAATTGCCCTGGGTATCCGTGATGCTGACAATGGTGTTGTTGAAAGTGGCTTGAACGTAGACAATCCCGTTCAACACGGTCTTCTTTTCCTTCTTCTTGAAGACCTTCTTCTTGCCAGTCTTGGTCGGTGCTTTCGCCATCAATGCTCCTTGAAAATCCCCCTTATGAAGGGGGATACAGCCTTGAGAGTGTCGTGTTATTCAGAATCTTCACGCCACTCCCGCGCTTCGGTGAAGGCTTCTCAAGCCTTCGCCCTTAAGGGGGACTCAACTACGTCTTTCCGGTGGGCTTCTTCTTGCCTGCAATTGCGCCCTTGCGCGGTCCCTTGCGGGTTCGAGCGTTGGTGTGGGTGCGTTGCCCGCGGGCTGGCAGCGATTTTCGATGCCGCGATCCCCGGTAGGAGCCAATTTCCATGAGCCGCTTAATGTTCATGGAGACTTCCTTGCGCAGGTCACCCTCGACGGCCGTTCCTTCTTCAATCACCTGCCTCAGGCGCGAGACCTCATCTTCGGACAAGTCCTTCACCTTGGTGTCAAGGCTGATGTTGGCCGTGGCCAAAATCTTCCTGGAGCGCGGCCTGCCGATCCCATGAATATAGGTCAAGCCAACTTCAACTCTCTTTTCCCGCGGTAGATCGATACCTACTAAACGTGCCACTTTGCCCCCTTCATCGAGCCAACGTTCAAGACTTCACTCCAGCTTAGCCCTGACGTTGTTTGTGCTTCGAATTGACGCAAATCACCCGAACCACTCGCTTGCGGTGAATGATCTTGCACTTATCACAGATTTTCTTAACGGAAGCCCTGACTTTCATGTGGATCAATCCCTATTTATACCGGTAGACAATCCTGCCCCGCGTAAGGTCGTAGGGCGAAAGCTCTACGGCAACCTTGTCGCCAGGAAGTATCCGGATGAAGTTTTTCCTCATTTTCCCGGAAATATGAGCCAGGACCACGTGTTTGCTTTCCAGTTCGACACGGAACATCGCGTTGGGCAAAGGCTCCAGCACTGTCGCGATAACTTCAATTGCTTCTTCTTTGGACATGCTGTGGTCGCTTGATCTCCGCCCGGTCAAAAGCGGCTAGTATAGAGGAACGCCCTGCAAATTTCAAACGCTGCTTCCATTCGGCTGAGCCCAGCGCCCATTGATAGAATCCAGGACTGCCGTACCAACGGCTGCAATGTCTCCATCTCCACCGATATCGATGAGCACGCCCCGACCACGGTAGTAGGAAACCAGGGGCTCCGTCTGACACCGGAAATCGGCGATGCGTCCCTGGAAAACCGACTTGCTGTCGTCAGCCCTTGCTTCCAAGCGCCCATTGCACCGATCGCATCGTCCTGAAACTCTCGGCTCGTGGCTGACGGAATTGTAGATTTCCTGGCAGGCCAGGCAGGTCAGTCGTCGACAGACTCTTTCCTCCAACCGGCTTTCGTCTACGCCAAGATTAAAAACCAGCGGCTCAGGGAATCCGATTTCCTCGAGCAGGTTTCCCAATGTCTGGGCCTGCGAAAGGGTTCTGGGAAACCCATCGAGAATGAACCCTCGCTCACAATCACGAGCCCGGATTCGTTCAGCGACGATCTCCGCGACGACGGCGTCGCTGACGAAACTTCCCTTGTTCATCTGCTCTCGGACCTGCTGCCCCAGCAGACTGCCCGTCTGCACCGCCTCACGCAGTGTTTCGCCGGTTGACACGTGGGGAATCAGCAACCTTTCGGACAAGATCCTTGACTGAGTTCCCTTGCCAGAGCCCGGGGGCCCCAAGAAAACGATCACCACAGGCCCGCTCACCCACGTCGTCCTCGAATTCTTCGACCGCGCGGGCCGAGAAATCCGTCGTAATGTCGCATTACCAACTGCGCTTCGATTTGTTGCACCGTATCCATCGCGACGCCTACGACGATCAACAAGGAGGTGCCCCCGAAGGCGAACTGAACCCCCATCCCATTCAGAAGCCACGAAGGCAAGCCGTCGAAGTATCTCCCGATGACGGGCAGATGGTGAATGTGGAAGCCTGTGATCATGAATTCCGGGATGATGGCGATCAAGGCCAGATAGATCGCTCCCGCAAAGGTGATCCGGGTAAGGATGGATTCCACGTACTCGGCAGTCTTCTTTCCGGGGCGGATGCCTGGAATGAACCCGCCATACTTCCGCATGTTGTCAGCAACCTCGGTCGGGTTGAACACGATGGAGGTGTAGAAGTAGCAGAAGAAGACGATGCCCGAGATGTATAACAGGTTCCAGAGCGGCTCGCCCGTGCGCAACGCATCCGACATGTTTCGGAAGAACTGGCTGGTCGGAAACAGATAGCCAAAGGTTTGCGGGAAAGCCAGAATGGACGAAGCGAAGATCACCGGAATAACTCCGCCGACGTTCACTTTCAATGGCAGGTGTGTTGACTGCCCTCCCATCACCCGGCGGCCCACCACGCGCTTCGCATACTGAACCGGAATTCTGCGCTGCGCCCGCTCCACGAGAACAATAAACCCCACGACAGCCACCATCATCGCGAGCAGGAGAATGACCACCAGAGGTGACCACTGCTGCGTCGCCAGCTTGGAATAGATCTCTGTTGCAGCGTGCGGCAGACCCGTCACAATGCCCGCAAAAATAAGCAACGACATCCCATTCCCGATGCCACGCTCGGAGATCTGTTCTCCCAACCACATGATAAAGGCAGTTCCAGTCGTCAACGTCAGAGTGGTCATGAAGATGAAACCAAACCCCGGGTTGATCACGACCTGAGAGCCTTCTGAGGGCATCTTCTGGAAAGCAACCGCGATACTGATGGACTGAACGAGGCTCAAAATAACCGTTAGATAGCGAGTGTACTGGGTAATTTTCTTACGACCCAGTTCACCTTCCTTTGACAGCTTTTCAAGGAAGGGCCAAACCACGGTGAGCAACTGGAGAATGATCGACGAGGTGATGTAAGGAGTGATGCCCAGAGCGAAAATTGTGAACCGGCTCAGATTGCCACCAGAAAACAGATCCATGAAGCCGAACACCGTGCCGCGATTCTGTTCGAAAAACCGCATCAGCACTTCGGAGTTGATGCCCGGAGTCGGGATCACCGCACCAACACGGTACACGGCGAGGAGCAGCAGCGTGAAGCCGATACGCCTCCGCAAGTCCGGCATGCTCCAAATATTGCGAATGCTTTCGACGATCACTTTATGACCTCGGCCCGACCGCCAGCCTTGGCGATCTTCTCCTGGGCGCTCTTGCTGAAAACATGCGCTGAGATATTCAAGGAGTGAGCCAGATTCCCTTGACCCAGAATCTTCACGCCGTCGCGCAGGTTCTTGATGATTCCTTTCTCAACCAGTTCCTGTGGAGACACCGACGCTCCGGCCGGAAAATCCTTCAACCGGTCCAGGTTCACGATCGCGTACACCTTCTTGAAAATGTTTGTAAACCCGCGCTTCGGAAGACGACGGTGCAAGGGCATTTGACCGCCCTCGAAGCCCCGCTTTGAGCGGGCGCCCGAGCGGGATTTCTGTCCTTTGTAGCCCCGGCCGGCGGTTTTGCCGAGCCCGGATCCCATGCCTCCACCACGGCGCTTCTTGGAGTGCGTCGAACCCGCCGGTGGCTTTAGGTTATTCAGTCCAATCATGGAAACCTGACTCCTATTAAGTCCCCCTTCACCAAAGGGGGAAAGAAGGCGAAACGACAGCAGTCGTGAAGCCTTCAGGGGGTTATCGTGATCACATCGAGGGCCTGAATGACAACCCCCAGACGCTTCGCGTCGCCCCCTTTGTTAAGGGGGACTTCACTGCCCGACAATCTCAACCAGGTGCCGGATCTTAAAGACCATCCCGCGAATCTCAGGAGTGTCGGGCCGTGTGACGATCTGATTCAAACGTTTGAAGCCCAACCCCTGAATCACCTTCTTCTGTTTCACTGGGAATCCAATGCCGCTGCGAATCAGCTTGATTTGGATTTGCCCATTTTGTGCTTTGCTCTGGCTCATAGAACTATTTGTGTAGAATCTCTTCCCTTGATTTGCCACGCAGTTTGGCAACGCTGTCGGCGTCCCGTAACTGCTTCAATCCATCAATGGTCGCCTTCACCACGTTGTGTGGATTAGCGCTTCCCAGGGACTTCGTCAGCACATTCTGAATTCCCGCCGATTGAATGACGGCACGCACCGGTCCGCCGGCAATCACTCCGGTCCCCTCCGGCGCCGGTTTCAGCAGCACCTTGCCCGAACAAAATCGGCCAACGACCAAGTGCGGTATCGTCGCACCCAGGATGGGAATTTTGATCAGATTCTTCTTCGCACTCTCCAATGCCTTGCGGATGGCTTGAGGAACCTCTTTCGCTTTGCCATTGCCATAGCCCACCACGCCGTTTTCATCCCCCACGACCACGAGCGCGCTGAAGCTGAGGTTCTTGCCACCTTTCACGACCTTGGTGACTCGGTTTATTGAAACCACCTGATCCTTCAAGTTCAAACTGCTGCCATCAATTCTGGTTTCCAAACGGTCCTCCTACTGATCCCTGCAAATGGATAGTGACACTGCACTGCCGGCTTCGATTGATGCTGCCCCCTCACCCGCCTTTGGCATCCCCAATGGGAGAGGGACTGGGGGGTGAGGGGTTCGTCACTTTGATTCTAAGATCCTTAATGAGTATCAATCGTTCCGAAAGATATCTAAAACTTGAGCCCGGCTTCTCTTGCGGCTTCCGCCAGAACCTTGACCCGGCCATGGTAGTTGTACCCGCCGCGATCGTAGACAACGGTTTCGATGCCTTTGCTCTTGGCGCGCTTCGCAATCTCGGCTCCTACGCTCTTGGCTCCAGCAGCATTGCCGCCCGCCTTGTTCACTGTGCGAACTTCCTTGTCCAGCGACGAAGCGGAAACGAGCGTCACACCCTTCACATCATCGATGATCTGGGCGTAGATGTGATTCAGCGATCGAAAAACATTGAGGCGCGGACGCTCTGCCGTACCCAGAATTTTCTTGCGAATTCGGGAGTGAACTCTCTTGCGAACAACATTTTTGGAAGTGATACCAGCCATCTCTCAATCCTCGTCAACAATACGCGCGGAGCCGGTTTACTTGGCTCCCGTCTTCCCAACCTTTTTCTTCAGTGTTTCGCCCGCATACCGAATACCCTTGTTCTTGTAGGGATCGGGTTTCTTCAGCGAACGAATGGTTGCCGCAGTCTGGCCAACTCTTTGTTTGTCCGTACCGGACACCACCAGCTTGGTCTGCTTTTCCACCGTGATGTTAATTCCCGTCGGGATCTGGAAATCAATCGGGTGAGAAAATCCAAGACTGAAAACGACTGATTTCCCGCGAACTTCCGCGCGGTATCCGATGCCAACGATCTCGAGTTCCTTCTGAAAACCTTCGGTCACACCTTTGACGGCATTGGCGACGAGGCTTCGCGCCAGACCATGCAGCGCTCTGAGTTGCTTGGTTTCAGCTGCGCGTTTGGCCACCAATCGGCCATCACCTAGCTCGAACTTGATGCCCTCCGGGACCGGACTCGTCAGCTTGCCCTTGGGCCCTTGGACTTCAACCTGTCCGGCGGCTATGTTGACCTTGACGCCGGACGGGACTGGGATCACTTTGTTTCCGATTCTTGACATGAGATTTCACATCCCTTGACGATGCGGTTCCGCCTACCACACATTGCAGAGAATTTCTCCGCCCACGCCCTGTTTCCTTGCCTCAGCCCCGGAAAGCACTCCCTTCGGCGTGGTCAGAATGCTGATTCCCAAGCCACCCAGCACTCGCCGAATCGACTTGCAAGAAGTATAGGTTCGACACCCGGGCCGCGAGATGCGCTGAAGGCCGGAGATCACTCGCTCCCCTTTGCTTCCATACTTCAAATAAACCCGTAGAATGGTTTTGCTGCCTTCTTCGGTGACCTTGTAGTTGTTGATGTACCCTTCCTCCTTCAATAGCTTGGTCATTTCCACCAGCAAATTGGAAGACGGAATGTCCACCTTCTGGCGCTTGGCCTGAAGCGCGTTCCGCAAGCACGTCAAATAGTTTGCAATCGGATCGGTCAGACTCATCATTCACTCCTGTAAAAGAATGCCTAGCCATGGTATACCCCCTGCTCGCTTCGCTCGCTGTCCCCCTTGCGAAGGGGGACCACAGGGGGTTGGCTCGCTACCAGCTCGACTTAATAACCCCAGGAAGATCTCCGCGGAGCGCCAACTGCCGGAAGCAAAGACGGCAAAGCTCGAACTTCCGCAGAAAACCACGAGGCCGGCCGCAACGCTTGCAGCGGTTGTGCTGTCTCACCTTAAATTTCGGGGTCTTCCTCGCTTTTGCAATGTGCGATGTTCTCGCCATAGTTTCCTCAACCCTGTCCTAACGTTTCACTCTTGCGTTCAGCCTCGATCGGACTAGTTCCTGAAGGGCATGCCAAACAGACGGAGCAGCGTCCTCGCCTCATCGTCGGTTTTGGCAGTGGTGACGACGCTGATATTCATTCCTTTGATCTTGCTGACTCGCGAGTAATCAATTTCTGGGAAGATCAACTGATCGCGCAAACCCAGAGTGTAATTTCCCCGCCCATCGAAGGACTTTGTGGACAGACCGCGGAAGTCGCGCACACGGGGCAAGGCAGTATTCAGAAATCGATCCAGGAATTCATACATCCGCTCTCCACGCAGCGTGACGGAGCAGCCAATCGGCATTCCTTGTCTAAGCTTGAAGGAAGCAATCGATTTTTTGGCTCGCGTGATGACTGGTCTTTGTCCTGCAATCTGGCCCAGTTCGTCGGCTGCATTGTCGAGCAGCTTGGAGTTCTGAATCGCTTCGCCCAAGCCTATGTTGATCACGATCTTCTCCAGCTTGGGAATAGCCATGACATTCTTATAGCCATACTCCTTGCCCATGGCCGGGGCGATCTCTTTTGTGTAACGTTCCTTTAGTCGACTCATGAATCGAACCTCTCCTCCATCGGTGCTGAACTACTTGTCCAGCGAGCTACTGCAGCTCCGGCAGATGCGAACTTTCTTCCCATCGGCCAGCACGTTGTGTCCAATCCGGGTGGCCTTCCCACAGGCGCCACAGATGATCATCACATTGGAGACATGAATCGGAGCTTCTCTCTCAACAATGCCACCTTTGATTTGCTTCTGCGGATTAGGGCGGGTGTGCCGCTTCAAGAAACTAACCCCTTCGACCACAACCCTTCCTTTGTCGCGCAACACGCGCAGAACGCGTCCGGTCTTGTTGAGGTCCTTTCCAGCGATGACCTTCACCTGATCGTTCTTGCGAATCTGGATACGAACTCTTTCCGTCACCTAGATCACCTCCGGAGCCAGTGAAACAATTTTCAAAAAGCGCTTGTCTCTCAGTTCCCGAGCCACCGGACCAAACACGCGTGTGCCTACGGGTTCATTGGCTTCGTTGATGAGAACCGCCGCGTTTTGATCGAACCGGATGTAAGATCCGTCGCGCCGGCGAACTTCCTTGCGCGTCCGCACAACCACAGCCTTGACGACACTGCCCTTTTTTATGTTGCCGTCGGGAGTTACTTCCTTCACTGCGGCAGTAATGATGTCGCCCAGCGAGGCTTTACTTCCCGTCGACCCACCGAGAGGCAGAATGCAGGCGATCTTGCGCGCGCCGGAATTGTCGGCGACCTGCAGCATGGTGCCCATCTGAATCATAACTCTGGCTCCTGGCGCTTCGTGCCGTTACGTGATCCTTTTCAACTGGCCTTGCGAATGACTTCCAACAGGCGCCATCTCTTGCGCTTGCTGAGCGGACGGGTTTCCACAATGGAGACCGTGTCACCGACTGAGCAGCTATTTTTTTCGTCGTGGGCAAGAAACTTCGACGTCTTGGTCATGATCCGGCGATACAACGGATGGGGCACCCGGCGCTCGACTGAAACCACGATCGTCTTCGTCATGCTGTTGCTGGTCACAACCCCCACTTTGATACTTCTCCGACGCGTTTTTGGGGCTGCCGCAACGGCCTGCGGTGTCTCTTGACTTTCCATGTTTTGCTCTCGCCTCTCTGGAAGGTCCCTGTTCAAAGGGACTCTCAAAAACTAAGCCTTCGGGACGCTCAATGCGCGTTGGCGACGAATGGTCTTGATTCTGGCCACATCTTTCTTCAACGACCGCAGCTTGTTCAGACCGTCGGTCTGTCCCGTCGCCAGTTGGAATCTCAAACGAAACATCTGTTCCGCAATATCGCGTTCCTGAGTCTTCAGCTCGTCGTCCGATAGTTCTCTGATTTTTTCAGTTTTCATCAGCCTTGCTCCTGCCCAATGCGGGATACGAACTTCGTTTGGATGGGCAGTTTGTTCGCAGCCAGGCGCATCGCCTCGCGAGCGATGTCCTCCTTCACGCCTTCCATCTCAAAGATCACCTTGCCTGGGCGAACCACTGCAACCCAAAACTCGGGGGCGCCTTTCCCCTTGCCCATGCGGGTTTCCGCCGGTTTCTTCGTCACAGGTTTGTCGGGAAACAGCCGGATCCACACTTTGCCGCCTCTTTTGATGAAGCGCGTCATCGCAATACGACTGGCTTCGATCTGGCGATCTGTAATCCAGCCAGGCTCGAGAACCTTCAACCCAAACTGGCCAAAGGCGATCTCTGAGCCGCGCCAGGCCTTGCCCTTCATGCGGCCGCGCTGCTGCTTGCGGTATTTCACTTTCTTCGGCATCAACATGGTAGATCAATCTCCAACTACCGTGATTCGTACCACCGTGATTCGTGATACGGGATTCGTGATACGTAAGGCCGGCACGAATCCCGTATCACGCACCACGTATCACGGTTCTATAACTTCGCGCCCAAAGCCACCTTCTTCTTCAGCGCCGGGAACAACTCACCCTTGTAGATCCACACCTTCACACCGATGGCACCGTAGGTAGTGCGGGCCTCGGCAAAGCCAAAGTCAATGTCTGCACGCAGCGTGTGCAGGGGGAGCTGCCCCTGCAGATACCACTCGGTACGGGCGATTTCAGCGCCGTTCAACCGGCCCGCGCAATAAACTTTGATTCCCTTGGCCTGAACCTTGAGAGCAGTGTCGACGGCCTTTCGCATGGCACGGCGGAACGCGATGCGCTTTTCAAGCTGCAAGGCAATCGACTCGGCCACCAACTGCGCCTCCAGTTCAGGACGATGCACTTCGTTGATGTTGATAAAAATATCGCGATTGGTGCGCTTCTGCAGATCGGCTTTCAGCTTGTCGATTTCCGAACCTTTGCGTCCAATGATGATGCCAGGCCGGGAGGTATGGATCGTGATCCGGATCTTGTTTCCAGGACGCTCAATCTCAATCTTGGAAACCCCAGCATGCCCCAACTGCTTTTTCAGCTCCTTCTTGAGCCGCAAATCTTCATGCAATAGCGCGCTGTAGTCCTTCTTGGCATACCACCGGGAGTTCCAGGTTTTGTTGTATCCAAGGCGAAAACCAAACGGATGAACTTTCTGTCCCAAGATGTCCTCCCTTACTTGTCCGACACGTGAATCGAAATGTGGCTCATGCGACGCTGAATCCGGTAGGCTCGACCCATGGGCGCGGGTCGCACGCGCTTCATGCGGGCACCTTCGTTCACATAGGCCTGACTTACATATAGACTGTCCGCGTCGACACCTTCCGGTTGCTGCTCCGCATTGGCGACCGCTGACTTCAGAACCTTCTCAACATCCTTCGAGGAGCGCTTCTTCGTGAACTGCAGAATCGTCAGCGCATCCGAAACACTCTTGCCGCGGATGAGGTCCACCACCAACCGAATCTTTTGCGCCGATCCTCTTATGTATTTGGCAGTTGCGCGTGCTTCCATGATTTCACCCGTCAAATTGAAAAATCTCTAGCCCGCCCTGGGCGGCGGTGCTGCTGCCGGAGCCGCGGTCTTTTCAGCAGCGGCCTTGGAACTATGTCCCTTAAAGACACGGGTGGGAGAAAATTCGCCCAGCTTGTGTCCTACCATGTTTTCGGTGAGATAGACCGGAATGAACTTCTTGCCGTTGTGAACAGCCAACGTGTGCCCCACCATATCGGGGGTCACCGTCGATCGGCGAGACCAGGTCTTGACTACCTTTTTCTCAAAGCGCTTGTTCATCGACTCGATAGTCTTCGCCAGACTCGTGTCTACAAAAGCGCCCTTCTTGACTGACCGTGCCATCGTGTTCTCCCAAAAATCCCGCTCAGTATTCCAACTACTTGGTCCTACGCTTCACAATAAACCGGTCCGTACGCTTGTTGTTGCGTGTCTTGTACCCGCGTGTTGGCTGTCCCCACGGAGTGACTGGATGGCGTCCCCCGGAGGTTTTGCCTTCGCCACCACCGTGGGGATGGTCAACCGGGTTCATCGCCACACCGCGTACCGTAGGCCGCTTTCCCAGCCAGCGAGTCCGGCCTGCCTTGCCGAGGCTCATATTCGAATGATCCAGATTCCCAAC
This sequence comes from uncultured Acidimicrobiia bacterium, assembly GCA_963791795.1. Taxonomy (GTDB): domain Bacteria; phylum Acidobacteriota; class Terriglobia; order Versatilivoradales; family Versatilivoraceae; genus VFZK01. Next base: position 14,635 of record CAWBTP010000015.1, read on the forward strand.
CTGACCGATGGTCGCCTGGCATTCGATGTGAATCTGGCGCACTTCACCCGACGGCATTTTCACCTGGGCGTAGTCGCCTTCCTTGGCCACGAGCTGAGCCGCACTCCCCGCCGAGCGAGCCAGTTGCGCACCCCGGCCCTTGCGCATTTCGATATTGTGAATCGTCGTGCCTAGGGGGATGTTCTTCAACGGCAGGGCATTGCCGATCAGAATGTCCGCATCTGGCCCGGAAACGATCGTGGCCCCAACCTGCAACCCGACGGGATGCACAATGTAGCGCTTCTCACCATCGGTGTAGTGCAAGAGCGCGATGCGAGCTGAACGATTCGGATCGTACTCAACCGCAGCCACTTTGGCCGGGATCCCCACCTTATCGCGTTTGAAGTCGATAATCCGATACAGCTTCTTATGACCTCCTCCACGATGGCGCACGGTGAGACGACCAGTGCTATTTCTTCCACCCGTCCGCGCCTTTGTCGTCACAAGGCTCTTCTCCGGATGGTCCTTGGTGATGTCGTCGGACGTGGTGATGCTTGTGAACCGCAGCGAAGGTGTGGTTGGTCTGAATGATTTGAGCCCCATGCTATGCGTTCTCCGCGTATTCGATCATCTTTTCGCCCGGCTTTAATCGGACGTAGGCTTTCTTCCAATCAGCTTTGTATCCGGAAAACTTCCCCCGGCGCCGCATCTTTCCGTAGAAGTTTGAGGTGTTCACCGAAGCCACCTTCACTTTGAAAAGCTTTTCCACGGCCTCTTTGACTTCCCGCTTGTTAGCGTGGACGTTCACCTCGAAACACAGCGTGCTGTTCTCTTCCTTCTTGTCGAGCCCTTTCTCAGTGATGATCGGGCGCTTGATGACTGAAAAAACGTTCTTCATACGCTCAGCGCCTCCTGCAGTTTCTGGATCGCGGCCTTGGAAAAGAGCACCTGCTCGTGGTTGAGCAAATCGTAAACATTCAAGTCCCGGCTGGAGACCAGCTTGACTTTGTCCAGATTGCCCGAGGCCCGGTCCAGGTTGGCGTTCTCGCCTGTCTCCACGATCAAGAGTTTCTGATTGAGTTCGATCCCGTTGAGACGCTTTCTTAGATCCTTGCTCTTGTGATTCTGGAGCGAGAACTCGTCAACCACGGTGATGGCATTGCCGTTGAATTTGTCGGTGAGCGCGGAGCGAAGGGCTCCAAGAATCATTTTCTTCGGAAGGTGGAAAGAATAGGAGCGGGGGGTTGGACCGTGGGCTATTCCCCCGTGGCGCCATATCGGGTTGCGGCTGCTTCCAACGCGCGCCCGACCCGTGCCCTTTTGCCTCCATGGCTTCTTGCCGCCGCCGCTGACCTGCGAGCGATTCTTGGTGGCATGCGTTCCCTGCCGAAGGCCGTCCAGATAGTGCTTCACAGCAGCAAACAGGAGACTCTTGTTCACCTTGGCCGCGAAGACACTTTCATTCAGCTCAATCTCGCCCACGACCTTGTTGTCCAGGTTCTTAATTTGTAGTTTTGGCATGATGACTTCTCAAGAACGCGGTGCCTCTAAAGGCAGCACGTCATTTAATCTTCTTTCGAATGACGACGTATCCACCGTTCGCGCCCGGCACGGCGCCTCTCACAATCAGCAGGTTCTGCTCAACGTCGACCCTGACCACACGCAGGTTCTTGGTGGTCACGTTGTCCTGTCCCATGTGACCCGCAGCCCGCATCCCCTTGAGAACACGGGAAGGAAAGGCTGAAGCACCAATGGATCCCGGAGCGCGGTGGAACATCGAGCCGTGTGTGGCTGCGCCTCCGCGAAAATTGTGCCGCTTGATTACACCGGCGAAACCCTTGCCTTTGCTGACCCCGGAGACGTCGACTGAGTCACTCGGTGAAAACTGGTCGACCAGGATCTTGGATCCGACCTGCGTCGATTCGGCAGATTCCTGCAAACGAAACTCTTTCAAGAACCTCACGGGCGAAACATTCGCCTTCTTGAAGTGGCCTTGCATGGGCTTCTTCACATGCTTGTCGGTGACAAACTCAACCAGTCCCAACTGAACGGCGTTATAGCCATCCTGCGCCGCCGTCTTCTTCTGCACGACAACGCACGGCCCGGCCTTAATCACCGTTGCAGGAACAGCGGTGCCGTCCTTCTCAAACAACTGCGTCATTCCTACCTTGATTCCAAGGATGCCATTGACCATAAGAACCACTCCGGGTTACTTGTGCTCTTTTCCAAATGCCTTTATCTCGACATCGACACCAGCAGGCAGGTCCAGTTTCATCAGGGCGTCAATCGTCTGCGGAGTCGGCTCCAGAATGTCCAGCAGCCGCTTGTGTGTCCGAATCTCGAACTGCTCGCGCGATTTCTTGTCTACGTGAGGCGAGCGCAGAACGCAGTATTTGTTTTTGACGGTCGGGAGCGGAATCGGTCCAGCGACGCGGGCACCGGTTCTTCGGGCGGTATCGACGATTTCAGACGCCGATTGGTCGAGAACCCGATAGTCATAGGCCTTCAAGCGAATGCGAATCTTTTCGTTCAACATGATATGAGTCCTGAAACTCCCTGGAGCCAAATAGTCTCTCGACTGGCTCAAATCAAATGATGTCTGTAGCCGCCGAGGTCGCGAGGCGGTTCCGTCTCGCTAAGCCAGGATTTCGGTGACCGTGCCGGCACCTACCGTCCGTCCACCTTCCCGAATCGCAAACCGCAACCCCTTCTCCGCCGCGATCGGGTTAATCAACTCAATCTCCAACGCCACGTTGTCTCCCGGCATCACCATCTCGGTCCCCGACGGCAGTGTCGCCACTCCCGTCACGTCCGTCGTCCGAAAGTAAAACTGCGGCCGGTATCCCTTGAAAAACGGGGTGTGCCTCCCGCCCTCTTCCTTCGTCAAGATGTAGGTCTCTGCCTTGAACTTCGTGTGCGGTGTGATCGATGCTGTCTTCGCAATCACCTGCCCCCGCTCCACGTCGTCCTTCTCCACCCCTCGCAACAACAGTCCCACGTTGTCTCCCGCCACTCCCTCGTCCAGCAGCTTCTTGAACATCTCCACGCCCGTCACCACTTTCTTCACCGTCGGACGGATCCCCACAATCTCAATCTCTTCTCCCACCTTCACCTTCCCCCGCTCCACTCTCCCCGTCACCACCGTCCCGCGTCCCGAGATCGAGAAGATGTCTTCCACCGGCATCAGAAACGGTTTGTCAATCTCCCGCTGCGGCAAGGGAATGTACTTGTCCACCTGCTCCATCAGCTCGTCCAGCGCTTTCTCCCACTTCTCTTCCCCGTTGATCGCTCCCAGCGCGCTCACCCGCACCACCGGTATGTCGTCTCCCGGAAACTTGTAGGTCTTCAGCAATTCCCGCACTTCCAGCTCCACCAGGTCCAGCAGTTCCGGGTCGTCCACCGCGTCCACTTTGTTCATCGCCACCACGATGTAGGGCACTCCCACCTGACGCGCCAGCAGAATGTGCTCCCGCGTCTGCGGCATCGGCCCGTCGGTGGCTGCCACCACCAGGATCGCGCCGTCCATCTGCGCCGCTCCCGTGATCATGTTCTTGATGTAGTCGGCGTGTCCCGGGCAGTCCACGTGCGCGTAGTGCCGGTTCTTGGTCTCGTATTCGACGTGCGCCGTGGCGATCGTGATGCCCCGCTCCCGCTCTTCCGGCGCGTTGTCAATCGAATCGAAACTCCGAAACTGCACCTTCGGGTTGTTCTTTGCCAAGACCTTCGTGATCGCCGCCGTCAGCGTTGTCTTGCCGTGATCAATGTGCCCAATCGTCCCGATGTTGACGTGCGGCTTGCTGCGGTCAAATTTCTCCTTCGCCATCGCTGTCTCTTCCTTTCTGAAGCTCAGAGTTCATGCTTCAGCATGCCGCCTGAAGGCGGAACTCTAAACTCGCTAGGCCTTGCCTTGAACCTTGGCAATAATTTCTTCGCTCACCAATTTGGGAGCCTGTTCGTAATGAAAGAAATGCATGGAGTAGGTGGCGCGTCCCTGGGTTTTCGACCGCAGGTCCGTGGAATAGCCGAACATCTCAGACAGCGGGACAACCGCTGTCACAACCTGAGAGCCCGCGCGCGGTTCCGTGGTTTCAATCCGTCCACGCCGCGAATTCAAGTCACCCACCACTGGACCCATGAACTCTTCCGGGACCACAACTTCCACTTTCATGATGGGCTCTAGTAGCACGGGACTCGCCTTGTGACACCCTTCCTTGAACGCCATGGAGCCCGCGATCTTGAAGGCCATTTCAGAAGAGTCCACGTCGTGATAGGAGCCATCATACAAGGTGACCTTCACATCCTGGACTTCGAACCCAGCGAGGACACCCGTTTCCAATGCTTCGGTAATACCCTTCTCGACCGGTGCAATGTATTCCTTGGGAACCGATCCACCAACAATCTTGTTGATGAATTCGAAGCCCTTTCCAGGCTCGTTGGGCTCGACGATGATTTTCACGTGTCCATACTGGCCACGGCCACCCGTTTGCCGAATGAACTTACCTTCAGCTTCTGCCTTCTTGCGGATGGTTTCGCGATACGCCACTTGAGGCTTGCCCACGTTCGCGCCAACACCAAACTCGCGGAACATGCGATCCACCAGGATCTCGAGATGGAGTTCACCCATTCCCGAAATGATGGTCTGGCCAGTATCCTGATCCGTCGCGACTTTGAAGGTGGGGTCCTCCTGCGCCAGCTTACCGAGCGCCATCGACAGCTTCTCCTGGTCGCTTTTGGTCTTTGGCTCGATCGCAACGGAGATCACCGGCACCGGGAAATCCATCGCCTCAAGAATGACCGGGGCGTCTTCGAGACAAATCGTGTCGCCCGTCGTTACATTCTTCAACCCTACTGCGGCGGCGATGTCGCCTGCGTAAACATCCTTAATCTCTTCCCGCTTATTCGCATGCATCTTCAGTAAGCGGCCGACGCGCTCCCGCGTGTCCTTTGTGGAGTTATACACATAAGAACCCGCGCTCAGCATGCCTGAGTAAACGCGGAAGAAGGCGAGCTGGCCGACGAAGGGGTCGGTCATGATCTTGAAGACCAGCGCGGCAAAGGGTTCGCTGTCGTCTGCCTTCCGCGCCACATCCTGCGAGCGGTCCTGGGTTGTCCCGACCACCGGAGGCAGGTCCACCGGCGACGGCAGATAATCGACAACTCCATCCAGCAAAGGCTGCAGCCCTTTGTTCTTGAATGCCGAACCGCAGAACACCGGCGTCAAAGCCTGAGTGAGCGTCGAACGCCTCAGACTCTCCTTCAAGACTTCAACGGAAATCGGTTCGGCGTTTAGATATTTCTCGATCAAACTGTCATCGTTTTCGCAGATGGCTTCCACCATCTTTTCCCGATAAAGTCTGGCTTCATCGGTGAGCTCTGCCGGAATGTCCAGAACCTCGTAGTCGGCCCCAAGCGTCTCGTCACGATAGAAGATCCCCTTCATGTTCATAAGGTCGATGACACCAACAAAAGTGTCTTCTTTCCCAATGGGAATCTGCACGGGAACGGCATTCGCCTTAAGACGGCCTTTGATCATGTCGATGCAGCGGAAATAGTCCGCGCCGACACGGTCCATCTTGTTCACAAAAACGATCCTCGGCACCTCGTATTTATCGCCCTGACGCCAAACCGTCTCGGTTTGCGGCTCCACACCTTCAACGGAACCGAGCAGGCAAATGGCGCCGTCCAAGACCCGAAGACTACGTTCGACCTCGGCGGTAAAGTCCACGTGACCGGGGGTATCAATGATGTTGATGCGGAGGTCCTTCCAGAAACACGTTGTCGCGGCTGAAGTGATCGTGATGCCGCGTTCTTGCTCCTGCGCCATCCAATCCATCGTGGCGGTGCCGTCGTGCACTTCGCCGATCTTGTGCGTAATACCGGTGTAGAACAGAATCCGCTCAGTTGCCGTGGTTTTCCCGGCATCAATGTGAGCCATGATTCCGATATTGCGCGTATTCTTGAGCGAAACCTGACGTGCCATAAACTAGGCCGAACCTGTTGCCTGCTTCCACCACCTACCAGCGATAATGCGCAAAGGCCTTGTTGGCCTCCGCCATTTTGTGAACGTCCTCGCGTTTCTTCACAGCAGTTCCGCGATTGTTGGCTGCGTCCAGAAGTTCAGCCGCCAGCTTTTCCTCCATCGATCGTTCCTTGCGGTCTCGCGAGTAGCCAACGATCCACCGAATGCTTAGCGACGTCCGGCGATTGGGGTTTACCTCGACCGGAACTTGATAGTTTGCGCCGCCAACACGCCGCGTCTTTACTTCCAGCACGGGCTTGACGTTGTCGACAGCCTTCTTGAAAACTTTCAATGGATCATCGCTGGTCTTTTCCTGAATGATCTTCATCGCATCGTAAAAGATGTGTTCCGCGGTGCTCTTCTTGCCATCCGACATCACGCAGTTCACAAACTTCGAAACCAGCGTGCTGTTGTAAATCGGATCTGGCAGAACTTCCCGCTTCGGAACATTTCCTTTTCTTGGCATAAACGATTCCTCCCACGAACGCTGCGTTCCTCCGCAAGCATTCACGGACGATTCAACCTGTGACCAGTCAGGGAATTGAATTACTTGGGTCGCTTGGCTCCATACTTGGAGCGGCTTTTCTTGCGGTTCTGAACGCCGACCGAATCCAGCGTTCCACGTACGACGTGATACCGAACCCCAGGAAGGTCCTTCACACGTCCGCCGCGAATGAGGACAATGGAGTGCTCCTGCAGATTGTGCCCGATACCTGGAATATACGTGGTGACTTCAATACCGTTGGTCAGCCGCACACGAGCCACTTTGCGCAAAGCCGAGTTCGGCTTTTTGGGCGTCGAGGTATAGACACGCACACACACACCGCGTTTTTGCGGACAGCTCTGAAGCGCAGGACTACTCGTTTTGTACTTGGGCTTGCTACGACCCATCCGAACCAGCTGGTTAAACGTGGGCAAGACTAAATCTCCTCAAAACGACACAGTTAAGACCCAACCACCCCTGAAAAAACTCGACAAGGCGAAAAACCCCGCAACTCTAGCAAAGCGGTCAATCGAGTGTCAATTGAAAATTCGAATTTTTAGAAGGGATTGCGGGCAAAAACGGCCAGTCCTGATCAACCTCCCTCAACCAGAGCTGCCGATGACGAAAGCCAGCCATCGGCCCGCTACACCGTCAATATCTCCTCTTCCTTTTTCTTGGCCAGTTCCTCAACCTTTGCTGTGTAGTGGTCCGTCAGCTTCTGAACCTCATCAAGGGCCTTTCGCTCATCGTCTTCGGAAACCTGCTTGTCCTTCAACATCTTCTTAATGACTTCATTTTCGTCCCGACGAATGTTGCGAATTGCGGTGCGATGATCTTCCAGCACCTTGTGCACATGTTTCGCCAGTTGTTTCCGGCGCTCTTCCGTGAGAGGGGGAATCGGAATCCTGATCAACTTGCCGTCGTTTCCGGGGTTCAGTCCTAGGTCCGAAGAGCGGATTGCCTTCTCAATAGCTGGCAGAAGGGACAGATCCCACGGCTGGGCCGTGATCAAAGTTGGCTCCGGCACTGAAAGCGTGGCCACCTGGTTCAAGGGTGTGGGCGCGTCATAGTACTCCACGGTGATATGGTCGAGCAGCGAAATCGACGCACGGCCCGACCGTACGCCCGAAAGCTCTCGCCGCAGGTCTTCAACCGCTTTATCCATGCGGGTTTTTGTTTTTTGAATGACGTCTTTGATCATAAGGATTACACCCTCACAATCGTGCCAATCTTTTCGCCGGTGACAACACGCTGAATATTCCCGGACTGCAGCAGGTTAAAGACAATGATCGGAAGGCTATTGTCCATGCAAAGCGAGATCGCCGTCGTATCCATCACGCGTAGTCCCTGCCGAAGCACGTCGATGTACTTGATCTCCGAATACATCTTGGCCGATTTCACCTTGACCGGATCTGCATCATAGATGCCGTCGACCTTCGTTGCTTTCAGGATGACTTCGGCCTTGATTTCCATGGCCCGCAATGCCGCCGCGGTGTCCGTAGAAAAATATGGATTGCCGGTTCCCGCCGCAAAGATCACTACTCGTCGCTTCTCCAAGTGCCGCATGGCGCGACGCCGGATAAAAGGCTCGGCCACCTCGCGCATCTCAATGGCAGAAACCACTCGCGTGAAAACACCGACCTTCTCTAGCGCATCCTGCAATGCGATGGCGTTGATGACCGTGGCCAGCATTCCCATCAGGTCGCCAGAAACCCGGTCCATCCCTTGCGCTGTCGCCTTCAACCCACGAAAGATATTCCCACCACCAATAACGATGGCCATCTCCACGCCGAGACCGTGGACTTCTTTGAGTTCCTCGGCCACCTTCACTGCCATCTGCGGGTCTACGCCGAAGCCCTGATTACCCATCAGGGCTTCACCACTGAGCTTGAGCAGGATTCTCTTATAGACGGGCGAGGTCATAGATGAGGTGTTATTTCAGTTGCGCAGCCACCTCCGCCGCGAAATCTCCACCGCGCTTCTGCAATCCCTCTCCCACCTTGAAGCGTGAGAACCGTCGCAAGCTGATGTTTTCCTTCATTTGGGTGACTTTCTCGGTGATCAACTGACCGACCGTCACCTTGTCGTCCTTTACAAAGGGCTGATCGTAAGCACAGGCTTCAGAATAGAACTTGTTCAGTTGGCCCTCGACAATCTTTTCGATCACGTTGGCTGGCTTACCGGTGGCCTGTGCTTTGGCCCGATAGATCTCTTTCTCCTGGCTCAGCACATCTTCAGGAACCTCTTCACGCCGAACATACCTGGGCTCCATGGCAGCGATGTGCATTGCAAGGTCTTTGGCCAGGTCCAGAAATCCTTCGGTCTTGGCTACGAAATCCGTTTCACAATTGAGTTCAACCAAGACACCAACTTTGCCTCCTGGATGAAGGTAGGAATAGATCACTCCTTCGCTTGTGATCCGATCGGCTTTCTTGCCAGCAGCCGCCGCGCCCTTCTTTCTCAACACAACAATGGCCTTTTCAAAATCACCAGTTGCTTCCTCAAGAGCCGCTTTGCACTCCATCATTCCGGCTCCCGTCGCCTCTCGTAACTTCTTGACCAGTTCTGCTGAAATTGCCATAAGCAAGAAACTCCCTCTTGGGTACTAGTTCACAACGGAGGAAGGCATCAGCCCACCCCATGAGATCCACGTCCCACTTGAACACACGCAGAATTTGGGACGGCACCGACCACGCCCCAGCGCGCTCAGTACGATTTGAGTTTGGAGATGATGCAGGTAAATCGAAGAAGAACTCGTAGGATTAACTTCAAGCCACCGGCTGGCTTCCCAATTCGGACCGCGAGGCGCGTCCCTTACTCGTGCGCCCCTCACTGGTTCCAGAATCGCCAGTAGCCTTTGAACCCTCAACTACGGCGGAACTCTCGTCCGAGCCATTTCCCTTCAAGTCGGCCTTCTCTGAAGCAGGTCCTGGCAGCGAGCCATCGGCTTTCAGCTCACCCTCCGAAGCCTTGTCCTTCAAAGCAGCGGCCCCTTCGATCACAGCATCCGCAATCTTTGAAACAAACAGCTTGATTGCCCGTAGCGCATCATCATTACCTGGAATCACGCAATCAATGTTGTCCGGATCACAATTTGTGTCGACCACGGCGATTACCGGAATTCCCAACCGGTTGGCCTCTTTCACCGCAATCTCTTCTTTCTTGGAATCAATAACAAAGATCGCCTGTGGGAGCTTCTTCATGTTCTTGATCCCAGACAAGTTCTTCTCCAAGCCCTTGCGTTCTCGCTCCAGCCGGGCAACCTCTTTCTTTGAGAACAATTCGTAGCGACCGTCCGTGGACATCTCGTCCAGCTCACGCAACCGCTGAATGGACTTTTGGATGGTAACGAAGTTGGTCAGCAGGCCTCCCAACCATCGCTGGTTGACGTAATACATCTCACACCGCTTTGATTCTTCGAGTATGGCCTCCTGGGCTTGTCGTTTGGTGCCTACAAAAAGGATGGCACCACCCTGAGCGGCAAGGTCTGCAACAAAGCGAGTGGCTTCCTTAAACATCCGCAAAGTCTTCTGCAAATCAATGATATAGATTCCGTTGCGCTCTCCAAAAATATACTCCTTCATTTTTGGATTCCAACGCTTGGTCTGGTGGCCAAAGTGAACACCAGCCTCCAGCAACTCTTTCATCGAAACAGATGCCAAGCCAACCTCCTGCGCAACAATCAACAATCAAAAATAGAAATTACGAATGCCATCACCGCTTGGAGAACTGGAAGCGCTTGCGAGCTCCCTTTTGACCATACTTCTTTCGCTCTTTGATTCTGGAATCCCGCGTCAAGAACCCACCCTTTTTCAACTTTTTTCGCAACTCAGTGTTGAATTCCAACAGAGCCCGGGAAATTCCGAGCCGCACTGCGCCGGCTTGACCCGAAGGTCCACCGCCATCCACTGTCGCCAAAACGTCGAATTTGTCCGAGGTTTCCGTTAGCTGGAAAGGCTGTCTAATGATCATTCGAAGGGTTTCGTTCTTGAAATAACCCTCGAATGTACGCTTGTTCACTACAACCTCGCCTTTTCCTGGCCGCAAAAGAACGCGCGCTGTAGATGACTTCCTCCGACCGGTTCCATAATATTGCACTGGAGCTGCCACGCATCATCCTCCAAACAAAAATCAGCTATTGATCACCGAAACCTCAGGCTGCTGTGCCACGTGAGGATGGGTCGCGCCCGCGTAGACTTTGAGCTTCGACGCCATGGCCCGCCCTAACTTGTTCTTGGGTAACATCCCCTTAATCGCAATCTCAACCATGCGATCGGGCCGCTTGGCCTTCAAGTCCTGCGCTGAAACAGATCTCATGCCGCCGGGATATCCGCTGTAGCGGTAGTACATTTTTTGCTCAAGCTTTTTCCCAGTCAGTTTCACTTTCTCAGCATTAATGATGATGACGTGATCACCCATGTCCATGAAGGGCACCCATGTTGGCTTTAGTTTCCCTGCCAGCAAATTAGCCACGTGTGAAGCCAACCGGCCCAGTGCCTGGTCCTGTGCATCCACCACAAACCACCTGCGGCTGACCTCGCTGCCCTTAGGGAAATACGTCGACATGACTTGACCTCGTCAGTGGGCCTAACCGCCCAAAATCGCAAAGGGCAGAAAGTACTTGATGGCTATTTTTTTGTCAAGCAAAACCTGCGACAGGGATTACCTGTATCCACAAAGAGTTGCATGACACTTGAGGGGATCGGACTTGCCTAGCTAGAGGCCCTTCAAAATGATGTTGCACCATCCAATTCGTATGCGACGGTGCCAGAGCTGGTTCATTGTATACTCCTCGTGAGCGAAACAAACCATGCCCCCTCCCCCCTCGAACGCATTTCAATCGGAAAAGGCGAATACCCCGCGGATTCTCGTTGGCACTTCCGGCTTCAGCTACGCCGAATGGCGCGGGAAATTTTATCCGCCAGATCTTTCGCCCAAGAAGTTCCTCTCCTACTACGCACAACACTTTCCAACGACTGAAATTAACAACACGTTCTATCGCCTCCCAACCACCGCGTTGGTTGCCAACTGGCGCGACGAAGTGCCGGCCGAGTTCCAGTTCACTCTCAAAGTGAGCCAGATCATCACGCACCGGAAAAAATTAAAAGCCGTCGATTCGGACATGCATCGATTTCTCGAAGGTGCGGCGGCACTCAAAGAAAAGCTGGCAACTCTGTTGGTCCAACTGCCGCCGTTCTTTCGGAAAGACCTCGGAACGCTGGAGGAGTTTCTCAACGCCTTTTCATCTCAAGCGCGGTTCTCGTTTGAGTTTCGGCATAGCTCGTGGTTTTGTGACGAGCTCTACCAACTACTCCGAAAACACAACTGTGCTCTGGCAGTGGTGGAAAAGGAGGAGGGTGAGGGCGCAGACGCACCGAGAGAAGTGACGGCACCCTTTGTCTACATGCGGCTCCGCAAGGGCGAATATTCCGACGCTGAATTAAAGGATTGGGCCGAGTGGATTCACCGGCAAACCGTAGATGTCTTCTGCTATTTGAAGCACGACGATGAAGCCCCCCTGCTCGCCAAACGGCTGCTTAAGGCACTGGGAATGCTGTGAGAACTTTTCGGGTTTGGCATGAAACGGCAACTGCCCGGGGTGCCGCTTCTCATGAGTTTGCGAGAAAACCTGCGTGCAACGCTCGAGCGAGCTTAGGCGCCTCTTGCGGGTTGACCATCAAGGTGATCCGAAGGGGCGACGTGTCGATGCCTAGAATTTGCACACCCGATCGTTCAGCTTCTGTCAGTGCTTTGGCCGAAACATTCGCCGGACCCAGAGCTGTTCCAACAACCGAGACCGCTGCGAGGTTTTCCACAACCTCCAACTGAATGCCAAATCGATCTTGCAGAGACCGCTTCAGTCCAGGCCAATCTGGAATGTTATCGATAGCAAACAACGCTACCGCGCCCACTCCGTCATCGGACAACCGCCAGAGCTGTACTTCAGCTTCCGCCAAAACCGAGCCCAACTGCGAAGCATTGGTTTTCAAATGCAATCTCACCAGTCCGGTCGCGGTCGCAACTCCACAAGCTTCACGACCACTGTCTTGTGCCCCTACCTGAGTTCCTCCTCCGTCGGCATGAGTCGCTCGCGCATAGATGTGAATCCCGGATCTTCTGGCCCACTCTACGGCTTGGGCGTTCAAGACCTTGGCGCCATGCTCCGCCAGTTCCTGCATCTCCTCATATGAAATTGAATCCAGCCGTTGCGCGTCAGGAACAACACGGGGGTCCGCGGTGTACACCCCATCAACGTCCGAGCAAATCTCGCAAGTGGCTCCCAGTGCAGCAGCCAAAGCAACGGCCGTCGTATCGGAACCTCCCCGGCCAAGAGTCGTGATCTCGCGCCGATAAGACATTCCCTGGAAGCCGGCCACGATCACCACCTTGTTACGTTCCAATTCATCCTGGATTCGGATTGGGCGAACTTCAATTATGCGAGCCCCAGAGTGGCGATCGTTTGTCATGATGCCCGACTGCGAGCCCGTAAACGAGATGGCTTCCAGCCCACGTTTTTGAATGGCCATGGCCAACAAGGCCATCGTAATACGCTCGCCCGTGGAAAGCAGCATGTCCAGCTCCCTGCGTGGCGGCGAGTCAGTTATCTGGTTGGCCAGTCGAATCAAATCGTCGGTTGTCTTTCCCATGGCTGAGACAACGACGCAAACTTTCTTACCCTGCTTCGCGGTCGTTACCACTCGATCGGCGACCCGCTCTAGTTTTGGGATATCGGCGACGGAACTCCCGCCATATTTCTGAACCACAATCTCTGTCACTGGCGCTCCAAAGTTTCTATGGGAGTAGTCCTACCGTTACCCATTTCTCACGTTGGCAACGTTCCAAACAGCCGTGACGGCAATTTGCATTGAAACATGATTTCGATACAATGCAGCACCGTTCCAGCTTTTGAGGCCACACGTGGAAACTGCCCTTGAGTCTTAAGATTCTCGATATCGGTTGCGGCAAACACAAGTGGCCGGGAAGCATCGGATTGGACATTGTGCCGCTGGAAGGAGTCGATGTTGTTCATGACCTGAATCAGTTTCCCTACCCATTTCCAGATGACAGCTTCGACCGGATCCGGGTGATTCACGTCATCGAGCACATTCAATCGGTGCCTCGGACGATGGAAGAAATCCATCGAATCGCCCGCCATGGCGCACAGATCGACATTGAAACACCGCACTACACCGACGCCTCGTCGTGGCAAGATCCTTCGCACGTCTGGCATCTGAACACTCGCTCGTTCGACTTCTTCCTTGCCGACCACGCTACCAACTACTACTCCAAAGCCCGCTTTGAAGTCGAATGGTCGTATGTCATGCTTTTGAAGCTATACAAATGGCTTGGAATCGAGTTCCTTGTCAACCTCGAAAACAAGCTGCCTGGGTGCCGGTTCCTCAGAAAGTTCTGGGAGCAGTACCTTTGCTTCGTCGTACGGGGCAAAGTGATGACGTTTCGTTTGAAAGCCATCAAGGAGTGACGAGTTATCCTCTGGGAGCTGCCATGCCGCCGGGAGCGCGGTGTGTGATGTGGAAAAGAGAATGTAGGGTGCGTCGCGCTTCCGACGCACCATTCGGCAGCGGGAGCAGGGCTGTGGTGCGTTCGAAAAGCGGACACACCCTACGAGTTCTGCTCGTGAATGAAAGAGTTCCGGCGCCATTTTCTTAGAAGTGTTCTCCGACTACGGACCAAAAAATGAATTCCGTTGTCTCATCCAAGAAGCTCGCGGTCGTTCTAGTCAGCGGTGGCATGGACAGTTGTGTCTGTGCAGCCATCGCAGACCAAAAGTATGCCCTGGCGTTCTTGCATGTTTCTTATGGCCAGCGAACCGAGCGGCGAGAGCGACAGGCCTTTGAGGCAATCGCGGACTACTACCATGTACCGTATCGCCTTGTCTCCAGGTTAGACCATCTGCGGCAGATCGGTGGCTCGAGTCTCACCGACACCGCGATTCCTGTCGAACAGGCAAATCTGGGACGCACAGATATTCCCACCAGCTACGTGCCCTTCCGTAACGCCCACTTGCTGTCCATTGGCACGTCCTGGGGCGAGGTGTTGGGTGCTGAAGCGCTCTTCATAGGCGCGGTCGCTGAGGACAGTTCGGGCTATCCAGACTGCCGACCCGAGTACTATGATGCGTTCAATCAGCTCATCCGGGTCGGCACACGGCCCGAAACCCGATTGGAAATCATGACGCCGGTCATCCATATGAAGAAGAGTGAAATTGTCCGCGTTGGCAACAACCTGGGTGCACCACTGCATCTCACCTGGTCGTGTTACCAGAGCGATGAACGGGCCTGCGGCTGTTGTGACAGTTGCGCCCTGCGTTTGAGAGGTTTTCGTGAAGCAGGCATAGCTGATCCGATCCCCTACGCTGAGGTTAAAATTTGATGAAGGCCCTTCGGGTTTACGGTATATTGAGATTTGCGACATCAACATTCTTGGAGGTTAACATGACAAGGTCTGCGAAGCTGTCTTCGCTTCCCGTTCTCTGCTTGGTTTTATTAACTGTTCTTACACCCAAGCGTGCCCTGGCACAGACCGGTTCCATCGAAGGAGACGTGATTGGCTTCGATGGAACTCCGTTGGTTGGTGTGACGGTAACCATCGACCGCAAAGACATCAAGCAACATTTTGAAATCAAGAAGACGGACAAGAAAGGCCACTATTTTCACGCTGGCCTGCCGGTGTCCTTCTATCGAGTTGCCGTTGTCCAGGATGGCAAAGAGCTGTATTTCTTCGACAACATCAAGGTACCGCTGGGCGACACAGCAAAACTCGACTTCAACCTGAAACAAGAGATGGAGCGCGCCAAGACGCAGCCTCGTGAGATGACGGCCGAAGAAAAGGCAGCCAAGGCGAAGCAGGATGAGGAATCCAAGAAGCACGACACGATGAAGGGGCGTTTCGAAAAGGGCCGCGAATTCTACCAGGCCAAACAGTACGACCAGGCAATTGAAGAATTCAAGGCAGCGGCCGAACTCGATCCAGGCCAGCACGTGATCCACGCCAATCTGGCGGAGGCTTACAAAAATACCCGCAAGTACGACGAAGGGATTCAGAGCTACAACAAAGCGCTTGAGCTTCTGGCGACCAAACCCGACCCCGCCACCGAAGCGAGCTATCACATGAATCTGGCCCTGGTTTATGCGCTTGGCGGCAAGATGCCTGAAGCTCTCGCAGAGACAGAAAAATCTACGAAGCTCAATCCCGCCACGGGCTCGAAGGCCTACTACAACCTGGGTGCTACTTTGGTGAATTCAGGCAAGGCATCGGAAGCCGCGGATGCCTTCAAGAAGGCTACTGAAGTCGATCCCGCCAACGCCGACGCTCAGTATCAGCTCGGGATTTGTCTGATGGCCCGGGCACAGACTACCCCTGAGGGGAAAGTGATTCCGGCGCCCGGAACTGTCGAGGCTTTTCAGAAATACATTGATCTGCAGCCAAACGGAAATTTCGCTGCCGTCGCGAAAGATATGATCGCTACGCTTTCTGCCTCAGTTGAAACCAAATTCAAGGCCGAAAAAGAAAAGCCCGCTCCAAAGAAAAAATAAGAGCGACGCTTGCGGCGTAGTCAAATCAGTTGTGCACAAAAAAGCCTCCCGGATCGGAGGCTTTTTTGTTGGTGCGAAGAACACTCGAATGGACCTTGAATCTCCGAATCTGCACCCCGCTACTCGCCTTCTGGAAGTGATCGTGTCCTCTGTCGAAGATGCCTTGGAGGCAGAGCGTGGGGGAGCTGGGCGTCTGGAGATTGTGAGAAATCTCGAACTCGGCGGACTGACTCCCAGTTTCGAAACAGTTCAGGAGATCTGCCAGCGCGTTGCCTTACCAGTTCGAGTGATGGTGCGTTGCAGCGAGAGCCACATTCCCGGACCAGACGAAGTCGAAGTCCTCACTCGGCAAGCTGAAGAGCTTCCCGCGTTGGGTGTCGATGGCCTTGTTCTGGGATTTCTGCGGGACGGTCAGGTTGATCTGGCCGTGACACGCCAAGTTCTCAGTCGTGCCCCAAATCTGAAAGCGACGTTTCATCGGGCTTTCGATGAAGCGTCGCATCCACTTGCGGCGATTAAGGAATTGAAGAAATTACGCCAAGTGGACCGAATTCTGACTAGCGGGGGTGACGGCCCTTGGAAAACCAGGACAAAACGGTTGGAAAATTATCAGCAGGCGGCCGCACCAGAGATCACAATTCTCGTGGGTGGAGGCCTCGATCGAGTTGCCATCAAATGTTTACTGTCCCAAACAGCAGAACTGCGAGAGTTTCATTCAGGCCGTGGGGTTCGGATCCCCGCCGAGGCAAACGGCGTCGTGCGGGCCGAACTGGTGAAGGAACTCGTCGGCTTTCTGCATGGATCGCCTAGGCGGGGCATGCCGGGCACTCGCAAGATTCTCCTTTGATATGACTCTCAACCCAGGTAGAATCTTGCCAATACACAAATTTCATGAGGTTCACTATGAACCGCTTGATTGCTGCTTGGATCGGGTTGACTCTTTGGGCACCGGCGTTGTCGGCAGCCGACCAGCCACGCAAGAAGCTGCGGGAAGAATCCATGCCCTCCAGCCGTTTTGCGGAGGTGCATGCCCCGTTGTTTCAATCAGCCACGCCCAACGGTGCGGGAGCGCTCACCGAGCGTGTCGCGCCCGCTCTTAAAGGGGCTCTATCCGGAAGCCCAGCCTCCTGCCCTCCTCGAAATTTCGTCGATAGTCATGTCTTTGGGAAGATGGAGCGCGACGGCATCCCACATTCCTCCATGGCTGGCGATGCGGAGTTTCTGCGCCGTGTGAAGCTGGACCTCACCGGAAGAATCCCTTCGGCAGAGGAAGTTCAGGCATTTGTTTCCAGTACGGATCCCGCCAAGCGCGATCGCCTGATCGACCAACTGCTTGAAAGCGAAGCCTACGTCGAAAAATGGGCCTATTTCTTCATGGATGTTTTTCGAGCCAACGGCAAGATGGGACGGGGCCAAAACCTGTTCCATTACTGGATGAAGGAGAACCTCCGTGTCGACCGGCCCTACGATGAGGTGGCCCGCTCGATGATCGCGGCATCGGCCAAAAGCAACCACGTGGTTGCAGCATCGAACGTGATCGCGCGGGAGCATGTGCAAGGCAAACCCCAACCCGATGATGGCGACGACCTGGGAATGGTGCAGCAACTCGACACCCATGACGAGTTGGCTACCCTCTATGCCAAGACTTTCTTGGGTGTGAATCTGTCTTGCGTCTCCTGCCACGATGGTGCCGGACATCTCGAAAAAGTGAACGTCTGGCTGAGTGGAAAAACACGCAACGAGTTTTTCCAGAACGCAGCGTTTCTGGGTCGCAGCCGTTATCTGATGTATTGGGAACACGGCAAGCCGCAGTCGGGTGAGTTCCTGATCGACGACTACAATCCTGGCTACGACACCGAAGGTCCAAGCATGATTCGCGTCCCGCGCACCGGCGGCGACAGCAAACCTGCCTTTATTTTGACCGGTGAACGGCCGAAAGCTGGGCGGGAGCCTCGCGAGGAGCTGGGCAGGTTGTTGACGGCTCACCCGCAATTTGCGCGGGCGAGCGTCAATCTCTTCTGGGCCCGGCTTATGGGATTCGGCATCGTCGAGCCCTACGACGAGTTCGATCTCGCACGGCTGGACCCGCGGCACCTGCCGACTGGATGGGATGCGCAGCCTTCGAACCCAGAACTCTTGGAAGCACTTGCCACAGATTTCAGGAAGAACGGCTACAGCTTGCGGCATCTCTTCCGCACAGTCTGCCGGTCCAACGCCTACCAGCTTTCGGCGCGTTTTGACGGCGAGTGGAAAGACTCTTACACCAAGTACTATGCCCGCAAGTTCGTCCGGTTGCTGAGTGCCGAAGAGCTGCACGACGCGATTGTCATCGCCACCGGTCGGCCCGGAAGCTTTAAGTACGGCGGGGACAAAGTCGATCTCGCCATGAAGCTCAGCGGACCGGGCGGCAGTGGCGACCTGAAACACTTCATGCAAACGTTTGGCCAGTCAAACCGGAACAATCCACCGAGACCACTGGCGCCTTCCCCGTTGCAGCCGTTGCTGCTCATGCAGTCCCCAGTGGTGACCGAGCGCGTGGCTGGAGAGAAGGAAAGCCGAGTCCAAAAGCTACTGGCGGCTCACGCAGACAACTCGAAGGTTGTAGATGAAATGTTTCTCGCTACGCTTTCGCGTGCGCCATCGAATGATGAGAAGCAGATCGCCCTTGACGCACTGGGGCAGGACCGACAGACCGGTGCCCAAAATCTACAATGGGCACTGCTCAATCTGGCGGAGTTTTTCTTCAACTATTAAGGGAGCGTTCTTCCGAAGTCCCCCTTAGAAAAGGGGGAAAGAAGGCGAAACGACAGCGGTCGCGAGCCTTCAGGGGGTTGTCGTGAGTGTTTCCGAATGCTGGCCAGACAACCCCCCAGGCGCGGAGCGACCGCCGTCGCTCCGCGCCGCCCCCTTTGATAAGGGGGAATATCTTCACCGCAGCGCGGCATGAGTGGTTCGGCAAAGCCGCCCTTGGCGGTGCGACACCTTAGGTGGCATCATGAGCAAGCCTCGCACTGTTGGCGATCTGTTTCCCTCGCGGCGTGAACTGTTGAAGCTGGGCGGCTACGGTCTGTTGGCTGCCTCCGCTGATGCCACGTGGCCGTTGCGGCTCACCGCCGGCACACGCAAGAGCCATCCTCGCTCCAACGCGCGCAACGTCTTGTTCCTCGAGATCTCCGGCGCCGTGAGCCACATCGAGTCGTTTGACTTCAAGGAGAATGCCGGCACACCGAAAGATCTGGATGTGCGCAAGGTCCACTCCGATTTACAGCTGTCCCACCTGCTCTTCCCTCGTCTTGAAGGTCAGATGGACAAGGTTTCCATCGTCCGCTCGCTGTTAAGTCACGAGGAGGTGCACTTTCGCGGGCAGTACTACGTGCAAACAGGACGGCAACTCAACCTTGCCTTTGCGCGCGAGATTCCTGCAGTCGGCTGCGTTGTTGCTTCGGAATTGGAAGCCCGCCGCCGCTCCCAGGACACGTTTCCGAGCTACATGTCCTTTAACCTCGACAAGGCGTTTCCTGGAGCGCTATCCACCGGATTCTTGCCGCCTCAATTCTCTGTCGTCGACATCAATCCCGAATCCGCCGTGAAGGGAATGGCGCTTGATCAGAAAGCAGTGGAACTACTGGAGGAACGCTGGCAGCTGCTTAGCCGTCTTAGAGACGTGTCCCGTCCCCGCCTGGCTGGGTACGGGCGAGAGATGGCCAGCTACGAGAACTTCTACGAGACTGCGCACAAGCTGCTTTCAGACGAACGGTGGCCTGCCGCGTTCAAAATCAGCGAAGACGACCGCAAACGCTATGGCAACACGCCGCTGGGAATCTCGGCGGTTCTCGCTCGCAACGTCCTGGCCCAGGATGCCGGAACGCACTACATCCACATTTGCCATCCCGGCTGGGACCACCATGTACAGATCTGGGATCGCAAAGCCAGCTCGAATCACTATAGCCTGTGCGCGGAATTTGATCCTGCCATTGCCAGTCTCTTAGAAGACCTTGGCCGGCTGCGCTCCAAAACCAATCCGGAGAAGACGCTCCTCGACGAAACGTTGGTCGTGGCGATGAGCGAATTTGGCCGTACCCCCGGCGCGTTGAACAATATGCACGGTCGCGATCATTACAATCGCTGCTTCCCGGCGATGTTCGCTGGTGCGGGAGTCAAAGGCGGACGGTCGCTGGGCCGAACCGATGCCGACGGCGCCAAATGCCTCGACACCGGTTGGGGTCTCGAGGAACAGCCCCGCATCGAGAATGTCGTCGCCACGATGTTTTCGGCGCTCGGTATTGATTGGACCAAGGAAATCCGAAACACCCCCTCCGGTCGCACCTACGTCTATGTAGATCCCCTGGGTGCGAACGGTGTTATTCCCACCGATGAAATCTCGACAATCTACGGGTAGGAAGCTCGCTCCAGCGGCCGCAAAGCCGACGATTCGACCAAGAACTTGGATCCCTTGCTGTCGGTGAAGCTCAAACCTCAGTCAAATTTGCAAACTCCCTCTCCCGTTTGTGGGGAGAGGGTGGCCGAAGGTGAAGTCTTGAGAAGGCTTCACGCGGTCGCGGAGGCGACGGCGGTCGCGGAGGCCGGGGTGAGGGGGCAGAAACCAACGGAGCTACGTCCCTCGACAGCATGAGGGTGCTCGATACAACTAGACGGTTTTAGACTCTTCATGCACAGGTCCTATCTTTCCCTGCTTTTGATTCTGAGCTTTCTGTTCAGTGCCCTCAGCGTTCTCTGGGGTGAAGCTGGCAGACCAGGAATGGTCTTCATCCCCGCCGGAGAGTATCTGCGCGGTCGCTCGCACAGCCTTCCAGACGATCACCTGAAATGGTTTCCCACGTTGCTGAAAGATGACCAACCAACACGGCAAATTTTCGTCAGCGCGTTCTATCTCGACGAACATGAGGTGACGAACAAACAGTACCTTGCCTTCGTCAAGTCAACGCGTCACGCTGTCCCCTACAACTGGGCAAAAGGGGAAATGCCCCAAGGGAAAGAGAATTTTCCTGTTGTGGATGTGAGCTGGGCCGACGCGGCTGCCTATTGTCAATGGGCAGGCAAGCGACTTCCGACGGAAGCTGAGTGGGAGCGCGCCGCGCGCGGACTGGTTGAAGGCAAGCAGTACCCGTGGGGGGATGATCCCCCGGCGAAGGGCAATAGCCGTTTTGATGCGGTGGACGGCCCTGGTGAAGTGAAGCAGTTCAAGCCGAACTATTTCGGCTTATATGATGTTGCGGGTAACGTCTGGGAATGGTGCAACGACTGGTATGCCAAAGACTACTACGGATCAGCACCCGAGAGGGATCCAGTGGGGCCAAAGAGTGGGCTCTACCGCGTGTTGCGCGGCGGTTCGTGGGCCGACGAAGCAAAGTTTCTCACCTGCGCCCACCGCAGCTGGGCACGTCCTGCCGAGCGCAGCCCAAATATCGGTTTCCGGTGCGCCCAGAGCCTTCGCCCCTCAGCACGCGATAGGTGAGTTTTCCATGACGGCGTCATTTCCGTCCGGTCCTCCAACGAGACGACTGCTCATAGTGACCACGGTAATCGTTGCGATCTTTGGTTTCTTTCTGCCTTCTGCTGTCGCGCTTGCCTCGGAAGCTGACGCGCAGAAGTTCGTGTCGGTACAACCAGACGAGACCTATTCTCTCGGCATTGACGTAGAACTTGTCAACCTGAACGTGATCGTGCGCGACGGGCGAGGAAGAAGATACCTGCCTAACCTGCAGAAGAAGGATTTTGAAGTCTACGAAGATGGAGTCCAGCAGACGATTACCCATTTTTCTGCGGAGGATTCACCGGTAAGTGTGGCGCTACTGTTGGACACCGGCACCTGCCTTCTTCCCGCCATTGGTGATGACGAGCGTCTCAGCATGATGAAGTCGCATGCGCTTCGATTCGTGCGCTTGCTTCGGCCTCTCGATGGGGTAATGGTGATTTCGTTTGGCAGTGAGGTCAGGATGGAGGCGAGGCTGACTCGAGACAAACGATCGGTTGAAGAGGCAATTCAACAGATTCCCCCGAACGCCCCGTATACACAGCTTTATCGAACAGTCGCAGCAGGGCTTGAACTGATGAAGCGGGAAAAGAAGAGTAGGAAGGCGATAGTCTTGTTTTCATTTGGCGGTGTCGATATTCCACTCATACTGGGGTACGGCGATCGGAGGTCCGAAACACTCCGGGTCGCTGAGGAAGCTGATGTGACCGTTCATCCGATTTCGCTTCCTGTTAATCCTAACGGTCGCGGTAGCGATATCTGGCAATTTCCTGAAATGAAAAACTGGACGCTCGGACCCGGGTTCTTGGAGCGTCTGGCTGAGGTCACAGGAGGAACCTATTACTGGGCCAATTCCTGGAACGACCATGAGGATCATTTGAACAAAGCTTTTGCGGCGATTGCTGCAGAGTTAGGAAATCAATACGGGATGGCTTACGTGTCAAGCAATCGGAAGGGGAAGGCAAAGTTTCGCAAGATCAGGGTAGAGGTCAATACTTCCGGTGCCAAGGCTCGAACGAGACCGGGTTACTTTTCCAATCGAGCGCAGACGAACTCGCCTAACTCCTCGCTGGAGGGGATGCCAGAACCTCCCTCAAAAAGCAGCGGGCACCGCCCAGCCCAATTGCAATAACCAGGAAGTAGTAGAACCAAGGTTGTACGCAAAATGAATCTTCAAGGCGATTGCCAATTCAGTCCGCACTGCCGATACTTCAAGCACCTGCCCAGAACTAGAAATCAAATTCGAGTGAGCTGGGATCTTTTCCAAATCAATCGGGAGGGGAGGGAATCTCCCCTCTTGAGCCGCCACAGGTCATAGTTCCAGTCGCACCAACGATTCCTTCGCCGCAATCTGAATTGTCTTGAGTTCCCGGGTTGACATCCATCATTGACTCTCTTACAGTTTTAAGAAGTCATCACCCGCGGAAAAGAGTGAGCCAAGAGTCTCTTTTGTTTAATCGGAGTTGAAAGCAGGGTTGGAATATGCGGAACGCTTACGGATACTTGGGAATCTTGCTGGGCTTGGCCCTGTTCCTGGTCGTCTTTGCGATCGTGTTTTTCAGGGAACGATTCAAATGCGCTCTAAAGCGTCGCCCAGCGCTGAAAGCGGCTCCCAAAGAAGACTTCTACTGCATCCGGACCAGCCTGAAGCAGGTGAACGAGAACTTCCACGTTGCCCAGATCCTCTTCACAAACCGAAAAGACTGCACGCTGACGGCTCAGGGAGAAGTGCGGCGACGAACCGCCGACGACTAGGGCCTTCGTTCTCGTCGTCGACTTCGGCTTCTTCAAGCACCACGCCAAGTTCAATGAGAACATTCCCCCTTAACAAAGGGGGCGGCGCGCAGCGCCAAGGGGGTTGTCCGGCTTTGCGAAACCTCTACGATAACCCCCTGAAGGCTCCGCGACCACTGTCGCGTTCGCGACCGGCATCGTTTCGCCTTCTTTCCCCCTTTCGTAAGGGGGATCATCCGAAGTGCTCTTTGATCTTCCTCCGCAGGAAGCTCACCGATTGACGTAGTTCGTCCATCCCATTCACGCCATCTTCGATGGAAACCCATCCATCAAAACCCGCGCCTTTCAAGATGGAAAAAATTCGATCGTAGTCGTTGAGCCCTTTGCCGATGACGCCGTGTTTGAGATTCTTGGCGTAGCCCAAGGTGCCGTCCTGAGTTTTCAAGTCTTCCAGAGTGCCGCTTTCCAAGTAACGATCCGAGGCGTGCATCGTTGCGACTTTGTGTTTGACGGCTTCGAGCAGCACCAGAGGATCCTCGCCCGCTACAATCGCATTTGAAGGATCAAAATTGACACCAAACCATGGTGAATCGATCTGGCTGACAATCTCCAGAAAGACCTCCCGTTTTTGCGCAAACTCTGGATAGCGCCAGTAATTGTCTTTGTAGTGGTTCTCCATGATCAGGACGACGCCACGTTTGGCGGCATGCTCGAGGCAGGTTCGAATGCTGTCTACAACCCAGGCCACACCTTGCTGCCTGGAGACATCCGGGTAGGCCTGCCCGGACAAAACCCGGCAGAACTTCCCGCCGAACCGGGCCGTGAGATCGACCATTGCGTTCTGCTTGGCAACCTCCTCCCGGCGTTGCACCGCGTCGGCAACGGTGAAGTTGGGCGAGTAGCAAAGCATGGGCATTTCGAGTTTCTTCGCCTCAAGTGCCAGCTTCACCTTTTCCAGAGTGGAATCGTCAAGGGCATCGACAAATCCGGAGTAAAACTCCAACCCATCAACATCCAGTGTTGAGGCCATCTCAATCCACTCAAAGATCGTCATGGAGTGGTCAACACACAGGGCGTCCATAAAGCACTTCGGAAAGGCAGCTAGTTTCACCATTGGTCAGCTCACCATCGGGCACTCGCGGGCTCACCCACGACTACCGGAACAAAACGACGAACAAGATTGGAAGGGACGCGCGCGAATGGTCCGGTACTAGGTCGGACGAAACTCGCGTCCGCTCTTGGACAAGGGGGGACTTCAGGAGGGTTTTGAGCATACCAACCCTCGCCTGACCTCCGCAGGAGAAACATCATTGCAGGGGGGCACAAACGGACACAAAAAAAGGCAACTGATAAATGTTCTCGAGGTATTACGAGTCAGGGCTAGAGCTCTGACGACTCATTTATCAGCTGCCTAACTTGGAGCGGGAAACGGGATTTGAACCCGCGACTTCAACCTTGGCAAGGTTGCACTCTACCGCTGAGTTATTCCCGCATGACGAGAAAAATACTAGTTACGCAATACCCAAATGTCAACCGATTTTAGAGAGGGTACTGATGGTTGGATCGCCGCATAAAACTGACTCAATCGTCCTCGATTTTCTCTTCGAGGATGAGTTCCCACAAATGTCCAATCTCCAAAAGATGTAGGATACGCTTGGGGAGGACGGGACAATTCTCAGGCAACCTTCAGGAACCAAACTAGCCTCAGCCGACGCAAAAAACCGCGCGGCTGGTTAGCAATGTTAGCCGCGCTCATCCGGGCCATTACGTACCTGACATGAGGAACATCCTGTTCGGTCTCTGGGTACTTGGAGGGCTGTCGTTGTTGACCCTGGCCGTCGCCTATTGCGCTACAAGTTATCGTTTCAAGGCGGACGCCGTCGTTCTCACGGGTGAAGTCATTGGTTCATCCGAGCCGAGCCCGTCTCAGCGGACAGCTTCGCCAATCGTGCGATATGTAATGCCTTCGGGAGAGCAGCGTGAATACAAATACAGCGCTCCTTTGACGGGAGGTTCCTACTGGATCGGTGAAAAGGTAAAAGTCCTCTATGATCCTCAATCCGGCACGACCAAGCTGGACGGCTGGAGTGAGCTCTATCTTTTGCCGTCGTTACTTGGTTTCACGGCTTTCCTCATTTTGTTACCACCGATGGCAGGTGGTGTTATCTATTGGTACACCCGCTCGGCTCGCAGGACTGTGGGTGAGGAGCCCAAAGGCAAAATATGAAGCGGTGATTGACGCCACGTAGCCAGCCGATGCAGCTCTACTGTTCCGGGATGAAATTTAGAAACGAGGGATTGGCCGCGCGGCCGATCAGCAATGTTAGCCGCCGAGTGAATTGGCAGCCTATAATGTCGGAGTAACTCGTTGGAGGTCCTGTGAGCGAAGTCGAACAAGTCGAAAGGCAAATTGAGAAGCTCTCGGCGGCGGACCTGGCAAAGTTTCGTGCTTGGTTTTTCGAGTTTGACGCGCGCGTCTGGGATGCACAGATTGAGTCAGATCTGAAGGCTGGAAAGCTTCAGGGCCTTATCGCTGAGGCATTGGCCGACTATAAGGCCGGCAAGGCGCGTGATCTTTGAAGCATCTTGCTTCCTCTCGGTTCTGGGCGCTATACCACGCGTTGCAAGCAGACGTCCGCCAGATCGCAGATAAGAACTTCACGCTGTTGAAGTCCGATCCGCGTCATCCTTCACTTCATTTCAAACGCATCGGCGAGCTCTATAGGTATTCTGCGATCGTTAGATGTAGTAACGTGTCGCATGTTGCTGCTAATGCGGACGGAGCGAGCGGTCTACACCAAGTGAGGACTGACACTTACGCTATGAACAAATCTGACGACAATTGGTGGGCATCAGTAGAAGCAGCCGTGGCCCTCGGCCAGCGGATCACTGGCACGTCCGACGAGTTAGATCAGGCTTGTGGCCACATCGTTCGGTTGCTACTTGACGCAATCAGTGCTGCTCGAAGCAGGTTCGCACGCAAGCGCGGTCTTTTTTGCCATCACAGCGCTCGAAGAAACTGCCAAGATTCGCATCGGCAAGTTTCGCAAGTCAGCCGAAGCAACGCCGCGTAGGAAGGATCCACTTTTCCAACACAAGGAAAAGCACCACATCGCGGCAGCGCCGACTGTTGCGATGGGAAGCAGATTACAAGGGGTCATGGGCGAGCAACGGATGCATAAGTTGATTGAGCTAGCGAGAAACGGCAAGTTCACAGCAATTCGCGAAAGTGCGCTGTATCTAGAAAGATACGACGGTCAGCTTCGAGTGCCTTCTGTGGTAGTAACCAGGAGTCTAGCCAGGGACCTAATTCTCCTCGCCATCGAAGCGTTTGACGACGCCTTTGTTGGCTGCACCAATCATTCGTACCAGTTGGGTGAGGTCACAGACCAGATCTTTGAAAAGTGGAGAAAGGCCACCATTCGCTGGGAGCGAATCCATTGGACATCAACCCTGAGATAGTCACACTCCATAGATACTTCGGATATGCGGCGCACATGCGTAGCCTGTTCCGCCGCGAGGTGGATCTGGAATGGCTGAAGATCAGGCATGCAGACATGTCAGGTCTGTTGCTCTTTTTCTATTCGGAGTAATCGAGGGAATCGAGAGGGAATCGAGGGTCAGCCCTTAAAAATCAAATATTGGCTTCTCCCCAGACCAAACCATCCTCTCAGCAACCGTGGCGACTCTGCCTGCCCTGTATCTGGGTCGCTGGCGGAGTCCTGAGGTCATGTTCGCAGCGGCGCTTCGTCCCGAAAGAATTGCCGCAGCCGGCGTGCGGCTAAGATCTCCTCGCCCTCGACCATGGTGCGGGTCTGCAGGACCCCACCTTCGTCATCGTCGTAGTAGACGATGCGCGGCTGCCCGTTTTTTAGCTTTTCGGCGGCCTGTTTCCCGGTTAGCGGGATCTTCGCGCGGTCCCAGCTGATTCGGATCTCTCCAAACCCGTAGGCGTTGATCCGGTACTCGGCATTGAGTCCGGAGATTCCCTGAAGTTGCTCCGCAATGTAGCGCGTTTTCTTGTTCCAGCCCTCCTGCACGACCTCGTGATCGAGCCGAAGATAGCGGTTGAGTGCGGTGATCACTCCAACGATTTCTTCCTTTCCCACCTTCATGCCGCGCCCAATGGCGGTGTTGGGAGAGTGGTTCAGCGACGCCGCTTCGATGAGGTCCTTCCGTCCCGCCAGAATCCCGGTGGACTGCGGCCCTTCGAGTCCCTTCCCGCCGCTGACGACCACCAGGTCGGCTCCCATGGTCGTGTAGCGGGTGAGAACCGATTCCGGAGGGAGCTCCGAAGCAGCATCGATGAGCACTGGCACGCCAGCCTTTCTGCCGATTTCTACGAACTCCTGAGGGAGTAGGACGCCGGGCTTCGCGTTCCGCTCCACGCTCGCCAGCACCGCCAGCATGGCTGTCCGCTCGCAGATGGTGTTGATGAGCTGTTCTTTGGTCTCGACGTCCACCATTGCCATCCCTGCAGCGCGGTAGGCACGGTCGTAGTCGAACCGATGGGCCTTCTGAGTGAGACACTCCCGTTTCGCCCAGGTTGGGTGTGGCAGGGCGTCTACCCTGGAGCGGTCGGTCCCGGTCAGGCAGGCGGCTGCGCCCAGGATCATTGCCGAGAACGAGCCCGCTGTGACCAGCGCCGCTTCCGCCTTCATCACTTCGGCGATCCGCCTGCCGGCGGCGGCGTTCAGCTCGACCATGTCGACGAAGTAGTCGTTGGCTTCCGCCATCGCCCGCAAGACCTCGGCCGGCATCCGGCAGCCGCCGATGAGTGTCGTATGGCCGCGAACACTCAGCAGCGGCCGGACGCCCAGCACGCGGGTGTAGATGTTATCCTCGCGTGGCGAGGTTGCTGGCATTCCTGTCTTGGCAGCGAACACTCCTGAGGCCCCAGCGAGCGCTCGAAAGAGACTGCGACGAGTGAGTCCTACCGGTGCTTCCGCGGCTTGTTTCATGGTGTCCTCCCAGTCGTTGCGCCATCATAAAGCCCGAGTTCGACAGTGCGACCTGATCATTGTTCCCCAATGCTGCAGAATCCACTACCGAGATGAGAACTGTTTATTCTGTCCGCCAAAGACCTACTGAATCGCTATCGTCGCTTCTGGCCCTGCAATCCACGCCGTGGTCAATTGAAGGGTGGCCGGTCCCGCGGTCGTCCCCTCGGGGACCCGAAAGTCCACTCGATACCTGTCGGTGGTGCCGGGCCGTCCGATACTGAGAAGGATCTCTGCCGGTCTTCCATTAACCGTCACCTCCAGCGGCGAATTAACCTGTGGCAGTGGATCCGCCGGGAATGGCTTGCCGGGATCGACGCCCGGGCGCGTGGGACCAAGGCCGGTTGCAACCAAAATCAGCCCTTCCCCGGCGCGCGCCGGCTGGGCTGCAGTTACTGGTGAAAAGTCTGAGTGAAAGATAGCCGGAACGCTGGAAGTGGTCAAAATCTCCGGCCGAGCCAGAGGGATCACATGCAATACGGCCCGAGTTTTACCGCCTCCGTGTCTGCGCCGGTTGGCGGGATCCTCAGTCATCGACGCGAAACGGATAGCAACGGCCGGCCCTCCGCCAAAATACCCGCGCGCTCCGAAAAAAGCCCCGGTGCCACCGACGATTGTGCCATTGTGCACCACGACGTCGAGAGGCGCGCCGGGAGGAGGAGGGCCGCCTGCCAGACCGGTGGCCATGATGGTCCCGATCGGCGTACCATCGCTCGTCAGGATCTCAAACGTGGAGAGTCGCAGATTATTCCGCACGGTGTCGGCTATCGCCTGGCCGGCGGCGGGAGACGGCCTGAGAAGAACCCCCCGCTGGTTTTCAAGAAATGTGCCCTTGGCAGGCTGGCCATTGACGGCCACGATGTCCGCCAGGACCACGGCGTTTCCAAAGTTCCTTGGCGGGTTCGCAGTCGTGATGCCCTGATTCGTCGCAAACAGCGAGAGATCCGACGTATCCTCAAAGTACTGCACAAAGTTTTCCAGGTCGATTCTTAGGATTGTCGGTGCGACCGCTTGCCCTTGTGCCACGTTGGCAGTTGTCGCAAGAAAAAGAACTGCCGATGCGAGGATGGTTTTCACGAGCGTTCTCCTTTCGCTTCGATTCGATTGATTGGGGGTTAGGAATGATCGGGGGTTAGGGAGCGAGAAGTGTACAACAAAAATGGCGCTCATGGTACTTGTTGGGCGCCCTCCAAGGCGGCCGGCATCCGGCTTGCCCCCGATGATTGTCGTATGGCCGCGAACGCTCAGCAGCGGCCGGACGCCAGCAGGCGCGTGTAGGTGTTATCCTCGCGGGGCGAGCTAGCCGGAAGCCCGAGTGAGCTTGTCCCTCAAGATAGCCTCTGGAAATGGGTGGCCGCACAAGCTGAGGTCCAGGGAGGTTTCGTGGGTTGCTCCCTAAAACCCCCCTGAAGTCCCCCCTTGTGCAAGGGGGGACGCTGCTTTTCACCGAACGTGGCGCCGCAACGCGACGTGAAAAACTTTGATGAACATCCCGAGTGAGGAAGTGAGACGGAGGAAGTGAGGGTGGTCGAGGGGCGAGCGGAAGTGAGGAAGGAAGCGGGGAGGAAGTGATGCCCTTATGAATCAAATATGAAAGTATGGAGGGTAGATGAAATTTGATATTTAAGACGGACCCAGTTCCCAGAGCAGGAGGTCCACCGTGCGTTTAGCGAACAAGGTCTCGATCATCACCGGCGCAGGCGCGGGGATGGGCTACGCTGCAGCCCATCTTTTCGCGCGCGAGGGCTCGAAGGTCGCGATCGTCGATGTCGATGAAGCGACCGGCCGGGCCGCTGCCGAGTCAGTTCGCGCGGAAGGAGGCGACGCCGAGTTCTTCCTCTGCGATGTAGGCAACCCCGCCAGCGTCGAAGCAATGACGAGCGCTGTGGTTGGCCGCTTCGGCAAGCTCGACGTGCTGTACAACAACGCTGGGAGCAGCCACGGCGTCTTCGGTCAGATCCACACCCTCGATATCGACGGTTTCGACCGGGTCATGCGCACCAACATCAGGGGAACGTTTCTCTGCAGCAAGTTCGGGATCCCGCATCTCCTTGCGAACGGGGGCGGCTCTGTGATCAATGTCGCTTCGGCTGTCGGCCTGGTCGGCTGGGCAGGAGGCGCCGCGCTGTGTACGGCGAAGGGCGGCATCGTACTCATGACGAAGGCGGCGGCACTCGATTACGCACAGCAAAACATCAGGGTCAACTGCCTGTGCCCCGGATCGACCCGGACGGAGCAGACTGAATCGCGCCTCAAGGATGCTCCTGATCCCGACGCCGTGATCGCGCCGCTGATCGCGAACCACGCAATAAGGCGGCTGGCTCGACCGGAGGAGATCGCTGCGGCCGCGCTCTTCCTCGCGTCGGACGAGTCGTCGTTCGTCACGGGCGTGGCGTTCCCGGTCGACGGCGGCTGGACCGCGATGTAGGGAGGGGCCGTGAAGTGCGGGTCAGCCTTTAAAGCCAAATATGAAACAGGAAACTAGGTGAGATTCAAAATATTTAGGGGGGTGACCCCAACTGACGGAGACCCCAGCTGACGCAGCTCACCCACCAACCCGGCACGCCTCCCAGGCTCGCGCGACACTAGCGATCAAGAAATCGATGTCGCTCGGTTTGCAGAGATATTGATGAGTGACACGTTGGGACCTTGTGTGCGCACGGCCACAGCCCCGGCTTCGCCCTCATCTACCGCCCCTAACTGCCTTCTAAGTTATTCCACGCGGATCGTTGCACGCATCCAAGGATGTATGCAGCACTGGAACTTGTGGAGGCCGGGAGCGAGACTCGTCAGCGTGACCGTCGCGCCAGGTGCCAAGGGGATCGCACCCTGGGTACACTGCGGTGCCGGGGAAAGTCCGATGTTGAGGTCATTAATGAAGCCACCGCCGAAATCCGTGACCTCCGTAAAAGTGTGGCCCCGGCCGCCCCTGTTCCTCACATGAACGGTCTTCCCTGACTTGACAGTGACGTGGGAAGGTTCGTTCCGCCAGGAGGGGTGGCCAATAAGAAACGCATTCGGGGGAATCGTCAGTGGAGAACGCAGCAGCGCGCCAAACTCAGCGAAGGAGACGTCCCCTTGGTGCGGTTTCAGTCCGCAGCCGCCAGTGGGGTTCCAAGCAGGGTCACCAGGCAGACAGTCGTCCATAACCGCAATGTTGTTATCGTTACCGTTCACGTTCGCCGCGGCGATGAAATCTCCAATCACCCAAAAACAAACCAGCGACAAGGCGATTGCCGCGAGAGAGCCCAGAGCTATAGGTTTCAATCTTTCCAGGATGATCATCGATTTCTCTCCTTTTGTTTTGAGATGCAATATCAACACTGTGAAATAGGGATTCACGCGAACCCCCTTGCCTGCTCCCCGATTCTGGAGTCTTAGTCGGACGCCCTTGTCCGAATCAATCTGCAAAGACTGCTCCGGCCTGACAGGCGAGGTCGGTTTTCCGTTTCCCCTTTTTGTGCTGGCTGAGAAATGGTGTAGACCCAGTTCTTCGAATGAGCTTATAGAGCTTCAAAGAGAAACGCAATCTACCAAGTGAGCGGCTGCTCCATGCGCTTCCGGCCGCACCTCCTTCAAGCGGGATGCGCCTAAGCAATGCAATGAATTCGTCCCCCCGCGGAGGCGATCAAACCATGGATCTACCTTAAGCCAGATCAGTGGAGAGTAGGGGTTTAGGTAGGCTTGCTCGAGCCAGCGGAGGGCATTTTCTTTCACAGGTTGGGGTCCTTGCTTAGACTCGGGCCGCCCCGATGTTCGGATGAGATCAGATAAGTACTGCTATCGCTATCGCGGCGAGGTATTTCGGCAGCCGGTCTAGAACGTGCCAGGCGCGCTCCGTGCGGCGACTCGGGGCGGCGGTTGATCGGCAAGGTCGCCGTCCGGAGGACGCCTCCTACGATCTCTCGGCTAACATTCCCAATTCAAGTCGTGCCAACCTGTGACAATCCAGTAATAAGTGGCTGGCATTGGTTCACCTCGTTTGGCGGGCAATCGTAGGCATCACGATTCTCAGATGATACTCCAAACCGCTTTCAACCGGCGGCCTTCCCAAACCCGTACAACCGGTGCGCGGTGCGCCCCAGGATCCACTCCTTGTCCTCCGCCGTAAAGAACGGAATCATCTCCTTCATGATTTGATACTCGAAGAAATTTGCCCATACCATCCGCCGTGGGCCGAAGGAGTCATACATGCGGCGGAGAAACGGCCACACATCGCGGTAAGGCATCTCCTTCGTCTTCGATGGATTGTGCAGCGATGTGCGCACATACACGTTCGGCAACTTCGCCAGATCGAGCAGCGGCCCGAATCCTGCCGAATCGGGCGCCGTTATGTCGATCATGGCGATATGATCGATAACCACATTCACCCCGGGAAACCGGGCCGCCATGTCTCCCACTTGCTTCACTTGATGAGGCGCCAGGAAAATATTGAACGTCGCCCCAAGCTGCTCGGCCTTCTTCCACAGCGGATAGCAAGCCGGATCGTTCAGCCAAACCACGTCGCGATTGTAGATCGGGCTCAGCCGCAACCCAATCAGACCATCTTCCTTGATCAATCGCTCCAACCTCGACGGATTCTCCCGGTCGTCGGGAGCATGGAGGCGATGTCCCACCAGCAGGCCGATCGCGGCAAATCGTCCCGGATACTGCTTCACGCAGTAGCTTGCGTACGAGTTGTCGCGCCCGTAATAACAGACATGCGAAATCACGACGTGATCTACCTTGTAGGTCTTCATCTCCGCTAGCAGAAACTCGGCTGAATACTCGTGATTGGGCAGATTGGTGGGGCACACCGCCATCTCTGGCGTCATCGGGTACTTCGAGTTCAGCACCCAAGCGTGCTCAGCGCCGTTCACCACCGGCGCTTTCGTCTGCTGCGCCCATGGAACCACTGCACCGAGGCCGGCAAGCAGCAACTGCCGACGGTTTAGCGAAAGAGAACTGTTCATGAGACCTGTGTCCATGAGAAAGCCACGGTGAGAGTCAACGCTTACAGGACGATTAGTAGGCAACGTCACCAACGCTCATCGCCAAAAGCGTCCTTGAGCAGGTCTACGCACTCCTGCCCGGCAATGCCTTCAATGGTGACGATGTCGAATCGATAGTTTATATCATGGAGGCGATGGCGGCTTCTATACTCGCGAGCGACTCGGCAGATTTGGCGTTGCTTGTTGCGATGCACCGCCTCTTCCGGTCTGCCGCGAGCGTGATCTGTCCGGGACTTCACTTCGACAAACGCGAGCGTCTCGCCATCCCAACCGATGAGATCCACTTCGCCAAAGCGCTTTCGATAGTTACGCGCAACGATCTTGTATCCTTGCTGGCGGAGATAGCGATAAGCGATAAGCTCTCCCGACAGAGCCTCTCTCCTGTTTGAAGAACCTTCGCGGATCCGCTTTCCTTGCCGATTGGCGGTTCTTCAGAGCAGCCCTGAGATGTGAGAAAAACGTGTTCAGCACTACCCAAGACATTGGAGTTCAACCGGGCTGCAAACAACTCAACCTTGTGCCGCGCAGCCTCCTATACGAAGGAGCTACGCGATTTGTTTTCCGCCAATCTCGAATAGAACTTCTTCAAGAATCTCCAGCGCAGCATCAGCCTGAGCGCGGCTAACAATCAGCGGGGGCATCAGGCGCAATGTATTCTCGCCACAACCCAGAATGAGCAATCCTCTTTCGAAGCACCGCTGAACTGCCAGGTCGCGCCAAGCCCCGGCTTTTTCTTTCGTCGCCTGGTTCTTGACCAGTTCGACTCCAATCATCAGGCCACGCCCTCGCACATCGCCGATCAGCGTGCATCGAGTCATCAACTCTCGAAGAGATCCCAATAGATGCTCGCCGATCACAGCAGCGTTCTGCATCAACTCTTCTTCGATCAGCCGAATCGTTTCCAGCGCGGCAGCGCAACTGATCGGATTGCCGCCAAACGTGGATGCATGTGAGCCTGGCGGCCAGCTCATGAGGTCGGCCCGCGCCACAATTGCTCCCAAAGGCAAACCGGAAGCGATCCCTTTCGCAAGGGCGATGATGTCAGGCTCGATGCCAAAATGCTCAACGGCGAACATTTTTCCAGTCCGCCCCATGCCAGACTGTACCTCATCAGCAATCAGAAGGATGCCGTACTTCCTGGACAGCCGTTTCAACTCTTCAAAGAACTCTGCGGGAGGCACGATGTATCCGCCTTCTCCCTGGATGGGCTCGAAAACGATGGCCGCAACCTCATCGGGGCTGAGGATGGTCTTGAATAGTTGATCCTCAATCATCCGAAGGCAGGAAGGATGGCAGCCGCCATCAGCAGGCCTGTCGGGACAGTGGTAACAGTATGGATAAGGAACGTGCGTCACGCCTTCCAAGAGTGGCCCGAATCCTCTGCGCTGCACAGGTTTGCTGGCAGTCAGTGAAAGAGCGCCAAGAGTTCGGCCATGGAACGCTCCGTAGAACGCAATGAACTTCTTCCTGCCAGTGGCGTAGCGTGCCAGCTTCAACGCCGCTTCAATGGCTTCTGTGCCCGAGTTTCCAAAGTAGACCTTCTTATCCCCAGATCCTGGAACTATCTCGGCCAACTTCTGCGCGAGCGCTGCGAGTTGAGGGTAGTAGAAGTCTGTGCCAGAAAGATGGATCAACTGGGCGGCCTGCTCTTGGATGACTTTCACGATCCGAGGATGGCAATGGCCGGTGGCGCAGACAGCGATGCCGGCGGCAAAATCCAGGAAGGTGTTCCCGTCCACATCGGTGACCACCATGCCTTCGGCCCTATCGGCCACCAGTGGGTAAGGACGACTATAGGAAGGTGAAACGTACTTTCGGTCTTGAGCGAGGATTACCTGGGCTCTTGGACCTGGGAGCGGAGAGGTGACGTTGATCCAGGGGTTCTTGGCCATGGTGGTTCAGACCTGAGGAGGAAAGCTGCTTACGGCAGAGATAGGGAATCCCAGAGATGACTGACTTCAACCGACCAAGATTCCCCCTCACCCCCAGCCCCTCTCCCGCGTTGGGGCGAGGGGAGTTGATGATTGCGATTGTGGCTGTATCAGATAGGTTCGCAGAAGTGGCCCGTTGCTCGCTGGCTACCGCTTTTTCCAGCGGATACCTTCCTTCGTGTCCTCGATGACATAACCCAGTTCATGAATCTGGTCGCGGATCTGGTCGGCCAGCGCGAAGTTGCGAGAGTTTCTGGCCTGGGTGCGCTGCTCGATGAGGCTCCGGATCTTGTCGTCGATCTCCGCGTCGTCCGATTGCCACAGTTCCAGCACCTGATTGAACCGTTCCAATGCGCGCAGTGCCGTCTGTCGGTCGTCTTCGAGGAACCGGCCTTCCGAAAGCTCCGTGTTCAAATCACGCACCCAATCAAACACAGCCGCCAGCGCCTGAGCCGTATTCAGATCATCATCCATGGCGCGCTCGAAATCCCGGAGGGCTGCTGCCGTCGTGTCCTGAATTTTCTGGCTGCTGCCCGGCTTCAATTTCTCGGTGGTCAACCGCAACTTGAAGTCCTGCAGACGGGCGAGTGATTTTCCAGCCTGGTGCAGAAGATCGAAGGTGAAGTTCAGCTGGCGTCGATAAGGCACGCTCTGAAGCGCATACCGTACAGCCAGGGGATCGATGCACTTCTCTTCCAGATCCCGAAGCGTATAGAAATTGCCCTTCGACTTCGACATCTTCTCGCCTTCGACGATGAGATGCTCGCCATGCATCCAGTAACGAACAAAGGGTTTCTCGGTAGCGGCTTCGCTCTGTGCAATCTCATTCTCGTGGTGCGGAAAGACCAGGTCCACAGCCCCGCAGTGTAGATCGAAGGATTCACCGAGATACTTCATGCTCATGGCCGAACACTCCACGTGCCATCCCGGTCGACCTGGACCCAAAGTGGTCTCCCAATGTGGCTCTCCGTTCTTGGTGGCTTTCCAAAGAACAAAGTCTCGGGCGTCCTGCTTGCCATACTCATCAACATCCACACGAGCGCCCGCCATGATGCCTTCGGCGTCGAGCTTCGACAATTTGCCGTAGTCTTTGAATTGGGAAATCCTGAAATAGATCGATCCTTCTTTCTCGTAGGTGAACCCCTTTGAGTTCAACGTCTGGATGAGAGTGACCATTTCCGAAATGTGATCGGTGGCGTGGGCAACGACGTCAGGACGCACGATGTGCAATCTGCCGCAGTCCTCAAAGAAGGCTGCGGTGAACCGGTCGGTGTACTCCCGCAGTTGGATTGGGTTCGCGGCTCCCGAGTTTCGAATGGTTTTGTCGTCCACGTCGGTAATATTCATGACGTGGGAAACCTGATAGCCCTTGAATCTCAGATACCGCTTCAACACATCTTGAAAGATGAAGGTGCGAAAGTTCCCGATATGGGCGTAGTCGTAAACCGTCGGTCCGCAGGTGTACATACGAACCTGATTTTCGTCGAGCGGATGGAACTCTTCCAGCTTCCCGGAAAGGGTATTTGAGATCTTGAGCACGTGCCTGGAATCCTTTCTCACAAACGCTTCCGAGAATAGACTCCGGTGCCTGAAAAGTCAATACGGGCGCGCCATTCCCGTGTTTGTTTACACGGATTTTTGATCATGCTAGACTTCCGCGTTCTTTCAGGAAGCCGGAATAAATCCGCAAGAGAAATTCAAGACGCAAGCCGGTCGTTGCTGTGAAATTGACCTAATCTCTCACCTCGGGAACTAACCTCCTTGTTAAAACTCAAGAGAATCCAGATCCAAGGTTTCAAATCGTTCGCCGACAAAATGGAAATGGTCTTTGAAGGTTCGGGGATCACCGGCATTGTTGGTCCGAATGGCTGCGGGAAAAGCAATGTCTCTGACGCCATCGCCTGGGTGTTGGGCGAGCAGAGCGCCAAGTCTCTGCGCGGCGGCCGGATGGAGGACGTCATTTTCAACGGAACCCGAGCCCGGCTGCCCTTGGGCCTGGCTGAGGTAACTCTGACGCTGATAGATCCCGAAGTGTTGAAGGAAGCCAACGACCCGTTTGTTCCGGAATTGCGAGCCATGGAGTCCGGCAATGGGAGCGACGCGCTCGAGTCTTTCGAAAGCGACGAACCGGCAGGCGAGGAAGCGATTGGAGAACCGGCTGAAGATGCCGAAGAAGCTGCTCTCAGCGCACCAGTCGCCGTCGCAACAAAGCGGAAGCGCCGGCCCAAGTTCCATCCGAAACCGGGCGAACTCGTCGTGTCGCGGCGCCTTTTCCGCTCCGGAGAAAGTGAATATCTTCTGAACGGACGACAAGTGCGCTTGCGTGATATTCACGATATTTTTTTGGGAACCGGCCTGGGACCCGACTCTTACGCCATCATTGAACAGGGTCGTGTCGGCCTGATTCTCAGCTCCAAGCCATCAGACCGTCGCTCGATCATTGAGGAAGCGGCCGGCATCACCAAATTCAAGTCCAAGCGAAAACTGGCAGAGTCCAAACTGGAACAGGCGCGGCAGAATCTGCTGCGCGTCAATGACATCACCGAAGAAGTTTCCAAGCAGTTAGGTTCGCTAAAACGGCAGGCCGCAAAAGCCAAGCGCTACCGGGAGTTGCGCGAGCGCATGCGCGAGCTCTCCAGAAATCTCTTCAACGCGCGCGCTGTGTCCCTGGATCGCCTGCTAACTCAGAGCGGCGAGCAATTACTGGAAGTCACAACGCGTTTCCGTCAACAGCACCTGCGTATTGAGGAAGAGGAGGTGCGCTTTCGGGAAACCAAT
Source organism: uncultured Acidimicrobiia bacterium (assembly GCA_963791795.1). Taxonomy (GTDB): domain Bacteria; phylum Acidobacteriota; class Terriglobia; order Versatilivoradales; family Versatilivoraceae; genus VFZK01. The sequence continues at coordinate 52,602 of CAWBTP010000015.1, forward strand.
GTTTCCATTTTCAATCTCGAGAGCCAGCTGAAGGAAATGCGCGAGCAACTCTCCCAACTCATTCTCGAAACGGACCGGGGCCAGCAGCGCACTCACTATCAGAAAGAGCAACTCAAGGAACTCGAAGCCCGCTCGATAGAAAATAGTCGCGAGATTGAACAGTTGCTCCAGCAGGAGTCTCAACTGGAGGCTGATGCGGCTCTGAAGCGGCAGTCCTTGGCGGCAGCGGTTGAACAATTCGAGCGCATTCAGCAGGAATTTCTGGCGCAGAACTCGAACTACCAGGCCATTCAGGCAGAGGTCGAGGGGTTGGAACGATCCAACGACCAGCATCGTTCCGAGCTGCTCGAGTGTGTAAGTCTGGAATCGGCCCAGAAGAATCAACTCCAACAGATGGATGATCTCGATGTTCGTCTCGAGAATCAATTGAAGCGCTTGCACCAGGAGCGCGATGAAACCGCGGCATTGCGGATACGTCTGGCAGAAGAGCAGGAGGCCTCTGCCCAGCAACAGAGAGGCGAATCCAAACAGCTGGCAGAGCACCAGCAGCAGATTTCAGATCTTGCAAGGGCACTGGCGGATTTGAAATCCCAGGCAGCCGCCAACCTGGACCTGCTGACCGAGAGCAAGGACCAGTTCAGCTCGGCAACCCACCGGGTGAAGTCCCTGGAGGAACTGGCGGCACACCACGCCTATTCCACGGAGGCAGTCCGCCTGTTGCTCTCGGCTTCGCGTGAGGCAACGTCCGGCCAGTTTCAAACGCCTGGCATTCTCGCGGACTGGGTAGAAGTCGAGGGTCCCTATGAAACCATGGTGGAGGAATTTCTCAGGCAAGAGCTGGAGTTCCTGCTGGTTGAGGAGAACGCCGCTGTGCAATCGGGCATTTCCCTGCTGCGGGACCGAAGCGCCGGACGCTCCACCTTTCTCCTATATGGCGGCAACGCATCCGTCAACGATGATCGCTCTCAGGTCTCCCGAGCCGAAGCCTTGCGAGAGGATCCTTCCTTGGTCCCGCTGAAGCAGGTGATTCGTATCTCGAAGAATTACGCCGCAGCGGTCGAGGAAGCTCTCCCCCATCTTTCTGCGACGTTTGTCACGTCCAGTTTTGACCGTGCCGTTCAACTGGGAAGGCAGTTCCCTGCCCTGGTGTTTCTCTCGCCCGACGGTGATGTGGTACGGGGGCGCCTCGTTTCGGGAGGGGGGAAACCAGCTGTTGGGCACCTGACACTTAAACGCGAGATTCGTGATCTGCAACGCAAAGCTGCCTCGCTTGAGCGCAGCATCGCCGAGCAGCAAGAGAAACAGGAAGTTCTGCAGCAAGCCATCAATGGACGTGAGGAGTCGCTGCTCGAGGTTCGCCAAACCGCCCAGGAGCTAGAGAAGAACCTCTTCGCAACCGATCTCCGGCTGAAGCAGATTCTGAACGAACTAGACCGTTCAGGGCAGCGGCAGAATCTGGCGGCTTTGGAACTCCAGCGGACCGAAAGCGAAAAAGCCCAGGCGTTGTTGCGCCGGACACAATGCACCGAGACCATAGCCACTGCGCAGCAGCGCAAGGTGGAGATCGAGGTTCTGCTCGCCTCGCAATCCGAGAATCTGAAAAAACTCAAGGAAAGATCGCTTCAGGAAGCTCACGGCCTCAGCGAACTGCGGTCGGAACTGGCCACCTTTCGGGAGCGCACACTCGCTGCCGAAACGGAACTGGCGCGGCTCGACGCCAGCCTGAGGGAGAGCCAGCAGCGCCGTGAACGGCTGGAAGGGCAAAAGTCGGCTTGGGCGACCCAGTGTAGTGAGATTCAGGCCTCCATCCGGCAGTTGGAGGAGACCTTGTTTCAGCAGGCAGTCCAGAGGGCTTCCCTGGAAGCCGAGCTTCGTTCGCGCGAGAACGATCTCACCGAGTTACGCTCCAGGCAGACGGCCGCTGACCAGGATCTGCAAGCCATGCGGACCCAACTCGAAGAGGTTCAGAGCGAGAAGACCCAGCTTGAAATCGATCGGGCCCGGCTAAGTTCAGACCTCGGGCACCTTGAAGAGACTTGCGTTAAGGAACTCGGCGTCGGCCTCGCGGAGATCCGTCCCGAGACACCCCCGGCGTTGGAAGAGGCTGAGTTTACCCAGCTTAACCAAGAGTACACGGATCTGAAGGACAAGATCGAATCCATGGGGCCGGTCAACATGATGGCTTTGGAGGAGTATCAGGAATGCGAACAGCGTTTCCAGTTCCTGACGACTCAGCGGCAAGACCTGCTCGATTCGATTGAAGACACAAGCGCCGCCATTAAGGAAATCGACCAGGTTTCTCGCGAGCAGTTCCGCGAGGCGTTCACGGCAATCAACTCCAATTTCCAGGAGAGTTTCAGGAACCTGTTTGGCGGCGGGCACGGAGAAATGAAGCTGCTCGACGAACAGGACGAACTGGAGAGTGGCATTGAAATCATCGCTCAGCCACCCGGGAAACGACTGCAGAATGTGTTGCTTCTTTCAGGCGGAGAGAAGGCTCTGACAGCCATCGCCCTGCTGCTGGCGATTTTCAAGTTTCAGCCCAGTCCTTTTTGTGTGCTGGACGAAGTGGATGCGCCACTCGACGAGATCAACACGGGCCGGTATGCCGAGATGATCAAGTCCATGAGTACCGGAACCCAGTTTCTGCTCATCACGCACAGCAAACGAACCATGGAGGCTGCCGACACTTTGTACGGTGTGACCATGCAGGAAGCGGGCATTTCCAAGATCGTTTCAGTGCAGTTCCAATAAGCGGTTGATGAAGCTGCCCGGCAAATGCGCTGGGAATGCGGGCTCTTGGGGGCGGCTGGAAACCCGCTTGGGTTGATGATCTTCAGGCAACTGCTCACAGTCTCGGGATCTCTTTTCAACCTTCTTGACATGTGGGACTTTTGGACTACAATGGCGGCTCGCTTCAGAGAGCAGGCTGCTCCAAATTGCTTCCCCGCGCTCGAAGAAATGAAGCTTGCTTCTTTCACTCTCTGCACTTTTTCCTGAACGTTCAACCTTGCCACAAATCGACTCATGAGCACCTCATCAGTTCAATTGCAAGCAGCCTTGCCGCGACTCAAGCTGTTCGGACGCGGCAAGGTCCGGGACATTTATGCAGTCGGGGATCAACTCCTGATCGTTGCCACGGACCGCATTTCGGCTTTCGACTTCATTCTCGGCAGTGGCATCCCGCTAAAAGGCAAGGTGCTGACACAGATTTCCCTGTTCTGGTTTGAGATGATGAAAGACATCATCCCCAATCATTTGATCTCGGCATCAACGTCTGAGTATCCCGCTGAGTTGAGCGAGTATGCCCCCCTGCTTGAAGGCCGCTCCATGCTGGTAAGAAAGGCCCAGCCCTTTCCGGTGGAGTGCGTCGCGCGAGGCTATCTGGCCGGTTCAGGATGGAAAGAATACCGGCAGCAAACCTCGGTGTGTGGCATCGCTCTGCCGAAGGGCCTGGTGGAGTCTTCTCAATTGCCGGAGCCAATCTTCACGCCGGCCACCAAGGCAAGCAGCGGGCACGACGTGAATATCTCGTTCGAGCAAATGAGCCATCTCGTGGGCAGCGACATTGCTCAACGGCTGCGGGAGACCACGCTTAGCATCTATCGCAAAGCATCTGCTTATGCCGCGTCGCGGGGAATTATCATTGCCGACACCAAGCTGGAGTTTGGAGTGTATGAAGGTGAGATCATCCTTATCGATGAAGTACTCACGCCCGACTCTTCGAGGTTCTGGCCGGCCGACGGATATGCGGAGGGTAGGCCTCAGGATTCATTCGACAAGCAGTTTGTTCGAGACTACCTGGAAGCAAGCGGTTGGAACAAACAACCACCAGCGCCAGCATTGCCAGACCGCGTGGTGATCGGGACAAGCGCAAAGTACGTTGAGGCCTACGAGCGGCTAACTGGAATGAAGATGACGTAGGGCTTGTGGTCGATGTCTTTCATTTCTGAGCTCAACGTTTTGGATTGGATCGTCGTGGTGATCGTCGTTTCATCGGTCATCACCAGCATCCTGAAAGGGTTTGCGCGAGAGGCAATCAGCTTGGCCGCTGTGATCCTTGGCTTGCTTTTGGCGTCATGGTTTTACCCGCAAGCGGGGAGCCTCTTTTCAGCCTATGTGAAGACCGAGGCAATTGCCTCCCTCTTGGGGTTTGCGCTGGTTTTTCTAGGGGTCTTACTGGCAGGCGCGGTCGTCTCGTTTGTCGTAACCAAGTTTCTCCGGGTCGTTGACCTGCAGTGGTTCGATCGGCTCTTGGGGGCAGCCTTCGGTTTCACCAGAGGCTGGCTGGTGGGCTCTGTCATTTTCCTGGGGTTGACCGCTTTTCCAGTCCGGATTGAGACTGTCCAGCAAGCGATGTTGGGACCTTATTTGCTGTTGAGTGCCCGGGTTCTCGCGGCGGTGACGCCATCCCCCTTGAAAAAGCAGTTTCTTGAAGGATACGACCAAGTTCGTGCTCTCTGGGAAAAAGCAGCTAAGAGTTAGTGAGCTGGGCATTTGATATTCAATCAGGTGCCCTCATTTGTAGGAGTCTGTTGTGAAAGAGCAATTGGAAGCACTCGTTTCTGAAATGATCGACCGGGGTTTGCGGTACGACGAAGCCCTTGGTGAGTTCGAACGTAAGTTCATCATGACGTCTTTGGAAAAGAACAAAGGGAACCAAACCAAAGCGGCGAAAGCCATGGGGATTCATCGAAATACCCTCAATAAGAGGCTCTCTTCCTACAACCACCACTCCCGCAAAAAGCACTAAATCAGCCAAGCGCCTTTAGGGTTTTCAAAGAAGTACCCGACGAGCACCGAAAGGTCGCACCTTCCAAGATCCCTTCCCTAGGACTCCGTAAGTAACTGGAATACCACATTTTACGATAGGACCCCACATTCAACCACTCCGAACGACAGAGCCAATTGGCCATTAGGGCTTCCTCAGAGAAGGCGGAAAAACCTTCTTGACACGTGTAGGGGCTTTCTCTAGTATTGGCACTCGTCATCAGAGAGTGCTAACAACCCCCGGGCTCGAGTATCGCACTGTTTGAAACCCACAAACCGAAAGGAGATCGCACGATGAAAGTCAGACCTCTTCACGATCGGATCCTGCTTAAGCGGATCGAAGAGAAGGAGAGCATCAAAGGCGGAATCATCATTCCCGACACCGCCAAGGAGAAGCCGCAGGAAGGTGTGGTTGTCGCTGTCGGCAACGGCAAGATCCTGGATAATGGCACCAAGATTACGCTCGAGGTCAAAGAAGGCGACCACGTTCTCTTTGGTAAGTATTCCGGAACGGACATCAAGGTCGAAGGGGAAGAGTATCTCATCATTCGCGAAGACGAAGTTTTGGGCATCCTGGCTGAGTCTGCCAAATCCAAGGCCTCGAAGTAAGGTCGGTCTGTTTTCTTAGCGTCGAAATCAAACAATCGTATTCACAGGAGGATTTTAATGGCAAAGCAGATTATTCAGGGAGAAGGGTCGCGCCAGGCCATTTTGAAAGGCGTGAACCAACTAGCCGATGCCGTGAAAATCACGCTCGGCCCGAAGGGACGCAACGTGGTTTTGGACAAGAAGTTCGGCTCTCCTACCATTACGAAAGACGGCGTCACCGTTGCGAAGGAAATTGAACTGAAGGACGCGCTGGAGAACATGGGCGCGCAAATGGTTCGTGAAGTAGCTTCCAAAACCAGCGATGTCGCTGGCGACGGTACCACAACGGCTACTGTGTTGGCCCAGGCCATCTTCCGCGAAGGCGTGAAGACGGTAGCAGCCGGCGCAAACCCGATGGCGCTGAAGCGTGGGATTGAACGCGCAGTTGAAGCAGCTGTCGAAGAGATCAAGAAGCAAGCCAAGCCAGTCAAGGGCGACATGATCGCCCAGGTCGGCACCGTTTCAGCCAACGGCGATGCCAACATCGGCAACATCATCTCCGAGGCGATGAAGAAGGTGGGCAAGGACGGGGTCATCACGGTGGAAGAAGCCAAGACCATCGAGACGACGCTGGAAGTCGTCGAGGGAATGCAGTTTGATCGCGGCTACCTCTCCCCCTACTTCGTGACGGACCCTGAGAGAATGGAAGCCACGCTGGAGAATGCCTTCATTCTGCTGCACGAGAAGAAGATCAGTTCGATGAAGGATCTGCTTCCTCTGCTCGAGCAGATTGCCAAGACCGGAAAGCCTTTCCTGATCGTGGCAGAGGAAGTGGAAGGTGAAGCTCTGGCAACGCTGGTCGTCAACAAGCTGCGCGGCACCCTGAACTGCGCCGCAGTCAAAGCACCTGGTTTCGGCGATCGTCGCAAGGCCATGCTGGAAGACATTGCCATCCTTACCGGCGGCAAGGTCATCAGCGAAGACTTGGGCATCAAGCTGGAGAACGTCCAATTGGCGGACCTGGGCCGTGCCAAGAAGATCACCGTGGACAAGGACAACACCACGATCGTCGAAGGCTCCGGCAAGGGGGCCGACATCCAGGGTCGCGTGAAGCAGATGCGCTCGCAGATCGAAGAGACCACTTCCGACTATGACCGCGAAAAGTTGCAGGAGCGGCTCGCCAAGCTGGTCGGTGGAGTGGCCGTGATTAAGGTGGGTTCGGCGACTGAAACCGAGATGAAGGAGAAGAAGGCTCGGGTGGAAGATGCCATGCACGCCACGCGCGCAGCCGTTGAGGAAGGCATCGTGGCTGGCGGCGGCGTCACTTTCATTCGCGCCATCGCCGCTCTGGAGAAGCTGAAGCTGGATGAGGACGAGCAGATCGGTGTCAACATCGTTCGCCGCGCCTTGGAAGAGCCGCTTCGCCAGATTGCTTCGAACGCTGGTGTCGAAGGAGCTGTGGTGGTAGCCCGGGTTCGCAACGAGAAAAACGAGAACTTCGGGTACAACGCCGCCACGGATGAATACGGCGACTTGGTAAAGGACGGTGTCATCGACCCGGCGAAGGTGGCCCGCACGGCACTGCAGAACGCCTCATCGATCGCCGGCCTCATGCTGACGACCGAAGCCCTGATCGCAGAAATTCCCGAGGAGAAGGAAGCACCTGCAGGACCTCCGGGAGGTCACGGCGGCATGGGCGGCGGGATGTACTAAGCCGCTAGCTGTCACATCAATCCTCGAAAGGGCCGCTGGATCGATGATCCAGCGGCCCTTTTTTGTTGCCGGGCTCAGTGGAATACCTCCCTTGCCACAGGCCCACTGCGCGGCCCTCATTGCAACAATTCCTTTCCGATTCAGCGCCATCGTGTTAAAGAAATCGCATGATTCTCGAGAGCGCACGGGTTGCTTCCCTCATCTCAATCCTCTACCTCACAGGTCCCTTTGGTTACGCCCAGCAGGGATGGTGGATGCGCGAGCCGATTCGGCTCGTGCAGACGAATCTGCGCGAGACCGACACCGCCCTTGATCCGGCGGGTCTCGCGGCACAGGTAGCCGAATTCAAGGCTAATGTCCTGCTGTTTGGAATGGGCGGGATCGTCGCCCACTATCCGACCGACGTACCGTTCCACTACCGCAGTCCTCATCTCCCTGCAGGACGGGATACGTTTGGCGAGATGCTTCGTCAAGCGCAGACGCGAGGCATTCGGGTGATTGGCCGGTTTGACTTTAGCAAGACGCGCAAGGAGGTTTTCGATGCGCACCCGGAGTGGTTTTTCCGCCAGGCTGGCGGCGACCCGGTAGCCTATAACAGCCTCTACTCGACTTGCATCAACGGTGGCTACTACCGTAGTCAAGCCATGATTATTTTGGCCGAGGCGTTGGAACGCTATGCCGTCGCCGGTCTCTTCTTTAACATGTTCGGTAATCCCTCCACCGACTACAGTGGCCGCAACGTTGGCTTGTGCCACTGCGACAACTGCCAGCGCCTGTTCCGACAGCGTTTTGGACACGACCTGCCCTTGCAGCCCGACGCCAACTACGAGCAATTCATATTCACCAGCTCGCGCGAAGTGGCAGCAGACTTTGCCCGTTTGATCCGCACCAAACGTCCGGAGGCCGGTTTCTTTACCTACATTCAGGAACATACCGACGGCATCATGTCGGAATCCAACACTGCGGTGCGCCGTCCGCTGCCTCTCTGGCCCTACTCCGCCAGCGACAATGTGAATCGCGCTCGCAACTCCGAAACCGAGAAGATGGCGGTGAACCTTTGCATGTCGTTTGTCGATTTCCCCTGGCGCTTCGCCACGGTGCCGGGTGCCGAGGTAGCGCTGCGCCTCTGGCAGAACGTTGCTCATGGCGGAGCGGCAGCGATGGCAATGGTGGGAACGATGGACCAGCAGGACCAGCAGGCGCTGGACGCGGCAAGGCCGGTATATGCGTGGCTGGCGAAGAATCAGGAATACTACTCTGGCCAGCGTAGTGCCGCTCGTGTGCTGTTGCTGGGAAGGCCACCGAACGCGGGACGAGGCTATGGACAGAACAGCTATCGGGGCTTGTTTCGTCTCCTGTCGGAGCAACACATTCCGTTTGCGGTCGCCGACAACCTGGAATGGGTGGAGGACCCGAAGCGCAAGTTTGACCTGGTGATTGCCACCAACTGGGCGCCTGCCGAGCTCGACCATCACATCAAACGCGGAGGCAATGTTCTGGTGGCCAGCGTCCAGCCGCCTTCATTCGAAGTTGGAAAGTTGGTCCGCCGCTGGAGCAATGTCGAGGGCTATTTTCGGATTCAATCCCCTGAGCTCTTTCCGTCTCTAAGCAGAACCAAGTTGCTTTTTCTAAGTGGTGACTACCTCGAGTACGAAGCGCGTGAAAAACCCGAGCTGACCCTGATTCCACCCTCCATCTTTGGCCCACCTGAGAAAGTTCACATCGATCAGGTTGAAACCAACAAACCGGGGCTCTGGATCGAAAGTCGTGGCAAGAGCCGTCTGGCAGTGGTTCCCTGGGACATTGGCGGCCTCTATTATCTTCACAGTTCCCCAGGGCATGCCGGTTTGCTGACCGATGTCATAGACCGCCTGTTGCCTGAAGGCCGCATCTTGAAAACCAATGCTCATCCTCTTGTCGAGATCACCTTGATGAATCAAGGGGCTCGGACTCTCGTTCATTTCGTCAACCTTGCCGGTCATTCGCAAACCGGTTACTTCCCACCCATCCCGATGCAAAGCATCCAAGTCGATATCGCCGGCAACTTTCGCCAGGCCCGCACCCTTAAGACGCCTGGAAGGTTGCAGCTCACCCCATCTAAGAATCGCACGCGGTTCACCCTTCCCGCGCTGACAGACTATGAAGTTGTGGTTTTGGAATAGGATTCGAGCCACAAACACTATTTCTGAGTCTTGGCACAGCTCTATGGTGGAAAGGGAAGCGTCACCCAACCCAAGGCAAACGCCACGCCTAGAAAGGTGAGAAAAACGGTGGCTGCATACTGCAGCCTCTCCTTCGGGGATTCCTTCGTGGTGAGAGAAAAAACGATTGAAACACAAAATGCAAAAATTGTGAGAGCCGTGAAATGGGACAGTTCCATTGCGTCTATTTCTTTCGGCCCACCGAGATATCGAACGCATTCAGCACGACAAGGAGGTTGAGCAAACCCGCCACTGCGAGAAAGGTGTTGCCGTACTCGAACGACTGGCTCTGCGGACTGCCGGCGCCATATCCCCAATTGAGCGCCATCAGGTAAGGCAACCCGTTACTGGCGTCGGCGAAGAAGTACAGCAGGGCAATCAACTCGCTGGCGTCCATACCGTGAAGCTTTCCATCCACCGCCAGCCCCAAGCAAAACAAGCTGAGAATGGAACCAGCGAGCAGCAGGGATCGAATCCATTTTCCCAGAATCAAATGCCCCAGGCCCGGGAAAATCAGCGCGCCCACCACAACCACTCCCGTTTTTAACTGCTTAAGATTCATCGAAGATCTGATCCATTCCGTTTCAGCGGCTGCCAGGCCCCCAGGGTTGGTGACACGGCCTGCCTAAGAGCCAAACTCACCGAGAAACTGCAAGAACCTCTCTTGGGAACAACCTTCCACCTGAATCACTTTTCGCCTCGAAGAAAGACCGGAACGGATTTCCACGCACGATTTCGGAATCGACAACCGCCGGGCCAGAAACTCAACGAGGGCCTCGTTCGCCTTGCCGTCGACTGGCGGAGCGGCGAGCCGAACCTTCAGAAACTCCCCTTCCCGGCCTCCAGCACAAGTCTTCGACGCGTGGGGCTGCACTTTCACCGCGAATGAAATCGTATGAATCGTCGATGCCATCTGCCAAAGGCGCCTCCGGCCCGAGCCAGCCGTTACCGCAGTGTCGAACTACGAATGACTTTCAGCATGCATTCGAACTTCGTCATTCGACCTTCAGCCTCAGACCAGTTGCTGCAAGAACTCGCGCGAAGCGAAAACTTTTCGGGTGCGCAATCTGCACTTAGGCATAATGCCTGGGCCCAAAAATAGCCATTCCGATCCGAACGAGCGTTGCACCTTCCTCAATGGCCACGTGAAAGTCGTGACTCATTCCCATCGAAAGCTCTTTCATGGAAACCCCGGTCAGCCGCTGGCTTTGAATGCGCTGCGCCAACTCTCGCAGCCGCACAAAGTAAGGCCGAGAGTCTTCGGGGGCTTCGGAATAGGGTGGAATCGCCATCAACCCTCGAACATCCAGATGGGTAAAGGCAGAAAGCTGGCTTGTAAACTCAACAGCCTCTTCCTCAACAATCCCCGACTTGCTGACCTCCATTCCAACATTTACCTGAATCAGAACCGGTAATCGCTTGTTGAGCCGTTCGCATGCTCGATCGAGCTTTGCAGCCAGCTCAAGATCGTCGAGCGATTCAATCCAATCGAAAACTTCGGCCGCCCGGTTGGCTTTGTTTTTCTGCAGCGACCCGATAAGGTGCCATTCGGCGGAATCGCCCAATAGAGGCTGCTTCGAAGTCGCCTCCTGCACCTTGTTCTCGCCAAGAACGGTCGCTCCAGCCGCTATCGCTTGTCGGATGGCTTCGACGCCAACCATCTTGGACACTGCCACCAACCTTACAGAATCTCTCGACCGCCCTGCCTTTTGCGCGGCTCGCTCAATACTGTCAAGAACATGTCGCAGGTTGGTTTGGACGTCGATAGAATCAATCGGGGATCCCATTCACCATCGGCTTTCACGTACCTTGAATACACTAGGTCGCGTTTCGTAAAGTGCGCGAAATCTTACATCACGTCAAGGTGCTTTTTCAAAACCGCCCGTGCACTGAACAATGTTCCTGTTCGGCACATCTGTTCAGGATTTTTCCATCCCAACAGGACGACCGACCAAAGCGAACCGATTCGAGAAAGATTGCACAGGATCCGCGAGTTCGGACCAGTCTGCGTTGTCTTTGTGGCAGGCTAGCCGATTGCCACCCTGCAGGCGTTTGGTGTGTTCCGGCTTAGAGGCTCATTCCTTGCTTTGGCCGAACCCCGGCTACGAGCGCTGCTGAAACCGCGAAGCATGAGGAAAGAAAAAACACCACGTCACGATGGGAGTAGCCGTTCGTGAGCAAATAGCCAACGATGGACGGTCCAAGGAAGGATCCCACGCTGTTCACCATATTAATAAGGCCGATTGATGCCGCCGCAGCCGATTCACTCAGGATCAAGCTCGGGATCACCCAGAAGGAGACCCCCCACGAAAACGCGGCCGCACCTGTGACGCAAAGCAGAGCCAGCACCCATGGAAACGGAAGGCCGGGAACAGCGCTGAGTGCAAAAAACACTGCGGCCAGTATGAGCGGAATGATCGTATGAATCCTCCGCTTGCCGGTGCGGTCGGAAGATCGAGCGGCCATCGGGATTGTCAGCATGGCGAGCCCAAATGGCAAAGCCGAACAAATCGTCGACACAGTAACCGAGAGCCCAGAGACATTGCGAATTGTTGTTGGCAGCCACAGCAGGAAGGCAAACATTGAAAGGTTGGCGAAGGCACAGGCAAAGGCCAGGAGCAAGACGTTTCGCTGTTTCAATCCCTGAGTCACTGTCAAGTGCCCAACACGGCGGAGCGCCTGCTTCTCGTCCTCCAGGCGCGACCCAATCCATTCCTGCTCATCAGGTTCAAGCCACCTGGCCTGGCGGGGATGATCCGTCAGGAAGAAGACAATGATCACTCCAAAAACTACTGCAGGCAGACCTTCAAGAATGAACATCCACCGCCATCCGGCCAGTCCAAACCAGTCGGCCTGTAGAATTAGTGCCGAAATGGGGGCACCAATGACGAGCGAAGCAGGAGCAGCCATGGTGAATCCAGCCATCGCCTTGGCCCGGTCTTCCTTGGCAAACCAGTGGGAGAGATACACTACAACTCCCGGGAAAAAGCCGCCCTCCGCAATTCCCAGTAAACAGCGCGTGACGTAAAACTGGTTGGCTGTGTGGACAAAGCCAACCAGGACAGTACACATTCCCCAGGTGATCATGATGCGCGCCAGCCAGATTTTCGCGCTCCATCTCTCGACGATTAACGCTCCGGGGATTTCCAAGACGATGTATCCCACGAAAAAAATCCCGGCTCCCAGCCCGAAGACCGCCTCTGAAAAACCCAGGTCGGCCGACATCGGCAGCTTTGCAAATGCAACGTTGGCGCGATCAAGATAGGCAATGATGTAGAGGACAAAAAGGAAAGGAACGATTCGGCGAAATGTCTTCCGGCGAACCCGGTCGGCAAGCTCAACGTTCGTCGCAGGGGATGAAACCGCTTGGTTTCGCATGAAGAGAAGTCCTGACGCGACGCAAGGTCCGGAAGCTGACGCCACCGACAAGAGGAGTCGCAACAAATGGCGCTGTTGTATCAAGTCGTTCAATCTGGCCGTATGAGATCAAATTATCGAAGGCTTCGCCATTTTCTTTCAGGACTGCCCATGTCCAACAGGCGTCCGTTCGGGGTGGACTTCGTGCAGCGACCGCAAGCAGCGCGGGCGTCGATGTTGAGGCGTGATAAACTTTCACCTCTTACGATTCCAGGCATGCGCGAACGCTTGGCCGATGTCAGACGCATTGCTGGCATCGTCTAGCCGGATTCAAGCCACTTGTCGAAAAGGGGACTCTATGAAACTGGGTCTGTTCATGATGCCAGTGCACCCCCCGGAAAAACCACGAACCCAATGTTTCGAAGAAGACATCGAGTTGATTGTCCGGGCAGAAGACCTGGGGTTCACTGAAGCCTGGATCGGCCAGCATCACACTGTGGCATGGGAACCGATTCCCTCGAATGATGTTTTCATCGCCAACGTCTTCCCCAGAACTCGAACCATTCGTTTGGGTCCGGGCGTGACAATCATTCCACAGCATCACCCGGCAAATGTTGCAGTACGCCTCGCCCTCCTTGATCACCTCTCACACGGGCGATTGAACTGCGCCTTTGGCCAAGGGGGTGTCCCAACAGATCACGAACTATTCGGATTGCCGGACGCTCAAACTCAGGGGCTCATGACTTTGGAAGGAATCGATATGGTCCTCAAACTGTGGCAGGCTGAAGCCCCGTTTGAATTCAAGGGACAATTCTGGAACTTGAAGGTCACCAATGCGAATGCAGAATTGGGAATAGGACAGATGCTCAAGCCGTATCAGCAACCCCATCCTCCAATCGCGATGAGTGTGATTAAGAGCAATTCGATGGCGGCACGCCTCGCAGGACAGCGAGGATACCTTCCTATAAGTTCCAGCCTGGTACCCGTCCCTACAGTGACCGAACATTGGAAAACGTATGCCTCAGCTGCACAAGAGGCGGGGCGAACCACCCCGCCTCGTTCCAACTGGCGCGTGTCGCGGAGCATTTACGTCGGCGAGTCCAACGCAGAAGCCCGCAAGCATGCAGTGTCAGGAACCTTTGGCAGATCATTCGAGTACATCCGCACCATCATAAAATCGCTGAACATGCTGAATATCCTGAAGCACAACTCTCAGGTGGCGGATGAGGAGGTGACTTTGGACTACTTGCTGAAGCACCTGTGTATCATTGGCGATCCCGACAGTTGTATCCGTCAGTTACTCGAAGTGTGGGAACAGACAGGGGGGTTCGGGACTTTGCTGATGACGACGCATGATTGGGATGACAAGGACAAGTGGGTGCGGTCGATGGAACTCCTAGCCAGAGAGGTACTCCCAGCTTTGCCGGCAACTTATGATTCCTAAGAATAAGGACAACCATGCACGACGCCAACTCCCCTCCTCAGTCGAGAGGGGATGCAATGGCCACGGGCCATTGCGGAGTGGTCCATCCGAGTCGCGGATCCAACCACCCCGCGCTGGCTTCCACCAGCGCTGCCTCTCCTTGTCCTAGGAGGGGAGTCATCTCTGGATGGCCTTCAGTTACATCGCTCCGTCGAGGACCGGGATCTCGATCCAACCGCATGATTCTGGCTTCCTCACCGACTCGTCCTCGCGCGTATGTACTCTTCCATGCGCGCCAGCACCTCGGAGGCACCTCTCAGCATGAACGAATAGTCGCCGCCCATCTGAATCCACTGCACTCCTTTTTTCACCCATTTTCCGGCAATCTCCGGATCATCTCCACCGCCCATGCCAACGAGTACGTCGGTTTTGCGAGCTTTCCGGACGACCTCTTCAACAACTCGCTCGATTTCAGGATGGTCCCACTGGCCGGTGTAGCCCATGGAAGCTGAGAGATCGGCTCGTCCAATCGCGATGCCGGATAAGCCTGGCACGGCGAGAATTCCGTCCAGATTCTCCACGGCATCTCGATGTTCGATTTGAACCATAACCAGGATCTCTTCATTCGCTTTCCGGAAAAAATCGACGTCTAACGACCTCCCGTAGTTTGAAGCCCGACGGGGGCCAATTCCGCGAATTCCTTGAGGTGGATACCGACACGCTTGAACGGCCAGGGTAGCCTCTTGCACCGATCGAACCATGGGAATGATGATGCCAGCTGCCCCGATGTCCAACACGGGCTTGATCAGGATGGGGTCATTGGCACGAACCCTCACCAGGGGCACCGTTCGGCTGCCTTTGGTCGCGATGATGTGAGCCTGGACGGCCTCCAACGAAAGAGCATTGTGCTCCATGTCGATCCAGACAAAGTCGAGCAGGTCACAGAGGGCTTCGGTCGCGGTTGCATCGGTGAACGTGATCCCTGTTCCAATGCAGACGCCACCTTTTCTGATCTTCTCAACAAACCTTTTTGAGCTTTCCATGGACATCTCCTATGGATTCTGAACCTTCACTCCACAACCAAGCCGCGGCGCCTTAGTTTGATCCCGAACCTTTCGACCAGGCAACCCCCAGGGTCGCAGCACATTCACAGACCTGGTCCCAAGTTCGTGGATCTATGGGAATCCCCAAAGCGCTGCGTTCCTGAAGGACGCGAAAATCCAATTCCCCCGGAAGAGTGATCTCATGATGATTCCCGTCCGGTGGACAAGATTTCACATAGTCCCTCAGCTCATGGGCCAGCGTCGCAAATGCGGCTGACGGCAAGAAAGCCTCCACGTTGACAACGATGAGGCAGAGACCGTTGCCCGGCAGCGGTTGAACCGAACTTGTTCCTGCGATCAATCCGCCCAACGTTTCCACCAGCAGGCCGAGCGCAAAGCCCCGGTAGCCCAGTTCACCGCCGAATGGCAGAATGGCTCCTCGCGGTGGGCCGTAGAAATCGGCGGCATCGATGCTCGGATTCCCCGCTGCATCGACGATCCATCCCGCCGGCAATGGCTTCTTCTGATTCAGATAGAGTCTGAGTTTTCCCTCTGGAGTCTGTGCCGTTGAGAAATCGCCCAGAATGGGCGGCTCTGCTCCGCAGGGTACTGCGAAAGACATGGGATTGGTGGAGAGACGCCCTTCCCGCCCTCCCCAGGGGGCAACGAAGTGGCCATCTCCCGGCGGAGAGTTGCAAAACCCGAGGGCAATGAATCCCTGCTCCGCGGCCGCCTGAGTGTAAGCTCCCAGACGACCCGCGTGACCGCAGCGTTTTGTTACCACGATGGAAATGTTGTGACTCCGCGCTTTCTCCATCGCACACTGAAGCGCGCGGTAGCCTCCAACTTGGCCGAAGTTCCAGCCGCAGTCGACGATAGCCGTCGTGTCTGTTTGATGGTGCAGAGTGACGGGAGCGCCAGGAACAACTCTGCCATTTCTAGCGTCCGCAACGTATTGGCAGACGCGAATGACTCCGTGCGAGTCGTACCCCATCAGGTTTGCCTGAACCAAATGCCCGGAGACCAAACCCGCTTCTTCAGCTGGCGATCCGGTGGCGACAAAGACCTGCCTTGTGAATTCTTTCAATTGGCTTGCGTCAACGCGTAGCGCTTCAGACATAGCTCAAGAACTCCAGCCGGTAAAGGTGCGAAAGAATTCCCCCTTAGTCAAAGGGGGCGGCGGCGCAGCCGCCCCGGGGGTTGTCTTCCAAATTAGGAAAGCCTGAGCGCATCGCATCTGTGATGCAGCCACAATCTTCCCGGAGTTCTGGCTTCCCAAACAACTCCGCGCCTACAGATCTGTCCCGCCCTCTTCGAGGGGTTTCGCAACAGCAGGCTCCGATCAGTCGACGAGCTTTCTGGCCTGGCCAAAGCAGAGGTAGGCCAGAAACCCTACTGTACATACCGACGCCGCCAACCAGAAAGCGGCGGGCCAGCCCGACACTTTCACGACATATCCGGTGACAACCGGCACCAGAATTCCTGAGAAATTGGCGACGCAATTCTGGAAGCCGACGACTGTACCTGCGTAACGGGGCGTCATGTCCAGCGACCCGCTGGCGATCACAGGATAAGCACCGCTCGCCAGTCCGGCAGCGAGGCAGAGGAGGAAGACGATCATCACGGGATGCGTTGCCAGCGGAATCAGCAACAACGCTACCGCAGCCATGATAAAGGGAATGAGAGACAGCTTGCGAACCCGGGTGCGATCATGACGCTGCGAGTACTTGTCGTTCATTGTTGCAAAAACATTTCCGCCGACGACGATTGAAAGAAAAGGTAGAGAGGAGCCCACGGCCATGTTCGACAGTGAAAAGTGACGTTCTGCCAGAAGGTAGGTCGGGAGCCAGGATAAGAGGAGGTAGGTAATCCAATTGAACGAGAAATGAAGAGTCGTAACAGCATACACTGCCGGCAGAGCCAGAATCTTTTTCCAAGGAACGCGCGCAACTTTTTGGAGCTCGGGGCGCCCGTCCACGATGTGCGCCAGTTCCGCCTCGGAGACACCTTTAGAGGCTGCAGGATTGTCTGTGACTCCAATGATCCAGAAGGGAAGCCAGAGTGCTCCCAGGCAGGCAAATGAGAAAAATACGGCTTGCCATCCCCAAAAGTTCAGAACGGCAGAGGCCAGAGGAAATGCCAGGATCGCCCCGGCGCTTCCTCCACTCCAGCCGAAAACCGTCGCACGCGAGTATTCATGGCGCGGAAACCAACGCACCAGAATGCTGTTGATGCAGGGAATGACGCCGCTCTGGCCCAGGCCCACCAGAATTCGCACAATCGCCATTCCGATCAGAGAACCGGGCAAAGGGGTGAGGGCAGTGAAGAGAGACCACCAGGCAACAGAAAAGCCAAGCACCCACTTCGGGCTGTACCGGTCTGCTAAAGCGCCAACCGGCACCATCAGCAATGCATAACCGATGTAGAAGCCGGAGAGCACCCAGCCCATCTGAACTGTATCCCAACTCCTCTCTTTCATGAGGATTGGAGCAGCCACCGCGATATTGATACGATCGGCCAGACCGACCACCATCGCTAGAAAAGAGAGCAGCGCCAAATCGATCCGCTTCGGCCAGGGCAGCCGCCGGACGAAAGGAATGCTGAGGGCCTTTTCTTGCTGCGCATGAAGAAGGGGCATATTGGGGAACCATCAGCCGGCAACCCGGGAAATCGCGAGAGTGGAAGTCTGGAGAATCGCAACTGACCACGGGCACGGCCGTGGTTACCGCCTGACCGGGACACTCCGTCGAACCTGAAGAAGTCCACGAACGCTAGTTCAGCGGAACTCCCTTGTCAAGCTCAACGTCTCCAGGACAACCTCCGAGAAAATTCTTGACAGACCTCGAGTGCAAACTCAATCTCTCAATTTCTTGAGGGATTTTGACCTGAGAGTATCTGACACAGGAGTGCCTGGCTTCTGTCGCTATTCGACCGCTGGACTCGGCGTTTGCAACCTCTGAACAGTGTGGAAACCTTGGGGGATTGAAATGAAGAAGCTGACACCCGCTCTACTGATCCTAACGACACTCGGAATCTGGCTGAGCTCGCCGTACGGGGCGGTTCAAGCGGGGCAGATTCCGAGAGCGCGCCTCGCGACGAAAGACATTGAAGAGATGATGACAACTCTCTCGAATTGGGGTCGGTGGGGAAAAGACGATCAGCTAGGAACGCTCAACCTCATCACCAAAGAGAAGAGAAAACGGGCCGCAGCGCTTGTGAAGGATGGAGAATCCATTTCCCTCGCCAGGGAACTGGCAGAAAGCCAGCCGGGCGGGGGTAAACCCTTTGAACACAAAATGACCTCAACCGGCCTCACGGCGGGCGCGATCAGTGCCGCAGATGTCTATTCCTTCAACTATCACGGCTACCTGCTGACCCACCTCGACGCGCTTTGCCATCTGTTTCACAGAGACCGGCTGTATAACAACTTCTCTCAGGACCAGGTCACGGACAAGGGAGCGGGAAAGCTCTCTGTCACAAACATGAAGCATGGATTGTTTACTCGCGGTGTGCTGATAGACATACCACGGCTGCTGAATGTGAAGTATCTCGAAGGGGGCCACGCCATCTATCCGGAGGATTTGGAAGCCTGGGAGAAGAAAGCTCGTGTCAAAGTCGAAAGTGGTGACGCCATCTTGATCCGAACAGGAAGCTGGGCCCGACGGCTTATTGAAACCGAAGAGGTCATTCAGCAGAAATTTGCAGGGCTGCATGCATCTTGCCTGCCTTGGCTGAAGAAGCGTGACGTGGCGGTTGTTGGCAGTGACTTGGCAACCGACGTCTTTCCTTCGGGAATCGAAGGCTTTGTTCTTCCCGTCCACTGGGTAGTGATTAACGCGATGGGAACGCCTATCCTGGATAATTGCGATTTTGAAGAGCTCAGCGAGGCGGCCACTAAGCGGAAGCGTTGGTCGTTCTTGCTGACGGCTGCACCCCTCCCGGTTCGGGGAGGAACTGGATCTCCGCTCAATCCCATTGCGACGTTCTGAAACACCGACACCGCAATACGCATGGCGGCGAGTCCCGCCGTTGTCGCGGAGAATCCCGTGACGTGTGCATCGGTGAAACGAAGTGGTTCCTGACCGACCTCTGACGAGAATGATTGTTCACCTGATCGATGGCACCTACGAGCTGTTTCGTCACTTTTATGGGATCCGCCGGGCCAAGGGAGCCGATCCTCCTTATGGCGCGGTGGGAGGTGTGCTGGGTACAGTTGCTGAGATGATCGAGGGCGGTGCGACGCACATTGGGGTCGCGACGGATCACGTTATCGAGTCGTTTCGCAACGACCTGTGGCCAGAGTACAAGACCAGCGACGGCATCGAACCTGTGCTGCACGCACAGTTCGCTCCTCTCGAGGAGGCGCTTGCCGCGATGGGCGTGGCTGTTTGGCCGATGGTGGAACTGGAGGCCGATGACGCGCTCGCTTCCGCAGCTCACCTCGCAGCGCGGGACGTGGGTGTTCAGAAGGTATGCATCTGGACTCCAGATAAAGACCTCGCGCAATGTGTCGTTGACCAGCGCGTGGTGCAGATGGATCGCAGGAGCGGGCAGATTCGCGATGCCGCGGGTGTTTTGACCAAGTTCGGCGTGACGCCGGCACACATCCCTGACTATCTTGCCCTGGTGGGTGATGCCGCAGACGGCTATCCTGGAATTGCGGGCTACGGACCCAAGACAGCCGCCAGGCTGATAAACCGTTACGGACCGCTTGAGCAATTCCCTCCGGAGATTCTCAAAGACAACCTCGAACGGGCACTCCTCTTCAAGAGGCTCGCAACACTGCGAATCGACGCACCTCTTTTTGGCGACGCGGACGAATTGCGCTGGCAGCGAGCCACCGCGTCCTTTGAGTCTATGGCTGAGAAAATAGGGAGCCCACGTCTGGCAAAGCGCGTGCGCGATCTGGAGAAGCGATTGTAGGTGAGGACCGTACTTCGCTTGACGGTGCGGCGTGTCGACAACGATTCGTGACTGCTCAGATTCCGCTAGTGAGTACCTGCCCAGCGCAAGCTCTCCACAAAACGTCATCACCGCTCTCACATTTGCTCATTTCACCGCCGTTATGGTCGCTCGCGCGGACGCGACAATGCGTGGCGCACAACGATCTCCTGGCCAGATAGCCGCCCCCGGTCAGTTTTGAACAGCACATGTTTTGGGTTCGGCTTATTGATAGAGGGACAGGCAGTTGCTTGCCTGCACGTTTCTATCAAGGAAAAGGAGTTATCTATGGCTGGTAAGAACACAGCAGTATTCGGAATCTATACGACCCGGCGTGGCGTGGAGAATGCTGTTGACTCGCTGAAGGCTGATGGATTCCGGAACGCAGACATCTCAGTTCTGTTACCGGAGAATGAAGGCACAAAGGACTTCGCACACGAGAAGCAAACCAAGGCGCCTGAAGGGGCTGTGGCTGGAGCTGGCACCGGCGCGGTGCTTGGTGGAACGCTGGGCTGGTTGACTGGGATCGGAGCATTGGCCATCCCGGGTCTGGGACCCTTTATTGCAGCCGGGCCTATTATGGCCGCCCTCGCGGGTGCAGGAGTGGGTGGCGCTCTCGGAGGAGTGACTGGCGCTTTGGTTGGAATGGGCATTCCCGAGTATGAGGCTAAGAGATACGAAGGCCGCATTAAAGACGGCGGCATTCTGCTCTCTGTCCACTGCGATGATTCGTCCTGGGTGAAGCGGGCCAAAAAGATCCTGGAACGGACCGGCGCAAACGACATTTCGTCGGCAGGTGAAGCCAGTGCTGATTTTGCCAAGAGCGACAGGCCTGCTCCGCGGAGAGCTCAGCGTGCGGCGTCCAGCGTCACCAACTACAGCGGGGTTGAACGTCGGCAATTCGACCCGGACTATCGATACAATGGTGTTGAAAGACGTCATGAGGCACCGTATGTGTAAGTGAATCCCGGAAACGAGAAAACTCCCCAGGACACTGGGGAGTTTTTCACTTTCAAGACAGAGACACATTAACTCACGTCTCTCTATCATGCTTTCCTGTCACACTGAGATTGTTGACCACCTTACGAACTCCGCTCACGGCTTGCGCGATTTTTTCCGCAAGTAGTTTTTCGGTTCGAGCGGAAACCACCTTACTTTGAGTTCTTGCCAGAGGGCACACTTCCAAGATTAGCCAGCATCTCCCGAATCATTCTCGAATCCGGATTGAACTCTAGAGCCCGGAGGAGATGCTCTCTCGCCAGAAAGGCATTTCCAGTGCGGAGCCGAGCCAACGCCAGATAGACGCTGGCTGTCTCCAGCCCAGGATTTCGCTTCAACGCATCCTGCCACAGCGAGATCGCTTCTTGAAACTGCTGCTGCTGAGCCAACAAGGCGCCCAGATTGAGAAGCGCAACAATTTCTGACGGGTCAACTGCGAGAGTTCTCCTATAGAGTTGCGTCGCCTTGTTCCGGTCTTGCTTCCCATCATGGTGAAATGCGAGTTGAAGCAGGGCTGGTGCGTCACTTGAAAGCTGATTCTCGACGCCCTTTAGCAATTCGAAACTCCTCTCGGCAAACGCCCGATGCTTCTGCACAGTAGCGACTTCCGCATAAGCAAGGCCCAGATCTCTTGAAGTGGCGGCAGAAAAGCCGAAAGGTTGCAGAGTCGTTCCTGACACCTTGACGCTTCCTTTTGTCTGGGGGCGAAGCCGTCGAGGTATGGAATGATCAGTGAACACCGTATGCCCGACGTCTACGGTCGGACTCTTGGGCATGTGGCAGGCCAAGCAATTGTCAGCCGCCTGCGCGCGCGTTTCACGGCTGGCCTTGCAGCCCTCGTTTTCGTGGCAGGCCAGACATTTCCGGCGGTAGTGCTCAACTCGCGCCGAAGCAGCAATCGTCTTGTGGACGCTGTGGCAGCTTCCACACCAAAGTCGGGTTTCACTCGCCTGCTGACACCGGCTCTGCGAAAGCTTCTCAACATGACTGGTCACGGTGAGGTTGTCCGTTTGTTTGTCTGACCAGACAAACGAAAGCACATGTTCCGAGAGAAGGTCTCCCGACCTGAAAGCCAATTTGTCACTTCCAGCTTTGCGGATGCGGGCTTCGCCGCTCAAATGGCAGTTGGAGCAAACACTGTCGCGACGAGATGGCTCGAGTTTGACCGGGTTGACGATATCAGGCAGCCCCATGGGATCCTGATTCTGCTTGCGGGACACATGACCCGCCCCCGATCCGTGACAGCGTTCACAACTGACACCTTCCTCAAGAAATGGCGGTTCCGTGAAGCCATTTTGTGTACCCGCGATTGGCTTCAGCCGGCTGGCGTGGCACTCCAGGCAGCGGACTTCGATGGGACGAGACAAGTGGGCGTGGTCGTACTCTTGAAAGCCTGGAGAGATATCCCACTTCCGTGTTTGAGCGTAATAAGAGACCGGCGCTTGAAAGAGGTGGCCCTCCACTACGGAGATGTAGCTGCGGCCAGCAGCGCCCGAACCAATGAAGTAGTCCAGACGGCGCTTGCCGCGCAGGTCGTCCTGCTGCCTCCGCTGGTTGCTCCGCAGGAACTCGAAAACTGTTTGATTCTTCTCCTTGGAAATTCGATAGGTCACGCCTGACTTCGGGTGAGCAAAGGTGGCTTGACCTAGGCTCTCCTGGAAGCCCAAACCGTCCATTCGCCCGCTACTGAGTGCCATCGGTGTCTGCGCGTAGCTCTTGGCGATTTCCGCATGGCAGCTCGTACAAACGGTGCTGCCTATGTAGCCATCGCGAGGCTGGTCTCTTGATTGCGGATGGAGAGTTGCTGTGAGTACCGACGCAGAAAGTGAAAAGCTGAAACAGCAGAAACGAAAGAAACGCATGTATGATCGGCAGGCGTTTGATTCGAGGAATCAAACCTCAACGCTGTGCTGGCCGCTCCCGTGGTGCGACTTTCGAGTTGCCTCAAGCCCGGACTAGAAAGTCCAGCGTCTACAGGCTAGAAGCCTGCACCACAAGACTGACTCTCGTCGCTTCAGGTTGTGGTGCGGGCGTCTCGCCTGCACGAAGAGTGTAGGAACCACAGGGAGCGGCCATCCGCTCCCGCTACAGAGTCGCTGTGGCTCAATCTTATCCTTAGAAGGTGTATCTCAAACCGATCTGACCAATGCGTGGGCCGGAAACAAGGCTCACCTGGCCGAAACGAGGATCCAACACACCGGTGACGATCCCGGAAACGATGTGGCGGTTGAAGACGTTGAGCAACTCGCCCGTGATGGTGATTTCGTGTCCTTCCCGTATTTTCAGGACCTTTCGAATCCCAAGATCCTCAGACACACTCCAGGGATCGCGGATGTCGGAAGTAAACCCGGCGTTCCCCAGGGTAAAAGCACGATGATCGGAAAACACTCCAGATTGCACATAGCGGTGATCCGAGTAGTTGCCTTGCGCGATGGCGGCGAAATTCAACTTATCACGATCAAATCCAGCCAGCAGGGAACCGCCATCCGGATTGGAGAGATCGGGACGACCAGCCCGTCCATTCCAGCCCGGGATACCACTACCCGTAAAGCGTAAAGGTGTGCCGCTGGCATAGTTCCCGATGAAATTCAGATTCCATCCGCCCACGATCGCGTCCAAAACGCCGTTCATATTGCTGAAGAACGTTCTACCGCGACCAATCGGGATGTCGTAGATGATCGCCATCTTGATAGTGTGGGTCTGATCGTTGTCTGCAATGCCCTTTTCCAAGTTGAGATTGTAGTAGTCGACCGGGCGGTTGGCGTTATCACCTCTTAGCGTGGACTCCATGTTTTGAATCGTCTTCGACAGGTTGTAGTTAGCATAGATATTGAGCCCCCTCGAAGACCGTTTGTTCAGGATGAGCTGCATCGAGTGGTAGGTGGAGTGTCCGATAGGCGCGTTGTAAGTCGTCAGCCCAATACCATTCCTGGCCAGATGCGGAAACGGCACTAGCGCCTGCCAGAGTTGGCCGCCGGCGAAGGCTGGATAGGGCAATCGCGACAGCCCGAATCGCTGCGCATCGGCGTCCGTATTGAGAATTGAAACCAGGTTGGTCCCGAGGCTCAGATGCTTGGCATCGAGCTGGTTTTTTTGCGCGATGTCATTCACCGCCCAGAGTCCGGAAGATTTGTTTCCAACGTATCCGACATCGATGGTCATCGTCGACGTGACTTCGCGCTGGATGTTCAAATTCCACTGCTGCGTAAAGGGCACCTTGCCAGCGCCCGGATCCCAATGGGTTACGCCACCCGCTCTCCATGAAGTGGGATCCAACGCCGGTGCAATGTAGTTACCCGGAAATCCACTGTCCCAATTGAACACAGAAGTATAGTTCAGCGGATTATTCACGTTGTTCGTGCCTGCGAATCCGCGGTTGAACGGAGTTCCCGAGAATCCGTTGAAGACCACCGGGCTGTAGAAGATGCCGTAGGCCGAACGGATCGAAGTTTTTCCGTCAGGCGAGTAGGCAAAGCCAAACCGCGGGCTAAAGTTCTTCTTGTCACTTGCAACGAACGTGCGGCTACCGGTTCGCCCAGCCCCTTCCCCGGCAAAAACCACAGCGCCTTTCATGCCCGTCAGAGGGTCTATCAGGTCGAGATTGAAATCCGATGTCCGATCAGCCACTTCCACTGGAGGTGGTTGAAATTCGTAGCGGAGTCCGATGTTCAATGTAAGCTTCGGCGACACCTTGAAGTCATCCTGAACAAAGCCGCTGTAATAGTACGTCCTTCCACCAGACACCAGCGGCGCTCCCACGCTGGCGTTGTTGACGCCGCCGAGCAAGAACGAAGCAAAAGAATGGCCGACAAAATTCACGCCCGGAATTCCGGTCTGCTCCGACGTGAAATTGAAGGTTCCGGCAAGATTTCCACGCGGCCGGTTGTTCTGCTGGTTCCCGCGAAAGTCGACACCGAATTTCAAGTTGTGCTTGCCTTTCGTCCAACTCACAGTGTCACCAATCGCCCAGGAGTTGTAAGCTTGAAAGTCATCCTGAGGATCGCCAATGGCATCGAAGGCGACTCCAGCGGGTCCAGCGCCCCAGTTAATTCTGGGACACGGTCCATCCTGCAAGATACCAGTGATACCCAACAAAGCTCCGCAACCATCCTCCACATGAGCCGAACGGTTCGGATTTCCCATGCGATTGTAGGAAATGATGAAGTGATTCAGAACGGTCGGTGAAACCGTGAAGTCGTGTGCGATTCTCGCGAGCCAGGAATTGACAGTCTGCCTCCGGGCTGCCGATAGCGGCCCTCCTTCCTCTTCTCTCGGGTCCCACGGCCCGCCGGCATCCAACAGCAATCGGGGACGGATGTTGCGAGCCAGGCTGCCGCTGATCCTCTGACGTTGGGAAATGTTATGGTCGATCTTGAAGGACCATTGATTCTGATCGAAGAACGGAGTCTGCGTAATCGGGAACAGATTGTTGGCCACCAGGGCACTGCTGACCGGAGCATAGTATTGCTTGCCTATGGCGCCGATTCTCTTCGAAACCTGGCTGATGCGATCGGCAGGAATGATGTTTCCCGGAAATGGATCTGCCACGAATTGGCCGTTCACCTGGCGCAGAGTCCGTGGATCATAGATGGCCCCGCGAAAGATGGGACGGCCCAGGGCATCGACACCGTTTTGTGTGGTGGTCAGCAGCCGACTGAGGTTTCCATCGTACATCTCCACCTGTGGAACGCTGCGGTTCGGTGCGCCAAAAGCGAGCTCCCGTTGCCGGTATCGCTCGAGGGCAAAGAAGAAAAACGACTTGTCTTTGCCGTTGTAGATCTTCGGTATGTAGATGGGAGCGCCGAAGCTGCCGCCAAAATTCTGTTTACGCTCCTGAGCGCGCGGTCGGCCTGTGGCGTTGTTGGCGAAACTGTTTGCATTGAAGGCTTCATTACGCAACTGTCCGAACAAACTGCCGTGAGGCGCGTTCTGGCCGGAACGCATCACAAAGTTAAAAACGCCGCCACCGGTTCTTCCATACTCTGCGGAGAGACCGCTGGTCTGGATCTTGAACTCTTCGAGAGCTTCCATCGAAACGCTGCTCTCTCCGAAATGCCCCGACAGGTATGTTGTCACCGACGCTCCATCCAGCAATACTTCCTTTGAGAACGCCGGGGATCCATTGATGCGCGACGTCCAGGTGTTGCCCTCCACTCCGGGAGTCAACCGGTAAGCAAAGTTTTCCGGCTGTCGCCCTCCACCAAAGGAGAGCGGCAAGTCAAAAATGTAGTCGCGCACAACGGTAGTCCCTACTTCAGGCGTCTCAGTCTGCAGCAGGGCTGCCTCAGCCACGACGCTAATCACTTCCTTCTCTGAGCCCACCTCAAGCTGGGCATCCAGGCGGAGAACCTGCGAAATCTGAAGTGTAATATTCTCGCGTTGCTGAACCTTGAAACCGGGAGCTTCAAATTTGATTGAGTAGGTTCCGATAGGAAGATTGGGCACGTTGTACTGGCCAACGTCGTTTGTCTGGGTTGGATAGACAGCATTCGTTCCGGTCATAGTGATCACGACGCTGGCGTTTGGAATCGCTGCGCCACTCGCATCCAACACGGTTCCGGTGAGGGTGCCGCGATCCAGTTGGGCGTAACCTGGGCTAGCGACCAACAACACGATAAGTACAAGTCCACGAAGACCCTTGTTGCTCATGGCAAACTCCTCCTTGGTCTAAACGGAGCAATAGAGAGTGTGAAAAACCCACGCAAAGAGAACCGGCACGAGAGTGGGAGGGCGAGTTCCAGTCGTCTGGCCGGCGCGAACGGATCTGCGATCTAATGATTGCCTAAGTAACTTTAGGCTATCAGCTAAGGACCAGCCGGGCAAGAGCAAATCAGCACCAGAGACGGGACCTTGTAGGACACTATCACGATGGTCGCCGATGTGAGAGCCAACCGGTCCAGTAACATCGTAATGAACCAAGCTTGGAATTCTAGTTTCACGTTCGGTCTAGTGCGAGTGGTGTTGTGTTACCCTCATTAGAACGTGTCTGAAAATCGCTGAGCCAGAGCGCGCAGGGATGCATTTGGTGTCTTGGTTCGTCATTCCCGCGAAAGCGGGAATCCAGCCTGGATTCCGGCTCGCGCTGCGCTTGGCCGGAATGACGCAAGTTGTCTACCGAACCTCAGCCTGCAACTCCCAGGCCAGGTTTTCAAACACCCTTAGCGAACTCCATGCGTCGAATTTCCTGGATCGTCATTTTCTCCTGGCTGGCTACCACTCTGGTTGCCCAGTCTGAGCTGGACAGAATTCGAGAGCTCATTCGCGTCGGCGAGGTTCAGCAGGCCCGCCAGCGGCTGGAACCTCTGCTCTTGAAAGCAGGCGGGAATCAGGCTGAGCTCCACTACCTGATGGGCGTGATCGCACTCCAGCTCGAAGACTACGCAAAAGCTGTTTCCCACCTTAGAATCGCGACCCAAGCTGATCCAAACAGCGCAGCAATCCTGAAGCTTCTTGTCAAAGCCCAGTTGCTGTCAGGGCAAAGACTCGAAGTCGAAGCCTCGTTGCAGAAAGCAGCTCGTCTGTCACCTGATGATGCTGAGGTCTGGTCCCTATTGGGCAGGCTCTATCAGGAATCGAGCCGTTTCAAGGAGGCTGTTCAGCCATTGGAGCGGGCCGTCGAGCTCAATCCATCGGACGTCTCAGGTTGGGCATCGCTGGCCTTCACCTGGTTTGGATTGGGCGATGCGCAAAAGGCCGTGGGTTTGTTCGAGCGGGCGGTTGCCGAGAACGAACGGAGTCCGAAGCCAATGGCAGCGCCGCACGCTTCGTTTGCCACAGTGCTGCTACGGCTCGGACGGGTGAATGAGGCAGATAAACAGATTCGCAAGGCTTCGACGATCAATCCCCGCGATCGCACGTTACTGGAAGCCCAACGAGCGCTGCAGGTACGTTCCCGGCTGGATCTCGTGCCCTCGACGAAATCTGAGGTCTTGCCCTCACCTCGATTCCAAGACGTCGCGACGCGAGCGGGATTGGACATCCGGCTGGAACACTCGCCGACGGCGGCCAAACATCAGATCGAAACTATGCCTGGAGGAGTGGCTGTGCTGGACTTCGACCAGGACGGATTCATGGACATCTACTTCACGAACGGCGCCGAAAGTCCCTCACTGCGCAAGAACAGCCCGCGCTACAACAACCGCCTATACAGGAACAATGGGAATCTGACATTCAGCGACGTCACGGCACGAGCAGGCGTGGCGAGTGCAGGATACACGATGGCCGCCGCTGCGTCTGATTTTGACAACGATGGCTATCCGGACCTCTTTGTTGCCGGAGTAGATCGAAACTTTCTCTATCACAACAATCGAGATGGAAGCTTTACGGATATAGCGAAATCATCAAACCTTGTCCGACCTCATCCACAGTTCGGCAAGATGTGGGGGATTCATGGCGCCTGGTTCGACTATGACCGGGACGGCTGGCTCGACTTGCTGGTGGTGAACTATTGCCGATGGAACCCTGAAACGGAGCCCTTCTGTGGCGACACACGCCCCGGCCATCGCACCTATTGTCATCCTGGAAAGTACGGCCCTCTTCCAAACCAGCTCTTTCGCAATAAGGGTGATGGAACGTTTGTAGATGTATCCATCTCTTCAGGCATAGGCAAGCACCTGGGAAAGGGCATGGGCGCTGCAGTCGCGGATGTAGACAACGACGGCTGGCCTGATCTCTTTGTCGCTAACGATTCGGAACCCAACTTTCTTTTTCGTAACCTGGGTAATGGCGGGTTCGAGGAAATTGCCGCCGCCAGGGGTGTGGCGTTCAACCAGTTTGGAACACCCGTCTCCTCAATGGGCGTCGACTTTCGCGATTTCGACAATGATGGTCGCCCCGATCTCTTTGTCACCACTCTCTCCAACGAAGGGTTTCTCCTTTTCCGCAATCGGGAAGGTTTGTTTGATGATATTGCCGACCCAGCTCGGGTGGGCTTGGCAAGTCTGCCCTTCAGCGGATGGAGCAACGTGATTGCGGATTTCAACAACGATGGGTGGAAGGACTTGTTTTCAGCCAATGGACATGTTCTTGACAATATCGAGCTCACTCAGAGTCGGACTTATCGTCAGGCGAATTCTCTCTTCCTGAATGCAGGTGACGGCGTCTTCCGGGATGTCTCGTCTGAGGTTGGTCTCGAGCGGAAGGCCGCGCATCGCGGAGCGGCCCTGGCAGACTTCAACAACGACGGGAAAATGGACCTTGTCGTAACAGCGCTCGGAGAGACTCCGAGCCTGCTCCAGAACCAAGGGGTTGATGCCAGTCATTGGCTACTGGTGGTACTGCATGGAGGCAAGTCGAATCGGGAAGGATTAGGCGCCGTGGTAAAGGCCGAGACTGAGGATGGGCGGCTGCTGTGGAACCACGCAACAAGCTCTGTGGGGTATGCTTCTTCCAGCGATCCACGCATTCATTTCGGTTTGGGAAAGAGCAAAGCTGTCAGGCGTCTTGAAATCCAATGGCCGAGCGGAATTCATCAGGTGCTACAGAGAGTGAGTGCGGATCAGATTATCGCGATAACAGAGCCGACACCGAAGTAACGGCCCCGAATGCAGTCCAAGCAGCGACAGGCCGGCTGCGCGGAGGGTTCAGCGTGCGGCGTCCAGCGTCACCAGATACAGTGGGGTCGAACGTCGGCAACCCATCGATACAACGGTGTTGATAGACGTGCTGAGGCACCGTGTGTGTAAGTGAACTCCGGGAGCGAAAAAAACTCCCCAGGACACTGGGGAGTTTTTAGTGTCAAGATAGAGAGGCACTGACTCATGCCTGTCTATCGTTTTCTCCTATCACATTGAGATTGTTAACGACCTTTCGAACGCCATTCACGGTTTGCGCGATCTTTTCGGCCAGAAGTTTTTCGGCCCGAGATGAAACGGAGCCCGCCAGGGTGACAGTCCCATCGAGTGAATGGATTTGAAGCGTGTTGAGAGAAAATGCCTTTGTAGAATAAAGCTCAAACTCGACTTTCTTGGCGAGTTTGTCTTCCGGTGCCGCGTTTGTGGAGGTCGTTGTAACACCGAGATTATTGACCACGCCAACCACGCCTTGAACTCCCCAGGCAATTTGTTGCGCCAGGATCTTCTGGCTTTCCGTCTCAACTGTTCCGTTAAGATTCACCTTCCGTTCCTTGACGACTAGCGTAATCGGGCTGTCCTTCAACTCCGGGTTCTTACGAAGAGCTTCCTCAGTAATCATTTTGATCTCCAAGTCGGCTACGCGGTCAGTGAGGCGACTTGCTTCGGGATTCGGGCGCGTTCCTGGATCGACAATCAAGTTGTTCTGGAGTTCCTTGACGCCCGAGGTGTCCTTCGCAATCACTCCGGCCATTGCTTTGACTTCTTCCGAAGGTACTTGGCCGGCAAGGCTGACAACTCCTTGCTTGGTGTTTACTTCGATGTCGAACGGCGAGACATGCTTTGACAGCATCAGGGCTGTCTTCACCTTGGTTGAGGTCGCCGCGTCTTCAGAGGTTTCCTTAATCGAGGACCAGGCAGCTTTAACCGATCCCTTGTTCCCCTGCACGTAGTACCAGACTCCCCCAACAATGAGGAAGACCACGACTACAGCCAGAATTGTCCCGAGGACGCTTTGGCCTTTTTGATCAGCGGATACGCTCATGATTTTCTCTCCAAATATTAAGGATTTGCATTGAACTTAGCAGAGAGACGGCACCAGCGCTGGTCAAAATTGCTCTCACCCCCCGACTGACCAGACGGGTTCAATTATGCACAGCGCTACCTCGGCTATTCCGCAAAAGTAGAAATGTCGTGCTGGGAATCTTAAATGAGCGAGGTGCTTATGAAGATCCATCATCGAGTGCTTTTTTTATGTGCAATCCTATTGACCCTACCCGGCTTGTCCCCGGAAGCTCTGGGGCAAGGTCGCAACCGGCAGTTGACCGGAACTTGGAATCTCGATGCGTCCCGCAGCGATGACGTTCAAGGCGCAATCGATCGAGCCAACATTAATCGCAATACGAACACGGACCGCATTCGGCAGAGATTGGAAAATCGGCTTCAGCCACCCGACCGGCTGTCGATTGAGCAATCCGACCGACGCGTTACGCTCGCATCCTCCACAGCGCCGCAAGTGAGCTTTGATGCCGATGGCAGAGCTCGCTCGGAAACGAACGCGAATGGACGCACCATACAAACGACGGCTAGCTTGAGTGGTTCGGTGTTAACCATTCGCACTCAAGGCGATCGTGCCAACGATTTTCAGGTCACGTTTCGACCGGTAGACAACGGTCGTAGTCTTCAAGTGACCCGTAGGATCTACAATGATCGATTGACTCAACCACTCGAGACGCTCAGTTTCTACAATCGCGTTTCGGATGTGGCAGAATTCGGTGGTTACTCGAACACGTATCCAAATACAACCACGGCAACCCGTAGTGACAGCCGACGCCGCAGCAACGTCTCCAACATCCCTGCCGACACCATACTGACTGCGTCGCTAAATCAGTCTCTCCACACCAAAGACGCCAAGGACGGAGATCGCTTTACGCTAACGGTGGTATCGCCTGCGGAATACAGCGGCGCTGTCATTGAAGGCTACCTGACTCGTGTCGAACGCTCGGGAAGGGTTACTGGCAGTCCAGAAATCGGGTTTGAGTTCGATACCATCCGCCTGCGCAATAGTGGCACCTACGACTTCTCGGGCTACATTGAGCAAGTGCGTACACCGACTGGCAACAAGGTGAAGGTAGATAACGAAGGCAGCGTCAAGGAAAAGAGCGGGCAAACGGAGCGCACTGTGGTGCGGAGTGGCATCGGCGCGGCCATTGGCGCCATCATTGGCGGCATTACCGGCGGTGGTGAAGGCGCTGCCATCGGTGCGGCTGTAGGTGCCGGAGCAGGCGCTGGCTCGGTCATTGTTCAGGGACGCGATGATCTCCAACTCGACAATGGTACGGAGTTCACCATCCACACCAGCAACACTACTCGCATCAGCTCCAGCAGTTTCACCCGATAGTGTTTGAGTTACTGTAGCGCAGACCCGCAGAGTTTGTGGGTCTGCGCTCTTCCTCCCAGGACCTTGCCGTGGGAACCTCGCGATGCCACTCGCAACCAGCCCCAGGAGTCCCCGGAACCGCAGCTAATCTTGTTCCAGTGGCAAACGGAACTCTGCAATCAATGGAAGGTGATCTGAAGCGACGAGTGCCGTTCGGCTGCGATGCAACTTCAGCGATGCCAAATGAAGCGATGCGTCAAAAAAGACGTGGTCCAGATGCACCATTGGCAGAAGGCCGGGGTAAGTCCTGCGTCGTCTCAAATGGGCCAGGAGGTCGGCGCTTACGAGATGGCTGGCAAGCAGTCGTGATACTGGACCCTGCGTCCAGTCGTTGAAGTCGCCCAGCATTACCCTGGCATGCCTCAGATCGGGGCTGTTCAGAATCTGCGTTGAGACCAGTTTGTGAGCCTGACGTTGACGCTCGGAGTGCGTTGTCCCCAGGTGAACGTTGAAGATGTGAAGATATTGACGTTCGCTAACCTCGACATCGACCTGAAAGCAAGCCCTCGGCTCCAGAAGTTCACAGGAAAGATCATAAGACTTGGTCGTGGTGATCGGAAAACGACTGAGTACCGCATTCCCATATGGCCTTCCCCTCAGTTGCCGCGTCTGACCGAACCGGCACTCATACCCCAGTTTTTCGGCCAGGTAACATGCCTGGCCCGGTTGTTCAGCCGATGCAGCATGGTTCACGACTTCCTGCAACGCGATAATGTCCGCATCGACTTCCTCCAGGACCCGAGCAATCCGGGAAGGCAGGACTCGTTGATCCCAACCTCGACAGCGATGAATGTTGTAGGTAGCCACCCTTAGACGCGCAGCCGTGCCGTTCACTGTTGACGCTCCAAAACCCAACCCAGACATTCGTGCGCCCTTTCTATAACAGAGCGACCCTTCCACTCGGAGTACTCGATCAAACGGCTGTGTTTGAGGTCTCTTTCAAAATCTTCGGTCAATCGTCCGGCCAGCTTCTCATTGCAACACACGAGGTTCAACTCGTCGTTAAGCCCAAAAGAACGGTGATCAAAGTTCGTTGACCCAACAACGCTCCACAGATTGTCGACGATCAATGTTTTTGCATGCATCATGGCCGGCTGATACTCAAAGATCTGAGCTCCTCCCTCGAGCAGCGCGCCGTAGAGTCGCCGGCTCGATCGCCGCGTCAGCAACTGATCACTGCGTTTGCCAGGTGTCAGGATTCTTATTCGTACACCCCGCTCACGCATGGCGCGCAGCATTTCCGCACGGGCGCTGCGGTCGGGAAGAAAGTAGGGGGTGGTCAAACAGATGCTTTCCTGAGCTGAAGCCAGCAGAGTCTGAAAGAGGATGCGCGCCCGGGTCGAGCGTCCCAGTGAAGGAGAGCTGCTGACAACCATCTCAACCGGAGCGTCTCTCTTTGTAGCCGTTGATTTGCGTTCATGGGAAGAAGACGGGAAGTACTCCTCACCCCATAGAATTTCGCCAGAGCTCTCAAGCCAGTTCTCAGCGAACGTGGCCTGCAGGCCGGCCACCGCCTTGCCTTCGAGGCGGACCATCGTGTCGCGCCAGCGCGGGCTTCCAGATGTATTGTTGAACCATTGATCGGCAAACCCTGCTCCACCCAAAAAACCAATGCGCCCATCGATCACAAGGAGCACCCGATGGGTGCGATTGTTAAAGCGGGCCAGAGTTTCCCAGCCAAACGAGTGGTATCGCTTTACCCGACCTCCAGCGTCTACCAACTCTTGAAAAAAGCTGCTGGAAGTTCCCGCACTACCAACCGCGTCGATCACCAGATTGACTTTCACGCCCAATCGGGCTCGGTCCGCGAGGGCCGCAACAAACCGGCGAGTCAGCTCGCCTTCTTGAAAGATATAGGCCTCAAGATTGACGCTTTTTTGGGCTTCTTGAATGGCATCCAGTTCGCCAGAGTAAAAGGTATTCCCGTTGGTAAGAACTTCAACACCTTCAGAGCGGTATGAGCGAACCCCCAGCAAAGCTTCCAGCATACTGAGGAACTCGCGAGAAGCCGGAGACGGAGGCTTCCAAAGCTTGTAAGGTAGGCTAGGTTCGAAAAAGAACAGGAAGAGGAGAAAACTCTGCACCAGGATCGCCATGACTGCAACGACTGTAAAAAACGTTGAGTCCATTCACCCCTCCACGGCTCTCATCTCTGATGACTGCAAGTGAGCTGCCAGCCGGGCCGCAATGACGGAGCCCACATTCCAGAAGCCCAAACAACGTTCGGTTTCTCCTCAGCCGATAAATAGTTCCTGAGGAAGCAAAGATTACCGTCGAACGCTATTGTCGAAAGATTAGGCCTTTGATCGAGGGTCAATTTTGAACGGTCCCTTTCTCAGTTCTGGCCAATCATCTCCACAAGCCTTGGCCGAACCGTTCTTCCTTTGACCTGGCGTATATGGAGGTTTTGTGACCGCTGAGAGAATTCCACACAGACTGAATCGAGTGTTGATCGTAAGTACTGACAACGACCTGAATCTGCTCCTGCGATTCCTGCTCGAGACAGACGGATTTCAAGTCACTTCAAAAACACCAGACACTGCCATGCAAGCAGTGCTCATGCATCCACCGGCAGCGATTTTTTTCGATCTTAGCTTTCAAGACGGAAAGTGTTTGAGTTTCCTGCAGTTTATTCAAGACACCTTCCCGAAGATTTCGATTCTTACAGTGGTCCGGCCGGAGCAACGTGCCTGGGCGGACAAGTCTTTAGAGACGGCAGTGCAAGGTTGGCTCTCAACACCAGTGGACTATCGAGGAGTTAAGAACCTTCTTGCCGGGGCAGGCTCTCGCAGGCAAAAGCCGACCTATCGCAGAAGCCCGGCTTCGATTGCTGCAAATTAATCGTTGTGCTGGATCGGAAAGACGCCGGGGGGCGATATACGCCCCCCGAAAAACATCGAGCGACAGAACTTCAGTATTTCTTTTCCTCTTTCTTAGGTTCCGTGTGAGCTTTCTCACTTTTGCCTGGCATAGTGATCTCTGAGACTTTGATGGTCTTCCCGTCAGCGTCCAAATCACCCGTAAGTTTCACCGTGTGTCCGGCATGTTGCTGCAGTCCAGCAAAGTCTTGATTAGAGATCTCGAACACCTTACCCTGGCTCGCCAATATGTACTTCCCTCCAGCCTTGACACATGCCAAGGTGCATTCTCGCTCTTTATCAGCCGGGCTAGCTGTCTTTGAAAGTTCGCCCTTCTGCTCGTGCTCTTTAACCATTTTGTGAGTCGCCCCACACATGCTGTCGCCGATTTTGCCCGTCCAGGTTTTCGTCGCAGCCGCCGCAGAATACGGCAGCAGAGCCAACAGCAAAGTGGGCAGATAAGCTCTTGTTCTCATCGGTTCTTCTCCTTTCACAATTGGACGTCACTTGGCCGACTGTAGGCTCGCGCAGTCCTGGTCGCTGTTCACAATTGACCAGGCGTGCAACGTACAGGGTCAAGTTCTGTTCTGGCAAAGTCGTTGAAGGCTGGGGGTGGGGGCGCGGCGCAGGCCGCGGGCCGAAGCTGAGCGTCCGCTCCTCGCTAGAGGGGCGGACGCCGTTAGCGCCTCAGGCTTCTACGGTAGGACGAGAGATCTCTTTGACGACTTGCGCAGTCTTTTCGGGCTGGCCAAATCGCGTCGCAATGTCACCCTGCGCGATGATGCCTACAAGCTTATTGTGCGAGTCAACGATCGGTACACGGCGAACCTGGTTGGTCGCCATGGTATCCAGAGCGCGTTGCAACTCATCGTCCGATGAGCATGAGATCGGCGTTTTGGTCATCACTTCGCGCACAGTAATCTGCCCCGCATCGCGATGTTCGGCGACAATCCTCAGCGCAATATCCCGGTCTGTAAGAATACCGATCAACTTGCGGTTGCGAGAATCGTCCACAATCGGAATCGAGCCGACATCCTCAGCCAGCATCAACTGGGCCGCTCGCTCTACGGATTCACCCGACATACAACAGATAGGGTTCTGCGTCATAAAATCACTGCATCGTTCCATTGGATCACCCTCCTTACGGTTGAAATAAGAACTTCGCGTTAACTCCACGGACAGCTTGACGATCGACAGCGATTCAATCCCGGCTTGGGGCTTCCGCATGATACAGAGGAGGCTTCTTGATGGCGGGCCGAGTAATCTCCTGATTGGGCGCAGGCCTTGCAACTTCTGCAAAATCGCTCAGCGTCACCGGACTCTGGTTCTCTGCCGAACGATAGAGTCCGTTGATCACACGGACGTCTGCCATGCCTTCGGCTCCGGACGGTTCCGGTTCTTTGTCGTTCAAAATGCAATCTGAGAAATAGATCAACTCAGGAGCAAACTGATCTCTCTTGGCAAAAGTGCGCCGCTCCTCGTTGCCTTTGATGGTCAGCGTATGCTTCATCGCACTCGAGTATTCGTAGGCGTTATGGACTACCAGATCTCCTCGTGTGCCGATGATCTGGTAGGTCGACACATCGGAGGCGCCAAAACTGCAAACAAACGTCGCGAGCCGGTCTTTAGGAAAAACAAGGTTGGCACTAACCATCTCTTCTACTTCGCTGAAGCGGACGTCGTCACTGCTGGCTCGATTCGCAAAGACCCTCAGTGGCTCGTCTTGAAACAAGTAACGCGCGGCATTGATGCAATAGATGCCAATGTCATAAAGCGTTCCGCCGCCCAACGACCGCTGCAAGCGACTGTTGCCTTCTTTGACTTGCATCGTGAATACGGAGCTGAAAATGCGGAGATCACCCAGTTTCCCAGACTGTGCCAGCTTGATGGCCCTGAGGTTGGACTTCTCAAAGTGCAACCGGTAGGCAATCATCAATTTCACCCGATTGTCCCGGCAGGCATGGATCATGGACTGGCACTCCGCGACCGTCAGCGCCATCGGCTTTTCACAAAGGACATGAATTCCGGCCTGAGCAGCCCGGATGGTGTATTCCTGATGCATATGATTCGGCAGAGCAATATACACGGCATCCACAGCTCCGCTCGAAAGGCATCGATCGTAGTCGCCGTAGTCATACGTGTGTTCAACGTCGTATTTTTTGGCGAGTCTACCCAGCTTTGCAGGATCGTCTGAAATCAACGCTACAAGTTCGCAGTTCTTCGCTGCATTCTTAAATGCTGGGAGGACGGCTGCTTGGGCGATGTAGCCTTGGCCGGCTACGGCATAGCGAATTCTTTTTCTTCCGTTCTTAGCCATGAGTACCTTTGTCTCTCCAAATTTCAATCTGTAGGTGGGTGGAAGGGGCTTCCAGGTTGGAGTCAGCAATTCCGGCTCCGCTGATACTGGCAACCTCCCGTTTCGCTGCTCAAAGACGAAAGGTTGAGGGGTGGATCAACCCTTCCTCATGCGGGTGGTTGCCAGTAGTCAGTAACCGGCCAGCGGACCTTTGCTTGGGCCCATTTTCTAAGGGCTGAAATCAACACAAAGGATGATTTCGCGGACATGTAACCGTGCCCGGTTACTGACTATCGTCAACCACCGCTCCAAGGTAGGTCACCCAGCGCGAGCCAGCGGTTCAAATTGAGACACTAACAGCGAGATTTTTTCCACGCGGTGGGTGACAACCGCTGGAGGCAAATGCTGAATCTTGGGAGTTAGAAAGGTGGGACTGGCAACTGCTCCGGTTTTCCTGCGCACATCCCCTCGCTTCGTCAGCGACGGGGCGGCTTGCGGTCCAGTTGCCAGTGGTCAGTAGTCAGCACCGCTTCATTTTCGGAGTTCCTTGCTGTGTTTGGCAGCCGGACTCGAACCGTGGGCTAGAGTCCTTAACTCCTGGATGTTGCCTGTGCTGACTACTGGCCAACAGCAACGACGATCGTGATGCTACGAGGGTAAGTTTGGCAGCGCCGTTCAAAATTGAACAAGGCCATTCTTTTCAGGAGAACTAAGTGTCGCAACCCGGGTACGGGGTTTTTGTCGCGTTCGGATGAAACCCTGGCGGCGTAGGTCATCCAGCCAGACGCCCACGATGCCGCCGCAGTTGAGATAGAAAATCATTTCCTTGCGGGTTAGATCCCGCCAGGGAGACTCGCGCGGTCCTGGTGGAACCTCTCGAGTTTGAACACACCCGTTGGGTCCATGGCGGAACTCCACCGTGGTGTCCG
Source organism: uncultured Acidimicrobiia bacterium (assembly GCA_963791795.1). Classification (GTDB taxonomy): domain Bacteria; phylum Acidobacteriota; class Terriglobia; order Versatilivoradales; family Versatilivoraceae; genus VFZK01. Next base: position 90,730 of record CAWBTP010000015.1, read on the forward strand.
ATCTATTTCCGGGAATTTTGAGCATGAGAGAAGCGGCGAACTCAGTGACAATTGTGACCTGGCTGCTATGCTTCGTTGCCAGCGAAATGCCGTGAGGTGCGAACCCAGCCGGTGCCTAGACATATCTCGCAATGATCCAGGGTTGAGCAGAAACTATTCGTAGTCCCGCGACTGGATCCCCGACAGCGTGGGCACAGGATAGGGGGTCTCAACACCAATATCCAACCTCGGCCCTCGCAGGCAGCACACGCTAACTTCCCGCCTCGATCTCCGTCACCGTTGCAGCCGTGGCAAGTCTCTTTTGAATAATCGGAAGCCACCTTTCACACCCCGTCCTGGCAAGATCCGACCTGAGAGAAGCAGGCTGTCACTAATTCCAACGAGAGGCAATGAGGTAATCCCTGACCATGGTGTCAGGAGCCGCCTTAACCGGATCCGGCGTCGAAGGTTCCCATTCTATTGGCGCAGGTTCGGATTGGGCACAGTCAGGGCTGGGCCGGACTATTTCAGGTTGCAGAGATGTACCGAGTTGTGACGGTGGATCTCAAAGGCGCGTGGGAATGACGCGCCTTTCGAAGACGACTGTGAAATTGGACCTCACAGATCCGCTCAAACGAGAGAGTCGCACGTTCAGACTGCTCGGCGACCACTAATGAGGTTTACAAGAAATACTACGAGTGCGATCACTAGCAATGCGTGGATGACGTTCCCTCCAATTTGCATCGAGAAACCGAGCACCCACAGCAACAGCAGTATGCCGATGATTGTGTATAGCATGCGTTTTCTTCTCCTTTTCTTCTGCGTTCACGGATCACGGGTGAGCCTGACGCACGATCCGTTTGCAAAGCGCTCCTTCCGCCAAGATGCACTTGCAGCTCCACGAGTCGTCGCCACTTCACGCTTGGGAATCTCACTCAGATTGATCGTCACAGGGATTCAGACGTGCCGCTGTTCCAAATTGCACGCAGGGCGCCAACGGCGCCGAACGAGCGACAGAGGTCGATTCGGCGCGAGAGCAATATTGAACAGCCCATGGACGAAGCAGGCTCAATGATGGGTGCTTGACTTCGGTTGAGATTACAGCAGGCGGGCCTGTGCTCTCGTCCAATGAATGCTCGCTCACTCTGAAAGGATGGTGCGATACCATGATGCGAATACTTCACTTGTCAACCCTGTTCCTGGTCTCATTGGCTCTGGTGAATTGCGACATGCAGACAGGCCGGGTCGAGAAGAAGCCGGAAGCGACTGCCGATGCCGACAACACAGCCCGCAACGAACGCGACCGCAACGCCGCGACACAGCTCCCCACCGATCAAGCTGAGAACGACGCCGACCGGGAAGTTTCAGCCAACGTTCGCAAGGCCATAGTGGGTGACGACTCACTGTCGCTCAACGCTCAGAACGTCAAGATTGTCACCTCAAACGGAAACGTCACGCTGCGGGGTCCCGTAAAAACAGAACGGGAGAAGGAAGCCATAGAAGCTAAAGCAAAGCAAGTGGCGGGAGTCCACCGCGTAACAAACCTGCTCGAAGTGGAAGCGAAGCCTTATTGATGTTTGCAAATTGTAGTGATAGTTGTTGTGTTTTTCTTCGATTGAGGCTAGCCCTCACCCCCGATCCCCTCTCCCATTGGGGAGAGGGGCGGCGCCGAAGGCGGGGTGAGGGGTCTTGTCACTATACTCGGCAATCATTGATAATTCAGGGGTCCCGGTAGGGACGCGGTGCTCCGCATCCGTTTCAGCGTCGCGGACGCGCTGCAGCGCGTCCCTAACAAACTCCGCGCTAGCATTTCCACTGTTCTTCAAGAGCCGCTGGCGACAGCGGCTCCGTTAACCCGCTCCCTTTACAACACCCTCAGAAATGCCAATAGATCAGCCTTCTCAGAAGAGGAGAGCCGGGTCTCGAGAATCAGGTTGAAGAATTCGACGGTATCGTCAAGAGTCAGCAAGCGTCCATCGTGCAGGTAGGGAGGCGATTCCTTGATCCCTCGAAGTGGAAAGGTTTTTATAGGTCCATCTGCATTGGCCATACGACCGTTGACGAGCCGCGGCTTGTAGAATCGCTCGGCGCGCAAATTGTGCATCAGGTTATCCGTATAGTACGGGGCGGGGTGGCAGGTCCCACATTTTGCCTTGCCAAAGAATAATGCCTCTCCGCGCTGCTCCTCCGGCGTGGCTTTCCTGGGGCTCAGCCTGCCATCGATACCCAGTTTGGGAGCCGGCGGAAAATCCATCAATTCTTGAAACTCGGCCATGAAATGCACCTGGCTCCCACGGTCGAGAGGATTCACACCCTTCTTGGTCGCGATCACCGGATCTCCGTCGAAATAGGCAGCGCGCTGCTCGAATTCCGTAAAATCCTCAACACTCTTCAATGCCCGTTGCGACCCAAAAAGGCGTTGGATATTGACGCCCCGCAAGGATGGCGTATCAATGCGATGGCGAAACTCCTGCGGACGGACGTCGCCGGCCAGATGGGTAGCCGCATTGGTGTGTCCATTGGCATGACAGTCAAAGCAGACCACTCCCCGGCTAGGCTTCTCGGAGCGTCGATCCTGGGTCTGGTTGAACTGCTGCTGTGGGAAAGCCGTGACAAGAAGCCGCAAACCTTCAAGCTGCTTCGGATTCAGAATGCCATTGAACAACTCAAAGAAGTTGTCCAGCGTCACCAGCTTCCCTTTGGACACGTCTCCAAGATCCGGACGCGTCGTAAGAAAAATTGGCGGAGGGAATTCCGGAAGGAAATGATCAGGAAGATCAAAATCCAGATCGAAACGAGTCAGGTCCCGCTCTTCCTGTTTCTTGATCTCATCAATGTGAAACTTCGGAAAAAGCATTCCCCCTTCGGGATGGTTGGGATGTGGCAGACCAAGGAAACCGCTGGGAAACAGATTCTTCTCGCGGATCTCCTCCGGAGTCGCCTGGCTCAACGAATCCCATGTCGTCCCGGCAGTCAGCTTGGCTCGAACGCCTTTTTGGATGGGTTTTCCTCGAAACATGGTCACTTGTGATTCAGCCTGGTTGCTAAGAATGTATCGCTCTTCAAGCAAAGCCAGATGCCGCTTGGCTAACTCGGGCTTGGCCCGTTTCATCTCGGCCATGACGGTGGCGAAATCCTTTTCGATGGCTACAGGCGCGTAGCTCGACTTCTTTGGAACTGGTCTCCTGGCTGAGCACCATGCCAGCAGTGAGACCCAACACCAAACCCATTCCCCATTGGACTCGCTTGCTATTCCGTTTCATATCGACCTCTGCTTGATCTCGTCGCTGGGTCCACCAATTTCCATCATCTGTTTGAAGCGCCACAAATCGTCTCGAAGCTGCTGCGCCGGATCCTCTCCGAGAAGCTTTGCGATCTCCAGGCCGAAGCGGCCGAATGGCGGCTCGAAGCTCATGGTCAGCTTTACCTCCGTCCTTCCATCGGGGAGCCTTCGAAAATGAACCGAGCCTGCGTTGTTGATGTCCGCCCCTTCCAGCGAGCGCCAGGCGATAAGCTCGTTCTCGATTTCGTTGTGGATTTCCGCATCCCATTCCACGGTCTTGCCAGCGGGTGCTCTCACGACCCAGTGCGACCGGCCATCATTCAGAATCCTCACTGATTCGAGATTTCTCATGAAACTGGGCAAGTTTTCGAGGTTGCGCCAGAAGCGATACAAATCTTCAGGCGAACGGTCGATAGCGAGCGCGTGCTCAACTTTGACTCCTTCGCCATGGTGAACACTCGTGACGCCGTTCTCACGTTCTTCTGCCGTATTCACGTTCAATGCCTTATAGAGCTGACACTCACCGGTAACGGCCCGATGCAATAGACCTCCGCCGGCGGCCATCAGTAACACACGATTCCAGGAATGCTGGGTGGCTCCATAGGCCAGCAAGGCTCCACCTCCCACTGCCGAAACCCATCGCTCCGGTGTTGAGACGTTGACGTTCGACGACCGCGCTTGACTACGGCCACGGATTTCCTGAGCAAATGCACCTTCAATAGCCATTTTCTGACTCCCTTCACGATTGAGAAATTAAGACGGGTTAACGTCTGGAATTGAAGATATGCCCGAGGTGGCGCGGATTCGGTCCCATATTGATCGAAAGTCTATGAAAGTGACTCATTTTCACCGCTCTTACTCTCGTCGCCGAAAACGCGGGCAATTCTGAACAGACTCCTCTTGGTTCCCAAAGCTACTCTGGGTTGATATGCCACGTCTGAAGGCGAGGCATGGAAGGGAGGAAACGGATATGCCATCCATTACCGGCATCTTTTCAAGATTTGAAGACGCCAGGCAGGCCGCCGCGAATATCACCAGAACTGTTGGGATCCGGATTGAGCAAATGAATCTGCTGACACCTGGTGCCAGCGACGCCGAACTCGCAGCCGTTCCGCGAACGGATGCAGAGCAGCCTGGCGTCGGGAAGGCTTTCGGGGGTCTGCTGGGGGGCGCTCTGGCAGCAGCCGGGGGCATGCATTTGGGGGCAGCCGCCGCCAGTTTGATGGTTCCGGGCGTCGGCCCGGTGCTTGCACTTGGAACAGCAGCCGCGGTTCTAGCCGGGGCCGGAGGTGCCGCGGGTGGGGCGGCCTTGGGTGACTACCTGGACGAGTCTGCTACCCATGGCCTTCCGACGGACGAAATCTATCTTTATAAGGATGCCCTCAGAAAAGGTCGCAGTGTATTAATCGTCCCAGTCGACAGCGAAGAGCAGGGAGACCAAATTGGAGCAATCCTTTCGGCAGCGAGAGCCGAAAGCCTGGATGCGGCGCGTGAAAGCTGGTGGATTGGTCTACGGGACGCCGAGGAAGCGGAATACACAGGAGAAGAGGATTTTGCATCGCTGGAGAGCAACTATCGACAGGGATTCGAAGCTGCCCAACACGGGCAGCTGTCGGGAAAGCGATTTGAAGATGCCCTTCCGTTTCTCTCCAAACGCTATTCGACTGATCTTTGCAAGCAACCCAGTTTTCGCTTGGGATACGAGCGTGGACAGAAATACGCCGAACAATGGCAGGAACGGTTCCCACCCATCGAGGCTCTCTGACGGGAGATCGTTCATGCCAGGAAGATGCACCACTCAAAAAACGTTCACGTTCCGGAGGAATGGAGTGACTGACAGAAGAGCCGAACTTCTAAAATCGGATATCGACCTGGGCTTCACCTTTGTAGCGGTGGCTCTGACTTCCTCCTCTGCCGGCAATACGGACCGGGCCAGACAAGCTGCTAAAGACGCACAGAAGAAACTGCACGCTGCCCGGAAACAATTGGTCCATGTCGAACGCGAGCAACGGCGCGTCGCCACGGACAGGCTGAAAAAACTCGAACAAGTTCTGACCACGATTGAGAGCCAGGATCCTGGCGTCTTTTCCGGCGGGCCATCCTCTGCAAAATCCGTTCGGCAAGAGGATCTAGACGCCATGATTCCCGGCTCACGAGGACGCAAGAACGAGCATACTGTGTCGCCATCAGGCGATGGCGACGACTCTTGAAGGCCACTTTTTATTTGGAAGTTGAGCAGTAGTAGTAAGGAGCAGCTCATGAAGACTGCAGATCTGGTTTTCGACCGTTTGAAGGATTGGGGCGTTTCCATGGTGTTTGGAATGCCTGGGGACGGCATTAACGGTTTTATTGAGGCTCTGCGCGAGCGGCAAGAACATATTCGGTTCATTCAAGTGCGGCACGAAGAGGCCGCTGCGTTGATGGCTTGCGGGTATGCCAAGTACACAGGACAGCTGGGCGTTTGTCTCGCCACCTCGGGGCCAGGGGCCATTCATCTGCTGAATGGCCTCTACGATGCGAAGCTCGACGGCGCTCCGGTTCTGGCTCTGACTGGCCAGACATATCACGATCTGGTCGGCACTCATTATCAGCAGGAAGTGGATCTGCTGTCGTTGTTCAAGGATGTCTCCGTCTACAACCAACAACTGCTGAGTTCGGGCCAAGCTCAGGCTTTGGTGGATGCCGGTTGCCGCGCCGCACTGGCGTGCCGGGGCGTGGCTCATCTTTGTTGTCCGGTTGATTTACAAGAGCAGTCGCTCTCCCAAGATGAGCCTTCTGCAAAGAAGGTAGTAAACCATACCTCTTCGGCATGGACTCCTCCCATCGTCGTTCCTCAGGCTCGCGACCTTGAGGCTGCAGCTTCGCTTCTGAATTCTGGAAAGAAAACGGTAATCCTGGCGGGGCAAGGAGCACTGCAAGCCGGAGATGAAGTAGAGCGGTGTGCTGACCTGCTGGCAGCTCCGATCGTGAAACCCCTCCTAGGTAAAGCTGTGGTTCCGGACGATTCCCCTTACACCACCGGCGGCATCGGCCTTCTAGGAACTTTGCCCTCAGAGCTTGCGATGGAAGAGTGCGACAGTTTGCTGATGGTCGGCACCAGTTTCCCATACTTGGAATACTATCCGCGTTCCGATCAAGCCCACGCTGTTCAGATCGATTCCGATCCAACTCGCATCGGGCTGCGCTTCCCTGTCGACATCGGCTTGACTGGCGACGCCAAAGCCACTCTGAGAACTCTGCTGCCGAAACTCCAGCGCCGCACCGACCGGTCGTTCTTGGAGAAAGCCCAATCCCGCATGAAGGACTGGGACGAATTGATGCAAGCCCGGGAAACCCGTGACGATGTGCCCCTCAAACCACAGGTGGTCGCTCATCATCTGAATGAACTTCTTGCGAAAGACGCCATTATCAGCACCGACGCCGGAACCGTGACGACCTGGGTCGCACGCCATATCAAGATCCAGCGCGGACAGCAATTTTCCTGCTCGGGCACCCTCGCGACCATGGGCGCAGGACTGCCTTACGCGATCGCTGCCAGCCTCGCATTCCCCGCGCGGCAGTGTGTCGCCTTCGTGGGTGACGGCGGCTTCAGCATGCTCATGGCCGACTTTGCTACCGCAGTCAAATACGGGTTGCCAATCACGGTCGTCGTCATCAAGAACAACACACTGGGAATGATCAAGTGGGAGCAAATGGTATTTCTTGGGAATCCGGAATACGGTGTGGAGTTGCATCCAATCGACTTTGTTCAATTCGCCCAGGCGTGTGGTGGTGTGGGCTTTCGTTGTGAAACACCGGATCAGGTAAGGCCTGCGCTCCAAAACGCCCTCAACTCAAGAGTGCCTTCCATCGTAGAGGCTGTCGTCGATCCTTTTGAACCCCCCATGCCGGCACGGGTTTCTCCCAAGCAGGCATTGCATATGGCCGAGTCTTTGGCCAAAGGTCAGCCAAACCGCGGGCGCATTGCGTTGACCCTGTTCCGCAACAAGGTGAGCGACTTTAAAGGAAAGTGATCGGCAGAGCGAGTGTCACCTGGTCCGAAGCCACTTTCACCTTCCCTCCCCAGAGTCAGTTTGGAGAAGCGTCACGATGGTTCGTAGGGCTCGGTACTTAGGAAATTTGGAGTGCCGCGATGTCAGGCCCCGACGGTATGCACCATGCTTGGCAGGCCGGAAGCTCTGATGCAGTCACCAATCGGGCGCATCGGCTCCCCTCTCCCCCAGCGCGGGAGAGGGGCTGGGGGGTGAGGGGGCGTCCTCACCCGAGCTCACCGACGAGGGGGCGTCCTCACCCTTTAGCGTTACCGACGAAGCTCCTTCAACCGAATTTGCTCCAGCTCGGCGACGTACTCTTGAATCCTTCTCACAAACTCCATCGGTGCCTTCAGCACATCCCATTCGGGAATCGCAGTACTCGATACCCTCTTCTTTCCAATTCCCGATCGCGTTGCCGATCCCTCTTGGCCCGAGATTCGTAACCATGTCCGGCATCATCGAGTTCAACAATCAGTTTCAAGGACAAGCAACAGAAATCCACGATCGCATTGCCCACGGGCAGTTGGCGGCGAAACTTATAGCTAAGCAACTGACGATTGCGGAGAAGCCTCCAGGCGAGCTTCTCCGTAAGGGTATCGGAGTGACGGAGTTCTCGAGCACGAGAGGTTAGCGAGGAGCTATCGGTTTTGTCTGAGCGTGGCATCCCGGTGTCCCCCTCACCCCCAACCCCTCTCCCGCGCTGGGGAGAGGGGAGCCGAGGCTTCGAAAGAATGCAGTTTGGTTCGGCAGAGATCAAGTTATCGAAAGTCGATGCGTCTTTCCCTCGGTGTCCCCCAACCCCTCTCCCACGCTGGGGAGAGGGGAGCCGAAGATTGAAAAGAATGCAGTCCGGTTCGGCAGCGAGATCAAGCTAGTGAAAGTCGATGCGTCTTGCCTCGGTGTTTTCCCAACCCCCGTGCTGGGGGAGAGGGGAACAAGTTCACTGTATTTTGTGCGCTGATTGAGCAAATCGGAACAGTCTCGATGCTGGGACGCACGCATTATCGCGGCGCCGGTAACAAGGTGAACAGCTACTCAAGTTGTCATGACGGCGTCAACAATCAACCCAACCCCAAAAGAATGGAGAGAAATCGCATGCAACTCGCAAGCCTGCAAGAGCTATTCACGAATGAGCTCAAAGACCTCTACGATGCTGAGAAACAGATTCTGAAAGAGCTGCCGAAGATGGTGGATGCCGCATCTTCTCCGAAGCTGCAAAAAGGCTTTCAGCAACATCTGGAACAAACCAGGAAACACGTGGAGCGCCTGGACCAGATTTTTCAAGACCGCCGGGTGACTGGAAGCCGCAAGAAATGCAAAGGGATTGAAGGCATTCTGGAGGAAGGAGGCGAACTATTGAAACGAGACATTGATCCTGACGTGCTGGACGCAGGGCTGATCGCAGCGGCACAAAAAGTGGAACACTACGAAATCGCCAGCTATGGCTCGGTGCGAACCTACGCCGAGCTGTTGGGAGACGAACGGGCAGCTTCGTTGCTCGGTCAGACTCTGCAGGAAGAGAAGGCCACCGACGCGAAGCTTTCGGAACTGGCTCGCAACGAGGTCAATCTGGAGGCAGCCCACGCCGGCGCAGGGGACGATGGCATAACGGATGCGCGGAGGTCCACGTCACGGCGTTCCGCACGAACGGCGAAAAAGTGATCCTGAGGGGCCCGGCAGTCACAGCGTGACCGTGGGTGCAGGGCCCCTCTAGCTCGCCACGCGTCGCGTGCCCACCCAGCCTGTGCCCAGACAAGTCTCGCAATCCTGCGCGCTGTTGCTCGGTTGGACTGAAGGGACTCGTCCGCTCCCCTTGCAACGCGGGCAGGCTCCAGTAGGCAACAGTACCATTACCGTGCCAGTCCCGTCGCAACTAGAGCAGAGCGCCTGGCCCACCGTTCCCTTACCCGCACACAGCCGACACAATTGCTTTACGCTTTGCATGGCTTCCCCAAAGAGTTTCGCTCAGCATTCAGAGTCGCAACCATGCCACTTGCGCAGGGATGTGGGCAATCAGGGAAAGCCCCGGTCCTCTCTAAGGGTATCTGCTCAGTTGAAAGAGGTCTGTGTCTGCCGTTCTAAAAAGGGCGACCTTGCATGATCGTCTCCGTTGCGGCTACCCCCTCACCGCCAGCCCCTCTCCCAATGGGAGAGGGTGGCCGAAGGTGAAGTCTTGAGAAGACTTCACGCGGTCGAGGAGTCCTGGTGAGGGTGCGATGGAATTAAGGACGTTGTGTATAGAAGGTTGCTGAAAAACTCGGGAAACGTTGTAGCGGCGGTTCTGTGAACCGCCGAAATTCAATGACTTGCAGGACGCCAACGCTCGCAGAGCGTCCGCTACATCGAGTTTTTCAGCAACCTTTTACTCTTCCGGTTTGACGAGGCCGGCACGGATGGCGTAACGGACCAGACCTGCCACGTCGTGAATGTTGAGCCGCTTCATGAGTTGGGCTCGATGCGACTCGACGGTTTTGACGCTGAGTTTGAGGAGATAGGCAATCTCTTTCGTATTCTTCCCTCGGGCAACCTGCTGCAGGACTTCCTCCTGCCGTTCTGTCAGGGCATAAGGCGAGCTTTGTGAGTGCACGCGACGCATGTAATCATCGACCACCTTTTTCGACACGGCCGGGCTCATATAAATGTTGCCTTCGGTGACGGCACGGAGAGCAAGCTCCAATTCCGAGATATCGGCATCCTTCAAAACGTATCCGCGCGCGCCAGAGCGGAGGGCCCTCGACACATACTCCTCATTGGCATGCATTGAGAGCATAACTACTTGCACCTTCGGGTGCTCCTTCAGGACTCGCTCCAGCACCTCAAGACCATTCAAGCCCGGTAGTGCGATGTCCATAAAGACTACATGGGGTTTCTTCAGGCGAATCATGCTCAGCCCCGAGCGGCCATCGGCAGCTTCTCCGACAACGTGGACTCCACTGATCCCGTCCAGGAGGGCTCGAAACCCGGCCCTCACAAGCCCATGATCTTCAACCAACAGAACGCGTACTTGTTTCATCGTACTCAACCCTGTTGAAGGGACTCAGACAGGTTGCAGATTCCTTGAAGCTCCTGGCGAAATCGGCCGGGCACTTCTGTCGATGTGAGTGCTCTGCCCTCTCGACTTGTTCTTCTCATCTTCTTGCCTCCGCTTGCCGCTCTTTAGGAAGCAGTGGAATGGTGGCAAGAACATTTGTCCCAGAATCCGCCAAGGAAGAGATCTCCAGGGTGCCCCCGCACAGCCGGACGCGCTCGTGCATACCCAGCAACCCGAGCGAACCGCCCCCGACGGCACGGCTCTGGGCTGCGCTAACATCAAAACCCACGCCGTCATCTCGAATCTCCAACCGCGATTCCGTCTTGCTGTGCCGGAATTTGATCCAGACATTCTTCGCTTTGGCATGGCGTACCACGTTGGTGAGTGCCTCTTGCGCCACGCGGAAGAATGTGGTTTCAACCTCCGAAGGAAAGCGCTTCTCGGTTCGCGGGGCCTTCAAATGCGGAATCACAAACTCTCGAATCCGTCCGTCCAGGTACCATCGCAAAGCCGACACTAAGCCGAGATCGTCCAACAGCGGAGGCCTCAAATCAAAGGACCACTGCCGCACCTGGCCCAACGCCCCGTCCAGCATTTTGATGGCTTCCATCAAACGCGTACCCGCTTTGGTCGTATCACGGTCGCGTTGCACTCGTTGCAAATGGAGACGGATACCTGTCAGGACCTGACCGAGCTGATCGTGAAGATCGAGGGCCAGCTGGTGGCGTTCCACTTCCTGAATCTTGAGCAGCCGGCGCGACAGTCCTTCCATCTGCCGACTCTGCCGCGAGGCTTGCTCTTCGGCATGCTGGCGCTCCTGCATTTGCACTTGCAAGGCCTGATTGGATTTCTTCAGTGCCGCCGATCGTTCCTCAAGTTGAGCAAGGACTAGCGTACGCTCCTGCATTCTATTCTCGAGCTCTCTCTGGGCGTGTTCAATGGCCCGCTGAGCTTCCTTCCAATCTGAGACATCGCTGACTCCGACCTGGCACAGCCGTTGTCCGTCTCCGTCTTCCAAAGCAATCCCAGTGAGCCTGGCATCGAGACCTTCCCCGTTTCCTCTCCAAAGCTTCACCTCGCAGGTGTGTACTTTTGGCTCCTCCTGGATCTTCCTGCAAAAATTCAGAAACTTACTCTGATCTTCTTGCTTCACAAAGCGCCTGAGCGCGCGCTGAAGGATTCCCCGCCGGTTCATCCCGAGCAGAGCGGCACCGGTCAGGTTCGCTTCGAGAATCATCCCCTCAGCATTCAAGGTGAAGTAACCGATTGGGGCGAAATCGTAGAGATCAGCGTATTTGCGACGGGCTTCTTCCGTTTCACTCTGGCTGCGTCGCAATTCCTCGTTCTGGGTCTGAAGCTCGATCTGGTGCATCTCCAGATCCTGGATCAGCATTTCCAGAGTCTTGGAATTCCCAGCGCCATTTTTCGCAGTGCCTCGAACCGAAGAATCCGCAAGGCGACGGGCTGGAGCTGCACTTCGTTTATCCTTGATGGGTCGCATGTTCACTTACCGATTCTTCTCCTCACGTCGATCGTCCTTTTCTGCTACTGCCTTTCTGCAGCCTCCCTTCTGAGACATCGTCAATCGCCAGCAGGAGAGTGTCGGTCCCGATACCCAGATGGAAGATGCGACGGGCATTGACGAGCATCCTTCGTCGACCGATTTCGGGAAAATCGTGTGTCACTTCAAAGTTTTCGATGCGCGAATTATTGCGAAGGATTTTGTTCAAGAGCTCTCGCAATTCTGGGATGTTCCACTGACCGTTGCCCAACTCGAAAAAGACACTCTGTTCGGTGTCCTTCTGACTAACGCCAAACGTCTCATAGAAAGCACGACTGCCCTGCAGGACTTTCATGTGGGCATCCAGCACGATCAACGGCTGCTGTACCGTTTCCAGAACCCCCTGCGCAAAATCGCGGGCGGTCTCTAGCAGATGCTCAGATCCAATGTCGGTAAAAGTCATGACGACACCGTCAATGTGGTTGTCCACCGTCCGGTAAGGCATCATGCGCATCAGGTACGACCGGAGGTCTGGAGTCTTGACGACGACTTCCTTCGGAATGAAAGTCTCCAGCACCGCCTGGGCATCGTGGACAAGATCTTCCCGCTGAAGATTCGAGACGATATGGCTGAGCGGCCGCCCCACGTCAGAAGGAATGAGGTTCACGATCTTGGTTGCATCGGGAGTGAATCGCTTGATCCGCAGCTGCATATCCAGGAACACTGTGGCGATATGCGTGCTATCAAGCAAGTTTTTCATGTCGTTATTGAGCTGCGACAGTTCCTCAACCTTTCCCTGCAGTTCGGAATTCACAGTGACCAGCTCTTCATTCAAGGATTGCAGCTCTTCTTTCGAAGTTTCCAGTTCTTCGTTCGTGCTCTGCAGTTCCTCATTGGTCGATTGCAGTTCTTCATTCATCGACTTCAGCTCTTCATTGGAGGTTTCCATTTCCTCCACAGTCGTCTGAAGGGATTCCTGCGAAAATCTAAGCTCCTGTTCCAGTTCGGCGATGCGCTTCAAACTGGCTTTGCCGGGGCGAGCCACCTTGCGCTCCTTGGCGACCTTCTCCCCCGTCAACTCATGAAAAGCTACCAGCGTCAGAGCCCCTAGCTGATCGTCGCGCTCGCGCAAGGGACGAACGGTGAGATTGACCAGCTGATAGCCTCCATTGGTCTTTATTTGAAGGCCTTCCACCGCGACGGCTTTCTTTTGCTGGCTGGAACGGCGCACCGCGGAGTTCAACTCCAAACGCAACCCTTCGCGCGCCATTTCATAAACATTCAAACTGGCGCTTCCCGAGGCGAGTTCCAGGAACTTCCCAGTGCGGCCGTGCGTGTAGAGAATATCGCCCTTATGGTTGACGATGACGCAGGGCGGAGCATACTTATCCAGCAGTGCTCTTTCAGCCACCTCGGTAACGCTGATGTGACGGGCCCCCCGGACGTCGACGTCTGTGCGCGCCCCGGCGTCCCCTGCCAACGGCTTGGCTGAATCAAACTCCCATGTCCTTTCGCTGATGCCGGTATCCTTGCGCCGGAACAGCTTCCATTTCTTATCCACCATCGCGAACAAGTCGCCATGACGGCCAATGGTTTCGGAAGGTCCCAGCAAGAGCAGTCCTCCCGAGTTCAAAATGTAATGAAAGAGAGGCACCAGACGCTTTTGAAGATCGCCGTCCAGATAAATCAGCAGGTTTCGGCAGCAAATCAGATCGAGCCTCGTAAAGGGCGGGTCTTTGATCACGTTCTGGATCGCGAACAAGGCCATTTCACGAATTTCCTTTTTTACGCGAACCAAGTTGCCTTCCCTGACAAAGAATCGCTTGAGCCGCTCTGGTGACAACCCCGCCATGAGATGCGCCGGATAGCGCCCGTTGCGGGCCATGTCGATGGCCTCGGCATCGATGTCAGTGCCGAAGATCTGAACTCTGGGATTGACTTGCGCCTCATCCATTGCTTCGCGCAGGACGATGGCGAGGGAGTAAACCTCTTCACCGGTGGAACAGCCCGGCACCCAGAGCCGGACCGCGGAGTCAGTTGATTTGTTGGGAAGGATGTCGGCAACTAATCTGCTCCGCAACAATTCAAAAGCGTCGGGATCGCGAAAAAAGCTCGTCACGCCAATGAGGAGCTCTTTGAAGAGCATTTCCACTTCCTGGGGGTTTTGCCGCAGGTAACGCGTGTACTGAGCCACGTCCCGGATCTGATGAATACTCATGCGCCTCTCAATGCGGCGGCCAATTGTATTTTTCTTGTAAGCCGAAAAATCGTGACCCGTTTGTGAGCGGAGCAGCAGAAAGATGGGACTGAGTGCGTTGCCGGTCCGCTCTACCCAACTCGTAGTTCCCCCTGTGACCTTGCGGGTGCAATGAGCCGCATAGGCCAGCAATTGAGCAGGCATTTTGGTCGGCGGCAGGATGAAATCCGCTACACCGGCCTCAATGGCGCTCTTCGGCATGCCGCGAAACTTGGCGGAGTCCGGATCCTGAACCATAACCAGCCCATACTCGGACTTGATCGCTCTCAGTCCCAAAGTCCCATCCGAACCGTTTCCCGAGAGCACAATGCCTATCGCCTTTTCCCGCTGGTCGGCTCCCAGCGAGCGCAAGAACAAATCGATGGGCAGACGCCACGCCTGCCGGGTTGATGGGTCGGACAGACACAAAGCACCCTGGAGGATCTCGAGGTCTTTGTTAGGCGGCACGACATGAATCCGATTGGGCAGGACCTTCATTCCGTGCCGCACCTGAACAACCGGCATCTTGGTAAAGCGCTGCAATAGCTCGGGCAACATGCTGGTGTGGCCTGGATCCAAGTGAGGCACTAAAACGAATCCGACATTGCCGTCCGGGGGCATGCTTGAAAAGAACTGTTCGAACGCTTCAAGACCGCCAGCGGACGCGCCAATTCCAGCAATGCAGAAAGATGCGGACCTGGCTTTGGGAAGTGAGTCCTTCTGGACCGGCTTCGGAAGTGCGGGAGCCTCCTTGGAAGAGCGCGGCTTCTTCTTTGGCATTCTCTTTCTCATCCAGGTAGCAGAAGTAGATTCTAGCTAGCGTGGGCAACGTCACGTCCAGGGTGGAGTCTGGAGACGGTCTCTTGGATGTCTAATCTCCCACTCGAGCCGTGGAGTTGACCTGTGTTTTGTGGTTCAAGATATCACGATTCCTCCATCGCAAGGACAAAACCAACTGCGCTGGACCGAAGATGCATGGAACTCCCAAAGTGCAAGAAGCTCGTGCCTTGAAGGGTCCGAAAGGTCCGCTCTCACACGCGCTGCTTTGTCAAGTGGGCGTTGCTGCGCTTGAGCTGCTTGCCGCATCAAAGTACTGCTTCGTCCCTCGATTCAGAGAGCAATATTGAACAGATTTCACAGTTTTCGAAAGCCAGGATAGCGTTGGGTGAATTTCATCCAGAGGGTAATCTTATGTCCATGCAGCTCGTGTCCTTAAAGCAACTCTACATCGACGAACTAAGCGAACTCTACGACTGTGAAAGCGAACTTCTGAAGACATTGCCGCGACTCATTAAGCGAGCGTCCAACTTGGGTTTGAAGAAGGGATTTACCCAACATCTGGAAGAAACGAAGACGCATCTGGAGCGCCTCGACCAGCTATTTGATGATATGGGGGGACGGCCTAGAACCCGGAAGTGCAAGGGAATGCGTGCCATCCTGGAGGAAGGGGACGAGATCCTCAAGAGTGACGCACCGTCTGGAGAGCTTCTGGATGCTGCCATTATTGGAGCCGCTCAACGAATCGAGCATTATGAAATCGCCAGTTACGGTTGCGTTCGAACGTACGCAGAACTAATGGGCGACAACGATGGGGCAGAGCTCCTGCAAGTGACTCTGGATGAGGAGAAGATGACCGACAACACCTTGACTGAGCTGGCAAAACAAATCAATGTGAAGGCGATTGAAGCTGAAGGAACAAAGGTCGTTCATCTGGACCCAGCCAGAAAAAGAAGAGTAGGCAGGGCCTGAAGATAGGGCATCCTGGTTCTGGCTGATGACTCGAGCAGGAAACTATGGCCCTTCGAAATCGTTTCAAATGGCTGGCGCTGGGTGTGCTGCTTCTGGTTGCTTGCACTGTCTTTTACCGTCTCCACTTCCACAAACCGCTGCGTCAGGTCACGTACAGCCAGTTCCTCGCCGAGACTCGCTCAGGGCGCTTAGCCGAGGTGCACATTGGCGAAACTGACCTTGTCGGGTTGGTGCGCCCTGACAAGGACAGTGCTGCGGTGCCTGAGGTGATTGCCCGCCGCCTGCCCGGCGTTGAGCTCTCGGCGTTTTTGAAAGAGATGGAAGCGTTGCGCATTCCCGTGGCCGCTGCCAAAGACACGGCGGCCACTTGGTCGGCTGCCATCGGCTGGCTCTTTCCCTTCCTGTTGCTGTTCACCATCGGCGCGCTGGTGTTTTGGCGCACCCGACACAGTGCGGGTGGTCTGCTGTTTGCAGGGAACGAGCATGGCAAGATCTACGATCAATCGAATGCCTCCCGAGTGACATTCGACGACGTGGCTGGCGTCGATGAATCCAAAGCGGAGCTCGTCGAGATCGTCGATTTCCTCAAGAACCCTCAAAAGTACCAACAGCTGGGCGGAAGAATTCCCAAGGGGGTTCTGCTGGTGGGTCCGCCGGGTACGGGGAAAACCCTACTGGCCAAGGCAGTGGCTGGAGAAGCCGCTGTGTCTTTCTTCTCCATCTCGGCCTCTGAGTTTATTGAGATGTTCGTGGGTGTGGGCGCAGCGCGGGTACGGCATCTATTTGAACGCGCCAAACGCAAGGCTCCTTGCATTGTTTTCATCGACGAACTCGATGCCATCGGAAAGTCGCGCTCCGATCGACGCCACAGTGGCAGTCACGATGAAAGGGAACAGACGCTGAACCAGTTGCTGGTGGAGATGGATGGATTCGACCCAACCAAGGGCCTCATCGTGATTGCAGCAACCAACACCCCGGAGGTATTGGATCCGGCCTTGGTGCGTACTGGGCGTTTCGACCGCCAGGTCTTGATTGACCGGCCAGACTTGCGCGGGCGCGAAGCGGTACTGCGCATCCATTCCCGGCACGTCCGGCTCAGCAGTGATGTCGAGCTGCAGACCATTGCCGCCAGAACTCCCGGAATGGTTGGGGCCGATCTGGCAAATATCATGAATGAAGCAGCGCTGCTGGCTGCCCGCCGCGCCGCACCCCAAGTTGAGATGCGGGATGTGGAAGAGGCCATTGACCGGGTGATGCTGGGGCTGGAAAAGAAAACACGCGTGATGGACGAGCAGGAGAAAGAGCGTGTCGCCTATCACGAAACAGGGCATGCGCTGGTGGCTCTTTCAATGCGGCATGCGGATCCTGTGCATCGCGTCTCGATCATCCCTCGCTCCATTGGCGCGCTGGGACATGTGTTGCAGCTGCCAACCCAGGAGAAGTTCCTCCTGACGCAACCCGAACTCCAAGACCGGCTGGCCGTCATGCTCGGAGGACGCGTTGCCGAGGACATTGTCTATGAAGGTGTGATCTCCACCGGTGCGAACAACGACCTGGAACGGGCTTCCGAGTTGGCCCGTCAAATGGTGACTCACTATGGAATGAGTTCCCTTCTGGGACCGATGACCTATGGCAAAGCTCAAACCTCACAGTTTCTATCTCCCTCCTCACGCGCCGAGGATCGCAACTATAGCGAACAGACCGCCGAAACGATTGACGCTGAAGTGCGGCGTATTGTGGATGAAACCTATGAGCGTGTTCGAAACGTCCTGTTGAACCGTCGCGAGGAACTTAGCCGAATCGCCACCGAACTGATGCGCAAGGAAACTCTGAGTCGTGAGGAACTGTGGGTTCTGCTGTCGCCTCCGTCAGCGGTCCTTTCCGCCCACTGAAGACTGCGAAAGATAGTGACGAAGCAACAATTGACTTCGGCTCCACTCTCGAACAATAGACTTCAGCTCCCCTCTCCCCAGCGCGGGAGAGGGGCTGGGCGTGAGGGGGCGAGCGCACCGGTGCCTTGAGCCCGTTCTGAGAGCCTCATCCAGAGCTGCGTTTCAGGCGCCGATTTTGACCAAGAAGTTATCTCACCCAGGCAAACCACCGAGACGCGTGGCGGCGCTGAAGCCGCAGCGTGGCTCCAAGAAACAATAGACTTCGGCTCCCCTCTCCCCATGTATGGCCTCGAAACATGGTGGACACTTGTTCGGAGAGGGGGCGAGGGGAGCCGAAGTTTATCGAGTGTTGCGAGCGACAAGAGTGTCGTCACTGTGTTCCGTAAGAGTCACTGTGTTCCGTAAGATTGGAACCATTTCCCTTCCGGATACATCCTATTTCCTTCAGTCCTACTCCTTGTTCAAAATTGAACCACGTCCTCGGGTTTCCACCCTTCGGTTGATCAAAACTGCACTCAGGAAACGAGGTAGTGATGCTACGCTAGACCGAGAGGTGCGTTTATGAGAAGACTCACAACCTATCGTGTTTTGGAATCGAGTCTGCTTGTGCTTCTTGCTCTCAGGCTTACGGTTTTGCCGCAAACTGAAACGGAGGGAGTGAAGGAATTCAATGCCAGGATCAAGGCGTATACGGAGCTACAGCAACGCGCGAGCTCCAAAGTGCCGCCGCTCTCAACAACCGAAACAGATCCAGCCAAGATTGCCACCCGCACGAAAGCTTTAGCCAATGGCATTCTGGAGGCTCGCGCCGGCGCCAAGCCCGGTGATATCTTCTCTCCGCAGGCAGCACGAGACTTTAGGCAGATCATCCTAGGAGCCTTGCAGGGAAAGCAGGGAGCTCCATCCCGGGACACGGTGAAGACCGGGAACCCGACAGAGGAACCGGGTGCCGCTAGTAAGGTTGTTTTGGCAGTGAACACGCCATATCCAGACACGGCGCCGCGATCTTCGGTGCCGCCAAGTCTTTTGATGCATTTGCCGCAACTGCCCAAAGGGCTGGAGTACCGTTTCCTGGGCCGGCATCTGATCCTGCTCGACTCGATGGCGAATTTGATTCTGGACTATCTATTGGACGTAGTCCCAAAAGCATAGGGGGCGGCCCCACGACTGGCAGGCTGAAGGCGCCAGTCAATCTGAGGGTTCGCCCCTGATAGCTGCTCTCTGAAAAATCTAGCCGTGAGGTTTTACAGTGCGCGTTCTAATCACTTTCTGGCTGCTGGTTTCGTCGGCCACAGCTCAAGACCTGTTCCTCCCCAATAAAAAGGATTCACTTCACTTTGCTGTTATTGGCGACAGCGGAACAGGAGGCAGCCCTCAATACGAAGTCGCTCGCCAGATGGTTGCGTATCGCACCCGGTTTCCCTACAACCTGGTGTTGATGCTGGGGGACAACATCTATGGAAGCGATTCGCCTCGTGGCTACCAGACCAAGTTTGAAATGCCTTATAAGGATCTTTTGTCATCCGGAGTGAAGTTTTATGCAGCTCTCGGCAACCACGATGACCCCAGGCAACGGTTCTACAAGGCATTCAATATGAATGGACAACGGTACTACACGTTTAAGCCGAATGACCGCGTGAGGTTTTTTGCTTTGGACAGCAACTACATGGACCCGGAACAGCTGGCATGGCTGGAACAGGAACTGAAGGGTTCTGATAGTCCGTGGAAGATTTGTTTTTTTCATCATCCACTTTATTCATCAGGGAAACGGCATGGCTCCGATGAGGAACTCAGAAACTTTCTCGAGCCACTGTTTGTCAAATATGGCGTGAAAGCGGTTTTCGCCGGGCACGAACATTTTTACGAACGCCTCAAGCCTCAGAAAGGCCTTTATTACTTCATTAGCGGAGGAGCCGCAAAACTGCGCCGTGGCAACATTGCCCGCTCAGATCTAACCGCCAAGGGCTTTGATCGGGACTATCATTTCATGCTCATCGAGATTGAGGGTGACATGCTTCATTTCCAAGCAATCTCGAGGATGGGCGCCACGGTCGATTCAGGCATTATTTCCCTTCAACCGGAAGTCAAGGCCCAAACTGCGGCCTCTGCACCGTGAAAGCCTCCGGCGGTCTCCGCACCCAGCCCCATATGTCTGCCGCCAAACGCAGGAAGCGTTACAAGCTCATCGATCTGCTGCGTCCTCACTGGAAGGCGCTCAGCCTTGGTTTCGTGGCTGTATTAGGGGTGTCGATCACCGACTTATTGGAACCGTGGCCCCTGAAACTGGTATTCGACTATCTGCTGAAGGCCAAGCCTCTGCCGGATTGGCTGACTCCCATTACATCGACCTTTGGCGACGACAAGGTCTCCCTGCTTAATTTTGCTGCGATTTCGCTGGTCGTCATCGCACTGCTGAGCGCGCTAAGTTCCTACACCGAGAAGTATCTGACCTCGAGTGTGGGGCAGTGGGTGGTACACGATCTGAGGCGCACTCTGTATTCCCATATTCAACGACTCTCTCTCTCCTATCACGATGAAAAGAGCACGGGAGATCTGATCAGCCGCGTCACGAGCGACATCGATGCCATCCAGAATCTGGTCAGCTCAGCCTTGCTCGGCACGCTGATCAATTCTCTCACCCTGGTGGGCATGCTCGGCGTCATGCTCTATCTGAGCTGGCAGTTCACGCTCGTGGCCCTGTGTGTGGCTCCTGTCTTATTTCTGGTGGCCTACACCTTTACGCGGCGCATCAAAAAAGCCTCGCGCGCCGTACGCAAAAAGGAAGGCGAGATTGTTTCCGTTATTGCCGAAGTGCTCTCCTCGATGCGGGTCGTGAAAGCCTTTGCGCGGGAGGACTACGAGCAAAAGCGGTTGGAGCAAGAGAGTCTGGAGAGCGTTGAGATTGCCCTCCAAGCCAGAAGCATCAAAGCGAAACTGGCGCCGTTGGTGGAGGTCATTGTCGCCTGTGGCACGGGGCTGGCCGTGTGGTTTGGATCCCGTCTGGTTCTGGCGGGAACCTTGAGTCCAGGCTCGCTACTCGTCTTTTTGCTCTATCTGGGCAAGATGTATAAGCCCATGCGCGAACTTTCCAAAATGACCGACACGTTCTCGAAGGCTGCCGTTGGATGGGAGCGCATTCAGGAGGTGTTGGAAACCGAGAGTCAGGTGCCCGACAAACGGGGTGCCTTGATAGCACCCAGATTCAAGGGAAGAATCGAGTTTGAGGACGTGCATTTCAGTTACGGACCCGACCAGGAAACTCTGAAAGAGGTAAATCTTACGATCGAGCCCGGCCAAGTCGCAGCGTTGGTGGGGCCATCGGGCGCCGGAAAAACGACCCTGGTTGGATTGATCGCTCGATTCTACGATCCTGTGCGGGGATGCGTACGGATCGACGACAAAGACCTTCGGACCTTCAAACAACGCTCGCTGCGCCAGCGAATCAGCTTCGTTCTTCAAGACACGCTGCTGTTTCACACGACCGTCTGGCAAAACATCGCTTATGGAAGACCCGAAGCCAGCCGCGATGAGATTATACGGGCGGCCAAACTGGCAAACGCCCATGAGTTCATAGAACAGATGCCGGAAGGCATACGACACCATCGTCGGCGAACGTGGCGCGACCCTGTCGGGCGGGCAGCGGCAGCGCATTGCCATCGCCCGTGCCATCGTGCGGGAGGCCCCCATCCTGATTCTCGATGAACCCTCGTCAGGGCTCGATGCCAATTCGGAGCAGCTTGTTTTCGAGGCCTTGGAGCGGTTGATGCAGAAGAAAACGTGCGTCGTCATCGCGCATCGGTTGGCAACGATTCAACGTGCCGACATCATTTTTGTTCTGAACGAGGGGACAATCGTCGAGCAAGGCAAGCATGAGGAGCTTCTGGCCAAGGGAGGACTGTATGCGGAATTGTACGAGACCCAATTTCGCCAGGATGAAGCGCGGGTAGGAGTTTGAGACCGACATACGACCAGAGATTCTGGGAGACCGAAGGAGGTTTCGCCCCCCTTGGGATGGGGGACCGCGCCTGAGGCGCGAGCGGGTCCGCAACATGGTGGGGGTAGCTCACCCCCTTGATCTCCCCCTTATTCGCTCGAAGCTGTGAAAAAATTGAAGACCTCGGTTCCTCTCGCTCCCGAGAGGGGAGAGAGGTTAGGAGTGAGGGGGCGGTGCACGCTCTATCGATCCCGGAAGAGATGCCGAAGAAGCACGCCAGATGCGGAAATACAGCTGCATGCTGTCATAGCGTGGTAATCCCCCCTCACCCCCAGCCCCTCTCCCGCGTTGGGGAGAGGGGAGCCGAGTTTTCAGCGCTTCGGCTTTTCAGTTTTGCCTAATCACCTTCGTAGTCTGTTCGACAGGCCGTCCTGGCCCGCCCTCACGAATCGTGCCAAGCTCACGGATTCTCCGCTGAACGGCAGAAACAAACGCAGCAACTTCGCTATCAGAGTAACCCGCCGCCCGGAAAGCTGTCTCAAGCTGTTTGGACGACAGTTGATTCAGGTATAACTGAATCCACTCAACATGCGGCAGTGGGACGTCTTCGACGATGTCCTCCATCTCAGCTCGATCCTGATAGTAGGGCCAATAGACGGCGGTCAGAAAAAATGGCCGGCTTGCCAGATAGAAATCAACCCCTTTGCCGGAAACACGCTTGATGAATTTAGATTGACTGTAGTCGTCAATGTCTCCCTTGGACCGGGTGAAATTGCTGCCCGAGCGCCCGAAGGTCCCCCCAACGTCGCTGACAACATATCGCTGTTCCCCGTTCACCTCATAGATGGCATTGTTGCTCGCCTTGAGATCCCAGTTGTTCATCAGGGCCATCAAGACCCGCAGGCCATCGAATTCGCGTTTGCCTACAAACGGATTCTTTTTCCAATCCCAATCGTCGATCTTCTTTTGCCCGGAATCCCTTCTTTCCAAGCATGCCGATTGCACGACACCTCCGGGAGAAACAAATTCCTGGCCGCGTTTTAGCTCTTTCAGACCCCCGACCACAAGTTTCGGTACAAGATAGGTTTCATCTGCGAAATAGCCGACAGCCCACAGCAGACGGGTTGCCGCGGTTTCAGGCTGAACTTCTTCACCCAGCTTTACGCGCCACGTAATGCCTTTGGCATCTCGTATCTCAAATTTGGGGTTTGACCCGTCCGTATCTTCCTTTACAAACACAAAGGGGCCCTGAGGCTGATGTTCCCTGCCTCCCGGGCCGTAAAAAAGGTCCCTGGAAGAAACTCTTTCCGGAAGGCGCCATAACACCGGGCGGGCATCACGGCGAACTTTCTTCTCATTAACGTCATTCTTGCTCGCCCCCTCCAGCCCACAACAATTCCCCACTAAAACAAAGAGGATATACATCCACAGTTTAATCATAGGAACTCCTTTCTCTCGATAGACCAATGTCTTGAAGGGCACGATCCATGCCAATCTGGGGTGACCAGATCAATGACGGGGGCATTGGGTGAATGCGCAATATTGAACGGACGGAACCGGCAAAACACTCCAAACTTGCACTGGTTATAAAGGTCATACATAAGGAGGCTGATATGGATTGGCCAATAATTGTGATGATTCTGGTTGGCGTGATTGCAGCCTTGGGTATTGCAGGTTGGATTTATACGCAAAGGCGTTGTAGCGACCAGCTACGGGGACGTTTTGGGAAGGAATATGACCGGACTGTCGAGGAGGAAGGTGATCGCCGTAAGGCAGAAAAACTTCTGAAAGAGCGCGAGCAACGCGTGGAGATGCTGCGTCTGCGGCCGCTGGCGGCGGAGGATCAGGACCGCTTTCTAAAGGAGTGGCAAACAATCCAGGGTCGTTTTGTGGATGACCCGAAAACAGCGGTCACCGAGGCGGACTGGTTGGTTCATCGAGTGATGCGCGCACGGGGATATCCCACAGGCGATTTCGAACAGGAAGCCGCCGACGTTTCAGTCGATCACCCTGAAGTAGTCAGCAATTACCGTGCGGCGCACGAGATTGCAGTTCGGGCCAGAGAGGATGAAGGAACCACGACGGAAACTTTGCGGCAGGGATTGGTTTACTACCGTCTTCTCTTTGACGAACTGTTAGAAGCCCACGAACCCATGTTATCGGAGGCAAGACGATGAGAATGGACCCAAGAGAGATTCCAGAGGCTCGGCGAAGCGCACCGCCCAGCACCCCATCGGTGGATTCCCCTCCGCCTGCGCGCTCAGTGCCCGTGGCCGACACGCCGTCCGAGGTACCGAGCACCCCGACGGTCACCGAAGCCATTTCGCTACTGCCCGAAGAGGCCGCGAGCCAGTTTCGGTCTCGGTGGGACTTGATTCAAGGCGGTTTTGTCGATGACCCACGGCGGGCCGTCGATCAAGCGGGGGCGCTGGTTGAAGATGCCTTGCAACAGTTGAGTGCCGTATTTGATGAGAAGCGCTCGCGTCTTCAAGGCAATGGCGGAATTCCGACCGAAGAATTACGCCAGACTTTGCGCCACTATCGGTTGCTGCTGAACCGGCTATTCTGAGTTCGCCTGAAATCAGGCGGGTTTAAACGGGCATGGGATTGGGATGACTAATCGCGAGTTCTATCTGGAACGGCAACGTGCGGAGTTGCCCGCTTTCATGCGGGTGCTCAAGGCACTTCCCGGCGATCAACTCAACTACAGGCCGCATGAGCGATCACCGTCCGCAGAACAGATCGTGTGGTTACTGGCCGGCGAGCTTCGAACTGGTCTCGATGCTGTTATCAACAACAGGGCGGAGTGGAAGATCCTTCCTCCGCCCGCGATGCCGGCGATGCTGGAGAAATTTGAGAACTGGTCACGGGAACTGATCGATCGCGTTTCAAAGATGTCCGAACCCTCATGGGATCGTATGGCTCGTTTTTATTTCCATGGCGCGCTCGTGTTGGAGCAGGCGGTAGGGACATTCCTATGGTTGAATCTTTTTGACGCCATCCATCATCGCGGAGAGCTTTCGGCTTATTTGCATCCTATGGGTGTAGGAGTGCCAGCGATCTACGAGCCGCCCGCAGATGAAGCGGCGTAGCTAAACAGGCCACATAAGATAATTCGCATGATTGTCGCTCCGGTGCGGCTACCCCCCACCCCGCCCCCTCTCCCCGTGGGAGAGGGTGGCCGAAGGCCGGGTGAGGGGTGCGATGGAATTAACGACGTTGTGGCTGAGAGGAAGGCAATGCCACACTAAGAGGTCAGGAGCCGGCAGCGGCACCGCTGAAGTGTTCTTCTTGCTCAGCCTCAGCGGCTTCAGGTTTTTCGGCGCTTTGTTTCTCGCGGCGCTCTCGCACCACATATACGGAACATGGAGCGTGGCTCACAATCGACTGGGCCACGCTGCCGAGGAGCCATCGCTTGAATCCAGTGTGCCCATGGGAACCGACGACGATGAGATCTGCGCCCCATTCTTCGGCTTCGTCTATGATGAGTGACTTGGGGTCGCCTCGCCGAACCCGTCTCTCTGAGCGCACGCCAGTGGAGCAAAGCCAGTTGGCAAAGCGCGTGGTCAGCTCGTCGGCGGTTCGGACGAGTTGGTCCCGCTCGGCTTCGATGGTCTCGGCCGAGAAAATAGCGACCTCAGGGGTTGCCGTCACAACCTGGTCAACTACCGAGAGGACACGCACCACTGAGCCGGATGGCCAGGGATGTGACCCGATCGTCTCAACTGTCCTTGCTGAATGTTCTGATCCGTCAACGGCAAGCAGGATTTTCACGGTTTTTACCCCTTACTACATAGTTCCGAGTTTAAGTTTCACCCCCAAATACCGGGGAAGTCTGTTCACTATGGAACACCTGGAACGCGCACTATCGGACCAAAGACCAGGCTGAAGTAAAGTCCGATCGGGAAAGGAATCTCGTGAAACTGCTCACTCAACCAGGCGCGGGCTCAACTGCACTTGTTGAAGCAATCAACAGCGCGGCGAAGAGTATTGAGATCGTGATTTTCCGGTTCGACAGGCGCGAAATTGAAGCGGCGCTAAAGGCAGCCGCGGCGCGAGGTGTGTTTGTTCATGCGTTGGTTACCTACCGCAATCGGGGCGGGGAGAAGAATCTGCGAAAGCTCGAAATGCGCCTATTGGAAGCGGGCGTAACGGTCGCGCGTACGTCAAACGATCTCCTTCGGTATCACGACAAGTTCCTGATCAAGGACCGGCAAGAGCTCCTCCTTTTATGCTTTAACTTCACTGCCATCGACATCGATCGGAGCCGAAGCTTCGCATTGATATCGCAGGACCCATCCCTGGTTCAGGAAGCCACACGCCTCTTCGAGGCAGATTGCACGCGCCAACCATTCACGCCCCAGACGAACGCTCTGGTGGTGAGCCCGATCAATGCACGAAGGCAGCTGGCCGAATTCATCGAGGGAGCCCGCGAGGAATTGCTGATCTATGACCCAAAGATTTCAGATCCCCAGATGATTCGCCTCCTGAAACAGCAGAATGGGAAGGGGGTCAAATTGAGGATCATTGGACACATAGGCAAGGCCGGCGGCGGTCTGGCGGTTCGAAAGCCCGCAATGCGTCTTCACTGCCGTGCCATGCTCCGTGATGGCGTGGACGTTTTTCTTGGGAGTCAAAGCCTTCGCGAAGAGGAGTTGGATCAACGCCGTGAGGTTGGCATGATCGTTTCGGACTCGGCGATAGCGGAGTCGATACGCTCAACGTTCGATGCAGATTGGAGTGCGGCAGCGGAGAAAGCAGCCCCGGACCCGGTTGAGAATCATCTTGCTTCGTCCAAGAAGTTCAAGAAAGCAGTCAAGGCCTTGGTGAAAGATCTGCCTCCATTGTCGGACGTGGTCAAGGAGGCCGTGCAGCAGGCCGCGGATTCACCAGGAAATACGCTCAACGCCAGCGAAGTTAGAGAAACTGTCAAGGAGGCTGTGAAAGAAGCAGTGAAAGAAGGCGTTAAACAGGCCGTCAAGGACGCCGTCGAGGACGCCGAGAACATCGCTTGACAAGGCTGGAAGCCCTCGGTATCTCCCCAAGAACCAGGTTTCGCCAAACACGATTCTGCTAGGAAGCTGCCCCAGAGCGGGGCTCCAAGTCCTGTGCAGGTTCGGTGAATTCGCGCCCGTCCGGCGTTTCAACCCTGTAGAACACTTGGACACCTTCTGCCTCTGGAATCGATCCTTGCCTCCGTCCGAACGACCTGAGTTCAAACCACCCACCAACAATAGTGGCAGCAATCCGATGGGTTTTGGACCAAACCCACTCGCCTAGCTTGAACGGCCATTGATAATTCCCCGCTTCGGAATCAATGAGATGAATGACGCGATATGCCATAGACTCCTCCTATCGAAAAACAGTAGCGAGTGACTAGTGAGCAACCTCAGACCTCCGAGCGTTGAGTGTCCGTTTCAGACTCGCCCTCACCCGGCCTTCGGCCACCCTCTCCCAATGGGACAGGGGCTGGGGGTGAGGGGTCAGTAAGTTAACAAACCTGACCGTGTTGTGAACTTCATCGCCACCTAGGAACACGAGTGGTGAGTGGCGAGTCACTCACGCTCTCGTCTCACCTGACCACTCAGTGCTCGTCCTCACTTGTCACCCCCCATTCCAGTTCCCTTGGCCTTGGTTCCCCCTCGAGCCAAGCTGGCAACGACGGCCACCAGTTCATGCGGTTCCACTGGCTTGCTGACATGCGTATCAAACCCGGCCGCGAGTGCCTGCAAGCGATCTTGAGTTCGAGCGTGTGCTGTCAGAGCCACCGCACGGATGCGCTGCCCAAGATCGTCTTCGAGTAAACGCAGTTGACGTATGAGACTGTAGCCATCCTGTTCTGGCATTTCGATGTCACTGATAAGTACATCCGGTTTGAAACGAGTCAGCTCGGTGAGGGCCTGACTTGCGGACGAACCGGTAACGACTTCAGCGCCCGAATGAGTCAGGAGCGTCAGAAGAAGCTCACGCGAACCGGGTTCATCATCGACGACCAGGATTCTCAGACCCTTCAGGGTAGCCGACGACTCCGAACGGGTTTCTTCAGGTACGACAGCCGGTGGGAGGCGGACGACTTCGCCAATCAGTCGTTCGGAACTCCACTCACTCAACAACGGAAGCTTGACAGTGAACACCGATCCCTGGTTTTCTCCGGCGCTTTCGACTTCAATGGTTCCTCCATGAAGTTCGGTAAGATGCCGTGCGATTGCCAGACCGAGTCCCAGTCCGCCGTACTTTCGCGTCAAAGATCCGTCTGCTTGTTGGAACCTCTCAAAAACGTAAGGCAAAAACTCTTTGTTGATTCCTTTCCCGTTGTCTTTTACCGAAATTGCGGCATTGGCTCCTTCGCGAGTGACGCGAACCTGGACGTGTCCACCCTTGGGAGTGAATTTGACCGCGTTGGAGAGAAGGTTCCACAAGATTTGTTGGAGGCGACTGGGATCACCCATGACAAGGCCTACACCAAAATCGAAGTCCTTTTCGAGTGTGATCTCCTTGGTCTCAAGGGTGGTCCGAATCGTTTCAATAGACGATTCAACCGAAGTACACAGGTCGACAGGTCTCGTCTCCAACCGCCATTTACCCGTGATGATGCGGGAGACGTCGAGCAAATCCTCAACCAGTTTTGTTTGAATTCTGGCGTTCCGTTCAACGCTTTCGATAGCACGCAACTCGGTCTTTGAGTCCAGCTGACCCCCGTGCAGAAGACGAGCCCAGCCTAGAATGGCGTTGAGCGGGGTTCGCAGTTCATGCGAAAGCGTTGCGAGAAACTCGTCCTTCAGGCGACTGGTACGTTCGGCTTCGAGGCGCGCCACCTGAGCCCGATTCAGCAGGTCGGCCCGTTCCAGTTCTGCCTCCTTCCGAGCACTGATGTCCGCCAGGATGTAGAGAGTCAGCCTAAAAGCACCTGACGCGTCCCGCAAAGGAGCTTCCCATAGCTCGAGTTCCAGGGAACCGCTGTTCTTGCGGAGGCACCGCACTTCAGTTCCCCTCAGATTGCCAACCTCCTCATCTGCAGGCGTCTTTCGAAAACTGCCGTGAAAGCTGGCGAGGCGCTCGTTCGGAACGATCGGGATCTGGCGTCCAATAACTTCGTCCGTCCGCCAGCCAAAGATGCGCTCTGCTGCTGGATTCCACAGCTGCACTTCGGCTTTCTGGTTGACAACCATGATAGCCAGAGGTGAGGCCTGTACCATGGCTTCAAGGTGCTGGCCGGTTTCATCGAGCAGTTCGCCGCTCTTCTTGGCTGCAAGGGCTTCAGCCAGCCGCTTGTCGCTAAGCCAGCTAATCAACCCGCCGACGAAGAGAAACAAGATGAAATGGACGGCGTCCACTCCAGCATCGATCTTCACCTGCAAGTAGGGGCGGACGAAGAACAACTCTGCAACGACTGCGGAGACAAGAGTTGCAAAAAGACCCGGGCGAAGTCCGCCGTACCAGGCGCTCAAGCTGACTGGCAGAACGAACATCAGGTAGGGAATGTTATTGTGGAGAGCCGGCTGCAGCAGCCACCGCGCAAGCAAGGTTATGGCGATGGCCGTGACGGCGATTCCGTAGTCTACCGCTGTAGCCTTCTTGAGCATTTCGGACTTCCTGAAACCACAGGGAGGGTATCTCTCTGAGGTGCCGCATTCTCTATCCTGCCATCGGCGTAGAACTCATGTTCGTCTGCCGATCTGCATCCACGCGTCCAGGTTCCTCTACTTCCGGCACCCGGCCGAGCCGGACCCGAACCCGGTGGCTGCCTCCATCGTCAACCAGAGAGATCCATTTGCCGGACAATAGGACTCCATCCAATTCGAGTGACACCACGCCACTACTGACATTCTCGGGGTTTTCGACCGCAATTTCGTATCGTGTGCTCCGGTAGCGGTAGAGCAGGGCGTAGTGGGTCCAGTGCGAGGGAATCGCCGGATCAATAGACAGCCTGTGCGCCTGGAGTTTGAACCCGAGGACTTCTTCCAACCACACACGGTACATCCACCCGCTGGAGCCCGTATACCAGGTCCATCCGCAACGGCCGACCTGACCGTCGAGGCGGTAGATATCCGCCGCGATCACATACGGCTCGCCTTTGTAGCGCTGGACTTCTTCCATCGACCGGGTCCGCTCAACGGGATTGATCATTTCGAGCAGTTCCACGGCCCGCGTTCCTTGCTTCAGGCGAGCAAAAGCCTGGGCAAGCCACAAGGCGGCATGAGTATACTGCCCACCATTCTCACGAACCCCGGGTGGATAACCCATGATGTAACCAGGATGCTGAGCGGAATGATCGAAGGGGGGATCGAAGAGGAGAATCAACTTGTCTGCCTCGAGAACAAGGTTCCTTTCGGCGGCACGCAATGCCGCGGCTGCTCGTTCCGGGCGCGCAGCTTCAGAGAGCACCGCCCAGGATTGCGGTAAGGAATCGATGCGCGCTTCATGATTGGCTCGCGAGCCCAATGGAGTGCCGTCATCGAAATAGCCGCGCCGATACCACTCTCCGTCCCAGCTATGGTCCTCAACCGCCTCCGTCAGCTCTCCGATGGCACGACGATAGATTTGAGTTTGAGTGCTGCCGAGTCTTGATTCGCAGACTTCGAGAAGACTTTGAAGGGTGTCGATGAGAAACCACGCCAACCAGACACTCTCGCCTTTGCCATCACTTCCAACGCGATTCATTCCATCATTCCAATCGCCGGAGCCTATCAGCGGTAGTCCGTGAGAACCTCTCCTGGACAGTGCTTTCGAAACCGCCCTAAGGCAATGTTCCAGAACTGGCTTCTCCTCGGGGGCAGGTTTCGGGGCAAAATACGCTTCGTGCTCGCCAGGCTCCAAAAGACGGCCCTGCAGGAAAGGCACTTCCTCATCAAGGAGGGATCCATCGCCCGTGACGCGAACGTACTGGGCCACAACATAGGGCAGCCACAACAGGTCATCGGAGCACAAGGTACGCACGCCCGCGCCGGATGGGGGATGCCACCAATGTTGCACATCTCCCTCGACAAACTGACGGGCCGCTGCGCAGAGAATGTGCTCACGCGCCAGGGAGGGAGCCGCGTACAGCAGTGCCATGACATCCTGAAGCTGATCGCGAAAGCCAAACGCTCCGCCCGACTGGAAAAATGCCGTGCGTCCCCAGACGCGACAAGCCAGTGTTTGATAGAGAAGCCAGCGATTGAGCAAAAAATTCACGGACGAAACTGGAGTGATCACCTCAATCTGCCCGAGCAGTTCATCCCACCACCGGCGCACCGCATGGAAGGCGTCCTCCACGGCACCTCCAGCGCGAAACCGGAGTGCCAGCGACCGCGCTTCCTCCAGGTCTTCGGCCTGCCCAAGCAAAAACACAATCTCCCGCTGCTCGTCTGGCCCGAGCTCGACGGCCACCTGCAAGGCCGCGCAAGGATCCAATCCCGGGCCCACCCTGCCCGACAAGCCCCTCCTTTTCAAACCACGCGGCCGATTCCAAACTCCGTTTCTCCCCAGAAACTCAGCACGGTCAGCGGTGAACGAGGTAGCCTCTGGAATCAAGGTCGCAAAAGCCACCGTGGTGTTGTAATCAGCCCGGCGAGCGTTGCGGGCCAGCAACGAGCGGCTTTCAGGGTCCCATTGGCTGACAACATGCAGTTGATTCTCTTCGCGGTCGGTGCCCAGCGTCCATTCTGCAAAAGCCGTTACACTTAGGCGGCGGCGACGGCTCGAGCGATTCCGCAAGCGGAGGCGCGCAATACGCACAGGCAAGGCCGGTTGAACCGGCACAAAAACAAGCAGCTCCTGCTCAATCGCGTGGCTGTTGTGCTCAAACAGTGTGTAGCCTTGTCCATGCCGGGCTCTGTATGCGTCCAGCTCCCGAATAGGCAGGGGAGTTGGTGTCCAGCAAACGCCACTCTCCTCATCTCGCAAATAAAGCGCTTCTCCGACAGCGTTGCTGTTTGGATCATTGAGCCACGGAGTCAGGCGGTTCATCTGGCTGTTGCCGCACCATGCGGCGCCGAGGCCCGATTCGGTCATGAGGGCTCCGAAGTGCGAATTCGCAAGAACGTTGCACCACGGCGCGGGTGTATGGTCTTCCGGTGCCAGATAAATCGCATACTCTCGTCCGTCGGGTGTAAACCCTCCCAATCCGTTGAAGTAGGGAAGCTCGAGGAAAGGCAATGGTCCGGAAGGCTCCTCTCGAGTTTTTCGCACTTCCAGTCCAGCGGGCAGTTCGGCTCGTCTCGGAGCGCGGCTCAACTGTTGGGCCAGTGAGCCACGCGCCGCCACCAGGACCGCTCGGGCCGAAGTCAGCAACAAGGTAATGTCTTCAGGAGCAAGTTGGTCGGCAGAGCGAAGATAGATACCGCCCGGCCGGTCGAGGCCAGTTCCCAGCGAGTGCGCCTGTACAAGTTTTGCCAGTCTGCCCTGCAGAGGCTGCGCATAGCTGCCGGCTTCTTCATTGAGAATCACAAGATCGACCTTCAGTCCCCGCGCGCGCCAGTAGGTATGTGCGAGCAGCACTTCGCGCACCACGCCCAAATCGTTTGGGTCCACAACGCTCACAACCAGCAGAGGCAGGTCCCCAGAAATGCCGTAGGCCCATAAGAATGACTGGCCACGCTGGTTACGACGCAAACGTTCCGGGGGTGGCCGTAAACGGTCATTGGGATACAGCATGCAACCGGCCAGCTCCTGAAAACGGTGCGCATCCTCCGCGCGAATTCCCATATGACGGAACTCCAGCTGGGAGTGAGTCCAGGAGAGTTCGAGAGCTCGAGACGTAGCGGCAGGTTCGCCATACTTCTCGATGAGGTGCGAAAGACGTTCACGGGATTCAGCTGCCAGTGTTATGAATGCCACATTTGCGCGCTGGCCCGGCTCCACCGAAAAACGGCAGCGCAAACTGAAGATTGGATCAAGCACAAAACCCTTGGAGCCAGTCAGAGGCCCCTTCAAGGCCCCAGGGTTTTCAGGACCATTACCCCGGCCTATGAACTGCGCACGATCGGTTTCGAATTCGAAGCCTTTGAGATTCGCGCTTTCGGTCGCGAGCAAATGACCTGCCCACACAGGGGCATCTTCAGGAGAGCGGGACCGTCGCCAAGCCAGAAGGGCACGTCTGGAGGGTAGCGCTTCAGTTTGAACAAACAGCTTGCTGAACACCGGGTGCGCACGATCGCTGTCGTGGGGTGCGAGAGCGAGCTCGACATAACTGGTGATTTCGAGATGCCGAGTTTGGCTGGCAGAGTTGACAAAAGTCAGCCGTCGGATCTCGGCATCGTCCTCGGGCGAAACGAACACTTCCATCAACGTTTCAATGTTGAAGTCGCGGCGGCGGAATTCCACACGGTCCGAGTTGAACGTGGCCGAGTAGCGCCGTTCCGGCCGATCAATGGGATGGTAGCCCGCGGACCAAACCTGGTCACTGGTCAAGTCGCGAATGTAAATGAAGGTTCCACAAGCATCCCGAGTCGTGTCTGCTCTCCAACGAGTGATATCGAAATCGCGCCAGCGACTGTAACCTCCGCCCGCATTCGTAATCATAGAAGAAAAGTTGCCGTTGCTGAGAACGTGCGCTCTGGGAATCAGCGTATCTTCGGTGTTGACGCGAACGATAGGCAGATCGCTTGAGCTGACCTCAATCCTGCGGGAAGCCGGACGATCGGGATTGGGGCTCACAAACGTCTCGGACAACATCGGAGGAATGCGTTCAAACAGAAGCGGCTCGGCGGCTCGCACACGTGGATCTGCGTGAAATCGCTTCTGCATCACGTCACTCTCGAGCGCGTTCACCAGAGCCATGAGGCTCATGCCCTGATGGTGAGCCATGTATGCATAGACAATCACGCCACGCTCGCTGGGACTGCGCTGGCGCGCGTAGTCGATGGCTTCGTAGAAGCCCTTGTTCCCGCGCATTCCGTATCGCTCAAGCCGCCGCAAGTTTCGAACAACCTCTTTGGGCGCAATGGGAAGAGCCAACAGCGTGGCGTAGGGCGCTACAACGACGTCATCTTCGATCTCATGCTTCAACCCGAGTCCGGGTACTCCAAAGGCTCGATACTGATAGGTTTGGTGAGAGTCCAACGCGCTGAAAGCCGATTCAGAAATGCCCCAGGGAACGCCGCGTTGACTGCCGTACTCAATCTGGCGTGCTACTGCTGCCTCGCATGCCTGATCCAGCAGCGAGTTTTCGTAACTGCGATTGAATAACGCAGGCATCATGTACTCGAACATGGAGCCACTCCAGGAGAGCAGCGTCCTTTGGCCCGACAGCGAAGCATAGGGTCTCGCGAGAGCGAGCCAATGCTTGAGAGGAACTTCCCCCCGCGCTATTGCCACCAAGCTTGTCAGGCGGGCTTCGCTTGCCAACAGGTCGTAGTACGACGAATCGAACGTGCCCGCACTCACGTTGTATCCGATCGTGAAGAGGCGCCGGCTGGAGTCATACAAATAGTAGAGGTTCATCGCCTCTCCCAACCGGCTCAGACGCGTCCGCAAAATGCGAAGACTCTCCAACATAACCCCCGCCTGCTCCCGAGCTTTGAGCAGTTCTCCCTTGGTCTTTCGTAACAGTGGTCGAAGGCTCTCCGGGAAATCTTCCGGGAAAGCAACGGTTTCGAACAAGGCGTCCAGCGGACCTGAATTCGGTTCCGCAAGCTCGCGCAACGAGGGAGCGCAACTAAGTTGGGGAAGCGTGCCTTCGGACGCGGGTTCGCGGCGCAATGCCTCAGACAACAAGCCTGCGTTACCCAGCCATGGCAGAAACTCATCCAAGGTCGCCTGCCACGCATAGATGCCTCTTTCGAGGCGAAGGCACCAGTACATCAACTCCGCCTGTGGCTGCACTCCATCGCGAACTGCCTGGATGAGCTGCTGCGTCGGCCCCAAAGCCGCCCCCAGGCGCCGGGCGAGTTCCGTGATCGGGACTTCAGGTGCGGCAAAGAGTCCCGCCAGAGTGCCCGTCGCGTTGCGTACGGCGGCTGGCATGGACAGATCGCGCAGAACCATTGAGCTGATGATTTGGACCGTGTCTCCGAAGCCCTTCAGACTCTCGGCTCCGAGAATAGGTCTTTCCTCCAAATCGAGACATCCCTGCTCCAGCAGCCACAGACTGGCGAGCAGGTTCCCGCTGTCTACCGCGGAAATGTATTGGGGGCGCAAAGGAGCGAGGGTTTGGATGTCATACCAGTTGAGTAAGTGCCCCTCGTGCCGCTCCAGGCGTTCGAGTGTGTCCAGTGTTGCCAGGCTGCGCTCGACGACCTGCCCCGTCGTCAGATACCCCAAGTCGCGCGCCCCCAGGACGGAGATCAGCCACAAGCCGATGTTGGTTGGCGACGTTCGCTGCGCCAGCTCGATTCTCAAAGCTTCCTGAGAATTATCCGGTGGCAGCCAGTGCGTTTCCGGCCCGACAAAATCGTCAAAAAAGCGCCAAGTCTCGCGGGCAACGCAACGCAAGTAGGCACGGTCGGCCCTTCCCAGCTCCGGAAGTAAGCGGCGTCTCCTGTGTCCATTCATCAGGTGAGCGACAAGAGGCGAGATCAACCACACCAGGAGAAATGAGAATGCATGCCGCCAGGGGGAAGGTTCGCGATGATCCAGTACAATGGTGACTAACGCAGTTACCAGCGATACGACCACCGTGTGAAACACAATGGGGCTCACCTGTCGTGTTGCCCGCCAATGGGCGACCTGAGCCGACTCCCATTCCAGCAGGTGTCGACGGCTGATGAGCCTTCGAAACCAGACGCGTCCAATGGCATGCAGCGAGATATACGCCAGGTGAGGAAGCAGCGAGGCGTTCACCAGAACCCTCAACAAGTCACAGGCTTGGTCGCGCCATTGCGGCGCACCCCGTTTCAATGTCTGGATAATGCGTGACGGCAGCGGTAGCAAACTGGGCAACAGTAAGCTGGCACCGGCCAGCAAGCTCCACACCGCGACGTTGGGCGCCTTGAACCAGCTCACGACCAGCAGTGCGAGCGAAGCCGCCGGCACCAGACTGCGCCGCAAATTGTCGAAGATTTGCCAACGATTGATGAACGCAAGCGGGTTTCCAGTCAGCCGGCCATTCTTTTGCGGCACCTTCGGGAAGATCCAATTGACGATCTGCCAGTCGCCCCTGAACCAGCGGTGTTGCCGGGAACTGTAGGCCTGATAGTTGACCGGAAACTGCTCGAACAATTCAATGTCACTTGCGAGCGCCACTTTGACGTGGCAACCCTCGATCAAATCGTGGCTCAATAGCGTGGCATCGGGAAAACGATTGGACAGAACGCCATGAAATGCCTGCAAGTCGTAAATGGCTTTGCCATGAAAGATGCTTTCACCAAAGAGGTCTTGATACACATCGGAGACAGCTTTTGTATAAAAGTCCGTTCCTTTTGCATCGGCAAACAGCGAAGTAAAATACGTCGCCATGGTGCCAGGAAGTGTCGTGCTGACACGGGGCTGAATGATGGTATAGCCGCTGACCACGGTCCGACGATCAGCACTGAGGCGAGGCCGGTTAAGCGGGTGCGCCAGGGTTTCGATGAGACGTCGGGCGGTGTCATGAGGAAGCTGAGTGTCGGAATCGAGCGTGATGACAAAACGTATGCCGCGAAGATCGTCAGCGCTGCCGACCAAAAGCAGGTCATCCAGAGTGTCAGGGACGCGGCTGCTGGCATCTGCAGTTTCTACGCTATTAAGGCGACTCAGGAAGCGATTCAGCTCTTCAATCTTGCCTCGCTTGCGCTCCCAGCCCATCCATCGCTGTTCAGTCTCCGACCACACTCGCTGGCGGTGAAAGAGAAAAAAGCGGTCGGCGCCATATTGCTCATTCAATCGCTCGATGCCCCGGACCGCCACTTCGAGGAGCGTGGCATCTTCAGGCGTCTGTTGTTCCATTGCGTCAGCGAAGTCCGAAAGCAGCGAGAAGTAGAGATTGGGGTCGGCGTTGGCCAGATACCGCACCTCGAGCTTCCCCAATTCGTGCTGAACGGAGTCTCGCGTCAGCAGCATCATTGGAACGACCACGAGTGTTTGATCGGTATCGGGAATGCCCTCTTTGAACGAGAGCTTTGGAAGGAGACGCGGTGAAAGCGTCAGACTGACGCTATAGTTGACGAGCTGAAGAGCGATTTCACTCGCTGGAAAGAGAGCGAGAATTCCCAGAACAATCAATACTGGGAGCGAAACCGCATCCCACGACCAGACTCCTGCCAAATATAAAATGACGGCCACAATCGTGGCAACGCTTCCCAGGTAAACGAGCGTTGGATGGCTCCGGACCCATCGTGCGGTTCTCTTCTCAAGAGGAAGTCGGCAAGCCACTCTCGATTCCAAGAGCATGCGTCCGGCGGCAAGCAGGTAGTATCCAATGTGATGCCGCTCTCCGTGCCCTCGGCCTGCTTCGGCCAGGGCCATAGCCTCGCTCGCGATCTCCAACTCAGGCCGCTTCGAATACCGCGCCACTTCCTCAATAACCTGCCTACAACTGTCGCGTGTCGCAAAATCCGACAACGAATGGACACCTGCGGGATCGGTTCGAAGGAGGTGCTCGACATGATTCGTCAGCTCAAAAATCTCACGCCAATCAATCTGGGCCAGCAAGCGAAGGCTGCCGATCGCATTGGATATGGAGATCTGGTCGGCAGCCTGTCGGGCCTGCTCTTGCCGTATGACGTCGTGGAGAGGAACACCCGACTTCTCCTCCAGCCATTTCTGCACCGCGGTTGAAGTTTCCTCTTCGTCCAGCAACTGTCCAGCGAGGCGCACCGCGAAGTGAGGCGGGACCACTGGTTGAAAATCTGCCAACTCGGCAAGGATGTGCGTCAGCTCGCTGGTATTGCTTCGAGCAGCACTCAACAACCGGTTTGCCCAGAGGTCGGCTCTTTCGCGCTCGTTCTGACGGCGGCTGACTGCAAGTCCCTGGCGTGCCAATTCCTCCACAAGTGCAAAACGAAGCAGGAGAGGAAAGACCCAGAGTTCTGCAATCGTCAACGGAGCTCGCTGCTGATAGGTTTGAAGGAACTCGACGAGAAGGTCACGCGTGAATCTGGCGTCGGTTCCTTGAATCAGCTCCACTGCCAAATGATAAATCCGCAACGTTCCCGGACCCACCTCACGGCGGCAACGCTGAAGTCGATACTGTGAAAGGCGCCAGGGCGGATTGGTGGTTGTCGAGGTTTTGGCGGTGAGGACGGGAAGCACCTTGTGATACTGCCGTGGCAAATTGCGGTGAATATCTGCAATGTGGCCCTGAATAATGTAGCTATTGTCCAGCAGCCATTCCGCCGCGGGTGTAATCGGCTGCAGCAGGCGAGCTGACTCGTCCAAGCTTTCCCGCACTTCCTCCAGGATCTGTCCGTTCGCTCTTAATCGACGAAGCAAACCTTGCGCTTTGCCGGACGGTGGACCGACCTGGTGAGTGTCGGTCAGGTGCTGCGCCAACTCTCGAAGCTGCTGTCCCGTTAGCGGCGCAGTCCGTTCTGGAGCGCTGGCTGGCGACGCTGGAGTTGGCCGGTCGAGGAAAACGGCGGGGGTGCCTTCGCCGCTGCGCAAGACATCGAGAACCTGCCGGGTATCACGTCGGCCAGCCACTTGAACCATCAAAAGAGATTCGCCGTCGAGGACCCAGGGAACGTATTGGGCAATCAGGGTTGCCGGAATTCCCAGGCCCAGGCGCCGGGCTGACCAACTCCCTGTGAGAAAACCGGCGGCCCCGAGCAGCAACAGCGCAGGAGTATTCAGTTGAAGCAAAAGTCCCAGACCCAAAACCAGACTGAGAGCTGCGAACGCACCCAGGAGTTTAGCGGCATGGCCTTCGGCAACGCTGACCACTCCATTGTCCGACCTGCGAATCACGGCCGAACGAAGATACCGTCGCGCTTTGAGGAACTCGAAAGCCGCCTCCGACGTGTCATCGTTCTTGGAATAGAAAGCCAGTATCAGGGTCATGGCTTATGAGAAGGACTCAGACCCGACACAGAGGTGAACACTCCCGCGGGCGTGTGAGTTCTGTGGTTCAGGTCTGAGATGACTTTTGAAGCGGACCGGGATTCGGATCGCCTCATGCAAACATTCGCGTGAATCTACTGCTGCTATCTGGTTGGTTCTGAGGCAACAGCCTGAATGGGAGTGGCGGCATGCAGAGTTCCGGTCAAACTCGAAGCGAAGCATCGCGATTTCGCGCTGCGGACATGTGTGCCGCCTCCCGATCGCGCTGCTCATTGGTTTTCAGACGTGTGGCGCCGGACAAACCAGCCGAGGCAAAACCCCGCTCCGATGCCGATGAGCAAGGGAGCTACCGGCACTTTCGCTGCTCTCCCTTTCAGCTCAGTCCAGCCGTCGTCTACCAGATGGTTTACGGAATCCCTCAGGGCTTGACCCCTTTCCCTGGTGTAGCCAATAGCAGCGTCGAGTTTTTCTCCAGCGACGTTGGCGGCATTTCCGACCTGCGATGCCATATGGGTGCCAAACTTCTCAGCATTTGTTGTGTGAGGCATGATCGTTCTCCTTTCCGTGCAAACTTGACTCTAAACAACTCACTTACGTTGTGCTGTATCGTTTGCAACAGCAGGGCCAAAAGGCGGCGAAATCCGCGAGCAGGGGCAGGAGAACACATGCCTGCTTGACGTTCCGGGTACCGGTCAGATCTAAAAAATTACTACAACCGGTATTATTTACTTTTCCGAGGTGATTTGGGGCGTAGATCCTACCTAAGAAATGAGCTTTGTGGGGCCTGATGCTTTGCCATGCTAGCGGACGTGGCCATTTAAGCAGCCTGCGAACATTTCGCCGCTCGCGCCGTCTCCTTGAAATCTCTTTCCAGCACCAGATCGGCAGTGTCCACCACAAACGAGCGATCCTTGTACTGCACCAGCGAACATTGATTCAATTGGCAAAGGAGATCCACTTGGATACCGAAATATTTGGCTTTCATCGTTAGAATTACGTTCATCGCTTGTCACCTCACACACGGCTCTCTCCTGTGCATCCTCAGGGCCAAACAGCCCCTGCAACGAGTTCGAGAGCTTCAGTAGTCTTCTTTTGATTGAAATGCTGAACAGACTGATACGAATGACCTGAATCTTCAGACAATACACGTAGGAACTGAAGAATGGCTTCTTGCGGTAGAAAAATTACCTGATCCGGGACTTCCTACCTGACCACCACCTGCTTCTGCCAGGTGTCTCTCCCGACCAGTGCTCACAAACCTCATTTGGCAGGGCAGTTGCACTTTAGCCGGTGTGACCTGCCTTCCCAGAAAACGTCATGGGGCGGCTCGATCACGAGGGAACATCCTAAGGAAAGGAGGCCGCAATATGCTCTGGACCATCTTTGTCGTTCTCATGGTGCTATGGCTGCTCGGAGTCGTGAGCTCCTACACAATGGGAGGATTCATTCACCTACTTCTCGTTATCGCCCTGGCTGTTGTTTTGATCCGGGTGATATCAGGACGCACGCCTGTCTAAGACAGCGAAAGGAGAAGAGCAAGAATGAAAGCCACCACATTAGTTGGAATTCTCTTGATCATTCTTGGAGTTGTCGGATTGGCTTACCCGCGAATCAGCTACACCACCCGGGAAAAGATCGTCGATCTTGGCCCAATCGAGGCTACCAAGGAGACCAAGAAATCCGTTCCTCTGCCTCCTGTTCTCGGGGGCCTGTCGCTGGCAGGCGGTGTGATATTGCTTGTCGCTAGCAAGGGCCGGTAGAGACCAAAACCGCATTTAAAAGGAGCCGTTATGAACTGGGATCGTATCGAAGGAAACTGGAAGCAGTTTAAAGGACAAATAAAAGAACAATGGGGCCGGTTCACCGACGATGAACTCGATGTCGTTGCCGGAAAGCGGGATCAATTCCTCGGAAAGCTTCAGGAAAAATATGGGATCACGAAGGATGAAGCTCAGCGGCAGTTGCTCGATTTCGAACGGAACTGCAAGGACGTTTCGGAGCGGGCTGCACGGTAATCAAACAGACTTATCCAACTGAAAAGGGGCGCACTACGGTGCGCCCCTTATTTGTTTTGGAACACTTTCAAATCATAGTGACATCCGCATGATCCCCCTCGCACAAGGGCCTGACGGGCTTGTGCACCTCCCAAGAGTCGTAGTCGTAGGGTGTGTTCGCTTTTGGAACGCACCAAACCCGGCATGTATTCGTGATGCTAAGTGCGCGATTTCATAAATCCTGTCACGTATTTGGAGTGCGCAAGCTCGCTTGCGCTTTGGTTCAGGCGCGGTTTGCTGCGCCGATGGATGCCAGCGAAGCAAGCTTCGCTGCATGAAAGCGGCAGCAAGCTGCCGCACTCCAAATAGGTCTGAAATACGTTCAACCCGAGCACTAAAGCTGGCTGTGCGTCGGAAAGCGCGACGCACCCTACATTCTTCCCAAGTTCCCTTGTCCAACAAGGGGACACTGTTTTCATCGTGGCGCCGCAACGCTTCATGAGTGTCAGTATGCGACCGAGGTTCGCCTAATTTCGCGTGCGGCAAACACTTTCACCAGGACACAACCGGCGACAAAACCTCCGACGTGCGCCGCATAGGCCACGCCTCCAGCCTGAGAATCCGCACCCAGGACTCCGAGCCCATTGACGAGTTGAAACAAAAACCACAGCCCGAGGGCCATAAAGGCCGGCACTTCCGTGACCGTCCGCAGCATCAGGACTCTGACGCGACGATGTGGAAAGAGGATGAGATACCCGCCGAGGACGCCTGAAATCGCACCCGACGCTCCCAAGCTGGGAATGAGCATGTTGCCGTTTAGAAAGCTCGTGGCAGCCACGTGAGACAAAGCGGCAATCAAACCGCATACGACGTAAAAAGTCAGATACCGCTTCCGGCCCAAGGAGTTCTCCAGGTTATCGCCAAAAATCCAAAGAAACAGCATGTTTCCGAACAGATGAGCCAAGCCGCCATGCATGAACATGGAAGTCACCAATGTGAGGTAGACCGAACCAGGCGTTGGCTGCAGCCCAGGCAGGGTGAACCGGTGGCCGCTAAGGGGATCCACTACGTTCCGTGGGGCTGTCACCACGTCCCTGCCAGTTACGATTTCTTGGGGTACCGTCGAGAACGAATAGGTAAAGGCTTCATTCGTTCCCAGCCCCTGAAGCAAAACAAAGATCAAGACGTTGACGACGATGAGCAAATAGTTCACTACGGGAGTGATGGTGCGATCTCGATTGTCATCACCGATAGGAAATAACATGTGGGTTTCCTCGAATGGCTCTTGATTGGTTACAGGTTGTCCGACCTTCTGCGCTAGTGCATGCCCCGGCCCGACTGGCTGTTGCCTTCCAAGCTCTGGCTCGTTTGGCCGCTCGAAATCCCAAATTCCTCCATGGAATGTCCCGGGCAGAGTTCTTGCGGGGAATTTGACTGGGTAAAATACTCAATGATGACGTTGCAGTTGGGGGTCGCCAGCAACCCTGTTTCGTCGCAGATCAATTGCTCGACGATTCCGGGTGGCCTGGAGAACTTCTTGGTCGACGGAGGCACCTGTTTCATGAACGCCGTCCAAAGGGGAACGGCCAGGCGAGCGCCGTAGGCGCGGCGGGCAATTTCTCGAGGCTGGTCATAGCCAACCCAGACACCAGTGACTACTTCCGGAGTGAATCCGATGAACCAGGCATCGCGATAGTCATTCGTGGTTCCTGTCTTACCTCCCACTGGCATTTGATACCCGCCAGCCCGCACCCCCGTTCCCGTTCCACGGTTAACAACATCCATCAACATGCTGGTCATCAAAAAAGCGACCTCCGTGCTCAGAACCTGATGGACCTCAGGTTTAGCCTGATAGAGTATCTTGCCCTGCTTATCTTCAATGCGACGCAACAACACCGGTTGAGCCAGTTGCCCCTGATTTGGGAAGACCGAGTAGGCCCTCACCATGTCGAACAGGGTGGCCTCGACGGAGCCCAACGGCAACGAAATGACTGCCGGAAGTGGACCTTCCAGGCCCATGGCTCGCGCCAGAGCCACAATTCGATCGACGCCCACTGTTTGTCCTGTCTGAACAGCCACCGAATTGATGGATTTGCGCAAAGCTGTGCGCAGGGTGACTGCCCCTGAGAACTCTTGGTCTGAATTGGTGGGAGTATAGAGCCCCTCTTGCGTCTGAAACTCGAGAGGTTCATCCTCAATAACGGTGGCTGGAGTCATGCCTGCGTTGAGGGCGGCGGCGTAGACGATAGCCTTAAAGGCAGATCCTGGTTGGCGCTTTCCATAGAGAGCACGGTTGAATTTGCTGTCTATGAAACTGCGTCCCCCAACAAGCGCCAGGATCTCCCCCGTTTGAGCGTTCATTGAAAGCAGGGCCCCTTGGAGGTTGTCTGTTCTATTGGTGGCGTTCTTTGCAACCGGGCGCTGCGTTACAGGTCCCCGTTTCAGAAGCTTATAGTCGTTTTCAATTCGAGCCAGATGCTTTCCCACCGTTTCTTCGGCTGCAAGCTGCATCTTCGCGTCGATGGTCGTATGAACACGCAGTCCCCCGGCAAACGTTTGCTTGTATCCGAGGGTGTGGAGGACCTCGGCGCGGATCGCATCGGCAGCATAAGCCAATGTGTTCGTCTGCTCCGGTTTCGGCTGGATGACGACAGGCTCGCGCCGGGCCGCCTCAACCTCGTCGGCCGTGGCGAAGCCGTGGCGCACCATCGCGTCCAACACCAACTCTCTCCGCCTCAGACACCGGTCTAGCTTTGCATGAGGAGAATAAACGGAGGGTGCTGCCGTGATGCCCGCCAGAAGCGCGGCATCACTCAAACTCAGTTCGTTGGCAGATTTCCCAAAGTAGCCTTGCGAAGCCTCTTCGGCCCCGTAGAAACCCGAACCCCAATAGATGCGGTTTACATAGAATTCAAGGATCTGATCCTTGCTGTAACGCTGCTCGATTTTTCTGGCCAACCAGAGTTCCCGCAATTTTCGCCAGTACGACTGACGCGCGTCCAACAGAGTATTCTTAGCGAGTTGCTGCGTCAGCGTACTTCCACCTTGCTCGATTTTTCCGGCGCGCAGGTTCGCCCATGCCGCACGGACAATCCCATCCAGATCGTATCCATGATGGTTGTAGAAATCGTGATCCTCCATCGCCAGGATTGCATTCCCGAGATGTTTGGAAATCCTTGAAAGAGGAACGACCGTTCGTTTTTGTTTCCAGAACTGGCAAAGCTCTTTGCCGTTGCGGTCATACACATGGGAACTTTCTTCCATTTCCGGTATTAAGTTCACGTCGAGCCGCCGAATCTGCCAGTCTGCAACTGTTGCCATCACAATCAGAACGCTAGTAGCGACAGCGAGGGTGGCGGTGACTCGAGCGACCACCGTTTGCTCCTTAAAGAAAGCCCAGAGCTGAATGCCCTGCTTTCGTAGGAACTCCTGCCATCCGGCATAAACGTTTATTGTCTTTGCCATCTCGAGAGAGAGGAAAGGCAAGAGTCCTGCCAGCGGTGAAACAATC
This sequence comes from uncultured Acidimicrobiia bacterium, assembly GCA_963791795.1. Taxonomy (GTDB): domain Bacteria; phylum Acidobacteriota; class Terriglobia; order Versatilivoradales; family Versatilivoraceae; genus VFZK01. Next base: position 134,770 of record CAWBTP010000015.1, read on the forward strand.
GTCCAACTGTTCGGAGTTTGGAGGGTTTTTGGCGATCTGACTTCAACTTAGGGCAAAACAGGCGAGTTAACTGTCGCGAAACCGACTACCTAGAAATAATTACCCGCTCGCGAAAAAGTTCATTTGGATTGGCAGGCGCATTCTTGCGGTCTTTTCTCGGAAAACCCAGCTCAAACACCATTTCACAGGTTTGGCGAAGTGGTTGCACAGGAAGAGGAGTCCGAAGCACCGAACTCAGGGAAGTCGCCCCACCCAATCTTGAGGGGTGGCAAAGAGGAGACCCAAATGAACGCAACAGCAGAGGTAGTTTCAATCAGTGAGAGGCTCAGTCAAAGAGAAGCTTCCGACCCGATCGAACAAGCCTTGAATTCACTGTCGTTCGGCAAAAGGGTTCTCACCCTCCGCAAGAATCAGGTTGTATTCTCGCAGGGCGAGCCCGCCGATGCGCTCTACTACATCCAGCGCGGTAAGGTGAAGCTGGTGGTCGTATCCTTTGCTGGGAAGGAAGCGACTCTCTCCGTGATGGGTAAAGGGGAGTTCTTTGGGATGGGAAGTTTGCAGCAGCGCTCGCTCCGACTGACCACGGCCACAACGCTCGAGTCATCGGTGATCGTTCGAATTGAAAGAGACGTCATGCAACGCGAATTACGCAGTCATCCCAGGCTGAGTGACGTTGTGATGACACAGCTTCTTTCGCGCACGCTAACTCTTCAAAAGGACCTGTGCACCCATATTTTCGATCCGAGTGAGAAACGCCTGGCGCGAGTCCTTCTCAAACTCAGTCGGCTTGGAGAGGAGAGTCAGCACCAAGTCGCGATGCCGAAGATATCTCACGACACTCTGGCCACCATGGTCGGAACCACCCGCTCCCGGATTACCTATTTCATGAACAAGTTCAAGAAACTGGGTTTCATAGACTATGGAAAAGAGATGATGATTCGTCCCACCCGGCTGGCAACTGCGATCCAACAGGATTGACGAATCTCTTTCAGATCGAGTGGCAGTTCAGGCAGCGAGTTGTTGTTACGTTGCCCTTGAACTGCCACTCCCAACTCGCCACAGGCCAAGCGCAAAAACCTTATAAACAACGCAGGCTAACCCAGCCGCTGGCTGGCTAGCTAGATTGCTCATAAACCGTTTGAACACGTGATGAGCTGCGTAGGATCCGCGACCAGCCATAGGGCAAGCACATTGTGTTACTTGCGTTCACCGGCTGGGGGCGGGGCGAAGATCCCCAACGTTCCCACGAGGCATGTTTCGATCACCACTTGACCAAACCTGTTGATTCCCTAGCCCTCAAGAAGACCCTGGCTGGAGAGTCTCGGGCGGCTGCCAAGGCGGAATCAGCGGTAGCACTTCCATTCCACGAAGCCGAAGACGCTTCCCCGTTCCGACTTCGGAACGAGGGAAGCGTTCGTTTTTTGCCCTGGATTTAACTTCAGCGAAGCGAGCTGACGGAACGACCGGATACGCCGATCGGCTCACCGGAAACGACCAGTTCCACGCGCCGGTTTTGTTGCTTCCCTGCTGCGCTGTCGTTCGAGACAACGGGTTGACCTTCGCCGAAGCCCCTGGCGCTGATCGTATCGCTCTTGACACCTTGCCGAATCAAGTAGTCTCGCACTGCGCCCGCCCGGTTTTCCGAGAGGCGCTGATTGTACTCTTCGCCCCCCACGCTGTCGGTGTGGCCCTCTACCTCAAGTTTCAGCCCTGGATGAGAAACCACGATCCCGGCGATCTTCGACAGTTTTTCTCTAGCTCCTGGCCGGAGGGTGTATCGGGCTGTGTCGAAGAGGACATCTGACAGGCTAACAATCAAACCACGGGCGCTGTCGCGGGTTTCAAGAATCAGGTTCAACTGCTGGGTCAGCTTGGATCGAAGTTCCCTCTTTTCTGCTTCGGCTTGTTGTTGCTGTTGTTGCCGGAGCTGCTCGGTCTCCTGCGCAGCACGACGGGCACGGTCAGTTTCTAACTTGGCAGCCTCTCGCTGGGCGACGGCCGCAGCTCGGGCCGCTTCGGCGTCCCGTTTGGCTCGCTCTGCTTCGGCTCTCAACCTGGACTCCTCGGCCGCTTTCAGTTGGGCCTGTCTTTCGCGCTCGGCGGCAGCCTCACGCTCCTGCGCTTGGCGAATCTCCTCCATGCGTTTGCGGGCGATCAGGCGAGAATCTTCAGCGGTCTGCGCTGCTTCCCGGGCTGTTTGGATGGCACTCTTTTTCTGGTCTCTGGCTTCATAAGATTCCGCTTGTTGCAGGAGTCCTTCGGCTTTGTGAAGGGTATCGCTTGCATGTTGGTCTGCTCCTGCCCATCGAGCGATCCGGATCGCGTTCCGAGCCTCGAGCAGCGGCAGCGTGCTCTTCGAATCGAAACGAATGGGAACGACCTTCGAGGGCTCAACATTCAAGGTGTATTCGCCTCGCTGCAATAGTTCATGCTTTGCTTCGATTTCTTCGACTTTGCCCTGGGTATCACCTCTGACGATATTTTCCATCACAACCACATCACTGGGTTGCGTGACTGCAAAGTAAGGTTCCGCGGTAACAATCATTCCAAACGCCTGCAACTCGGTAGTCACATTCAGTTTCCCGTCGGAGGTCTGGTCAAGCAGAATTTCTCCCAGATTCGAGGCGCGCCCTTCCGGCGAAACGGCCCACAGAACATACGTCAAAAACTCTGAGCCAAACTTGGAGGCAGGTTCGAGATCATCAAACTCGACTTCAATCTCGGTATAGCCTTTCTTGGTTTCGACTTTCGCTTCGCCGTAGGCTTTGGGCTGCAGGGCGGTACCGGCGAAATCAATCTTGGTAGCGCCTCCACGATGCCGGTAGTTGACGGCCTTGGTGCTTCGTGCAACAACGTTTACTCTGAGGATCGGTACGGTTCCCGTCTGCTGAATCTGCGCAGCAGCCCAGATTGACTCGTAAGACGGCTGGAGGATGAGCAGGCTTAACAGCACTCCTCCCCACCATCCCACGTTACTGTGACCACGTGGCGTATTCATGGAAATCTCCTTTGAGTGCCTCCGATGTGGGCGGCTCCAAGATGACGAAAGGGGCCAGACAGACAAGACTGCAGCGCTGATTCCTGTCGGCTGGCCCTCGGGAGGAATCTCACGCCTAAGGGAAGATTCCCTCGTCAGAGCATCGCCCGCTCCGCTAGACACAGCTGTTCAATACTGCTCGGTCAGGGTTTCTCCTTCTTCTTCTCATCGTCTCCGTCTACTGCGTCTTTCACGCCTTTGCCAACCTTCTTAGCGGCTTTCGCAGTTCCCTTTCCGACTTCTTTTCCAAACTTTCCGGCGCCCTTGCCCAGATCCTTGGCTCCTTCAGTCACTTCGCCTTCCTTCACATCTTTGCCCATTTCCTTGGCGCCTTTCCCCAGGGCTTTGCCGCCCTCGCCATAGTGTTCCTTGATCTCAGCACCGGCGTCTTCGAAGTGCTCCCCAGGGCTCGGATCGCCCTTCGCAGAAACACCCAGGTCAACCGCCGTCTCGTGGGTCAACCGTCCGTCTCCTGCCAAGCCTTTCTCCTTCTGATAGCGCCGCAAACTGGCCCGCGTCTGCGTGCCCAACACTCCATCAACCTCACCATCGTAATAGCCCTTCTGCTTCAGCTCCGTTTGCGTTTTTTTGATGGTGCTCGACGAGAGTTGATGGTCTGCCAAGGATGGCGCGAGGCTCCCCAGCCAACAGCCCGCGGACAGGGCGGCGATTCTGAGAATGGATAACGCTCTGGTTCTACGCATGGATATTGCCTCCGTTGTTCAGAATGAAAGTTCCGAATGATCCCGGACCGATCTTGTTTTCGCAGCTTTGCTGCCAAACGGGACTGAAATTGTCGCTATGTGGCTTAGGGTCTTGGGCTCGTGTAAATTTGAATCAGGGGAGAAATAATTTCGGGGAGTTGAACTGGAAAGAGACTTATCTCATGGACATCTGCCTTGGGGCGCGCCTGACAAACAGTTTCTCCTGAGTGGTATCCAGGTCATAAATGTCTGGACGCCTCTGCAGTTCTCCGTTCGCGCCAATCCAGACGGACCAGTAAACGATGTGGACAGGAAGGGGTTTAGCCAGCGTCACGGACAGTTCTTCCTTTGAAAGCATTTGCTGTTGGATGCGATCTGCATCCCAGCCGGGCTTGTCCTTCAAGAGATATTCCGCAAGTGCGACTGGATGTTCGACGCGGACACAACCGTGGCTGTAGTCCCTTTCGGTGGCATTGAACAAATGCCGTGTGGGCGTGTCGTGCAGATAAACGTTGAACTGGTTGGGAAACATGAATTTCACCTTGCCCAAGGCATTCCCCGGACCTGGGCGCTGCCGCAAAAGATAGGGAAACGCTTTATCTTCCGAGCCGACATCCTTCCAGCCAATCTCAGAAGCATCCACGAGTTCGTCATTGTTTTCCTTCATCACCACCTGAATTCCATGTTTCTCCGCGTAGCCATCGTCTTTGCGCAAGAGTGGGACGGTCTCCTTGATTGCAATGCTTTCAGGAATATTCCAGTACGGATTGAAGGTCAGATAGGTCATCTGGTCGCTGAACACGGGCGTCGGGTTTTGTTTCTTTCCAACGACGACTCGCATCTGCAAAACGGTTTGACCCTCTTCGACCAACCGCAGGCGGTAGTCAGGGATGTTTACGACCAGCTGGCGTCTTCCCAGTTCGTTGGGGAGCCACCGGAGCCGTTCCAGATTGAGCTCAATTTGCCGGATGATCGTTTCCGCTGGCGTGTTCAAGACGGAGAGCATCTCGGTATCGGCCACTCCATCCACAGACAGCCCGTTGCGCGCTTCAAAGGCCCTCACGGCCTCGGCAAGGCGTTCATCAAACCGCGAACCTGGGTCGGGCGCACGAGAGGCGAAATCTCCCTGCCGCTCAAGACTCTTCCGCAATAGGTTGACTGCGTTCCCCTGGTCTCCTCTTTTTAGGGTTGTGCCACTTGGAACCAGCGGCCAGCCCCCTTCCTCAACGATCTTTCGATACAAGCCTAGCGCCTTGCGAAGAGCTGCGTATTCCGGCAATGCGGGCGTTAGTTTCCCTAGCGCCTCACAGATACTCGTCTGGGTCAGAGCCTCTTCCAAAAACGGCGCCCACTCGCGCTTTCGTGAAGCCACCTGCCACGCCGGACTGATTCTCTTTGGATTGAGCCGTCCACGATAAAGATGGGCTGCGTATTCAAAGAAGGTGTAAGTCAGTTCTGCGTCCAGCCAGGCGAGCTCGTTTGTTGTCGTCGAGGGCTGGACTCTTCGGACCTTTTGCTCCAGTTCATCCGCGGAGTACTCATCCGGATCGAGTCCTTCCTGACCGGCATCACGAATGCATCTTATGAGGGCCGCGGCCTGTGGGCGAACGCTCTTCCCGCCCGACCAATGGTTTTGGATCCAGGCGGGCTGAAAATTTCTTTGGCGATAAAACACCTGGGTTTCTTTCCAAGGAGCCGTCTCAGCTTCGCCTCGCAACACGAACCTCGGAAGCGCTTTGGTTCCGGCGATCCCACGGAGGTTGTCCTGCAGTGCGGACTGAGAGGCGCGGCCACAGCCAGCTTCGTGAATGAGAAACGCCATCAGCAGAAGCAGCCAACCGGATCGGATGGAATGAACCAGGCCGTCGAGCCTGTGGCGGATTGGTGCCTTCGTTGTATGCATTGTTCCCCACATCGATCAGACGCAATTCCGCATGACTCCATTCGAATCTTGTTCCTGGTCCGGCGTTGCAGCACTCACAAGGTTCCATGCCAACTCTCAAGAGGCACAACTTTGACGGAGCACGGTGCGTAATTGCTGACGTACTGGACCGTGGTATCGACCATCCATCCGTCCACGACTTCGTCCAGTCTCTGTCCCAGGACGATCCACTCTGCCTGAAAACTTTGGGCCTCTTTGACAATGATGCTTGACGCTGAATCACCGAAGCGGACGACCACTTCAGTGTCCAGGCTGCGACCTCGGAACACATCGGCAACCTTGTCGGCTACGTACTCTCCCTGGTTCGTCAGCCATTCGCGATCCAACTCGCCCAAGCCAGGCCTGTCCCGCAACGGGATAGGAAATAGGATACGGATATGCATCCTGTCCCAGTCATCCAACGCAAGCGCTCCTCTAACCAGATCGACTGATACCGGATTTTCATTCACCACCACTAAAACTCTCATGGGTCCCTTCTCAAGGCCACAAGACTCGGCGCTATCAAGCCACCATAGCCGGAGGCCTTGGAATCAGTTGAGGAAACCGTTCCCCAACCTCTGCTCTCACCGCCGGAGGGAGATTCCCCCTGCTTTCCTCGAAATTCCGTCCTTTACGAATGAACCATCTCAACCCAGGCTTTCCATCTTCGGTTTGCCGAACAACAATCCAATGAGACACTGCACCGGGTTCGACGCCATAGACGTCCACATCTCCCCCAAGCGGCAACGAAATGCTCCTGAGATGATGCACTCGGCAAACGTCATCTGAGAACACGCTGAAGTTCACGTCCCTGCCACTTCGATAGAAGCTGCATTCGGCTAGTTTCATGGGTTGTCCTCCTCATGATCCAACTTTGGAATCGGTCGCGGTCAGTCGCCAGACTTACCATCGCAACCATTCCCCACAAGTTCTACGGCAATCACAGTGCCATCCGCTCTTGTTGCCGAACAGGCAGGCCCTGCGGCCGACTGACTCTCGATTGGAACGCCGCAGAGAATCGTAATCACTCCATCAAGGAGAATTTTTTACATCGGTCGGCCTTGAGTTCGGAAAAGAGTTCCTCTTGCTGGTGAGCAATACTGCACAGCCGCAGGAATAAGGAGGGCTCAGAATCAGATTGGGCTTTGCAGGCGAGGGGCCTTTTTCAATCAAGGTCAAGGAGGAGAACTATGCGACCACCAATGGTCCTGTCGGCAAGTTCCATTTGCAGTGACAGAGTTTGGAACAACTCAGGTGAAGAGTTGGGAGCCATTGAAGAATTGATGATTGATGTGAACTCGGGACAGATCGCTTATGCCGTATTGTCGTTTGGAGGTTTCCTGGGTTTTGGAGACAAACTGTTTGCGATTCCGTGGAATGCGCTCAAGCTGGATGCCGCAAACAACGTGTTCAAGTTGAATGTTGAGCGAAAGGTGCTTGAGAACGCACCCGGATTTGACAAGGACAACTGGCCCGATATGGCCGATTCTGCTTGGGGTGGCGCGATTTACAAGCACTATGGCTATGAACCGTATTGGGACCGTGGTAAGTCATTGAGAATGTAATAAGTGGAAGGAACTTGGGCTGGTGAAGAGGTCGCGTCAAAGCGACCTCTTCACCTCTTTACCTTCAACACTTAAGAGTTCTTCAATGGTTCTCATGAAGGGATCCGGATCGATAGGCTTCGCGATAAAGGCCTGCACTCCAGGCACAGAGGCATGATCATCGTCACCTGACCAGAACAGTATTGGAGTATGAGAGTTGAAGGCGCGGATCCGGTTGCAGACCTCCACTCCCGTACCATCGGGCAGCCGCGAATCAATTAAGTAAAGATCGAACGACTCTTCCTGCGCCAACTGCACACCGCGCGCCATGGTCGCAGCCGAAGTCACCGAGCAGTTATAGAGACCAAGCCAAACCGCCAGCAACTCACAGGTGTCCGCATCGTCTTCAATACAAAGGATGCGCCTGCGCGTTACAACGCCTTGCATTCAAGCCCCTCTCAACTCAAACGGTGACTCCCGCGTATTGGTAAACCTAGCATACCTGGCGCTGCGAAGAAACGGCAGAATGCCGATAGAGAACCCCGTTCCGAAGGTCCAGTTGCCGGGGATCCTTCCTTGTTTATTCATGTTGAGGGATAACACGATAGTGCTGAGGCAGGCGATCAGAAGAAAGCAGTAGTTGCCTAGCCTCAGCCAGGGTGGAGGCTTCCCGGGCAAACGCTCGTACGGCCTCGAACGTTTCGAACCAAAGCAAAGTAATGAACTCAACGCCTTCGTTACTGTCCCGCCGCAGCAAATGAGCACCTTCGTAACCCTCTATCTGGCGATCCGCAATCTTGGGAAGCAGGCCTGAACGCAACAGCTCTTCATAGGCGTCCGCGTTTTCAGGAGTCGTCCAGCCGTGCCAGATGCGAGTGATCATCTGCTTGTTACCCCCATTCGCATTTCGTCGAGGTTTTTTCGGTTCTAGAGGAGGGCCGAAGTCAAAACCTGCAGCTTCCTAACCGAAGCCGGAATCGAGCACTTAGCACTTAGTAGGAAAACCTCTCTGCCGTGTTGCTGCGACGCATTCTCCTTATCGCTTCCAGCCAGCTCCAACCATCCTGGAGTTCGGCGCTCTGCCCGTTTCCTCATGGTTCCGCATTTGCTCTCGAATCTGATACAAGCGCTTATAGGCCTCCTTCAGTTGCACATACTGTCGTTGCACAATCTCAAGCACGCCGGCCGGCAGACTGCGCTGCAGCGCGGTGATGTACTCATTCAACGCTGCTCTTTCTCCCTGCTCGCAAAGCAGCAGCACGGTTTCGTCTCCAGAGGGCAACAAGCGTGTCCCTCTTATTTCCTTCCATCCTTGCAGCTTGGCGGGGAGCTCGGCAGACGGCTTCACCGGTGTGCCCAGCTTTTTGAGTTCGAGCTCCAACTCCACAGCGAACAGAGCCTGTTGCAGAGCCTCGGTCCCAAAAAACGCTTTTAAGCCGGTTTTTCGCGACCGGCTCGCCGCACGCAGCAAACCTACCTCGCATTCCCGGCAGGTATCTAGCAGGTTGCGAACAATTCTGGGCACAACTTCTTGGTCGGGCATCTGGCACTCCTACGCCATTCTCATCACAACCCTGCGGGCCGGCTGTTCAATACTGCTCCGAGGTTTCTTTGGGGGCACCCGTTATAACTCACCATTTCTCTCCGGCTCTTCGAGCGGCGGATCCTCCTTCGGGTATGGCGGGCGCGAGGGATCTGGCTCTGAAGGCGAGGGCGGCAGTTCATACGGCTCTCTTTGATCGGGAGGCTCTTGGCGAGGCGCCTCTGGCTTGCGCGGTTTCTTCACGTTTTCTCCTAATAGCGGCAAAGCCAGCGTAGTCGCGTCAGCACCTGCAAGCCGTTCACTTCTAAACGTGGCAGATTTCGATTTCACTGTCGATTGGTAACCCCGTGCCAGATTGAACAGCTCTTGGCCCGAATTGTTCCAAGATGAAGAGTGTGCATGTGTCAGCGTGTTGTGTCTGCACTCAAGGAGCGAAACGACGGTGATCGCTGAAACAGACAATTCTCTGCGGTATGTCAGTGACGGTCATCCGGGTATTTGCCGCCACCGGGCTAGGAATGGATTTCTCTATCGCGACGCTAACAACCAGGTAATCAGAGATCCTGAGCAGTTGGCTCGTATCAAAGCCCTCGCCATTCCGCCTGCGTGGGAAAACGTTTGGATCTGTGCATCACCCTCTGGACATCTGCAGGCCACGGGACGAGATAGCAAAGGCCGGAAGCAGTATCGCTATCATCCCACTTGGAGCAAGATCAGAGACAAATCCAAGTATGGCAAGATGACCGCTTTGGGGAAGGCTCTTCCGATGATACGAAGACGAGTGAGCGCAGACCTGGCACGTCCCGGCCTTCCACGAGAGAAAGTGTTGGCGACGATCGTTCGACTGCTGGAACAAACCCGAATTCGGGTGGGCAATAAAGAGTATGCGAGAGCAAATGGCTCTTTCGGGCTAACAACTCTTCGCAACCGTCACGCCAATGTGGCGGGATCTCACTTGCGGCTCAACTTTCAAGGAAAGGGAGGGAAACCTCATACAGTCGCTGTGAAAGACGAGCGGTTGGCGAAGATTGTCCGCCGTTGCCGGGATTTGCCTGGATACGAACTCTTTCAATACTTGGACGAAAACAATCAACCCCAAGCGATCGATTCCTCAGACGTGAACGGGTACTTGCGTGAAATTACAGGGCAGGACTTCACTGCGAAAGATTTTCGTACCTGGGCAGGAACGCTCTTGGCCGTCCAAGCCCTTGCGGGCGCTAAGGAATTCACGTCCAAAACTGGAGCCAAGAAGAACATCCTGGCAGCGATCAAAGTTGTTGCGGAAGAACTTCGCAATACACCTGCGATTTGCCGTAAGTCGTATATCCATCCCATAGTCCTGGAGGCTTATGGCGATGGCTATCTGGCACAGCTATGTAAGCTCCATCTCGCAAGCTCATCTCGCTCGTCCCAGCTGGAATCGCTGCTCTTACGCCTGCTTCGCCGGCGCAAGCCAGCTACGAATACAGCAAAGGCGAGTCCAAAAAATTTGGTGAGTCCGAACAAGGGTAGCGCGAAGCGGAGCACGAAGCTGTCCAGACATCCGATGGATCGATTGAACGGCCGCACAGCCGCATGAATTAACCCACCCGACGAGATAGCTGGCCGCGGCGATTATCTCTTGAAGTGTGGAGAAATGCGGTCCCTTTGCGAATTCTCTTTCTGAGCATTCTACGGTCACATCGGCTCGATCTTGGAAAGCCAGACCTACCGGAGGGGATTTCGCCACCAGGCTCGTACGATGGGAAAGAGGAACTGAATGATGCATCCAATTCTGCGATCCACAGACTGAGCAATCCAAAGTTCCAGAAGAGGACACCCAAAGCGTCCGATTTGACAGACAATCGTTGCAGAAGACAATTCGGTTCGCCAGATGACGTGAAGGCTTCAACTCGCAACTGAAGCCTGCCTTGAGCCAACGTTGTCTTGTCATGACTATGTCTCCACAGTGGGGCTGCCCGGTCGCGCAGCGCCTGCGCACCTCTTACCTTCCCAGCACTTCCTGAACCCGCCCCAGTTTTTTCAGACAGAGAAAAGTTTCTTTCACTCAAAGCATCCAACCGTCCAATTCACAAAAGCCTCAGTAGTCCACGGTTTACGCTATTTGAAGCGTGCGCGACGATGGAAAAAATTATGTGGTGATGTATTTTTTGGTGTTACTCGTCAGGTCAGTTTTGAACAGCAGAAGTCGTCAAGCCCCTTAGGATTAATAACGGGCCACGGGCGCCTAGCGTCTGTGTGCCGCCTCGATTTTCAAATTAAGGAGAGTCCTTATGAAACTATCGATCAAGCAATTCATGACTCCCGCACTGGCCTTCGGTATGGCAATGACGATGGCTTGCACTCGGGAATCCAGCCAGAATCAGCCGGTCAAAACGACTACTGATAGCGGATCCAGCACGGCTCCGGCTTCTGAGGACGTCGCGAAGCGGGACAAAGCTCTGGTTCGCGTCGTGCATGCCATGCCGGCTCAGCCCGCTGTTGATGCGTTTGCAGGCGATTCGAGGGCATTTTCCAACGTAACGTATAAAACCGTGACACCGTACGCTGAATTCAAGGATGACAGACAACAGTTCACCCTAAAGCCGGCAGGAAAACCCTCGCCGCTGGCCGAGAACAGCGAAAATTTCGCGGGAGGTAAGCACTACACGGTTCTAGCCTTGCCTACCTCTGAGAAAGACCCCAAACCAGAACTACGGGTCCTGGCGGATGACCTGACGCCGCCATCTTCAGGGAAGGCAAGAGTTCGCGTGATCAATGCCTCTCCTGACGTCGGCGAAATCGATGTCTACACGATGAACAATGCTGACAAACTGTTTGGAGGTGTGAACTTTAAGTCCGAGGCAGGATACACCGAGATTGCTCCAACAACGACAGTAGTTGAACTGCGCCCCCAGGGTAAGAAGGAGCCATTGCTGATGATGCCGCAGTTTAGCTTTGAGCCGAACAAGACCTACACAATTGTGGTGATGGGACGAGTTAAGAACCAACAGTTGGAAGCAGTAACCGTGGAGGATCAGTTCGTAGCTTCATACGCTAACAGGTAGCAGGGATTTACAGCCGTTCTCACGCCCTTGGACGGCTAGCGGGAGTGCGCACTCGAGAAACTGAAATCGTGCGCGCACTCCCATTTTGATCTATCGCCTTATACATTCACCACAGATCTGTTTGTAGATCTGTTGTATGAAAACCTCACCAGAGGCCGCACCAGCCGCATCCCCCGAGCAATATTGAACATCGTATTTGTCGAGTCGACGACAGACTGAATTTATCAGGACGAAGCTCCTGAAGTTGATTCATCGAAGGAGTCAGAGCATGCCTGGAACAATTCAATTGCAAAAATCAGCAGCCGTTCTTGGACTGTGCGCAGCAATCGTTGCCGGAGGAGCTGTTGGCTGGGTAGGGTCATCTGCATCCAACTCGACTTCCGGCCAACTTGTTCCGCTCTTCCTCGCGGGTGAAGCGCCCGCCCGGGCGGCCGAGGTTTCCTTTCTCGCCGGGTTCACTCCGATTGTGAAGTCGGCTCTGCCTTCCGTAGTGAATATTTCAACGTCACGAAGAGTCGAATCACGTGGAGAGACCTCTCCTTTTTCCGGTCCCTTGAGAGACTTTTTTGGACCTGATTTTTTTGATCAGTTTGGCGGGCCGAGGGAACGCCAGGAGAATAGTTTGGGATCGGGAGTCATTGTCAGTTCCGAGGGTTACATTCTCACTAACAACCATGTCGTGCAAGGCGCCACAGATATTGAAGTTTTCCTGTCCGATGAGCGACGCCTAAAAGGCCGGATTATCGGCGGAGACGCCAAGACGGATATCGCCGTGATCAAGTTGGACGAGAAGAATCTTCCGGCATTGACGTTGGGTAACTCCTCCACCGTCCAAGTTGGAGATTTTGCCTTGGCGATCGGTAATCCTTTTGGTGTGGGGCAAACTGTGACGATGGGAATTGTGGGAGCGACGAGTCGTGGCGGCTTGGGGATCGAACACTACGAAGATTTCATTCAAACCGATGCAGCCATCAATCCCGGGAACTCAGGCGGTGCACTCATCAACGTCCGAGGCGAACTGATCGGTATTAACACGGCCATCGTCGCCCGCAGCGGCGGCAGCCAGGGAGTCGGATTTGCGGTCCCGACAAACATGGCAAGGCCCGTGATGGAGCAAATCCTCAAGCAAGGCAAGGTGATCCGAGGCTACCTGGGAATCAGGCTGCAAAGCATGACTCCCGAACTTGCCAAGTCTTTTGGTGCCAAGACCACACAAGGAGCCTTGGTTGCCGACGTTGTGCCTGACAGTCCGGCCGCCAGAGCGGGCTTACGACGTGGCGACATCATTCTTGCTGTCGACGGTGAACCGGTGCTCGATAGCCGGCGCTTAACCTTGAGGATTTCGCAAGCGGCTCCGGGAACCGCCGTTGATCTCAAGTTACTTCGGGATGGTCAGGAACAAAACCTGCGCATTATGTTAGGTGAGCTACCAGTAGACGCAGAACGCGCGCAGGCACCTGGTGGTTCGCAACGGAGCCAAGGCACAGCTCTCGAGGGTGTAGCGGTCGACAATCTGACAGCAGACATCGCGCGTCAGTTGAACCTGCCGGCGCAAACAACCGGTGTTGTTGTAGTCCAGGTTCGGCCGGAAACCGCTGCAGCCACGGGCCTGCGACGCGGAGATGTCATCGAAGAAGTCAACCGTCGAAAGGTCTCGACCGTAGGCGAGTATGAGCAAGCGATAAGTCAGGCTGGCGGCGAAGTCTTGCTCCTGGTGAATCGGGGCGGAAGCAGCTCCTACATTGTAATCGGAAGGAACCGCTAGTCCTGCTGCTTTTCTTGTTAGGGACGAGGCACTGAATGCCCCAATCCTTGAGTTCTCGGCTACCGCCAACACAAGGTTATCCAACTTTGAGCCGTCGCAGCGACCGACAGCATCGGGGCCGACCTGCCAATGGCGCCCAGACTTCGAGAACGCGATCGCGTCGATCCCAGTCTGACCAGAGAACTCCAGGAGTCCCGAAGCGATCTTGCAGATGGCTGCACGATAGCCGGCCGGGCTTTCCTTCAGCGTCAGCAGACAGGGATGCTCCGGGCGCCCACGGTCACCTTGTCCTCTTGAGCTGATCTGTCAGGGAGATCCAGAGTAGACATGAGCGTTCCGATAAAGAGCCAATCTCTTGGGCTTCTATACCCCAGCAACTCTCGCACAAACGCTTCAGACTCTCTCCTTCCGGGAGAACAATCGACCACAGGTCTCTGATGGGAACTTGCGTCTTCCATCGCCGACTCTCCCTTCCGTTGTTGTTCTAATTGCTTGATTTTTCAGGCAGGCCATCGGTTCTCGACTGAGAGAAGTATAGAGACTGGTCAAAATTGAACACTCGCACAAGAATTCTTAACTCAGGCAAGGCCCAGCTCCGAAATCGGAGCTTCTGCTATCAACAACTCCCTAACGTGCTCAAAATTGAACGGAAATTTTGTAGTTCTAGGACTACCCTCCTTGGCATTCAAAGTTGTCGGTTACTTAGGAGGACTGGGGCATGTGTTACTACTCGCTGGAAGGCTCATCGCGAAACGCTAAAGAAGACGAGGTGTTGTTGGTTGACCAACTGACTCACCATCGAAAGGGGCTGGTTGCGCCGGAGGACTCAAATACCGCTGTTTGCCTGACGAATGGCCTCCGATTGGAGCTGCTTTATATTCCAGAAAATACCCGACGTCGTTATGGACTGAGGCTGGAAGAACAAGCAACGTTCAAACTACGTCATTGGCTGCGCCGCGACGTTCTTTTTCTTGACAACGGCCGCAAGGTCCCGTTTCAAAGACTTGAGATCGGTCAGGTAATCCGCGTTCTTTGCCAGCCGGCAGTTCTAGCTGTATCGCAAGCCGACAAAGTGGAAAGATCCGTTCAGGAACCCGTGGATGCCGAGCCGTAGAATCCAATTGGAGAGAACTCCAGGATCACTTGCTTAGCGGAATGTAGAGTCATCTGTAACCAGAGAAGCTCGACACCAACTCTTGGGAAGCGCAAACCCGGGTAAATCCCCCTAAGACCGCGCGGTTGAAAGAGCCTGCATGTCAGTAGGCTGACCCAACTCCAGCCCCCGCACCTCATCCCTTGCCAGATCCCGCCACGGTGAACTGTTTGTTTTCATCAGTTTCTAGCCCACTCAGGGGTGTGTTTGCCCACCGGCAGTCGCGACTGAACATGAAAGCCTTGATTGCACTAAGGTTGGAGATCAATACAGAACAGCCGACTGTTCGAGAAACTGCGATAAAGGAACTGGACATAGATTCGCGTTGTTAGACACGCGGGGGGCAACGAGACCGGATGTGGCCCGCCAGAAAGAGCAGACAGGATATTCCCTGGTTCTTCCAACCTGCTCCGCTGCCACTCTCGGCGCCTTTCCTCCTGAAGAGATTGCCTAACCGGCGCTCTCAGGCAATTAGGATGAGCTCAACGTGCTCTTCCAATTTCTGGAGAAACCAGTGCTTCAAGTCGCCGACGACGTAAGTCCTCCTTCCGAATCGAAGGAAAGTCTTCCCTTTCGGGGTGCGTCAGTCACCCAATCAATCATATCCATTGCGGTCATCGGGGCCATCTGCTACCTGGTGCAGCCCGTATTGGTCACGCTATGTGTGTCGATCCTCTTCGCCTTCATGCTCGCGCCGCCAACGGACCTGCTGGAGCGCGCCAAGTTACCGCGTTCGGTGGCCGCCTTCCTGTCGGTAACATTCGCGTCGGCAATCCTATATGGCATCATTTATTTCTCATATGAGCGCGGCCTGAAATTTGTCGAAGAATTGCCCCGGCATGCTTCCAAGTATCGGCAAACGATTCTCCGGGTTCGACAACAGGCCGAGACCCTCCAGAAAACCAGCGAGTCCGTGTTGCCGAAAACCGCCGAGGAAAAGACTGCGATCAGGGTCATCCCGCAAACGGACACGTTTGACGTGCTGTTCAGGAACGTCGGTTCGGTGGCAGAGTTCGTGTTTCTGCTCTCGTTTGTTCCCTTCCTGGTTTTCTTCATGCTGATCTGGCAAGACCATCTACACAAAGCCACCGTGCTCCTCTTCCGACCGGAGAACCGCAGAAGAGCTCATCGGACTTTGACTCTCGTGAGCGCCATGATTCGCGGCTTCCTATTGGGCAGCCTGCTGATTGGGCTCGTGATCGGTGCGCTGAGTACTTTCTTCTTTGGTCTGCTTCGTCTCCCTTACTTCTATTTCACCGGCTTTCTGAGCGGCTTCCTAAGTTTGGTCCCCTATTTGGGAATCGTTCTAGCGCCAATTCCCCCGTTGCTGGCCGGGGCAGATGTCATCGATGCCAAAGGTGTGGTCCTGGTCCTGGCAGTCGTGATCATCCTCCATGTCATCGCAGTGAATTTGCTCTATCCCAAAGTGCTGGGCCATCGACTTCACGTGAATCCCGTAGTGCTTACGATTGCTTTGCTTTTCTGGGGTTGGCTCTGGGGAGGCGTCGGCTTGTTATTGGCCATTCCCATCACCGCTGCGATGAAGATCACCTTTGACCACGTGGCATCACTTCGTCCTTACGGCAAATGGATGGGGACGAATTCGCTTTCCTCACAAAGACGGAGAGGGCGCTTGCTATGGGCGCGAGCACGGAAGTAGTCGGCCCGGATCGTACCGGCAGTTCCTTTGCGAGCAATATTGAACAGCCTTTCCGTGGCACGGCCCTGAAGATGAAATTGTATTTCTAACAACCTACGAGGAGCATCAACATGGGCGCAAAAACAAAATATCCAACGTATATGCTGTGCTTTCTCTCCGTCTTCCTCCTGGCAACGCCGATCAGCTTCGGCGCACCAGAAGACACGAAGGAGAAGGACGCCACAACTGAATCGAAGGACGTGGGCAAAGAGGCTGAACGTGCCTTGAGCGCAGCGAACGTGCTCTTGGAGATTGCCAAGACTCCCGAAAGCGGCATTCCCCAGGATCTGTTGAACCATGCGGACGCGATTGCGGTCATTCCCAATGTTGTGAAGGCGGCTTTCGGTGTGGGAGGCCGTCATGGAAAGGGAATCGTGGCCCGGCGTCTGTCGAATTCGGCTTGGGGAACACCTGCCTTTATTGAAGTGAGTGGAGGCAGTTTTGGCTTGCAGCTCGGGGTTTCGGTGACCGATGTCATCCTTGTCTTCACGAACGACGATGGACTGAAAGGCTTGATGGACGACAAGGTGGAACTGGGAGGCGACGCCGGTGTCGCGGCCGGCCCTGTGGGACGTTCCGCAGAAGCGGGTACAAATCTCACCTTCGATTCTCCAATCTACTCCTACTCCCGGAGTAAGGGACTCTTTGCCGGATTGGCACTCAAGGGCACAGTCATGACGCTGGACGGCAGCTCTAACCGCAGACTGTACGGTGAAAAGGCGACGGGAAGGGAAATCCTCTTTGGAACCAGCTCAAAGCCGGCAGTCGAAACAAAACCGTTTCTCGATGCGCTGGATCGCGTGGCTCCCAAGGGGACGCATCAGAAGAAACCGATGAAGACTTCATCGAAATGAGGCTACATAGCAGGGTTGGGACCATCGGAATTTTGATAACGACAGGAGGCCTCACATGGCAGACTTGGAGCAGCTTAAAGGGAAGTATCAATCCGTCTTGAACCTCGTGAACCAGATTGGAGTGCGGCTGCAGAACCTTCACGTGCAGGATAACAAGTTGTTTCTAAAAGGGATTGCGAAGACGAAAGCAGACAGCAATCGTGTTTGGGATCAGATCAAGCTTGTCGACAAAAACTATTCGCAAGATCTGATCGCGGAAATCACATACGACACCGATTCGGCAGCAGCAGCGGCGCCCGCCGGCCAAACCGTCAAGACTTACACAGTCAAAGCGGGCGATACGCTGTCGAAGATTGCCAAACAGCACTACGGGAATGCGAACGCGTATACGAAAATCTTCGAAGCCAACAAAGGGCTACTGCAAGATCCAGACAAGATTCAGGTCGGTCAAGTTCTAACGATCCCGGACTAGAACAGAGATCTGGCCAAGCTGCGCGCGACCAGCTTCTCATAGAGCGCGGGAGTGTCTTGAAGCCGAGTGAGGGTTCTCAGCCAACGGTCCTCTCTGTCGTGCTACTAAAAAACAACTTGGCTGAAAGGGATCCCTCATGAGTCGCGGCAGATTGATGATAGCCCTTTTGATGGGTGTGATGGCGCTGGCCAGTTATTTCGGTTATCGGGAAGTGAATCCGATCACTGGTGAGAAGCAGCACATCGGGATCAGTCGCGACCAGGAAGTCGCTCTCGGGCTGCAGGCAGCACCCGAAATGGCTGCCCAGTTTGGAGGCCTCGAGCCTGACGATCGCATCCAGTCCTTTGTGCAAGGAGTCGGGGCACGCGTTGCTCAAAACAGTGTCGCTGGCTCTGCTGACTATCGCTACTCATTCCATGTTCTCAGAGACCGGGAAACCGTCAACGCGTTTGCATTGCCGGGTGGCCCGATCTTCATCACCGCCGCGTTGTTCCAGAGGCTCGAAAACGAAGCTCAGCTGGCTGGCGTTCTTGGCCATGAGATTGGTCACGTCGTCGCCCGACATTCAGCGGAGCACATGGCCAAGAGCCAGTTCGCGCAGCTCCTGGTCCAGGCGGTGGGTGTCGCAGCCAGCGACGAAGAACATCCCGGACGGGGTCAACAGGCGGCGGCCGCAGCAGGTTTTGTTTCCCAAATGCTAACGCTTCGCTACGGCCGCAACGACGAATTGGAGTCCGACACACTGGGTGTCCGGTTTATGAGTGAAGCGAAGTACGATCCTCGCTCGCTGCTCGAAGTCATGCGCATTCTGGCAGCGAGCAGCGGCGGAAGCCGGAGGCCAGAGTTCTTGAGCACGCATCCAGATCCGGGGAACCGCGAGGAGACAATCAGGGCAGCCATCAGTGAACGTTTTCCTGGAGGCGTCCCGCCTGACCTGACTACTGGCCAACCTCTGCAGCCGCGCTGAGGAACGCAGTCCCACATCTCCCACTCCCCCGTACCACGTAAAGAGGCCTAGTCAACTAGCTCCGCTTTCACGATAAAGCGCTGGGGAGCGTCACCTACAAAATAGAAGGGGAAACAGGTCACCAAAGTCAGAACAGGCCGATCTGAGGGCGCCAGCACTTCAACGTCTCCAGGATTCACAATCTGGGTGCTTTCGACCGCATACGTATAAGTCTTTTCGCTGGTGACGAGGGATATCGCATCGCCCTCGCGAATGCGTCCAAGGTTCCGGAAAAAGCCGTCGCGGTGGGCCGAGATCCCAACATTACCCGTGCTGCCGGGAAACGCTGTCCTCTCGATGTGCCCCACAGCACGATTCAGCGTCCAGGGATCCGTGCCTTCGAGTACCATGACATTGAGCTTTAAAGAAGGAATGAGAAGTCTTCCGACAATGCCCCGCAGTTGTCGCTTGAGACTCCTCTCATGCGACATAGCTCGTGCCGGCGCCCAATCACGGTAGTCCGTCACCTCTGGCTCCGCCTCAAGGTTGCGCGTGGTTCGCGAACCTTCGGCCAGGCGTGAAACACTCTCTTCCTGCTGACGGCCCTGCAAGACTCGATCAAACGACCAACTATCGTAGGTTTGAAACAACCAGCCATGCATTCGAAAGAATGCATAAACGGCCAGGAGAACAACCCCGAGAACCATCAGCAGAATTTCACAGCATCGCAACGCCGTTCTCATGGCACCTCCGGGACCTCAGTTTTCCTGCTGCTCACGCGACCCGCCCCGCTGTCACTAGGTGCGAAATAGCCCTCCCGCGTCCGGACCACCAGATTTTTTCTTGCCGAATTTTCCAAAAGGACACGCACTCGCCGAAAAGCACCGTCACGTTTCGTATTGCTCGACCGATAGGCAAGCAGATACTGATTTCGTATGTCGGTGGCGATGCTGCGGCAAACCGGCCCAACTTCCTCAAGCTGTTTCGGAAAAAAACTCTCGCCACCAGAGGTTCCGGACAGTCGCCGTAGCACTCTTGGCTTTTGATCGCGGTTAGACGGGTCGTATAGGCTGATGGTGTAAACCACCACGTGGGACGAGTGCACCAGTTGCAGAGTCTCTTTCAATTCATGCTGGCTGGCGTTGTCGCCCCCGTCGCTCACGACTAGCAGTGCCTTCCGGTTGTGCTTTGCCTTTCCAAAATGCTCCATCGCTTGTGAGACTGCATCGTAAAGAGCGGTCTGTCCATCCGCGATCATGCGCAAGAGCGCTCCACGCACTTGAATTGGATCGTTCGTAAAAAGCTGGGGTGGACTTAGGCCGAAGCGAACGTGCTCATTGAAGTGAACCACAAAAATCTCATCATGCGGATTGCTGGCTTGAACGAAAGACATGGCCGCGGCCACAATCCCGGCGCGTTTACCGCGCATGCTTCCGCTATTGTCAATCGCCAAGCCGACGGTGACTGGAACGTCTTTCTTCAGAAAGTAGGCAATCGCTTCGGGCTTTCCATCCTCATAGATCTTGAAGTTCTCAACTTCCAGATCTGCAACAAACCTCCCGCCACGATCCTCGACCGACACATCCAGCAGTACCAGGTCTACGTTGAGCGAAATGGTGTATGGTGCCGCTTCCGAAGACTCCTGCGGGATCCCAGCCCAAGTGCCTGTCGCCGCTAGAAGCAAGAGCAGCGTGAAAACGAACCATCTCGTAGTGGGTGTCGCCATCATTCAAGCCAAAACAAAAACTACACACAACGTCGTTAATTCCATCGCACCCTCACCCGGCCTTCGGCCACCCTCTCCCATGGGGAGAGGGGCTGGGGTGAGGGGATAGCCGCAACGGAGCGACGATCATGCAAATTTGCTTATGTCGCCCTGTTTAGATCCAAAAAACTTCGGCTCCTCTCGTTCCAATAACGAGGGGAGCCGAACCCTCTACTTCGGGATAGGCTGAGAAGTCGTCATTGCCAACTTAGGACAACCGACCTCTCAAAGACCGGAGAATCGCGCCGACGCCAACGAATAGAAAGCCTAATAGACCAAGCACTGGCAGCGGACTCGCGGTGGCTGGAAGTGTGTCGTCGACAGCAGCAACTGGTTCGCTAGTTCTGGGAGCAGGTGCAGGAGTCGGAGTTGGACTCGGAGCTGGTTGTTCAACCGCAGCAGGCGTCTCCACCGGCTTGGGTGTTTGTGCCACGGCAACCTCTGGAGCAAGCGTCGCGGGCTGTGGTTCTGGAGTCTTCACCTCTGCAACGGCGGGCTCTGGGGCCTTCGTCGCCTGGGCGTATTCCTCTTCCGAGACAGAAGGGACTTCTTCCTTCACGACGGCGCTCAACTTGGTGGCTTCCTGTTTCGGATAAGCGAATTCCTGACCGGAGTTATCTCCTGGATAGAACCATGAGCGCAATGCCGGCGTCGTGCCCGCAGGAACTTCCCAGAATCCAAATTCGCTCTTTCCCGTCGGCTGCAACCGCTGGTTGGGAATTGCCAGAATTGTGTTGATCACCTGTGTCTCATCTTCATTGAACACCTGGACAATGTGACGATTCGAAGACGAGTCCATGAGCTTGAAGACATATTTTCCGGGCGTCAAAGTTGCTCCGGGAATTTGCATAGGGTCGGTTATGGTAATGACGGTCTTTTTATTCCAGGTATCGGCATCGACATTGAGCGTCGCGATACCGGCTCCGAATGCTGCAATGCAGCATAGAGTGATGATCGCTTTCAGAGTTTTCATCTCGTTTATTCCTCCTCGTTCATTCATGACATTTTTTTATTCCAGAAGTGTGAATCAAGCGGGCTCTCGGGGAGACACGGAAGCCCAGGATCGTCCGTTCTCTCCGCTCGAACGCACTTCAAAACGCACTTCAATTGGTAGTTTGCATCTGCTATGCCAAGGAGGATCTCTTCGACAAGTTCTTGTGTTAGTTGTGAATCTTAGAGGACTTGCAAGGCAGGAAACCCACGCCACGAGCCTCCTTGAGGGATCCGTCGACCAGTGACGAAGCCGAGCGCAGGCATCATTTACCGGCTGATGTAGCTTTTACAGGTGGGGAACCTGAGAGTGAAATCTGACACTTCCGGGCAGCCGAAATACGAGGGAACACAATCATTGGTCGACTTCAACCAGCACCTGGATTCCCGCTTCCGCAGGACCAAGAGCCATTGTTTACGGGTAGAAACAACACACATGTTCGTTGTCCTGGGCTTTCCCATCAGGACGAACGAACACGAGAATTTTTCACCCCTTCGCGCCGAAGGCTTTCAACATATTCGAGAGAGTGCGAACATCGACGCCCAATTCCCGTGCGGCTTCAGACTTGTTCTGGCCCGCCTTTTCGAGCGCTTTCAAGAGCAATTCCTTCTGCACTCGGGCGGTGGATACATCCGAAGGCAGCACAAGCCAATCGTCCTTGGCTGGATTCTGGATGTAGGGCGGGAGATCATGGCTTTCAATCCAGCTGCTGCCGCGCGCCACGATGACTGAGCGTTCAATAGCGTTCTTCAGTTCCCGGACGTTGCCCGGCCACGAATAGCGCTTCAAGAGCCGCATGGCCTCATCACGCACGGCTTCCACGTTCAGACCATGCTTCTGGTTGAATTCCGCAATGAAATGCTGGATGAGAAGAGGGATGTCGTCTTTGCGATCGCGCAATGGCGGAAGAGCGAAGGAAATAACATTCAGCCGGAAATACAGATCCTCCCGAAGCGTACCTTTTTCCACAGCCAGTCTTGGCCGTTGATTGGTTGCCGCTATGATTCTCACATTGACCGTGAATTCTTCCGGGCTGCCCAGTCGACGAATCTTGCTGTCTTCGAGGACTCGCAGCAGCCGCGTCTGAAGGTCCACGGGCATCTCAGCAATTTCATCCAGAAACAGCGTGCCCTTGTCCGCGAGCTCAAAACAACCGGGCCGCTCATCCGTCGCCCCCGTAAATGCACCCTTGGCATGACCAAATATCTCGCTTTCGATCAGCTCCTTGGGAATCGCAGCCATGTTCATTGCGACGAACGGCTCTCCGGCCCGTTTCCCCAAGTCATGCAGGCAACGCGCCACGACTTCCTTGCCCGTGCCGCTTTCTCCCCAAATCAGCGCCGAAGCGTCGCTGCTGGCTACAGACCGAATGAGGCTGTCAAGCTCCTTCATCGCTTTACTGGTGCCTACTAGCGGCTTGCAGCCGTTGCGCGCCAATTGCGATGAGAGCTTCTTTGATTGTTTGAGCGACTTCAATTCCTTCTGCGTCGCTTCAAGGATGGATTTCAGTTTTGGATAATCCAGCGGCTTCGTGAGGAAGTCCCGCGCGCCATCCTTCATCGCCTCAACCGCCATATCTACGGTTGAGTAGCCCGTCATAAGAATCACGGGGCGGCTCGAATCATCGGCTTGCAGGGACTTCAGAAGATCAATACCGGATGTGTCCGGCATCATGACATCGGAAAGCACGATGTCCGGACGATAGGACTCAGCCAGGCGCGCACCTTCGCCACCATCGGATGCGCTGGCGACCTCAAATCCCCATTGCTTGAGACAAATCTGCAGAATCTCCTGAAGGTCCGGATCATCGTCAACGAGCAAAACCTTGGTCGGCACAGATGCCAAGCCAGCCTCCTTTGATAGAGAACAGAAGGACTATTCTCTCACAGGATGGGGGCTCCCGCCCAGGAATTGCCTCATCTTCGCTGCGAATAACGGGAGCGCCTGCGCGAAGACCGACGAAGCCACCATTTCCGCCATTCTCGTCACAGTGGAGGGCTCCGAAGGCTGGATGGGCGCAGCTTCGCGAATGACGAAAGAGGGTCTCGGGTCGTCGGACAATGCTCCTAATTTCCTGCCGATTGCCCAGCCGATCGCCCCTCCAGCCAAAAGGCAGGTACCCGGATATCGCTGAATATAGGTTTCCCAGTCCACCGCCGCCGAGAGCTCCTGCTTGATTTCAACCACAGTATTCGCCATCGAGTGCCGCGTGTCGTCCATCCGCTTTTGGAGGTCTTCCTTCGATTCTAGATATCGCTCGCTTGTCTGATCCATTGTTTGTCTTTCTCCAGTTCAACTCGCGTTTTGCGCAAAGGCTTAGCTGCACTCTTTGCCAGTATCACCGCAGTGGCTGCGCCTCCTATGAAATACACCGCACCGACGACCAGACAAGATAAGGGAAGGTTTCCGAGTCGGGTGTCCAAACCTAAGACCAATGCCGCGGTTAATGAACATGAAGCCCACCAAAGCAACAACTCCGGCGGCGGCAACGCCGAGGCCCCGTCTGATCAGAGACTGGCCTTCCTCCCAGACCTCTTTGCGAAACAGAGCCAGTTTCGCATCCAAAAAGGAAGCCAGGGAATCATAAAGCCTTTCCAAAAGGTCAGGCAGTCTCGAAAATGGCAGTGGGGCCGTCTCTTTGGACATGGTGCTACCTCGCTCGCCGCGTCGCCCAACCCACTAAGATACCGGTCCCGATGGCTAACAAGAGCGCATTCAGAGGCTCTTTGCGGGTGTAATCCACAGCCCTTTTCTTCATGCCCTTCCCAGCCTTCGTCTGTCATGGCTTGAAAGGACTGCTTCACGGACTGCGCTGTCTCATCCATATAGTCCACGGCGGAATCGAATTTTGTCCCAGCGGTCTCAGCCAGCCGTCCGACCTGGGCGCCCACGCGCTGCCCGGCGCGTTCGGCTTCCCTTGCAAAACCCGACGTGGAAGACTGACCCGTCGAGCCAAAGCTTTCAGTTTGATTACTCATGTTTCTTCTCCTTATGAAGTTACAAGTCTCATCGCTGGGGTATTTTTTCACCCCTTTCCTACTGTTTGTCAGACTACGTGCTTGACCAATAATTCGATGTACAAAATTGATCTAGTCGGAGATAGCGCCTGGCCTTCGCTGTGGAAGCGGGGCGACGATCAGGCTCTGTCGTCACTCGTGCCCTTCTTGGAGGAGGGCTTTGGCTGTTGCTTTCGGGTGGGATGAATCGAGTGGCGATCCTTAGTATAGACATCGGGAAGGACAGGGGGTTCGGGAAGTTCGACTGGCTCAGAAATGGCAGGTTGTGGGAGTGGACTAGCGCGTTTCCTGGCCTGGCGGCCCCGGTCAAGACGCGTTTTTTCTTCGCCGGAATGCTTCATCACTCTTCCCTGACTCGTTCACAGGTTCCAAGCCCCCAATCGCAGGGCCGTTCAGCACCCGTCCTGAAACGTCGAAGCGCGATCCGTGGCAAGGACAATCCCATGTCTTTTCGGTAGGGTTCCAGGCGACGATGCCACCCAGATGCGGGCAAACGGCAGAGAATTCCTCCATCGATCCATTGCTATGTCGATAGACCGCGACTTTCGATAATCCTCGTCGGATTACTGCGCCCGACCCTGCCGGTATGTCCTCTGCCCGGGCAGCCCCGCCAGGAGTCAACCACTCTGTATACTGCGCACCCATATTCAAGGTTTCTCGCGCGAAATCGACGATAGCTCGCGCCGTAATGCGCGAAGGATCGTAAAGCGGCTTCCAGGGATGATCATGTCCCACGATCAACTCTGTCAGTAAAATTCCGGCGATCGTCCCGTGAGTCATGCCCATTCCACAATCCCCAGTAGCAATAAAGACGTTGGGAGCATCCATCGGATTCGCACCGATGTAGGCAAGGCCGTCAACCGATTCCATCACCTGGCCTGACCAGTGGTAGTCAAAGCTCTCGATCATCGGGAAGCGCTCCCTGGCCCATTCTTCCAGGCGCCCGAAGCGCTCTGCAGAGTCAGCGGCCTGACCTGTCTTATGATCCTCTCCGCCAATGAAAAGTAGATCCTTACCTTGAACGCTGTGACGATGAATGCGCAGGTAGTGATAAGGGTCGTTGATATCCCAATACAGCGCCCGAGTTACCGAGGCCCTCGGGATACGAGCTCCAACGACATAACTTCGATAGGCGGCTTGTTTGGTGTGGATCGCTACCAGGTCATTCACCGGGGTATTTGTGGCGACCACAACGTACTCCGAAGAAACGGTCGGTCCGTTCGTCTGGACGGACGCTATGGTTCCCCCTTCAATCTTGGTCGCATGAGTTCCAGTAAAGATGCGGCCCCCGCGCTGCTCGATGGCGGCTGCAAGGGCCGTCATGTACTTGAGAGGATGGAACTGAGCCTGGTTCGGAAAGCAAAGGCAAGGGCCCGTGTTAAACCAATCCAATGGCGCCTTCGGAAGAAGGGAAACATCAGCCAACCCGGCCCGGTGGGCAGCTTCCAGTTCCCGCTGAAGAATCTCTGTTGATTCGCCTGGCGGGGCGAAGAGGTATCCGTTCAACCGCTCAAAATCGCAGTCGATCCCTTCTGTTCTGACGATGTTTTCGATCGCATCGATCGCTCGAGTGTGGCTCTCGGCTGCCAATTGCGCTCCCTTCCTTCCGTGCAGCCACTCGATCGAAGAATAGCGCCTGTCGATCGCATTCGATAGATGGGCCGTAGTGCGGCCCGTCTCGCCGCCCGCAATTGGCCCGTCGTCCAGAACAATGACCGAATGACCGGCGCGGTTTAAGAAATACGCAGTGGTCAAACCAGCGATGCCAGCCCCGACAATGCACACTTTAGCCATCGCATTCTCGAGCAAGCTGGGTGGCTTGGCCCGGTCATCCGTCTGTTGCCAGAACGACTTTGTGCCACGAGACTCACTCATGAAGTTCCCTTCCTGATGAAGTAAACCAAGGTTGGAGCCACCTGAAACTTTGCTCGAACCTTGGGTCCGCTGTTTTAACCTGAGATTTCACCACGATCGTTTCAACCCAGGGCGGCCACTGCGAGCCCCGGATTTCGTTGTGGCATCCCTCCTATCGATTGTTTGTGTCGAACCCTGGAAATGCTGTTCAAAATTGATCGCGCCGTCCTCCTCAATGACTGCTCGCTGCAAGAGGAGGTTTGCAAGCAGTAGGTGCGCGGGATGTGAGCATTTGTGAACGGTATGGGAGCGGGAGAAACCTTAGCATCGTTATGGGAAAGGAGAATGTCTTTATGAGAACACTCATCAACATTCTGGGGCTCGGAGCGCTGCTGTTTTCGGTCGCCTGTCAGACTCAGTCGGCCAACCAGCGCGTAAGTGACGCCGAGCTCAGTGCTGCAGTCAAAAGCAAACTGGTCTCGGAGACCGGCGTGGCGTCTTTGACTGAACTGGATGTAAAGGCTGAGAAGGGGAAAGTTTCGCTCAACGGCGAGGTTGAAAGCGAAGAAGTGAAGCAGTTGTCGGAGAAAACTGCTTTCGGAGTCAACGGAGTCTCACAGGTTGTCAACAACCTCAAAGTAAAACCGAAGGCAAATACGGCCGAAGCTCACTTCATTGATTTTGCCGGCAATCCGGTCGGCACGGCCCTGTTAACAGAGGAATCAGCGGGAGTGCGGTTTCATTTCACTCTGAACAGGCTACCGGCAGGCACCCACGGAATTCATGTCCACGAGAAAGGGGATTGTACGAAGCCCGACTTCAAATCAGCTGGCAAGCATTTCAATCCAGAGGCAAAGCAACATGGAGCGGAAAATCCCAAGGGTTTTCACGCGGGTGACCTGGGGAATATCGAAGTCGGTTCCGACGGGACAGCAGACATAGAGGTAACCGCGCCCCAACTTACCTTGAAGCCGTCAGATCATTCTCTGATTCGCCCGGGCGGAACAGCAATCATTATTCATGCCGGGCGGGACGATCAAAAGTCAGATCCTAGCGGGAATTCTGGTAATCCAATCGCATGCGGAGTCATCGACAAGGCGGCGTTTACGCACACCGCCGCGATTCATAGCGCCCGGTAGAGATCGGGCAATTGCAGGCGAGATCGAGGACGGTTATTCACTTGCTTCAATCGATAACCGTCCTCCCAGCCAAAGGGTTGAGGGGTCTCTCCTTCTTCGTGCTTGCCGCCCATAATTAACACGATGGTGTAAATACTTCCAAGCCAGAATCAGTTGAATTTCTTCGGTTTTGTCGGCTTGTTAAGTAGCTCGAAAGAAACGGTCTGCTCGACGAGGCAACCTATGAAAGCGGAGACCAATGCCTCTTCGTTCTCAGTCAAAACGCTGGCGACAATCATCCTGGTTGTGGCTCTGCTGTACTGGGCCAAGGAAGTCTTCATCCCGTTTGCTCTCGCCGTACTTTTCAGCTTCGTTTTGGGGCCGATAGTCACCCGTCTGCGCCGGTTGGGTTTGGGACGAGTCACGGCAGTTTCGATCGTAACGGTTCTGACTTTCGCCTTCATGTTCTCTTTAGGATGGGTGGTGACCCATCAACTGCTGCATCTCGCTAGTGAGTTTCCAACCTACAAGCGAAACATCCAAGCCAAGGTTCAATCGGTGTATCGCCCTTTGGCCACTCAACTCGACAAAACGTCGGGCGCGATTCAGGACCTGCAGGGCCAGTTCCTGGCCGCGCAGCGTAAAGGACCGGCCCCGGTGACAAAAGTTGAGGTGGTCCAGCCTGCCCCCACCCTTCCGCAGCTCGTCCGTCGGGCAGTCGGACCGTTGTTCCGCCCATTGGGAACCGGGGTCATGGTCACTGTGTTGGTGATTTGTATGTTGCTAAATCGGGAAGACTTAAGGAATCGCCTCGTTCGCCTCTTCGGGCGACATCATCTGCCGGCGGCGACCCAGGCTTTGGATGATGTTTCCCGGGGAGTAAGCCGGTTCTTGCTAATGCAGTCCCTCATTAATGGAGGCTACGGCATCTCATTCGGACTCGGTCTCTTTTTCATCGGTCTGCCCAATAGCGTATTGTGGGGAGTTGCCGCCACCGCGCTCCGATTCATTCCATATATTGGTTCTTGGATTGCAGGTTTGCTCGCGATTGTTTGCGCTTTGGCGGTCTTTAGTGGTTGGTCACAGACTCTGTTCGTGGCTGGCCTCTTCATCCTGCTGGAAATCGTCAGCAACTATCTGGTTGAACCCTGGCTCTACGGAACCCGGACCGGCTTGTCTCCTTTGGCAGTCCTGCTGGCCGCGATCTTTTGGGCCTGGCTGTGGGGACCTGTCGGTCTGCTCTTGTCGACGCCCCTTACGGTGTGCGTGGTCGTGATCAGCAAACACATTCCACAGCTGGCTTTTTTCTCGATTCTGCTCGGAGATGAACCCGTTATGGGGCCGCGCAGCCGCTTCTACCAACGCTTGCTGGCTCTGGACAAACAAGAAGCGAGAGAACTCGTCGAGCAGCAGCTGGAGGAGAAACCCCTGATCGAAGTCTGCGACACGACGTTTGTTCCGGTCCTGCGACTGGCCTCCTCCGACCGCCGGCGCGGCGCACTCGACACCAGGCGAGCTGCAGCTCTCTTTGCCAATTTGCGAGATCAAATCTCAGGACTCCGCGATCCAAGAAGCAATGTCGCAGCTGGTGCGCGCAAAACGACTCCGGGAAGGATTGTTCATTGCGTGCCGTCACAAGATGAAGCCGATGAGCTGGGTGCTTTGCTTTTCGTGAAGCTGCTGGAAGCCCAAGGCATTCCGGCCCGACAGACCACGGCGAACGATCTTCCGGAAGCGATGGGACTGGCAACGCATCAGGCAATTGTTTGCGTCTCAGCGATATCACTGCCAGCCCTTGAGAATGCCCAGCGCCTGATTAAGCCGCTGCGTGCCTGCTACCCGGACTTGCCGATGCTCGTGGGCCTATGGGATGCAGCACCTCAAACTCGCGAGGCAGACATTGCCGAACTGTTAGCCGCTGGCGCGACACAGGTTGCTACGACGCTACAGGACGGCCTTGAGATCGTGGCTGAATGGCCCGAGGAACCGGTCCTCGCTTCAAGAATGGCCGAGGCACGAATGAGTTGATGCGGATTTCCGAGCAGTTCGCTGGTATTCAGCTTTCTACAATAGCACCCCAACCTTAGGATTCACCTGAAGGGTAGCCAAGGAAGGCAGATGGACGCGGGTCAAGCACTCAATCGAGAGTCGACTGCTACCGACTGGCTTATCGCTGACGGCGAGATGGCCAGGCTCATCCGATCGAAGGATTGGTCGCAGACCCCGGTTGGGCCTCGCGAAAGCTGGCCGCAAAGCCTGAGGACCGCTCTAGGCATCATGCTCCATTCGCGGTACCAGATGTTCGTTTGGTGGGGCAAGGAACTCACCTACTTCTATAACGACGCCTATATTCCCGTTTTGGGAAAACGCCATCCCTGGGCGCTTGGGAACTCTCCGCAGCTTGTTTGGCCTGAGATTTGGGACACTATCGGGCCACAGGCCGAGACGGTCGTCAACCAGGGCCGCGCAACGTGGAACGAGCAGCTCGAGCTCATCATGGAGCGCAACGGCTACACGGAAGAGACGTTTTTCACATTTTCCTACAGTCCCATCCCCAGTGAGACAGGAAGCGTTGCGGGAGTGTACTGCGCCTGCAGCGAGGAAACTCAAAGGGTGCTTGGCGAGCGGCGACTGGGCATTCTGCGACATCTCGCCGCCGCGACCGCAGATTCGAAATCGGTCGAAGACACCTGCGAAGTGGCTGCCCGTACTCTCGAGGAACACGGGCGGGATGCGTCGTTCGCCTTGATCTACTTCATCAATCGCCCCGGCGGGCAGGCACGGCTGGTGGCCTCGTTCGGTGTCGCGACGGGCGGCGAACTGGCGCCGCATTGGGTTGAATTGTCGGAGACGGCGAAGCCGGCACACTTCTGGCCCTTCATGGAAGCCCTCTCCGGCCATGCAGTAGTCGTTAGTGGTTTGCAGGGCCATGGACTTCCCGGCGGGCCGTGGCCAGAGCCAACCAAGACGGCCGTGGTGTTGCCTTTGGCAAAATCCGGCCAGGAACAGGTGGCAGGCTTCTTGATCATAGGGGCCAGCCCCCGCCGGGAGTTTGACGATCAGTACCAGGGATTCTTCGAATTGGTCGCGGGTAGCATCGCCAGTTCGATCTCGCGCGCCCGATCCTACGAAGAAGAACGCACCCGCGCCGAAGCGCTTGCCGAAATCGACCGGGCCAAGACGGCTTTTTTTTCCAACGTCAGCCACGAGTTCCGAACACCGCTGACATTAATGCTAGGCCCGCTTGAGGAGACTCTTTCCGATAAGCAAGTCTCCCTCATTCCAGAGCAGCGCGAACGACTGGAGATGGTCCACCGCAACAGCCTGCGCTTGCAAAAGCTTGTTAATACCCTCCTTGATTTTTCCAGAATCGAGGCAGGAAGAATGCACGCGATCTACGATCCAGTGGACCTGGCCCGTCTCACCGTTGAGCTCGCAAGCACCTTTCGGTCTGCGGTGGAGCGGGCCGGCATGCGCTTGGTCGTCGATTGTGAGGCTCTCAGAGAGCCGGCGTATGTCGATCGCGATATGTGGGAAAAAATCGTCCTCAACTTGCTGTCGAACGCTTTCAAATTCACGCTCGAAGGAGAAATTGAGGTGGCGCTCAAGCCGGTCGGGCGAACAGCACAATTGACGGTTCGCGACACAGGAACGGGCATTTCACCGGAGCAGCTTCCGCACATCTTTGAACGATTTCATCGGATTGAGGGAACGCGCGCCCGGACACATGAGGGAACGGGAATCGGCCTTGCCCTGGTTCAAGAACTCGTCAAACTGCACGGCGGAACCGTGGCGGTCCGAAGTGTTTATGGCGTTGGAACAACGATGACGGTGATCATCCCGCTGGGATGGACTCATCTGCCGGCGGATCGGTTGGGGGGTTCCAGCGCGCCAGACCAATGCTTCACCGTCCAGCCGTCACTACGCGGAGGAGGTAAAGCGTTGGACGGCGGACTCAAATAGTAAGACGACCTATGGAGGCCAGGAACCCTCCGCGTTACCGGCTCGGCGATCCAGGATATTGCTCGCCGACGACAACGCAGATATGCGTGAGTACGTTCACAGATTGCTCTCTGATCGGTATGAGGTGGAAGCGGTGGCCGATGGTGAGACCGCCCTGGACGCCATTCGAAGGCAGCCGCCCGACATCGCAATCATTGACGTGATGATGCCAAAGATTGACGGCTTCCAACTTTTGGCAGCCCTCCGGACTGAAGCAGACACTCGAACACTTCCCATTGTCATGCTGTCAGCCCGGGCAGGCGAAGAGGCCCGCATCGAAGGTCTCAACGCCGGCGCCGATGATTATCTGATCAAACCCTTTAGCGCCCGCGAATTGCAAGCCCGGGTCGCCGCCCATCTGGAAATGGCCCGCCTGCGCAAAGAGGCTGAACAAACCCTGCGCGACAGCGAGCTGCGTTTCCGCGCCATGGCCGACACAGCGCCAGCCATGCTGTGGGTAACTGACGCGGCGGGTGAATGCACCTTCTTGTCGCGAGGTTGGCATGAATTCACTGGCGTCATCGAAATCAGCGGGACGGGTGGGGGTTGGAAGGATGCAACTCATCCCGACGATCGAGAACAGGCACGATTGAAATTTGTAAGAGCCGCTTCGACACACCAGCCATTTTCCATCGATTACCGCTTGCGTCAAAGCGACGGTGAATACCGCTGGGTCATTGATTCCGCCCGCCCCCGTTTCTCCGACTCGGGAGAATTTCTCGGCTATATCGGCTCCATCATCGACATCACAGAACGCAAGCAGTACGAGGTTGCGCTCAAGGAGGCTGACCGGCGCAAAGACGAGTTCCTAGCCACACTGGCTCATGAACTGCGGAACCCACTGGCTCCGATCCTGAATGCCGTTGATATTCTCAAGGCAAAAGGACCACCCGCAAGAGAGTTGCAATGGAGCCAGGACATCATCGCAAGACAAGTGAAGCACATGGCTCGCCTGCTGGACGATTTGCTGGATGTTTCCCGCATCACGATGGACAAACTGGAGCTGCGTCCGGAGCGAGTCGATTTGGAGACGGTGATTCAAAATGCCCTGGAAGCAAGCCGGCCCTTGATCAGCCAGCGCCGGCAGGATCTAAAAGTGAGCTTGCCGCCGGAGCCCGTCTATCTCAATGCCGATCCAACGCGCCTGGCGCAGGTGTTTCTCAATCTGCTGGACAACGCCGCCAAATTTACCCGGCAGGGAGGACAGATCTGGTTGACCGCGGAAGTAGTAGGTTCGGCTCAGAAGGGAGATACCAAAGTTGAGATCTCTCCACAAACACCAACTCCCCTTTCGGCGTCATTGCAATCCGGGGAACCACACGTGGTCGTGCGCGTCAGAGACAGCGGAATCGGCATCCCAACCGAAATGCTGTCCCAAATCTTTGAGATGTTCACCCAGGTGGCTCGTACCGTGGAACGATCCTACGGGGGACTCGGCCTGGGGTTGACATTGGTGAAGCGGCTGGTGGAGCTGCATGGCGGCAGCGTGGAAGCCCGCAGCAACGACTCGGGGAGCGAGTTTATCGTTCGATTGCCAGTGCTGGATTCCCTTCCAACGTCCGAAGATCTCGTCGAGAGTGCACAACGCAAAGCACCCCTGACGAAGCCAAGACCACGGCGAGTTCTAGTCGTAGACGACAACCCGGACGCGGTCGAGACGCTTTCAATTCTGTTACAATTGCGGCATAACGCCGTCCTCACAGCAGTCGACGGACTGGAAGCTGTGGAGGCGGCTGCGGCCTTTCAACCTGACTTGATCCTGCTGGATATTGGTCTCCCGAAGCTCAACGGTTACGATGCCGCGCGCCGTATCCGCGAGCAGCGGCACGACCAACGGTTGGTCATCGTGGCAATGACGGGCTGGGGCCAGGAAGAAGACAAACGCAAATCGAAGGAAGCAGGCTTCAACCGACATCTGGTCAAACCCGTAGACCCAGGTTTGCTGGAAGAGTTATTGGCGTCGGCACCGATCCTGGATTGAAACACAGCCTGCGGGGCGCGGGGATCAAATCCGTTCCAGCAAGGGGAAACATTGAAGCTCGGCTCTTTCACTAAGAAGCGTGCGCAGGGGGGACAGCGTCCCATGCACCCGCTCCACCCAGGTGAAACACGCGATCTGCGCGCGTTTTGGCATCGCAGAGCGATGCTTGACAGTAGCCAGGGGATTTATCCCCTGGGGAGCTATTCGTCCGACTTGTTCTGCGTCGCGTTAGCGACGAATGTATTCGCTGAAACTCACAGCTCTGCTTACGACTGTCAGAAAAGAACGATGGCAAACACTTACACCGCTCTCGACTATCATATTGTCTTCTCAACTAAAAATCGTGAGGCTTGGATTCGTCAGGACATCGAAGAGCGTGTCTGGGAATACTTGGGCGGCATTGCACGCCACAATGACATCGTTCCAGCAAAGATCGGTGGTATTCGACAGGCATGGCATCGAGTACGACGAGCAGTTCTTGGATAGCAGCGTCGCTATCGCGACGCAGTTGGATTTACGACTTCGTGGTCCAGGGGATGAATCCCCTGGCTAACTTCAAAGCATCGCTCCGCGATGCAGCGTAGACTAGAAGCCCGCAACAGAATGCTGGCTGCCGTTGCTTCCGGCTGTCGTCCGGGCGTCTCGCCTACACCGAGAGCGTAGAACCTCCAGGAACGCGCGCTCCGCACCCGTTTTCGGATGCGTCGAGATTGCTCTCGATTCAGTTTTTCACAGTTCCAGGGGTTGTCAGACGGGCGCCATTGCGAGCGGGCGCCTGCGCTCCCAGGCTGCCGACATTCACAGGCAGAACGCCTCCACATTAAGCAGACTCACTATCCAGATTCTGCATCCGCCTCTTAAAGGAGAAAACTGATGAACCGTGTCGTTCCGGCAAAGGTCAATGAAACTCTGGACGCAAAACAACTCTTGAGAGTTCTGACCTCGTTTAAGAAGGGTGATTTCTCCCCTCGCCTGCCTGTCGAACAAACCGGCTTGGCCGGGAAAATCTACGACACTTTGAATCAGATCATCGAACTCAATGAAGGCATGGTGAATGAATTCGAGCGGCTCGGCACGGTCGTGGGCAAGGAAGGCAAAATCAAGGCTCGCGCTGCTCTGCCTTCAGCCGAGGGGCGGTGGAAAACATCTGTCGAGTCGGTCAACACGCTGGTTGCAGACCTTGTGCAGCCCACCAGTGAAGTAGCTCGCGTGATCGGTGCTGTGGCCAAGGGAGACCTTTCGCAGAGCATGGCGCTCGAAATTGAGGGCCGAGCGCTCACCGGAGAGTTCCTCCGAACCGCACGAGTCGTAAACACGATGGTGGAACAGCTCAGCACCTTCGCTTCGGAGGTCACCCGCGTGGCCCGCGAGGTGGGCACTGAAGGGAAGTTGGGTGGCCAGGCGCAGGTGAAAGGCGTTGCGGGAACGTGGAAGGATCTCACCGAAAGCGTGAACTTCATGGCCGGCAACCTGACCTCTCAGGTGCGCAATATTGCCGAGGTAACGACGGCTGTGGCCAAAGGCGATCTTTCGAAGAAGATCACCGTCGACGTCAAAGGTGAGATTCAGGAGTTGAAAGGAACCATCAACACGATGGTTGACCAGCTCAGCATGTTCGCTTCGGAAGTGACGCGCGTGGCGCGTGAAGTGGGCAGCGAAGGCAAGCTGGGTGGCCAGGCCCAGGTGAAGGGAGTTGCCGGGACTTGGAAAGACTTGACGGACAACGTGAACTCGATGGCTGGCAACCTGACGGCCCAGGTGCGGAACATTGCGGCAGTAACCACGGCCGTCGCCATGGGCGACCTCTCGAAAAAGATCACGGTGGACGTCAAGGGAGAAATCCTGGAGCTCAAGAATACCATCAACACCATGGTGGACCAGTTGAACTCGTTCGCCTCAGAAGTGACCCGCGTCGCGCGCGAAGTGGGCACCGAAGGCAAGCTGGGCGGCCAGGCCCAGGTGAAAGGCGTCGCCGGAACGTGGAAGGATCTCACGGACAACGTGAATTTCATGGCCGGCAACCTGACAGCTCAGGTCCGCAACATCGCCGATGTGACGACTGCGGTAGCCAAAGGGGATCTGTCGAGAAAGATCACGGTGGACGTGCGGGGCGAGATTCTGGAACTGAAGGATACGATCAACACCATGGTCGATCAGCTCAGCACCTTTGCCTCAGAAGTCACGCGCGTCGCACGCGAGGTGGGCACCGAAGGCAAACTCGGCGGACAGGCGGATGTGAAGGGTGTAGCTGGAACCTGGAAGGATCTTACCGACAATGTGAACTTCATGGCCGGTAACTTGACGGCTCAGGTACGAAACATCGCTGAAGTGACCACCGCTGTGGCCAACGGCGATCTGTCCAAGAAAATCACGGTGGACGTGCGTGGTGAGATCTCCGAACTGAAGACCACGATTAACACCATGGTGGATCAGCTCAGTTCGTTTGCGTCTGAAGTGACGCGCGTGGCGCGTGAAGTAGGCACTGACGGCAAGCTCGGTGGACAGGCGGATGTCAAGGGCGTGGCGGGCACCTGGAAGGATCTCACCGAAAGCGTGAACTTCATGGCCGGCAACCTCACCGCTCAGGTGCGCAACATCGCTGAAGTGACCACGGCCGTTGCCAGCGGCGACCTGTCGAAGAAGATTACGGTGGACGTGCGTGGTGAGATTTCTGAACTCAAAATCACGATTAACACCATGGTGGATCAGCTCAGTTCGTTCGCGTCTGAAGTGACCCGCGTGGCGCGCGAAGTGGGTACCGAAGGCAAACTGGGCGGCCAGGCCCAGGTGAAGGGTGTTGCCGGCACCTGGAAAGATCTCACCGACAATGTCAACTTCATGGCCAGCAATTTGACCTCGCAGGTGCGCAACATCGCTGAGGTGACGACGGCCGTCGCAACGGGTGATCTTTCAAAGAAGATTACCGTCGATGTTCGTGGCGAGATCTTGGAGCTGAAGAACACGATCAACACCATGGTGGATCAGCTCAATTCGTTCGCTTCCGAAGTCACGCGTGTCGCGCGCGAGGTGGGCACGGAAGGCAAGCTGGGTGGGCAAGCGCAGGTGAAGGGCGTCGGCGGTACTTGGAAAGACCTCACGGACAATGTGAATTTCATGGCCGGTAACCTCACTTCGCAGGTGCGAAACATCGCCGAAGTGACGACGGCTGTGGCCAACGGCGATCTCTCCCGCAAGATCACCGTCGATGTGCGCGGCGAGATCCTGGAGCTGAAGAACACCATTAATACCATGGTCGACCAGCTCAGTTCGTTTGCTTCGGAAGTCACGCGTGTGTCGCGCGAAGTGGGTACTGAAGGGAGGCTGGGCGGTCAGGCTGATGTGAAGGGTGTGGCCGGCACCTGGAAGGATCTCACCGACAACGTCAACTTCATGGCCGGCAACCTCACCTCGCAGGTACGAAACATTGCTGAGGTTGCCACAGCCATCGCCACTGGCGACTTGTCGAAAAAGATCACGGTCGACGTCAAGGGAGAGATCCTGGAGCTCAAGAACACCATCAACACCATGGTGGATCAGCTGAACTCATTCGCTTCAGAAGTTACGCGCGTGGCCCGCGAAGTGGGTACCGAAGGCCGGCTGGGCGGTCAGGCACAGGTGAAAGGTGTCGCGGGTACGTGGAAGGATCTAACGGACAGCGTGAACTTCATGGCCGGTAACTTGACAGGCCAGGTTCGCAATATCGCCGAGATCGCAACAGCCATCGCCACCGGCGATCTTTCGAAAAAAATCACCGTTGACGTCAAGGGAGAAATCCTGGAGCTCAAGAACACCATCAACACCATGGTGGATCAGTTGAACTCCTTCGCGTCAGAAGTCACGCGAGTGGCTCGTGAGGTCGGCACCGAGGGTCGACTGGGCGGTCAGGCCCAAGTAAAAGGTGTGGCAGGCACGTGGAAAGATCTCACGGACAATGTGAACTTCATGGCCGGGAACCTCACCTCACAGGTGCGAAACATCGCCGAGGTGACCACCGCCGTGGCGAAAGGGGACCTTTCGAAAAAGATCACCGTCGATGTTCGCGGCGAAATCCTGGAACTCAAGAACACGATCAACATCATGGTGGACCAACTCAGTTCCTTTGCTTCGGAAGTCACCCGCGTGGCGCGTGAAGTAGGCACCGAGGGTCGATTGGGTGGCCAGGCAGAGGTCAAGGGAGTTGCCGGCACCTGGAAAGACTTGACCGACAATGTGAACTTCATGGCCGGCAACCTTACCTCGCAGGTGCGCAACATCGCTGCTGTGACGACGGCTGTGGCTAATGGCGATCTTTCTAAGAAGATCACCGTAGACGTTAAAGGCGAGATTCTGGAGCTGAAGAACACCATCAACACCATGGTGGACCAGCTGAGTTCGTTTGCTTCGGAAGTCACCCGCGTGGCGCGTGAAGTGGGTACTGAGGGGAAACTGGGTGGCCAAGCGGAAGTGAAGGGCGTGGCCGGTACCTGGAAGGACCTGACTGACAACGTGAATTTCATGGCCGGGAACCTCACCAACCAGGTACGTGGCATCGCACGCGTCGTGACGGCTGTGGCCAATGGCAATCTGAAGCGAAAACTCGTCCTGGAAGCCAAGGGGGAGATTGAACAACTCGCTGAGACGATCAACGGCATGATCGACACCCTGGACACATTTGCGGAGCAGGTGTCCAGCGTGGCACGTGAGGTGGGAAGCGAAGGCAAACTGGGTGGCCAGGCCAGCGTGCCCGGAGCCGCCGGAACCTGGAGAGATTTGACGGACAACGTTAACCGCCTGGCGGCCAACCTCACCACACAGGTACGTGCCATTGCGGAAGTCTCCACCGCCGTGACCAAGGGCGATTTGTCGCGATCGATTACGGTCGATGCCGCCGGTGAAGTGGCCAAGCTGAAAGACAATATCAACGAGATGATCGGGAACCTGAGAGATACCACGCAGAAGAACGCTGCGCAGGACTGGTTGAAAACCAATCTCGCCAAGTTCACTCGTCTGCTGCAGGGCCAGCGTGACCTGCTCGCCGTCTCCAGGCTGATCCTTTCGGAGTTGGCCCCTCTGGTCGGAATGCAGCATGGCGTTTTCTACGTGAACGAGTCCACCAATGGGGATGCCGAACTGCAACTGCTCGCCAGCTATGCCTTCAAGGAGCGGAAGCACCTCTCCAATCGTTTCAAAGCGGGTGAGGGACTCGTGGGCCAGTGCGCGCTGGAGAAAGAGCGGATCCTTCTGTGGGACGTACCGCCGGAATACGTTCAGATCAATTCCGGTCTCGGAGAAGCTTCTCCCTCCAACATTGTGGTTTTGCCGGTGCTCTTTGAGAACCAGGTGAAAGCAGTGATTGAGCTGGCGTCGTTCCAGAAATTCAGTGACATTCATCTCACCTTCCTCGACCAGTTGACGGAGAGCATCGGCATCGTGCTCAACACCATCACCGCCACGATGCGAACCGAAGAGCTCCTGAAACAATCGCAGACGCTGGCCACCGAACTGCAAACCCGCCAGGAAGAGCTCACTCAGACCAACCAGCGGCTGCAGGAACAAGCCCGGACGTTGCAGTCCTCTGAAGAGCGATTGCGGCAACAGCAGGAAGAACTGCAGCAAACTAACGAGGAGTTGGAAGAGAAAGCAGAGCTGTTGTCGAAGCAGAACATGGAGGTGGAACGAAAGAACCGCGAAATCCAAACTGCCAAGCTTTCCCTGGAGGAGAAGGCCCAGCAACTGGCCATCACCTCGAAATACAAGTCTGAATTTCTGGCTAACATGTCGCACGAGCTGCGCACACCGCTCAA
Organism: uncultured Acidimicrobiia bacterium; assembly: GCA_963791795.1. Taxonomy (GTDB): domain Bacteria; phylum Acidobacteriota; class Terriglobia; order Versatilivoradales; family Versatilivoraceae; genus VFZK01. The sequence continues at coordinate 173,966 of CAWBTP010000015.1, forward strand.
CAGCCTGCTGATCTTGTCGCAGTTGCTCTCACAAAATGCTTCGGGCAACTTGAGTTCGAAGCAAGTGGAGTATGCGACCACGATTCACTCGTCAGGCGCTGACTTGCTCGCCTTGATCAACGAGATTCTCGACCTGACAAAAATCGAATCGGGCGCGATGGATGTGGATGTGACCGAAGTCAGATTCACTTCGATTGAGGACTATGTGGAACGCAACTTCCGCCAGGTGGCCCAAGACAGAAGCCTGGACTTCGAAATTGTCATCGATGGCAACCTGCCGAACTCCATGTTGACCGATCTCAAACGCCTGCACCAGGTGCTGCGCAATCTATTGTCGAACGCCTTCAAGTTCACGCAGCAGGGGAAGGTTACCTTCACGATTGCAAACGCCATCGGAGGATGGAGTTCCTCCCATAGCGTCTTGAATGCGGCTCGCAACGTGGTTCAGTTTGCCGTGAGCGATACTGGCATTGGCATTTCAGCAGACAAGCATCGCGTGATCTTCGAAGCCTTCCAGCAGGCCGATGGAACCACAAGCCGCCGGTTTGGCGGGACGGGTCTGGGCTTGTCGATCAGCCGGGAAATCGCCAATTTGCTGGGAGGCGAAGTTCGGCTGACGGCCAGTGCTCCAGGCTTGGGGAGCACGTTTACCTTGTTCCTGCCGATAACGTTTTCCTCGCAAACTGTGGAATCCCAGAGCCGCGTCACCCAAGACCAACTCCCTCTCATCACCCTGGAGCCTGGCGATATTTCGATGCAGTGGGAGATTGAAGACGATCGCCAAAGTATTGAACCGGGTGATCGGGTGCTCCTGATCGTGGAAGACGATCTCAACTTCGCCAAGATCCTGTTAGCTAAGGCCCATGAAAGAGAGTTCAAGGCACTGGTCGCGCGACGTGGCGAAAATGCCTTGGCCATGGCACGTGAATTCAGGCCCGACGCCATCACCTTGGATCTCGGCCTGCCTGACGTAGACGGTTGGACGGTTCTCGATCGATTGAAAAACGATCTGGCAACGCGTCACATTCCGATTCATATCATCTCGGCGTCCGACGGCCGCCAACGGGGCCTCAAGCTTGGGGCCGTCTCGTACTTGCAAAAACCCGTTACCGAGGAAGCCCTGAGTGAAGCACTGTCCGGCATCCGGCAATTCATCGAGCGTGGGGTGAGAAACCTGCTAGTCGTAGAGGATGATGAGACTCAGCGGAACAGTATTGTGGAATTGATCGGCAACGGCGATGTAAGCACGGAGGCAGTGGGCACGGGCGAGCAAGCTCTCGCTTTGCTCAAGGAGAGTCATTTCGACTGCCTGGTTCTGGATTTGGGATTGCCCGATATGACGGGTTTCGAGCTCATTGAACGCATCAAGTCGGAAGCCGGCTTGGAGGAGTTGCCCATTATTATCTACACCGGAAAGGAGCTCAGCAAAAGCGACGAGACCGAGCTTCGCAGAATGGCGGAGACAATCATTATCAAGGATGTGCAATCGCCAGAACGATTGCTCGATGAGACAGCGCTATTTCTGCATCGTGTTGAAGTCAATTTGCCGGAGGCGAAGCGTCGGGTCCTTCATCAGTTGCACCAGACGGATGCCGTCCTGGCGGGGAAGAAGGCATTGATTGTTGACGACGACGTTCGGAACATCTTCGCCCTGACAAGCGCCCTGGAAAACGTTCAGATGGAAGTCTCGTACGCGGAGAACGGACGCGATGCGCTGTCTATGCTCGAAAACACCCCGAATATCGATGTCGTCCTCATGGATGTCATGATGCCTGAAATGGACGGTTATGAAACCATGCGCGCGGTTCGAAAGATGGAGCAGTTCCGATCCTTGCCGATCATCGCTCTCACAGCCAAAGCGATGAAGGGGGATCGTGAAAAATGCGTTGAAGCGGGCGCTTCCGACTACATCAGCAAGCCCGCCAATATTGATCAATTGTTGTCCTTGTTGCGGGTATGGTTGTATCGGTGACGAATGTTCGGAGGAGTTTTTCATGCCGCCTAGAGCAGCGCCACGTTCGATGAAAACAGCGTCCCCCCTTGGACAAAGGGGGGACTTCAGGGGGGTTTTGTGGCCGTAACCGACAACCTGGTGTGGGTTGTTAATCCGGAAACTCACCCCGGCGCTTCGCGCCACCCCTCCGAGGGAGGGGATTTTCAGAGGAGCCGGCACGACTCGCTCCTAGCAGCGAGGGCCCGCCGGATTCAGCGAATCAAAAAGTCGGCTCCCCTCTCCCCAGCGTGGGAGAGGGGTTGGGGGTGAGGGGGGATGAGCCGAGACGTTCTGGGTCTTGTCGGAGATGTAGGAGTCATGAAAACCGATTTTTCTCGACTCGAAGAAACAGAAATCTATCTGCTCCTGGAGGGAATTTTTCGCCAATATGGCTTCGACTTTCGGAACTACGCTTTAGCCTCCCTCAGGCGACGTATCTGGAGTGTGGTTCGGGGTGAGAAGCTCGACACGATTTCCGCTCTGCAGGACAAAGTCCTGCACGATGCTGCTTGTCTCGAGCGTCTTCTGCTGGCTCTGTCGGTTCATGTCAGCGCGATGTTTCGCGATCCGAGTTTCTTTCGGACATTTCGTGCAAAAGCGGTTCCGCTGCTGCGAACCTATCCGTACATTCGCATTTGGCTGGCGGGCTGCTCCACCGGCGAAGAGGTTTACTCGATGGCTATCCTGCTGGAAGAGGAAGGCCTCTACAAACGCTGCCGGATTTATGCCTCAGACATGAACGAGGCCGTTCTTCGCGCCGCCAAGGCCGGGATATATCCCCTTCACTTGATGCGCAGCTACACGGCGAACTACATCAAGGCCGGGGGGACACGGTCGTTCTCAGAGTACTACACGGCGGCGTACGACAACGTCTTGATGCGGCCATCCTTGGTGGATCAGGTCGTCTTCTGCCAGCACAACCTCGCAACGGATGAATCTTTTAACGAGTTTAACGTCATTCTCTGCCGGAATGTCATGATCTATTTCGACAAGACGCTGCAGGGGAGAGTGCACCAGCTGTTTTATGACAGCCTGATGAATTTCGGGTTACTCGGCCTGGGAGACAAAGAATCGCTGCACCTCACGGCCTACGAGGACAGTTATGAACCGTTGTCTGATGAGGAAAAACTCTATCGCAGGATTGGCTAGGAGTATTCCCGCATGGGTAGGGGCTGCGGAATCGGGCCTGCCGGTTGCCTTCGCCCGGCGAAACGCAGGTGGCGAAGACGCTCGCGCTCACTGCTGACTACAGCATTGTGGTGATCGGAGCCTCGCTGGGTGGCACAAGAGCCCTGAGCGGCCTTCTTTCCGCTCTGCCTGACGGATTCCCGCTCCCTCTAGCCATCGTGCTTCACCGAGCCGTCGATGGCGACGCAACACTGCGGCACTTGCTGCATAGTCATAGCACTCTTCCGGTGCTGGAAGCGGAAGACAAGATGCCGCTGGCTGCCGGTCATGCCTACCTGGCGCCAGCCGACTATCATCTGTTGGTGGGAATCATGGAGTTCTCACTGTCCACAGAGGCGCCCGTGGGATTTGCGCGACCTTCCATCGACGTGTTGTTTGAATCGGCCAGCGCAGCGCATGGCAGCAAGACTCTGGGAGTGGTCTTGACGGGTGCCAGTGCCGATGGTGCGCGAGGAGCAGCCAAGATTCGCGAACGAGGAGGAACCATCGTGGTCCAGGATCCGGAAACGGCCGAATGCCCCGTTATGCCGCGAGCCGCTATTGCCGCGGACGCTGCGAGCAGCATCGTGCCGCTGGAAGCGATTCCTGGACTATTGGCCGACCTTTCTCAACGCAGGCAGTGAGGTGAGGCATGACTGATCGAGAGAAACCGAATTTGTTGCTGGTGGACGATCGGCCGGAGAACCTGCTCGCCCTCGAAGCCATCCTGGACGATTTGGACTTCAACATTGTCACGGCGGATTCCGGGAAGGAGGCCCTTCGTTGTCTGCTGAAGCAGGACTTTGCCTTGATCTTGCTTGACGTGGAGATGCCTGGCTTGGATGGATTTGAAACTGCAGAATTGATTCGAAGCCGGCGCAAAACGCGCTTCACGCCGATCATCTTCCTAACAGCCATCAATAAGACGGAACAGCATGTATTTCGAGGTTACGCGGTAGGAGCTGTGGATTACCTTTTCAAACCTTATGCGCCGGAGGTGCTGCGATCCAAGGTCAGGGTTTTCGCTGATCTTTACATGAAGACCCGCGAGGTTACGAGACAGGCAGAGCTCCTGCTGGATTCGAATCTCCAGTTAGAAGAAACGAACCAACAAATCGCCGGCCTGAACCGGGAGATCAGCCGGAAGCACGTGGAGCTTCAGTCTGAGCGCGATTTCGTGTCAACGGTGCTCGATACCGTGGGATGTCTGGTGCTGTTGCTGGATATGGATGGACGGGTCGTGCTCTTTAACAATGCGTGCGAACGGCTCACGGGATATGAATTCGACGTGGTCAAGGGCCGGGACTTCTGGCAGCTCTGCTTGCCCGAGGAGAGTCACGAAGCGGCCCGATCGGAATTCGTGCGCATGAAAGCGGGAGGGCAATCTCTGGAAATGGAGAATGAATGGATCACCAGGGACGGCGAGCGTCGCGTGGTTTCCTGGCACTACACACCCCTCGCCGGAAATGGCCACCCGGGTGAGTTTGTTATCGTAACGGGCAACGATGTCACCGAGCGAAAGAGATCGGAAGATGCGCGGATACGTGAGCAAGCCGGCCGTTTCGCAGCCGAAGCTGCCCAACAGCGCGCGACGTTGCTGGCCGATGTCAGCACCTTTCTGGCCTCGTCACTCGACAGCCCGGTAACCCTCTCGAAATTGATTCACTTCCTGACCCCGGCGCTTGCTGATTGGTGCATTGCCTATGGGTTGCAACCCGGTGGCCACTTTCAGCCTGTAGCCGTGTCACACGGCGATCCGAACCGGCAGGAATTGGCACAGCGTCTGCTGAACCCGCCGCAGAACGTGGATACGAGCCAGCATTGGATAGGCCGAGCAGTTCACAGCAGCCGATCGGAACTTGTCAATGAAGTTACCGAGACCGAGCTTGTGTCGCTGGCGAATCGTCCCGAAGACTCTGACGTTTTGAGAGAGTTGGGCGTCGAATCCCTGATGGTGGTGCCTCTTCTCAGCCTGGGAGAGGTCAAAGCAGTGATCGTTCTGGTTGGAAATGCGTTGCGCCGTTTCGGCCCGACCGACTTGAGTCTTGCGGAAGACATCGCGCGACGGGCAGCTTTGGCGATGGACAATGCCAGACTCTACCACGAAGCGCACGATGCCAATCGGGCCAAAGACGAGTTTCTGGCCACGGTATCGCACGAGTTGCGCACACCCCTCAACGCCATCCTCGGTTGGACTCGATTGTTGCGCGAGGAGTCTCTCGACAAAGAAACGGTGAGGCGGGCTTTGGAAACCATCGAACGTAACGGCAAATCCCAGGCTCAATTGATTGAGGATATCCTGGATGCTTCCCGGATCATCACGGGCAAACTTCGTCTGATTTCCGAACCCGTCGAACTCACGAATGTCATTCACGCAGCTTTGGATGCAGTTCGGCCAACCGCGAACTCAAAAGGCATCCTGCTTGAAGAGAATCTGGATTATCCCTATCGCATTATGGGGGACGCTGACCGGCTGCAGCAAATTGCGTCAAATCTGCTGACCAATGCCATCAAGTTCACACCCAAGGGTGGCCGGATCCATGTGAAGCTGGAAAAAATCCACTCCAGTATTCAGCTCAGCATCTCAGACACCGGGAAAGGCATCAGCCCGGAGTTCTTGCCCCACGTCTTTGATCGCTTTACCCAGGCCGAACAGACCTCAAGCCGGGCACACGGAGGTTTGGGATTGGGCCTGGCGATTGTTCGCACCCTCGTAGAGCTGCACGGCGGAAGAGTTCACGTGGAAAGCGATGGAGAAGGAGAGGGATCGACATTCTTCGTAAATCTGCCCGTTGCTGCAGTGAGTCTGTTACCTGGAGCAGAAGATGCCGAGCCTTCGAGTTTGCCTGGTCTGAAGGGTCTGCGCGTTTTAGTGGTGGATGATGAGACGGACGCGCGCGACATCCTGACCCATGTGCTCCAGGGATACGGGATGGAAATAGAAGCTGCGGCGACCGCCTTTGAGGCTCTTGCGAAGGTTGAAAGCTACCGACCTGATGTGATTGTCTCTGATGTGGGTATGCCAGAAGCCGACGGATACTGGCTGATGACCCAAGTAAGGTCTCTTTCTCAGGAACAAGGAGGGGAAACTCCTGCGATTGCTCTGACTGCCTATGCGGGCGTCGAAGACCGCGCCCGCGCACTGTCCTGCGGATATCACCTTCATCTTCCTAAGCCGGCAGAAGCCGGCGCATTGGCGAGAGCCATTGCTACCGCGACTGGCCGGGCTGGGAAGGCCTCCCGGGCTTGAGTTGCCGCCCTATCAGGCGTCGGTTTGCGGCAACAGCCGCGGCTTTCGTCGAGACGGTTGAGCAAAACTGACCTGCAACCTGAGTGAGATCAAGCCAGACTCTTCAGGAATGCGTTATCGCCCGCCGCCAAGCTTTGAACGAAACGAGTTCAAAAGTAGCAGTACCGCGAAGAGCAGATAAGAAGCGTGACTCGCGGCTTTTTCCCACCACGAAGCGACTGAGCAGGAGGAGTGCCCATGAATCTAACCCACACGACGAATAAACCATTGATAGATACGGAAGCCCTGCATCGGCAGATTACGCAGCGGGCTTACGAGTTGTATTTACAGCGCGGCCGGCAAGAGGGGTTCGCGATGCAAGACTGGCTGCAAGCACAGGAGGAGTTGAGTCTTAATCCTTCGGTTAAAGATCGTCCCGTAGAGAAATTTCTAGTGAGAAGAGCTGTCTGATGCTGGGTTGCCGTTGACTCCCTGAAGGAAGGGCAAGCGCTGGAATTGGGGAGGGCAACCAACAAAACCAAAACCTATGGCAGGTTGACATCGTTTCTCTTTGGGGATTTGGGAGGGGATTCTTCCAGCGCTTCTCCTCTATCCTGCCATCAATACCAAGAGGACGAGCACGTTGGAGACCTCGGCGTTTGCTCCTTGATTTTCTGCGATGTCGTACGCGATGGTCTTGTAGAAACGCTCAGGTTGCGTAATTTTGGGGTAGCGCGGCGCCTGAGAACGCAAACACGGCTTCTGAGGAGATCAGTGATTTCTCAAGTCGACTTCGACAAATTCGTGAAGGACTACAACGAAGACTACATTCTGCTCCTCAGGCGTGCCAGCAATCGTCACTATGATTGCCTCATTTCCGCGTTCATGGTGCTCAGAGATTTGTACAACGTGATTCAGGTCATATTTGACACGGGACACTATCACTACGAAGTGCTGCCCTATCCATTTTCATTCCGAAGCGACGAGGTCTTGCTAAAGCAACTCGGTTTTGATGACGGAGAAATCCAAAACATTTTCGGTTTCCTCGATCACGTCAAAACAACTCAGGGAATGGATTTCGAGGCTTGTCTGGAAGCCGGATCGGCGGCAATGTGCGCCAGAGTGAGATGACCACTCATGAGTCAAGCAGCGATAGCCGATCGCATTGAAAGTCAGATTCCGCATCTTATTGAGGATTGGACTACCGCTGTACGAAATGATCCACGCATCCAATCGGACGAGAACCTGACAAAGCCTGAACTGATAGACCACGTCCCAGCGATTCTCGAGGAGATTTGCGACCTGGTACGCAAGGGTGAAACCCCTGGCATTCGCAATAGCATGGAAGCTCGAGCGAATGTTTATGTCCGTTTTCATCAAGGCTACACAGGGCGCGATCTGGTTCGGGAGCTGTCGTTGCTCCGAATCACCTTGTTGGACCTGCTGCTGGAGATCTCCTCGGACGCGACGGTTGGAATAAACATCCAGGACCGCCACGACTCCGCCAGGATAATCAACCTCTATTTGGACGAGGAGATGCGTTACGCAATCTCGGTCTTTTGCAGTACGCCGAGCAACATCCGAGATGAACGGTAACAGCACCCGAGCCCGCTGCCCGAAGGCCTTTGCGTCGCATTTCCAACTTGCTTGCCTACTGTTGCCGGCTGGGGTGAATCAAGAAAGAGAGACTACGGGGCCTCGCGATTCTTGCGCTTTTGGAGTACGGGGAGTTGATCGGTGGGAACCGGGTCTTCCCTGCGGACGTTGGTGTTTGGAGGAGCCGACGGATTGACACCGAAGTCCCAGACCGCGGTGTTGATGCCTTGCTTCCCTAGAAGTTCAACGAGCGCATACTCTCCCGAGGGGAGAGGCTTTGCTGGCGTTATCTTGACCCAATTCCCTGCCAGAGGTTCCACGTTGGTTTCGATATACGCCGCATTCTGGTTGACCTTTCCATAGATCGCAATCCTGATAACGCCGACCACGCGTTTATCCTTCTTTTCCTCGCAACGAACAATGCGGAAGTGGTCTTTGGCTGCTTGAGGTGTATAGGCCGCCGAGGGATCGCCTCCCGAATCCAGTGCCACGTAAATCACTGGATCGGCAACGTGCGATTGTATGCGGGCATTCAGACCTGGAAGCTCAATTGTCTGTTTTGCACTCGCGATAGGATTGATCGCCCCGCGCAGAATGTTGCCACCCGTGTTTTTGTTAATATTTGCACCGTTCTGGCGTAGCGGATTCAACTCGGGCTGGCCTTCAAATCGGTCAAGCAGGAAGACTCCTCCGTTTTCCGGGAGCCGAAGACGCGGAGTGACCCAGGGAGACCTGGCCTCTTCTTCGGCTTGGTCTCGAGTGTCTGCTGCTGCAGTTTGTGTTTGGCGGCCTTGCCTCTCCGCAGCATTCTCTTCAGCGTATTTTTCCGTCGCCCCCCAGTCGACCAGCGAGCTAGGCAGTTCCTCCCACTCGTGCCGTTCCGAGCTGAAATACCGCACAAGTTTGCCCTTCAATTCATACTTGTTGATCGGCTCATAGGAGCCATCCTTCAGGACTAGACGCTTGAATGGGCGGGCCGCATTGGGTTGTGGATTCTCAACCTTCGCTTTGGTTTTCTCCGTGACTTGAGTTGGGCTAGCAGACGCCGCGACACTGGGCACTAAGAGCACGAAGAACATCATTACGATACGCATAGAAGAAGTGTAACACTTCAATGGAAGCCAGTGGATCGGCTGCCAACTGGCAGTTCTCGCTGCATCATGACTTCTACTCATTGTGGTAAGAAATGCTCTCCTTCAATGACTCTCCCAAGTTCTTCCTTCGCAAGCAATCCCGGCGTGATTGATCTGCAGTAGCGGTTCTTCCCGGTTTTCCCCCTGTACATCAAAGTGTGGAGAGTCGCATGCATAGTTCATCGTGTTGCTTCGAGTGTTTCATTACCTCTTCGGGTCTCGCCATGGACAGCCTCTTGCAATTCGATGTGACTCACGCCTACCTGGTTGTTTTTGCGGCGGTGTTGCTGGACGTCATCGCGCTTCCACTGGTTGCGATGCCTGTATTGGTGATGGCTGGCGGTCTCGCAGCCACTGGCAAAGTATCTCTCTTAGTTATCATTGGTTTCGCTACCCTCGCCTCCGCTGCAGGCGATACCCTTTGGTACTCCATCGGTCGTTACGGAAGTCCGCAATTGATGGATTTCCTCGGCAGAACGGGTGGAAAGAGACAGGAATACTTTTTCCGCAGCATTCGATTTATTCAACGCTACGGCATCGGCTTTCTCCTTGTTTCCAAGTTCGTTCCCGGAGTCGCTTCCCTGGCCTGTCCAGCGGCTGGCATCGTCAACATGTCGGTGTCACAGTTCTTGGTCATGAACGGGTTGAGCCGTGTTTTTTGGGCCACCAGTATTGCCTGGTTGGGTTATTCAGGAACTTCCTATTCCGCGATACAGCAAGCATTCTGAACCTGGAGATTTTGTGATTTGACGGCTGGCGGCGGGAGGTGACCAGTTCGTTTTGGCGAGTCCAGGCAGGCGGGAAATCGTCAGTTACTGCGCCCACTTTCCACGAATACAAGGTGTTGTTCAACTTCATTGCTTCCCAACCGCCGCCGCACTCCGACCGTTAACGTTTTTCGATCTTCGGACAAGGAGCGGTTGTACTTCCCCTCACTCAAACGGCCCCCTCGCTTCATTCGCCAATCCGTAACCAGGTTGCTGCCTTCCCAAACTGTCCTCGAAGCGATTTCCGCCTCATTCATGCGAGTCAGATTCTCAGCTCCGTCAGTGGTCAATTGCCAGACCACCGTGTGCTCTCCCTCGGCATCCTTCCTAACTTGAGTAATGGTTAGTTTGGGTTCCTGATGTTCAATCAACTCCATCGCACTATCATCGGGTGGCAAAGATCCAAAATCGCTTCGCGATTTGTCGAGTTCCCAACGGCCGGAAAAGTTCGGCCGACTTGCTTGCGCAGCGAACAGCAAAGCTGCCGAAAACCCGCAAGCAAGAATCAGCCACCCCGTGTTCCTTCGCTGTCGACGGAATGAAGCCATGGGGTCCAGTTCTCCATCGTGCCATGCTCATGCGGCTAAGGTCGTGGGTTGTGCCAGATGAGGGAAGAGATGAAAGGCTTCAGCTTTGACCTGCCGAGGTACGTGTTCTTCACTTCTTTCAAGGAACGTGTCCCCTTCCCGCACGAACCACTTGAAGACAATTCCCTCACCCTCGGTATGGCGAACCACAACCCAGCGGCTGGCGGGAGCGGGCTCAATCCCGTAAACATCCACGCGCCCTTCTCCTACCAAAGTCATCTCAATACTATCCAAATAGCGTGCCCGACAGACGACATTCGAGTACATCGAGAAGGTCAACTCATTCCCGCAGCAGTAGAATCGGCAATCGCTTAAAGTCATTGTATCCTCCCGTCATGTTTGAGCTGGCGTCAATTCATCTCCTCTAGAGCAAGCAAGCGGCCAAGCTGCGAGGAAAGTGCCTTCAAACCTCGGAAGATTAGGGCTAAGTTCAAGAGGCTTATCCTGTGGGCGTCGTGAGGGATCGTTCTCATCGGTAAGCGTTCGGTCCGCTCGCGAGAAAGATCGACAGTCTAGCCTCTGTGGAAAAGATTATCGCAACGAGACAATTTTACCCGCAAAGATGCGAGACCACTGAATGCCGATCCCTGTGAACCCATAGAAATCTACAGGAGCGTTCAATTTTGAACCGCTTACACTTCTTCCGGCCCATAAGCTCGTGGCCGGTCTATCGCCTGGATAGCCTTTAGTCCCCCCGAGCCCGATACTCAACTTTCCCACAGTAAGGAGACCCATACTCCCATGGACCAGCCAATATCTTACGAGCAAGTCAGGATGGGCGTTGACCAACAACCTGGACAGAGTGACGTAGTTCAGAGTGTCTTGGAAAAATCCGGAGGGGAACTTGTCGTCCCGAGCACCGTCGCCTGGTGTGAAGGCATTCGGACTTGCAAAGAAGATTCCTGGGTCGGCTACTAGTTGGAGCCAACCATGGCCAAGTACGGCAATAAGGCGTCAGAGAAGGTCGAGAAGGCCATGCACGAGCTTAAGAAGGGCAGGCTGAAAAGTGGAAGCTCCGGGAAGAAGGTGAGAAGCCGGAAGCAGGCAATTGCTATTGGACTCTCACAGGCTCGGAAGGAAGGGGGCAAGGTGCCGCGGAAGAAATCCTCAAAGAAAAAGTGAGCCCCCACGGCTGGTTGACCTTGTCTCACTTCAGTGGAAGACGGGTGCCGCTCTAGTGAATTCCTTACGCACCTACCAACAGAAACGCCGCTTCGATCAAACACCGGAACCCAAACCGGAAAAGAAGCAGGTGAAGTCCAAGCGCCGCTTTGTCGTCCAAAAGCATCGCGCCAAAAACCTTCACTATGACTTTCGTCTCGAAGCCGACGGCGTGTTGAAGTCTTGGGCCGTTCCCAAAGGGCTTTCGCCAAATCCCGGGGTGAAGCGGCTCGCAATGGCTGTCGAAGACCACCCGCTCGACTATGCCAATTTCGAGGGGGTCATTCCTGAAGGCCAATACGGCGGTGGCACGGTTATGGTTTGGGACCGCGGAACCTATGAACCTGAAAACGGAGAGCAGATTGGCACGCTCATCAGAAAAGGAGAGGTTAAACTCAAACTGAAGGGCAAGAAGTTGAAAGGTTCATGGGTTTTGGTACGGACCCGCGATCGCAACTGGTTGCTGATAAAACATCGCGACCAGTATGCGTCGGAGAATGAGCTGACGGAAACCTCTCCGAAGTCGGTATTGACGCAGCGTACTTTGGCAGAAATTGCGTCCCAAGAAGGAGGCGATGTGGAAAAGGCTGCCAGCGGCGATCCTCGATCAATACCTCGTCTCAAAAGGACCCTGCGACGGAAGTAGCTCCCCATGCATCGAATTTTCATGCTTTCGCCGGCCTATTGTGGCGGCAAACGGTCCCAGCTCCTGCTGCGCTCGCAGGCGCAGTTTGATCTGGCGCAACGCCTCCGCGGCGAGTCCGGCGTCGAACTCGGAGAATTGTTCAGCTTTTTAAGCGGTCTCTACTTTCGCGGCAAGCTGAATTACAGCACCACTTTTGCGCTCCCACCGGTTGGAGTTCCCGGAATCGTAGTCATCACCCCCAGCCGGGGTCTCATGAGGCCAACCGAACCACTTCATTTGGAACGTCTGCATGAGTTTTCACAAGTGGAGATTGGCTTGGCAGAGAAACGCTTTCAAGAACCTCTTGTTCAAAGCGCTCAACACCTGGCGAGTCAGCTTCGTGAGAACTGTGAAGTGGTTTTGCTCGGCAGCATTGCAACAGGCAAGTATCTCGACACGCTGACTTCCATTTTCGGTGACCGGCTGCGGTTCCCTGCCGAATTTGCAGGACGTGGCGATATGAGCCGAGGCGGTTTGCTTTTGCGCTGCGTCACTGAAAAACGCGAACTCACCTACGTTTCTCTCTCGCGCGGTGCGAGGCATAGCAACCGCCCCCCAAAGCTTCCACGATTGAAATCATGAATAGTCCGTCACCCAACGTTGCGATACCCCGATCGCGGCGTCTCGACCGCTCTGCGGGCAGCCCGACAAGGCTGCCCGCCAATGCACGATGGATCAGGTGAAGCACCAGGGATCCCAAATGTCTTTGTTCGCCGGAGACAGACTCGACTCGCAGCCGCGTAAGCGCACCACTTTTTAGGTGGAGTAAATTCGGATCTCTTTCAGGTAGGTCCCACGGCAATGGACGCAAATTCGATCTTCCGGCTTTCGGGGAGTAATACTCTTGACTTGCTGAAGTTTGCAACTGTCGCACTCCATCCATTGGTTGATGGCTTTTACTTTTGTTACCAGCATGGCTACCTCCTGAAACTCACTCTGTCAGCACAGGCAATCTATTCTCCAGAGCAGGATTGGCTCTGATTTTGATTCCCCGCCACGTCTTTTCAATTGTTTTGTTGCCTCTCCATTGGCGGAGGTTGCGCCCAGCTGGGAATTTGGTAGCAAATTGAACATCAGCTCCAAAGTCAAGTTGAGGGATTTTCTACCGAAGACTTAATTTTTTGCACTGTCGCACTTGCGCTTCGTCGTGGAACTTCGAAGGCATGTGAGCCTTGGCCCGTTTGGCTTTTAACGCACTTACCGTGAACGCGTTCAAAAATGATCAGCAGAAAGACCCGGCCTGGCCTCAGAATGCAATCATGTGTCGCCGGTGAATTGCTTGCGAGTCGACAAGCCATTTTGCGTTTAGCCATGCGACACACCATTGCTCCCAATCGCCTGAAACGGGCGTGCGCGGGGCTTCATGTGCGTTCTTGCAGACTTGTCAATCAATGAGATATCTCGCACTCGCCTGTGATTACGATGGAACGTTGGCGGTGGATGGCCGTGTAGCAAGCGAGACCGTATCGGTGCTCGAACGTGTCCTCGCGTCCGGGCGAAAATTGATCCTGGTCACGGGCAGAGAACTCAACGATCTTCGCTCTGTTTTCTCGCGCCTGGATCTTTTCGAATGGGTGGTCGCCGAGAACGGAGGTCTGCTCTACCGACCTGCGGACAACTTCGAAAAGGTCCTGGGAGAAGCTCCCTCGGAACAGTTCATTGCTGCCTTGGGCAAAGCACGCGTGGAGCCTCTCTATGTTGGTCAAGTGGTGGTGGCCACCTGGAAACCTCATGAGACGGCTGTGATCGATACGATTCGCGATCTAGGGCTCGAACTCCAGGTAATCTTCAACAAAGAAGCAGTCATGGTACTGCCCGCTGGTATCAACAAAGCCACCGGGCTGAAGGCTGCCCTCAAAGAGCTTGGCGTTTCCCTTCACAATGTCGTCGCCGTGGGTGATGCCGAGAACGACCATGCCTTCATGAGCGTTTGCGAATGCTCAGTGGCCGTAGGCAACGCGTTGCCGTCAATCAAGGAGAGAGCAGACATCGTCACTCCAGGGGAATGCGGCTACGGAGTGATCGAACTCGTTAATCAGCTCCTCGCAGATGACCTTCGTCAGTTTGATTCCCACCTGAAACGGCATCAGATCGTGATCGGGACAACCGATGGCAATGAGGTGAAATATCTACCTTACGGGGTGAATGCGCTGCTGGCAGGCCAGTCCGGTGGGGGGAAGACGACGCTGGCGACTGGTTTACTTGAGCGCCTTGTCGAGCAGGAGTATCAGGTCTGTATTCTCGACCCGGAGGGCGATTACGACAACCTTGAGGGTACTGTCGCACTAGGCGGCCGGCAAGCCGTACCGCAGATCGATGAGGTGCTTCAGATTCTGGAAAATCCTGAAACGCATGCCGTGGTTAACCTGTTGGGAATTCCGTGGGACGAGCGTCCTCCTTTCTTTCAGAATCTTTTCCCACGTTTGCAGGAGATGCGGGCGCGTTATGGCCGGCCTCATTGGCTGGTTGTTGATGAAGCTCACCATCTATTGCCTGCCCAGTGGAAACCTGCCGCTTTGACGCTTCCTGAGAAGTCGGGCGGAATGATTTTTGTCACGGTACATCCGGAGGAAGTGATGCCCTCCGCCCTAGCCTCGGTCGATCTCGTGCTCGCCGTGGGGGAAACGGCCGGAGAAACCATTCGGGCGTTCACCGAAGCGGCCGGTCGCAAATCTCCCAAGCTGAAGCATAAGCCCCTTGAAACCGGTCAGGCTTTGTATTGGGCCCTGTATGATAAGTCGGCACCGCTGCTGGTGAATGTTCCTTTCAGCCAAACCGAGCGCCAGCGCCATGAGCGCAAATATGCCGAAGGTGAGTTGTCGCCAGAAAAGAGCTTTTACTTCCGTGGCCCCACAAACGCACTGAATCTTCGCGCCCACAACCTCATCCAGTTTCTAAGGATCGCGGACGGAATCGATGACGCGACCTGGATGCATCATCTGCATCGCGGTGACTATTCTCAGTGGTTCCGGAAAGTGATCAAGGACGACAAGCTGGCCGACGATGCAGCTCTGGTTGAACAGTCAACCAGTCCTAGGGAAAGTCGCTTGCTGATCAAAAAGGCTGTGGAGCGTCTCTATACGCTGCCAGCCGAATCTTCAAAACTGATCCCGGGTCATGGCGCGCCCACAGAGAAAGAGGACAAGGCAGGTGGTGCAGGTGGTGCAGGCGATACATCTTTGAACAGGGCACGGGCAGGATCCAAGGCGACTCCAAGACAGTCCTAGCTATTGAAGATTGCAGAAAATAGTGACAAACCCCTCACCCCCAGCCCCTCTCCCATTGGGAGAGGGGTCCCGAAGGCGGGGTGAGGGGCCAGCTTCAATCGAAGAAAGCAGGCAAAGTGTCGCTATGATTTCTAAACATCAATAGAAGATGGGTTCGGCTACCTGGAACCTGCGGCTGCTTGAGCTGCCCGTGTGCGTCGACGACTTCCCAACTTGAGCCTGGCCATTGAGAATTCATCCATATGTCTTAGAAGCAATCTCAGAGACTCCAGCCGTAGGGCTACAGCGTCGGACAGAGTCTGTATTTGCTGTCGCCCACTCTGATCGCGCCTGATAGCCCGAGGCAAGCCCTCGAAGGCCTCCAGTACTGGCTGTGACGGCCGAAACAGAAGGCTCAGTTGCGACCTCACTTCCCAGTCCCACTGGAAGATTCGCGCTCGCGCCGCTCTCACATCGATGCTGGACTTTCCGTTGATGAGTTCGAGTTGGTCAATAAGCGTTTCTGCTTCATGAATCATGCCTTCCAGAATCGCTTGAGATCTCGCATAAGCCCATAAGCAAACACCCCTGCTCTTCAGCATCTCAATGCTAAGCATCGTTAACCTCCCTCAGGAACTCTATCAAGCAAAAAATGACATCTCGATCGCAAGTCGTCCAGCGGGTTTCTCCTGATGCCCATCTCAATGGATTTACTGAGTGCCTTCACAGCCCCAGGTTCGTCGCCCTGGACAAAACTGGATTGAGCCAATGCGACAAACTCTCGGGCGCGACTTCGAACGGCGCCAGAACGATTCCCGTATATGGAAGCTACAAGAGCGCAGTCGCTGCGACCGCTATCTCCTCACGAGTTGCGATATCTGCCGAAAAATACATCGGTGAGATCAAGTCCTGTTCCAAGAAGCTCGAGCAGACGATAAAGTAAAACAACAATCATGCCTGGCTTGTGGATGCGTCTGCCGATCCCTGATTAAAGAACGACGCCAGCAGAACGAACAAGCCTTTGAGCGTCGACTACGCACATCCAGGGTGCCCGCAGTCGCACTTCCCGGTGTCTTGACTTCCAGCCTTGGCACAATGGTCGCTGCAGTAATCCTCTCCACCTTCTGAGACAGCGATTCCAGGTATTACCCTGCAGTTGCAATTGGGATGAGCACATTCATTTTGATCCATGGCGTCGTCTCCATTCAGGAAAACTCAGTAAACGCTACAAACGGCCCGTGAGAAAAAGCAGTAAGACGATGAGCACGACTAGACCCAGAAAACCGCTGGGATAATAGCCCCAACTCCTGCTGTACGGCCAAGCCGGGGCCGCGCCGATCAGGAGAATCACCAACAGAACAATTAGTAGCGTGCTAGTAGCCATCGCTTTCCCTCCTCTTGAAGACTTCAAGGATACCCAGTTGTCAGTGAGAGTTCCGTTCAATACTGACCCGAAATTGACAACCCCTCCGCGAGCAGTCTTGAACAGATTTCAGCGTGAAACCGAGTGACATTTGCCCAGGGGTAGCTATTTGCCCCGGAACGAGACAGCCCAAATGAGAGCGATTTGGAACGGAATGATTAGTTTCGGTCTGGTGAGCATTCCAGTCGGACTGTTTACAGCGGTAAAGGAACGACCTTTCCAATTTCATTTCTTGCATCAGAAGGATCAAGGTCGAATCCGCAATCAGCGCGTCTGTGAGGAATGCAACTCAGAAGTCGAGCACAAGGATCTCGTCCGAGGTTACGAGTACGAAAAGGGCCGATATGCCGTCCTGACCAGCAAGGATCTCGACCGAATCAGTCTGGAGTCCAACAAACACATCGCGATCACAGACTTCGTGAACGAGCAAGACATTGACCCCATGCTTTTTGACAAGCCCTACTATTTGGCTCCAGGGCGCAACGGGGAGAAAGCCTATGCGTTACTGCGCGATGTTCTTAGGAACACGCACAAAGTGGGAATCGGCAAGCTGGTGTTGCACACTCATGAGCAACTGGGAGCTATCAGAACTCGTGGGCCGCTCTTGGTCCTCGAGATCCTCCGCTTCGCCGCTGAACTGCGACAACCCCCAGCCCTTAAGATTCCTGCCCGCGGGGCCACTCCAGGGGAATTGAAGATTGCAGAACAACTCATCGACCAGTTGAGTACCCGGTTCGATCCGCGTAAGTATGAAGATACCTATCAAGAGGCTCTGCTTGGTTTGATCAAGCAGAAGCTGGCGGGAAAACCCATGCGCGCGGGGGCGAAATCGCGAAAAGCCACGAGTGTTGTCGATATCATGTCGAAACTGAAGGCCAGCCTGAAGCAAGTCAAGACCGACCAACGGCAGAGAAAGACCAAAGCCGCCTGAACGGACAGCATTTTTTCCTGCCCGACTCTGGAGGGAGTTACCATGACCGCGATGACCACGCACATTCCCGGAACCTTCTGCTGGCCCGAACTGTGTTCAGCAGACGTCGCGGCATCGAAGCAGTTCTATGCTTCATTGTTCGGATGGAAATCTAGTGATATCCACATGCCTGCAGGCGATTACACGCTATTGAAATTGGGCAGCCAGCGGGTCGGGGCGATGTACCAGATGACGGAGCAGCGCAAGATTGCAGGTGTTTTGCCCCACTGGAATTCTTACGTTGCAGTCATCAGCGCCGACGAAACGGCCAGGAATACAATCGCTCTCGGCGGCAAGGTATTGCGTGAACCTTTCGGTGCGGACGCGAATCGCATGGCAAACCTTCAGGATCCTACCGGCGCAAAGTTCTGCATCTGGGAGATCAACGCGCAACCGCAAGCGACTCGGCTCAACGAAGTAGGAGCTCTGTGCTGGACAGAACTCTATACGCGCGATCCCGTCAAGGCCGGGGATTTTTACTCAGGCCTTTTTTGTTGGCGCCCACAGCCATGGAAAGGGGGTGCGATGCCCTACACCATGTTCAATCTCGCCGATGAAGACCGGCCCGCCGGCGGCATGGTAGCGATGCCCTCGGAAATGCCAGGGCCATCGCACTGGCTTCCCTACTTTCAGGTTGAGGATGCTGACAAGTCGGGAGAGCGTAACAGCGAGCTCGGAGGAAAAACCTGCAACCCGCCTATGGACCTGCCTGGCATCGGGCGGATGGCGATGCTGACAGATGCGCAAGGGGCCGCATTCGCGGTCATCAAACTCGTATAGCCTTCGGATTAGAACGACATAGGTGAGGAGCGTGTCAAATCTGAATAATGGGTTGTTTCCAATATCACCGCTCAACTTTTCGCTTCAAACATGTCGCCAGCTCAGCTGGACTTGTCGTAGAACAAGACGATGGCGACCCCCTCCCAGTAAGCACGGCTATCATCTTTGGAGGCCGCTGCGCCAATTGGGATCGTGCCCACGTAGTTCGGATCCAGATGAAACTTTTTCACTAAATACTCCCGCACCTTCAGCGCGCGATCTGTAGAAACCAGTAGCTGTTCACCCAGTGATCCCTTGCCACTATATCCCTCAATAATGAGTGCGCCATTGCGCGGATAGCTTTGAAACTCAACCATAACAGCACCAAGCCGTTCCTTGCCGGTTTCCGAGAGTTCTTCAGTTCCGTCTGCACGCCGAACGAACAGCTCCGAATCATGGATCCAGGTCTGTCGTCTTGACTTGTCGTTGGCAAATTTCCCTTCCCGATACTCGGCAACCGTCAGGCTATCGAGATCATAGAATCCTCGCTTCTTGAAGAATCCTCGGAAGAAGAAACTGCGCTTGAGGGCTTCGGTATTCTCTGCCAAATCCGACATGGCTTCGCGCGCATCAGCAATGGCGCGCGCCAGGTTTCCGGTCAGATCCTCTCCGGTTCCGCCTTTGGCCTGGAAATCAGCAAACGCATCCTTCGCCTGTCCAGTCAATTGCCGGACATTTTTCACGGTCTGTTCCATTTCCTGCAGAAGTTTTCGCTCTTGAAACTCTGACAGGATAGCTGTGAACTGTTGGGAGATGTCGCGGGTGTTGCCTGCTGCTTTCTCAAAGTCGCGGAAGGCCCGCGACGCACTATCGGCAACCTTCTCGTCGTTAAACAGCCTACCCACGGTTCCGCGTCCGGCCCTGACTCCGGCAGTAATCACTTGCACATCATGCGAAACTTTCTTGCTTGTGGCGATAATGTTCTCCACGTCGCCGCGAACCGACCGAATCAATTCGTTGGCGTTCTGAGACGTTGTGGCGATCGAGGCAAACACGCCATCCATCTTCCCCTTGACTTGATCAACCGTGTCCCGGATCTGCTCCATGAGATCCGCGAAGTCAAAAGGCTCGCGGCCGGGTATGGTGCCGCCGGAAGGAGCGATCGGGGCCGAGGGAGTTCCTTGATCGATCTTCAAGAACTTGTTTCCTAGGACTCCCTCGGTTTGGATGGTGGCCACCGAATCGGTGCGGACCACTGCATGCAGCTTCTCCAGAACTCGCATTCTGACCCTGAACTTCGACTGCGGCTGTGGTGGCACTTCGATGTCAATGACTTCGCCGGCATCCATTCCACCCACTTTCACGTTGGCGCCATCTTGCAGCCCGCCCAATTCCTTGAACTCCGCGACGACTTCGAAGTCTTTGGAAAAGAGCTTTCGCCGGTCACCAATCATGAAAAGGCCCACAGCGAAGAGAAGTACCCCCGTCACGACAAAAAGACCCACGACATAGTTTCTTGAAGAAGGCATTAGCCTCCTCCTTCCGAATGCATGAATTGCTGCACTAGAGCATGCTTGCTCCGGTCGAGCTCTTCAGCTGTTCCGTGCGCGATGAAGTGCCCTTCGTGCAGGACTACAAACTCGTCTCCAATTCTGCGCGCGCCAGGAATATTGTGGGTCACGACCACCAAAGTCGTTTCCCGCTCAGACTTGAGCTTGAGCAAAAGGTTGTCAATCTCAGACGACGTCATCGGATCCAGTCCAGCGCTCGGTTCGTCCACCAACAAGATCGAAGGGTCCAAAGCTAGGGCACGAGCCAGGCCTGCGCGTTTCTTCATCCCACCCGACAGATCAGCAGGCATCTTTTCGTACTCATTCTCCAAACCGACCTGAGCCAGTTTTTGGCGTGCCCGATCCTGAATAGCGCCCTCCGACTGATCGGTATGGCGCCGTAACGGAAAAGCCACGTTTTCACCCACCGAAAGTGAATCGAAGAGCGCAGCATTTTGGAAAAGGAACCCGATGGTCTTGCGCACCGGCGGCAACTCGCGAACGTTCAAGGCCGTAATTTCCTGGTCCCCCACAAAGATCCTCCCTTGCTCAGGTCTTAACAATCCGATCATCAATTTCAGGGTGACACTTTTTCCAGTGCCGCTGCGACCCAGAATGCAGAACGCCGAACCTCTTGCGATATCGAACGACACATCCTGCAGTACCCGCTTGCTGCCGAACGATTTTGAAACACCCTCAAACCGTATTAATGACCCGTTGGCACTCATCGAATCTGGCCCGGAAAAAGAAAGAGGATCACTTTTACGAGCACCACATTGGCGAGAATGAGCAGGATCGAACTAAACACCACACTCTTCGTAGAGGCTCTCCCCACGCCTTCGGCTCCGCCTTGGGCGTTGTAGCCGAGATAGGATGAAACTGTGCCAATGATGAAGCCAAAGACCGCCGTCTTGAAGGTTGCCGGAATGTAATCGACAAATTCGATGCCGGAGAACGCGCGATCGAAATACAACCGGAACGAGAGATTGGAGATCAAAGTCTCAGCAGCAAAGCCCCCGACAATGCCCGTAAAGCTCATGAAAGTAGTCAGAATTGGTTGGGCAATGATACAAGCAAGCACACGCGTGACAACCAGGTACTTGAAGGAATCGACCGCCAGAGATTCCAAGGCGTCAATTTGCTCGGTCACCCGCATTCCACCGAGCTCTGCACCGATCCCCGCGCCCACTCGGCCTGACACAAGCAAACCTGTTACGAGCGGAGCGATCTCTCTAGCCAGAGATATCGCCAGTACACTTGGAATCAAGGCCTCAGCGCCAAAACGCTCCAGCGACGAACGGGAGTGCATCGACATTACGATCCCGACAGCGAGTCCTGCCACGGCAATGAGCGGCACCGACCGCAACCCGATTTCATACAGTTGGCGAACTAACTCTCGCAGCTCGAAAGCCGGACGGAAAGCCTCTCGGATGGCTCGGATTCCAAACAGGCTTACGTCCCCGGCCGTTGCCAGCCCACCCACTACTAGAGCTCCGAAGCGTTCGATCATGAATGAACTTTCATCAGATTTCAGGACGGAGAGGCCAAACTAGTAGAGGACTGAATGTTCATGAGTTTGTGCCTTGGGGGACTCGATGGCAACGCTCCTCGCAAACTCCGGTCCTCCCAGCGGGCCTATGGAGAGAGCGCAGTCTCCTATATAACCATTCTGTGCGGTTTCTCAGGCAGGGCTGTGCAATATTGCGCAGCGGTAGGGTTGTGCCCGGGACCGGGAGTGCCACCCTCTCCCAAGAGGATTGATAAGTAGGACGGCTCCAGTCTGGAGTTCAGTCTGCTTGGAATCGGCCGCCAAAGGCGGCTACGAGATGGTCTGCGAGATTCGGGCTGAGTCGTGCGGCGGACACGCCACTCACCAGCATAAAGGGCATAAATGGGAGTGGGTTGTCCATGAAACAGCCGCTCGACCTCAGAGAATACCATCGGTGCATGATGGGCATAGAGAAGCCGACCTCTACGGCTTAACGGTAAGTTGCGGTGTCACGCCCTTCACGCCCTCGACAGTCCTCGCCAAGGCGACTGCTTTGTCCGCTGCCACTTTGGAGTTCACCGTACCGGTGAGAGTCACGAGGTTGTCCTTGGTGTCGACATCGATTTTGGAAGCATCGACAGTCTTGTCCGCGGCAAATTTCATCTTGACGGCCGCTGTAATGGTCGCGTCGGTAGTTTTTTCTCCCACTTTCTCTGCCACGTCCTCCGTCTTGTCTCCCACTTCCTGACCCGCAGCAACGGTAGCGTCTTTGGTTGCGCTGCCCGTTCTGCGCGCAGAGGCGCAGCCCACCGACAGCCAGAATGCAAGTAAGATCACTGGAAATGCAACGAGTCTACTCATGGTTTCACCCTCCTTTGGGTTCAATGGTCTATATGGCAACAAAGACCTTCTCAGCGGCTGCCTAGGCCGCGGATTCAAGATTCCGCTTTTTGAGTTCCTCCGAAATCAGGAAATCGAAGTTCGTCTTTATGCTTGAGCTGTCGGATGACTTCGCTTCAACGCTATGGCGCTTCCGCGAAGCACATTTGGTACAGGAGCGCTGGATCACCTCTCGAATGGTGAGTGCGTTGTTGCAGTGCGGGCAGGTAGTTCGCATGGATTAGTCCTCTTGAAGCTGAATCATTGAATCTGATGTGTCGCTCACAATTCGTAGAGCAGGTGACAGACCAAAGCAAAAGTGAGCGGTAGAATCAGGCACGGGTGAAGTGGGGCCGCTCTCGACCAGCAGGACAAATTACGCAATCAGGTATTAATGACGAGGTTGAACCGGGGAGGAGGAGATTGGAGTCTCGTGCATCGTCGGAGAATCCGGCGCAACCTGCGCCAATAGCCTTGATCTCGAGAGAATCGTCCACTTGTAGGTTCCTGGCCGCTCTTTCAGTCATCGATGGCGACCGCTCACTATTGACCATCCTGTGCCGACGAAGGGCTATATAAACGTGTTGGAGAGAAAGAACGTCAGCGGCGCTTGCACAATACCAGGGTCCGCAGTCTTGGCTTCCGAATCCTCAAACTCTGAGCGCGAGCGGTCTCTGCCCGCGGCCTGGAGTTCTCTACCGAACCGAGCTGTTAATGGATCTAAAATCTGGCCAGCCTTTCTGGCCCATCAAGAATGGACTTCTCGGTGCCTATTTCCCCCTAAACCAGGATGTGGACTGTGAGGTAGCCGTCGTTGGCGCGGGAATTACAGGAGCGTTGGTCGCTTACTATCTTACGAAGGAAGGCATTCCTACCGTCATTGTCGATCGACGTGAAGTCGGAACCGGAAGTACCAGCGCAACCACAGGTCTGCTTCAATATGAAGTGGACACGCCCCTATTTGAATTGATGGGAAAGGTTGGCGAAAAGAAAGCGGTCCGCAGCTATCAGTTGTGTCTGGAAGCCATCTATGGCATCGAGCAGCTGGTTCACGAATTGGGCGATACCTGTGATTTTGAACGGAAGCAAAGCCTCTACCTCGCCAGCCGTAGCAGGGATGTGGAGATCCTTCAAAAGGAATACACCGTTCGAACACGGAATGGCATAAGGCTTGAGTTATTGGGGAAAGAAGCGGTTCGCGAATCCTTTCAATTGGACTATCCTGCGGCCCTTCTCTCCTCCGATGCAGGGCAGATCGATGCCTATCGGCTCACGCACCTGTTGCTGCGAGCGGCCTGTAACTCCGGCCTGCAGGTTTACGATCAAACAGAAATCACCGATCATCGTTCCGACAAGCATGGAGCCGAGCTGACTACCAAACAAAGAAATCGCATTAAGGCGCGCCGAATGGTTTTTGCCAATGGGTATGAGATCCCGGCAGGTCTCAGGAAAGACATCGTGCAGCTCAAGAGCACCTATGCCTTGGTCAGTACACCCTGTGAGCGGTTGCCGGAGAAGCTCATGAACACCCTGACGTGGGAGACTGCCAGGCCTTATTTTTATTTGAGAACGACCAAGGACGGCCGGGTTCTCATCGGCGGCGAGGACGACGATTTTGATAGCCCGAAGCGCCGCGATGCCAGAGTTGGGAAAAAATCCAAGAAACTCGTTAAACGATTTAAAGAGATGTTCCCGGAAGTGAAACTTAGCGTGGCCTACAACTGGGCGGGGACGTTTGGAGAAACTAAAGATGGTCTTGCCTACATTGGTGAAACTCGCAAGCGCCCCAACTGCTATTTTGCCCTGGGCTATGGGGGGAACGGTATTACCTACAGCCTCATTGCGGCTCACATCATTCGTGACTTGTCTACCGGCCGACCCAATCCTAACGCCGCCATCTTTGCCTTCGACCGATGAACAGCGGTTTCGGTGACCAGGGCACCTTGATGGTGTGGCGAATCGCGGCGGGATCTCACAATGGCAACACCGTGAGAACTTCGCATTTCATGCTGCCGCGGAACCGGGTTCCTTTTCTGCAAACTGAGAATCCTGCGCGTCTTGCTCAAAGTTTCCGAAATAGGCAGCTTCCATCCAGCCCTCGACCCAGGCATTGAAGTGCTCGCTTTGATCGTCGTAGGGACAGGACTCCGGTGGCTGTTGCAATTTGTAAGCTTCGAATCCTTCCACCCAGTTTTGATCAATCAGTCCATCGGGACGTCGTCTCGCGAAATCAATTAGTCTCATCTCAAGGTCCCCTTTCACCGCAGTGCTAATGCAGATCAGATGCCAGAGACCCGGATAGAGATGCTAAGTACCGTTTGCCAGTGCTCTTAGACTGACAAGATGGCCGGGCAAGAAAGGGGCGCACTCGTACTTCCTTACACGACTGCGCAGTTTTGCCGATTGCGGTTAACGGGGCGGTTGATCTGGTGTCCAAAATTGAACAACTTGGCGAGGATGAGGGCAGACGGATGCTTGGTTGATGCGGACAGTCGTGGGTTTTAGAGCCTTCCGCACAGGAGGAGATCGAAATCCGTGGAGGGTTCCAACCCGGTCGTATGCCCCGAGTGACCAAATCCACAGCTTCCGCTACTACCCTAGTTCTTGGTCTCGGCCAGCGGTAAACGCGCGAGCAGGTCGGTAAGCGCGAGTGGATCAATCGGTTTCGTCAGGTGGTGATTGAAGCCCGCCTCATGGGAGCGGCGACGGTCTTCGTCCTGACCCCAACCAGTCAAAGCCACCAGCACCATTGCCTGACCCCATGGCTGTTCACGGATCTTGCGCGCCACTTCGAATCCGTTCAACTTAGGCAGGCCGATGTCGAGCAGTACGGTGTCAGGCCGAAACGCCTCGGCGGCTTCCAGACCTTCAAGGCCATCGTAAGCGGTGTGCGTCTTATGGCCGGCAAGGTTCAACAGAATCGTCAAAGCTTCTGCCGAGTCTTCGTTGTCCTCGACAACGAGAATGCGTCGGGGCGAGGTATTCTTCGGGTCGGCAAATACCCGATCGGTTGGCGCCGATTGCGGGGCTTCGACCAAAACTGGCAGCCGCACCACGAATTCGCTTCCCCGGCCGGTCCCGGCACTATGAGCTTCCAGTATGCCCCCGTGCATTTCTACCAGGTTCTTCGCCAGCGTCAGTCCGATGCCTAATCCGCTTGCCGAACGCTCCAACGAAGTATCGCCCTGCATGAACATGTCAAAGATTCGATCAAGCTGCTCAGTAGGGATGCCAATGCCGGTATCCCGCACCCGGATCAAGACTCCTTCGGTGTCTGCGACACTTGCCAATTCGGTCGTCAACCAAACTCGGCCGCCGTTCTCCGTGAACTTGCAGGCATTGTTTAAGAGGTTCCCCACCACCTGCGCCAGCCGGATTGGGTCAGCATCAAGGTACACCGGCTGCGGTGGCAACGAGACTGTCAACTCAATGCCTTTGCTCTCCGCCAGCGGACGGCATGCGTCGACGGCGTGATTCACCACGGATGCCAATTCGATGGGCCCTCTGCGAAGTTCAATCTTGCCCCGGCTGATGCGGCTCACGTCAAGCAAGTCGTCCACCAGTCGCACCATCTGGCTGATCTGACGCTCCATCATCTCGGACGCGGATTGGATGACTTGTCCCTTGTCCTTTGTCTGCCGCATGATTTCCAGGGCATTGCGTATCGGGGCCAGCGGGTTTCGCAGTTCGTGCGCAAGCATGGCCAGAAACTCGTTCTTACGGCGATCGGCCTCGGAAAGAGCCTCCTGATACTGCTTGATGTCGGTGATGTCGAGGGAGCAACCCACGTACCCCAGGAATCTTCCATCGCTGGCAACGCGAGGCAGGCCCGCTGATTTCATCCAGCGATACGCCCCATCTGCACGGCGCAGACGAACCTGCGCCTCGAAAGGCTTCCTCGCCTCGAATGCCTGGCGGTAGGCTTCCAGATACGCGTCGGCATCCTCACTGTGTAGAGCCGTCGCCCACTTCATCTGCTGGATTTCCTCCATGGAGCGTCCCAGAAATTGCGAGTACCCCCGGTTTACGAACTCGCAACCGTCCAGGCCGTTCACCCAGATCAGCACCGGAACGCTGTCTGCCAGCAACCGGAACCGCTGCTCACTCTCCCGCAGGGCCTCCTCGGCTTGCTTCTGGTCCGTGATGTCGAAAGCAACGCCACCGATGATGGTTTGTTTGCCATCCCGACCGGGGACTGGGAACTTGCTGACGATGGCGTGGCGGATCGTTCCGTCGGCGTGCTTTAGAGTTTCGATGGCTTGAATACCCGATCCACTGGCCAGCGCCCGCTGATCGTTCATCGTGAATTGAGCCGCTGTTTCCGGTGGAAACAGCTCGTGGTCGGTCTTGCCTTTGAGTTCGGCCAGCCGGGAGCCAAAGGCAAGTTCGGCCGCGTCATTGGCGTAGAGATAGCGTCCCTCGGCATTCTTGACCCATGCCAACCCTGGCAAATGTCGCATGAACTGCGCAAAGCGCTCCTCGCTTTCCCGCAATCGATCCTCGGCCCGTTTTCGATCGGTGATCTCGCGAGCGATTTTCGATGCGCCCACAACCTGGCCCCGACCATCGACAAGAGGGGAAACCGTCAGAGAAACGTCAAGCAACGTGCCGTCCTTGCGGCGCCGCACTGTCTCGTAATGGTCGATCCGTTCTCCCCGTCCGATACGCTGGAGAATGGTGGGTTCCTCGTCAAATCGCTCTGGCGGAATGAGAATAGTCACAGGTTTGCCCACGGCTTCCTGAGCGGTGTAGCCAAACAACCGTTCCGCGCTCTTGTTCCAGCTCGTAATGATGCCATTGAGATCTTTGCTGATGATGGCGTCGTCAGACGATTCCACGATGGCGGCAAGTCTGGCGTGCGTCTCTTCAGCTTGTTTGCGAACGGTGATGTCAATGTTCATTCCAACCCATTCGCGCACCTGGCCATCGGCATTCACGACCGGGACGGCTCGCACCGCCATCCAGCGCCATTCTCCGCTGGTGTGCCGGATGCGATGTTCAGTTTCCAGGGCGGTGCGTTCGGCCACAGCGCGCCGCCACAATTCATTCACCCGCTCGCGGTCGTCAGGATGAAGCGCTTCCAGCCAGCCGAATCCCTTCCACTCCTCATAGGTTTGCCCCGTGAACGTTCTCCACGAAGGCGAGTCTTCCACGGCGGCGCCACTGGCGTCTGTCGTCCAGACGATTTGGGCGGAGGCTTCTATCAGCGCCTGGTAACGGCTTTGACTTTGCTGCGCCGCGGCTTGGAACTGCGAGACCTCGGTAACATCCTGGGTACCCAAGAGAGTCTTCGCTGGATCGGGAGGTTCGGGTATAGAGCTACCAGAGGACACTGCAGTCTATCCTCACAAGGATTCATGAATGCCAGAGCTGGCTATCTTACATCTGCGACGGTGAAACCTAAATATCTGTTTCGGTGGGCCAATACGTCCAGTTCACGGTTCGGCTCGATCTAGTTGCAGCCCAGGACAGGGAACAAACTACATTTCCGCGAAGTATTGCCCACCGCTCGAAGCTGACCTTGCAACCCAACATGCCATTGATAGCTGACTCGATGCGTTTGGTGCTCCATCTGCTATAGGAGAGCTGCAAGGAGGCATGAAATGATTAACTCACTAAAACGCAACAACGAACTCCAGGCAGGAAAAGTGGGATGGATTCTTCTGTGGGCTTTGGGCGTCCCCATCCCGGTACTGCTCATTCTTTTCCTGATGCGTGGGTGCACCTAGACGCAAATCCTGCAATTGAAATCGATCAGTTCACCATGAAAGGAAACTATGGAAACGAACCAGGTGCTGGACCTCGGAGGCGATTCCTTAGGTCAGCGGGTAGCGCAGAAAATCAGCAGTGTAGCCGAAACCGCCGGTCAGAAATTAGACGAGGCGGTGGGTTATGTGGATAAGGCCAAGAGCGAAGTAGCACAATCGGTAGGTAAGATAAAGGGAGCCGATTACCAAGGCTTGAAGCAGAAGGTCGTTGACTATGCCCGTCGAGAGCCCCTGACCGCGCTCGCCGCAGCGACAGCTGCCGGCATATTGCTGGCATGGGTAACCAACCGGCGGAGCGGCCATCCTGCTCAGTAGCCGGACCGCCTATCGATGAAGGTTCAACTCCCAACCACTCGGAGATAGGTGTTCAAATTTGAACATCCACTACCCAAGAAGTCGGGGCAAAATTTATTGTTATGGCAGGAAACTGCTAGGCCTGAGCTGATTGGTATGGCGGTTTCTTGCTGGTTTCGCCTAATCCTACCCTGCCCTAGCTTTCACTTAAGCTGATAGTTCACAAGGACGCGCGGCCGATCGGAGTTGCCGTGTGCTGGCGGCTTCATGAAATCCCGTCTTATCCTCAATCCGGCTTCGGGCTCAGACAACGGAGCGGCTCAGCTGCCTTCGCTGAATGAACAGTTGCGGGAACGCATCGGTGCGATGGACATCGTCATGACGGTAGCACCGGGAGACGCGCACAAGGCAGCCGCAGAGGCGGCTCAGGCAGGCTATGACACGCTCTTCATTGCTGGAGGCGACGGAACGCTGAATCAGGTGCTCAATGGCGTGGCCAGCGTAAATGGCGCGTTCTCGAGAGTCACTTTCGGAGTAATTCCTATAGGGACCGGCAACGACTTTGCTGCAACACTGGGGCTGCCGGAGAAAGTGGACGAGGCCATTGGGCTTCTCCTCAAGGGACGAAGCATTGACGTTGATCTCGGCACACTCAACGGTCACCACTTTGTCAATGTCTCGGCAGGAGGATTCATAGCGGATGTGTCGGATGCGGTGAGTCCTGCCTTGAAGACGATTGCCGGAAAGCTCGCCTATCTCATCGGCGGTGCACAAGTTCTATTGGACTATGAACCTTTGAAGGCTGAACTGCGGGCGATTGTCGAAGGCGAAGTCGTTGAGCGGGAGTTCAATCTGCAGATGTTTGCCGTGTGCAACGCAAGCCTGATTGGAGGCGGACGCCTGATTGCTCCCCATGCGGTTATCGACGATGGCTGGCTGGATATTTGTCTGGTGGAGGCGATGCCCACGCTGGAGTTTGTGGGTCTCTTGAATCGCGTCTCGACAGGCGATCATCTGGAAGACGAACGAGTCACTTATTTTCGCGCGCGCGAATTAGACCTTTGCTTCGACCACCGGATCAAAGTCAATGCCGACGGCGAGGTGCTGGAAACGGATCGCTGCGACTACCGTGTGCGGCCACGAACGGCTCGGTTTCTTGTCGGCGATGACGTAGGTGTGAACGCCGAGCGAGTGCAAGGCTCAACCGTTTCGAACCGTCTTGGACCCTTGACCTTGGCATTGGACAATGCGGGCTAAATGAATCCCAATAGGGCTGCTCCCACAATCCCGCCGGCGAATAACACAATAAATGCCAGGAATAAGTCAGCAATTTTTCTCATGACTGGTTCGCACCTTTGAATTCCCTTCTCAATGTCACCAGCATGATGTCACGTTTTGCATTCAGAGAACGTCCTCAATAGGACAAACAAACGATCTGCGCCGCCGAAACCAGCGCCGCGACAGACGAGGAAAGCTGACAAGAACCTTTGTGGCAATAACCGTATGGAGTATCGTAGCGGAGTCTCAACAATCTGGATGTCTCCCCCACCTGCGCTTACAGGGATTCCCGATTCCCTGCCCCACACCATCTGAACGACGAGGAGAACACTTATGAATGACGCTGTCTACAGCCGTCTGGCCGATACCATCAGCAAACATGAAGGCGTGATTGTGAGGGATTGGCTGGAAAATCAGCGGGCCGAGGGTACTTTGAGCAAAGCGTTGGAGATTGAAGTCCAACAGCAATCCCGGGACTTTCTCACTTTACTGAAGAACTCCCTGCGCAATGGCCGGTCCGATGTCATGGCGGCTGAGTGGACTGAACTGCGAGAGTTTTTGGCCAACCTCTCGACCAATCGCGCGCAGCAGGGATTCAGCCCGTCGCAGACTGCCACGTTCATTTTTTCGCTCAAACAGCCCGTGTTTGAGCGCTTGAAGGAAGAGTTTGGACGGGACGCAGATAGCCTCGCTCATGAAGTTTGGACGGCGACTCTGCTGCTCGACAAGCTCGGACTATGGACGATGGAGGCATTTCAAAAAACTCGAGAATCTGTCATTTCACGCCAGCAGCAGGAGATGCTGGAACTTTCAACGCCGGTAGTGAAACTCTGGCTGGGAATCCTGGCTCTTCCTCTCATCGGCACGCTCGATAGCGAGCGCACCCAGGTCGTCATGGAAAACCTTCTCCAACAAATTGTGGACACCGGTGCCGACATTGCCATCATCGATATCACCGGTGTTCCTCTCGTCGATACTCTGGTGGCACAACACTTGCTGAAGACCGTCGCGGCGGCGCGCTTAATGGGGGCTGATTGCATTATTAGCGGCATTCGTCCGCAGATTGCCCAAACCATCGTGCATTTAGGAGTGGAACTGGGCGACGTGGTTACCAAGGCAACGCTGGCCGACGCGTTCGCCGTGGCCTTGAAGCGCCGGGGATTGGGCGTAAAAGCGATCGGGTCGTAAATCTGCTGGAACCGTATCACAGCGACGCGTCTTGCGGATCAAGGAGAATATGTGGAAAAAATCCCGATTCTGAAACTAGGCGATTTTCTCTTGGTCACGATTCAAGTGGACATGCATGACCGGCTGGCCCTTGCACTTCAGGACGATCTCTCCGCGCGCGTAGTCAGCAGCGGTGCGCGTGGCGTTCTCATCGATATCTCGGCACTTGAAATCGTGGATTCGTTCATTGGCCGCATGCTTGGAAACATCGCCGCCATCTCCTCGATTCTGGATGCCGTCACGGTAGTCGTCGGCATGCGGCCGGCCGTGGCAATTACGCTGGTTGAACTGGGAATCAGCTTGAAAAGCGTGCGGACCGCCCTCAACGTTGAGAAAGGAATGGAGCTGTTGCGACAGGCGTTCGAGCCTCGGAGCCAGAATCAATGACACCGTGGCGGGAATCCCTGCTGATCGATTCGGGAGAACGGCTGGTCGCCGTTCGGCAAGCGGTGCGGGCCAAGGCCGAAGAGCTAAGATTCAGCCTGGTCGACCAGACCCGCATCATCACGGCGGCCAGCGAGTTGGCCCGCAACACCCTGCAGCATGGTGGCGGAGGAAATATGACGATCGACATCGTGGAAAACGGGACGCGGCGGGGTTTGCGGTTGACCTTCACCGACCACGGACCCGGCATTCCCGATCTCGAACTGGCGATGAAGGATGGCTACACAACCGCCGGGGGCTTGGGCCTTGGGCTGAGCGGGTCCAAGCGACTCGTCAACGAGTTCGCGATTCGGAGCAAAGTAGGGGAAGGCACTGAAGTGACCATAACGAAGTGGAAGTAATCGCGCGGCGTTACCTTCGACTTCTAGAGGAGTTTTTCATGCAGCCTGGAGCGGCGCTACGTTCGATGAAAATGGCGTCCTCCCTTGGACAAGGGGGGACTTCAGGGGGGTTTTGGAGTAGGTTGTCCGGTCGGCCCAAACCCGTCACGACAACCCCCTGAAGGCTCCGCGACCGCGTGAAATCTTCTCAAGATTTCACCTTCACCTTCTTTCCCCCTTTGTTAAGGGGGATTTTCAGGGGAGCCACCGACCGGTTTTCATCTCTATGACGGAACAGTTTATTTTTGCGGTGACGGAGGCGAGCCAGGTAGCCCAGGTGCGGCGACACGTCGCTGCGCTGGCCGGCAAGCTCGGTTTCAGCGAAACTGATGCAGGCAAGGCGGCTATCGTGGCAACGGAAGCCGCGACGAACCTTGCCAAACACGCAGTTCAAGGCGAAATCATTGTTCGGTCGCTGGTGGCTCCGGACAGGAATGGCATTGAAATCCTGGCGTTGGATAAGGGGCCGGGCATGGTGAATGTGGCCCAGTCTCTACGCGACGGATATTCCACTGTAGGAAGTCCCGGCACTGGAATGGGCGCGATGAGCCGGCTCGCCGGTTCCTTCGATCTTTACTCGGCCCCTGAGAAGGGCACGGCAGTATTGGCGGAAGTCTGGTCTGGACGAGCTTCTGAGGGAAAGTCTTTGGATTCAATGGACCTGGGAGTGGTTTGCAAGGCGAAGCGCAATGAACTGGTTTGCGGAGATGGCTGGGAAACAGCCAGTCAGCCTGGGCGCGTAATGCTTCTGGTAGTGGACGGCCTGGGTCATGGGATCGGCGCTGCCACGGCGGCTCGAGAGGCCATGCAAATATTCCGGTCTAACTCCCAGCACAGTCCGGCCAGGATAGCCGAGGCAGCCCATGCAGCTTTGCGGTCCACACGAGGCGCTGTGATGGGGATAGCCGAAATCGATCTGTCTCAGAAATCGGTTCGCTATGCAGGAATAGGCAACATTTCGGGTGCGATTGTCTCCGATGGAGGCATCCGGCACGTGGTGTCGACCAATGGAACGGTTGGGCATGACGTTCGCAAGGTCCAGGAATTTGTGTATCCGTTTCCCACAGATGCGGTCCTGGTGCTTCACACCGATGGCTTGACCTCTCACTGGAACCTGAGCAACTACCCTGGGTTGATTCGGAAGCCGCCTGGGCTCATTGCCGGCATTCTGTACCGCGACTACCAGCGAGGCACCGATGATGTCACGGTCGTAACCGTCAAAGCGACATCATGGAGAGCGTAGTGCCGGGTTTGTCATTCCTTGTTGGAACTGAAATCAACCTTCTCTTTTCGCTTCCCATGAGTCTCAGCATTCTCACGACGCAACTGAGCTTCGAACACGATGTGGTTCTGGTTCGCCAGCGCGCCCGCCAAGTGGCAAAGCTGCTGGGGTTTGAAGCGCAGGATCAGACCCGCATTGCCACGGCCGTTTCGGAGATCGCTCGCAACGCCCTGAATTACGGAGGCGGGGGGAAGATCGAGTTTGAGATCAGCGGGAAAACCCCGCCGCAGCTCATGGTAATTCGTATTTCCGATCGTGGCCGGGGCATATCGAATCTCCAGGAAATCCTGGAAGGTCGATATCAGTCACGGACCGGTATGGGACTCGGCATCATGGGCGCCAGACGTCTGATGGATCAGTTTCAGATTGAATCGGCGCCCGGGGCCGGCACGATGGTGCTGCTGAAGAAGCTGCTGCCGGCGACGGCAGGCCTTGTTTCTCAGCAGCGATTGTCTGAGATTTCGACGGAGCTCGCGCGGCTGCTGCCGCAGGATCCGCTGGGCGAGATTCAGCAGCAAAACCAGGAATTGCTCCGCACACTGGATGAGCTGCGGAAGCGCCAGGAAGATTTGTCGCGCTTGAATGACGAACTGGAAGACACGAACCGAGGAGTGGTGGCCCTGTACGCCGAACTTGATGAGAAAGCGGACCATTTGCGCAAGGCAGACGATCTCAAGTCGCGGTTCCTCTCCAACATGACGCATGAGTTTCGGACTCCGGTGAATTCCATCATTGCCATTTCGCGGCTTCTCCTCGCGCGAATGGATGGGGACTTAACCTCAGAACAGGAAAAGCAGGTTCGATTCATTTCCTCGGCTGCCGATGATCTCTCGACACTGGTGAACGATCTTCTTGATTTGGCCAAGGTGGAAGCGGGAAAGATCGAGGTTCACGCCACAGACTTTAGGGTTGGGGAGTTGTTCGGGGCTTTGCGCGGCATGCTGAAGCCTCTCCTGGTCAGCGATCGCGTCTCGCTGATCTTTGAGGAGCCAAGAGAGCTTCCGGTTATGAGCACAGATGAAGCCAAGATGTCGCAAATTCTGCGCAACTTCATCTCGAACGCCCTCAAGTTCACCGAATCTGGGGAGATCCGCGTTTCAGCCAAACCTAATGCTGCGGGGGATGCGGCAGTCTTTTCCGTAACCGATACAGGCATCGGAATTTCAGCAGACCAACAGGAATTCATCTTTCAAGAATTCACCCAGGTTCCAAATCCGCTTCAGAAGAAGGTGAAAGGGACTGGACTGGGACTTCCACTCACGAGAAGGTTGGCAGAACTGCTGGGTGGAACCGTTGGCGTGGAGAGCGCACCTGGCAAGGGTTCTAGGTTTTTTGCCGTCATCCCGCTCACCTATGCGGTCCCCGTTGCGGCGGTTGCGACGCCCGAGCCAACCTGGGAGCTGGACCCCGAGCTGACGCCGGTTTTGGTGGTCGAGGACAGCGCAG
The DNA here is from genome assembly GCA_963791795.1 of uncultured Acidimicrobiia bacterium. GTDB lineage: Bacteria > Acidobacteriota > Terriglobia > Versatilivoradales > Versatilivoraceae > VFZK01. The sequence goes on from CAWBTP010000015.1 coordinate 208,679, forward strand.
AGATGCTTCTGCTTTATCAGAAGTATCTCAAGGGAACCAGGTTTCAAATGGTTCCCGCCTCGACCGTGAAGCAAGCGCAGCAAGCGCTCCAGCGCTACCGGCCACAGGCAATCGTGCTGGATTTGCAACTCAAGGGCGAGGACACCTGGGGCCTTTTAGCCCGGCTGAAGCAGGACGACGCCACTCGAACAGTGCCCGTGATCATCGTGAGCAACTTTGAAGATCAAGCAAAGGCAATAGGACTCGGTGCGGACATTTACGGCATGAAGCCCATCGAACGCGCCTGGCTGCTCGACAACCTGGATCGGCTTACGCGATGCGAAGGTGAAAAGAGGATCTTGTTGATTGACGACGAAGAAGTCACACGCTACTGGCTGAAGGGCTTGCTGGCGACCACGGGAGCCGCCATTCTGGAGACGCCTCATGGTTTGGAGGGAATCCGAATGGCTCGTGAACTGCAACCTCAGGTCATTCTCCTGGATTTGGTGATGGCGGTGATGGGAGGCGAGGATGTGCTGGACCAGTTGAAAGCCGATCCCTCAACCGAAGGCATTCCCGTCATCATTGTCACCTCAAAACACCTCCAGCCACAGGAGCGCAAATCTTTGGATGAAAGGGCAGTGGCGATTCTCTCAAAGACCGTCTTGTCGCGCCCGGAGGGCTTGCCTCTCCTGCAGGAAGCTCTGCAACGGGCAGGATGGGACATGTTTCTGCAAACTGCACGAGGTTAACTATGCTGACATTAGCCAAAACCAAGATACTGAACGTTGACGATCATGAAGCCGGCCGCTATGCCCGCAGCCGGGCGTTGCGGAACGCGGGTTTTGAGGTTTTGGAAGCGAGCTCTGGCACTGAAGCGCTCCAATTGGTGAATTTGCAACGTCCTCCTCTGGTCTTGCTGGACATCAATCTGCCCGATATGACGGGGTATGAAGTGTGCCGCCAGATCAAATCGGCCTCGGCGACTTCTGGAATACTCGTGCTCCATGTCTCGGCAACCTTCGTCAAGGGCTCCGATCAGAAGCGCGGCCTGGAGGGCGGCGCCGACGGGTACCTGGCGGAGCCTGTAGACCCGGATGTTCTCGTTGCAACAGTCAACGCTTACCTGCGCCTGCGCTCGGCTGAAGAAGCGCTGCGCGACAGTGAAGAAAGGTTCAGAGCGGCTTTTGAGGACGCACCTATTGGGATGGCCCTGGTGAATTTTGACCACGGAATATTTCGGGCGAACCGGGCTCTTTCAGAGATGCTCGGTTATACGCCGGAGGAATTGACCACTCTATCCATCGATGAACTCGCGCTTCCAGAAGATATCGAAAAGAGTTCGCTGCCGCTGAGGCAGCTGTTTACGGGAGAGATCGACGGTTATCAGTTGGAGCGCCGTTGCCGGAACAAGAAGCGCCGTGTGATCTGGGTCAACCTGATCGGCCGCGCCGTTCGAAACGCCGATGGGAAGATTCTTTACGGACTCGTGATGGCCGAGAACATTTCGGAGCGCAAGCGCTCAGAGGAGCAGCGCGATGCGCTGCTGGCTGCCGAGCAGAAAGCTCGAAGCAACGCTGAAGCAGCCAATCGGGCCAAGGACCAGTTTCTGGCAACGGTTTCGCACGAATTGCGGACGCCGCTGGGCGCGATTCTCGGCTGGGCCCGTATACTGCGCCATCAAACGAGCGACCCTCAAACGACGGCCCGCGGTTTGGAAGCCATTGAGCGCAACGCCACGGCCCAGGCCCAGCTCATCGAAGATATTCTGGATGTCTCGCGAATTATTTCGGGGAAGCTGCGTCTGATCTCTCAGACGATTGACTTCATGGCGGTGGTTCGAGCCGCCGTGGATTCGATCAAACCTGCCGTGGAAGCACGGCGCATTCATCTTGAGACCAGCCTCAATGCGCCGGCAGTCCTGGTTCGAGGGGATCCGAACCGGCTGCAGCAGGTGATCTGGAATCTGCTTTCGAATGCGGTGAAATTCTCTCCGGAGAAGGGCCGGGTGCAGCTCAACGTAGACCGGGTGGATTCTCATTGTGTGGAACTGACTGTGGTGGACGCAGGTCACGGAATTCCGGCCTCTTTTCTACCCTACGTCTTTGAACCGTTTCAGCAGGCAGATGCCTCGACAACCCGCAAACATGGCGGGCTGGGCCTGGGGCTTTCCATTGTCAAGCAGCTTGTGGAGCTGCACGGCGGCACCATCGATGCCTTGAGTGAAGGAGAAGGCAAAGGAGCCACGCTGAGACTGAGGCTGCCTGTTGCAGCTCAGGACGCCGATTCAGAGACACTTCAAAAACCTGAACTCACGCAGAAGCGATCCCTCCCTGAGTTGCCGATGAAGCTCCCGCGACTGCTGGAGGGAGTGAAAATCCTCGCAGTTGACGATGAGCTGGACGCACGCGAACTCCTGGCTTTCATACTGCAAAAGGGAGGAGCCATTGTCGAGCTGGCAGCCTCCACCGCAGAAGCGCTCGAGCTGCTTCAGGTCTCCCGACCAGACCTTCTACTGGCTGATATCGGAATGCCGGGAGAGGATGGATACGAACTCATCCGGAAGGTGCGAGCGTCATCGCGAGAAGATGTCGCCCGGCTGCCGGCAATGGCTTTGACGGCCTACGCAAGAGCCGAGGAGCGCGCCCAAGCTTTTGCCGCAGGCTTCCAATCCCATATAACGAAACCTGTCGAGCCCGCCGAGCTGATTGTGACTATCGCTCGAATGCTGGAGGAGATCCGAGCAAGCAAAGGTTTGGGAAAGTCATCGTGACACCCAGGACATGACAGATCCAGGACGACCCCAGTCGCTAATCTTCATAGACCGCGGCGGCAATGGAGGCCTTTGGAAGTAGGGTGTCTCGTCGCAGGGCTGCCTCTGCCTGCAGCCAATCTTCGACATCATGCCCATCCTCCCGTCCCCGCGCCTCATATAACTGAAACGCAAGCCTCGCGATCTGCTGCTGCAATTCATCCGAGACTGCCGGGCGTTCTGAAGTTGAAGGTTCCATAGCTGTTCTCCCCCAAGTTCGCTTGCTTTGGACAAAGTTCAAGAATCGATCAAAAACCATACGCTCCCTCCCGTTTGTGGGGAGAGGGTGGCCAAAGCGACGGCGGTCGCACAGGCCCGGGTGAGGGGTCCGCAACCAACGGAGACGCCCTTCTCGAAGGTATGAGGTCGCCGCTACGTCTAGCCCACCAGCACAGTCAGTCGAGACGATGTCTCAGAATCCCTAAAGCCACAGTGCACATTTGAACGGGGACAGGCGCGTGGGAGTCGGTTCTGAGTCTAGAGAGCATTAAGACTGGTCGACAAAGACCGCGGCAACGCCTCTAGGAATGCTGAGTTGAGGGTACGCGCGCCATTTCCTGAGAGCCCCGTCAGGTTAAGCCTCATTGACACTTGAGTGCTGCACCTGTCAATTTTCGACCGCGGGGTGGTTTTGTCTGAGGCACCGTTATCTATGGTGCAAATAGCGCGAGAGGTGATCAACTTACTGCGGCATCGTGCTCGTTCCAAGGCGCTGCGCTTGCTGCTCTTTGCGATGCAAGGGGTGCTTCGAGACCTGGCATGACGAAATTTCCCTATTTTGCATCCGGTCCGAGTAGAATACAGCTGGTTTGTCAATCCACGAATACATTACCTGGCAGGAGTGGTGAGGATGGAATTCAAGGACCCAGTAACACGCGATGGCTTTCATGTCATTCGCGATCGGTTTTCGCCTCCGGCTGACTCGGCTCAATTGCCGCCTGACACAAAGCGAAAGATCACGATCTGCAACCTGTTCCTCAACTACAAGCTCTCGATCAAAGACATCGCCAAGACCCTGGACGAAACTCAAAAACACATTGTTAGCGTGCTTATCGAGCAAGGATTCGTCCAGGAGCGCCGCAGTGTGACCCGAGAAGAACCTCCGCCGCCAAAGCAAGGGTCGTTGTTTGTGTCTCGATTGAAGAAGGCCGTCGACTAGATTCAGCTTTCGAGATCGCCAAGACTCTCCAGAGGTTGAGTGTGCCTAGAATCGTCTCTTGGTCCGTGCGGCCAAATCGTTCCATCTGAGCATTCCTGAACATCTTTTTTCCCGTTCATCCCAGAGTCTTGAACTTGAGTTCTGCGTGGCGAGTTGTTGAGAACCCAAGGATCAAGAGATGAGAATCCTCTTGGTAGTTGATGATTCAGAGTCATCAGTTGATGTCATTGAGTCCGTCGTGGCTCGCGCATGGCCAGAAAATGCAATGGTGCGCGTGCTCTCGGTTCCCAAATGTGTTCCCGTTGAGTTGCACTCCAGTCACGACACTCTTGAACTAGCGCAACAGGAAATGACGAGAATGGCCGAACGCCTGACATCACGAGTGACGGATGCACTCAGAGCGAGACTCTCAGCCGACATGGCGATTCGCTTCGGCGATCCGGCGGCTCAAATCCTCAGCGAAGCCCATGAGTGGTCAGCCAATCTGATTGTTGTTGGAGCTAATAGCTTCGAAAACGACGATCCAGAGGAAAATGTCGCGCGGTCAGTCTTCAGCCACGCACCCTGCAGAGTTGAGATCGTGGAGCAAGGGGACACTGCGTACAATGCCAGATTTTCCTAGTCGAGAAGTCTTATCTGACCCATCCCACGAATGACTGCCGGGTCCACGCCGCGCCTTTCCTGATTCCAATTCAGAACGGTACATTTCTCAGTCGATCTTGAGGCAAGACTTGGTAACGATCTAAAAGGGCACTGAGACGCCTCATCTGCCGGAGCCGCTCTGTCGGCGGTTATCACGTCGATTACGTTCCTGATAGTCTTCGGACGAGGATGGGTTCAGTTCCCATCGTTTTCGGTCGCGTTTTTTGATTTTCCCTACCAGGTTCAATTCCTCATCATCCTCGTAAGTGACACCGGCGGCTCTACCCAGGTTCTCAACGATATCCTGGTCCGGAGTAGCCACTGATCTTCCAACGGCTTCTTCTCCCGTACCTCCTTCCTCAACTACAGCATCCAAATCTCCACCTGACAATCTGGTGGAGGACCGCTTGTTTCCAACGGATTTTAGGCGGCCTGGTTTGAGCCGCCCTGCTTCCTGTAGATCCTGCTGCACCTCAGGATTGGTTAAGAATGCCGGACGCTCGGCATTTCCAGCATCGAGGACTTGAACGGTCTTTCTCTTGCTCGTTTTCGCCATCGATAACCTCCATCCTAGAAGCGACCTACTCTCAGTTCGAGCTTCATATTCTTGTCATCATCGTGATCATCCTCTGGACACGAAACTCGATAGGTACCCGGCCTTAGGTCAACTTGCAGTGTCGCGCTTTCCCCAGGCTTTAGTTCGGATTTCAGCTTCTTTTCCAGATCATGTCCTTCGATTCTGAAGCTGTGCTCTTTCTTTCCCATGTTTTTGATTCTCAGGGAGGTCCATCCCGCCTCCAGCGTCGTTGGCATATCAATTTGGTATTCCGTCAGCAAGACATCGACGGTGTTTTCGTGTTCCGCCCGCTCCAAGGCAAACGGTGCCGGTAGTAAGGCCGAACACGAGGGGGATACCAGGGCAGCAAATTTAGACAATCTTCGCAGAGTTCGGTTGGCGTTGCTCATTAGCTTCTTCCTTTCCGTGAATCGCTATTTCGATCTTCCGCACAGTTGGCAGATTCGGCTGTTCAAAGTTGAACTGCTCACCCCAGAACAGGGCTGGTCGAGCAAGAGGCCTGTGATTGAACTCCTAGCGTAAAACCGCTGTGGCAGGACGGGTCCTCTAGATTGCCGTCGCTGTTTCTTCTTGCACATCTTTTGTATCCAAACGCCCCGACAATTGTTGTGGTTTGAGGATGGGCCGACTCGCGCGGCATCGGATGGCTATCAGACTGAACTTGCGTGGGCGCAGACGGAAATGGGTCGCTAATGCACAGTAGACCAAGGAATCTTCCCGTGTTCTTTTCATCGTTTTGTGAAGGTCATCGACAAAGTTCGTGGCAACCCGCAGCTGACATTTACCGTACACGGGCAGGGTGGCTGGTCAAATTGGATGTGGCCGGAGTGAGGTTGGAGGACATCCAGACCGAAATTAGTGGGTCTGAAGTGCGAATCCGGGGTTGCCGGCGCGATTTTCAAGCTGTGGAAGGCTGCAGGCACTATTCCATGGAGATTTCGTACAACCGTTTTGAGCGTTTCATTCCGCTTCCTTGCGATCTGAAGGGAGCCGAGGTCCGGGTGGATTGCATCAATGGCATTCTGCTAGTTGAGTTGATCACGGAGGGTATCAGTCGTGAGTGATCCCAATGAGGTTGAGACGCTTCCAGTATTGCCGTTGAAAAACACGGTGCTGTTTCCTTACCTCTTGTTGCCTCTTGCGGTGGACAAACCGTTCTCGGTGGCGGCCGTGGAAGCGGCCCTGGCGCGCGAGGACAAAGAGCTGGTGGTTGTCGCTCAACGCAACACCTCAACGGAGGTGTCGAGTCAAAATGATCTCTACACTATCGGCACCAAGGCCGTTGTTAAGAGGAAGGTCAATCAGGAACACGGTGGCCTGGAAGTCATCCTGCTCGGAATTGAGAGATCGGTGATCATTAAACTCGAAGAGGCTGGGACCCACCTTCAAGGGCGAGTAAAACCGTTGCCTCTACCGGAGCAGAAATCTGCCGAGGTGGAAGCGCTTCATCGCGAACTGTTAGAGATGGCTGGTAGGGCGTTGGGTATGACGGAGCCCAAGGCATTCAACGATATTAGCCGCCTGTTGGGCGAAAGCAAAGATCCGTTTCGACTGGTTTACGTCCTTGCGTCCATGTTCAACATGGAATTGGAGAGGGAGCAATCGCTTCTGGAGGCTGAGACTCCGCTGGACGCGCTGCGGTTGATGCACTCCTATTTGTCTTATGAGCTCCAGGTTCTCGAACTTCGCTCGAAGATTGCTACAGAGGCTCAAACTGAGATGAGCCGCCAGCAAAGGGAGTATCTGCTGCGGCAACAGATGCGGGCTATTCAGCAAGAACTCGGCAGCAAGAATCCTGAGGAGGCGGAGCTGGATTTGTTGAGGGAACGGCTCCAACAAGCGGATCTGCCTGACGAGATCCGGAAGGAAGCCGACCGTGAAGTGTCACGGTTGGAACGGCTGCCGGCCGGGGCGCCCGACTACTCCGTGACTCGCACTTATCTTGAACTCCTGATCGAACTTCCCTGGAAGGTTTCGGTAGAAGGTGTTCTCGATATTTCCAAGGCGCGACAAGTCCTGGATGAGGATCACTACGATCTGAAGGAAATCAAGGAACGCATTCTGGAATACCTTGGCGTCTTGAAACTGAATCCTGGCGCTAAATCTCCCATTCTCTGCTTTGTAGGAGCTCCGGGCGTAGGCAAGACCTCCCTCGGACAATCCATCGCACGAGCCCTCGGACGCAAGTTTGAACGTTTGAGCCTGGGTGGCATGCACGATGAAGCTGAGCTTCGCGGGCATCGAAGGACTTATATCGGGGCCATGCCCGGCCGCATCATCCAGGCGGTTCGCCGCGCAGGCGTGAACAATCCCGTTTTGATGCTGGACGAGGTTGACAAATTGGGCCGTGATTTCCGCGGTGATCCCGCCGCGGCGTTGCTCGAAATTCTCGATCCCGAACAGAACCGAACCTTTCGCGATAACTACCTCGATCTGCCTTTCGATTTGTCGCGCATCTTCTTTGTAACCACGGCAAACACGCTGGACACTATTCCTCGCGCCTTGCTCGATCGCATGGAGGTTCTCAATTTGCCCGGGTATAGCGACGAAGAGAAGGCCGAGATCGCCCGGCGTTATCTCATTCCTCGCCAGCTCAAGGAAGCCGGCCTCACCGAAAGCCAGGTCTCTTTCACGCCTGAGGCCCTGCAAGCGATGATTTCGCGATACACCAGAGAAGCTGGACTACGTCAACTGGAGCGCACAATCGGTCGTGTCTCACGCAAGATTGCGTTGCGGCACGCCGAGGGAAAGACCGAGCCTGTTGAGGCGACAGCCGAAACTCTCGTGGAGTACCTGGGCCCGCAACGTTTTATGCCTGAGCGAGCACGGCAGTCCTTGCCCTTCGGCGTTGCGACAGGTCTCGCCTGGACGGAGGCCGGCGGCGATGTTCTCTATGTTGAAGCCACTCTCCTGCTCGGCAGCCGCGGATTGACCCTTACAGGACAGCTAGGCGACGTGATGCAGGAATCCGCCAAGGCTGCTCAGAGCTATATCTGGTCTCACGCGGAATCCCTGGGCATCGACCCAGCGCTCTTTCGAAGACATAGCGTGCACGTACATGTGCCTGCCGGCGCGACTCCGAAGGATGGACCGTCGGCTGGAGTCACCATGGCCACGGCACTTGCTTCTCTTTACAGCAAACTTCCGGTGCGAGTGAATACTGCTATGACAGGAGAAATAACGCTGACAGGGTTAGTACTTCCGGTAGGTGGAATCAAAGAAAAAGTTCTGGCAGCACATCGCGCCGGTATTCAACGAGTGATTCTCCCCAAGGAGAATGAAAAGGATTTGAGAGAGATCCCAGATACAGTGAGACGGGAGATCCAGTTTGTTTTCGCCGAAAGAATCGAAGACGTACTGGTCGCGGCAATCCCAGAGCTAAGTGAGCTTCTGACCATTGCCAGAGCGTCTTAAACACCATTTTCGGGAATCAACCATGCGCAACTACTCCGAAGGCCTCAATCGCGATGAAGAGTTGGTTCGCCTTCAAAGCGAGTTTCTTCGTGTTCAAGACTTGTATCTGAGAGCCCTGGCAGATCTGGAGAATTTCAGAAAAAAAGTTCAGCAGGATCACGCCAAGATCGCCCACATCGGGAAACGTGAGATTCTTTTTAAGATCCTTGAGGTTGTTGACAGCTTTGACCGAGCGTTACAACAGACTTCAGGATTGCCAGAATCCCTGGCGGAAGGGTTTCATGCGATTTCCCGACAGCTTCGAAACATACTGAGCGGTGAGGGTGTGACACCAATGGAGACGCTCGGGCAGAACTTTGATCCGGAGCTTCATGAGGCGATAGCCACTGTCGGTGATGAAGGCGAGGTTTCGGGAACGATCGTTGCAGAGCTCTCTCGAGGGTATCTCTGGGAAGGCGAGCTGTTGCGCCCGGCCAAGGTATCCGTCGCTCATTAGTGCGGTACGCCCGACCGAGGTGATGGAACCTTACTGATGAGCGAAACCTGCTTGTTTCGGAGTTTGCGATGCGAATCCTTTTGGCAGTAGATGGATCGCGCTATTCCGCCGATGTCGTCGATGCCGTTCTCTCTCGGTTCCGTCCGGAAACGGGGATTGTGCGCGTTCTTTCGGCAGTGGAGCCTGAAAAGGTTATGGATTCGAGTGCCCCAGACCCCCGCGGAACGGCCACGCAGACACCCTTGAAGGCCACTGAAGAACTGGTCGAATGGGTGGCCGATTCCCTCACCTCTCATGGCTTTCAGGCAGCAACGGTTGTCAAACCTGGGGATCCGCGGGAAGTGATCGTCAATGAAGCCGCCGATTGGGAGGCGGATCTAATCGTCATGGGTGCCTACGGTCACTCAGGTGTTAAGAACTGGCAAATTGGGAGCGTGGCTGAATCTGTGGCGAAGCATGCGCGATGCTCCGTCGAACTGGTAAGGAAGCAAAGAACAGTCTCACCGGACCGTCAGGACAAGTGAGAGATGAATAGGGTGCTTATTGTCGTAGGGATTGCGGTAGTAGTCGCTGTCGTGCGGACGATGTGGAAAAAACCGCTTGGACAACGCAAGCCCGATCTGAAAGAACGGGTGAATACCTGGGAAAATGAAGGTGGTCAGGTCCCCGGGGTTCCACCTCCGCGATATGGACGCTGATTCAGAGGCGTGCACACTGGGCGCTAACCACCGTAGTCGTTCACACAACAAAAGAGGGCACCAAGCACTTTTGCATCCGAGGATGCTAAGCATCTGTTTTGCCGGGTTTGGAATCCGGCAGAACACCCTGGTTGCCCTCTTTTTAGGAGGGAGATTTGGTTGTTGTCGCCACTCCGAGGAGTAGCGGCTTTCAGTTTCAGATAGGATGTTAATCCTTTCTGGAACGACCTCATCTCCCTCTGATGCCAACGTAACACAGCGAGAGATGGGAGCTGTTTCGTTTTGTACACTTCCACCGAAATTTTTTGATAAATCGGCTTTGGGATTGCCAGTTTTCGAGTAATCGTTCCTTCTTATACAGAGTTCCCCGTTCTGTTAGGGATAATGAGATTAGTAGTCACAGCACGCTATCAAAGGAGAAAGTCGCAATGAGATCATTCACATGGTTTCTCATGCTGTTGCTCTCGGCTCCTCTCTTGGCCATCCAAGAGAAGCAAGAGTCAGGCAATCAGGAGATCAGCGGCACAATTAAAGAGGTTTCAATCAACGTGCGCCGCTTGACCATTGAGACAGCACAGCATCAAGAGAGAATTGTGTCTGTGGAACCCGAAACCCGGATCCTCGTGAATCGGGGCGAAGGCACTCTTGAAGACCTGAAACCGGGACAATCCATTCGGATTGTGTTGCCGCGCGAGAGCAGCAAAGCGATTTTGATTGAGGTGACTTAATCAGTTTTGGGAACGGCCCGGTCCCCGATTGCGTCTACTTCTCATTTCTCTGGTCATCTCCTGCCATTGCTGCCATTGCTGGGGCGAAAGAATTGCTTGTAGCTTCTCGTCAGTTTGTTTTCGAATCTCTTTGTAGCGCGGTGCAGACTGGCGTCGTAAGTCCAAAAGCTGAGATCTGCTTCCCTTGATGATCTGTTCCATCTGGGTTCTTTGCTCTGGCGTGAGATTCAGGCGATCCAACATCTGTTCAAACCGCTCACCACGGGGTGCACGAAAAGATCGCGGGAACTGCCCACGGTAAACGTTCATGGCAAGTGCACCTGCGAGACAGCCAAGCAGGAAAACGCCCACCACTGCTGCCCGAATTCGCCACTGCGTCTTGCCGTTATTTTCCATCGGCATCCATGGCCTCCATGGTTGGGTCATAAAGAACGGTGAGAGCCTGACTGTAAGTCATCTCATCCCCAGCATCGTCTGAGTCCAATACCACCCATTCCGGAGGGCTGTCATTCACTAACGCCAGGTCCGAGGGTTCGATTGCCGGCTCGGGGCCGTTGAAAAAGGTCAGCGCCAGGAGCATCACCACAAACGCTCCCATTGAAGCAACCAGCGGCCGGGCAGCCTGCCATACGTTCAAGAATCCAAGCCGCTTTGGAGACAGCTTATGCTCTCGGATCGCCGCCATGACCTTGGTTTGGAAAAAGGGTGGAGGAGCGACGATGACAGACCCTCGTTCCTGCAACAGCAAAAGCGAAGCCTGAGCTGCCTGATAGGCAAGCAGGCATTCGGGACAAACAGCCGTATGGGCCCTGACCGTCTCCAACTCGGCCACGCTCAAGCTGCCCAGGGAGCAGCTTTCCAGTAAATCTACGATGTGATTCTCTTTCATCCCTCCACCTCGGTCACAGATCTGTTGGATGGATTTCGCTTCCTGACGGCTAGCAACCTCTCTACCGCTTCCCTCATCCTACGACGGGCACGAAAGGCTTGGACCTTCACTTTGGACTCGGACCAGCCTGTTGCGCTCGCCACGTCCTTGATTGGCATTTCGTCGGCATCCACCAGCATCAACACCAGACGATCGTTGGGCGACAATGTGCCCAGGACTCGGTCGGCCAAGTCTGCTGCCTCGCGGCTCTTCTCTTCAGCCCGGTGACGCTCGGCGGAGACTCCAGCGAGATGCTTGTCAAGCCATTCCGCTTCTGCCTCAGACATCTCGGCCAGAGCTGATTCGGGTTGTCGCTGAGAGTTCCGCAGAAGGTTGAGGCAGGTCGTGGTAGCGATGCGCGTCAACCAGCCTTCGAGTGAACCGCGGCCTTCATAATCTCCCAGATGAGTGTAAGCCCTAAGAAAGATCTCTTGGGATGCGTCCTCCACCTGACTGCTTTCGCGAAAGAACCGGCTGGCAATCTGAAAGACTCGAGGGCTGTAGCGGCGTACGATCTCTGCGAAAGCCTTTTCGTCGGTCTCCTGTGAAAGTTTGACCAGTTCCAGATCTGATGCCTGCTCCAGTGGATCCGTCAACGGCACTCCAGACCGCTAGCGGGCCGAAGAGGACTCCGGGCCCGCCAGCCGAGCGGAACGATTGCTGAGGTTATGAGGACTTTGGCTCAGCCTGTTTCATTCTATGCTGTTCCCGCCTCTGTTCGAGTTGGTTCTTCTGCTCGGGCGTCAATAGCGCCATCATCTCCTGTCGCATCTTAAAGCGCTCACCCATCAACTTAGCCTCGAGAGCCGCCGATTCCGTCAGCACTTGTGTCGCTAGTCCTTCGTTGAATGTCGCTCCCTGGTTTGCCTGTCGCAGTTCCTGCCGCTTGGCACGCAATTCCCGGTGCAGAGACTGGGTACGGTCGCGATAGCTCTCACGGATTTGCATCATCTGGGTTTTCTGAGTTTCTGTCAGATTCAACCGTTCGAAACCGCCGCCACTTCCTCGACCGTGTCGGCCGTGGAATTTGCCGAACCGTTGCTTTTCAGGTTCTGGCTGGCTGCCTTGATCCGAGGTCTGGGCGAAGGCTAGGCATAGCCAGTGTGCAAGCCATGACTGCAGGTAATGCAATCGATCCGAGCCTTGTCATTCGTTTCAGTGTGATTGTCTTTTCCATTAGAGAACTCCCTTCCTGGGTTGGGTTGAAAAGTCGCGGCCCGTTGTTGGAATTCGATGACCGCGGGAAGCAACAAACTTGGCATGACTTCGGTGTTGGCGCCTCCAAAAGGTCAGACACCAACTAGTCCGAAAAGGTTACACGCCCCGTCGAAAATCCTCTCCGTCGGAGGGGTGGCGCGAAGCGCCGGGGTGGGTTCCCCGGTCGACAACCCACATCAGGTTGCCGGTTACGGTTCCAACCCCCCTGAAGTCCCCCCTTGTCCAAGGGGGACACCTGTTTTAATCGAGCGTGGCGCCGCAACGCGGCGTGAAGAACCCTCTTAGGAAAAGGGGAAAGAAGGCTTCACGACAGCCGGTCGTGAACACGGAGAGCCTTCAGGGTTTGTCTTGACGGGTTGTAAGCCGAACGGACAACCCCCAAGCGCTGCGCGACTACGTGGAGTCTTCTCAAGACTCCACCTTCGCGCCGCCCCCCTTTGCTAAGGGGGAATCGTTTTCATCGTGGCTCCGCGATTCATTCCCAACGATTTGCAAACTTTGGCTTCGCAGGCTGCTGGGAGAGCAAAGCTCGATCAATTTTGCACATCTGACTTCGGTCGCTCCTGCTATAACACGCCCTATGTTAGAAAGAACTGGCTCATGGCCCATCGAAGCATTACCTTTCGAAGAACTCCTTGCTCCCATCATTGAGTCGTTCCTCGATCCTGAGGAAGGGCGGGCTTTCGATTGGAGTCGCAGTGCGATACGGCAACTCTATGATCGTGTCGATGAGTTGGTCCCCGCACCCGACAAGGAGGCATTGTTAGCATTGATTCGCGATCAACTGGGAGAGTTTGACTGTCTGGCAATCTGCAGTTCTGGTCTTAAGGATCGATTGATTCCGGGAAATTCAATGCAGCCATCGATGGAGTTACCAACCATCCATCCGCCGATCGGCGTATCTCGCTGAGTTTCAACTAGGTAAGCTGCGATCTGATTTAGATCGCTGCTTCGCAAGACTGCTCGATTGACTTAGAACCGAGGCCGAGAGCTGCCCGTTGAACTGAGACAGCGACGGCCCTCGGCTCATCGAAGCATGGATCGCCTGGCAATGAAACGCTCGCCGAGAAGAGACCGAGTAACGAGCAGAACCGCAAGAAGGTTGGCCGTCAAGGAGTTTTGGAAGCTGTGGACAATCTCCTGCAGAGACGTCTTGGTGGACAAGGGGTTTACACATGCCGCGGCCATCGCTTACTACGCCATTGTGTCTATGTTTCCGTTGCTCTTGCTACTCATTGTCATCGTCGGATTTCTACTCAAGGAGGATGCTGCCGATAAGATTGTGGGCCTAGCGTGGCCCTACCTTCCTGCGGGTTCCCTACAGCTGGTCCGAGACAACGTCACGGCTGTTCTCCAAAGCAGAGAGTCCATCTCGGTGATGAGCTTTGTCGGTCTCTTGTGGTCGGCGTCACTTATGTTTGATGCCATCAATGAAGCCGTGAATTTCGCTTGGGGTGTTCGAGATCCTGAGCGCTATGTGATCTCCAAGCTAAAGAGCTTCCTGATGATGACCATTCTGCTTTTTTTCGTCATGAGCTCAATGGCAATGACGACGCAGGCTGCAATGGTTGCCCGTTTCGATGCCTTCCTCTCGTGTTCCTTCTGGAAACGAGCATTGGACCCTGGGACAACGAGTTGGGTCTCTTCTCGGCCAAATGACCGCGCTCTGCATTACGATTGGGGTGTTTACAGTTCTCTATCTCTATTTGCCTCGACTCACAGTTCAGTTGAAGGATGTGATTTGGGGTGCCCTGCAAGCGGGAATTCTTTGGGAAATACTAAAGCATGCCTTTGTCTGGTATATCGCGACAGTAGCGGATTTCGGCAAGGTCTATGGATCGATTTCCGCCGTCCTGGTGCTTCTGATTTGGATGCATGTCTCGGCCCTCATTCTCATTTGGGGTGGTGAGTTTTCGGCTGAGTATGCAAGGTATCGTCGAGTTGCCCACTGAGGGGCTGCAGGGCGGGAGCGCTTTCGTACCTTCTCTCTCAGGAAACTCAGATCGCGTTTGAAAGGCGCCTACCAGCTCTCGCGCGCCAGAAAACACTTTCGGAAAACACCGCATCCAACGGTTGATGGGCGAACCAGACATCTTGAAAACTACCGCAGGTAATCCGACTAGACATTTCCTTCGATTCTCTCCCTTTACGCCTGGCACCCGGCCCTGCTTTCGAAAAGTTCTTCTGGAAGTATTTGGTTTGGTTGTCGTATTCGCGGCCCTTGCGCTGTTTGCGCTGCGGAACGGCGAGGCAAATACCGTGACACACTCCGTGCCTTGGAAGGGTGGCGAGCGGTTGCACTACAAGGTGTCGTGGGCAAACTTTGTCGCAGCTGGAGAGCTAACCCTTGAGTGCCAAGAGGTCTCAGAGCCCGGAAAGTCGAAGCTCTATCGGTTGGCCGTTAGAGCACGCTCAGTAGATTGGGTGCGGACTTTGTTTCTGAATGTGAATGATGTCTATGAGTCATCAGTTGATGCGGGAACGCTGCTACCCATTCAGGCTGAGGCCCGACTTGAACATGGCAACAAACTCGAACAGAGCTCGATTCGCTTTGACCATAGAAACAGGGTGGCCCGCCTTTCAAATGGACAAACACGACCCCTAACTCCAAATACCTACGATGCCGCAACACTCATGTTCATCCTCCGAACCTTGGAGCTCGATGTTGGCAAGACACGCATCGTCCAGCTATTGGATAAGCAAACGGTGTATACGCTGAGAGCAGAGGTTGAACGGACAGAATCAGTCCGCGTTGGGCAAAAGGACTATCAGGTGGCCAGACTTGCGATAAAACAAATCGAGAATGGCGCACCTCAAGACACGCTAAAGATTCGCCTCTATTTGACGTTGGACTCCCATCGAGTCCCGGTTTTGATGACGGCCGAACCGGCCTGGGGGACCATTAGAGTGGAGCTGCAATAGCAAGAACAAACATCGCAACTCGAGCCATCGAGAAGGGAGCTGTCAGCCTGACAACCTGTTTGCCGAGACCTCGATCGACCGTTTGTGCACCCGCCGGTAGGGAAAAAATTCTAGTTCCAAGTAAGAATCACCCGAAGCACTCCCCGTCCTTTACCTTAATTCGCCCGAAAAAAACATCTGTTGCGTGGGCCTTCTCCTATGGCGGGAAAGTTGCCATATGAATGTCACCCTGTGGATTGTGTGTTGATACCGATTTTCGGAATAGCTCGATATCCATCCAGATTTGATTGCCCTTTGTAGAAATGAGTCATGCAAGGAGGATCAATGTTACCTCACCATAAATTTTCATGGTTGGTGGTTATGGTTGTCACGCTGAGTTTGCCAATGAATGTTGGTGCTCAGAAGGCTACGGCAGAATTGGTCGGAACGGTCCGTGATCCAGCCGGAGGCGTCCTGGTTGGTGCCTTGGTAAAACTGACGGACATCGACACCGGAATCGCCAGGAGTGCCACGACAAACACTGAAGGGACGTACACACTCAGCAGCATTCCTGCGGGCCGACACATGTTGCAGGTCGAGATCGCAGGCTTCAAGCGAAAGAAGATCGAGGGAATTGTCCTGCAAGTGAACCAGAGAACTCGCATGGATGTTGGAATGGAGATTGGCGAGATTTCCCAAACCGTTGAGGTCAAGGGATCTGCGCCAATCGTGGATACAGAATCGCCAACCATCGGCTCTGTCACCACGGAGAAAGCGATCACGCAACTTCCGTTAAACGGCCGTGATTTTACCCAGCTTATTGGCCTCGCGCCCGGGGTGGCCGCAGGAACTGCTATTGGAGTCGGAATTCCGAAAGCTGCCAACCGGATTAATCTGGATGGAGGCAACGACGTCGAGCCCTTCACAGGTCAGACCTCCATTACACCGGTACTGGATACCCTCCAGGAATTCAAAGTGCAAGTTGGACAATACTCAGCCGAGCATGGCTTCAGCGGATCCATCATTGTCGATGCCATCACAAAGTCGGGGACGAATGAGATCCATGGCAGCCTTTGGGAATTTCATCGGAACAAGGCTCTGGATGCACCGCCTTTCTTTTCTGCCACGCAAGGAACGGAAAAAATCAAACCGCCGCTGATTCGCAATCAGTATGGATTTCTCATTGGCGGACCAATCCGAAAGAATCGGACTTTCTTCCTCGGCGCCTACGAAGGTCTGAAGCTCCCTGGAAGCCAGACGTTTGTCGGCCATCTTCCGACGGCAGCCGAAAAGAATGGGGATTTTTCCAACTATGCCGCGCTTTTCAACAAGACGATCATTGATCCTTTAACGAAGACACCTTTCCCTAACAATATTATTCCAGCCAATCGAATCGACCCAATCAGCAGGAACGTCGTCGATGCTTTGTTTGTCGAACCCAACAACCCTGGCAATCCAACGCGCAATTGGACTCAAGCCCAAAGCGATAACACGGACCAATACAACTGGTCCGTGCGAGTAGACCACCTGCTGTCCGAGCATCACAACTTATTTGCCCGATTCAGTTTGCAGGATCAAGAACGCAACCGAGTGGGCCAGAACTCCATAGGGATGCCCCTGAAGTATGGAGATGTGATTACCAACTATCGCGGAATTCACACCATCCTCGGCGCCACCAGCAGCTTCAGTCCGACAGTTGTGAACACCTTGGCCGTCAGCTACAACCGGAGCTTTAACCGCAATGGCGGGCCTGCCGATGCCTTGGAAGCCTTTGGTGGGTGTCTGGGTTTGGGAATCAAGGAACCGCAATGCCGGCCGAACACGCCTCTTGGCGGCTTGCCCACCTTGCGAATTGACAAGACGAACTTCCGGGGAGCCGGAGCCACTCTGGACTTGTCTTCTTCCGTTCCCACTTTTTCAGTAGGGCAAACCTATCAACTGCAGAACAATTTGACTTGGATTACCGGTCAGCACACTCTCAAGTTTGGCGTGGACATTCAGAGACACCTGGCTCAGAACTACAATGACGTGTGGCCGGGTACGCGGTTTGAAGCTGGATACAGCGGCGATGGTTTCACAGATCTGCTGCTCGGAATCCCCAACGTGGTGAGCGGAAGACTGGACATCCCAACGACAAACGATCTGTACAACATGTATTACGCTGGCTATGTCCAGGACGATTGGAAGGTCTCTTCAAATTTCACTCTGAACATGGGACTGCGCTATGAGGTGGCGACTCCGATCATAGAGATTCATGGGTTTCCTGGACAGTTCGATCCCCTGTTGGGGACGGGCCGGCCTTACGAACGGCAGAAGGGAGATTGTCCCACCAACCCGCGAGCCTGCGGCGGTATCCTCTATCCCAAACAGAATGTCGCGGCGGTCGATTTCTACTCGCGAATTCGTCCCGACATTCCTTACGGGATCATGGACGACAAGGACAGCATCTTCGATACCGACAGAAACAACTTCGCCCCGCGATTTGGTTTCGCCTGGCGCCCCTTCGATAATACGAAGACAGTGGTTCGCGCTGGTTATGGGATCAACTACTACTTCAAACCGTTACTGAACTTCGCCCGATTCATCGGCCAGATCCCACCCAATGACATTCGCGCTTCGTTAACAGCAGACCCGACGATCCCTCAGTTTACCTGGGACACACTGTCGCAGAACGTCCTTGGCGGCGTGAATCTAGCTCAGGCCTACGAAACGAACACTGCCGTGGGACGCGAGAATCTCAATCCGTATATTCAGCAGTGGAGCCTCAGCCTCTCGCGCGAGATTTCTCCAAACACTGTGATCGAGGCGCAGTATGTCGGTTCCAAGTCAACGCATACCCAGATTTCCATCGATCTGGAACTGGCTCCCTTCGGGCCAGGTGCCCCAGCCACGCGAGTACCGTTCTCAAAGTTTGCCCAACTCGCCGGCTACTACTATGGTGGATTTGGCAACTACAACGGAGGCATCATCAGCTTCAAGCGAACGGTGGCAACCGGACTGACGTTTAGCACGGGCTACACCTACAGCAAGGCCATGGGCGGTGGAGGAGGATATGCCCAGGAAGGAGACGGCAATGCACTGCAGAATCCCAATGCCCGTCAGGAGTACAAATATCGGAGTGGTGACGACATCACTCACAGCTTCAACAGCTTCTTCGTTTGGGACATGCCGTTTGGGCCGGGCCGACGGTTTGGTTCCTCGACCAGTGGATTCCTGGGGCATCTGATCGGCGGTTGGCAAATGTCCAATATCTTTATTGCCCGCACCGGGTTTCCCATCTTCATGCAAGTAAACCGCGCCTTCTGCAACAACACGACTGGGTTTGCCATCCGGTGTTTCCCAAGCCGGCTCGGCACAGACGCAGATGTGCAATCGCTGGGTAACGGCGTGGATAGCCCGAAGTACTTGCGCTCCAACTTTCCCGTTCCTGACAACGCGTTTGGCAACAGCGGTCAGAATATCCTGACCCAAAACGGTTTGTGGAATATGGATTGGTCGCTGAACAAGACTACGAACATCACCGAAAGGATCCGTCTCGAATTCCGCTTTGAAGCATTCAATGTATTCAACCACCCGACGTTTGCATCCGGGATTAGCGGAAATTCAGGAACGGATACCTTTGGACAAACGGTGACGGCAGGAGAACCCCGCAGGTTGCAGCTCGGATTGAAACTGCATTTCTAAGAGTTGCCCTGGCGGCGAGTGCAGCCTGCCACCCGAGCCAGGCTGCACTGGAATTCCAAGGTCAGTGGGTAGATTCAGGCGGCGCAGCGATTCCTTGGCAAATCTCGTTCAGAAACCAAATACGTTTCTCGGTCTCATTCAGAATCTCCTGCAGGAGGTTCCCTGTAGGTGTATCGCGGTTGTCCTCGCATACCTCAATCGCCGCCCGCTGAGCTTCAGCCATTTGCCGATTGTCGTCCAATAATCGGTGAATCATGCGATCTGATGAAACAAACTCCTCGTTGTCATCATCGATAGTTTGAAGCTCGCTGATATGGGAAACACTGCGGATGGTTGTTCCCCCGATGCGGCGTACTCGCTCGGCCAAGTCATCCAGCGAACCCATGATCGCCTGGGCCTGTTCCTCGAACAACAAATGGTAGTCGCGAAAATGAGGCCCCGACACATGCCAGTGAAAGTTTTTGGTTTTAACAAATAGAGCCAAGGCGTCAGCGACTAATGGATTGACAGCTTCGACGACGGCCTTTACCTCTTCTGGTTTTAAATCCGTTGGAGTGGCAAGAGGCGACGGGGCGGGAAAAGTCTTCATTCCATTCTTGCGGGTACTGGCGGACTTTCCTGCTGCCGTTTTCTCGACTGTTTTGGTACTCATAGCAATTCTCCTTTTGTGTCCCCTTACAAAAGGACATTGTCTCAGTCCAAACGGGTTCAAATCGGTGCACTACTGCTCATTCTTATTGGCCAAGAGCGGCCCAGCGGGTCACTGCCGCGAAGTACCGAATCTCGAAGAGAGCCGGGTCTCTAAAGCGGGAGTGACCCACACGGCTCGCCTACCCTCAGTGTCTATTGCCAAGCAACTTCAATTTCGTAGTCGTCAGCTCCTCCGCTTTCGTCACTGATCGCGATCACGGCGGTGTAGCCATTCCGCCGAGAAGGCTGCTGAACGACACCAATCTGTCCGCGCCCTTCTAGCTTTCTCACAAACACCTGGCTTTCCGCTCTGGGCAAAGGGCTCGTGAAACTGGCTGCCTCGTTAATAGTTGGGGCGCCTTGTCGCTCTCTTGATTGAACTCGATCACTTTGGATTCTCAACTCCACATAGTGATCGACTCTTCCTCTCCAAACCATAGACCCGGCAGACGCGTAACCATAGGCCCCTCTGCCATAACTGTAAGGCCGGGGCGCACCCTGATCATAGTAGCCATCGTTACGGTAGCCATACGGACGAGACTCGTAGGCTCGATCGAGTACGTCTGCGTATCCATTCTCATAACCATCTCTGAATTCCGGTTCCCACCGGGCATTGAACTGCCTTCTATGGCGCAGATAGTTGTTGCTCAGATTTCTTCTTGCGTCTTGTCTCCCAGCCTGGAACCCAAGCTCGTAGTTTCGGGACGCTTGAGCCAGTTGCCCTCGTCCTTGCGCAAACGAAATCGAATGATGACTTACGAAGCCTGACGTTCCAGATCCCAAAAGCATCAAGATGAAAAGCAGGCTGCCCGTTTGAATTCTCTTCACGTTGATAAGTCCCATATTGTTCTCCTTCCCCCACCCCTGTTGGCGCGTCCTCCACATTGCACCTCCTGTTTATATGGTTGATCGGCGGTGCTCGAGATACTGTCTCTTATAGAACCTTTGTTTTTGAATGTGGGGACAACACCCAGGTCGGCGGCTTCACGTCTGAGGCCGTTCAATATTGCTCATGCCGATTTCGGTCGGCCCGCTATGCTATGCGAATAAGAGGAGTACTCATGTCCGTTGAAGACCCATCTCTGAGACAGCATCTTGACGAACTGGCTGCGTTCCAGCCGACATCATTTCCTTTCGTTAGTCTGTACCTGAACACCGGAGCCGGCCAAACCGGCAAGAGTCAGTTCGAGCAATTCGTTCGCAAAGAGTTTCCCCTTCGCGCCAAGACCTATCCTCCTCGCTCGCCGGAGAGGGAGAGTTTTGAACGGGATTACCAACGGATTGCGATGTACCTTAGGACAGATCTTCCACCTTCGATTAACGGTTTGGCGGTTTTCGCCTGCGCAGCGAAAGACGACTTCTTCGAGGCCGTTCAACTTGAAGCTCCAATTCAGCAACATCGTCTATTTGTTTCAAATCAGCCCCATCTTTACCCGTTGGCGCGGCTGTATGACCAATACAATCGCTATGCCGCGGTACTGGTTGACAGTCACCAAGCACGCTTGTTCGTCTTTGGCTTCGGCAAGATACTCGCGAAGCAAGAACTCACCGGAACAAAGACTAATCGAACTGCAACGGGAGGCTGGTCGCAGGCCCGCTATCAAAGACACGTCGAAAACTTTCACCTGCATCACTGCAAAGAAGTGGTTGATGCCCTTGATCGGCTTGTGAAACAAGAAGAACTGGACAAGATCATACTCGCCGGCGACGAGGTGATCGTTCCCATGTTCCGCGAAAACCTACCTCCCCACCTTTCTGAAAAAATCGTCGATGTCCTGAGAATCGACATCAAGACCCCCGACAGCGAAGTATTCAAGGCAACCCTTGAAGCCATGCGTCGAGACGATGCCAGGAATGATGCCGAGAAAGTGCAGCGGTTGTTCGATGAGTTTCGTTCGGATGGTCTGGGCGTTGTCGGTGCGCGAGACACTCTGACTGCCTTGAACAATGGCCAGGTTGATGAACTCATCCTGAGCGCGGCAAGGAACGAAATCCGAAACGAAGAAGGAACTGCTCCGGAAGAGCCATCCGTTCTGGCCGATACTCTTGTAGGCATTGCACACCAAACGGCCGCAAGAGTGACCTTCATCGAAGATCCATACCTATTGAAGGAGGTAGGAGGGGTCGGTGCGTTGCTGCGCTACCGTATTTGA
Organism: uncultured Acidimicrobiia bacterium; assembly: GCA_963791795.1. Taxonomy (GTDB): domain Bacteria; phylum Acidobacteriota; class Terriglobia; order Versatilivoradales; family Versatilivoraceae; genus VFZK01. The sequence continues at coordinate 230,758 of CAWBTP010000015.1, forward strand.
ATCCCAGCGATGCCGAGTACTCCTCGAGGATTGATCGCTGATTGACCCATCGCGAGAACGTGGGGGAGGCAAACCGCATGCAGGGAACTCCAATGCTTCAAATGATCACTCCATGTTTGTGGTTTGACAACCAAGCCGAAGAGGCTGTTGAGTTCTATGCCAGTATCTTTAGAAACTCAAGGATCGTCAGTATTGCGCGCTACAGTGAGGCGGGACGTGAGATCCACGGAAAACCGCCGGGCTCTGTAATGACCGTGGCATTTGAGCTTGAGGGGCATGCGTTCACAGCACTCAACGGGGGGCCGATGTTCAAGTTCAACGAAGCCATCTCGTTCCAGGTAACCTGCAGGACGCAGGAAGAAGTGGACTATTATTGGGGACGGCTATCGAAAGGCGGAGATGAAAAGGCACAGCAGTGCGGCTGGCTCAAAGACAAATATGGTGTGTCATGGCAAATTACTCCCACCGTTCTGATCGACCTGATCAATGAACCCGGTTCTGAAAAGTCACAGCGGGCGATAGAGGCGATGTTTCGAATGAAGAAGATTGATATCGATGAACTAAAACGGGCGTATGCGGGTTAGGGCCGGTAAACGGGCTAGCAACTCATAACAGAATAATCTGGTCAGATGGTTCAATATTGCTCAGCAAAACCCCCTTCACGAGAACGAAACTCCACCCAGTCCCTCGATTCTCCCTGGATTGGATCCGTATGACCCTATCGCGCCTGTCGCTCGTGCAATGTCAAGCTTGTAAGAATCGGGACGGTGGTCTCTTGTTTTGCCCGAATTGTGGTCGCGAATATCCTGACACTACGCTACCGGGTCTACTGCTGAACGCAAGCTTCGCGATCGTTGGATTCTTGCTGGCTTATGTCAGAGCCAGGTGGAGCCACTTTCTCGACAGTTCCTTTGCCGGCTCGCATGCAAACGTCCGATTGGGGAAGAGAAACCTCGCACCTGGGCGGTCACGCAAGTCTCTGTCACCTTAGAGCCTCGTGCGAGTTCTCATCGGTTTCATCCTGCAGCTTGTCCTGCCGCCAAGGGTGAGGGTGTACCCAGCCATCGCAGCGTTTCAACGATTCGCTCTGCATGGCCCCAGTCGGCCCAGACAACTGAGCTGAGCTCCATGACGGCCAGTCGATGCGGTATGCGTTCCAAAACATCGGTGGAAAGGTTGCGTGACGGCATCCTCTCGTAAAGCGCTCGCAGCTTGATCGATTCTTCCGGAGATCCAATTGACGCTTCGTATTCCTGAAAGAGAATCATCATGTCGGGAAAGCAATCCCAGCCTGCTGCCCATAGATGCGAGACTTGAGCTGCAAGAACTGAGGTGTTCCACAGGTATCCGGTTGACAGCGCCGTTTGGCAGATTTCAAGGTTAGGCTTCTCGAGGAAAGCCTCGACCTGCCGAATCCGGTATCCATCCCTGCAACCTAGATCGTCACCTGGTCGAATCCAGCCATACTCGGTCTCCGGACGGTCGGCCTGCACTCCGATCAGAACGACTCGACCTGTGTCTGCTGCCAGTTCGGCAGCACTAACCATGGCCCGGCAAAACGGCCTTTCGGGATAGACAAAATGGTCCGAGGGGCAAACCAAAACAGTCGCCTCAGGATCGTGCCTCCTCACGTAGTTCAGAGCCAGAAACACGGCAGCAGCAGTGTCGCGGTTCCGCGGTTGCACAATCACCTTGCCTGGACGCTCTTTTGACAATTCGGGCCAACCGGCCAGGTAGTGTTCCTCAGCTACAACGGTCACCTTGTGGTCAGGCGCGGAAATCGTATCTGCACGATCCAAGGTGTGCTCGTACATAGATCTTGAGCCAACGAACGTACAAAACTGCTTGGGTTTGCCGTGGCCAAACATTCTTTTGACAAAACCCGACAGTCGCTCACCGCGACCACCTGCCAATATGATTGACCAACGGTTTCCATGCTGTTGCACTGACATTTTCACCTCTCTCGTCGGGCATTTAGCGTCAGGTCCATCGCAACACGAGATGCGCCGTCTCTAACGCGCAGCCGATCGCTCAATGTCTTCCTGGAGTCACTTAGCCGACTCGATCCTGCATTGCAGCAGGCAAGAGAACATCTGGAGCCTTCATCCAATTTGACTTTCTCACTCAAGGCTCCGTTAAGTAGGACAGACGCGAAGGATCTCATTCGTGGACATCCCCAATCAAGCAGGGCAATTCCTGAGGTCAAACTAAGGAAACACGCATAGGCAAGAAACCCGGGACCAGACGCGAACAAAAGCAATTCCCAGGGTGCCGGGCAGCGACAACGGGCACTACGCTAACCCTCCTCCGCGACTGCTTTTGCTTGGGCTCGAACTCCGAACATCGTTTGAGTTGCTTCTTATTACGCTCACATGCCCATCTCCTTCCAAATAGGACTTCTTTACTTCCTTCAGCGTTTCCACGCCTTGTTCACGCAGTTGTCCCATGAGCTCTTCCTCAGTGATCATTTCCTGTTTCATATTCTTCCGCAGTAAACGCCCGTTCTTGATTAACAACAGGGGCGTGCCGTGCACCAGGCGGTTGATACCTGGCAAGTGATAGCTGAGCCAGTCCAGAAGATAGTCCCAAAAAGCGATGGTCGCGATAAGGAACATGCCTTCGGTGATCGACTTGTATTGGCTAGCCATCGCGTTCTGCGCTGCGTCCGCAATGAGCACAACTACGAGCAGGTCGGAAATACTAAGTGCTCCCGCTTCCCGACGCAGAGTTCGCAGTACGAGTAAGACAAAAAGATAGGTGACGGTGCCACGCAGGAAGATTTCGGCCAGAGGTACCGTAGGAATAAAAGCGGACTTCCAATCGATTTGTGTAAACACATTCATGTCTTGACTCCTTCGAAGGCCATGTCGAATGAAGCAGTTGCAAAACTCGTCGGCCGACCCAGGATCGCAAGAGAAACTTGCATCGTGAACCTCTTGTCACGAACAAAGGGGCGAGCGGAATGTCGAGAAGCAGTCAGGAGTCTAGTCACGGCATACTCGCGATGACCCACTCCAGTTCATTGTCTTGTGGACTTGGGTGAAAACCGTCCCCATTTGGACACGGGGGTGAGTTCGAGTCTTTTTTCTTGCGACATGCATTTTTGATCACGATCTGCCGATCCATCATGAAACTTTGGGCAGGAAGTAAAGAAACGCCGGGATTGCTCGCGGCGTATTTTGTCGGGTCGGTCTGGAGAGCAGGGGTGGAGCCAGAACTTGCGGATTGCTAGGACTGAACCAGACGTCGTAGAATAAGGACCATGAAGAAACCTAAAACAGAAATAAGCATGGCTAGAGCTATGGTGATGGCTGAGTTCACTCTCACAGAACTGACGGTAGGGCTTGAGTTCGCCCACATCGCGCGCGAATCACGCCTGATGAACCGTTTCTCGGAAGGGCTTAAGCAGAAAGCGGAGGCAATTAGGGCGCATCAGGCCGCTCTCAATTACCTTCCTGAAGCAGATCCAACAGAAGAGCAACAGACTCTGATTGAAAGGCGACTGGACGAGCTGGAAAGTGCCCTCAACACTCTAGAGAAACTTTACCCCTAGGATTACTTGCGCTCCGTACGACTCGGCTCACTCCCTCAACCGGCATGCGGTTCCTCGCCTGCATCTGCCCAGCCGAACTTTTTTCATGGTTTATAACAGAGCGTCGGTTTTGGACGCCATGATCAAATCGTTGCGGTGCAAACCGCGAATCTTATGCGTCCACCAGGTGACCGTAACCTTGCCCCATTCTGTCAGCAATGCAGGATGATGGTCTTCGGCTTCTGCCAATTCCCCTACTTTGTTAGTCCATGACAGCGCTTCGGAGAAGTTCTTGAAGTCGAAGGATCGCTCGAGCCGTTTGATACCGTCGCGCTCGATCAATTTCCATTGAGGGATTTGGGAAGAAAACTCCGCAATCTCCTTTTCTGTAACTCGCGGCTCCCCTCCGCGGCATGGGACACACTTCAGTTTCGCCAAATCATCCATCTTGACCTCCCGAACGCACCTAGTATGCGAATGCTTTCGGCCCATTGCTGTCTTCAATTGACCGTATCTTGGGAACTCTGTTTCAACGCACGTGGCAAGAGAACGAGATCCAAATACCCAGCCGACGTCGTTTGCATAGATTGGGGAAAGCTGGCAAAGTCGAGCAATGAAATGGTCGCCGGATCCAGATGCACTGCGTGGTCGCGTGGCCGTGGTCGCCGGGGCAACCCGAGGAGCTGGACGTGGCATTGCCGCTGCCTTCGGCGAAGTGGGCGCAACAGTCATTTGCACAGGGCGCAGTACGAGATTAGCTCGGTCTGAGTACAACCGTGCCGAGACAATCGAAGAGACGGCCGAACTCGTCACACGCCTCGGCGGTACTGGCTTTTCTGCCGCCGTGGACCATCTCGATCCTGACCAAGTGAAGGTCCTTGCCGAGGACATTGGAAGAACCCACGGTCACATCGACGTGCTTGTAAACGACATTTGGGGCGCCGAACTTCTTAAGGGAGGACCCGAACAGTGGAACACTCCTATTTGGGAGCACAATCTCGATAAGGGCCTCCGAATACTCCGGCTGGCCATCGAGACGCACCTCATCACTTCGCATCACCTTCTCCCACTCCTCATCGACAAGCCAGGCGGCTTCCTTGTCGAGGTGACTGACGGGACCACAGATCACAATGCATCGCGCTATCGGCTTTCTGTGTTCTATGATTTGGCCAAAATCGCAGTCAACCGCCTGGCCTTCTCTCAGGGACATGAGCTGGAACGGCACGGCGCAGCGGCAGTCGCCGTCACGCCTGGATGGCTTCGATCAGAGATGATGCTCGACAACTTCGGAGTCTCCGAAGAGAACTGGCGCGACGCGATCGAACCGACAGTTGGCGACGACCGTCCACGCGCTCCGGCCGACTTCGGTCTGTCAGAGTCGCCTCGATACGTCGGGCGCGCCATCGTTGCAATGGCATCGGATGCCCGGCGCAGCCGATGGAACCAAAAATCGGTCAGCTCCGGCCAACTGGCACGCGAGTATGGGTTCACCGACCTTGACGGTTCACAGCCCGATATCTGGCAACACATTGAGAACCATGAACTCGGCCTCCTTTCAAACCGCAACGTCAATCGATAACTCGGCAGCCAATGGCAATCCCCCGAAGCGTCCTTCGGAATGCGGCGATCAAAAAAACTTGCGGCGCGCAACCCGACATGGGCTACGTTTCGACTGCCGAGAAGTCAAACCTAAAGTGAATCGCCTGAACACCCAGCTGAAAGATCGTTCCTGAAAGACCCCTTCCCACGCACGGTTTTTCACAACAAGCAAACCTTTAGGCCGAGCAAACGCATCAAATGAGTCCTGTACAGGCTGGGCGACTAGTTGTTAAGAACAACCCAGCATGCGAGGAAAGACTGATAGATACCCGCGCTGCTGCTTTGGCGCTAATCGCGAAAATGAACTGGTTAACCATACTTCTGAGCTATACCCTCACCTTGGCGCTAGTTTGCCTCGTTATATTGGTCTGGCTGGAAAGGAAATAGCGGCAGCGTTGTGACGCTCTTCGAGGTCCCTCTTCCCCAACGTCAACTTGCCACGACCCTCCAAATGGAGCTGGCTTGGAAAGCACAAAATTCGAGCCATCGAGTTGCTCCGGTACTAGACGGATCGCGAATCAGCCCTGATAACGAAGAAATCTCAGCCCTGCAAATTGAAGATCGGTCCGGCCAGATTGGGGCACACGGCGTAAGTCAGTGACTGCACCAGAGACCAAACGCTCCCTTCGAACGAAACTGGCTCGCCTGACACGCAGATCCCAACCCCGTTAGAATAAGATGAGGTTCAATCATCAGACCTCATTGATGAGGTGGACGGCTTAACTATTTCGCCACTGCGTGGGGCAGGAGAAACCTATGGATCATTTGACACAACCGCAGACACGAGTCGAGCGTGACAGCATGGGAACCATCGAAGTGCCGGCCCACGTTTATTGGGGAGCCCAAACGGCACGGTCGCTGATCCACTTCAATATCGGTCGCGACACAATGCCGCCGGAGATGATCCGCGCATGCGGCATCGTCAAGAAAGCCGCGGCCCTTGTGAACGTGGAGCTAGGCAAGCTGTCAGCCGAGAAGGCAAAGTGGATCGTTCAAGCGGCCGACGAGGTGATTGCCGGGCGGCTCAACGATCATTTTCCGCTGCGGATCTGGCAGACCGGCAGCGGCACCCAGACTAATATGAACGTGAACGAGGTCATCGCCAACCGCGCGATTGAGATTTTCGGAGGGATTCTGGGCTCGAAGGACCCGGTTCACCCCAACGACCACGTCAATATGTCGCAGTCCTCGAACGACGCGTTCCCCACGGCCATGCACATTGCGGCAGCGGAACGCTTGCACAAGAATCTGATCCCAGCCGTAAGCCGCATCCAGAAGGCGATAGACGCCAAGGCGAAAGAATTCGCCGACGTGGTCAAGATCGGCCGCACCCATCTCCAGGATGCCATTCCTCTCACCGTTGGGCAGGAAATGTCGGGATGGGTAAGTCTGCTGGTCCGCAACGTCGAGCGATTGAAGCAGGCGCTCGACGGCCTCTACGACCTGGCAATTGGCGGTACTGCAGTAGGCACGGGCTTCAATAGCCATCCCGAGTTTGCGGACCGGGCGGCCGGTAAGATCGCCGATTTGACTGGCCTACCGTTCCGGTCGCATCCCAACAAGTTCGCGGCACTTTCCGCCCACGATGAACTGGTTTTTGCACACGGTGCGTTGAATACGTTGGCAGGGTCGCTGATGAAAATAGCCAACGATATTCGCTGGCTGGCTTCAGGCCCTCGCTGCGGACTGGGTGAGCTGCGTCTTCCCGAAAATGAGCCGGGTTCGTCGATCATGCCAGGAAAGATCAACCCGACCCAGTGCGAGGCGATGACCATGATCGCGGCGCAAGTTCACGGCAACAACGCAGCTATCAGCTTTGCCGGTTCACAGGGCAACTTCGAGCTCAACGTGTTCAAACCGGTCATCATCTACAACGTTCTCCATTCAGTGACACTGCTCCACGATGCATGCCATCTGTTTGTCGATCACTTGGTTCACGGCATCGATCTCGACCGCGCCCGCATTGACTCTTACGTCAAGAATTCTCTCATGCTCGTGACGGCGCTAAGTCCCGCAATTGGGTACGACAAGGCAGCGGAAATTGCCCACAGTGCCTATCAAGATGGCAGCAGCCTGAGGGATGCTTGTATGAAGCTCGGGTATCTGACCGGGAGCGAGTTCGACGCGGTCGTCCGCCCCGCAGCCATGACTCATCCGTGATAACACAGGAGCGGGTTCAATGATGTTGACTTCAAACGACTCTCCTCATAGTTAGTCCTTCTACGACCCCATGCAGCTACCACTTTGCCTAAGCTCAGGTTTTGGAGTATCTCCGACTAGGGGTTTGCCTGATACCGGGCGTACCTTCGCGAGCTGTACGCTTGCCTTTCCGTAGGAACATTCTGTCAACGACCAGGGAGTGCACGCTCGTGCTTCGGTTCAAACGTCTGCACAACACCGGGACACAAACCATTCTCAGCCAGTCCACCGACGGCTGGCGGATTAACATTGATCTCAGAGAAGCGAATCATAACGCCATGACGATCGTCGGCTATCTCTTGCCCACCTTGGAGAAAGCGAAGCAGCGCGCTGACGAGGAAATTCTGCGACACGGCCATGTTTGCGGTGCCGACTGCAAGGAGTGGGAAGAATTCGTGTCGGCGATCGGTTGAGCTTTCGATGAAACACGCCATCGATCAAACACGTTGCGAAAAATGTGCCGAGGTTTTGGGGACTCATTATGAGGAAGACGGAGTTACCAAAACCAGATTTCATCGATGGCTGAAAATTACGGAGCTTGACAAAGCACAGAACAGATTCGCGCTTTGTTGCCCCAATTGCGGCCACTCCGTCGACTTCATCCTGACCATTACCCCATAAGAGATTTGTTCCAATGGATCCCACTCGAAGCACGGGTTTCATGCCCGAGAATTGTGCCTCTTGTAAGGGGAAAGGCGTCGTCCGAGATCACGAGCCCTGCTCCCCATGTCGCGGCAAGGGCAAAGTCTTGGTTATCCAGCCTTCCATCTGCTGTCCGGGATGCAAGGGAACCGGAGAAACCGAACAGAACAGTTTCTGGTCTTCGTCTGATCACTGCGTTGTCTGCTTCGGCACCGGCTGGAGCAGGACGGAGTTTCACTTTCTCTGAACTTGGGTCCAAAAACGCCTGCCCATTTTGCTCAGCATTCATTGTCGTGTTTGTCAGGCCGAACCACTCTCAAAGCGACATGAGCTCCACGGTTCTTTGAGCCCAAGTATCTCTGACAGGCTGCAGCAGATCTGGAACGGATATTTTCTCGGGTGAAAGCAGACCGCGGGACGTCTTGGCGTCAAGATTGGTCAGTAAGCGGCAAGGAGATTGATCTGGCGGCGGCGGGTTCTTGCAGCGGTTCCGGCTTCTTGTTCTCGCAGGTCATGGTATACAGGGCCGTGCTCACCACAACTATCAGTAAGGCAACAGCGGCCCAAGTAAATCTCCAGAGTGGAGCTCTTTCATCGTTGGTCATGTCTCCTGCAAGACACTCAGCAAGCGATGCCTGTATATCACACTGCCAGCAAAGATTAAACCACGCCACCAGCTTTTACGGAGCCACGCCCCACTGCTTACTAGGCAATAGTCCATGGTTGAGTGGGCTGGACCCTAGTACGATCAGGAACGTAACATTGTCCGAAGCATAAGCGTTCCGTCGGCAGCCCAGCCCTCGTTCATGTTGCCGCGAGTGGTAGCCATTGTCCATCAGGACCACTGCGCTGCCACCCAGCCTGATCCCCAACAATCCTCGCAGATGAATCCAAACACCGGGTGCTCCTGCCCGACACGACCCTTGCCCTCGCATCCGGAACACAGCTGTGCTGGCTCCGGCACCATCACGTGGCCGCGCCCGTGGGCAACACACGGTTGCCCTGGCGGTAGGATCACGCTCCAAAACAGCACGCACAGTGTTTGCGTTCATAGAATTCGCTAGCCCGCAAACCCGAAATCACCATTTCGCTTGAGCGCCTCTTGTTGAATCGCCTTCTATCAGTGTCCCCGGCGTCCGCCGCAAGGGTGTCGATGGGTACTATGAACCCCCTAAGGTGCTTGAGGTTTGACTAAACACATTGTTGATCGCACTACCCAGAGTCGGGAGAACAGCAATGGCGGCCAGTGCAATGAATACAAGTAGAAGGGCGTATTCCACTAGATCCTGGCCTCGCTCCTCGCTGATCAACTTTTTCATGAAAGAAATCATTGTTCTCTCCTCCTTTTGTTGATTCTCGAACGTCGTCGTAAAGGCTCCTTCAATGTGGAGAGGAAAGAGCATAGAGAGCGACTCACTGTTTTCAGGCCACGCGCGCGCCCATTTTGGAAATCAGCGCTCCCGAATAGCCCTCAAACGTGGCGGTGTTGGAATCACCGGCTTAGCTTTCCGGGTCAAGTAGGTTGACAAATCTTGGACCGCTGATGTCAACACCTGCAGGTCTTTCCCAAGTTGTTCAACTGCCTCTCGTAGCGAAGTCATGTCTTTCTTGTTTTGGTCCAACGCCGCCAGCAATTCCCGGTCAGGATCCATGATGCACCTCGTGGCTTGGTTTACCCACTCACCAATTTGGAAGCCCTGCGATAGGGACACTCTGACTTGTGGGCTTCCATACTGAGCGTGGTATTGGCTTCACAGAACAGACAATACTTTTGAGGTATCGTTTCGAAAAGTCGAAGAAACTCAGCAAGAAGCTCACGATACTCAGGAACGACTTGCTGCGGCTCCTCAACTGACTTCAGTTTCGACATGCTCAACCCTAAACCAATCGCATGTACCGCAGACCTAAAGCGGTGAGAGCATCGCCTCCATTCCTAGCTGGGACATTTGGTGAGCAATACTTCCAGCGCTATGTCACAACACAAAGGTAGGCGAGCTATATCCCCAATCTCGCACTCTGCCCAGACTAGTATCCGGCGGTCGTAATCCGAAGGCCGTCCTCTTTTGTACTAAACAGATTTCACGGTTTAGATCTCAGGACTCCAGCCGCCATGCCTTGCTTTGTACGGATGGATTTTCCTTCTAAAACGGATGGCAATCGGGAAGGCTGGCGTAGTGGTCGGAAATTTCGGAGTTTTGGCTCTGCAGCAGGGTAGCAGCCTGAAAGCGGGTTCTGTTCATGGGGCCGGAAGGGGTTGCGCAGTTTGCCGAGAGAACGGGTCCCCCCGCTTGTTCTTTAAACGTTTCAGCACCTCCATCATCGTGAATTGGTCGGCAGATCTCAAGTCTTTGAGTTCCTTCCATTCCAGTGGCACGGCGACGGGGGCACCCTGTCGGGCCCGAACTGCATAGTCTGCGATTGCCGTCGCCGTATAGTCGTTGCGGAAGTAATCAATGAATATCTTCCCTTTACGCTTTGCTTTGCTCATCGTGGCGACATAAATCTCCGGCGCATCCTCTACCATTTCTTGAGCCACTGAGGCAGCAAAGGCCTTAACCACAGGCCATCTACTCTCAGTTGTTAGCGGAACTGTCACGTGCAGCCCTTTGCCGCCGCTGCATTTAAGTACTGACTCCAGTCGCCTCTCTCGAAGTCGACGGCGAAGGTCTTGGGCGGCAAGCTTGAGGGCCACGAACGGCACATTGGGCGCCGGATCGAGATCGAAGATCAGCCGGTCGGGGTAATCAATCGAATCGATACTGGCTCCCCAGGGATGGATCTCGATTGATCCCATTTGTATCAGCTCTAACAGCCCCTTTTCGTCCTCGATGTAAAGATACTCATGCCGGTTCCCCTGATGTTTGAACTCAAAGGGTCGTACGTCTGGCGCCAACCCTCGGCCGAGGTTGCGTTGGTAGAAACATCCGCCGCCGATGCCGGAAGGACAGCGCAGCAAACTCAACGGCCGCCGCACGATTCGCGGCAAGAGGAGAGGGGCGACGCCAGCATAATATTCTGCGAGTTCGCCTTTGGTGATGTGGTTGGTTTTGGAAATCACGCGGTCAGGATGCGTAATTGACACGCCAGCGACCGTAAGGCTGGTGCTTTTCGGCTTTCTCACAGCCTTTTTTGACATTGATGTGGCCACAGGTGTCTCCTTTGATGCTTCGCGGGCATCCTTGTCTTGTCGCAAGCCCTGGAATGATGGATGACGGATGCGACCGTCTTGAGTCCACTCCGTGAAAGCTACCTCGCAGAGCAAGATCGGTTTGATCCAGCGGATCGACCGCCACTCAGCCGCAGTCACACCTTCGGTTTCACTCCACGTCAATGTGGGTTTCTTAATGGCTAGCTTCCGAAAACGTTCCGCAAGCTTGCGAGCTCCTTGCATGGAAAATCCTGTGCCCACCTTTCCGGCATATCGAATCGCGCCATCCTTTCGATAGCCGAGATAGAGGGCGCCCAATGCACGATCGCCGGTCCGTGCACCGCTGAAGCCGAGAATGATGAATTCCTGGCGCTGCACACACTTGGTTTTCAGCCAGCTCTTCTGCCGTCCCGCGATATAAGGCTCATCTCCCCTCTTAGACACAATTCCTTCCAGGCCCGTGTCGCAAGCCTTGGCGAACACCTCAGCCCCGTGGCCGACAATGTGATCACTGTAGCGAAGTGTCATCTGCTGATTTGATCGTTTCAACAATTTATGCAGTTCCTCTTTGCGCTCAATCAGGGGCAACTTAGTTAGATCCTTGCCATCAAGCTGCAGAAGGTCGAAGACATAGCCGACGATCTTCCTCCGGTCTCCGGCAGCACCAAGCGCTGCCTGAAGCGCCTGAAAACTGGTTTTTCCTTTGGCATCGACAACTACAGCTTCCATATCCAGCACTGCGCTCTTCGCTTTCAGTTTTTGGAGCGCAGCCGTAAGAGAGGGAAAATTTTCGGTCCAGTCCTTGCCGTTACGGGTGCGGAGGCGGGCTGTGCCCTTGGAAACAAAGCCGAGGAGACGATAGCCATCGAATTTCATTTCATGCAGCCAGGGCTCACCTTCCGGGGGCCCGTCAACGAGCGTCGCGAGTTGCACCCCTGGGTACTCCTCCATCAGCCTCGTAAGTTTTCCGGATTCTTGTTTCATCTTTCCCATGCGGGCAGGAAATTCAGCCCCAGCAATCCCTCATCGAGGCTTCCACAAATCTGCTCTCCCCCTTGCTTGGATGTCATTTGTCGTAACCAGGTGGCCGCTCCTCAGCCTTCCGGTACATCGCCAGAGAGTCTCTGGGAACCTGCAGGTTAACGGGCTAAGCAGCTCATGAGCGGTTCAAAAGTGCACGAGCGTTCAACTCCAACAGGTGGGTCGGACCTAGCGCATCGGTCACTGGCTCGCGGCGTTCTTTCGCCTGCAGCGCCAGTGGCCAACTCACCCAAAGTGATACGTTGGCTTCGTTGTCGAGGGTTCCGAGTTTGGGAGTTCGAGGCGGGATGTGAGATCGGCGTTTCGCAGAGTCTCGTAGGACTCTCAGGAGAAGAGCGTTGTCAAGAAGGGCTGATCGTTTTGTCCCCGCAGATCGGGTGAGTTTGAGACCGGACTAGCCAAACAATTCCATTTGTGCGTGGGGACGCCTGAAGGCCGATACAGAGAGGGTCAAACGGCTGGTCGCCAATCCTGCTTGGCGCTTTGCAACAGCAAAGAGTTTTGAGAGGTGCTCGGCATACTCTCCTTCGCCTCGCATCCGCATTCCAAAACGCGGATCATAGAGTCTTCCTCCCCTGGTTTCCCGAACGCGATTCAATACCTTCTCTTTACGCTCAGGGTAGTGCCGGACCAACCAAGCTTCAAACAAATCTGCCACTCCATGGGGAAGACGCAAAAGCGTATATCCCGCGAAACGAGCCCCTGCTTGAGATGCAGCCCGAAGTATTGCCGGCATCTCGTGGTCGGTCATTCCAGGAATTACTGGCGCTACCATGACTCCCGTCGGAATCCCCGCTTTCGTAAGACTCTCAATGGCTTTCAGCCGCCGCTCAGGACGAGAAGCTCGCGGCTCGAGTTTTCCAGCCAGATCTCGGTCAAGCGTGGTGATGGAGCAAAATACAGCCGCCGCGTTGTGCTGTGAGAGATCGGCAAGAAGATCAATGTCTCGCGTAACGAGATGATTCTTGGTTATGACAATTGCCGGATTGCGAAACTCGACCAAGATTTCCAGGCAGCGTCGAGTCAGTTGCAGGCGGCGCTCCACTGGCTGATACGGATCGGTAACCCCACTGATCGCGAGGGGTTGAGAGTTCCAATTTGGGGATGCGAGTTCCTGACGTAATAAGCTTGGTGCCTCGAGCTTGGCAAGAATGCGAGTCTCAAAATCCAGTCCTGCCGAAAAACCCAGATACTCATGGTTCGGGCGGGCGTAGCAATAGATGCACCCATGCTCGCAACCTCGATAAGGATTGATGCTGGCGTCAAATCCGACATCAGGGCTGTCGTTGTGAGTAATCAGCGAGCGCGACAGGTCTCGCAGCACCTGTGTGTCAGGCAGCGACTTTTCTTCTTGGAGAGAATCAACATCAGGCTCGTAAGCCAGGCGCTCAAAACGATTAGCCGGGTTGTCTGCGGTACCCCTTCCATCCATGATTGCTGCCTAAGGTTCAACGTCCCAATTGCAGTATGTGAAATGTACAATTCTCCCAGCACTCTATCTTACACAGAGTGAAGTCGAAAAACATCGGTCCCAGCCCCTAACACCGATGGCAAATTGGTGTTTACGATGCAAATACGACCGGCGAAGAGAAAACAGGAGTTCATCGGTCAAACCATCGGGAGTCAGCGTATACTTTCAGCGGAAAGTCGAAAGAGAATCCGACGAGAGATCGTGGGGAATCCTTCCCCTCGAGTCCAATACCGCTCAGACCTCCTGCCTCCTACCATCACGCCGACTGAGCGAAGGGAGATTTCAAATGAAGAGACCAAGGAACGGCGCTGCATCTCACGTTATGAGCATGCTTCAGTTGATGCTGCTTCTCGCAGCCGGGGTCCCCGCTTATGGATCGGAGGAGGATGCCCTGTCTATTTCCAAGAACATTCAAGCACTCCATATGCCGTACAACGTCATCATCGATCCTGTGTTTGCCGCGCCGACGAGTACTGAAGTAGTCAGCTATAGCCGTGGTGGGAACGCCTCCATTTGGACGGGACATTACCTGGCTGCGGAAGCGTTCCGCTACAAGGTAACAAGCTCGTCGGAGGCATTCGAGAACCTTCGGCGAGCCCTTGGTGGAATCCGCTCTCTTGTGGACGTTACTGGCACCAATCTCCTGGCACGTTGCCTGGTACCTACTGATTCTCCTTATGCCCAAGCCATAATCTCGGAAGAGGCAACGCACGGTGTCTACACCGCCTTACTCGGAGGCAAAACTTACAACTGGATCGGGAATACAGTCCGCGACGAGTACGCGGGCGTCTTCTTCGGTTTAGGTGTCGCCTACGACGCCGTCGAGGACTCAGAGGTGCGATCCGAGATCCGGGAAATCACTACACGACTGCTGGATTTTCTTCTCCAGAACAACTGGGCTGTTGTCATGCCCACGGGAGAAGTCAGCACGATCTTCTGGACTCGACCTGACCAGCAATTGAGCTTTCTTCAGGTAGGGCGTCGGGTCAACCCTGACCGGTTTGAGTCCACTTATCGGAGCTACCGTTTTTGGTACGCCTCCTCAGTCATCATTCCCATCTCCTATGATCTGCTGGATGATCACAACTCCTACTTCAAATTCAACCTCAATACGATCACGCTGTATAACCTGATCCGGCTCGAGGACAACTCGTACTACCGAGGGCTCTACATGAACGCCTACAACCTCATGCGACGAACCACCGACGATCACGGCAACGGACACTTCAACATGATCGACCGGGGGTTGAAAGGACCGGACAGCGGGCGTGATGCTGAGACTCGCAACCTGCTGGAGGACTGGCTCAGCAGGTCTCGCCGGGATGAATGGACGGATTGGAGGAACGATCCCCGTTACACTGCCTGCGGCGAAGATCGAGCGTGCAACGCCATTCCCGTCCTGGATCGAGTGCGCACGGACTTCTTATGGCAGCGCAGTCCATTTCTCCTATACGGTGGAGGCCAGGGAAACATTGAAGGTGCCGGCATCGACTACATCCTTCCCTACTGGATGGCAAGGTACTACGGAGTAATTTGATCGTCCTGGTTTCTAGGCTCTGCAGAGCGAGCGGCCAAAGAAGCAGTCTAGGTTTTGATCAGCTCGTTTTGGTGGAGAGGGCGGGATTCGAACCTTGCTTGCTTTTTTGGAATCAATAAGTTGCTGACAACACAATCCACTCAATCCAGCAGAAGCAATAAAAATAGAATTTAGCGATACACGCCGCGGTACACGTCCAGCTATACACTCGGCTAAAGTTGAGCTCTAACCACGCTTCTGACGTTCTCTTGTTCGAGTTCACATCTATCCAACCCAAAACCGACTTTCAGCGTCAGTTTCCGAGGAGGTGACTACACGACCACCCGACTCGATCAGTAAACACTACGAAGGTGTGAAAAAATCAAAAGCATGTGACTAGCGATATAGCTATGATATAATCTGGGCCATACTGTGAGACCAAGCCGTGGAGGTATGGCCATGGGGTTTATCAGCAAAGTACAGGTGATCCAGCGGGGGGAGAAGAATCGCCAATTTTATTTTATTTGTCCGGCCCCGTTAGCGCAGGCTCTGGAGATTGAGAAGGGGGAAGAGATTGAATGGGTGGTGGAGGACAAACAGCGGCTGACGATTCGCCGCGTGTCCCTCAGCCAGAAATCTCGGAGGCCGCGCCATGGGAAATGAACAGACCACTGGGCTGGCCGAGCCGGTAGAAGGCGCCGGCGTGGTGGAGAAGTCGGGCGGGGAGGCGATCCGACCCCGACCGAGGGTACAGGCCATTGATCGGCAACAAGGGTGGCTGCGTTCGGTCGTGGTGGAGGAATTGGTGGAGGAGGACCATCCGGTACGGGCCATTTGGGAACTGATGGGGCAGGTGGATTTGAGCCGCTATTATGAGACGATCCGGGCCGTGGAAGGGGTGGCAGGGGCCGAGGCCACGGCTCCGCGCTTATTGGTGAGTTTGTGGATTTTGGCTTACAGTCAGGGGGTGAGTTCGGCGCGCGAGATCGAGCGGCGGTGCGGCTATCATCCGGCCTACCAGTGGCTGACGGGGATGAGCGTGATCAACCATCACACGGTGTCGGATTTTCGGACGGAGCATGGCGCCGCATTGGAGGAGTTGTTTGTCGAAGTTTTGGGGGTGCTGAGCAGTGAAGACCTGGTCGACCTGAAGCGGGTCATGCACGATGGCATGAAGGTGAAAGCCTTCGCGGGGACGGATAGTTTTCGTCGTGAGGCTCGATTGCAAAAGCATTTGGAGGCCGCACGGGAACAGGTAGTGGAGATGAACCGGTTGGCCCACGGTGAAGAAACGAGCGCGCAGGTGGTGGCGGCTCGCCAGCGAGCGACCCGAGAGAAGCAACAGCGACTGGAGCTGGCCTTGCGGGAGTTGAAAAAGATCCAAGCGCTCAAGAGGGGAAGCGAACAGAAGCAACGGGCTCGAGCCAGTCGGAGTGATCCGGAAGCCCGCATCATGAAGCAAAGCGATGGAGGCTATGCGCCCAGTTACAATGCGCAGATTTCGACCGACGCCAAACGGACCATCATCGTGGCGGCCGAGGTGAGCCAGTCCGGTAGCGACTATGAGGAGCTGGTGCCGGCCGAGGAGCGCATCGAAGACACTTGCGGGCAGGCCCCGGCCGAGTTGGTCGCCGACGGAGGATTTACCAGCCGAGCCAATATTATCGAGATGGAGCAACGGGGCGTTAACTTCATCGGGTCGATGGGAGACGGCCAGGCCCAATCGGTAGGGCAACTGGAGCGGCGGGGCGTGGCGCCCGAGTTTCGGCCCGAGGCCTTTGTCTATGACTGCGAGCACAACACCTACACCTGCCCTCAGGGCCAGATCCTCAAGTATGAGAGTCAGGAAAAAAGAATAGGGATCATCCACAATCTCTATCGAGCCAGGGCGGCCGATTGCCAGGCCTGCCCGCTGAAGTCGCAGTGTTGTCCGCAGAAGGCTGCCAAGGGACGCTCGATCGTCCGCAGTGTCGAAGACCCGGTGGTGGTGTCTTTTCGCCAGAAAATGGAAACCGAGGCAGCCCAACAGGCCTACCGGCAACGGGGGGCGGTGGCCGAGTTTCCCAACGCTTGGATCAAAGAAAAGCTCGGGCTGCGTCAGTTCCGTTTGCGCGGGTTGGCAAAGGTGAGAATGGAACTGTTCTGGGCTTGCCTAACTTATAACGTGCAACAGTGGATTCGGCTGTGCTGGCGTCCCCGCTTGGCGATGGCCCAGGGCGGACTGTCTTGAAACGAAGGTTCTGGGGAACCAACACTCCCAGAAGCGAACAAAAAAGGAGCATACCGTGACCTGAAGGGTCGAAAAAAGCTGGAGGCCACGTTATGGCCAGCCCCAAGCAGACACTTCATCCCATCTTTCTCAAAAAATGGATGGGAAAAATCGAAGACCCCCGAAAACTTAATTTTTTCACACCTCCTACGTCGTTTAGTGAGGACCTATCGCCCTATCATGCGGAATTGGCAGTCGCCTCGGGGAAGCCAACTTCCGGTTTGCCCGTCATCCGCTCGGAGCTGAGCTCTCTTACATTCCGAGAACGCCGTTTCACAGGCTCAACTTCCGTGTAGCGAGGATCCACTGAGGAAAATAGCAGTATGGCGTAAGAGAGCGTCTCAGCTGTTACTCATCTCTGAGCACGACGTTCGGGTCTAGCCGCGAGGCCCGCCACGCCGGCAGCCAACTGGCGACCACCGCCACGGCCGTAATCGTCGCGATCACAAAGGCGATCGTCACGGTATCTGTCGGCTGCACACCAAACAGCAGGGACGCAATCAGCCGATTTACGGCAAGCGCGCCTGCAAGGCCAATGGTGACACCCAACGCCGTGACTTGAAGCCCTTGCTTCATGATCTGTGTGAGCACGTGGGAGCGAGCTGCACCGAGGGCGACCCGAATGCCGATCTCGCGCCGGCGCTCCGTAACCATGTAGGAGAGCACACCGTAAGTGCCGATGGCTGCCAGTAGCAGCGCCAGTCCGGCAAAAGCGCCCAATAGCTGCGCCAGGAGTCTCGGCCGGCGAATCGATTCGGCGAACACCGAATCCATGTCGCGAAGCCGCACGACGGGAACCGCGGCGTCCACTTCCCGAACCACTCGCTCGATCGTCCCTGACAGCGCGGCCGGTGGCAGCGTCGTCCGCATCACCACATTCATACTCGGCGGAGAGACGCCGTGCTGGTCAAGGGATACGTAAAGTTCAGTTCCTGCCGGACGCTCCACCCCGCGCTGCCTGACGTCCTTGGCTACTCCGATCACCGTATGCCAGACATCATCGGTAGCGCCAAACGAACCACCCGGAGGCCGCAGACGCTGGCCAATCGGGTTCTGCCCTTTCCAGATCCTTTTCGCCAAAGTCTCATTGACGATGGCCACCTTGCCTTGCGACGCGTTGTCGGTTCGCTCGAAGCCGCGGCCGGCGACGATCGGGATGCCCATCGTCCCGAAATAGTCGCCCATGACGAATTGGTAGTAGTCGATGATTTCAAAGGGCCTTCCATCGTCGGAGGTGTAGTTCTCGATAGGAGTAGCGATCGCATCTGGAGTTCGATTCGGCGGCAGACCCGACATGGCAACCGTTCCCAGCACGCCCGGTACGGAGCGAAGCCTGTCGAGGACGCGCTGATATGCCTGCGCGCGTGTGTCGGGATCTGAATTCGCCATTGGCAATGTCATCGAGAACGTCACCAGCCGCGACCGGTCAAATCCTGCATCGATCCTCGTGAGGTTGTAGACTGTCTGAACTAGCAAACCCGCTCCGATAACCAGCATCACCGCGAAAGCGACTTGGGCGATCACAAGTCCACGACGGGCGTAATGACGCCAGGCGCCGCTGGCACCCCTTGCGCCCTCCTTGAGTGCAGTCACCAAGCTAGTCGTTCTCCCGCGCCCGAGCGACACGAATCCGAAAAGCAGGGCAGTCCCGGTCGAGAGGCCGAGCGCAACCAGCAGAACGGGCAAATCGATCGTAAGCTCACTCGTCCGTGGGATGCTAGTCGGGTAAGCACGGATCAGCGCCCGCACGCCAGCGCTGGCTAGCCACAGACCCAGAATGCCACCGGCTCCGGAGATCACCGCACCTTCGGTTATCGACTGCCGGAGCAGCCGGCCGCGGCTGGCGCCGAGAGCAGTGCGCAGTGCAAACTCACGTCTGCGTGACCCGGCGCGAGCCATCACCAAGTTTGCGAGATTCGCGCAGACGATGAGCAGCACGAATCCCACGGCGACCTGCAGAACCCAGATCGGCCGGCTGGAACTCCCAACGATCGCGTCCTGTAACGCCCGCAATTGGAGGGTGTGGTCTATTGCGCGCACGGGACGGTTCGTGGGGACATGGTCTTTCGTGCCGACACGCTCGCCCCAGTCTTCGACGAATGCGTTCAGCTCCGTCTGTGCCGCCTCGAAGGTGACGCCGTCTTTCAGTCGCGCAACAACATTTTGGTGTGCTGCCAAGCGTTCTTTGAACGGTGCCCAAAGCCGCGGTAGGGTTGCAGCGGCTTTTCACTTTGAGCCGTGACACGCTAAGGGACAAAGGAGCTTAGGTGGTCGGGCTATCAAAAAAGGCTGACATTCGCGTACATTGTCAACCTGCAGTGCAATCCCCACCGGGACGGATACCACCAAGGTCGTGAAACCCGAGAAAGCCAAGCCAAGTACAACCTTGAAACTAAGGACTACAAGGAAGGAGATCGCGGCTACGACAAGCACATGGGAGATGGAGACGAATATAAGCAAGGATATCGAACTGGATATCAAGGCGGCTACGATGACGCCTTCTACAGTCGTCCGGGAAGGTTTGCTGAGATCTATGGCCACTCACGATAAGAGACGAGACCGTGATGTAACGATTATTGAAGTGCCACGCGGAGGTTATTCCGACATCGCATTCGACAACGGATATCGAGATGGCATCCGTGCCGGACAGAGAGATCTAAGCAACCACGCGAAATTTGATCCGGCATCTCAGCCGAGCTATCGGGATGGGGATCATGGTTACCGAAGCAGCTTCGGCGATCTGGAAGTGTACAAGCGACAATACCGCGAAGGTTTCATGCGCGGCTATCAAGATGGTTACGGCCGTTGGAAGTAAAGACACTAACCATTGATCAAGATGGGTGATCGAGTGCTTGACGGCCCGACTGGTCCGCCTGATGGTTCGCCCTTACTCCACAAAAAAGCCGCTGCAAGGATCGAACCCTGCAACGGCTTTTTGTTGCACTGCCAAGCGGATAGGCTAAGAGGAGCCGAAGCTCCAGACTTCAATCCCCTCAAACAACGGGATTGCGGGCTCCTACGGAGAAAAGTTGACCTTCCCGATAATCGCGGAGAAGGACCTGCTGGAGATCTTGAAGAAGCGAATTGCGGAAGCCCGTAAGGATCATACTGGACGAACCACCACCTGTCGTCCGGAACGACAAGGAGCTGAGCGGCGCCGTCTGGGGTGATGTGGTAGTGGCGTCTTGGAACTATCCCTATCTCCCCATCGTAGCTATTTTCCCGTCGACTCGATCTGTCCTCGGATCACCCCTGGAGGGTGGGCGACAGAGTGCACGTTGACGTAGGTGTTTCCGTTGCGCATCGACGCAGCGAGGGCCGCAACCGTCGCGCCGCATGCCGGGTTCACAATGCTCGCGTCGGTGATAGTGGCGTTACCCACCCACTTACCGTCGACCTCAAGGCCATTGGCGTGTAACCCGGCCAGGAAGACAACGACCGGCCCATTCACGCCGACCTGCGCGCAGTGAATGTGGGACTGAGTAATTCCCACGCCGTTGTTTACGTGAAGATCGAACTCAATCTCAGTTTCTGCCTTGTTGAGCGCAAGGAAGGCTTTCCCCGTTGTGTCGGTAGTAACCGGTGGGACTTCCTGATCCCCGGTGAGTGTGGCCTTGAAGAGTTCCTGGGCATTGGCGACGCCCGCGTAGACCAGAGCGGTGAGTAGGACTGACATGGCGGCGAATATCTTAGGCATGTTTAACCTCCGGTATTTGACGTTTTGGTTCAAATGCTCCCATTTCTCATGGCCCGTCCCCGACGACCGGTGGCGGGACCCTCTGACGTCTGATTTCTACCTCGATGGCTGTCCACGGACCGCTCCCGGCCCGAAGTCCGGTAGCGTGTGCACATTGATAGGCGAACAGCGCCACGGCGATGATCGAAACGAAGGACAGAACTCTTTTCATCTCCTCTCCTTCGGGTCAGGCAAACGCATCACCTAGAATTCACTTTGCTTTGAAAATCTCGTACACGGCTCCAGTGTCCAGCGCCACGATGAGCAGGTTGCCGTTCGGCGCCGTCTGGATATCGGTGACGATGCCGAAGTTCGTTCCGACGATTTGGGTCTTGTTCGCCCTCGGGTCGTGGAAGGTCGCGTTGTCGGCGACGAGGTCCCCCGCGATCCGCCGACGATTTCCGGTGAGCTCAAACGCCATCAAGCCGCCTCCGAGCGGATCGTCGTTGACCGAGAAGCCCACGAAAAGGTCGCCGAACCACTGCGGTCCGAGCGCCCGGCTGTTGAGAAATCCGATTGCCGCGGGAGCCAGAACGAATTTCCAAGAGTACTCCGGATCGGTGTAGTGAGAGCCCGGCAGCACAAAGAGTCTCGAGAGCGCCTCGGCCGGCGTGTCTGCGATTCGCTCCGGCCCCCAGCGGAACTGCTGCAGGTTCGGGAAGTCCTCGTGATGGAGGGCGGTCGTCTCGATCTGCTTGTACTGGGCGACTCTCGAGGCCGGCCCCATGATCTGGATCCAGCCCGAGTTCATTCCCGGCTCGATGAGGTTCAACTCGTCGAAAGCGTCTTCGCCGTTCTCCTGGTCCCAAAGGTTGCCGGAGAGCGGGTCGAACGCCATCCCGAAGCCGTTACGAACACCGTAGGCGAAGATCTTCTGGATGTTCTGGCCTACTTCGCCTCCCATCGCCGCGCCGACGGAGAAGAACGGGTTGTCGGTTGGCGTCGACCCGTCATCGTTCAGCCGGATGATCACGCCCGTGAAGTGCGCGTCGTCCGGCCGGGCCCGCCGAACTGGTCGTCGGCGATGATGTCGCCGAGGCCGGTCAAAGTCGGACCGGAAGGAAGGTTCTGCAGCTGGCCGCGCCGGCCGACGTCGCCGAATGAACGTAGAGCTTCCCGTCCGGTCCAAAGCGAATCACGCCGCCGTCGTGGTTGCCGCGCGGCGGCTGATCTCGCCGTTCGGCCGGTTGGTGAGGTCGATGCGTCGTTCTGAAACGAGCGCAGCATGATCAGGTTCGATGTCGAAGGCGAGCGTCGTGTCGCGCCGTTCCAGACGAACCGGTCGACGCGGTTGCCCAGCAGGGGGACCGCGAGCGCATGGTCCGAGTCGGCGCCGAGCCCTGGCGTCAGGGCGCATTCGTTTGCCGTCGGGAAGAACTCGTTCTCGGCAGGTGGCGGCGGAGCGACACAGCTCCAGAAGAGGTAGACGAAGTTGTTCTCCTCAAAGTCGGGATGGAGCGCGATCCCGAGAAGCCCCCGCTCGGAGAAATTGTTGACCGCCAGGTCGAGCGCGGTGCCGGTGACCGCACCATCCTCCACCACCTTGACGTTCCCCGTGTTCTTCTCGATTACAAACCACTCCGAATCGGAGAGAAACGCAAGTCCGATCGGAGTCACGAGTCCATCGACCGCTGTCCGCACCGCAAGGTTTGGCACGGTCATCGTTGGCCCCGACGTTTGCGCGCGGAGCAAGACCGCCGCGTTCGGGAGGATAAAGATCATCGTCAGTGCTGTTGCGGCGACAGCAATTGCGGCGCAAGCACGCCTGGCGAGTTTGCGTCGAGAGACAGCAACTTCGATGTTTGCATTGGAAGAACCTCCAATTTCGATCAGTCTCGCTTCCAGTCTGTTCCGAAGCCGAGTGTCAGCCGGTACGAGTGCCAACCAGTTTGACGAGTGAGTCCACGAGCCATTGTTTAATAGTGAACACACTTAGGCAGATACAAATTGGACAGTTGGTTTCGGTGGTTGAAATGCCAATTGGACTGAACGGGAGACAGTGCTACAGGGACGAACTGTGACCGAATTCTCGATCCCATTGGTTTCAGCGCTGCAATGGTGGGAGGAAAGAGCCGAGCAAGAAAAGGAGCAGGCACCGCTCGCTATGGCGTTGACTGGGGCTGTTCCGACTTACTGGATGAACTACGGTCGAGCCATCCGATAAAATCGTCCCCGCACCAGAGCTCTCATAGAGAAGACCAAGGGATACTCGAGAATTACGATCAGACCGCTAAGGAGTCACATGAGGCCGAGACTGCAACAGTTTGGCTAGTGTTGTTACTGTGCGGGTGGGACATGTCCTGCCGAGTCCCGGGCCTAGAGCCGGGTCGTGGATACTCACTCGACGCTGAAGACCGCGTATTCAAATCGGGCCTGTTTTCTGCCTTCGCTCACGATCAAGCAATTGACGCCCCGATTAGGCAGGGAAGCCTCGAGTTACGTTTGGATGCGCCCAAATTGCGCTTTCTGGGCTTTCTCCCAAAGAATCGCGCCGATGTGCAAAATTCCATGAAGGTTCCCAGGTTCTGGACAGCAATCGTTTCACTGAAATCTCATTCCAGTCGACTGCTGTTTAAACGCGAGAAGTGCGGGCCAGTTGACCGATAGCCGCCGAATCACCGAAGTAGGTCGAACGTCGTTCCCAGAGGGATGGTCGGCCATCCGGAAGTTGGAGGTCGTCAGAGGCCCGTTCCCCGCGAGTAGTCCGATACACGGATAATTGCCAGACTAAATTCGATATCAAATATAAGATCAATCGACATCGTCGGCGCGTGGGAGTCTGGTTTTTTGTTTCATGTCAAGAAAGCAAGTCGATCTTGTTTCGTCTGTTTCCGGAGGGACGTTTTATGCAACTGCTGGAGATGAAGTGGACGGACGTGGCAAAGTTGTCGCGGGACATCCCGGTAGTGATTCCAATCGCGGCACTCGAGCAACACGGTTCGCATATGCCGGTGTTTACGGATAGTCTCCTGCTGGGAGAAGTGATGCGCCGCGTCTGCGAGCCGCTGCGGGGCGGGTGTTGTTCGCGCCATTGCTCTGGCTGGGCAATTCACATCATCATCTGGACTTTCCCGGGACGGTTTCGGCCTCACCACGCGTCTATTTGGACCTGTTGATTGATTTGACCGAAAGCTTTCTCTTCAGTGGATTTCAACGCCTCGTTTTGCTCAACGGACACGGCGGCAACATAGTCCCAGCTCAACAGGCATTGTTTGAGTTACGTCAGAGGTATCGTCGTCGCAACGACTTGCGTTGCTCTCCGCCACTTATTGGTCTGCCGGAGATAGCCCAAATGAAGCCGACTCGTCAATTCGGCAAACCCAAATGGGCCATGCCTGCGAATGGGAAACGTCCATGATGCTGCGGATCCAGCCGCAGCTTGTGGGCGATTATGCGGCCGCTACGGATGTTGAATGGGGACGGGCGTTCGTTCCAGCCAGCCGGGCGTGGGTAACGCCGGATCGAAGCCCGTTAGGCCACATTGGCTACCCAAAGAGGCTTCGGCCGACAAAGGTGAGACGTTGTTTCGGGTATTTGCCGCCGGGGTGGTTGCGTTGTTGGAACGGGATGGCAAAGAATGGGACGCATGAACCCTTCCCGCCCGCCCTTCTGGAAATGGTCGGTTTGCCTGTTGCTGCTGTTTGCCACCATGTTGCTGTACATGGATCGGCAAACG